>NZ_PJOM01000009.1 GCF_002900965.1 Pseudotabrizicola formosa | reverse complement strand
GCAGCTGCTCCTCGCGGTAGATGCGGAACAGGCGCTTGTGATTGACCTCATGGCCTTCGCGCCGCAGGAACACATGCAGCCGCCGCCTTACGGCGATTGCAAGCAATCGCCTACCGGCCAGTGGGTAGCCGAACCGGCGCCGGAGCTTGGCCAGTTCTTTCAGCCGCTCCCGCAGCACGGGGTCATCCTGGCGGATAGCCTCGTATCGCATGGTCATCCGACAACAGCCGATCACCCGGCACGCCCGCCGCTCGCTCATCCCGTGACCTGCCACCAGATGCGCGACCGCTTGCCGCTTCGCGGCGGGCGTCACCACTTTTTTCCCAGGAGATCCTTCAACGCGGCATTGTCGAGCATCGCATCCGCCAGCAACCGCTTCAGACGCGCGTTCTCGTCCTCAAGACCCTTCAGGCGCTTGGCCTCGCTGACCTCCATGCCGCCATACTTGGCCTTCCACTTGTAGACGGTCGCATCGCTGACGCCGTGCTTGCGGCACAGATCGGCGACGGAAATCCCGGCCTCATGCTCCTTCAGAATGCCGATGATCTGATCTTCGGTAAACCTGCTGCGCTTCATCTCTGGTCCTCTCGGTTAGGCCAGAGTCTATCTCAAACTGGATTAGGTGCAGGGGGCAACGTCACGCGCGGTACAGCTGCGCGCCCGGCTGAGCTCGGCCAGCCCTGATTACAACGTTCTTCTCTCCAAGCTCCGCATCCATGCAGAAGAGGTGTCCTGATGGTCGATTACAGTCTCGCCAACCAGTCCGGCGCGCAATTCCGCGCCGAGCTGAACCTTATCCTCGCCGCCCTGCAGTCCTGCGCTTACGGTGCCACGGCGCCCACGACAACCAGGGCCGGGCAAATCTGGGTCGACGCATCGGGCGCAAGCCCGGTTCTGAGAGTCCGCAATGCCCTGAACAATGGCTGGCTTGCGATCGGCACGCTGGCTTCGGGCGGCTTTGAGCTGCTTGGCACATCCCCGGTCGGGCGGGCGCTGATCGCGGCAACAACGGTGGCGGCACAGCGCACAGCCCTCGGGCTTGGCGCTGGGGCGACGTTGGGTCTCGCCAGTTTGGCGCAGGCGCAGGCGGGCACCGACAACGCCACGCTGATGACACCCCTGCGGGTGGCGCAGGCCATCACCGCGCTGGTGGCTGCGGTCTCGAACCTGAATGCCGATGCCATGGCGCCCACGGTTGCTGCTGACACGGTGGTCCTCAAGCATTGCTCCGGGGGGAGCGCCAGCCTGGAGATCAGTCTTTCAAAAGAGGGTGGCGGCACGATCTACGAGACGCTCTATGGCCAGACCGGTCTGACGGCCACGCGAGGCTGCGCTTTCCGTGTGGCCTTCGACCATGCCCGTAGCGGTGAAAGCGCCACGCAATATGCCGCGGTGCTCCGCGATGGGGTGGTGCTGCAGGAATGGACGACCTCCCTCACAACCTGGACCAGCCGCAGCCTCGATGTGACCCTCTCCCCGGGTGAGACGCTTTGCATTCGACTAGGTGCAACGGGCCGGAGCCAGAGTAGCGACACCTTCATCGGCCGATCCCTCATCCGAAACGTCCGCTATCTCGCGAACCAACGCTCCCTCATAGGATTTTGACCCATGCAAGCTGAATGGCGCAACGCCACGCGCACCATCCTCGCCCTGAACGACACCACCGGCCATGTTGTCATCGTAGAGCCGAGCCATGCCCTCTGGTCCGAGACCTCCGCGCGACCAGACATCCAGCCCTTCGTGCCAGCGCCGGTTCCGGCACCGAGCCCCGACGACATCCGGGCCGCAATCCCGCCCCTGACCCGCCGGCAGGTATTCATCGCCCTCCATCGGCTGGGGATGATCACCGCCGCCGAGGCCATCGCCGCTGCCGCAACCGGCGTGGTGCCCGCGGCCCTCGAGGCGCTGTTTGCGGCTCTCCCGGAACCCGACCAGACCGACGCCCGCGTCACCTTTGCCGCCTTCCAGATGGCCTATCGCCTCGATCCGATGACCGCGATGATAGCCGCCGCCGCAGACAAGAGCGACGCCGAGATCGACGCGATCTGGATCGGCTTCGCCGCAGTCTGACCAATTCCCCAATTCCGCCATCCGTCACACAAGCAAGAGCCAACATGACCGATAAACCAACCCTCTTCGACGCCATGGCGCAGGCCTTCCGCGACCATGGCCTTGCGGCGGCCATCACCGCCCTGATTGGTGGCTGTCTTGCTTTGGCAGGCACCGTAGCGCGCAAAGCCTTTACCAACGAGGCCATGCTGGTGCGGCTCGACCGTGAACTGGTGCTGGAGCGCGATCGGATCGACCGGCAGCGCGGCGAGGATCGCCGGACCGACGCTGAGCGCCTGGGCCGCATCGAGACCGACATCCGCGACATGCGCGATCTGATGTTCGAAGCCTTCCAGCGCGGCCGCATCGACTGACGCAAGCCCAAAACAATCCCTGAAATTGTACCCAACCCGCCCCGGAGGCGGGTTGTTGCATTTATGGAGACCCAAAATGCCGACTCTGACCTATGCCCATTTCCGCGACGTGCCCGAAAGCGTCTGGCGCTGGCCCAGCTTCTCCCCGGCCGAGATCGCCTGCCGCGGGACTGGCGCGATCACGATCAACACCGAGGCCATGGACAAGCTGCAAACGCTGCGCGACCGGCTCGGAAAGCCGCTGATCGTCCGCTCTGGTTATCGCAGCCCCAGCCACAACCGTGCCGTTGGCGGGGCGCCAGCCTCGAAACACGTGCTGGGCACGGCGTTCGATATCGCCATGTCAAACCATCACCCAGCAGCCTTCGCCGCGGCCGCCCGTGCTGTGGGGTTCCTCGGCTTCGGCACCTACCCTCGCTCAGGCTTCATGCACATCGATCTGGGACCGGCACGCAGCTGGGGCGACCCCTTCCAGGTTCGTGCCACGCCCTTCCTGCCGGAGGTCACCCCTGCCCGCGAGGTACTGGCCGAAAGCCGCACCCTGAAAGGTGGCGGGGCGGCAGGCATCGCCACTGTCGGCGCCGCAGGTGTCGAGGTTGCACAGGAAGTCCTGGCGGAAACCCAGTCGGCCATCCTGCCCTTGGTGCCCTATCTCGACAGCCTGCGATGGGTGTTCATCGCCGTGGCGCTGATTGGCATCGCGGTCACGATCCATGCGAGAGTCGACGACTGGAAGAGGGGCCAGCGGTGATCGGCTTGATCAAAGCTATGCTTGGCAGCTGCCCGGCGCGCAAAGGTCTGGGCATCTTGCTGTCCGCAATCACCGCCGCCCTATTCCTGCTGAACCTCCGCCGCGCAGGTGAACGCGCCGGGCGGCTGGCGGAGCGCCATTCAACATCGGAGAGGACCCATGAAATTCAACGCAAGATGCTGGACGCTGCCAGCCGTCGTCCCGCTAATCGTGATGCTCTGGCTGACCGGCTGCGGGACGGACAGTTTTAAAGCCCTAGTTCCCTGCCCACCTGTGGTAGAATACAGCGCCGACGACCAGGACAGGGCCGCCAAGGAGCTCGAGACTTTGCCGGAGGGCGCAGTTGTGGTTATCATGCTGAACGATTACGCAGTAATGCGCGACCAAGCGCGGGCGTGTCGGTAAGGGCGGTAGCTGACGTTCATTGGTTTTTCAGATTATGTCCGCTTTGTATCGCGCTAACACATTATATTGCCCGGAAAATGACGCTGCAAAATCCCCAATGCGTTGATGACGAGCTTTTGCTCGCCTGAACGTTTAGCACATCTGTCCAATAATTCCACAATGGTTCCAAGCAAGCTGCATTCTGCTTTTTCTGCTCATAGAACGCTGCAAGGTGAGCCACCATGTTGCCCCGAATGGGTTCCAGTATTTGAAATCTCCGCAGAATAGCCTGGTCTCCGGTGAAGCGCGTCTTACAACCGTGCTGCTGGCTGCTCTTTGTTTTGAGCCAAAGTTATTGTTTGCTGTCCCTTTTTACAAGGGTTTGCGACGGAAGTCACTTGACGAAGGGATTGATCGTAGGACCTTTACGTTCATGGAGCCTTATGGCCGCACCGAACCTCGTTTGGGCTGTGGTATGGTTGAACAAAAATAATCAGGGATCATTGCTCGCTTTGAAGGTCCTATCTCTCTCCCGACTTCCAACAATTACCGCGCCGCTTTCAGCGCCGGGTCTGCTCGTCGGGGCTGTCTTTTTTGGGCTGTCGATGACGCCGTCGATGGTGCCGCGGGCGCCGGAACTGCAAGGGGGGCTGGGCGGGATTGTCGCGGGGATTGGCTATCTAATGTGGGTTGTCTGTGTGCAGGCTGTGGTCTGGTTGCGGCAGGTGCCGCCAGCCGCGCCATCGCTGCTGGCGCGCGGGCTGGCGCTTTTTGCGGCGGCCTCTGTGGCGGCGTGGGCGCTGTGGCAGGGTGCCGCGTGGCAGGACACGGTCAAGCGTGCTTGGCGCCTGCCGCCGGTGGACGCGTCTGCGCCGGTGATGACGGCGCTGATTGCGGTGGCGGTTTTTGCGGTGCTGCTGTTGATTGGGCGGGTGTTCTTGCTGCTGTCAGACCGCTGGCAGCGCCTGAGCCGACGGTTGATGGGGCCAAGATTGGCGCAGATCACCGGGCCTGTGGCGGCTGCGGTGATTTTTGCGGCGGTGATCGACGGGATCGCCTTGCGCGCCGTGTTGCGTGCGGTGGACTCGGGCGCGCGGGTCGCGGATGGGTTGATCCCGCCCGACAGTGCCGCGCCGACCTTGGCCTTGGTGAGCGGTGGGCCGGGATCGGCGGTGGATTGGCAGGAAATGGGTCGCTGGGGGCGCAGTTTTGTGGGGTCCGGGCCAAGCGCTGCGGATATCTCTGCGTTCTGGGGCGAGGCCACCCCGCAGCCGATCCGGGTCTATGTGGGCCTGAACGCCGCCGAGACGCCCGAGGCGCGGGCCGCGCTTGCCTTTGACGAGCTGATGCGTCTGGGCGGGTTTGACCGGTCGGTGCTGGTGATTGCCATGCCCACCGGGTCAGGGTGGCTTGATCCCGGCGGCATGGACACGCTGGACTATATCGCCAAGGGCGATGTGGCCACTGTGTCGGTGCAATATTCCTATCTGCCAAGCCCGGTGTCGGTGGTGGTGGACCCTACGCAAGGCGTGGCCGAGGCGCAGGCGCTGTTTGACCGGGTCTATCGCCATTGGGTGACGCTGCCAGCGGCGTCACGCCCCCGGCTTTACCTGCATGGGCTGAGCCTTGGGGCGTTCCTGTCGCAGGAAACGCTTCCGTTTCTGGATCTTTATGCCCATCCGATCCAAGGTGCGCTGTGGGCGGGATCGCCGTATCTGAGCGAGTTCTGGCAGATGGTGCAGACGCGCAGGCGGCCCGACAGTCCGGCATGGCGTCCGGCCTTTGGCAATGGGTCGCTGATCCGCAGCCTGGACCAGACGGGCGGGCTGGAGCGGTTTGACGCAGACTGGGGGCCTATGCGGTTTGTGTTCCTGCAATATGGCAGCGACCCGATCGTGTTTTTTGACTGGTCGCTTGCTTGGGCGCGGCCCGATTGGCTGACAGGCGAACGCGCGCCGGATCTGTCACCCCAGATGCGCTGGATTCCGGTGGTGACGCTGTTACAGGTTGGGTTGGATATGGCGGTGGCCTTGGGGACGTTTGGCTATGGGCATGACTACATCGCCCGCCATTACATCCCCGCTTGGGCCGCGACCTTGGACCCTGATGGATGGACGCCCGAGATCGAGGCGCGTTTGATTGCGCATCTGGCCGACCTGATCCCGCGGTAGGGTCTGATCTGCTGGCCCCCAGCTAAGGTGCAAGGGGCCATCATGCCTGACAGTCGTGGGCTCAGAACTGGAAGGTCAGGCCAACAAGCGGGCCGCTCATGGCCCCATCGAACACAGTTCCGCCGTCGGAATAATCGACAGCCAGATGGCGCCAGCCAACCGACAGATACATGTTGTCGCGCGCACGGTAATTACCGGTCACCGCCGCCTGCCACGTCAGATCAGACCCGACGCCAAAGCCCCCCAGATCGGCATAGCTCAGCACCGACCAGCGGTCTGACAGTTGTGTGTTCACGCGCACACCCACGATCGGATCGACAAACGACTTGGATGGCGACACGCTCAGCACTGGCTGAAGACTCACTGCGCCGTCCACTTTCCATGCGCGCAGGCCGCCCAAAAGATCAACCGTGGTGCCATTACCTGCGTCAAACCGCTTTCCGGCGGCAAGGGTGAGGGAACGCATCGTCACCTCACCCGAGGCGGGAAGGCCTGGGGGCACGGTGCCCGAGCGCGAGGAAGAAGAATAGGTCAGGTCGCCAAACAGCACCAGATCACCACGCCGCGCGAGGGCGGTGGCGAAAAAGGCGGCATCCAAATCTTCGAGAACTTCGGACAAGGATTTTTCAAAAGAAAGCTTTGGGCCTCCGGTGAAGGGCGTGACATCGCCCGTAACGCCGGCGCCCCAGCCGTAAAGCGTGACCTGCCCAGACCAATCCTGCGCCGCGGCAGCGGTTGGTGACAGGGCCGCGGTGCATGCAAGCGCTGCGGAGGCGACAAGGGCCACAATGGGGGATTTTGGCAGGCAGGTCATTGCAGGGTCTCCTTGAACACACGCCCGCCCTTCATGACGAGCCGCAGGGTTGTCGATGGATTATCGAGGAAGGCAAGATCGGTTTCAGGGTCGCCGTCCCAGACAAGAATATCAGCATGCGCGCCTTCGGCAATCACACCAAGCCGGCCTTGATATGGGTCACGCGGGCCGGAGAGGGCAAGCAATTCGCCCGCCTTGCCAGTCGCCATGCTCAGAGCCTCCAGCGGCGACATGAACCGGGCCAGTTTGGCCAATTGACGCCCCTGGCTGCGTGACCCGCCGGGGTTCATCAACACATCGGTGCCAAAGGCCATGTTGACGCCTTCGGCTCGGCCCATTTCAAAGGCGCGCACGGTGCCTTGGGCCACTTCATCTGCTTTTTGCTGTTGTTGCGGGTTGCTGCGCGGATTGGAGTCTTCATCCTGCAGGAAGGGTTGGATTGACCACCATGCCCCTTCGTCGCGCATCATCCGTGCGGTTTCCAGATCGGCCAACTGTCCGTGTTCAATGGATTTCACACCTGCGCGCAGCGCACGCTGGATGCCTGCGGGCGTATAGACATGCGCACAGACATATGTGCCCCAATCCGCGGCGGCCCGAACAGCAGCTTCCATTTCTTCCTGGAGATATTGGCTGGCGTCCAGCGGATCATAAAGCGAGGTGACACCACCGCCCGCCATGATCTTGATCTGGCTGGCACCTTTCATCAGCTGCTCGCGCGTGCGGCGCAAGACTTCATCCGCGCCATCGGCAATCGCTGCCACGCCTGTCCGTTCTGTATAATCAGCTTCGCTGCCCGGCATTCGCGGCAGGGTATTCAGCAACCGGAAATCGCCATGACCCGAGGTTTGCGAAATCATCGCGCCCGATGGAAAGACGCGAGGGCCGGTGACCACACCGTTGTCGATGGCAAGCTTCAGGCCAAACACCGGGCCGCCGGTATCGCGCACCGTGGTAAAGCCGCGCATCAGCGTGGCCCCCGCCTCTTGCCCCGCGACGAGGTGCACAAACGCGATGTCCTGCGTCAGAGCTGCAAGTTGGCTTACACTGGCCAGCGTCGCGTGCCAATGGCAGTCGATCAGGCCGGGCGTCACCGCGCGGCCGCCACAATCGATGATCTCGGCCTCTGTCGGGCCGGTTCCCGTGGCAGGCAGGCCGGTGATGCGGCCCCCTTCGACCACGATGTCGCGGCCGGTTTGCATCGACAGCGTGGTTCCATCGAAAAACCGAAGGTTGGTCAGCACAACGGGCCGACTGGGCGTCTGCGCGCGCAGTTCACGCGGTGCGAGGCCAAATCCTGCAAACATGCCAAGCACCGCAGCACTTCCGCCCAAGAATTGACGTCGGTTTAGGTCTGCTTCGATCCGCTGCATTGCGGCCTGAGTTTCCGGCGCGCCGCACAGACAGGGGTTGATCGGGGCTGTGCCGTGCTCGATAGCCTCACAACAGGTCATGCACATTGTATAAGAAATCCCTTGACGCCTCACGGTCGGATAGTAGTAGAGTTCCCCGCTTTGGCAATTTTTTTTCGTGGGCACGGGCAAAGCAACTGAATTCAATGACACAATGCGAGATTGGCGCCGCGCAAGGTGAACGGATCGATCCACTTGTCGGGGCCGCCGTAAAGCAAGGCTGAGCAGTCGCGTATGCGTCAGGCGAAACACGATCGACTTAAAGTATCTGCGCATGGACGCATGGATTTCTGCAATTGTGGCAGTGGCGGCGCGATCAACGGTTTTTTGATGCCAGTCTGCAAAGCAGACGCAGTCGTGGAATATGTCGACAGACGGCAATGGGCCGAGCACGTCATCACTGTCCCTTTGGCGTTACGTCCCTCATCCCTTTCTGCAACAACAGAGCCACTTGGTCGGCAGTGAACTTGAACCCCTGCCCGTCCGGTATGCGTTCGGCCGAAACCGGGTACTTGGGGCGGCGGGGATCGATGCCCACGATCTTGAACAGTTCGCGCCCCGTGCTGAACTGGCGGCCGTAATCGGCGGGTGACAATCCGAAAGCCTCGGCCAGCGCCTAAAAGCGCAGCCTTTCCGGGTCGAGGGCGGTACCATCTGGCAGAGGAATGGACACGCGGAAGGCGGCATCGAAGCCCCATCGCAGGTCCACGCCAGTGATGTCCTGGGCCTCGATTACAAGACCATGACCGGCGGCTACCTCTTGGCAGGCCCTCAGCATCTCGTGCTGCAGCCGCTGGCAGAGTACCGGGGTCAGGTTTCGCGGGGGCTTGGTGTTAGGCATGGGGCGATCGGAACTCGAGGTTTTCAGCCAACGCTACAGCAAGCGCCGATCCCGATCAAACCGAGGCGAAGGCACGAAGTCGGGATGGTCAGGAAGGGTGCGAAACTCGATCATCAGGCGATGATGCCACAAGACTTTTCTCGGTACCAAACGCAAAAAGCCCCCTCGGTTTCAGGGGACTCGTCAAACGTTGAGGTGGCGTTGAGGTAAAACGGCGAGTGCTATACACAAGTGTTTTTGTCGGATTCCAACCGTTTGTTATATAGAAAGAATTTGGTTGCGGGGACAGGATTTGGACTAACGCGAACTTTTGGCACGATCCAACGGTATTCGCTACTGCCAAAATCCATCCGAAAAATCGCGTAAATCGGCTTCGGATTTCGATTTGAACTGACGCGAATAGTAGTCATTTCTGGAAACCAATAGTTGAGAAAATAGCATCAATAAAACGGCCCAAACGCACTGGGCGGCTCTCCGAATCTCCCCACCTGATCGGTCCAAACAGAAAAGGACCGACCATGAACTGCCCTGCCAACTTCCCCGACTTCACATCCGCCCTGCCCGCAAAAACTGCCTTTGGCCCCACTGCTGTCTTGAAGTGTGGGGACAGCGCGAAGGTGCTGAAATCCATTCTGACAAACAGCGTTTCGGCAGTGATCTGCGACCCGCCCTTTGGCATTGAGTACGGGCGCAAGGATTGGGACGACGCATTGCCTGATGACGCGATTTGGAGAGAGTGCTTTCGGGTGCTCAAACCGGGCGGCTACCTACTGGCGTTCGGATCACCAAAGACTTCGCATTGGCTGACAGTACAACTTGAAAAGATTGGCTTCATTCTTTGCGGTCGGATGGCTTGGATGTACCCGAACGGCACACCGGCCTGCCAGCGCATCAGCGAAACCCACCACGCACGGGTGAAGCCCGCCCACGAAGACATGATCCTTGTGATGAAGCCGATTGCTGCCAGCACAATGACTGCGCACCGGGAGAAGTTCGGCAACTGCGGCCTGCGCATTGTGGACACGATGGGAGACGGCACGATCACGATGACGACTTCAATCTTGAAGCACAACAAACCGACTCCGACCGAGCGCAATCTCGGTGTTGAGCATTTCCCGGAACGCCTTGTGATCGAAAGGGACGAAAGCGACCGATCACTGGTAAAGGAGTCGATGCAAAGAAACTTCCATCCTTGCGTCAAGCCTGCTGGGCTGCTGTCTCACCTTTCACTGCTGCTGGCTAACCCCGGCGACACAATCCTCGACCCATTTATGGGTAGCGGGTCAGGTGGTTTGGCAGCCATTTGGAGCGGCTTCAACTATATTGGCATTGAGCGCGACCCAGAATATTTCGAGGTAGCCAAGGCGCGGGTCGAGTATGCCCTCAACAATGAGGCACCGCAGTTTCCTTTGTATTCCGCCGCGCGCAAAAAGCACAAAAAATATGAGCGCACGCTCGCCACACACGCGGCTGTGTGGATCACAGCAGGGAACGATTTAGCGACACTTGGACTCGCTCGCGATTCCTCCGTGGAGCCTGCCCCCTTCGAGTATGACCCAGTGGAGTGGCGCAAGCGCAAGGCTGCCGCCCCGGCGAAACCAAAGGCCAAGACCTCTGCCAAAATCAAGGAGCCAAAGACTACGGTGGTATCAGCCAATCGTCCTGTCGATCAGGGCATAGTCCCGGTTGGTCGGCATACAGAAAAGGCACTTCTCGCCGCTGGCCTCGGCCCAGACATTGCCAATCTGCCGCTTGGTGGCTTCCGCCTCGTAGAGGTGCCCCCCCTTGTATTCAACGACAAGGATGCGCCCGTCCGTAAGCATCGCCACAAAATCAGGGTAAAACTTGTCGTGCGGGAGTTGGAGCCAGAAGGACGATTTCTTCCGATCAACGTTCCGAATCCAGTAGCGAACCTTGTCGAGCCGGTCGAGATGGACGGCACAATCGAACTCCTCACCGCTGGGGAGAAGGTCGCCGACAAGGCGGGTGTAATGCTTGGCAAACCTTGTGGCCCCGGAATAGGGCTGATTGGGGGCGTAGGTCTGCTCGTCAAAGATGATGGACAGGTCGGCGCTGACGGCAAAGTCGGCGGTGTTGGCGGCGAAGAGGGCCTTGTATTGCCCAACCTCCCGCTCACCGCGCAGGTCGCCGATCAGCGTCCCGATGGCCTTGCGCAAGTCGTACTTGTGCCGTGCGAGAACCGGGATGTCGTGGCCTGCGGCGATCAGCGCGTCGATGGCCTTCGTGATGAACACCACGGCACTTGGCTTGGTGATGTCAGGATGGACGATGCCGGAGTCGATCCAGTTGGCAAGTTTAGCGACGCTATTCCATGCCGGTTCGCGGATGACCAAGGCAAGGTCGCCCTGAACCTTCTTGGGGAAGCCAATCTCAATCGCCCCCTGCGCCCCGACATCAATCTCGCCCGTGCGCGCGGTGTCGGGTAGGCGGAACCGTTCCAAGATTGCCGCCGGGTCGCACTCGTCCAATCGCCATGGCAAATCAAGGAAATGCTCCTGCGAGAACAGTTGAAGTTCGCCCTGCTTGCGGAAGCCAAGCAGCGGCACGATGAAGGGCGGCTTGTCGTCTTCATCGGCTGCCGAAGTCTGGAACTGGTTTGACTTCGCATAGAGCCGGTCGATGGTCTTGGCGACATTCGGTATAGCGGCGAAAGCCAAGTGGATGAGGTTGCGGCCTTCCCGCGTCATCGGCCCCTTGTAAGTCAGCGTCCGCGTCTCGGTATCGAAGGACAGGCGCGTCTTGACCGATGGCGGCAAGCGGTCGATCACCGCTTCGATCACCTCGGGGGCTGCGGTCTCGGCAGGTAGCGGGTCGGATTTATACGGTTCTTGGGCATCGGCAAAGCCAAGGTTCTGCTGCGGGGCGATGATCTGCGCCGCTTCCATGGGGTTGAAGCCTGCGCCCTCCACCAGACCGTCGCGCAACTGCTGCGCGGTCGTGTCGAAACTGCGCGACACGATGAAGGCATAAGACTGGTTCAAGGCATCACGCCGCTTGCGCTGCGCCCGAGGCATCCGCAAGACGCGGCCAAGGATTTGCTCAACTGCCGTGGCCGATACCTGATCGGCCACCGAACAGAGGATGTAGGCAAAGGGACAGTCCCACCCTTCCTTCAACTTCGACACGGTGATGATGTATCGGACCGGGCATTTATCGCTGCGTATGTCGGGAATGCCGTCAAGGTCTTTGCGCGGCCCGGTATGAACCGCGATCTGGTCCTTGGGGATGCGTTGGTCATCGCGCAAATATGCTTCCATCTTATCCCAAGTGATGCGTGTCGGGTCATCCTTGGACGCGGCTTGGGCTTGAAACAGGATGATGGGGCGGATGTATTCGCCCGTTTCGACCTTCTCGGCGTTGGCTGCCTCTTCCAACGCCTTCTGGCAATCCAGCGCCCCCCCGATGGTCTTGACCCATTCCGCGTCTGTCGTCAGGCGGATGGGCATCTTGATCATCTGCTCGGCCTTCAACTCGGCGGCAGAGACGGAATAGAGGATGTTTGACGCATGCTTGTCGCGTTCCGGCTTGTGTTCGGTCTGCGGCGTGGCGGTCAGTTCAAGGATCAGCGAAGGGTTGAACCGTGCCAAGGTGCGGAACGAAAGTTCGGTGCGGCTGTTGTGGGCTTCATCCACAATCACCATGGGTCGGTGAAGTTTCAGCAGGTTTGCCAGCGAATAGACCGGGCGCGAACCGCCCTCGATTTTGTCGAGCGGGGCGATCTGGTCGTCGGTCAGGTTGGCGAAGTGGTCCATCAAGACCCCTGCGTCGTCATAGACCTTCAAGCCCTCGGGGTTCTCGTTGCCGCTTTCATCTTCTCGGCGGAAGGATTGGATGGTGGAGACGATCACCACGGCCCCGCCCGTCGCGTCGGCCTTGGACATTGCCAGCGCCTCGGCCTTGGTCATCACCGCAAAGTTGCGGTTAAAGGATTGAAGCAAGGCCGCGCGGTAGTGGTGGCCCTCATCCTTCAACGCGGCGATGGTTTGGTCCAGGATCGCCGTCGATGGCACCAGCCACAACACCATAGGGTTTGTGGTTTGAAGGTAATCGCGCGCAGCAATGCCGATGGAATGCGCGGCCATCAAGGTCTTGCCGCCCCCTGTGGGTACGCGAAGGCAGACAAAGGGGGTGCCCTCGGCAACAGCCGGGGCTTGGCGATAGGGGAACTTGGTGGCCTTCATGAAGGCCACTTCCGCGCCCAAGGTTGTACTGTCGCGCAGAAAGGTGCCGAACCGATTAAGAGCAAGGTCTTGGTAGTTTTTCAGTTCAAAGTTGATGGCTGCCATCTCAAACCCCCGCGATCTGGTAAGGGATCTGTTTGAACACCACGCCCTCGGCTTTCAGCCGGTCGGGGGAGACGGTTGCGCCCTCGGCATAGACCACGCGGATGCCTTCAAAGCCCTCGGGTGGCGGTGGCAGCGCCACCAGCGCGTCGGGGGTCAGCACATTGCCAAGCGCCTCGCGCGGGGTGCCTTCCAACCCTTGCGTGTAAAGCAGATAGACGACCTTTTCGCCATGCTTACCAAGGTAGGTGTTGCCCACCTGAGCCTTGGTCGGGATGGGTGCGCCGGTTTCGGCAAAAAACACATGGGCGGCAAGATCAGGGAAAGACACTTCGCCGTCAATGTCGCCGAACTCGTTGAAAAGCGGAACACCAAGGCGGCAGAAGCGGAATCCCCCGCCAAGTCCTTCCACTCTCTTTTCAGGGTCGTCCTTCTTGTCATAGCCACTGATCACGGCTTCTAACCGCCGTGCTGTGGTGCTTTGGGCAATCCGCTCCTCCATCTCAATAAGGATGAAACGCCTATTCCCCTGTGTTTCATTGTTGAGGTTCAAGACCGCATGCCCTGTTGTGCCCGAGCCAGCAAACGAGTCCAAGATGATAGAGTTATCATCTGTCGCCATTTGAATAAGATCTTCCAACACCACTTCATCTTTGGGAAAATCAAAAGCACCTTTGCCCAATATGCCTTCAAGTCTCTCCGAACCAGAGCGAGTTGGCTGATAAAATACGCTTTGCGGTGTTGCGTAATCTGTCTCGTGAAGATAGCGACGAACCATTATCGAGGTTGAAGTGATAAAGCTAATCCTGCCATCCTTCACAAGCGCATTGAAGGCAACTTGGTCAAAAGCCCAGCCTCTATTTGGACGCAGCGGGATGGTTTCGCCAGTCAAGGGGTTCTTCAACTCAAAACGCCGCCCGCCCGGCGCGGTGGGGTCATCTTCCTTATATGCGCCACGGCTGTCAATGTAGCGGAACCGGCGATGACCAAATGAAGGGGTTGCCTTCTTTGCACGAAACCAACCAGCCAGATCGCGCGATGCACTGTCGTAATCTTCGCCATACAACTTTTTCAGCCGTTTGACTTCGGCAAGAACAGGTTCAACCCCTTCCTTGGGAAGCGCCCACTCACGCGGCAGATTGGTCCGCTCCCGCGCATACACGAGGATGTATTCGTGGTTCACGCCGATTTGGCGGGCATCATTCTTGAATGCGCCTTCCCAAATCATTTCCGCAACGAAGTTCTGCCTGCCAAAAATCTCATCCAAAAGAAGTCGAAGGTGAGCAACTTCGTTATCGTCAATGCTGACGAATATCACGCCATCACGCCGCAAAAAGTCTCGCAGCAGGCGCAACCTCGGGTACATCATACACAACCACTTATCATGGCGTGAAAGGTCTTTCTCTTCCGCGCCAACGACCTTACCAAGCCATGCTTTAATAGTCGGAGATTTCACATTGTCGTTGTAAATCCATTGCTCCTGCCCAGTATTGTAGGGCGGGTCGATGTAGATACACTTCACCTGCCCGCCATAATACGGCAGCAAAGCTTTCAAGGCTTCCAGATTGTCGCCCTGAACAAGAAGGTTGCCCGCGTCAGGGTTGCCTGTCGATAACTCGCCATCGCAATGAACCAGCCGATAGGGAACCTCTTTGTGGTGGTGTTCAACCGCCTCTTTCCCAATCCAGTTCAATGATGGCATGCTCGCTTCCCCCCTGCGCTGCGCTTCGCCTGCCCCAATCGGACAGGCTGCGCCGCTGATCTGATGGTCTTACGCCTGCTCGTCAGGCTCGTGCCTCTTTGAACTGATTTCGCACAGAACGCCAAGGGCCAAACCTGCGACAGCGAGGGTTAGCGCCTCGCCAACTTCGCGAATGAGGTAAGCGGTAGCGGCACCTTGGTTGTCGGCAAAGTCGGGATGGTTGAGTCCTTGGTAGATCGCGAACGCCACGCCAAAAAGCCCGTACCAAAAAAACAGGTGGGCAAAGACAAATCCCATGCGTGTGAAGAACATACCGCCAAACTCTCCAAGGTGGTGCCGCGTGCCGCCACCTTGGCGTGTGCGGGCGGGATGATCAAGCGGCGGGCGGCCTGCCGCCTGCCGCCTGCCGCCTGCCGCCTGCCGCCTGCCGCCTGCCGCCTGCCGCCTGCCGCCTGCCGCCTGCCGCCTGCCGCCTGCCGCCTGCCGCGAAAAAACTCAAAAATCGGCTTCTGTCCATCGCAAGCGGTCCCATATGATCCTTGCCAGACGGTGAGGATGGTCCAGTGCGCCGCCGCATAGGCGGCTGATCATCGCTCCCCGTGAGGGATTAGGACATTCGCTTCGGCGAACCTGCCACATCCAAACTGTCTGGCAATCCTCGGTGGAGGAAACGGCCCCGGTCATCACTGACCGGGGCCGTTTTCAGTTGGCCAGTGCCGCCGCTCACCTGCGGCGGCGGGCGCGGCGGCGCTGCTCCTGCTCGGTCTCTTGACGGAAGCCATCAAACCAGCCTTCGCCATGGGTTTTGGGCGATGAGCAATGCTCCTGCGCCTCTTCCAGCGATAAGCCGCCCTTGATGGTGCGACGGCCATCGTTGAAGCGAAAGCGGATGATCTTGTAGGTGGTCTTCGGCGAAAACATCGTCTGCTCCTTTTGTTTCAAGCAAAAGGCAGGTTGGCCGGATTCCGGGAGTCGGAAGAAAATAGGCGGCTTATTCAGCCGCCACCGCCATTTTTCCATCAGCCACCCACCGTTTGACTACTGCGCCCGATCACGGAGCGCCCATTCTCCACGACCGATGTTCGTGAAGAGGTCTGCGCCCCGGAAGTTCGCAGAGTCAGACGAGTGGTCTTCGAGCGTCCGCCTCACCGTTGCTTCCAGCGTCCGAGGGACTGACCGACTACCTTCCCTCCTGCGAGCCGCAGTTGCCTTGTAGATTTCGTGAAGGCTCGCGCTGCCACCAAGAGCACGCAGCGCCGCGCGAACATCATCCACCCAACGGATCTTTCCCATTTCCGACTCTCCCACTGGAAGTTTCGAGCCTTGAGTCTTTTCGGAGGCATATACCTCTCTCAAGACTCGCGGAGGACTGTCTTGTTTGGTCGGCTCTTGGTGTGCGCTGTGTGCTTGCGGCCCTGCCGTAGCGGAGATTTTCGCAAGTCTCCTGTACTCCACATATTCCCCGATAACTCTTTGAAGTATCGCGTTTTCGCTCTGCTCTTCTGGCTCACGAAGCGCCCAAAGGGCGGCAAAAACGTCAATACTGATTGTGATGTCTCGCATGCTGCGTGCTCCGAATCTGCATGGACTGAGCATAGCAGAGCGAAGACAGGCGTAAAGAGGTTTTTACCTCTAACAACACCTCTCAGCACGAATCAGGTGCGCATTCTTTGCCATCAGCGCGCGTGATGGCGGCTATTCAGCCGCCACCGCCATTTTTCCATCGGTGAGTGCCAGGACGAAATCCATGGCCTTCTGGGCCTCGCTGGCCGCTTTGAATATCGCGCGGTTGTCGTCCTTCATGGCTTTCAGCCAGCCCTCAATGTAGGCCCCGCTCTGCGCAAAGTCGGGGGTCAAGCCAAACGTGGCACAGATCAGGCAGTTGCCAATCTCGGCGATCAACTCCTCGAACGCATAGGCTTTGCGGTCGCCAAAGCGGGTGAAGCGGTCAAGCCGCGATGCCGCGCCGGTCCAGTGGGTCAGTTCATGGGCCAAAGTGCCGTAGTAGCCTGCCGCGTCCTTGAAGGTGCCGATAGGCGGCATGTGGATGCGGTCGGCGGTGATGTCATAGAAGGCGCGGGGCTGGCTGGTGGTGTCGATGGCGGCACCCGTTGCGGCAAAGAAAACATCAAGCGCCGGGTCTGCCTCAGTGCCCAAGTCCTGCGCGGGTTCCGGCTTGCGGTAGAACTCTGCTGGCAAACCCTCGATCTGGTCGGCGTTGAAGACGGCGTAAGCCTTGGCGAAGGGGATCACCTTGTCGTCGCCATTCTCGTCTTCCCTCTCAACGGTGCCAAACTTCACCACGGTTGCCGCCTTCTCACCCTTGCGGATGTGCGCGCCCATGGTTTTGGCTTGGTTGAAGGTCAGCCAATGGGCGGATGTGTAGCCCTTGGCGGCTGCGATGCTCCACAACACCAAAACATTGATGCCGCGATAGGGTTCTCCGTTCCCCCGCAGGGGCAGACAAGCGCCCGCCTCGCCTCCGGTCCAAGGCTTGCGCCAAGGGGGGCAACCCTCTTCAATGGCTGCGATGATTTGCGCGGTGATCGTGGCGTGGATGTCGGTCTTCGGTGCGGTCATGTCAGTCTCCTCGGTTGGGGAGAGCGATGTGGGTTCAACCCCCTCGGGCCAAAGCCGCTTGCGGCCTTTTTCCGCCCTCGGGCGGGCCTTCCTGCTCTGCCTTCGGAATGCCCACACATTCCCGGAGGCAGAGCAGGGAGGGCGCAGCCCGTCCTGCGGTCGGACGGGCGCGGGGCAACCGGGTGGAGGGCGTAAAAACGGGAAGGAACCGCGCGCTTGCGCGTGGAAGGAACCGGTTTTCTCGACTGGAACCGACGCGAAGCGGCGCTTGCCGGTTGCCGCGCGCCTGACCGACTGGCAGGCGGAAACCTATGGATGGAGTCGCGTCAGGCGCGGTATGAGCGGGGCCTGCCCCGTCGATTGCCGCGCCTGTCCTTGGATGAGGTGTTCGCAGAACTCGACAGGATCAACACAAATGCTGAACCGGGCGGGACACGGCAATCTCCCCGATGAAGTCGCCAAGATAGCCCCTGCCGCCATGCGCTGTGATCACCTGCCAACGGCGATGGTAGCCAAACTTGAACAGGCCCAGAACGACCGTTCCCGAGCCGGGTCGATGGGCTACCAGTCTGATCTGGGACCGATACCCAACTTCAAGATAAAGCGGCGTGCCCTCGACGATCACACGCGCCACGAGAAGCGCCGTATCTGCTGCGGTGTGACCACCAAGGGCTTCGATGTCCTTGCGATGCTGCGCCCATGCGTGAGCCGCCCCCATGCCGGTGTCATCCTTGGACTGATGCCCCTCGGTCAAGACAACGGGCACACAGGCGTTTTGGCCGGTCAAGCCGGGTAAGGATGGCACATAGCCGAAAACAGGCCGCTCGGTTTCAGGGTGGTGGATGTAGTCTTGCGGACCGGGCAAGAGATACGAAACGCCACGGCGAACCTGTGGGACGATGGGCTTCGACGGCGGTTTGGGCAAGCGCAGGATTGGGCGTTTGCGGGGCGCAATGCTTGTATAGGTGGCAGTATGGCAGGTGGTTTCCACGGGGTTTTCCTTGCTCGGTGAAAGGGCAAGGAAAGGTTGGCCGGATGTGCCAAGGTGGAAATCGAAAGGCGATCATTATCATGGGGTTGGCAACGATTCTGGCGGGCCGATTTGAACGGTCAATCACGCTCACGCAGTCGCCCGCCGTCTCGTGCTGACGGCCCCATCTGGGCAGTGGTCGGAGGGGCTGATCGCTGCGCCTCACGGTCGCCCAGAAGCCTTGCGCGTAGGGTATCGCGCAGCATCACCAGCTCGCGATAAACCCGCCGAACGCGGCCCCAAGCAGAAAGGCGGCGGTGATCAAAGGCAAAGGGGGGAACCGGCGCGCTGGTGGGGGCGGCAAGGAACTGTGGGGAAGCGGTTGAGGCGCTGGTGCCTTCGTCGCCATCTCCTTCATCATTGCTTCCATCCGCGACAACTGCTGCCCATGGAGGCGGAGATCGCCCCGCATCTCCCTCATGCGACCCGCCATCCTTTCTGCCATCTCCGCAGCAATACTCGCGTTCGCTTCGGTCGCCTTCATCGCCGCTTCCCAATCCATCGGTGGGGTCTGTTTCGTCATGCTCTGCCTCCTGTTTGAGCGTGTTGATTTCGCGAATGAGGGCGTTCGACTCGGCCCGCGTGTGCCCGCCGTCTATATGGTGCCAATCGGCGTTGGTTGCGGGGGTCTCGCCTTTCGCGAACATATGGCGGCTGGCTGCACCTTCATGGATTTGCGGCAGGCGGTCGATACCGCGCGCGGCATAAGACAGGTGCGAGATCTGGCTCTCTGCCCCATAGCCCCAACCGGCCATCATTCGATTGTGGATGTCGGCCCATAGGGCGGCGGTTTCTTCCACCGCATTCTTGCGTGCCATGCCGATGGTGCTGCGCGGTCGCCCGCGCCCGCCGCCCTTCACCTGAACATCAAAGGCCGCGATGTGCGCGTGGGGGTTCTTTGCGTCGTTGCCATGCTGATCATGGATGGCGGCAACATAACCGGCAGTGCCCTTGGTGAGGGCTTCACCAAACGCCCTGACAAGGGCCTCGCGCTGCTCGGGGGTTGCCTCAACGGGTAGGGCAAGGATGAACCGTTCGCAGACACGGCCCTTGCGGGTTTCGGCCTCCCGTTCGGCGGCTACCGCCACTTGCGCGTCTTTCGGGTGCGCCAGTCGCTCCCGGAACACGACGCGCGCCGCCTTTGGGCGTGTGATGTAGCGCAGATGCGCTGCTGTCTGGCCGTGCTGGGCGGCCCGCGCCTCGGCGCTCCGCTTGTCGGAAAAGGTCTTTACGGAATGCTTGAAACTGAACAGGGCCATTGTGCGGTTTGGGATGGGGGGACAAAATCACTATTTTGTCCGTTGTGCGCCTTCCCAATCCACATAGGTCCCAAGCGATGCCCCTTGAAATGGAACAATCCCTGATCCGAGTCGTCATGTTCGCCTCGGCACACTCCCAAGACCATTTCGATTCAGACTTTACCCTCGGGCCTTTGACCAATGAACAGATTTTCAAGATTGGCACTGACCTCGTGCGCCTCTTTGAAGCGCGGTATAAGGCTGAAATGAAGAAAGCGCCCCCGACCAAGCCGGAAGCGCCTTCTGGTGGAACAGGTGGCGCAAGGGTGCGCCAGCGCCTTCGCGATCAGTGAAGGGTCTTGTCCTCCGATGCCGGTTGCGGGCTGGCCGAGTTTGCGGCGCGATAGCCGCCGCTGCCGTCAGTCTCGGCCTTGCCTGCGCCGATCAGCGCGTCAAGCGCGCGACGCACGGCCTTTCGTAGGCTATCGGAGTTTGACCGAACGCCCTCGAAGCCTTCACCGACCATCCCGCATAGGGTCCGTGCCTCGTGGAAGGCAGCGGGGTTTTTGGCGCGTAGCGCCAGCAAAACGCGCGATAGCTCTTTGACGCGGGCTTCTCCTTCACCTCCGGGCTTCACGGACTCGCTGACCTTTGTCAGCAAAGATGAGGTCATTTCGGCGGGTAGAGCGATAGGAACGGTTCTCCGATCACCGTCGTCATCCACCCCAATAAAGAACGAACCGATCTCGAAAAGGATGGGCTCCCCCTTCGGAACAGACCGTTGCTTTTCTTGGGTCAAAAGGACAAAGGACGAGTCCCCCTGGCCATCGACCTTCCGCAGAACCAGCATCGTGTCGATGTTCCCATGCATCGCCGACGACCCACGAGGGCGGCCATTGTCGGCAAGGCTTGTGTGATGGACGAGCAGCACATGAGCGCGGGTCATGCGGGCAAGCCGTTGGGCGTGACCGATTGCTCGCGACATATCGCGAGACGAGTTCTCATCCCCATCCCCGATGCACAGGTTGAGGGTATCAAAGACGATCAGCAGCCGCTCTGCCCGCCGCTTCCGCGCGAGGATGGCTGCCTCGCCTGCGAACCGCCTCATCTCCGCTTCGTCGGTCAAGTTGACGGGTGAGCCGTGGACCTCAAAATCCGCGATTCTGGCGGCATGGGTCTGGAAGAAGCCATACGCGCGCTCCGCAACTCCTTCGCGGTCCTCCCCAGCCACATAGAGAATCATGCCCGGCTTTACGGCTATTTTGCCGAGCGCGCGGCCCATGCTTATGCTTGCCGCAAGGGCACAAACTACCGACGACTTCCCGATGTTCGGCGGCCCGACCAAGAGGCTAACCTGACCTTCCAGCAGCAGGTTCTTGGCGAGGTATGGCCGATTGATTTCGGGACGAAACTTGGAGACCGACAACAGCGGTTTGCCAAGAAAGAGGTTTTGCGCCAATGGCGCATCGTGATGGTTTTTCATGGTTTTCTCCTACGGTGGGCGACGGCCTGTCCGTCGCGACAACGAGGTGGGTTCGTCCCGAAAATCGAAAAAGAAAAAAGTTGAGAATCTTTCAGCGGGCAGAACCGGACGGACAGACGCGCCCCCTTAGGGGGCGCGTCTGTCCGTCCGGGTGCCGCGCTGTGGTTTGGTGCGCCCCTGCGCCATTGCTGACGCAGGGGCTACTGCGGGCCTCTCTGTTCGGCCCACCGTGTCCCGTCCGTCTTGGTTGTTTGAATAGCCAAAGTGGAAAGGGAAAGCCGATGGACCTCTCAAAACTGATCGACCTGATCGCCGAAGTTGCTGTGCGCCGCGCGGTCCAGAAGGAAGCGAAGGACAAGGCCACCCCAGAAGCAGTGTTGATAAGGGTACTCGGTTTCATCCGCTTTACAAGCGGTTGCGCGGCGATCTACCGTTCTCGAAAGTTGCTCACTGATCCGTTTTTGCGATGGTGCCCATGACAGACAAACCCCGCGTTTTCATCTATGCCCGCTATTCGTCGGACATGCAGAACCCGATGTCCGTTCGCGACCAGATTGACCAGTGCGAACGCTTCGCCGGAAAGAAGGGGTGGCGAGTGGTCAAACACTTTGAGGACTCTGCCATGTCGGGTGCGAGCGACAAGCGGCGCGGCTTCCAAGCAATGCGCGAGGCCATAGCGCGCCGCGAATGCGACATCATTCTTACCGAGAGCATGGACCGACTTTCGCGCGATCAAGAACACGCTGCGCGTCTGTTCAAGGATGCGCGGTTCGCAGATGCCAACATTTACACACTTGACCGGGGCAAGGTCGATATCATCCAGATCGGCTTCAACGCGACGGTTGCCGCACTGTATTTGGAAATGCTCTCCGAAAAGACACGGCGGGGCCTGTCTGGTCGCATCAAAGATGGCAAAAGCGCGGGCGGGTTGAGTTTTGGCTACAAGGTGCCACGCGATGACAGAGACAATCCGGTTGTGGGGCAACTGGAAATCAACCCCGAGGAAGCCGTCATAGTGCGCCGGATTTTTCGTGAATACGCCGAAGGTAGATCCCCTTTGAAGATCGCGGCTGGCCTGAATGCCGATGGGGTACCTGCCCCGCGTAGCGGTGGCAAGTCCAGCGGCCATTGGAAGCAAAACACAATCAACGGGAATCGGGAACGCGGGTCGGGCATCCTCAACAATGAACTCTACATCGGGCGGCGCGTCTGGAATCGCCTCAACTATCGCAAAGACCCCGCCACAGGGCGGCGGGTGTCGAGGCTCAACCCACAATCCGATTGGCAGGTGGCGGAAGCCCCTGCCCTTCGGATTGTGGATGATGAGGCATGGAACGCCGCGCGCGACCGCCAAAAGCGATTGGAAAAGGTGCGTAGTCAGCGGGAAGCGCATGACCTGAATAGGCTTTCGGCCAGTCAATCCCTGCGGCGTAGAAAGTTCTTGCTCTCCGGCCTGCTTCGGTGCGGCATTTGTGGTGGTAGCCTGACGGTCGCAGGTTCCGGTGATGCCAAGCGATACTACTGCGCGAATGCCAAGGAAAAGGGCAAGTCAGTATGTCGGGGAATGCCGGGCCTGCCGGTTCGTCAGGCAGAAGATCATGTGATTGACCAGTTGCGGGATCACCTGATGAATGACGCGGCCTATGCTTCATTCAAGGCATCTTTCCTGCGCAAATGGAGTGCTGACAAGCACAATGCCGAAGATGTCCAGCGCGTGAAGGACAAAGCCGTCGCTCGCCTCGAAAAGGAACGGGCTGGCCTGTTGGCTGCGATCAAGCGTGGCTTCGCCGAAGATGAGTTGTTGAAGGAACTTGAACAGGTCGGCAAAGACCTTGAACGCGCGAAGTTGGAAAGAGAGGCCGCAAGGCCAATCGAGGTTCCCTTGCCGGAAAATCTGCCGGATCAGTACCGCGCCTATGTCGATGACCTCGTGATGACGCTGAACGATGAAGGCATTGTCAGCCGGGCATCGGACCTCCTTCACGATATGATTGATCATGTGGTGGTGCGCTACGACGAAGCGGCCAAGGCATTCGATGTCGAGATAGACGGGAACATCGTGAAGATGCTCATAGCAAGCAACCCCGCTGGCGGCGGGGCGTATGCTCGGATGGGAAGTTCGCTAAAGTTGGTTGCGGGGACAGGATTTGAACCTGTGACCTTCAGGTTATGAGCCTGACGAGCTACCGGGCTGCTCCACCCCGCGTCCGGACCGAGGGCTATGTGCGATCGGTTTTGTATTGGATCGTATTGAG
>NZ_PJOM01000008.1 GCF_002900965.1 Pseudotabrizicola formosa | reverse complement strand
CTGCGAGATGAGCTATTGAACGAGACCCTGTTCCCATCTCTGCACCATGCCCGCGTCACGCTTGCCGCCTGGCGCACCGACTACAACACCGAACGCCCCCACTCGCGACTCCGCTGGCAGACGCCTGCCGAGTTCGCCCTGACCTTCACCCCGCAACGGGGCCTGACGCTGCGCAATCCACAAAGCTCCGCGCCAGCCCCCGTTGCCCAACCCGCCCAAATGGGCAAAACTCAAACCAGGAGTCTCGCTCACGCTGGATAAAAGTTGGGGGCAACGTCAGTTGTGTGGCGACGGCATCTTGTCTTGCAGCGCCCATGTCCTGATAACTTTCAAAAATCCCATGTCGATCACTTCATTTGCCTCCAGCTGGTTCAAGTCGGAGCAATGCTGCACAGGGGTCAATTCTCAACGACAATTTCTGATGTTGCTAGGTTAAATCTCAGTGGTAATCAGCAGACTTCCCGATCGACCGGTTGTGTCAGGTCATGAATGTCAGGCCCCGTGATTTGCGGGCCTTCCGCAGCCGCCCGTCTAGCCGCAGGCATCGTCTTGATATGGTCGTTCTGGCCTATTTCAAGGAACAGTTGCGTCTGCACTTGGGCAGCTACGGCAGGCCACGAATGATCGAAGAGCTGAAGGACGTCGGTATTGATGTAGGGCACTGCCGCGTGGGTCGCCGGATGCGTGAGAACGGGATTACCGGGGATCGCCCCTGAGCGGGCATAGAGCGTGGGAGGTGAACGGACTTGGAATCGCTGCCTTACTCCTGACTGCGATCAGTGTATCATGAACCCTGGCGGAAAAACGTAGCCAAAAGCGTAGCAATTTTTTTCATATTAATGTTTTTAATCAGTGTATTGTTGTCATAATATGCCTTGTGCTAGAGATATATATATGCTTTCTCAAATCGCGGCTAGGATTGCATACTTGTGACGCAGCTCCAGAGGCGACCCGCGTCCATACCCGCGCGCGCTCTTATGTCCCATCAGCTCGGCAATCATTGACTCATTAACCCCGGCACGGGCCAGTCGCATTGAGTACGCATGGCGAAAGCTGTGCAGGGTGTGATGCGGCGTTTCCCTCAAACCGGCCTTGGTGAGGTAGCGGTTAAGCCGACCAGATAGGCCAGCATCGTCGCGTAAGGTGGGAAACCCTTGCCGGTGCGCCTGAAACGCTTCCAAGCTGACTTTGGTCAACGGGATCATGCGGTAGGCATTCTTGGTCTTCAGCGGCCGAAATGCCCCCTGGAGATGGAGATACGGAATGGGTCCATCCAGGAGGATTTCGTCCGGCATCAGATTGGCCGCTTCCATTATCCGCATGCCTGTGTCGATCAGTGCCAACATGATGCAGCGGTGCGCGCTGTCTAATCCTGACAAGCTGCCCGGAGCAAGAATACGATCCCGGATCCATTCGGTGGAAAAGTAAGGTCGCCCCAAGCCCGGACTTTGACGCGCAATAAAGGTCTGAACGTCGAATGGAAGCTTGGTTCCATGAAAGAACTTGGCAGTCCGGAAAATCTTCCGCAGCCGGTAAAGACGGCCATTCACCGTGCGGGGTTGGATGCCTGAATCGCCCTCGTTTGGCCAGATTTCATATACAACCTCGGCAAAGTCTTGTTCGCTGATCTGCTGGATATCGATGTCGCCAAAGTGGTTGATCAGGCGATGAATGGGAAGGTTGTAGCTGTTGCGGTACTGTCTGAGCTGGGCAGAACTCATGTGGAGGTGTGCAATGCGCTCTGACTCATAGAATGCAGCAAGGACATGCGACAGCTTCTGAGGTGACTTTAGTCCTCCCAAAATCGCGGTTGCAGTGGTCATCATGTCGAGACCGTTTGCTTCGCTGGCCATGACGAAATCGGTACGACGTTCGAACTCATCGGTTGGAAGCTTCGCAACGTTTTCGGCCGACACGTAGGAAAAGCCAAGCTTGCGGGCATACTCACCCATTTTCCGGCGAGACATCTCGAAAGGTACGGGCTGATCCTTTAATCGATTTTCCCACTCACTAAGAAGACGGCGCCAGTGGCCTTCCGCTTCCTTGCGCGCCGCTGCTTCCGAACGGGCTGACAGTGCCATCCAGATTTCGGTTCGTGTTTCGATTCCTGCATAGCGCTTTGGCACGTTGCGCCGCAGGCTCCAACCAGTGCCTCTTCGAAAGAGGCCTGCATTCATGTAGCGCTTTGAAGGCATTCTTTTTCCTGAGAGTTGGAGCCGCAACCGCGTTTCGTCTTGCAAAATGTTTACGCTCTGTGAGTATGTGGGCCAAAGCGACAGCTAAAAGACCTAAAGCCAATTGGGCGTCAAAGACATCCTCTCCGGTCAGTTTTTGGGCTACGACAGTCTGAATAGCCCTTAGTTTCCTAGTCACCGTTCAGCTTCAGTTTTTGCTGCTGCTCGAATGCGATCGGCGACAGCATTCCGTACCTAACGTGTTTGCGCTGCGGGTCGTAGAAGAACTCAATGTAGTCGAACACGTCCTGGCGGGCTTCTTGGCGGGTTTTATGCTTTCTGCGGCGGATGCGTTCGCGTTTGAGCAGGTTGAAGAAGTTTTCGGCGACGGCGTTGTCCCAGCAGTTGCCGCGTCGGCTCATGCTTTGCGTCAGATTGTGCTGTTCGAGGAACGCCTGCCACTCATAGCTGGTGAACTGTGAGCCTTGGTCGGGATGCACCTGGACTTTGGTCTTCGGTTTGCGGCGCCAGACAGCCATCAACAGGGCTTGCAACGGCAAATCGGTATATGTGCGGCCTTGCATGGACCACCCAACAACGCGCCGAGAAAACAGATCGATGACGACTGCGAGATAAAGGAAGCCCTCGTGGGTGCGGATGTAGGTGGATATCTGTGACCCGCAGCAGATCCCGCTTCAACCGCCGGATCTCGTCAGCTTGCGCATCCACCTCTTGGATCACCTTTGCGGGCCGCGAAAACTGCTTCTGCCATGTGTAGATCGACTTGGTGCTGACCCCCAATCGCTCGGCCACCTCGCGCACCGGGTAGCCCCGATCCTCGACCTAGGCCACCGCATCGCGCTTGAACGCGTCTGTGAATTTGGCTCCGGACATTTCGTCCTCCTTGCTTCCAAAATTACCAAGCAAGGCGTCTACAAATCTAGGGGCTATTCATTCTTGGAGACCAGCAGACTTCAGATCATAGCTTTCGTCACTGTCCGATTTTTTTGGGGGGTAGCTCACTGGACGCAGAGCGGCAAACCGGTCAAAATCGCGGTTGTGTGCGTGTGCCGTGTGAGTGACAGGAGTAGTGTATGGTGTACACCTTGGGCGAGGCCGAACAGGCCACCGGAAAATCAAGGTCGACGATCTGTGCCGCCATAAAAAGCGGGCGTATTGCGGCGCGGAAGGATGCAACCGGCATGTTTCACATCGACCCGTCCGAGCTGCACCGGATCTACCCCCGCAGGGTCTATACCGAACACAAACCCGCCTCTGCGCGCCCCCCGGAAGACAGCGGTGCGGAGGCGGCGCTGCGCGAGGTGCAGGCCCGGCTGGACGCGGCCCAGGCGCGGTTGGCAGAAAAGGACAGCCTGATCGCCGATCTGCGCGAAGACCGCGACCGCTGGCGCCAGCAGGCCACCGCCCTGCTGACCGGCCCCCCTCCGCGAAAGCGGCGGATCTTCCGGCTGTTCGGACGATAAAATCCCGGCCGGGGCGCGCCGGACAGCCCGCAAGATTGCGCGGGCCGGTGCCAGGGCACTTTTGCCCCGCCCGGACCCCCTTGGTGCGGAAATCAGGCCTGCCCCGCGCCTGCCATTATTTTGCCCTACTGCTCCCCTAACGGTTGGGAAAGGTATCTTTGATGCTGTCCCTGATTGAACACGACTGTAAGGGTGACCAAGAAAATGATCGCTTTCGTAGCCATCGGCATTCTGGCTGGAGCTTTGAGCTTTGCAACCGCCCTGTTCATGGGCGCGTCCTTCTGGTTTGCCCTGATGCTCTACAGTCTGGTGGGCGCGGCCTCGGTTCTGGTCGCCGCCGTGATACCGATGATTATTGGCGAAAAAGCGGCGGGCCGCGCAGAAGATCCGCAGGACCTGTCGGCGGCCGATCCTGCCCCCGGATCTGTCAGCGACCCGGTGAGCGCGGCCGCCGAACCGCAGGCCTTTCTGGCACAAGGCGGGATGCGGATTCTGGCGGTGGATGACGATCCGATCATCCTGGGTCTGATCCCGCGCATCGCGGCCGAGGTGGGCTGCGCCGATACCACGATTTCCAGCTCGGGCGCGCAGGCGCTGTCGATCCTGGAACAGTCGTTCCGCCCCTATGACTGCCTGCTGCTGGACATCAACATGCCGGGCATCGACGGGATCGAGCTCTGTGGCCGCATCCGCCAGATCGCGGCCTATCGCGACACGCCGATCATCATGCTGACGGCGATGAAGGATCTGGATCATCTGGACCGCGCCTTCCGCGCCGGGGCGTCGGATTACATCTCCAAACCCTTTGACGTGATCGCCTTCGGCACCTGCCTGCGCAATGTTCAGGACAAGATCCTGCAGGCGCAGATGGAGCAGGCCGATCAGGCGGGCGCTGCCGCCAAGGCTGCGCTGCGCGAGGATGAAGACTGGGTCGTGCCGGCCCCCGGCGCGATGGCCGGGGTCGAGACCCTGATCGAGCATGCCGCCTTGCAGAACTATCTGGTCCGCCTCTCGGGCGTGGCGCTGTCGGGCGCCTATGTTCTGGCGGTCGGGGTGGAACATGAGGCCGAGGGGCCGGTGGACCTGGCCCCTGTGGTGGGTGCCGTGACCGCCGCCTTTGCCCAGCAGCCTTGCGTGATGTCTTATGCCGGCGACGGGCAGTTCATCGTGGTGTCCAACAGCACCAACATGCCCGATCCTTCGGCGCTGGAACGCAGCATCGAGGATGCGTTGCGCATGCAAAGCGGCGCGACTCTGGCCTCTGCGCTGACCATCAATGTCGGCATGGCGGTCCGCCCCGGATCAAACCGCACCCTGCGCGCCAAAACCGCCATCGACAGCGCCCTGCGCCTCTCGGCCAGCCGCGCGGCCGGCCGCAAGACAGTGGCCCGCGCCTTTGGTGGCCTGCGGTCATAAGGGGCTGCACAAAGCGAATGCCAAAGGGGGGCCATGGCCCCCCTTTTTGCTGTCGCAGCGGCGAACCTGATCCGGGGACAGGTTCAGCTGTCTGGAGAAGGTGCCGCGGGCCGTTCCGTCGCGCGGTTGAGCGATGTCTGTTCGGGGGAAAGGGGCGTTGCCGTCCCGCGACCGGATCCCGCGACCACAGGGCCGCTCAGGCCGCGCGCAGGCGGGGGGAGATCAGGATGGCGAGGACGGTCAGGGGCCAGATCAGGCACAGCACATAGCCGCCCAGCGTGTAGACCACGCCAGCAGATCCGGCGCGGCGGCGTTCCTGAAAGGTCATGTAGACCGAGAAGACCGCGATGACCGTGTAAAGGGCGAGAGCGAGCAGAGCCAACACTTGCATAGATCCTTTTTTCCTTCTTGATGCATTTACCCGCCGCCTTGTGGCGCGAAAAAGGCAGAACGCGGGTCACAGCGTGGCAAGGCGGCCCGGCAGCATATCCAGGGTGCAGATCTCTCTGCTTTGCGCCGGTTTACCCCTTGGGTCTTGGCCTTTCTGGAAACGATACCCCGTTTTGGCCGGGCCAAAAAGCGATTGCCCGTCACATTTGCGCGCGCGCCGGGGTTTGCCCGGTTTTGCGCCGATCGACGTCGGACCCTTTGGAACAGCGGCCTGCCAACGCCAGACCCGGTTTTTCGGTCCTGTGGCGTGGTGCAAGGGCCGTGCCGTCAGAGTCCTGTCCGGCAGCAGTTTGGGGCGTAGTCGTTTACAAAACGTAAACGATGCACCGAAAACGGCGGTTCTGGCACGCGGGCCCCGGCACCGGTGCCGGATCAGCCGGGCCGTTCAGAGCGGGCCCAGCCGACGGTCAATGACCACGGCGGCGATCCAGCCGGCGACAAAGCCGCCCAGATGGGTTTCCCAGGCCAATTGGCCGTTCATCGCCCACCACAGCACCAGGTTCAGCGCCATCAGCCCCAGCACCGCCTTGGCCACCGGCACCAGCGTGTCTTTGGTGTGCCGCCGTTCGCGCGCGTGCAGGCCCACATGGGCCCCGGCCAGGCCGAACAACGCCCCCGAGGCCCCCACCATCGGCTGCACCTGCGACGACAGCAGCGCAAAGCCGATGGCACCGCCAAGGATCGACAGGGCGTAGAGCAGCAAGAACCAGCGCTGTCCGAAGCGGCCGATCAGGCTGGGGCCAAGCGAGAACAGGGTGGCCATGTTGACGGCGAAATGCAGGGCTCCGGCATGCAGAAAGCCATAGGTCAGAAACATGGTGCCGGGTTGCAGCGCATAGTGCGGGCGCCAGTTGTCCAAAAGCCCGGCCCAGAACCCGGCATATTGCAGCGCCCGCATCCGCCAGCGCGGGCTGCCCCACAGCCCCCAGTCGGCCCCCGACAGCACCAGTTCGGGCAGCAGGCAGAGCCCGAACAGCGCCAGCAGGGCAGGGATGTGCCAGGCCTTTTCCACAGGGTCTTCCGGGATCTGTGGCGGCTCTGTGCCCGGTGTCATGCGTCCTGGCCTCTGTTTGCCCTCAAGCCTGTCGCGGTCAGGGGTATCCGGTTCGGATGAAACGCGACAGGCCTTAAGCGGTGCCTGATACGGGGCAGGTCCGCAAGCAAAAGCTCAGTCCGACCCGAAGATGTCGCGGGTAAAGACCTTGTCCGTCACATCGGCCAGTTCTGCCGTGTGACGGTTGGCGATGATCACATCGGCGCGGGATTTGAACGCGGCCAGATCGCGGATCACCGGCGAGCGGAAGAACTCTGCCGCCTCAAGGCTGGGTTCATAGATGATCAGCTCGATCCCCTTGGCCTTGATCCGCTTCATGATGCCCTGAATGGAACTGTCGCGGAAATTGTCCGACCCGGTCTTCATCGTCAGCCGGTAGACCCCCACCACCTGCGGATTGCGCTGCAAGATGGTGTCGGCGATGAAATCCTTGCGGGTCGCATTGGCGTCGACAATGGCGCGGATCAGGGTCTGCGGCACCTCGTTGTAATTGGCCAGCAGTTGCTTGGTATCCTTGGGCAGGCAATAGCCACCATAGCCGAAGGAGGGGTTGTTGTAATGCATGCCGATGCGCGGATCATGCCCGATGCCTTCGATGATCTGGCGGCTGTCGAGCCCGCGCGACAGGGCATAGCTGTCCAGCTCGTTCACATAGGCGACCCGCATCGCAAGGTAGGTATTGGCAAAGAGCTTGATCGCCTCGGCCTCGGCCGGGCCGGTCAGCAGCACCGGCACATCCGCCTTCAGGGCCGCGCGGCGCAAGAGGTCGGCAAAGGCGGCCCCCCGCGGGCTGTCTTCCCCCACCACGATGCGGCTGGGGTGCAGGTTGTCATAGAGCGCGCGGCCTTCGCGCAGGAATTCGGGGCTGAAGATCAGGTTTTTGGTGCCAAGGGCGGCGCTGGTGGCCTGGGTATAGCCGACCGGAATGGTGGATTTGATGACCATCAGCGCCTCCGGCGCATGCTGCATCGCGTCGCGGATCACCGATTCCACAGCACTGGTGTCAAAGCGGTTGGTTTGCACGTCATAATTCGTGGGCGCGGCGATCACGATGTAATCGGCACCCCGATAAGCCGTTGCGGCATCGGTGGTTGCGCTCAGGTTCAGGCCACCCTTTGCCAGATAGTCTTCGCATTCCGGATCGATGATCGTGGAGGTGCCGGCATTGATCCTGTCGACCTTGGCCTGCATCACATCGACCGCAACGACCTCGTTCTGGCGCGCCAGCAGGATGGCATTTGACAGGCCGACATAGCCCAGTCCGACGACAACGATTTTCGACACTCTTGACGCTCCTTGATGGTCGCTCTCCCCGGTTGCAGGGGCGCTTTGCGGCAGATCTTGCAGGGCGCGGCGGATGCCGCATCAGGCAGGCGCACTGGCCCCGGCGCTCTGTGGACCGATCAGGGGTAAAACGCACCGGTGCCGCTTCTGGCGCCCGCCGCGCCGTCCGAACCCGCAACACCGGCTGTTTCAACTCCCCTGTCCGGATCACGCAACGGGTCAGGTCAAAGCTGCCATAGGCGGTACCAGCCATGTTGACCGGTGCGGGTCAAGCAAGAAGATCTTTTTGCCGCCGACCGGCAGGCAGACCCCGGGCAAATGAACGCCATCGGCCATGCTCTGGGCAAGAGGAAGGCTGAAAAGAAATGCAGGCCCTGCGCCCTGCCCCGGCGCAGACGGACAAGCGCGGTCGGAGCCGGGCAGGGGGTTGGCGGCGGGGGCACAGGCTTGCCCGGCTGGGCGCGCGCGCGTATATTGCACCGCGATAAGGCGCGGAATCATGGGATTTTGACGCAGAGTACATTTCAGTTCAGGAGTATCAGTGCATGTCTGCTTTCCTATCCCGCTTCATCCGGCCGCTTGTGGCCAGTGGCCTTGCCCTGGTGCTGAGCCTTGGTGTGGCCAGTGCCGCGACCGTGACCTATTCCACCACCCTGCCGGGGATGGCCTCCCTCAACCTGATCGCCAACGGCACTCTGGGCGGGTCGGCGGTGCTGGATGAGAATGTGACCGGCTCCATTCTCAACCAGCGGACCAGCCCCTGGGCGGCGGCCAATTCCACGCTGGACCCGCTGGCCGCCACGTCGGTCTATTCCGCGATCCGCAGCACGACGGCAGACCCGGCCAGTGCCTATTTCGATTTCGGCACGGTCATGCGCCGTCTCAGCTTTGTCTGGGGCACGCCCGGGGTGCTGAACCGGGCAGAGCTGTTTCTGGGTGGCGTGTCACAACTGGTGCTGACCGGGGCTGTCCCGCAGGCGCAGACCGGGGTCTTGTCGGTGTTTACCGAAGTGACCGGTGTCAGATTCGACCGGCTGGTGTTCTCGGCCGGCAAGCCCGCGCTGGAATATGCCAATCTGACGGTGGCCGCTGTTCCGCTGCCTGCCGGGCTGCCGCTGCTCGCGGGGGCGCTGTTCGGCCTGGGCCTGTTGCGCCGCCGGCGCGCTCAGGCCGCCTGACCCGGCTGCCCGACCGGCCGTCTGACGCGGGTGCCTGACCGGCAAGCCATGATTGCACAGTCTGACGATGTATCCGCAGCCCCTGTCGGGCACTGCGGATACAGGTTTCTTTGCGGCCTGATCACATCAGCGGTGCCGCCATATCCATCGCATGGAGGCTGAACGGATCGGGGATCATCGGCCCGTCATTCACCGCAATCGCGAATTCGGTGACGTCGCCGTTGAAAAAGCTGCTGTGCCAAGGGTTGCCGAAGGTCAGGTCATGGCGGCCGACATCGGCAAAGGTGCCGTTGAAGGCGGCGTCCTGCACCATCTTGCCCTCCACCCAGAGTGACAGGCGGCCTTCTTCCAGCCGGATGTCGATGTCATAGCTGCTGCCATCGTTCACCTGGATGCCCTTGGAGGCGAGCGTGACGGCATCGCCTTCCGAGGACCAGGCCCGGACCACCATTTCCCCCTTGTGGTCGACCGAGGCAATGAAACTGCCGGTCAGGCGCAGAACCTCGCCGGTTGTTCCGGCGGCATCGGCATCAAGGCGCAGCGAAAGGGTGACATCTTCGCTGTCAAGAACAGGGGCAAGATGTGTTCTTGCCACGCTGGCCGAAATCCCGGGCCCGCCAAGCTGAAGGCCACCCTCTCGATCCAGCGGACCGGAAATCTGAAGGATGTCCTGGGCTTCGGCTTGGGTCACAACAAATGTGCCGCTGTCGTTCAGCTGCAGCAGCGGCGGAGGGGGAGGGGGAGGCGGAAGGGCAACCGGTGCCGCGACCGCATCTTTTGCCACCGCGCCCAGCGGATCCGCGAGGGTCGGCCCGTCATTCGCCGCAATCGAGAACCCGGTGACATCGCCCTTGAAAAAGCCGCTGTTCCAGGGGTTGCCGAAAGTCAGATTATGGGTGCCGACATCGGCAAAGGTGCCGTTGAAGGCGGCGTCCTGCACCATCTTGTCCTCCACCCAGAGTGACAGGCGGCCTTCTTCCAGCCGGAGGTCGATGTCATAGCTGTTGCCGTCGTTCACCCGGATGCCGGTGGAGGTCAGCGTGACGGCTTCGCCTTCTGACGACCAGGCCCGGACCGCAACTTCCCCTTTGCCATTGACCGAGACGATGAAGCTGTTGTGCAGCCGGAGGACCTCGCCGGTTGCGCCGGCGGCATCGGCATCCAGACGCAGCGAGATCGTCACATCATCAGCGCCGAAGATGGGGGTCAGATAGGTCCGGGCGACGCTGGCCGAAACGCCCGGCCCGCCGAGCTGGATACCGCCCGCCGCATCCACGGTGCTGATCGTGGTCAGCACCGTATCGGTTCCGGCCACAGAGGCCACAAAGCTGCCTTTGCCCGCAAGCGAGACCAGCTCGGTGTCATTGACGACAACGCGGGCCACGGCCGTGTCCGTTGTGCCGTCAGGCAGGATCACCGTCAGTTGGGCGTCATATTTTCCACCATCCGCGTAGGTATGGGCCACGGTTGTGCCGGTGGCGGTGGTGCCATCGCCGAAGGTCCAGAGATATTTCGTGCCCTCGGGCTGCGGGCCGGTGGAATGGGACGCATCGAAAGTGACCGTTTTTCCGCCGATGATCTCCGCGCTGCTGTGGAAGGCCGCATCCAGGCTGGACGGCACGCGCTCTGGCATGGTGCAATAGGCCCCGGCATTCAGATGGACCAGCATCCCCTCCGGATGCGCCTTGATGTCCTTTGCCCCCCCAGGGCTGGTCAGGGTCGAGGCGATGAACACATCCCCATACCAGCCGGGGGCGTTCGGGTTCTGATCCTGCACGAAGGCATTCATCCCCACCGACCAGTCTGACTGACCGCTGTGGCCCACGATCATCGAGGTGGCGTTATGGGTGATGGTCACATTGGTCGAGGAGGCCGCGACGGAAATCCGCGGGATCTCGACCACAGCATCTGCGCCGTCCTGATCAGCGCCGTCATCATGCAGCACCGTGTTGTTGGTAATGATCAGCCCGGCGGTTTCCCCAACGGTAATGCCATGCAGATGCCCGTTGACGATGATGTTGCCCTCGATGGTAACATTTTGGTAGAACATCTCTTCGCCGGCAAGGCCCTTGTCGACCAGTTCATTGCGCATGAGGATCGACTGGGTGAAATGACCGTCGCCGATGTCCAGAATATTGTCGCGGATGATGATGTCGGTTGAGGGACGGGTCGTTCCGCTTGTCCAGAACTGGATCATGTCGGAATGATCGTCGGAGTCCAGTGACCGGAGGAAGTCGTGAATGTGGTTTCCTTCGATCAGCACGCCCTGCACGGCCGCGAAGTTCATGCCGTCCATGCGGACGGAGTGGATGTCATTGTTCGTGACGTGCACATCGTCGCCGTTTCCAATAACAAGGCCTCTATAGAAGCCGCGGACTTCACAGTCATTGACCGTGATACCATTGGTTCCAGTGACATTCAGACCAAAGCCTGTTGGGTAGCCATCGTCTGCGGCAGATAAGCCGCGCGCCACATCGCCATCAAAGGTGCAGCCGGTGAAGCTGATGCTTTCGCTGCTGGAGACCAAAAAGGGTTTGTACCAGCCCGGCTGGCCATCCTGATACGTATAGTCAAACAGGATGTTCTGGAAATGCACATCTGTTGCGCCATGCACTTTCAAGCCGGAGACAACCGGCGGGTTGCCCGGGTCGGCGGCAGCAATGGTCACCGGTGCGGTGAAATCCAGATCGAACTTCGGTTTGTCGACCAGGCTCAGGTCGCCGTATTGTCCCGGGTTCAGCAGGATGATCTCGCCCCCGGTCGCAGTGCCCAGGGCAGCGATCAGCTCGGCGTGAGTCGAGACGGTGATGGTTTTTGACATGATGCAAGGATCCGTATGAGGGGCACTTCGGAGATCAAGCATTCCCGTCAAAACATGACCAAAGCATGCTGCCATTAAGACAGACCTGCGGCAGACCCGAAGAAGATGAACTCAGGAACGGGGCATCAGTTCCCGGAAAAAGCCAATTCCTCAGCCGGCAGCGGCGGGCGTCCCCCCGCCCCCAGACGCTGGTTGAGCCGGGCAAAGGCCAGGGCGCGCGACAGGCGGGTGCTGGCCAGGGCGGAGTCCGCCGCTGACAGGGCGTCTTCGACGGCGATCAGGTCGCTCAGGGTGGCCTCGCCGGCGGCGGTGGCCTCGCGGGTCAGGCTGCGGGCCCTGGCATGCAGGCCGACCGCCCGCTCTGCCGCGGCTTCGGCCCTTGCCGTGGTCTGGTAATCGACCAAGGCGGCCTCGACCTCGTAAAGCGCGCCCAGCACGGCGGCGGTCCAGTCCGCATGGGCGGCGACCACCTCTGCCTCGGCCGCATCGGCGCGGGCGCGGGCCGGGCCTTGCGGCAGGCTGGGCAGGCGCAGCGACGGGCCGACCGAGACCAGCCCGCGGCCGCCGGTTCCGGGAGCGCCAAGGGTGCGGCCCGCCTCGATGGTGCCCGACAATGAGAGCTGCGGGAAAAACGCGGCCCGGGCCTGCCCTAGGGCGGCGCGGGCGGCCTCATAGCGGGCCTCGGCCACCTGAAGGTCGGGGCGGTTGCGGATCAGATCGGCCGGGATGCCGGGGTCGGGGGCCAGCCGCGCGCGCGGCTGTGGGCCCAGGCTGCGCAGGCTTGCGCTCAGAGCCGGCGGCAAGGCCCCGGGCGCATCGCCGGCCAGAACCGACAGCTGGAGGATGCCCTTGGCAACGGCAGCTTCCAGCTCCGGGCGCGCGGCCTCCAGACTGGCCAGCCGCGCCTCGCTGCGCAGTGTTTCAATCTGCGTGCCTTCCCCGGCCCGCGCCAGTGTGCGCGCCAGATCCAGCGTCTGGCGCTGCCGCGCGGCCTCGGTTTGCGACAGGGTCAGCCGCCGCTGGTCATGGCGCAGCGACAGATAGGTTTCCGTCACCGTGCCGATCAGGAACAACCGTGCACCAGAGGCCTCGGCGAGGGCCTGCCGTGCGCCGGCCCTTGCGCCGCGCCGCGCGGCGTCGCGCCCGCGCCCCGGATCGAACAGCAGATCAAAGCCCGCCGTGGCCGACAGGGTGCCATTCCCCGCCGCCCCGTTGCCGCCGGTTGCCAGCGCCGATCCGTCGCCGGTCACCGAGAAGGCTCCGGGGACGCCCCGGGCTGTGGCAAGGGCGGCTGTGGCACGGGCCTGGGCCGCGGCCAGATCGGGGCTGCCGCGCAGGCTGCGCGCGATCAGCGCCTCCAGCGTGGGATCGCGGAACTCCTGCCACCACAGGGCATTGTCCATCAGGCGGGGGGCACCCGATGTCTTGCCCTGCCAGGCCTTGGCAAAGGCAAAGCTGGGGGCTGCCCCGTCTGTCGCAGGGGCGCAGGCTGTCAGCAGGCAAAAGGCCAGACCCCCGGCCCAAGGCCGCAGGCTGGCCGGTTGCGGCCAAACACCCGCCCTGAACCAGGGCGGAAAGATCCATGTCATTGCCACCTGTCAGGCACCTGCTCGTGAGGGCGGGCCGGTCTTGCGCCGGGTGCCGCCAATCACAGGCAGGATGCCGCCGCTGCTGTGGCAAGGCAAGCAGACCCGCCACCGGGCTGCAATTTTGCCAGACAATGTGCCTTTGCCGTGCCACTTCTGCGGACGCGTCCGTCAGTCCTCGCGCAGCGCATGCGCCATGGGGCGCAGCAACGGGGCCAGCAGCCAGGACAGCAAGGGCCGCTCGCCGGTGGCAAGGAAAGCCTCGACCGGCATGCCCGGCACCAGCTGCAGGTCTTGCGGCAGGGCCGTGTCATCCAGCGTCAGGGTGACACGATAGAAGCTGCGCCCGGTGGCCTCATCGGTGATCGCCCCGGGGGGCACATGGGTGACATGGGCCGGCAGGCGGGGCAGGGCGCGGGCATTGGTCAGGCCCAGCATGATTTCGGCGCTTTGGCCGGGATGGACGGTCTCGATGCTGCGCGGATCGACCGCCACTTCGATTTCCATTCCGCGGTCGGCGGGCACGATCTGCATCACCGTGGCCCCGGCGGCAATCACCGCCCCCGGCGCGGTGACCGCCAGTTCATGCACCACACCTGCCACCGGCGCGCGCAGATCGCTGCGCTGCAGGGCCTCGGTCAGCGACAGGATTTCCGCCGTGCGTTCGGCAATCCGGGCCCCGCTGTCGCGCAGCCCTTCGGCCACTTCGGCCGCGGTCTGGCGGTCCTGCTGGTTGAGCGCGAGGACCGCATCGCGGCGCGCCGCTTCCAGCCCGGCCGCTTCGGCCTTCAGCCCGGCAAGACGCCCCGTGAGCGCCGCTTCCTGACGCAGAATGTCACTGAGCGGTGATTGCCGGGCCAGACCCTGCGCCACCAATGTGGCCATCCGTTCGCGTTCGGTTTGCAGCAGACGGGATTCCTCCTGCGCGGCGGTGGTCTGGGCGGCGATCCCGGCCATCTGGGCGGTCAGCTGGGCATCGGTTTCGGCCAGCCGCGCCACCGCTTCGGCTCTCTGGGCCTTGCGTGCGGTGAACATGGCCTGCTGGCGGGCAATGGCGCGGGTCAGATCGGGCGCGTCAAAGGGCAGGGCAGGGCTGGTGAAATCGGGGGCATCCAGACCATTGGCTTCGGCCATCAGCCGGGCCTCTTCGGCGAGCGCATTGGCAAGCTGGTCGCGCGCGATGTCCAGCCTTGCCTGTGCCACCGTGGGATCGAGCGAGAGCAGCACTGCCCCTGCCGCCACATGATCGCCGTTGCGGACCGCAACACGGGTGACGATCCCCGGATCAAGGCTTTGCACCGGCTGGGCCTTGCCCTGAACCATCAGCTGGCCACTGGCGATGACGGCCCCGTCGATCGGGATCAGGGCAGAGGTGACCCCCAGCCCCCCCACCAGCAGCGCAAGGCCAAGGGCCCCGGCCCGGATCAGCGGGGCGGTCTGGGTCACCGGACCAAAGCCCGGGGCGGCAGCGGAAAGCGCGGAAGGGGCCATCGCAGTCATGATACGCTTCTTTCCTGCAGGACCCGGAACAGCATCGCCCGGGTGCTTTGTGCGGAGGGTGTGGGGGTTTGCGCGGCAAAGCCGGTGGCTTGTGCCGGCGCTGTGCGGGGGGGCGTCGCGCGGACCGTGAGTTTGGCCGGCACGGTTCCGGCAGGCTCGGCAGGCGCGGCTCCGGCAGGGATTGCCCGGGGGCCGCCAAGGGTGGTCAGCACCGCATCGCGCGGACCATCCTGAATGATGCGCCCGTCTTCGATCACCATCAGCCGGTCCACGGCGGCCAGCGCCCCGGCCCGGTGCGCCATGACGATGACGGTGACCCCGGTTGCGCGCAGGGCGGTCAGGGTGCGGGTCAGCGCCGCCTCGCCGGCCATGTCGAGATGGGCATTGGGTTCGTCCAGCACCAGAAGCCGTGGGCTACCATAAAGCGCGCGGGCCAGCCCGATGCGCTGGATCTGGCCACCCGACAGCGGCAGGTCGCTCTGGCTCAGATCGGTGGCATAGCCGCCGGGCAGGCGCAGGATCATGTCATGCACCCCCGCCGCCTGTGCCGCGGCGATCACTGCGGCATCGGTGGCCTGCGGGTCAAAGCGGGCGATGTTGTCGCGCAAGGAGCCCGGCATCAGGTCGATGCGCTGGGGCAGATAGCCGATCTGGCGGCCCAGACGGTCGGCATCCCAGTGCCGCAGGCTGGCACCATCAAAGCGGATGTCACCGGCATCGGCGCGCAGCGCGCCGACAATCGCCCGGGCCAGGGTGGATTTGCCGCTGGCCGACGCCCCGACCAGCCCCAAGCCCTCGCCCGGCTTCAGGCTGAAGGACACCCCGTCAAGCAGCTTTGCCGGGGCGGCCCCATCCTCGCGCTTTGGCGCAAGGCAGATCAGATCCTGTACCTCCAGCGCGCCGGTCAGCGCGGGCAGGTCCATCGCGGCCGGGGCCGGGGCCTGCAAGCCTGCCAGCCGGTCATGGGCGGCGCGGGCCTGGGCCAGGCTGCGCCACTGGCCGATCAGCTGATCCACCGGACCCAGCGCCCGCCCCGACAGGATGGAGGCGGCAACAATCGCGCCGGCCGAAATCGCCCCGCCGATCACCAGCCAGGCCCCCGCCGTCAGCAGGGCCGATTGCAACAGCATGCGCAACCCGCGCGACAGGGCCGAGAGGGTTTCAGAGGGCTCGGCCCCCCGTTGCTGATGGCCAAGGGTCTGGCGGTGATGCCCGAGCCAACGGCCCAGCACGGCCCGTTCCATGCCAAGCGCGGCCACGGTGGCCGCGCCACGCCGCGCCGCCTCGGCCAGACGCTGCTGCGCCAGATCGGGCTGCTGGGCCTGGGCGGTGGGGGCTTTCAGCACCAGCCGGTTCACCGCCGCCAGCACGGCCGCGAGCGCCATGCCGCCCAGCGTCAGCCAGCCCAGGGTCGGGTGGATCATGAAGAGCACCCCGACAAAGAGCAGCGTGAACGGCAGATCGAACAGCGCCAGCGTGGCCGGACCGGCCAGAAAACCGCGCAGGGTTTCCAGATCGCGGCCCAGACTGCCGGGCTTTCCGCTGCGCGCGCTGGCCAGATCGGCGCGGAAGGTCAGACCCGACAGCCGGTCATCCAGCTGCAGCGCCAGCCGCGACAACAGCCGCATCCGCACCCCGTCAAACACCACCAGAAAGCTGTAGAGCATCACGACAATGGCAAAAAGCGCCAGCAAGGTCGGCACCGACCCGGAGCTGAGCACCCGGTCATAGACCTGCAGCATGTAGATCGACCCGGTCAGCATCAGCACGCTGATGATGGCGGACAGCCCCGCGGTCATGATCAGCCCGCGACGCAGGCTGCGCAGGGCATCACGGTAAGGGGAGGGGAAAACGGCAGTCATATCGGCCCCGGATCAGTGGATTCCGGGCGAGTGTTGATCGGGAAAAACGGCAGTTTGGAGTGGGAATTGCGGCAGGGTTGTGGCCGCAATGGAAACAATCACAGAGCTGCGCAAAAAGGTTTGTGATCTCTGCGGCTGGGCTTGATCGGCTCCGCATAGCAGTGTGGGACCCACTGCTGCACCTTGCGCGACAGGACCTGCGCAGTATCGGCACCAGTCTGCCTTAGCCCTGTTTGCGGCGTGACCCCTTCATTCGCCAGATTTCGACCATGCGATCGCGGAGGGACCAGAGCGGGGTCTGAATGAAATTCTGCGCCATAAGGTCGAAGGAAGATGGGTGCGACAGACCCTCCATGACCTGCTGCGGGAACAGGTTCAGGTAAGGATCGGGCGCAACGCGTTTACCGCGGACCTTGTTGGACACATTGGTCTCGTGCACGATCTGCAACCAGCCTGGCGCACCCTCGATCTGATTGATTGGCCCATAAGCATCGAGTTGCATGTGCGGGATCGCCGGGGCCGGGCGCAGATCGCCATCGACGGGTTCCAGGCGGCTGAAAAAGGCATTTTTAGGGTGTTCAATGGCATAGAGCGCATCGCCTTGCCGGATCAGGCCATTGCGGAAATTATAGGCCCCGGGCTTGAACTGGTTTGCCTGGACCGCCGCCTGCAGCCGTTCGGTGAAATCAACCGGCAGGGCATCGTCATTGTCCAGCCGCGTGGTCAGCAGCAGCTTTTCCTGCAACGGATAGGTTTCTCGCAATGAGCGGTTCCACCCTTCGCCGCGAAAGAGCGGCGTGTAATAGGCGTGAAAGGGGAAAATCTTTTGCAAGGCCGTGATGCGGTGCTTGAAGATATCGGGTGTGTCGACATCGAAATAGATGATCCAGTTAAAAGCCGTGTTGCGTTGCGCCGCAACCGAGGGGAGACAGTAGGTTTCGAACAGGTGAAACCTGCCTTCAAGCCAGCCGGCTTGTGTCCGAATTGCGGCTTCCTTTCCAGGCGTGGCCAAGTTGAACCGCGTCATGATAACATAGCTGAACATGGAGCAGACAGACCTCAATAATTAAAAAAACTCTAACTATTCAATGCAAGGTGGACAAGACCGGAGTTTGTTTCGCGAAGACCATGCGCCGATGATCGATGTCAAGCGCTTAGTGTGTTTCAGGCCCGAAGGAGCCGGCAACCGCTGTCATAAAGATGATCTTGTGGTGGGTGAGACTGCAAAAGTGCAAAACAGATACGCTGCCTAATGCCGTATGTCGGCCTTGTCCGCCCTCATGGCGGGGGATCAGATTCGTTTGCCCTGATTGCGAATGTTGATCTGCCGATTTTGTGTTCCGCTCGCCTCCGCACATCTAGCGTGCAGGCCGGGCGCTCCTTGTACGCAAAGTCCCCGGAAATCGGGGACTTTGCTACGGTCAGATCCGCGTGGGTGAGGGTCAGGCAATCATCTTGCGGTGGCGCAGGGCGGCAAGGCCACCAAGGGCACCAATCAGCAAAAGACCCCAAGCGGGGAGCGAAACGGCGGCGATGACTGGCGCATAGACGAGAAGGTCGCCGCCAAACCGGATCGAAGCGATATTCGCCGTATCCGACACGATCCCGTGGAAGACGAATGTGTCGGTGCCACCCGAGGTAAAAACCGGTGCCAGAACCTGCGAGAGAACGGCAGGAAATGCCTAAAGATACAACAATTTTTCTCTTATGCGCTGCACGCCTATTCCGGGATGAACCGGGGCAATCCCTGCAGGGCCAAGGTCATCAGGCGCAAAATGCGGGCTTCGGCCTCGGCCTCGCTCTCGCCCTCCTCGATCGGGGTGACAAAGCGGACGATGGCCCCGTCGCTGCGACCGATGGTCAGGCTGTCCCAGACCACGCCGATCTTGGCGGCATAATCATTGGTCTGGCGCTTGCCGCGCTGTTCGAACCAGTAATAGACCAGCTGTTTGGACAGGCCCTTCTGGATGACGGCACGGTTGACCGGAAAGCTGCCATAAGGCGTGTCGGGCAGGTTGACCGTGTGCTGGGTCAGCGAGAAAATCTCCCAGCCGCCGACGGGCAGGCAGACCTCGGGCGAGTGGATGCCAGAGCCTTCGGTCTGCTTTTCATACCAGGCCGAGAACAGGTTCACATAGCTGCGTTCGCCCGCCGCCACATAGGTGGCATTGATGTAATCGGTGGCACCCAGCACCCGTTCAACCTCAGGTTCCAGGGATTGCATCGCGCCGGACCAATTGCCCAGATCGCGCGGATAGCCGGAGAAGCCTTCGCGCGCCACGGTCTGCACCGGACGCTCGGGCGTCAGCACGAAGGCGGCCCCGATCGCCAGCGTCAGCAGGGCGGCCACGGCCAGCCCGCGTGCCGGGGCCAGGGTGGTGATGCGCTGCATCTGCGCGCCAAGGCCCGCGGTATCAAGGTCGATGGTTTCCGACAGCGGCATCGGGTTGGGGGTCAGGCGCTGCAGGGCAATGGCAGTCAGGAACAGCATCGCGATACAGGCGCCAAAGATCACCCAGCCTTCGAAGAAATGCAGGAATCCTTCGGCCTGACCGATGCCATAGCTGTTGACCAGAACCCCGATCATCCCGATGCGGAACGAGTTCATCAGCACGGTCAGCGGGGCGGCCATCAGGAACAGCACCGCCTTGTGCCAGAACGGCCCGCGGTACAGGATGCCGAACAGATAGGAAAACGACAGGATCGGGAACAGATAGCGCAGGCCCGAACAGGCCTCGGCCACCTGCAGCTTGTAGACCCCGAGGTCGATGATATTGCCTTCCAGGAACACCGGGATGTTCATCAGCTGGATGAACCAGACCCCGATGTTGGACGACACCAGCTGCAGGAAGATGGTCATCTGCCAGAACAGCATCTGCGGCAGCGGCAGCATGAAGATCAGGTGCAGCACCGGCAGCTGATGGCGCTTGCCACGCTCCCATCCCATCACGGTCAGCACCACGCCGCCGACCCAGATGATGAAGGCATAGGTCACCACATCGGGGATGCGGATCAGGTTGCCGAAAATCCCGAAGGCCAAGGCGAAGAGGATCACCGCGATGCCGGGCCTGCGGTTGATGTCGCCTTGCTGGGCGGGGGCCGGCGAGTCGCGCAATTCGCGCAGGAACAGATAGAGCGAGATCAGCGGGATCAGCGGTCCGTGGCTGTATTCGGGGGTGATCCATGCGGCCCCAAGCGAGACAAAGCCGATCCAGTACACCGGAATGGCCGCCACGACCAGGAGCGCAAACCAGCCAAGGCCGATCGGGTTCACGGCAAAGGAGGGAGTCTGACTGGTGGAAAAGGTCATGGCACTATCCGCAACTGGAATGAAATCGCGCTTACTCTAGGCGAAAAAGCTTTGCCCTGCCAGCAGGATACACCAGCCACGGGCGCAGGAAACACAATGTTTACCGTTGCGGCGCAGCCGTGGTCCGGGCGCATCGCACCAGCAGGCCAAAACAAACAGGGCACCCGAAGGTGCCCTGTTCATAAAGATCTGTGATAGCGAAGCGATCAGACTGCTGCAGCTTTGTTGCTGCGGCGACGGACCAGCGCAACCCCACCCAGAGCGGACAGAAGCAGCAGGCCGGCTGCCGGCACTGGAACCTGTGAGACGTTTCCGTAAGCAACGCTGGTGGACGATCCGAGAATGCCATCTGTGGCGAGGGCGTAGAAGCCGAATGTCTGACCCGCAGCAACGATGAACTCGAAGGTTCCATTATGAATCGCTGGGACAATCAAGCCATTGGTAGAGAGCTGGACCAGCCCCACAAAAACCGAGTCGATGAAATAGCCGAACGGGTCAAAGCTTGAGCCACCTGGATCAGGTGATTGAAAAGTCCATACGCCGCTGACCTTGTACGCCTGATCTGCCACGGCACTGCCGGTCGTGAAGATGTTGGGTGTGCCGTTGTCGTTGCTGGTCAGCGTGAGCTGAAAATCATAGAACGCGTTCGGGCCGTTGTCGACAAACGTACCGCTGCCGCCGTTTGTCTCGCCTGTGAAGGTGACAGCGCCGGCAGAGGTTGCGCCGATGGCGAGCGCTGCGACAACGCCCAAGGCTGTCGTGCGAATGAAATCAAGCATAGTTAAGCTCCCTAATGGAAAATACATCACTGTTTCCGTCTGGCGACAGGTTCTGCTGCTGTCGCGAGTCCGTTAACTTGCATTAACATTGCCTTTATTTTGCCGAAAACTCAAGCGAAAACTGGCGAAATCCCGCCGTGAACGACTTTGTTTTCAAGGGTTTTGGGCCGCACTGTTTCTGTTTGGCGGACAGTCCTGCGGGTCCGTCCCGCGCAGCGCGCAAACTGTGGACAACCGCTCTGCCGGGCCGTGTGATCGCGCTAATGTGCGGCCCTGTGCGCTGGACTGCAGCGGCCCGGCCCGAACGCCGTCACAGCGGCTGATTCGTGCGGCTGTCTTTTGGCAAGGCCGGCCTGCATCAGGGCCTTGCGGACCCTGCAAACCCCGGTCAGGACGGATGTGTCAGGGGAAGAACACGAAATCCCGGCTGACAGACAGGAACACGCCATTGGATCTGACCCGTCCGGCGCCGTCTTCATCCTTGACCCTGTGGGTGAGCCCCAGATTGAGGCCCCAGTCTTCCGTCAGCTCCTGGCGCAGGCTGGCGCTCAGGTTGGTGGTGCGCGAGGACAGGCCGGTCTGGGTTTCGCGGCTGTCCTGCAGACCCGCTGACAGGCTCAGCCCAAGGCGGGGGGTCAGCTCCTGCGCATAGGACATGGACAGGCGGGAGACGCGGGTTTCTTCATCCCGGTCATTGCCGGTGACAGAGCGGGCCAGACCCAGCTGCAAGCTGCCGTTCGCTAGGTCCTGTTGCCAGTTCAGCGTGCCGATGCCTTGGGTCTTGCCCGTGACCGGGCGGCTGAGGCCAAGGGTGGCCGAGAGTTGCCCGGCCGGCAGATCAAGGCTCCGGCCAAAGCTGAGCGACTCGCGCGTGCCCTCTTCGGTGCGGCCGATGGTCATGCTGGCGGTATAGGCCCCGGTGGGCAGGCTATGGGTCAGGCCGATGGCAAGGGTTTCACTGTCCTCGGGCGAAGCGCCCTCTTCTTCCAGCCGGGAGGCGGACAGGGAGGTGGTCACGCTGGTGACGGGGCTCAGATCAAAGCGCAGGGCCAGCCGTGCCGTGGTGCGCAGGCTGTCGATCAGGCTGGGGTCCGTGGTGGCCGTGTAATCGGTTTCGGTGCGCCCCAAAGAGAAACTGCCGCCAAAGGGCGCGTCACGGCCGAAGTCAATCGAGGCCGTGGCCCCGGTCTGACGGCGGGTGCCCGAGCCGGTGACCGCGGTCACGACAGGTGCATTCAGATCGTCACCGCCAAAGATGAAATCCAGCGTATCAACATCGGCCTCGCGCAAAAACGCCTCAAGCTCCAGGGCTGACGCGGCGCTTTCCAGGCGATAGGCCAGCGTGGCAGAAGGCGTGTTGAGGCCTTTTTCCGACCCGCTGCCCGCGACCACCGTTCCGCCAAGATCGAAGGCCAGACGCTGGGTGGGGGTTTCCGAGATCAGGCCAAGGCGCAGCTGGGTGCGGCTGGTGGTCTCACTGCCCGAAGACGGCGTTTCAAGATCGGGATTGTCGCGCCAGTCCAGGCCCTGATTGATGCCGAAGGTCAGACGCAGACCGCCCTGCTCTTGCGCAAAGCCAGGCAGGACGACCCCTGCCATCAGACAGGCCGCGCCAAGGGTCGCAGGCAGGAAGCGGGCCATATCCATCTGACCTTATTCGAACAATTTGCGCTGCGGGACGATGATGACATCGCCTTCTGCCAGAATGGTGGCCCCCGCAGTGCTGGTTCCGGCCTCGATCGCCTTGTAGTTCAGCGTCCAGCTTTGGGCCCCGCGCCGCAGCTGAACCCGCTTGGTTGCCGCAAACTTGCTAAAGCCCCCCATTTCGGCAAAGGCCTGCAAGACAGTGGTGCCGGGTTCGAGATCCAGCTTGCCGGGTCGGGCCACCTCGCCCATCACAAACACCGAGATGACGGCTTCTGTCGCCGCGCCGGTTGAGGGAATGATGTCGCGCTGGCGTTCCAGCGCGACAAAGACTGTGGGCGGGGCGGCAAAGTTCGGCGCGAGTTTCGCGGCAAGCTCGCCTTGCACCGCTTCCAATGTGCGGCCCGCGGCCGGGATGCCGCCTGCCAGCGGCAGGGCGATGCGCCCGTCGGGCGCCACAAGGACCGCCCGGTTGAGGGTCGGATCTTCCAGCACCTCGACGCGCAAGGTATCCCCATTGCGCACCCGGTAGCCGTCCTGGGCCATGGCTTCGGAGACAAAACCGGCAAGCAGGGCAAGGGTGCCTGCACATAGGGCGAAGATTTGTCGTGGCATGATCGGTTCTCCTGCGGGGGCCTGTCCTTGCGGCACGGCCGGTCCGTGATGGGGCAAAGCTGTTGTTTTCCGCTATAAACGGAAACTTAAAATCCGGAAAGTGACAATGGCAAGGAAGCTGCGCCAGAGCGATCTGCGCGGCGCAGCGTGGCAGGAGTACAACTTATCCACAGAGTGTTGCAGGATCTGCGCCGCGGTTACGGCGTTGCGGTCAGCAGGGTCAGTTTCTCTTCGGCCTGACGCAGCTGCGGCAGGTCTCGGCCCTCGCCAAGTTCCAGAGCGCGGCGCAACTGTGCAATGGCCTCGTCCTTGCGGCCCAGATCGGCATAGGCCATGCCAAGGTGAAACTGTGCCAGCGGATCGTCAGGCAAGCCTTTTGCGCCGGGCTCCAGATAGCGCAGCGCCGTCTCCGCGTTGCCGCGCCGGTATTCGATCCAGCCATAGGTGTCCTGAAAGGCAGGCACCGGGCTTTCCCGCAGGCGCCGCGCGATGGCATAGGCCCGCTCCAGGCTTTCGGGATCGTCACGATAGGTGGTGATCATGCTGGCAAGGTTGTTGGCGGCCACGATGTTCGAGCTGTTGCGCGCGTAGAGCTTTTCGTAGATCGCAATCGTCTCGTCGATCTTGCCGTCGCGTTCCAGCAGGCTGGCCTGCGTCCAGAGCAGGCTTTCATTGTCGGGCTGCGCCTGCAGACCGGCCTCCAGCACCGCGCGGGCATCGGCCTCGCGGCCTTCGCTGACCAGCAGCCCATAGAGCATGCGGACCGGCAGATCGGCCGCCGGATCTTCGGAGATCAGGTCACGGTAGACCGCTTCGGCTTCGGCGGTCTTGCCCAGAATGGCATCGACATTGGCGCTCAGCACGCGAAGGGTCGGATCATCGGGTGTTTTTGTCAGCGCCTCGTCCAGAAAGCTGCGGGCTTCCGCATGCCGGCCGGCGCGGATCTGGGTCATCACCACCACAACCGAAGGCCGCACATCATCACCGCTGGCCAGCGCCTGGGATTCCAGCAAGGCCAGGCCTTCTTCCATCCTGTCCTGCCCGAACAGGATGGCCGCCTCGATCCGCTCGGCGGCTCCGAGGGTTTCCGGGGTGCCGAACTGGCGCAAGGTATCGGCCACCTCCCGCGCCTGCGGCCATTTCGCATTTTCCAGCAAGACCTCGGCCAGGGCCTGCAAGATCCCGACATGCGCCGGAGACACCTGGCGGGCATCGGTCAGCACGGTTTCTGCCACCTGTGGCCGCCCCTGCTGCCGCAACAGCGCGGCATAGCGCAGCGATTCGTCCGGCCCGGCCCCCGAAACATCAAAGGCCTTGGCCAGCTGTTCGGCAGCAAGATCACGGCTGCCGTCCCGTTCATAGGCGGCGGCCATCAATGTCATGATCTGCGGGTCGCGCGGGGCCTGGCCCTGGGCCGTGCGCAGATCCTGAATGGCCAATCCCGCCCGGTCGGCGGCGATATGCCAGGACGCCCGCAGTTTCAGGGCATCGACGTTGCTGGCGTCTTCGGTCAGGACCTTTTCAACCAGCGTCTCAGCCTGGTCGCGGGCGCCGGTATCATCCAGCATCCGGGCCTGCATCGCCATGAGCTTGCGGGTCTGATCCGAAGGCTCGGCCGTTTCCAGAATGGTGCCAAGGGCCTGAATGGCCTGCTCGGTCTGCCCGTCCTCAAAATCCATGGTGGCCAGAAAGGCGCCATAGAGATCCGCATTCGCCGACCCGGCATTGGCCGCGATCAGCTGCGCAAGCTCGGCCCGCGCCGCCTCCCGGCCCTTGGTGGTGCTGAGCAGGTAAACCACCTCGAGATGGCCCTTCGGATCCGCCGTCAAGGCGCCCGCCTGGTCGCGCAAAAACGCCTCGGCCCCGGAGAGATCCCCTTGCACCATGAACCAGCGGATCATCGAGGCGCGCAGCTCCTCGTTTTCCGGGAACAGGGCAACCATGGTTTTCAGCTGTTCCCCGACCCCCGGGCCATCCTCGGCCTGTCCGAGAAGGCTCAGCCGCATGCTGTGAAACTCCAGGCTCTCTGGCGCTTGCGCCAGAGCCGCGTCGATCTGCGGCAGGGCAGACTGCGGATCGGGGCCCCGCATCTTATGGTCAATGAGGATGCGCCGCAGGACCAGATTGTCCGGCAGCTCTGCCTGCAGGGCTTCGGCCTTGCGGGTGATCTCGGCTTCCGTCGCGGCATCCCGGGCGATGATGGCCGCGCGGTAGTCCAGCACCAGACCAAGGGCCTGCACCTGGGCGGCCTCCGGGGTCAGCTGCAGGGCGGCCCGCCCATGGCGTTCAACCTCGTCCCAGTTGCCCTGCGCCAGAGCCATTTCGGCAAGAGACTGACGGACCTCGACCGTATCGGGGTATTGCTCGATCAGCCGCAGATACTGGCCATAGGCCTCGCGCAGCTCGCCCCGGCTTACCAGAATGTCGGCATAGGTCTTGCGGGCCTCCTTGTGGAAGCCGTCGTATTTGAACACATTGCGGAATTCGACCAGCGCCCGCTCTTCATCGCCCGCGGCCAGAAGGGTCAGGCCGGACTGGAAATAGCCCTCGGCCCGTTCTTCGGAACTCTGACACCCGGCAAGGACCAGAAGCGTGGTCAGAAGCAGGGCGGAAGCGCGCAACATGGGCATGAGAAGGTCCGTCTTTCCTGGAAGGGCCCGCTGCGGGCCTGATGCTCATGCACATAGCACAAGACAGTATTCACAAAATACAGGATTTCCGGAAAGCCGTTCGGCCTTCCGCACATTGCTGTGAAATCAGTGGCCTGTTGCCCGCAGCACAACGCGCACCGTGGCCAGAATGAGCCGCATGTCGGTCCCGAAGGAAAGCTTGCGGTTGTATTCCGCATCAAAACGGGCGCGGTCGGCAAAGGTGGAGTCATTGCGTGCCGACACCTGCCAAAGCCCGGTGATGCCGGGGCGCAGGGCGTAATAATCCTTGCCGGCGTAAAGCTCCTGCTGGCTGACCATCATGGGGCGCGGTCCCACGATGCTCATGTCGCCCTTGAAGACGTTCCAGAGCTGGGGCAGCTCGTCCAGCGAGGATTTCCGGATGAACCGGCCAAAGGCGGTGATCCGCGGATCGGATTTCAGCTTCTGCGTGCTGTCCCATTCGATCCGTGCAACCGGGTTCTGGCGCAGATGCGCCTCAAGCCGGCTGTCCGCATCGACAACCATCGAGCGCAGCTTCCACATCGTATAGATGCGGCCACCGCGGCCAACGCGTTTCTGGAAATAGAACGGCCGCCCGCCATCCAGCGCGACCAGCAAGGCCAGCAGGCCGACCACAAGCAGAACGGCCGGGGCCGCCATCAGCACCAGCACCACATCGACAAGGCGCTTGCCGACCCTGCGGTACAGCCGCCGGCGGTGCGGCGCGGCCTCCAGCGCTGGCAGCACGGGCTGGGCAGTGTCGGTGGATCTGGAAATGTTATGATAATGCGCAGTCATGATAAATGCCTCAAATGTCGCTGCAACGCAGCACAAGCGACTGTAAACTCATAAGCTCCCGCGCCGCGGACACACATACTTTCAGGCGCTGCCTGCTGAAATCAACCTTTCGAATCTCATTCAACAACGTCTCTTTCTTTACACACTTTTAGACTTGGCAACAATCCTTTCGTCACTTTCCCCCTGTCATAGAACATCCGTTTAGCTTTGAAAAAGAATAATAAAAGCTGGCAGCCGATATTGTTTCCACTTCCTGCGCAATCGTAGGGCCCATCGGCGCAGTCTTGATCGAGGCGCCTGAAAATGAGGCCCGCCATAGATTGCGGTGAATAAATTTCCAAGAATCCCGCTCTGGTTGCGGTGGCTTTTTCTTGTCGCTGAGGCTGTTTGAGTATACTGCACTGCAGCAGAACACCGTGCGCCATTCTGGTCTGACGCTGTCGCGGCGGCGCCGCCTTTTCTTCTGATTGCCACATGCTGGCCGTTATTATCGTTAAGGATCTGCAAGGCATTTGAGTGGTGAAGTGGTAACCGGGCGGGCATGAGCAGCAGTTTGAACATCTACACAGAGTTTTTCGGGCTCAGAGAGCGCCCGTTCTCGCTCGTCCCGGATCCGGATTTCCTGTATTGGTCAAAGCCGCATGCCCGTGCCTATTCCATGCTGGAATACGGCATCCTGACCCGTGCGCCGATCACGCTGATCACCGGAGAGGTCGGTGCCGGCAAGACCACGCTGTTGCACCATCTGCTGAAGACGGTTTCGGAAGATGTGCGCATCGGCCTGGTGTCGAATGCCCATGGCGACCGCGGAGAGCTGCTGCGCTGGGTCCTGCTGGCGCTGGACCAGCCCGCCCTGCCGGGGGAAACCTATGTTGATCTGTTCGGACGGTTCCAGCAGTATCTGATCGACGAATATGCGGCCGGCAAGCGGGTGATCCTGATTTTCGACGAGGCCCAGAACCTGAGCCGGGAAAGTCTGGAAGAGCTGCGGATGTTCACCAACATCAACGCCAACAAGGACGAGCTGTTGCAGCTGGTTCTGGTCGGCCAGCCCGAATTGCGCGACATCGTGCGCCGTCCCGATCTGCGCCAGTTCGCACAGCGCGTCTCGGCCGCCTTTCACCTGGCGGCGATGGATGCGCAGACGGTAAGGGCCTATATCCGGCACCGGCTGGAGGTTGCGGGGGGTGCCCCCGATATTTTCAGCCTGCCCGCCGCCGATCTGGTCTATGACGCATCTGGCGGCGTGCCGCGGCTGGTCAATCAACTTTGTGATTTTGCAATGGTCTATGCTTATACGAAGAATACCCTGAAGGTGTCGCGCCTGACGGTACAGCAGGTTCTGGATGACGGCGTTTTCTTTGCTGGCAGTCTGGTAGAGCAAGGCCCGGCGTTTGAAAGCGTCACCAGCCAACAAAAGGATACCTGAGGAATGGATTTGCGTTTCTATGCCACGCTTTTTCTGCGGCGGCTGCATTGGTTCATACTGGTCGTCATCCTGTGTTCGGCCATTGGCATCACGCTGGCGCGGATGCTGCCCACGGTCTATTCCGCCGAAGCACGGCTGGTGGTGGAATCCGAGCAGATCCCCGACGAGCTGGCGGCATCGACGGTCCGCACCCAGGCCACCGAGCAGTTGCAGATCATCCAGCAGCGCATCCTGACCCGCGACATTCTGATCGAGATGGCCAACCGGCTGGGGATCTATGCGGGGCGGACGGCAGAGGGCAGACAGCCGATGAGCGCCGAAGAGATCGTCGAGGATCTGCGCGAGCGCATTTCCATCCAGACGGTCGGCAGCTCTCCGGCACAGCGGCGCGGCGATGTGCAGGCGACCATCGTGACGGTGGGCTTCACCGCGCCGACAGCGGATCTGGCCGCCGCCGTGACCAATGAGCTTGTGACCCTGATCCTGCGCGAAGACGTGGCGATGCGGACCGGGGTGGCCCGGCAGACCCTGGATTTCTTCGTGCAGGAGGTGACGCGGCTGGACCGGGAACTGGCGCAGAAGGCCGCCGTGATCCTGGAGTTCACCGAGCGCAACATGACGTCCCTGCCCGACAGCCTTGATTTCCGCCGCACCCAGCAGGCGGCAGCACAGGAGCGGTTGCTGCAGATCGAACGCAGCGCGGCAGAGCTGCGTGACCGGCGGGCCAGGCTGGTGCGGCTGCATGAAGCGGCTGCGGGTGCAAATGAGACGGCCCCGACCGGGCAGAGCACCCCCGAACAGGCCCAGTTGCAGGCCTTGCGCAATGAAATGTCCGGGGCTTTGGCGGTGCTGTCCCCCGACAACCCCAGGGTCAGGCTTCTGACGGCCCAGATCGCGGCCCTGGAACGCGTGGTGGAGGGGCAGCTCACCGGAGCGGCTGTCGGCGAGGATGGTCAACGGCTGTCCGCCTTTGACGTCCAGCTTGCCGATCTGGATGGCCAGCTGGGCTTTCTGGACCAGCAAAAGGCCCAGATCCAGGCCGAGATCGATGCCGTGTCGGCCTCGATTGCCGCAACCCCCAGCAATGCCGTGTCGCTGGAAACCCTGGAGCGTGATTATGCGGCCACGCGCCAGCAATATAACGAGGCGGTCCAGAACAAGGCAAAGGCGGAAACCGGCGACATGATCGAGGCCTTGTCCAAAGGCCAGCGGATCACCGTGATCGAACAGGCGATTGCGCCGCGCGAACCCACCAGCCCGAACCGCCCGCTGATTGCCGCCGGTGGTGTCGGGGGCGGCTTGTTCCTGGGGCTGGGGCTGGTGGCCTTGCTCGAGCTGTTCAAGGCCGGCATCCGCCGCCCGGTGGATCTGAGCACCGGACTTGGCATCACGCCCTTTGCCACCCTGCCCTATCTGCGCACCAAGGGTGAGGTGATGCGCCGCAGAGTGACGATCTGGGGCGGGGTCTTGCTGGTGTTGCTGGTGATTGCTGCCGGACTCTGGGTGATACATGTGCAGTACATGCCGCTTGACCTGCTGCTGGAGCAGACCATGCAGCGGTTTTTCTGAGGCGGCAGGCGGGACATAGGGAAAGACAGACGATGGAAAAGATACAGGAAGCCCTGGCCAAGGCCCGCGTCGCGCGCGCAGATGCCCAGCCCGCACCCGCAAGATCCGAGCCGCAGGCGATGCTGGAAGCGATGCAGGCAAGCCCCGAGATGGCCGTCGACACCGCCTGGCTTGCCCTGTCGTCCCTGTCACCCGATGCGGATCTGCTGAAGAAATCCCGGGTCCTGACGCTGACGGGCGGGCAGGATGCCGCCCCGTTTGACGTGATGCGCACCAAGGTGTTGCAGACCATGCGCGCCAACAAATGGCGCAGGCTGGCCATCACCTCGCCCACCGCGGCCTGCGGCAAGAGCACGATCACCCTGAACCTAGGCTTCAGCCTGTCGCGGCAGCCCGACATCCGCACCATCGTGGCCGAACTCGATCTGCGCCGCCCGTCTCTGGCGCGGACGCTGGGCCAGAAACCCGCCCGGACCTGCGCCGAGGTGCTGCAGGGGCAGGCTGATTTCGCCGAGGCCGCGCTGTGCTTCAATCACAATCTGGCCTTCGCCCTGGCCGATTCCGCGGTGCGCAATCCGGCAGAACTGCTGCATGGCACGGGCATACCGGCCATTCTGGCCGATATCGAGGCGCGCTATGCCCCCGATCTGATGATCTTCGACATGCCGCCGATGCTGGTCAGCGACGATGCCATGGCCTTTGCCGGACAGGTTGACTGTGTGCTGCTGGTCGCCGAGGCCGAGGCCACGACGGTCAAGGAAATCGACACCTGCGAACGCGAGCTTGCCACCCAGACCAATGTGATGGGCGTCGTGCTGAACAAGTGCCGCTTCATGGGCAAGGAATACGGCTACAGCTATTACGGCTGAGCCTGACCGCCCCTGTCGGCACCGGGCAGCAGGTGACGCGCAGGGTGCCCCCTGTGCAAAGCGTTAAGTGTGCGTAAAGCAACTGGGCGCTGGCCGACAGCTTCGTTAGTCTTATTCTGCGACCTCTGCTCCTGACTGGCCGAACGGGCCCCATCAGGAAGCAAACGATATGTCAGATGTTTTCAAGTCCCATCAGGCCGGACTGGATTCCCCGGCCGAAGCCGCAAGCCCGATCACGGCCAGCGACACGCAGCCCCTGCCGCTTGCAACCCGCGCGATCTATGTCGGGGGTCCCGGCACTCTGCGGGTCACCATGGTCAGCGGCGATACGGTCACGCTGACGGGGGTGCTGGGCGGCATGATCTATCCGCTGCGCGTCAGCCATGTGCTGGCCACCGGAACCACCGCCAGCGGCCTGGTGGGGTTGCGCTGATGCCGGGGCTGTCGCTGGGGCTGGTGCCCGTCATCTTGCCAAAGCAGGGCGGCCAGCCCCCCGTCGCAACCCCGTTCCAGACCATCATGGCAGACGGCTGGACGGTGGCCGCATCCGACCCGGCCACGGCGGTGGGGCAGACCCTCACTGTGCAGCGTCAGGGGTTCAATGCGGCCGGGGCGGCGGTGACGGTGACGGAGATGCTGACCTGCACCAAGCGGCTGCGGCGGCCTTTCCCGGATCAGGCCGGTCTGACGGCAGGCGCGGCGGTGCTGTCGGATTACGTCTATGCCGGTGACGTGATCGCCGGGGTGACCAATGCCAGCACCCGGCCCTATCCGGCCCCCATCGCGCAGTGGTTGCGACCTGACAAGGAGATCATCTCCGCCGCCACCTATACCGCGCGGCTGGTTGTGGCGCACGCCTGCGCCCGCAACGGCCGGCCGGTGGCAGCGGTCAGGTTCCGCGTCACCGATGGCAGCACGACCGTGGAGCAAATGGCGTTTGGGCTGACCAACATCACCTATTCAGCGTCTGGTTTCACCGTTCCGCATTTTGCTGCCGATCTGGACCTGTCGGGCTTTGCCAATGGGGCCACGCTGACGGTGGATGCGGTGATCTACCCCTGGGTGGGCACGGCCTTTACCATCAGCACCGACGCCGATGCCTACCCAAGCCCGAACCTGACCACGCTGCGCCTTCTGTGCAACCGTACGGGCGCTTTCGGCACGGCTTATGCCTATGTGGATGCGGCAGGGGCCGGGGCCACACCCACCGTTTCGACCAATCCGGCCACGGCGGCAGCGAACCCCTATGGCACGCTGGACGCGGCGGCAACGGCGCTGCGAGCGTTCAACCTCGCCAATTTCGGACGCGATTTCGCCGATGGTGGCGTGATCCGGTTGCTGGAAGGCACCCATATCTTCAGCGCCCCGATCCGTGCAGCGGGCGTTACGACCGCGTGGCCGCTCACCGTCGAGGCTGCAAACCCTGCGGCGGTTGCCACCACGGTCCTGCGCGACCGGGGCAGCACCATGCAAAACAGCGTGCCGAACCATTGCGTGTTCAAAAACCTCACCATTCAGCGCAGCGTCACCGGCTCTTTCGTGGCCTATGACAACAGCGCTTCCAGCTTGAACTACGATCCCGTCATGGTGTTTGACGGCTGCGTGTTCGACGCCAATGGGGCGGGCGGGTACAGCGGCTATATCTATCGCACGGGCAACGGCTATTTCATCAACTGCACACAGGTATCGCCTCTGGGGCAAAACGCGCGGCTTGCCACGGTCAACAAGACCGTCAAGGCCATTGGCTGCAACGGAGCGTTCGCGGCGGCGGCTACCACCTACGCTGCCATTGGGTCGCGCTGCGTCACAGGCGGGAACATGTTCAGCCAACCCGGCGCAGTGACAGGTACGATTGAGGGAACCGGGTGTCTGGCGGCGTTCAGTCATTTCACGAATACCGGTAATGGTGCCGACACGGTTGGAGTCGGTGGGGTCATCGGCCCGCGCGGGTTTGGCGTGGTGGGGTGTGTTGTCGAGGCGGCAGGGGGCGATACGTCTGCTGCTTTTGCTGTGAACGCCGACAACAACGTGAACGCCGTGCAGAACGTGGTTGTGCTGGCAAATACCACTGTCGGGTCGCGCCTGAACTATCTCTATCAGGATACCGGGACGGTCACGGTGCTGAAGTCTGGCTATCTTGCCTTCAACGCCATGCGGTCGCGCAACACCAAGACGGACGTTTTCGGAGAAAATGCCAACCTGACCGGCAACTGGTCTGCTGTTCACAATGTCAGTTCGCGGTACAATGCCTGGTTGCGCGGTTCCAACCAGACTGACGGTTACAGTGTCGGATCTTGGATGGGGGAAGTGCAGCCCATGGGCGAAGTCTATGGCACCGAAACCACGCCATTGACCCCGGATTGGGCGCTGGACGCCTCTTTCGACGGCACGCAAGCGGGTGGCGGCGACTACACGCCGGGGGCCGCAACCGCATTGCCCGCGGTGCCCGCAGCCCTTGCCCCGCACAGCCATGACATGCTGGGCCGCGCCCTTGGCGAGGGCTGGCATGCGGGGGCCTTGCAGCGGCCGGGCTAAGGCGCAGGAGAGTGGCTTGTGTCGAACAAACCGGCTGCTGCAGCGCAAAAAATCCGGCAAAGGGCAAGGATACTGATGTAGAAGGCCATCAGATAGGGCAAGGCAAGAGGCAGAGGATCGCATGGCCGTCAAAAAACAAACGGTTCCGAAACGCATCGGGCGGCTGATCCGGTCGTTCCTGCATCCGCAGGTGCTGCTGCATCCGTTCCGGATGCTGCATTACTACGGCTATTCGCATGTGCTGGAACGGCAAAAGATGAGGCTGGGCCGCGATGTGCGGCTGGCCCCCAACACCTCGTTCCGCAATGGGGAACGGATCGAACTGGGGGATCAGGTGCAGCTTGGCGAATATACCGCCCTTTGGGCCGGCCGCAGCACCTCCTGGATCCGGATCGGGGCCCGCACCACCTTTGGTCCGAATTGCTATGTGACCGCGGCCGATTACGGGCTGGCCGCCGGAACCCGGATCACCGATCAGGAGATGGTCGAGCGCGATGTCCTCATCGGCGCTGACTGCTGGATCGGCACCAAAACCATCATCACCGCCGGCGTAACCCTGGGGGAAGGCTGTGTGATCGGCGCAGGATCCGTGGTCACGCGCGACATTCCCGCCGGCGCGATCGCCGCTGGGGTGCCAGCCCGGGTGCTGCGGATGCGCAGTTGAGCTAGCGCCCGCGCAGCGCCTGTCCCAGCATCCAGACCATCCGCAAGACCCGCAGCCGGACCAGGGTTGCCGCCGCGCCCAGGCGTTCGCCCGGGCCGGACAGGGCCGGGCTGGTCAGAACGCGGGGCAGATGGGCCAGACTGCTGAGCGGCATGGCCAGAGCCCTGAGGCCCCATTTTGCCCGCGCGATGCCCCCCTGCCCGTTCACCCCGAACCCTTCCTCGGTCAGCCGCCGCCACTTGCGTGCGAGCGCCGGCCAGTCCCCGCGCGACGGATGCGACACCCGCAGCTCCGGGGCATAGACCAGCCGGTAGCCAAGGGCCGTCGCGCGGCGGCACCAGTCCAGATCCTCGGACAGGCCATGGATGAAGGGGCCGGTCGCCTCGAACACATCGCGCCGGGTCAGCAGATTGGCGGTGACCGAAAACCCCTTGGTCTCGACATAGGCGCGGTTGTCAAAGGCAAACACCGCCTCAAAGGCCTGCGCGCCGGTGCGCGGCGGCGGGGTTTCATCAAAGACATCAATCCGGCCGCCAATGACATCGGCCCTGTCCGCGACGGCCATGGCTGTCGCAAACCAGTCCGGGGCCGGAATACAGTCACAATCCAGAAAGAACAGCGTCTGTGCCGTGGTCTCCGCCACCCCGCGATTGCGGGCATTGGCCGCCCCCTTGCGGGCCTCGGTCACGATGCGCAGGTCTGGCCAAAGGTCACGGATCTGGTCCAGGCTCTCGGTCGAACCGTTGTCGATCACGACCACCTCCGCCTCCGATGCCAGCTGAGGCAAGAGGGCGTGCAGGCATTTGATCAGGCGTTTTGTATCGTTGTAATGCGGAATGATAACGGCGGGATCAGGCACCAGCACGCTCCAGAAGATGTTCGAGACCCTGCTCGTATGCCAGAAGTTTCTCCCGACCCAAGACAAGGGCAGCTGACGCCTCAACGGCCAGATCCGCGCGCGCCTCATAGGCGGCCATGATTTTGTCTTCGATCACCGTGGCACTTTCAGATGTGCAATCCACCGTACGCGTATATCCAAGTGACCCGAACAGCCCTTCGAACTTGCGGCTATAGGCCATGGGCACCACCGGCACGCCCGAGGAGAAGGCCGCGATGCAGGCATGCATCCGCGCGCCCATGAAGAAATCAAGCCCCGCGATATAGGACTTGGCCTCGGATGGGCTGTCAAACGCCGGGGCAAGGATGGTGCCGGGGAATTCGGCCGCCAAGGCCTCACTGGCGCGGTAGTCGTCTTCCTTGACCATGGCACCCGACCGCACGATGACATGCGGCACCAGATGCACCTCTGCCCCTTTGGCCTGAAACTCCCGGATCAGAGTGCGGATCAGGGCCGGATAATCCAGCCCGATGCCAAGTTCATTCTTGCCGGTATAGCCTCCGGCCATCAGCAGGCCAGACACATTGATGCCCACGCGCGGCGGGCCGTCTGCCCGGGGCGGCGGCGCGGTATAGGGCAGACGCAGCGCCACATCCGAGGCTTCGATCGCCGCAGCGCGATAGCCAAGCTCCCGCAGGGCGGCGGTGGATTTTGCGTCCCGCGTCACGACCAGCGACGACAGCCGCAAGGACAGCAAGGCAAGCGTTTTTGACCAGCCTTTGGTAAACGGCCCGATGGTCTGCGGGGCCACCACCAGCGGCCTGCGCGCCAGATGGGTCAGGAATTTCATCACGAACATGCGGATCAGGCGACCGCGGCCGTAAATATCGGCAAAGCTGTCACCGGCACCGATATCGATCACCAGATCGGAGCGGCGCACGGTGGCAAAGAACCCGCGCGGATTTTTCAGGAACCGCCCGTCCAGATCTATGATGTGGATGTCGGGGCCGCTGACATAGGGTGTGCGGGCATCTTTCCAGTCCAGCACGGTGATGTCGATGTCTCGCCCCAGACGGCGGCCGATGTCGCGCAGGATTGCGATCTGCGACACCGTCAGAGCCCCGACCCCAAGATTGTCGGACCGGGTGGAATGCATGATCAGGCAGACACGGGCGGGATAGGAAGGCATTATGAATATCCGTTCAGGTTCGGGTGCGCCAGGCGCGGTGCAGCATTCCGGCGAAAGTCTTCAGTTTTCGTTTCAGCGGATGTTGTCTGGTGACGGCAGAGATCCGCCCGCGCCAAAACGGAGAACAGGCCTGCCAACCAGACGCAAGGCCGCAAGTCAACACAAAGATTGCCACGTGCGACACGGGATGGGGAGGAAGAGACCACTGGCATTGCTTTGGGCGCAACTTTGCATACTGACAGACACAGATTTGCCTATAAGACGGATTTTACTCGCTTTCGCCAGTCCCAAATCTGTTCTGGCCTCGCTTCCCGCTTGACCCTGAAAGTCCAAGGGTCAAGAAGCGGGCATTAAGCTTTTCCAGGGTCGGACTTTTCATGCTGCGCACCGCACTTCTGATTCTGTCGGGCAATGCGGCGGCCTCTTTGCTGCTCCTGGCACGCAATCTGATCGTGGCCCGCATGATCCCGGTGGCCGATTATGGCATTGCCGCTACCTTTGCCCTGGCAATGGCCGTGGTCGAGATGGCGTCGGCCTTCGGGCTGCAGCAACAGATCGTGCAGTCGAAAAACGGCGATGATCCGCGCTTTCAGGCGGTGCTGCAGGGGTTCCAGCTGCTGCGCGGTGTTGCAAACGGTGTGATCCTGTTCCTGCTGGCCGGACCTCTGGCACGGTTCATGGGCATCCCCGAGGTGATATGGGCCTATCAGGTGCTGGCCCTTGTGCCGGTGCTGAATGCGCTGGTGCATTTCGACATCCACCGCCTGAACCGGCAGATGCGCTTTGGCCCGCTGTTGATGACAGGTGCCATGCCTGCCGTCGTGGCGCTAGCGCTGGTCTGGCCGCTGTCGGCCTGGTTCGGTGACTGGCGTGTGATGCTGTGGTCGATCCTGGCGCAGGCCGGGATCAGCGTGCTGACCTCACATCTGATGGCAGAGCGGCCTTACAGGGTGACATGGGACAAGGCCGTGGTTGCAGGATCCTTGCGCTTTGGTTGGCCGCTGCTGGTGAATGGGCTGCTGATGTTTGCGGTGTTCCAAGGTGACAAGCTGATCGTCGGCCGGGTCATGGGGATGGAGGCTCTGGCGATCTTCGCCATGGGCGTCACCCTGACCCTGACACCGACGCTGGTGCTGGCGAAATCGGCGCAGAACATCTTTTTGCCCAAGATCAGTGTGGAATTGCGCAAAGGGGCTGCCCGGTCCCCTGTCATGGACAAACTGTCCCACAAGCTGTTCGCCGTGCATTATCTGTTCGGTGACCTGATGGTGCTGGGAACAGTGTTGTTCGGCAGTCTGTTTGTGCACATCACATTGGGAGAAAAATATGCTGCCCTCGACAGCTTTCTGATCCTGATGGCGGTTCAGCAGGGCTTCCGGATTTTCAAAGGCGGACCATCGACTCTGGCTGTTGCACATGGGCGGACCTCGAACCCGATGATTGCCAATCTGATCCGGGTCGCCTTGCTGCCCTTTGCCTACGGTGTCGCGGTGCAGACAGGGGATCTGACGCTGCTCCTGCTTGTAACCATCCTTGCCGAGTTTCTGGGCTTCGTTGTCTCGTCATGGCTTGCCGTGCGTCTGCCGGGGCACAACCTGCCTCTTGCGACCCTGCTGTCTAGCGTCACCTTCCAACTGCTCGTCCTGACTCTGGTCGTGCTGGAAAGACCCTATGTCGAGTTGGTCGTTATTACATTATTAACCTTCATTCTGGCATCCTTACCCAAGAAGACCGCGATCTTTGGGCCGTGACGTCAAGGGGTGCAGGCGCAGGCAGCACATCTTGAGGGCAGGATCAGACCGCGCGCCGTGTGCCTGGCAGTCAGGTAAATAAAACGGATGTAGGGGGGTGACATGACGGCGCTGCCAGATATCAATAGCCCGCATTCATCGCCCTGGCGTCCTGATGCGGATCGCCGCGCCCGACAGGCTGCCGCGCTTGCCCTACGCAGCCCTGCCTTTCTGCGACGCCTTTACCAGATCAGAAGGTTTCGGGGACTCATCCACAAACTGTGCCTGCGCCTTGAGGGCGGACAGATGCATTCAGCGACATGGCGCCAGATCCTGCATGAGTTTCATGGCGTCCAGATCGGCCGCTACAGCTATGGCGATATCCTGAAGCCTGGCTTGCTGCCCCCCGGCACCGTTGTTGGCCATTATTGTTCGGTGGGGATGCAACTGATCGTCCGGCGGCGCAACCATCCGCTGGAGCGGCCTTTCCTGCACCCGTTCTTCTACAACAGCCGCCTGGGTCTGCTGCAGCAGGACACGATCCCCGCCATCGATGACAACCCGCTGACCATCGGCCATGATGTCTGGATCGGCGATCGTGTCCTGATCCTTCCGGGCTGCAAGACCATTGGCAACGGGGCGGTGATCGCAGCGGGAGCCGTCGTGACCCGTGATGTCCCCGCCTATGCGATCGTTGCCGGCACCCCCGCACGGCAGATCAGGATGCGCTTTGGCCCAGAGCGGATTGCGGAACTGGAAGCGAGCAGATGGTGGACCCAGAGCATCGCCGATCTGATCAGAATGCCGCTGGTCACGGGCATTTTCGGACCAGATCAGGACAGCCCGCTCCCGGCTCAATAAAAGCCCCCACCGCCACAACCTGATCAGAGTGCAATCCGTCTGCCGCAAGGCCAGGGTCCTTCCTGCGCCCAGCCGACGCGTGTGGATGCGCGTCCTGCACAGCCCCTGCGCAAGCTGCGGCAACAACGGGCCCGGGGCGGCGGAGTAACAGCCTTTTGCAAGACTGGCGGCATCTGAGGGGTTGGGAAAAATTGACTTGGCAGACATGATCTGCAAGGCAACGATCAGATAAGGTTTCCAAGTCTTGGAAAGCGCTCCGACTCGCGGGCAGATGTGGAGGACAGCGGAATGTTGAGCGCTGGCAACAAAATCATCGCGACACTGGCCGTTCTGTTTGGCCTATGCCTGCCGACTGTGGCATCGGCGCAAAGCACCGTGCGGCTTGCACCGGGGGACAATCTGGCTGAGGCGGTTGCCGCCGCAAGACCTGGGGATATTCTGGAACTCGAAGGCGGCGATTATGGTGCTCTGACCGTCAGACGGGCGGGGGGAGAGCCCACCCTGCCGGTCACTGTGAGATCGGCCGATCCGGCCAATCCGGCCCGGTTCTCCGAACTCACTCTGCACGAGATGACGTATCTGGTGCTGGACGGGTTGGTCTTCGACTATCGCTACAGCGCCGGGGACAAGCACAATATCCGGCCGTTCCGGCTCTTGTCCTCCCGCGGGTTGACCATCCGCAACAGCCTGTTTGACGGCGACAGGGTGCCTGACGACAGCCTGGGGGACGCTTATCCCACGGGTTTCGGGGTTGCGGTCAGCCGCTCTGCCGAAATCCGGCTTGAAGCGAACGAGATCAGGGATTTTTATCGCGGGCTTGTAATCGGCGATACGGTCGATATGGCGGTGGTGCGCAACGACATCCACTCCATGCGCATGGACGGTATGAACCTTGCCCAGGTCGAACGAGTCCTGATCGAGGAAAACCTGATCCGCGATTTCACGCGCGCCCTCGATTCCGATGATCATGCCGACATGATCCAGTTCTGGACCAACAAGACCGAACGCCCCAACCGCGACATCACGATCCGCAACAATGTGCTGAATTCGGGTCTGGGCGGGTATACGCAATCGATCTTTATGCGCAACGAAGAGGTGGATACCGGCCGCGCCGGTGCCGAGATGTATTACCAGGATGTCCTCATCGAGGGCAATGTGATCATCAACGCCCATATGCATGGTATCACGGTCGGCGAAACCGACGGGCTGATCATCCGCAACAACAGCGTGCTGCATAATGCACGCTCTGACGGAAGACGACAGAATATCAACCTCTGGACCCCGCAGGTGCGGGTCGCCGGCACGGCACGCAATGTGCGGATTGAACACAACGTGCTGCACAAGATCAGCGGCAATGAAGGGCAGGCCGACTGGACCGTCCGGAACAATTTCGAGGTTCAGGACCGTTTTGCAAACCAACCCAATCATTACAATGCCCTGTTCATATCCCCGATTAATGGCGATCCGCGTGACATCGGATCGTTCCGCTATCTGCCGGGGGGCGCATTGGCCGGGTCGGGGCTTGGGGCGGCATTGCTTGACGATGCCTCGACTGCCGTTTTGCCGGAAGTAGATCTCTCCGGTCTGGGACCCGCCGTGCGCACCTTGCCCGACCCTGACCGGCCCAACCGCTTTACCTTCGATATTGCCGAGGGCAGCTCCAAGGCCGGCCTGGATCTGACAGGTGCCCGGGCAGTCTGGGACTTTGGGAACGGGAGCCGTGCCGAAGGTAGCACCGTCAGCCATACATTCGACACGCCGGGCCTGGTCAATGTCTTATTGACGCTGACGCTGGCGGACGGTCAGGTGCAGACCAGTTCAGCCCGCGTCACGCCACGTCGGCCGGAGGTGATTGAATATGATCCACAAACCGGACTCATCACCTCCTTCGTGGAAGAAACCCCGAGGGCGTTGGACGTTCCGGTTCAGGTTGGCAGCCTGAAGCTCGGTGGCGGAAATGCTCTGATCACAGTGCCGCGCGAAAGTCTGCTCCCAGTTTTTGGCGCACGCAGATTCAGCCTGCAGACGCGTCTGCGCACGGATGGCAGCTACAAGGCGGCAGGGGTCGTCTTTCATCTGCATAAGACGCTGCTCGTCACGATCAGCGGACGCGGCACGGTGGATGTAGAGTTCACCACTGAAACCGCGCGCCTTCTGAAGCTCAGCACCCCCCCACTTCCCATTCTGGCCGGAGACTGGGTGGATCTGGCCATCGACTATTCGGACAGCGATCAGATGCTGCGTGTGCTGGTGGACGGGAAGGTTGTCGCACAGGGGCGATCCTCGGGACCGCTCCGACCGCTTGAATATTGGGGGCTTTCGTTGGGCCATGCTTTCGAAAGCCGCCCCAGCTTTCAGGGAGAAATGGCGCGTTTGGTTCTGAAGGTTGGAAAAGATGGCAGCTCGGTTGAACATTGAAGCCGCGCAGATGCCGGTCGCACGGGTCGGTCTTCCCTTACCGGTGATCTTCTATCTGCTGGCTGTGGTCTTCCCGGTCGTGTTCAACCTGGGCCCCATCGTCATGACGCTGGTCCGCATAGTCCTGCTGATCATGGTCCTCCCGATGCTTGTCGGCCTGTTCATGGGCCGGTTTGGAAAACTCATCCCGACCGACGGGCTGTTCCTGTTGCATCTGATCTGGATGGTTGTCGCGCTTGCGGTCACGACACCGGCGCAGGTCATTACCCAAAGCGGCTCTGTCGGTGTAGAGTTCATCGGCGGCTATCTGATGGGCAGGTGCTACATCCGGGACCGGGCAAGCTTTCTGGCGCTGTGCCGTTGGCTGGTCTTGCTAGTGCTGCTATCGCTCCCCTTTGCCCTGCACGAAACGATCACCGGGCACCCGCTGATTGTTGAGACCATCCGCAGCATCCCGGGACTGACATCGGTTGGGGTTGTATACGCTGTACCGCGCATGGGTCTGGAAAGGGTTCAGCTGGTCTTTGCCCACCCGATCCATTACGGCCTGTTCTGTTCTGTGGTCTTCTCCATGTGCTTTGTAGCGCTGAAGGATGTGTTCTCGGCCTCCCGCAGGGTAATCAGCAGTTTTATCATCATGCTGTGTGGCTTCCTCGCCCTGTCGAGCGGTGCCCTGCTGGCAGTTGTGCTGCAGATTGCGCTGATCACCTGGGCGACACTCTTTGCGCGGGTGCGCTGGCGGTGGTGGTTGCTGGTCGGGCTGTTCGTGCTCGCCTATGTGGTCATAGACATCCTCTCGACGCGCTCGCCGATCCGGGTCTTCATGAGTTATGCGACCTTCTCCGCCCACAACGCCTATTGGCGCGGGATCATCTTTGAATGGGGCGTCAAGAATATCTTTGGCGACGCCGCAGAAAATATCCCGGCTGCAGTTTGGTTCGGGATCGGCCTGAACGACTGGGTCCGTCCGGTGTACATGTATTCCGGCAGCATGGACAATTTCTGGCTGGTGACCGCCATCAGATATGGCATGCCTGGGTTGATCTTGCTTAGCTTGGGTATGATCCTCGTGATCTTCCATGTCATGCGCCGGAATTTCGAGGGCGACCCGGCGCTGATCAACATCCAGCGCGCCTGGGTTTTTACCATGCTTGGCCTGTCCTTTACCCTCAGCACGGTTTATGTCTGGTCAAATATATTCTCATTTGTGTTCTTCATCTTCGGCACCGGTGTCTGGCTGATGACAACCAGCCCGCTCAAGGAAGCCGAAGAGGCTGCGACACTCCATTCCGGCGACACAGCAGACCCTAAGGCCCTGGCGTCGCCCTATACCCGTTTTGGCAAGCGGAACCGGAGTGATGCGCCGCACCCTGCCTAGTCAACAACACTGGATTTCACATGGCTGATACTCCCTGCCTTGGTGTGGCGATCTGCACCTTCAATTCTGCAGATGTGATACTGGACTGTCTGGAAAGCCTGCTGGCCTCCACCGGGGTCGCGTTACGGATCGTCATCGCCGACAATGCGTCCGGCGATAACACCGTCACGCTCCTGCGCGACTGGGCGGCGGGGCGGCAGGCCTATCTGGCACCGGAAAACTGCCCCTTTGCCTTCACGCCCGCCGCGCGCGTTGCGCCCATACCGCTGGATGGCACCGCCAGCCCCGACCTGCCCCACCGGGTCCGGCTGCTGGAGACCGGCGTCAACGGCGGATTTGCCGCGGGGGTCAATGCGGCCCTCGCCGTGCTGGCACAGGACGCCGATGTCGATCGGTTCTGGATCCTCAATCCGGACAGCATGGTGCCGCCGGACACCGCGCAGGCATTTGCCCGGGCATCGGTGCCAGAGGCGGGCTTTGCGCTAATGGGGGGGCGGGTGGTCTATTTCGACACCCCAGACCAGATCCAGATTGATGGCGGAACCCTGAACCGCTGGACAGGCGTGACCGGCAATCTCAATGTGAGGGGGCCGCATCCGGGGGCACCAGAGCCTGATCCTGCAGACATGGCCTTTATCACCGGTGCCAGCATGGTCGCCTCCCGCGACTTTATCGCGACCGCGGGGCCGATGCCCGAAGATTATTTTTTGTATTACGAAGAGGTGGACTGGGCCCTGCAGCGCGGGGCTTTGCCTCTGGCCTATTGTCCGGGCGGCGTGGTCTATCACCGCGCCGGAACGGCCATCGGATCGCCGACACCCTGGCGCCCGGCCAGTCCGTTTTCGCTCTACTTCAAGCATCGTGGGCGATTGCGCTTCATGGGGCGGCATTTTCCGGCCGGGGTGCCGACGGCCTTGCTGTATTCCCTCGCCAAGGCGGGGCAGTTGCTGCTCAAGGGCTATCCTGTCGAGGGCTGGACCGTGTTGGCCGCCAGCCTTGGCCTGCCGCCCTCGGCACAGGTGCGGGCACGGTTGTCCCCCGAGGCGCAGAAGCGCGCCTTCTGATCCCCAAAACAGAAACGCAAAAGGCCCGGCGTGATGCCGGGCCTTGTTCATGTGGTCAGAGCTGAACCTTCAGGCGGCGGTTTTGCGCGACTTGCGGCGCTGTGCCACAAAACCCATCAGGCCAAGCGCGGTCAGGCTCAGCGGAAAGGCCGCCGGAACCGGGACAGCCACCAGTTCGAAGGTTGCTTTCACAAAACCGATACCCGCCCGACCCTGAACGAAGCTCGTGCCATCAGTCCCGAACACGGTATCGGCAAGGGTAATCTGAATGCCAAGCCCGGGGGCAATGCTGATGATGCCGCTGATGAAGGTCGCCAGGGCACTTGCCGGTGCGCCGGCAACACCAAAGCTTGTACCAAGAATGGTGAGGCTGCCGATCGTGCCACCAAAGTCGAAGGTGGCGGTGCTTGGGCGCGGAATCAGATCATCAGGGTCAAGCGGCCCGTCGTAATGCACCAGACCGTAAATATTCATTGAAGCGCTGTCACCTGCATTGGTCAGGTCAAAGCTGTAGGTGGCACCGTTGAAGTTCTGCGGTCCCGAAGGTGACAGAACAACTGCGCGGGTCTGCAGACCCGCCATACCGGGAACCCGGAACGGCGTGGCGGTCACATCAACCGAATAGGTCGCCGCATGCGCGGCCCCCGAAATGCTTGCCGCGGCAAGACAGGAAAGAAGAAACTTTTTCATAACTATACCCTAAGGTTGATGGTCTTTTGTTCAAGTAACACGACGGCATCCAGACGCAAGTTGCCATCCTCCGAAATGGAAACATTCCCGGCTTATTTCACACAAGCTTCACGGTTTCGCCTATCCGTTAAGCGATACGCCGCCCTTGACGCCGGTTGCTGTTTCCATTTGCGCAACCATCCCCGAAAATATTAACAAAAACATTAACGAAAAACAGGATCTCTGCCGGGACCGCCCGAATCCCCAGGCCACGCCCGTTATCCGCGCTTTTTCAGCCAGCCCAGAAAGGCCGCATCGGGGCTGCGCAGCTTTGGCCGGCCCGAGCGGTGCCAGATTTCGCGCCAATCCGCTTCCAGCGCATAGATATCCCAGCCCGGCATCAGGGCGCGGGCGGACTCGAGCGTGGCGAGTTTCAGCACCGGCCCCGCCTGCCCCGGCCCCACCACCATATCGCGGCGGCGCACCGCAATGATATCGCCCGGCTCTTCGGCCAGATGATACTCGGGCAGATGATCGGCCGCGATCATGTCGCGCATCATCTTGCGAAACACCCTGAGCGGACTGGCCGAGCCGGATTTGCGCGCCAGCACCTCCAGGCTGATGTGCCATTCGGCCTGCCGGCCGCAATGCTTGCGGGCCAGCTCATAGACCCGGCGCTCCAGCGGCTTGCGCAGGCGGAAGTAATCGCGGCTCAGCGTCAGCACCGATTTCGACAGCACCGCGCGGAACAGCCAGTCCGACAGCGTGACCGCCACCTGCACCATGCGCCCGCCCTTGGTGGCCCGCACGATCTGCCAGCTCTCAATGAGGCCAAAGCCGGTGGTGACCTCCTGCCCCCCCGTCACCATATTGGTGGTGATCCTTGTGCCCGCCAGCCGCTCGAAGGCCTCGCGCAGCCTTGCATAGCCGTCGCCAGAGGTTTCGCGGTTGGTGGCCACCATCAGATCATGCGCGGTCAGCCGCAGATGCCGCGTCACCTCGCGCCCGGCATTGAGCGCCGCCATCAGCTGGCTGATGCAATAGATCAGGATGTCCTTGTCAAACAGCGTGGCCAGCCCCCGGACCGAAGGCGTGACCGTGATGTCGATGCCATTGTGGCTGTAGGACAGGATGCGCAGATCGGTCCGGGTCGAGAGCGAGAACAGCGGATGTTCCATGCTGGCCATGTCATCCTTGGGCAGCGCATCCAGAAAATCGCAGACGAAGAAATCGCCGCCCCGGGCCTGCACCCTGTCAGGCAGCAAACCGCCCTGCCCCGCCAATACCGCCGCCATTGCTCTGCCCTCTGCCTTGCCCGGCCGGTTGCGATCCTTCGATCTGCCGGCCTGGCACCCCTGTTGCGGGGCCCATCGAAACTTCGTGGTTTCATTAACACCCAACTTATCCACAGACCCGCACAGCACCAAGCAGAAATTTGGCCTGATCGGGGTTTCAGAGTCGGCGCTTCGGGGTTCCGGAATCGCCTGATCGGGGTTTCAGAGTCGCCCCCTGTGCCAGTGTGGCATTTTTATCCTTCAGAATCATAGGCTTGAAAATCCAGGTCGACACATAACTATTGAAATAACACATATTTAACAAAACTCCCTTGGTCCTGTGACTCGCGCCCCGCTGCCCAAGCGACGACGCACCTCCAACAAGATGTTGATAATGCTAGGGAAAATATAGAACTTCTGGATAGGTAGCACCTTTTCTTTCATGTGCGGTGTTTTTGTGTATATTGCTGAAAACAACGCATATGAGGCAGCCATGGCCCGCGAATCGAGCCGCGACCCATCCCCCGATCTTCCGCCCTATTTCAACCTGTCGCCCGATACGGCGATGGCAGCGCTTGGGTCCACGGTCAGCACCCAGGATCTGGCCCAGATCGCAGACCGGGCCGGCAAGGGCCGGGATGAGCTGGCAGCGCGCGGCATGACCGAAGCCGGGCACAAGACCCTGCGGCAGTTTTCCACCTGGGAGATCTGCCGCTATCTGATCCCGGTGGCGCAGGGGCATTTCCGCCGGGTGCTGAAGGCCAATCCGGCCCTGCCGCAGGGCCGGTCGGAAACCGAAGGCGGCGCGAAATGGTTCACGCTGGATGAGGTGCTGCGTCTGCGCGCCTTCTTTGCGGCTGAGGGGTCAAAAGCCAAGGAGTATCTGCCCTACCGCCCCGCCAGCCTGCCCGCCAAGATGGTGGCGGTGGCCAATTTCAAGGGCGGGGTCGGCAAGACCTCAACCTGTGCGCATCTGGCGATGTCGGCGGCGCTGGATGGCTACCGGGTGCTGGTGATCGATCTGGATGCGCAAGGCTCGATGACCTCGATCTTTGGCGGGCGCGTCGCCGATGAATGGCAGACCGCCTTTCCGCTGATCGCCGGCCATTACGCCCGCCACCTGCAAGCCGAGAACCGCGCCCGGGCCGACCGGGGCGATGCACCGCACCCCTTGGATGCCACCCTGACCGAAGCCCTGAAGATCACCCCGGATCAGATCATCCAGAAAACCCATTGGCCCAATATCGACCTGATCGGCAGCCAGCTGAACCTCTATTGGGCCGAGTTCCAGATTCCGGTCTGGCGCATGCAGGCGCGGGGCTGGAAGCTGTGGGATGCGCTGTCGGATACCCTGGCCGACAGTGGCATCCTGGACCGTTATGACCTGATCTTCCTTGATACCCCCCCTGCCCTTGGCTACCTGACCATCAACGGTCTGGCCGCCGCCGATATCCTTCTGGTGCCGCTTGGCGCGTCCTTCCTTGAATTCGATTCGACGGGGCGGTTCTTCGACATGCTGCATTCGACCTTTGCCAGCATCGAAGAAGGCGAGAACATCGCCGCCCGCGCGCTTGGCCGTCCCGAACTGGCCTTTGAATGGGATGCGGTGCGCACCGTCATCACCCGCTATGACAGCAGCCAGCAGGCCGAGCTTGCCGCCTTCATGCAGGCCTATATGGGCCGGGCCATGGCGCCACAGCGGCAGGAATTCACCGCGCTGATCGGGCAGGCGGGGGAACAGGTGAACGGCATCTATGAGGCCGATTACCGCGACTTCAACCGCGACACCTATATCCGCGGGCGCGAAACCTTTGACGCCACCTGGGCCGAGTTCAAGAAACTGCTCTACGGCATCTGGCGCCGCGACGAGCTGGCCCGCGACAGGGCCGCGGCAGAGTGAGGGGCGGCGGCAGAAGGACCGGGGCAGGTGTCAAATGTTTCGCGCGCGAAACATCCGAGCCTTGCCACCGCACGCTGGCCTGACAGAATGGCAAGGATCGCCGCACAGACTGGCCAGAAGATTTGCGCAAAGACTGGCGCAGCACATTCCGGAGATTGCCCATGGCAAAGCGCAGACGTCTGACATCTTCCCCGTTTCTGGCCGAGGACAGCGGCTCTGATAGGGCGCAAAACGGCCCGCTGGAGATCAAGGCCTTTCTGCGCCCCGGCCTTGGCGCGCCAGCCCCGATCGCGCAGGTGGTGGCCGAAGCCTCGGCGCAGGCCGCGCTGACCGAGCTGTCGGATGCGATGGCGCGGGCCAGGGCCGAAGGGCGGCTGGTGCTGCGCCTTGCGCTGGACCAGATCGATTGTGACCACCTGATGCGCGACCGCATCGGCCTTGATGAAGAGGAACTTGCGCCCCTGATGACCTCTTTGCGCAGCCATGGCCAGCGCACGCCGGTCGAGGTGGTCGAACTGTCCTCGGGGCGGTTTGGGCTGATTTCCGGCTGGCGGCGGATTCAGGCTCTGACACGGCTGTTTGCCGAGACCGGCGAGCCGCGCTTTGCCGAAGTGCAGGCCCTGTTGCGCCAGCCGGGCAGTGCGCAGGAGGCCTATGTCGCGATGGTCGAGGAAAACGAGATCCGCCTCGGCCTGTCCTATTACGAACGCGCCCGCATTGCCGCGCGCGCCGTGGATGCCGGTGTGTTCGAGACCGAAAAACAGGCTCTGCAACGGCTGTTTGCCTCGGCCAGCCGGTCGCGCCGGTCCAAGATCGGCAGCTTTGTGTCGCTGTACCGGCTGCTGGATGAGGTGCTGCGCTTCCCGGCCGCCCTGCCGGAACGGCTGGGCCTGGCGCTGGCGCAGGCGCTGGACCAGCGCCCGGCAGAGGCACAGGCGCTGGTCGAAGGCCTTGCCGCCGACCCGGCCCCGGATCCGGCAGGCGAACAGGCGCGGCTTGCAGCCTTTGTGTCGCGCAAAACCGGCTCTGAACCGGCGAAACCCCGCGTTCTGCCCCCTTCGGTCAAGGAGATGCGGCCCGGGGTGTTTCTGGAAGTGTCGGGCGGCTGGTCGCGCCCGGTGCTCACCTTGTCTGGCCCAAGGGTCGACCCGGATTTCCGCGATGCGCTGGAACGCTGGCTGGCCGCACATGGCTAGGGCAGGGGTCAGGGCTGCGGTGATGGGCCTGGCCTGGTGCCTCGGGCTTCTGGCGGCCCCGGTGGCGGCACAGACCCCGCCGCCCGGCCTGGGCCGGATCAGCCAGGGGGCCAGTGTGCAGCCCGGATCCGGCATTTGCACCGGCGCGCTGGTGGCGGCCGATCTGGTGCTGACGGCGGCGCATTGCGTGCGCGGCGCGGTCAAGGACCCGACCCGCCTCCGGTTTCATTTTGGCTGGCGCAAGGATGTGGACGGGCGCAGCCTTGGCCCCGCAGACCGGCGCTTTTTTGACCTGCGCCATGGCGTCGAGGTGCTGGTGATCGACGCGCCCGACGGCCCCGGACTGGCCGCTTTGGCCTCAGATGTGGCTCTGATCCGGCTGAATCGGCTGGTGATGCCGGATCAGGTGGCGCCACTTGCGCTGACCGCGCCTGGCCGTCTGCCGCCCTTGGGCACGGTGTTTGAGCTGTTTGCCTTCGACCGTCAGACCCCGGATCAGCTGGGCGACAAGGTGACCTGTCGTCTGGTCGGGGTGGTGCCGGGTCTCTTGGGGCTTGATTGCCCGGCGGTATCGGGCAATTCCGGGGCACCGGTGCTGTTGTCCGCCGAGGGCGGTGGGTCGGTCTCTGCCGTGATGGTGGCGGCCACCGCTGCGGGCCGCGGTGAGATCCGGTCCTGGGCCGTGCTGTTGCCCGACTGGCTGCGCGACCGGGTGACGGCGGCAAATGTTTCGCGCGCGAAACAATAGCGGCAGGGTTCAGGCCTGACCGCGCTTGTCAAACACCCGCGCATAGGCCGCCAGAAGCTTTGGCACCGAATGTTGCCAGGACAGGGTCTCCAGCACGCGCTGCCGCCCCATCAGCCCCATCTGCCGCGCCTCTTCCTTGTGGTCGATCAGCCAGGCGATTTTTGTCGCAAAATCCACCGGATCATTGGCGCGGGCGTAAAGCGAGGCATCGCCCGCCGAGGCGCGGCCTTCGGTGAGGTCAAACTGCACCACCGGCTTTTCCAGGGTCATGTATTCCATGACCTTGTTCATGGTGGAAATGTCGTTCATCGCATTCTTGGGGTCGGGCGAGACCCCGATATCGACCGCGTTCAGCGCGGCCAGCATGTCATCGCCAAACAGCGCCCCGGTAAAGGTGAAATACCGCTCCAACCCGCGGCCCGCCACATCGGCCTTCACCTCTTCCAGCGTCGGGCCAAAGCCCACGATGACGAAATGCACATCGCGCTTGTCGAGCTTGCGGATCAGGTGCTCGGCCGCCTGCACCAGCAGATCCATGCCTTCCTGCTGGCCAATGACCCCGACATAGCCCATCACCGTGGCGGCTCCGCGGCGATAGTCACGGTTGCCAGGGCCGGGCAGGAAGGTTTCAACCTTGGGGGCCGAGCGGATCACGAAGACATCTTCGGGCGCCATCTTGCCGCGCCGGATCGCAATCTGGCAAAAGCTTTCATTGGTGGCCATCGACACATCGGCCACGGCAAAGGTCAGCCGTTCCCAGATCAGCATCACCTTGTAGAGCAGGCCACGCTTGTTGAACTTGGCCTCGAACAGCTCGGGGCAGACATCGTGATGGTCAAACAGATAGCGCACGCCTGACATCCGGTAGCGCAGGCCCAGCAGAAAGATCAGATCGGGCGGGTTGCAGCCATGGATCACATCGAACCCCTGTTCGCGCCGCACCACCCGGGCCAGCCGGAACATGTGCCACAGCGCATGCAGATATTCCTTCGCATAGGCCACGGCCCCGGAATGCGCCTCGACCGGTTCGGGATAGCGGTAGATCTGGACGCCGTCGATCTCTTCCCGGGCCTTGGTCCAGCCCCGGCCCATCGGACAGATGACCGACACCTGATAGCCCGCTTCTGTCAGCGAGGTTGCCTCCAGCCAGACGCGGCGGTCAAGCGGAACAGGCAGATTCTCGACAACGATCAGAACGCGGCGGGGGGGTTTGAATTGCATTGGGGTCCTGTTCAACCATCACTGTGAAATCACTGTTTTATTCGGTAGCCATATCCAAAGACGCGCAGCATGAAAAGATTATTCCCCTTGCCCTGCCGCAAACGCCTATATCTTCAATCTGATGTCACAAGCGTAACCTTCAGGCCGGGTCGGTGCCTTACAATTCAGCTGGCCTGTTCCGGGGCGGCGCATAAAGCAGCGCAGGAGACAGGGGGATGTCTGATATGCAAAATACGGTGTTGCGGCGTCTTGCCCTGGCCGGTCTTGCCTTGGCCTGTCTGGCCAAAGAGCTGGCCAAAGAGCTGGTCGGGGGGCTGGCACAGCTGCGGCCCCTGCGGCTGCCCCGGGCCCGGGTGGGGTTCTGATCGCATGGAGCAGGCATGGCGATCTCGCGTTTTCTGAAGCGGCTCAGGCCGCAGCCCCCCTATCCCGACCTGCCTGCCCCGAAAGACCCGATCTGCATCATCGGGGACATTCACGGCCGGTCTGATCTTTTGGATACTCTGGTCCGGCAGCTGTGCTGCGCCCCCCATCTGGGCCGGACCCGGGTGATCCTGGTCGGCGATCTGATCGACCGCGGACCGGACAGCGCCGGGGTTCTGGCCTGTGTGCGTGACTGGTGTGACGCCCCCGCGCCCTTTGCCGCGGTGGACTGCCTGATGGGCAATCATGAACGCATGATGCTGGATTTTCTGGATGACCCGGTGACACAGGGGCCGCACTGGCTGTCGCATGGCGGGGAGGCGACCCTGGAAAGCTTTGGCCTGTCGCCGCACCGCCGCCCGCCGGACAGCACCGCCGACAGCGCGCTTGTGGCGCTGCGCGATGATCTTCTGGCGGCCTTGCCCGAGGGCTTGCAGGACTGGATCCGGGCGCGGCCGCTGATCTGGCAAGACGGGCCGCTGGTCATCACCCATGCCGGCGCAGACCCCGACAGTCCGATGGAGGCCCAGTCGGACACCAGCCTGCTCTGGGGGCATCGCGCCTTCCTGACCCGCCCGCGCCGCGACGGGCTCTGGGTGGCGCATGGTCATGTGATCACCCGCACCCCGGAGGCCCGCACCGGCCGGATCGCGGTGGATACCGGGGCCTGGCAGACGGGCTGTCTGACCGCCGCCCGCCTTGCCGCCGATGGCCTGCGGTTCATCTCCACCCCTCCGCCTGAAGAGCCCTGACGCCACTGAACCCTGCAGCCAGAGGACACTGCTGCCGCTCGGTAATACCTCTGCTTGCACAGACCTTGCGCTGGTCCTGTCATCCTGTCCGGGGATGGGCCGCCAATGACCGAAATGTTTCGCGCGCGAAACATTGTGGCCGGGGCAGGCACGCAGATCTTCGATCCTGTCGCGACGTGCTGGTTGAATGGGTCTGAGGGCGCGCGCAGCGCGCGGCGGGACAGTTGACCGCACAGGCCGCGCCATGGACTGCTTCGGCAAGGGTGGCACCGGCTTTGCTAACCAGATAATCACTTTGACGAGCCAGGCTGCAGGCCACTGGAAATTAGCCACTTTGGACCGCAAAGTTGCGGATCTTCTTGGGGTCCAATCGCTGGGGAAGTATGTAGTCATTGATTTGAGGCGAGCCAGCAGTCACGCTGACAATAGTGCGCAAATGCAAAATCGTGGAAGGGATGGCATGAGCCTCCGTCGTAGATCCTTGGTCCGGCACATAGAGCCCACATCCGACCTGTCCCCTGCCACGATCTCCTTGAACGTACAGCGACCACGCAACGCGACGTTTGATTATGCGCGCCTTGTCGCGGCCGTCGGCATTTTGTTTTTCCACTCCGGTGCGCCCGGAGCATGGATTGGTTACGCGGCGCTACCCTTCTTTCTCATGCTGCTCATTTGTCTTGCTTGGCCCGCAGCACAGCGGGAAACCGCAGGGGCCTATGCAGGCGGACGCATCCGCCGATTGATGGGTCCTTGGATCGTCTGGTCGGCAGTTTATGGCGCGCTGAAACTGGCAGAAGGGGCCGTCAAGGGCGAACCGCTGACCACGGAGTTCGAGCCTTGGATGTGGCTCACAGGTCCGGCGATCCATCTTTGGTTTCTGCCTTTCGCCGTAGCGGCCTGTCTTGCGCTCTGGCCATTGGCTCAGGCCGCAGCGGGAATGAATGAACGGTCGCGGTTTGGTCTGGGGGCGGGCTGTGTGGGCCTCTCTCTCATCGCTCTGCTTGCGCGACAGGGCGTCAATCTGCCAATACCTGTCGCGCAATGGGCCTATGCCTTGCCTGCCGTGCTATTAGGGGTGGCGTTTGCGCTGATACAGACACCTCCACGAGGCAGTTTTCTGACGGCGGGTGCAGTTTTGGTGGCGATGCTGGCCGCAATTGCTTTCAGCGGCTTTCTGCCGGGGGTGGCGCAGCTTGCAATCGCTGCTGGCGCACTCTGGCTTTGCTTCGCCCTTGCCCTTTCTGACAGCGGTGCTGCTCGCTTGAGCGCCGATCTATCGCTCACCATCTATCTTGCGCATCCTATGGTCATGGCAATCCTTACCAGGACAACGTCGATTCCAGAGAAAAGCACGACATTCGCGCTGGCCACACTTGTGGTGACTCTCCTCCTCGCCCTCGGGCTGCACCGCGTCAAACTCCGCCCTGTCCCTGTTGAGACAGGGCCAGAACAAACTTCTGCCTCCAGACGCATTCTACCCCCCCTTTAATCGTCCGATTTCAAGGGCGATGCATGCTGACTGGCGCTGCTGTCGTCGATCTCCAGACTGCTCTGATTGGGAGTGATGCGTCGCGCATCGTGGCACCCTTGCGCTATGCTGCTTTTCCGGGGCCGCCCCCGATGGCCGAGGCAGAAGGGGCTGCATGGATTGTCCGGGTTCAGGAACTGGCTGCGGTGTCCGCACCAGAGATGAGCCAGCGGATCGGAACGCTGATCCCGCATCGCGATGCATTGAAGCCTTCGCAGGCTATTCTGATCGATGGCATTTGCAAGATAGGCACCTGCCTTTTCACACACTGGTTTATGTCCGATAATGCAAGATTATCGGACACTACTAGGGACACATCACGGCGGCCTTTTCTGTGAGAATATCTGGGCATAAGCGCCGTATGAGTCTGGTAGGAGGCCTGCTGTTTGGCCTCTTTGACATAAGAATTTCCTACCCAGTATCGCAGGGTGACAATGGCATTGGGCAGTCTGCCCGTCCATGCCTGATTGATCCGGCGTGTCAAGTCTACTTCACTGTTTCTACGGGCGTAATTATCTCATAGAGGTGAACCGCGCCTGGTTTTCTAGAGGCTGATTGGACATTGGTGACGCGGCCATGGGTTCAGTTTCCAGAGCGTTGTAGAAGCTTGCTTCGGCTTCTGAGGGTGGGATGTTGCCGATGGACGTTTTCGCCAAGTTCATGACAGAACTAGCGGTGCAGGCTCACGAAACCGGCAGCAGGCTAGAGGCGCTCGATGAAGATGTTGTCCAGATAGCGGGCTTTGCCGTCCATCGAGATCTTGATTTTGCCCGCTTCAGCCGGTCGGTTCAGTCGAAGGATGTGAACTGCGAGCCCTGGTCAGTTTTCATGATCTCGGGCGGTCCGAACTCGTGGATAGTCTCGTTCAGCGCCTCGAGGTAGAACTCGACCTCCAGTGTGTTGGAGATGCGCCAAGCTGGCACTGCGCCACGACCGACAGTTTGGGATGAATTCGTTCGATCATCCTGCGCCTCACTTTCCGGTCCAAGGCTTGAGCTTTCGTGACAAAAAATCGTTGGCGACGGCCACAGCCTGACCGCCACGCTCAAAAATGCCCGTGGTACCTTCCAACAGCGCCTTCTTCCACTGATGGATCATCGTCGGATGGCCCTCGTAAGCGGTCGCCAGTTCCGACACTGTGCGCTCGCCCTTCAAAGCCTCCAACGCAACCCGCGCCTTGATCCGCGTCATGGTTCCTGCGTTTCGACAAGTTCTGATCTCCTCGTCTTGGGGATCAACAGACCTCAGATCGGAACTTCCGTCACTATTCGATTTTTTTTGGGGTAGCTCACTCTAGCTCAACCGCCTGGCTAGAAATCTTTGATCTAATGTGTGAAACCTCATATGAAACACGCAGATTTCAAAAACCATTTCATGGTGATGTAATGAGGGACTGTTTTGGTGCATGATGAAAACCAGTCAGATCTTTCTGACATCGTAGTAGATCTGGACGGTACGCTGATTAAGACCGATATGCTGGTCGAGGGCCTGTGCCAGTTGGCGGGCCAGTCGGTGCTCCAGGCCTTAGGTACGCTTTTGGCTCAGTATCGCCATCCCGAACAACTGAAAGAGACAGTTTTTGAAAAGGTTCGCATTGACCCTGCGACGCTACCTTACAACAAGACGCTGCTGGACTGGCTGCACGGTGAGGCCGTCAAGGGACGAAAAATTTATCTGGCATCAGCCTCGCCTTTGAGCGTGGTCCGGCCGATAGCCGAGCATCTGGGCCTGTTTGCCGGTGTTTTGGGCAGCACAGCTGAGGTCAATCTGAAGGGCGCGGCTAAACTGGCCGCGATCAGACATGAACTTGGCTCACGCGACTTTGTCTATGTGGGTGACAGCGCGGCCGATCTGCCGATCTGGGCGGGAGCAACTGAGGTGGGCACAGTGAATGCGCGTTCTGGCGTGCAGCGACACCTCGCAGGCCGTCCGGTGCAGCGGTTTGACTTTTCCCAGAATGCGCCACGCCATCTGCTGAAGGCGATGCGGCCGCATCAGTGGGTCAAGAACCTTCTCGTATTTCTGCCGTTTCTGGCGGCGCATCGTTGGGGAGAGATGGCACTGATCGGCGAGGCCTTGTTGGCCTTTGTGGCCTTCTCGCTGTGTGCTTCGGCAGTCTATCTGGTCAATGATCTGCTGGACATTGAGGATGACCGACACCATCACAAGAAGCGGTTTCGTCCCATTGCGGCAGGAACGCTGGCAGCAGATCGGGCAGCAGGGGTAGCTGCTGCGCTGATGGTGGCTTCATTGACGCTGACACTGTTGCTGGTGCCTGCATTGCTCGTGCCGCTGGTGATCTATGTCGCGGCGACATTTGCCTATTCGCTACGGATCAAGACCCTGGCCGGAATGGATGTGGTCTGGCTGGCCGGGCTTTACGTGATCCGTGTTGTTGGCGGGGCGGCAGCGACGGGGATTGATATCTCGACCTGGCTGTTGAACTTCTGCATCCTGATTTTCCTGTCGCTGGCCTGCGCCAAGCGCTGCGCTGAACTGGTGACGCATCTGTCTGCCAACCGCGAGATGAGTAGTCGGCGCGGGTACCAGGTGGCCGATCTGCAGGTTATGACGGCGATCGGAGTGGCAGCGGGTTTTTCAGCTGTCATCGTGTTGATGATCTATCTGCAGGATGCAGCGACTCTGCAGCTTTATGGAGAGCCGCGGCTCTTGATCCTGGTCTGCGTGCTACTCTTGTATTGGCAAAGCCATCTGTGGATCACGGTCCGGCGCAACGAAATGCATGCAGACCCCATCGTCTTTGCCTTGACTGAACGAAAAAGCCAGATCGCGAGTGGATTGATGCTGCTTACCTTTGTGGCAGCGGCGGTGACTTGATGCGTATTGAAATCCTAGCCGCAGCGCTGTTGAGCATCGTCTTGGGGGCAACGGGGCAATTGTTCCTCAAACTTGGGGCCACACGGTTGTTTGCCATGCCGCGCCAAGATGGGGTGCTTGGGCTCCTGCGTGATTTTATCATGACGTGGCAGTTGAGTCTGGGGCTGCTATTCTATGGCAGTTCGGCCTTTGTATGGATCTATGTCCTGTCCAAGGTCAATCTGTCGGTGGCCTATCCGATGGTGGGTCTGAGCTTTGTTGTGGTACTAGGGCTGAGCGTTCTTGTGTTGGGTGAAACGGTGAAACTGGGACAGATAATGGGCTGTGGGCTGATATTGACAGGAATTGTGATGGTGACGCGTGGATAGACGGCCAACACAACCGGATCAGGGTGGCTGGGGTGACCGAGTGACGGCGGCGGCGGTAATCCTGGCAGGGCTGTGGTGCATAGTGCTAAATTTGCAGATAGCGCCGGACCTTTATGGCTGGAGCGCCGTCAACCTGTGGTTTGACGCTGATGTGGGCCGGGTCGTGAACAATATGACCATCATTGAAAAGGGCCACAACGCCACCTTCAAGCATCCGATCTTTTCCATTGTGCTTTTGCCGCCCACCCGGGCCCTGCTGGCGCTAGGCCTGTCGTTGCACCAGGCTTTGGCGCTGATCTTGGCGGTCAATGCAGGGCTCTTTGCCTTTCTGATGGACCGCACGGGTCACGGGATGGGACTGCGCCCGTTGGACCGGGCCTTGCTGCTGGCGCTCTGCCTCGCCGGAGCTGGTTTTGTCTTCTGGCTGCCGATGCCGGAAACCTTTCCCTTTGGCGCTACCACCCTGATGGCGGCGCTATATATCATCACCCGGGTCCCGGCTCCGGTTGGCCGATGGGCGCAGGCCATGCCTTGGGCCGCCGGGGTCATGCTTGCCATGAGCATGACAATTACCAATATCCTAATGGTTGTGGCTGGGGGTGCCGTCGCACTGGTCCTCGCCGGGTCTCGTTGGCGCGAGCTGATCCCGTCGCTGCTTTTGGGCGGAGCATTGGGTCTGAGCGTGCTCGTGGTGGTGGCGCTGCTCCAAGATGCGTTCTTTGGAGATGCGGGGCTGTTCTTCAACCCCTTTTCGCTGGCCAATGAGATCCAGTTCGTAGGCCAAAGCGACGCCAGCAGCCTGATCCAGCGCTTGCAGACCCTTTGGCTACAGCCTGTGGTCGCTGGCTCTCCCGTGATGCCCGGTCAGATCGGCCTGAACAATATGGGCGTTGCGAATGCGGCGCTTCTTGCGGATGGCCGCTGGCCGATGGGCATGGTGGGTCAGAGCGCCATGGTGGGATGGCTGGGTCTGATCGGTTGGGCCGGCTGGGCCCTGATCCGCAACCCATTGGTCGGCCAAGAGGCAGCGCGGCGTATCTGGCTGACAGCGGTGGGTTTTCTAGGTCTGAACACCATGCTGCATCTGATTTATGGTAAGACGGTCTTTCTCTATCTCGCGCATTTTGTTGGCCCGTTGGTCTTGGTCATCGTGGCCCCAGTGCTCATGCAGGGCTGGATCCGGGCGCGGCTGCTGGTGGCGGCGGTGGTGGTTCTGGCAATGATCAGCAATGCGATGTCCTATCTGGTGGCATTGGATATGGCCGAAACCCTTCTGGGTCTGACGGTAGGCTCCTGAATTGTCCCCATCACGGGCCGGAGCCGATCCATGACAATCGGCCGCAACATCATTGGACCACCCATGCCGCTCTTGGCAGACTTTGGGGCAGTTTCCTTTAACGGCGCGAGCCAGGTCATGTTCTTGTCCAGCCAGATCAGCAGTGACCCGTGCCTGCGCAGCGCCGCTGTATAGGTGAACCAGTTCATTGTGCAGTAGCAGGCGGGAGAAAGCTTGCTTATGCCACCCCTCCAACCACCTGGCTTCACAATCAGAGTTCTGCAAAGACGCAGATGCCTCCTGATCTGATCCCCGCAAACTGGACCGTTTGAGGTTGGAGTTTTCCGCTACGTTTTTCTGGCTGGGAGAGGAGCGGGATCGGATGAAAGCGAGCAATTTCACGGATGCGCAGAAGGCGTTCATCTAAAGATGACAGCCCAAAACTCACCCGTCGAAGTCCGATTTTCAACAGTTTGACGTAATTTTTCGGCCTTTAGAACAGTTGCGCAGCGGCTCAATATTTTTGAGTGAGGTCGCGTGAAAAATCCGTGATTTTCCAACCGATCAGTTCGCGCCCATTTCATCTGCATCGGATCAAGGCGGTTTGATTGTACCAACTCTCGACCACAAACCAAGGGGACTATCATTATCGCAGCTTCAACTGTGTTGGCCCTTTTTGCAGGTGCAGCATCAGCTCAAGTCAATCAAATGAACAACGCGTCGCCAGCGCTCGGAGCTGCTGGTGCATCCGCGACTCAGGAGCCTGCAAGCGTGATTTACTCGACTAAGGAATTGGTGCGCGCCGGTCTCGACGCTGACGATCCGGTGACTGTAAGTGTTGCATCTACATCAGGCGGCAACACCCAGTCAGAGGGTGGCGGAGACTAACCACGCCGTTAGATAAGAAGCAGGGGCGTCCGCAGTATGTGGACGCCCTTACCCTCGTGCGGGGTGGCTGAGGCGATCTCGCGCGATCCTTGCCTATACTTAATCGTCCTCAAAAATTTTTGCGGACTTGTTAAGTTCGCGACATGCAACAGAACGCCACCTCCTCGGACCTGGCGCAGCTTCGAGCACATATCGCGGCCTTAGAGGCGGAGCTGGCGCTTTATGCCTTCAGATATGGCCTTACCATTGAGGCCCGCCGTCTGCTGGCCGAGCGGCTTCAGGACAAGCGCGATTCAGCCTCTGATAGCTGAGATTCCGTCAACGGGTGTTATGTCAGGCGGATTCGGTGCGGCGCAGATCGCGCAGGGGTTGTGACGTTGCCCCCTCCGCCTAATCCAGTTTGAGATAGACTCTGGCCTATCTGAAAGGACCAGAGATGAAGCGCAGCAGGTTCACCGAAGATCAGATCATCGGCATTCTGAAGGAGCATGAGGCCGGGATTTCCGTCGCCGATCTGTGCCGCAAGCACGGCGTCAGCGATGCGACGGTCTACAAGTGGAAAGCCAAGTATGGCGGGATGGATGTCAGCGAGGCGAAGCGGCTGAAGGGTC
>NZ_PJOM01000007.1 GCF_002900965.1 Pseudotabrizicola formosa | reverse complement strand
TCGTTGGCTTTGACGCCGATGTCGTGCTGTTGCAGGAAGCCGATTTTCGCATGCACCCCCGTCCTGCCGCCCTGCCGCGCCTTCATGGCAGGATCGGGCCCTTTGAGGTGATCGATCTGACCCCGACAGCGGTCGGATTGGGATGGCATGGCATCGCCATGCTGAAGCGACCCGGGATCGAGGTCGACAAGATCTATCTGCATGACTTGCCGGCACTGGAGCCGCGTGGTGTGGTCATCGCCGATCTGAAGGTGCGTGATCATGCGGTGCGCGTTGTCGGGGTGCATTTGGGCCTTCTGCGCGGCAATCGCCGCAAGCAGCTTGGCTTCATCGCCGCGCGGCTCGCCGAGCTTGACCCAAGGCCAACGGTCATCGCCGGCGATTTCAACGAATGGCGCGACCGGCGCGGATTTGAAACGCTGCCCGACTGGCTGCGCTTGCACAGCCCCGGACCCACCTTTCCCTCGGGCCGCCCCTTTCTCAACCTTGACCGCATCGCCTATAGCCGCGATCTGGAATTGCTGAGCAGCAGCGTTGTTGTCGAGCCGCAGGCGATCATCGCGTCGGATCATCGCCCGATTATCGCGCGCTTCCGGCATCTGGCGCATGCCAGCCTGGCGCAAATGGCCGGCGCGGAATGACCGGCGCGGCCGCATATCTGCTGGTCGGACTGGCGTTTGCCATTGTTTGCGTGGTTCTGGCCCGCAGGACGTTCCGGACACCGCCCCTCTCCGGCCGTGTCAACAGCACCGCCCTGCCCCCGATTGGCACCGGCGCCATCGCCCGCGCCATCGGGCATAGCGCGGAGGCGCCGGGCAGGTTGACCGGCGTCCGGCCCTTGTCGACCGGGACCGAGGCTTTTGCGGCACGCATCACCCTTGCCGATGCGGCGGTATCGTCAATCGATGCCCAATACTACATTTGGTACGCCGATCTCACCGGATACATGTTGCTGGACGCCCTTCGGCGTGCAGCCGATCGCGGTGTGCGGGTGCGCCTGCTTTTGGATGACCTCGGCACTGCGGGGATTGATCCGGAACTGGCAGAGCTTGAAGCGCATCCGAATGTTGAGGTGCGACTTTACAACCCTTTTCCTCTGCGTCGGGCCAAGGCCCTTTGCTATGCCTTCGACTTCTTTCGATTGAACCGGCGCATGCACAACAAGTCCTTCACGGTCGATGGTGTTGTGACGATCCTGGGCGGGCGCAATGTGGGCGACAGGTATTTTGACACTGGCGACGATGCGCTGTTCGTCGATCTGGATGTGCTGGCGACGGGTGCCATCGTGCCTGCGGTGTCCGAGGATTTTGACCGCTACTGGGCTTGCCTTTCGGCGCATCCGGCCGGTCCCATCATCGGAACGGCGACCGGGGGCAGCCCGATCGCACATGGGCTGGCACGGTTTCGTGACAGCCCGCATTTTGGTGATCACCTTGCAGGCCTGAACAGCGCCCAACTCTGTGCCGAAATCAACAACGGTCGTCTGGAGCTGGAATGGACGCATGCGGTGCTTGTCAGCGATGATCCGGTCAAAGGATTGGGTGCGGTGCCGCTAGAAGATCTTTTGGCCACGCGCCTGATGCAGGCTGTCGGTCGGATCGAGCGAAGGATCGATCTGGTGTCTCCCTATCTGGTGCCGGGCAAGGCGGGGCTAGACGCCTTTACCACCTTGACATCGCGCGGTGTGGCGGTGCGCGCGTTGACCAACAGTCTTGAGGCAACCGATGTGGTCGCCGTACATGCAGGCTATGTAAAGCGTCGTCGTGCGATGCTACGCGCCGGCCTTGGGCTTTTCGAACTGCATGCCGGTGCGGCGCCTGACCGCCCGGGCAGAAAGCGTCGACGCATGGGCCTGTCAAAGGCCAGTCTGCATGCAAAGACCTTTGCCGTTGATGACGCGCGGCTGTTCGTCGGCTCGTTCAATTTTGACCCCCGGTCGACCACGCTGAACACCGAGATGGGCATCCTGATCGAAAGTCCGCGGCTTGCGGGGGCGCTTCATGCTGTGTTTGACATGGGGCTGTCAGGGGCCGCCTGGCAGGTTGGTCTCCGGCATGGCCAGGTGATCTGGACCGATACGGCGCGTCAGATTGTAGTGACTGACGAGCCAGGCTCTACCGCCTTGAAGCGCCTTGCCGTGAGGGTCGTCGGCTGGCTGCCGGTCGAATGGCTGATGTGATTCCGCACATCGGCAAAAGCCCCCTGCCCCGCCCGCCTTTGCGAACCCTTATGACGCAAACTTCTCGCGGCACCTGGTGACTGTACAGGTCTGACTTTGGGGTCCCGTGATCCTTGTGGGTGTTGTACGCTACCGCACCAGATCTAGAAAGAGCTTGCGCGAATCTGATTGCTCGGGCAATAGTCTCGAAAAATACCGCGCGGACACATAAAAACCGCGCCCACGGATCGAGCAGGGTATGAGCGCAGTAGAACAAGACCTCGACATCGCTATTGGCCATTTTGCGGAGCTCCTTGCTTCCAATTTGCGTGCGCAGCGCACGGCTCACTTTCCGCCAGATGCCAAGAAGGTTATGCGCAGCCTCAGCAGTGGCGAGGCCGCAGAACTCCTTGGGGTCGATCACACCTACCTTCGCAAGCTGCACCGCGAAGGAAAGATCTCGGATGTGGAGACCACGGCGGGCAGCCACAGACGCTACACGCTCGATGATATCTGGGAGATTCGGCATAGCCTGGAGGCAAATGCTAAGAGGCCTGGAACATATGTGCCAGGGCGACGCGCTGGTGATGAGCTGCAAGTGATTTCTGTCGTGAACTTCAAGGGCGGAAGCGGCAAGACGACCACATCGGCGCATCTTGCGCAGCGACTGGCGTTCAAGGGGTATCGCGTTCTGGCGATCGACCTTGATCCTCAGGCTTCCATGTCTGCGCTGCATGGTATCCAGCCCGAACTTGATCTGATGGAAGGCGGGACACTTTACGACGCGGTTCGATACGACGACCCCGTTCCTATTTCCGACGTGATCAGAAAGACTTACATCCGCGGCCTTGACCTTATTCCGGGCAACCTTGAGCTGATGGAGTTTGAGCACGAGACACCGGCTGCGATCCAGCGCGGCGGCGCGCGCGCTTTTTTTGCAAGAGTTCGGGACGCGCTCGCCAGTGTCGAGAGCAACTACGATGTGGTCGTGATCGACTGCCCGCCGCAACTCGGCTTTCTGACCATGTCTGCGCTGTCTGCCTCTTCTGGTGTGCTGGTCACCGTGCATCCTCAAATGCTCGACCTCATGTCCATGTCGCAGTTTTTGCGCATGACGGCAGACTTGCTCGGTGTGATCCGTGATGCAGGCGCCAATCTGCGCTTTGACTGGCTGCGCTTTCTGCCCACCCGATACAAGGTGGGTGATGCGCCTCAGACGGAGGTCATTGCCTTCATTCGGGGACTTTTTGGCCGGTCGGTCTTGACCAACCATATGGTCGAGTCGACGGCGATCTCGGATGCCGGGCTGACCAAGCAGACCCTTTACGAAGCAGACAAGAAGGACTTCACGCGCCAGACGTTTGACCGCGCAATCGAGTCTATGAACGCCGTCAACGACGAGATCGCTGCGATTGTTCAAAGCACGTGGGGACGCAATGGCAAGAAGGCCTAAACTGGGACTGCCGCTGCAGACCTTGCGCAACGCGCCAGACGCCCTTGAGGGGCGCCGACTTCGGGGCGGCGTATTCGAGATTGATCCAGACACGATAGAGACCACCGGCAGGCTGGACGACCGCTTGCAGATCGAGATTGATGGCCTGAAAGCCTCGATTTCGAGAAGCGGACAGCGGGTGCCCATCTTGGTGCGCCCGCTTGACGGGGATCGCTACAGCCTCATCTATGGTCGGCGCCGGCTGGAGGCGTGCCGGGAGCTTGGACTCAGGGTCCGTGCCATCGTCACAGAAATGGACGGGGATCAGGCGCTCCGGGATCAGCTGGTGGAGAACCAGGAGCGGCGGGACCTGAGTTTCATCGAACGCGCCTTGGTGGCATCCGCTTTGCTGAATGGAGATCACCTCGGCGAGACTGAACGCACCAACAAGGGTGTGGCAGAGGTTCTCAATCTCACCGAAGCTGGTGTTTCGCAGCTGTTGGGCGTCGTGCGCACTGTCGGCGAAGATCTTATCCTTGCGATTGGAGCGGCGCCCGGCATCGGGCGGCCCCGATGGGAAGATCTGAAGAAGGCGATGAGCGATGCGCAGATCGACCGTCAACACCTCGCGGCAGTGGCGACCGGAGCCAAGTCCTCCCATTCTCGAGGTGTGGAGGAGGCCTCTGATGCAGCATTTTTAGCAGTGTTGGCGGCAGCGGCTAAGGCCAAGCGCCCCTCCCCCGTATCGCAGCCCCGAAATGAGCCGTGTGTGGTCATTCCAGGTGTCGGTGCTGCGGTGGTCATTACCGCACGTCGCGGCAGGCAGCTCAAGCTTGACCTGAAGGCTGATGACCCGGGTTTTGTCAGCTGGCTTGAGGGCAAGGCCCCGCAGCTGATTGCCGAACTTCACGAGCGCTGGAAGCGTTCGGAAGACTGAGGAAGAGCAACACCAAAAAAAGGAGGCACGAGACAGGCAGAAAAGAAAAAGGCCCCGAGAAGCATGCTTCACGAGACCTTTCTTAGGTTTCGTATGGGACCAGCCCGCTACAAAACTCAGTTTTCGCACCTCTGACTGTAGCGATCTGGCCCTTTTCCCGCAAGCGTAAAGCGATTCGCGGGCCAGGGAAATTTTGCCTTCGTGAATGACATCATGGAGTATACACCGATTTCGCCGTTCAAGCGGCCGATCTCGTATGCGCATCTGCGTGTGATCGAGCGTCCAGTAGCTTCTGTGCCCGGCAAGCCCGTAAACAAGTGGACGCTTCTTCGCGAACTGTCCAAGGCGCAGGCTGCCTTTGGGGTCTCTGAGCGTGATCTGACCGTTCTGCAAGGGCTGCTCAGCTTCTTTCCCAATGATGCACTTGGGGGCGATGCTGAAATGGTCGTTTTCCCGTCCAACAAAACGATCTGCGAACGACTGAACGGCATGCCCTGCTCGACGATGCGGCGCCACCTCAGCCGTCTGGTTGGGGCTGGGCTGCTCATGCGGCGCGACAGTCCCAACGGGAAGCGCTACATCCGCAAGCATGGTGACGAGCGCGTGGCCTTCGGCTTCGACCTTTCTCCGCTCTATTGCCGGGCAGAAGAGATTGCACGCGCTGCAGAGGCTGTGCGTGAAGCTGAAGACCGTGTGCGCCGGCTCAGGGAGATTGTGAGCCTCATGCGGCGCGACGTGGCGGCCTTGGCAGAGTTCGGCGAAGAGATGCTTCCCGGTCTTGGCCTCTGGGACCAGCTGAACGACACGGCGGCCCTCATAGCGCGCGCTCTTCGGCGCAAGCTATCTCTTGACGATCTGAAGACTTACCGGACCTCTCTCGAGACGCTGCTCGACCAGGCGCGCAACCGTATCGATGGCGCTGAAACAGAGAATATGGTCACCAATGATGCCCGTTTTGAGCATCACCATCATAATTCAAATAAAGACTCTATAGATTTTGAACATGCCTTGGAAAACGGCAAGGCGGATATCGATGAGCCTGAAGCGGTCCTTGTCGAGGCTGAGGCTGACAGTGAAGCGCCAGACACCAGACGGATACCCAAGATCCCGCTCCATTTGGTGATTGCGGGCTGTCCGTCCCTCAAGACCTTTTATCCAGGCGAAATCCGACACTGGCATCAGCTTTTCGCCGCGGCCAGCCAAGTGCGCCCGGCAATGGGGATCAGCGCCTCCGCTTGGGACGAAGCACAGCGCTGCATGGGCCCAGAACAGGCGTCGATAGTTGTTGTCGCGATGCTGGAGCGCTTTGCTGAGATCAAATCGCCGGGGGGATATCTGCGCGCTCTGACGAACAAGGCCGCTGCGGGCGAGTTCTCTTGCGGGCCAATGGTCATGGCGCTGATGTCCAGACGCAATGCGGCTTAACAGCTGTTAATGCATCAAATGTACGTGGGCATTCCTCGCATGACTTAACAGCTGTTAAGTCGCCCCACCCGATGCGAAGGCCGCGAAAAAGACCGAAGTGGCCTCTGCCCTGAATGAGATCTGCGCCGTAATGTCGCCGGAGCAGCAGAAGACCTTCTGGGTGAACGCAATCATGTGCATCAAGTCCGGGCTTGGGGCAGGGGTGAGGTGCTCTTGGAGGATGAACCCTTCCGCCACACCAGCGCGGTCTGATGGAAACATTATCCCGTGCGTGCGGATGTTGATCAGGCTTCGTCAGGCTAAAGCATGAATCGCGCAGCGCCAGATTTGATGGGGAGTAAGTTTCATCACCAACCGTTCAAACAGCGATACGGGACAGCTTGTCTTGACAACCGCATCACGCTGCACGATATCTAGCTAGACATCCAGCTAGACAGGTAAATGGCAATGTGGACGGTTCAGGATGCAAAGAACAAGTTCAGCGCGGTCGTCGACGCGGCGCTCGCCGGAACGCCGCAAGAAGTGACGCGACGGGGCAAGCCCGCAGTGGTGATCCTGTCGGCTGATGAATACCATCGGCTGCTTGAGGGTGCGGTCAGCGCGCGGATGAGTTTTGCCGATCATCTGATGGCCTTCCCAGGAGGGGAGTTTGCCCGCCTCGAAGCAAAGCCACGCGATGTGTCTTTCTGATGTACATCCTCGACACCAATGTCATTTCTGCGGTTCGCCGTCCGGACCGCGCACCAAAAGTCGCGGCATGGCTGCGGGGGAGGGCGGAACAAGACCTGTATCTGAGCGTCATAACACTTGGCGAAATTGAGCGCGGCATTCGTCAACAACAGGCAAGAGATCCAGACTTCGCGCGTGATTTGAAGGCTTGGCTTGATCGAACCGTGCTCCTGTTCTCAGACCGCATTTTGTTTTTTGAGGCCGAGGATGCGCGGATCTGGGGTCGGCTGACTGCAGAGATCGGTCACAACGGGGCCGATCTCATGATCGCGGCATCGGCGCTCCGTCGCGGTGCCACGGTCGTGACCGGGAATGTCAGTGACTTCGTGCCAACCGGTGTGATGCTGGAGAACCCATTTTAGCCAAAGTGCATGCCGCAGGCAGGGCAGGGGTGGAAGGCGGCTTCCATGCTTGGCCACTGGCATTTTCAAGCGTCTTACCTCTGGATCCGATAATGCAAGATTATCGGACATACCTGCATCTCCGCAAGCGCGGCGCTTATGTGGTGAAAATTAACGAGAAAGCGCGATGAGGAACCTTTGTTTGGAACTGCTATGGGCAGATGACGGATTAGGCTTCACCCGCTGTCATCGCTGACAGAACACCGCCAAGCGCGCTGGATGGGTTGGAGAGGGCCAGAACAATGCTCAGGTGGTTCAGGCCGGCCTCTTCGCGCAAGGTGCTAGGCCGACCATGGTGATCAAGAAGGGCCGCGAAAGCACGCGCCTGATCCTGAAATGGTGCGGTTTCAAGGGTGCCCCGGGTGAGGACTCTCGAAACGCCCGGCCGATGAGCGGCACTCAGAGGCGACCAGGCACGGGCTTCCTCTGTAGTCATTGCAGTTTCATCCCTGAGAAAACTGGTCGGAATGCCGGACAGATCGTAAATTCCGCTGACCATGAGAATGCCCCGAATGTCAGGAAGGTCGGGCGCGGGGCGTTCTTTCAGGCCTCGGGCGGCAAGATAGCTTACCAGATGGGCACCCGCAGAATGACCGCTGACGGTAAAGCGCGCAGGATCAGCCCCAAGGGTGGGGGCCAGCGCAAGTATATGTCGGGCCGCGCTGCGGATCTGGGCCACGATTGCCCCCAACCGGGTCGAGGGCATCAGACCATAGCCGGTGATGACAGCAATGCCCCCTGCAGCATGAACCGGGGCCGCGACAAGGTGGTGATCAGCCTTGCTGCCGGACCGCCAATATCCCCCGTGGACAAACATGTGCACGGGGGCCCCATTCTTCACGCCTGGGGGAAACAGAATATCCATCCGGGCCCTTGGGTCCGGGCCATAGGGGACATCGGCCTGCACGGTCACCCTGGCGGCAAGCTCGGCTGACCTTGCCGCAATTTCCGCCATCAGCGCATCGAAATCCGGAATGAAATCTCGGTTGCGGTACAGATCCTGTGTCATCGGCCCTCTTAGAAATTTACAGCGAAATACTTCGGTTCCAGATATTCCATGATCCCGGTAACCCCGCCTTCACGCCCCAGCCCGCTTTGCTTGGCCCCGCCAAAGGGGGCGGCCGGGTCCGACATCAGGCCGCGATTGATGGCGACCATGCCGGTTTCTATGCCTTTGCCCACCCGCAGCGCACGCGAAAGGTCGCGCGAATAGACATAGGCCGCAAGCCCGTATTCGGTGGCATTGGCGAGCGTGATCGCCTGCGCCTCGCTGTCGAAGCGGTAGACGGGTGCCACCGGCCCGAAAATCTCTTCCCGCGCGATTTCGGCGTTTGCGCTGACATTCTCGATAACCGTTGGTGGGTAGTAATATCCTGACCCGGGCAGGGGCATGCCGCCCGTGGTCACATTGGCCCCGCCCGCTACTGCGTCACGCACCAGCCGGTCGATCTTTGCGACCGCCTTTGTGGTGATCATCGGGCCAACCTGTGTGGCCGGGTCTGTTCCCGGCCCCACCTTCAGCGCAGCCATGCGTTTGGTCAGGCCCGCGACAAAGGCATCATGAATCCCGGCCTGCACGTAAAAGCGGTTGGCTGCCGTGCAGGCTTCACCTGCGTTGCGCATTTTGGCGATCATGGCGCCATCGAGAGCGGCGTCCAAATCCGCATCATCAAAGACAAGGAACGGCGCATTGCCGCCCAGTTCCATGGAGCAAGATACCACGGTCCTTGCTGCCTCGGCGATCAACACCCGGCCCACCCCGGTGGATCCGGTAAAGGACAGCTTGCGCACGCGTGGATCTGCCAGCATGGCATTGACCACGGGGCCCGGCTGGCTGGTGGTGATCACGTTGACCACACCGGCAGGAACGCCCGCCATCGCGCCCAGACGTGCCATGGCGTAGGCGGTCAGTGGCGTTTCAGAGGCCGGTTTCAGGATAACGGTACAGCCGGCCGCAAGCGCAGGGCCTATCTTGCGGGTCGCCATTGCGGCCGGAAAGTTCCACGGTGTGATCAGGACCGCTATGCCGATCGGGTCGTGATCGACAAGAATATGATTCGCTCCGGAAGGGGCCTGCCGAAATTCGCCCGCGATGCGGACAGCTTCTTCGGCATACCAGCGGAAAAACTCAGCGGCATAGGCGACCTCGCCCCGGGCATCGGTCAGGGATTTGCCATTCTCGAGCGAGATCAGCATGGCCAGATCTTCGGCATGGTCGGTCATCAGCCCGAACCAGCGGCGCAGAACCTCTGCACGCTGGCGGGGTGGCGTCGCCCGCCAGCCTGCCGCAGCGGTCTGGGCGGAAGCGACCGCATTCATCGCATCGGCAACCGAGGCGTCCGCCACCTCGGCCAGTTGTTCTGCAGTTGACGGGTTGATGACAGGGATGCCGCGTCCGGGCAGCCATTCCCCTCCGATAAAAAGACCTTTGGCATGCAGAGCGGGATCTGAAAACGCGATTTGGGTGAGAGATTCGAGTGGCATGATCTATCCTTGAAGAGATGGGTCAGGCTGTGGCCATCAAGCTGCGATTGCCCGTAAAGGCAGAGCTCAACAGGCGCAGCATGTCGGCGCGGGCAATGGGGCGTGCATTGTTCTGGATCAGGCGTTCAATGCTGCAGGCCTGTTCGGCGACCCAGGCAAGACGGTTCTGTGCAAGGCCAAGGTCTGAAAGGGTTGGCGGAATTCCAATGCGCCGGAACAGGGCGGAAACCGCGGGGATGACGTCATCTCCGCTTGCCAGCCCGATGGCAGTGGCAATCTGTCCCAGTTCACGGCCGATCACTGGGCGGTTCCAATCCATCACCCAGGGCATCAGACAGGCCACGCCCTGCCCATGCGCAGTATGGGTAAGCGCACCCACCGGATATTGGATCGCATGCGCCGCCCCGGTGCCCGCGACGCCAAAGGCCAGTCCGGCGAATGTGGCACCCTGCATCACCTGCGCGCGGGCCGTCAGGTCCGTGCTCACGGCGCAGGCCGCTTCCAGCCCCTCCCACAGCAAGGCGATTGCCCGCAACGCGAACTGATCTGAAATGGCGTTCTTGCCGATGAAGACACGTTCCTGGGTCAACCCATCAGTGACCGGGCGCCGGGCCGCGGTAAACGCCTCGATCGCATGGGTCAAAGCATCGGCCCCCGCTATTGCCGTCAGGCCCGGTGGGCAGGTCAGGGTCAGGTCCGGGTCGCATATCGCGATGTCGGGGATCAGATATGGGCTGGAAATCCCGACTTTCAGACTGCGCTCGGCATCGGACAGCACCGCGACCGGTGTCACCTCCGACCCGGTTCCTGCAGTTGTCGGTATGGCGATGAGCGGCAAAACCGGGCCGGGCACTTTCAACTCGCCATAGTAGTCCTGCGGCTTGCCGCCATGCGACAGAAGGAGGGCGACACATTTGGCCATGTCGAGGCAAGAACCACCGCCAACCGCAATGACCAGATCGGGGTCGAAAGGACGCGCCGCCGCAGCCGCGGCAACGGCGGACTCAACCGGAACATCCGGCAAGGTGCCCGCTTCGATGCGCACCACGATCCCCGCACTCTCCAGGTCCGCGATCATGGCACGGAAGTCTGCATCAGCGGCCAGCCGCGTGTCCGTGACCACCAAGGCGCGCCGCCCCAAACGACGCGCGATGGCGCCAAGTGCACGGCGTTGGCCAAAGCCGAACAGAATCTCTCGCGGCGCCCTGATTGTACCGAAATATTCCATGTTTTCCGTTTCCTCCCGTTTGGGGCAGGCATTGTACAGTGCCCGCAAACCTGTGGTGCGACGACCCATGTGACCGGGTGTAATACATCTTGGTCCATAATCCTATATCAGATCGTATATGATATTGTGTTTGACATTCGATATCATATTTGCGACTCATTGCGACGCATCAAGCCGCAAATCAAAAGGGTGAGCAGATGGCAGTCGCAGCGGACCGGACGAAGGACAGGGCAGCAACCATACGCCCGGCGAGTGTGGTCGATGGTGTTTACGACAACATCTACGAACGGCTGATGTCGCTCGAAATTGCGCCGCGTGCGCGCATTCCGATTGATGTCATCGCCCGCGATCTGAACGTGTCGCAGACACCGGTGCGGGAGGCATTGTCGCGGCTGGAACGTGAAGGGCTGGTGCGCAAGGAACATCTGATCGGTTATTCGGCAGCACCGCAGCTGACCCGCAAACAGTTTGATGATCTGTACACCTTCCGGCTTCTTTTGGAGCCCGAGGGTGCACGGCTGGCTGCGCTGAACATGACGCCTGACTCACTGAAACTGCTGGAGGATGCGGCGGCAGACATGGGCCACGGAGAACCCCCGGTGGACCGCACCAGCCGCTATTCCCGCTTTGCCCGCGCCGACGCCTATTTTCACGATGCCATCCTGAAAATTGCCGGGAATGATGTGATCCGCTTCACCTTGTTCAATCAGCATGTGCATCTGCACATCTTCCGCCTGATGTTTCACACCCGCGTCACCCAAGAGGCGTTGGGCGAACATGAAAGCCTGCTTGCCGCCTTCCGCGCGGGCGACCCGCCTGCCGCCGAGGCCGCCATGCGCGAACACATTCTGCGGTCGCGTGACCGCCTGCTCTCTGCGTTTGAATGACGATGGCTCAGACCCTGCCCATACCCGGCTCTGCTGCCGCTCTGCCGACAGCGGCGGCACCGGCCCTGCGCACGGTGGCCTTGGGCAAGGCCTACGGTCCGATCACGGTTCTGTCAGAGGTGGGGCTGGATGTCCGTGCTGGAGAGATTCACGCGATCATCGGCGAAAATGGTGCTGGAAAATCAACCTTGATGAAACTGCTGTCAGGCCATGTCCAGCCGTCAGCCGGGCATCTGGAAATGGCTGGCCATCGGGTCGGCTTTGCAGATGCCGCGGCGGCCGAGGCGGCCGGTGTGGTGCTGGTGCATCAGGAAATTCTTCTGGCGGGTGATCTGTCGGTCGCGCAGAACCTGTTTCTGGGCCGGGAGCTGACCCGGAGATGGGTGGTCGACGACCGCGAAATGAACCGGCGTTCGGCTCGGATTCTGTCGGCCATAGGCGCGCATTGCCACCCGTCCGACCGGGTCGGCAGCCTGCCGCTGGCGCAGCGGCAGCTGGTGCAGATTGCCCGCGCGCTCTTGGAACAGCGCAAAGTCGTGATCTTTGACGAACCTACCGCCGTTTTGGCAAATGACGAGGTGGCCGCCCTGCTGGCCGTGGTGCGTGGCCTGCGCGAGCAGGGCGTCGCGGTGCTCTATATCTCGCACCGGCTGGATGAGGTCGAAGCCTTGGCTGACCGTATCACCGTACTGCGCGATGGCCGCATGATCGGCACCTGGCCCGCCGCCGGTCTGTCGCAGCGCGACATGGCCGAGCTGATGGTCGGTCGCAAGCTGGACATGCTCTACCCGCCCAAGCGGCCAGCTCCGTCAGCTGTCCCGGTGCTGCAGGTCAGCAACCTTGTGGTCGATCATGGGGCTGTTGAGGGCAGCTTTGCGGTTCACCCCGGCGAAGTGCTGGGTATCGGCGGAATGATCGGATCTGGACGCACGGAATTGTTCGAAGGCTTGCTGGGCCTGCGCCCGGCGCAGGGCCGCTACATATTGAACGGGAAGGAAGTTGCGCATCGTTCGGTCAGCGCGTGGCAGACCGCGGGGCTGGTCTACCTGACCGAAGACCGCAAGGGCAAGGGCCTGCTGCTGGATGAACCGCTGGCCCCGAACCTCACGCTGCAGGCCATGGACATCGTGCACGGCCGCCTGACGCTGGACCGCCGCAAGGAATCGACGGCGCTGGAACAGGCCGTCGCAACCTATGACATCCGCGTGCGATCGGTGCATCTGGATGCCGGCCAGCTTTCGGGCGGCAATCAGCAAAAGCTGTTGCTTGCCAAGGTGATGATGACCGATCCTTCGGTGGTGATCATCGACGAGCCCACACGCGGCATCGACATCGGCAACAAGAGCCAGATCTACGACTTCATCAACCAACTGGTGCGCGCGGGCAAGGCCTGCATCGTGATTTCATCCGAATTGCCTGAACTGGTCGGCCTGTCTGACCGGGTGCTGGTGATGCGCGCAGGCCGCATCGTGGCGGAGCTTTCGGGCGATCAGGTGACGGAACAGAATGTGGTTTACGCCGCCACCAGCGGATCGGCGCAGGCCGGAAGGAAAACAGCATGACCACAAGTGTTCTGACCGAAGCCGCCGCCGCTCCCCGCCGCTTTCGCTGGGCCGACATGGGCCCGTTCCTTGCGCTGGCCATCGTGATCCTGGCCGGTGTGATGCTCAACTCCAGCTTTCTCAGCGGCACCAATATTGCCAATGTGGTCACCCGGTCCGCCTTTATCGCAATCATCGCGGTGGGGGCGACCTTTGTCATCTCATCAGGGGGCCTCGATCTGTCCGTTGGGTCGATGATGGCCTTTGTTACCGGCATCATGATCCTGACCATGAACCGGCTGGAACCGTCGATGGGGGCGAACGCCATTCTGGTGGGGGCAGGGGTCGGGCTGGTGGTGGGCGCGCTCTGCGGCCTGCTGAACGGGCTGATCGTGACGGTGGGCAAGATCGAGCCCTTCATCGCCACCCTTGGCACCATGGGCATCTTCCGCGCGCTGATCACCTGGATGTCGGACGGCGGGTCTATCCCGATCGACCGCGCCCTGCGCGAACCTTACCGCCCGGTTTACTTTGGCAATGTGCTGGGCATCCCCTTTCCGGTGATCCTGACCCTGATCGTGGTGCTGATCGGCGCATTCATCCTGTATCGCACGAAATATGGCCGCCGCTGCATGGCCGCAGGATCAAACGCCGAAGTGGCGCGGTTTTCCGGCGTATCTGTGGCGCGTGTCCGCACAACAGCCTTTGTCATTCAGGGCATCTGCGTGGCGGTTGCGGCCATCTGCTATATCCCCCGTCTGGGCGCGGCCACGCCGACCACGGGGCAACTTTGGGAATTGCAGGTCATCACGGCAGTGGTGATCGGCGGCACCGCCTTGCGCGGTGGAAAGGCGCGGGTCTGGGGCACAGTCGCCGGGGCGCTCATCCTTGAGGTGATCGCCAACCTGATGGTGCTGTCGAACATGGTGTCCGAATATCTCGTCGCGGCGGTTCAGGGGGTGATCATCATCCTCGCCATGCTGGCACACCGCTTTATCAAATAACCGCCCGGGAGGGGCGGAGTCTTCAAAGGGAGGAACAAGACAATGACGTTCATCAACAGACGGGCGCTTGGCCTGCTTGCAGCGGGAAGCATTGCCGCGCTCATGGCAAGCACAGCCATGGCGCAGGAAAAGCGGGTTATCGCGGTGTCAATTCCAGCCGCAACCCATGGCTGGACCGGCGGCGTGGTCTACCACGCCGAACAGGCCGAAAAGGAAATCGAGGCTGCGTTCCCGAATATCGACGTGATCGTGAAAACCTCGCCCTCCGCTACCGCGCAGGTGTCGGCGCTGGAAGATCTGGCCGCAGCGCAAACGCTCGACGCGCTGGTTATCCTGCCCTTCACCTCGGAAGAGCTGACCGGTCCCGTGGAACAGGTCAAGGCCAACGGCACCTTCATCGCCGTGGTCGACCGTGGTCTGACCGACCCGTCGATCCAGGATCTGTATGTCGCAGGTGACAACATTGCCGTTGGGGCCAATACCGCAAAATGGATGGCGGAACAGCTGGGCAACGAAGGCAAGGTCGTGGTGCTGCGCGGCATCCCGACCGTGATCGACGACGAGCGGATCCAGGGCTTCACCGATGTGATGAAAGACACCAACATCGAGATTCTGGACATCCAGTATGCCAACTGGAACCAGGACGAAGCCTTTACCCTGATGCAGGACTATCTGGCCAAGTACCCGCAGATCGATGCGGTTTGGGCCAATGATGACGATATGCTTCTGGGCGTGCTCGAAGCCGTCAAGCAGTCAGGCCGCAGCGAGATCAAGTACGCGCTTGGCGGCAATGGCATGAAAGACGTGGTCAAGATGGTTATGGATGAAAATCCGATGACCCCGATTTCAACCCCCTATCCGCCGTCGATGATCAAGACCGCGATCTACATGGTTGCTGGCCAGTTCACCGGACAGGCCCCGATGCGCGGCAGCTTCAAGCTGGATGCCCCGCTGATCACGCCTGAAAATGCGGATCAGTTCTACTTCCCCGATTCCCCGTTCTGATCCTGCCGGGGTGCCTGTTGCAGGGCACCCCGGATTGCCCGCGAAAAGGAGATACCGACGATGCCCGGCAAGAAAATCCTCATGCTTTGTGGTGAATTTACCGAAGAGTATGAAATCTTTGTCTTCCAACAGGGGATGGAGGCTGTAGGCCACACTGTCCACGTCATTTGCCCCGACAAGAAGAAGGGCGAGATGATCCAGACCTCGCTGCATGATTTCGAAGGTCATCAGACCTATATCGAACGCTTTGGCCACCTTGCCGAAATCAACAAGACCTTTTCCGAAGTGGTGCCGGACGAGTATGACGCCGTCTACTGCGCAGGGGGACGGGGGCCAGAATACATCCGCACCGACAAGCGGATCCAAGCCATGGTGCGGCATTTTCATGAGGCCAAAAAGCCGATCTTTACCATCTGCCACGGGGTCCAGATTCTGATTGCGGTTGATGGCGTGGTCCGGGGCAAGAAGGTTGCTGCCTTGGGGGCCTGCGAGCCGGAGGTAACTTTGGCGGGCGGCACCTATATCGACGTCAAGCCGCATGAGGCCTATGTCGACGGAACCATGGTGTCCGCCAAGGGCTGGACCGGATTGGCGGCCTTCATGCGCGAATGTCTGAAGGTGCTGGGCACCCAGATCACGCACAGCTGACACAGCGGCTGCGCGCTGTGACAAAGGCAGACTGGCAAGCACTTCTTTCGCAGAGTGATCTTGCAGCCTGACATGGCGCGCGGCGACCTTTCTGGCGGATCTGTGTCGTGATCAGGTCTGGCAGGGTCCTGTCGCCCATTGGGCCATCCGTGCAGCAGGGTGATCCCGTACCGGCCCGCGCTGCCCTTATGCTGCCACCACCACCCGTGTGCCCCACCCCTCGCAAGCGCTTGTCAGCCCGTCTGGCAGGGGCTGGTCGGTGAACACGGCATCCAGTTCCGACAGGCTTGCAATCCGCGCTGGGGCAGACCTCCCGAGTTTGCTGTGATCGGTGACCAGAAAGGCCTGCCGCGCCTGTTGCAGAATGGCGCGGCTGACCCTCACTTCGGCGAGATCGAAATCCAGCAAATCGCCGTCCCTGTCGAGGGCCGAGGTGCCGATGATCGCGAAATCCACCTTGAACTGCTCGATGAATTGCGTGGTCAGCTCGCCCACCAAGCCGCCGTCACTGCGCCGCAATGCCCCGCCCGCCACCATGATCTCGCAGCCCGGGTTGGCAACCAGCACGTTGGCCACATTCATGTTATTCGTCACAACCGTAATGTTGCGATGATGCACAAGTTCCCGGGCGACCGCTTCGGTTGTGGTGCCAAGGTTCAGGATCATTGACGAATTGTCGGGGATCATCGCCGCACAGGCGCGCGCGATTGCGGTCTTGGCCGCCTCATTCATCTTGCGACGCGCCTCATAGCCGATATTGGCAACGCCGGTGCGCGGCACCGCCCCGCCATGCACCCGGTCCAGATGCCCGGCTTCCGCCAGTTCGGTCAGATCGCGGCGGATGGTTTGCAGCGTCACGTCAAAGCGTTGCGCCAGATCTTCCACCGCCACCCGGCCATCCTGTCGGGCAATGTCAAGAATGCTGCTCTGTCGAAAATTCAATGCCACGCCTGCGCCCTTTCGATCCTTTCTTTTGCCACAGGTCGGCGGGAATTGTCACCGTCTAAACCTTGCTGCAGTTGCATTCGTTTTTGCGCGTTTGCAGCATAGTTCTAAAGGTCCGGTCAGATTGGCACTTCGTTTTCCGCGCAGATGTTCGTATTTACGCATATCGCGCATAAACGAAGAAACATGTTGACGCATGACAGATCCGTGAGGCAGGGTTGCCGCACGGAGGGGCAACTCTTCCAAGGAGGAAGACAGCGTGAATAGCGTGACAGACACCCGGCAGCCCGAGATGGCCGACCTCTTCATCATCGGCGGTGGCATCAACGGCTGCGGCATTGCGCGTGATGCTGCGGGCCGTGGCCTATCTGTCATTCTGGCCGAGCAGGGCGATCTGGCACAGGCGACCTCTTCCTCCTCGACAAAGCTGTTTCATGGCGGCTTGCGGTATCTGGAGTATTTTGAATTCCGTCTGGTGCGCGAAGCGCTGGAAGAGCGCGAAATCCTGCTGACGGCCATGCCCCATATTTCCTGGCCGATGCGCTTTGTCCTGCCTTGGCACAGCGACATGCGGTTCGATACCGACACCCCGACAAGCCGCCTGTTGGGTGTGGTGATGCCATGGATGAAAGGCCGCCGCCCAGCCTGGCTGATCCGTCTGGGGCTGTTTTTGTATGACACGCTGGGCGGGCGCAAGATCCTGCCCGCCACGCGTACGCTGGATCTCAAGGCCGATCCGGCAGGCAAGCCGCTGCAGTCCAAGTTTGCGCATGCCTATGAATATTCCGACTGCTGGATCGAGGATTCGCGCCTCGTGGTCCTGAATGCGCGTGACGCGCAGGCGCGTGGTGCGCGCATCATGGTACAAACCCCTGTGATCAGCGCCACCCGCGCGGGAGATCATTGGGAGGTTGTCACCAACGGTCCAGATGGCCCCATCACCCACCGTGCCCGCGCGCTGGTCAACGCTGGCGGGCCATGGGTCGAAGACATTATCCGCAACATCGCCCGCATCAACTCGACCGAAGGTGTCCGGCTGGTGCGCGGCAGCCATATCGTGACCCGCAAGCTCTATGATCATGACCGTTGCTATTTCTTTCAGGGCACCGATGGCCGCATCATCTTTGCGATCCCGTATGAGGGCGATTTCACCCTGATCGGCACCACGGATCAGGACCATCAGGGTGCCCCGAAAGATGCCGTCTGCACGGATGAAGAACGCGATTACCTGCTGGACTTCGCGTCGAAATACTTCGCCAAGCCTGTCACGCGCGATGATGTGGTCTGGACCTATTCCGGTGTTCGCCCCCTGTACAATGACGGGGCGAAATCGGCCACGGCCGCGACCCGCGATTATGTGCTCAGCCTTGATGAGAACGGGGCCCCGCTGTTGAACGTGTTCGGGGGCAAGATTACCACCTACCGCCGTCTCGCCGAATCCGCATTGGAAAAGCTGCAGCCGTTCTTCCCTGGTGCCAAAGGCAAATGGACAGCGCGTCAGGCCCTGCCCGGCGGTGATTTTCCGGTCGATGGCGTCGCCAGCCTGACAGCGGCCCTGAAGGCTGCCCATCCTTACCTGACCGATACTCACGCCGCGCGCCTGATCCGCGCCTATGGCACAGAGGCCACAACGCTGCTGGGGCAGGCCCGGTCGCTGGCCGATCTGGGCCGCGACTTCGGCGCGACCCTGACCGAGGCGGAAGTCAACTGGCTGATGGATCGTGAATATGCCCGCCACGCCGCCGATGTGGTCTGGCGGCGCAGCAAGCTTGGCCTGCGCCTGACGCCGCCGCAGATTGCGGCGATCGACGATTACATGACCACCCGCTGGGCTGCCAGCCCGGCGGCGGAATAAGGGAACCCCGATGGCTCTGGAATTGCAAAACGTGTCACGGTCGGTCGAAGGGCGGGTGCACATCCACCCGACGACCCTGACGCTGCAAAAGGGCACGATGAACGTGCTTCTGGGACCGACGCTGGCGGGAAAAACCAGTCTGATGCGGCTGATGGCGGGTCTTGATGCGCCGACCACGGGGCGGATCCTGTGGGATGGCGCGGATGTCACCGGCATGCGCGTGCAGGACCGCAAGGTGGCAATGGTCTATCAGCAGTTCATCAACTATCCCGGCATGACGGTTTACGAAAACATTGCCTCGCCGCTGCGCCTGATGGGTCGCGATGCCGCCGCAATCGACAAGGCTGTGCGTGACACTGCCGAGATGATGCGCCTGACGCCGATGCTGCAACGCAAACCTCTGGAACTTTCGGGCGGCCAGCAACAGCGCTGCGCCTTGGCACGCGCTCTGGTCAAGGGGGCCGGTCTGGTCCTGCTGGACGAGCCACTGGCCAATCTTGATTACAAGCTGCGCGAAGAACTGCGGATCGAAATTCCCCGCATTTTTGAAGCCTCGGGCGCGATCTTTGTCTATGCGACGACCGAACCCGAAGAGGCCCTGCTTTTGGGCGGCAACACCGCCGCCCTGCACGAAGGCCGCGTGACCCAGTTCGGCCCCACCCCGCAGGTCTATCGCCAGCCCGCCGACATGACGACGGCGCGCGTGTTCTCGGACCCGCCGATGAATTTCCTGCTCTGCGTGAAGACCTTTGCCCAGCTTGCCTTGGGGGAGGTGACAACTCCGGCCACCGGTGCCTTCGCTGCGCTGCCGGATGGGACCTACACCGCAGGGTTTCGCGCCAACCATCTGTCCTTGCACCAGACGTCGCCCGAGGCACTGCCGTTCCGCTGCACACTGACGGTGACCGAAATCACCGGATCGGAGACGTTCCTGCATCTGCACCACGGGGCAGACAAGTGGGTTGGTCTTGTGCATGGCGTGCAGGACCTGGTCGACGGGTCCGAGGTGACGCTGTGGCTCGATCCGGCGCATGTCTATCTGTTCGACGCGCAGGGCCGCCTTGCCGCTGCCGCCGCCTATGCGCAGCCAGACCTGAAGGGGGCCGCGTGACATGGCACAGATCACACTGAAAAATCTGGCGCACAGCTACTACCCGAACCCGACCAAGGACCAGGATTTCGCGCTCAAGGAAATGGACCACGTCTGGCAGGATGGCGGGGCCTATGCGCTGTTGGGATCTTCTGGCTGCGGCAAGACCACGCTGTTGAACATCATCTCGGGTCTGCTGCGCCCATCGCAGGGCCGTGTGCTGTTTGGTAACCGTGACGTGACCGACGCCGCCACCTCCGAGCGCAACATCGCGCAGGTGTTCCAGTTTCCGGTGGTCTACGACACGATGACCGTGCGCGACAACCTTGCCTTTCCCCTGCGCAACCGCGGGATGGACCCGAAATACATTGCCGAGCGGGTGCAAGCCATCGCCCAGATGATCGGCATGGAGGATCGTCTGTCGCGCAAGGCGCAGGGGCTGACGGCGGATGCCAAGCAGAAGATCAGCCTCGGCCGCGGCATGGTGCGCGAGGATGTGAATGCCATCCTGTTCGACGAACCGCTGACCGTCATTGACCCCCATATGAAATGGGAACTTCGCACCCAGCTGAAAAAGCTGCACCGCGATTTCGGCCATACCATGATCTACGTCACCCATGACCAGACCGAAGCCTTGACCTTCGCCGACAAGGTCGTGGTGATGTATGATGGCCGTGTGGTCCAGATGGGCACTCCGGAAGAGCTGTTCGAAACCCCGCAACACACCTTTGTCGGGTATTTCATCGGGTCTCCGGGCATGAACCTGCTCGATGCGCAGATCGACGGCAGCCGCGCGCATGTCTATGGGCAATCCGTCGCTCTGGGCGCCACCTATGCGCCGCTGTCTGGCCGCACGCAGATCGGCATCCGCCCGGAACATGCGAAGCTGACCGCAGGTGATGGCCTGCCGGTCTCGATCCGGCGGGTCGAGGATGTGGGCCGCCACCGCCTGATCCGGGCCGAGGTCATGGGCCAGCCCTTCAGCATCGTTGCCCCCGAAGGCAAGGAAATCGGTGCAGATCTGACCCATGTGGCCTTCGTGCCGCAGAAGATAAACGTCTACGCCGACGACTGGCGCGTGCAGGGGGGGGCTCTGTGATGATCAAGACCCAGAACAACAAGGCGTGGTTCCTCGTGCTGCCGGTGCTGGTGGTGGTGGCGTTTTCCGCCGTACTGCCGCTGATGACGGTGGTGAACTACGCCATGAACGACACTTTCGGCAACAACCAGTTCTTCTGGGTCGGGCTGGAATGGTTCGAGGAAATGGTCACCTCGTCGCGCCTGCATGATGCGCTTGGCCGCCAGATCCTGTTTTCCGCCATCATCCTGGCAATCGAGGTGCCGCTTGGCATCTACATTGCGCTGAACATGCCGAAATCGGGCTTTTGGGCCTCATTCTGCCTTGTGCTGATGTCTCTGCCCTTGCTGATCCCGTTCAACGTGGTCGGGACGATCTGGCAGATCTTTGGCCGCGTGGACATCGGTCTGCTGGGCCACACGCTCGCCGGGCTCGGTATCGACTATAATTATACCAACGACCCGTTTGATGCCTGGATGACCGTGATCGTGATGGATGTCTGGCACTGGACCTCTCTGGTGGCGCTGCTGGCCTATGCGGGACTGCAATCGATTCCGCAGGCCTATTATCAGGCCGCCAAGATTGATCAGGCCAGCCGTTGGGCAGTGTTTCGCTACATCGAACTGCCCAAGATGCAGGGCGTCCTGCTGATTGCCATCCTGTTGCGCTTCATGGACAGTTTCATGATCTACACCGAGCCCTTTGTGGTCACCGGTGGCGGGCCGGGCAATTCGACGACATTCCTGTCGATTGATCTGGTCAAGATGGCCATTGGCCAGTTCGACCTTGGCCCTGCGGCGGCGTTCAGCCTGATGTATTTCCTTGTGATCCTTCTGGTGTCCTGGGTGTTCTTCACCGTGATGACCAACCTTGACCGGCAGGAGGGCAAGTGATGCGCGTGAAATCCTCTGCTCTGGTAATGGGTCTGTATCTTCTGTTCCTGTTGCTGCCGATCTACTGGCTGGTGAACATGAGCCTGAAGACCAACACCGAAATCCTGTCCAGCTTTACCCTGTTTCCGCAGGATCTGACCTTTCGCAACTATGTGGTCATCCTGACCGATCCCAGCTGGTATATGGGGTATGTCAACTCGATCATCTACGTGACGATGAACGTGGTGATCAGCCTTGCCGTGGCGCTGCCTGCTGCTTACGCCTTTTCGCGCTACAGTTTCATGGGCGATAAGCATCTGTTTTTCTGGCTGCTGACCAACCGCATGGCCCCACCAGCTGTCTTCGCGCTGCCGTTCTTTCAGCTCTACTCCTCGGTCGGACTGTTCGACACCCATATCGCGGTGGCCCTTGCGCATTGCCTGTTCAACGTGCCGCTTGCGGTCTGGATTTTGGAAGGTTTCATGCGCGGCGTGCCGAAGGAAATTGATGAGACCGCCTATATCGACGGCTATTCCTTCCCGAAGTTCTTCGTGAAGATCTTCATGCCACTGATCGCATCCGGCATCGGTGTCGCCGCCTTCTTCTGCTTCATGTTCTCCTGGGTGGAACTGCTGCTGTCGCGCACGCTCACCTCGGTGAATGCCAAACCCATCGCGGCCACCATGACCCGCACGGTCTCGGCCTCGGGCATGGATTGGGGCGTGCTGGCCGCTGCCGGGGTGCTGACCATCGTGCCGGGTGCCCTGGTGATCTACTTTGTCCGCAACTACATCGCCAAGGGCTTTGCCCTGGGAAGGGTGTGATGACCACAACCGACACCACTGCAAAGCGTGCCAACTGGCCCTTGATCAGCCTTGCCGCCGCTGCTGTGATGGCTGGCAGCCTGGCAGCCCTGCTGCTGACCGCCCCCCAGAAAGATGGGGCCATCGACTGGTTTGCGCCAATGACTCCGGGCGGCTGGATGGCCTGGACCCTGCCGGTCGCGCTGTTCTTCTGGACCATCGCCTGCCTGTTGGTGACCTTCACCCTGCTGGCGATCCGTTTTCCCGAAACCCCGCGCGTCGGCGTCCTGCGGATCGAAACCACCCGCGGCGACCGGCTGTTTATTTCGCTTCTCGGCTCGGCCTTCATCAACCTTGGCTGGCTGTTCTTCTTCGGTGCCCCGCTTTGGGGTGCCCTCATCCTCTGCCTTGTCTATGCCGCCGTGGTGTTCCGCTGGGTTTAGACAGGACGGCCACGACCGGGCGCGGCACCAAGAACCGCTCCGGCCCAATACCTGTAGTCCAACACTTCTGGGAGGAAATGAAATGAGACTTCGTCACGCAACCACGGCCATGGCGCTTGCGCTGATGGCCACAGGGTCGGCCCCGGCATGGGCCGACATGGACGCCGCCCGCGCATTCCTTGATGCCGAAATCGGGGAACTGTCGACGCTGACCCGCGAAGAGCAGGAAGCCGAGATGCAGTGGTTCATCGATGCCGCGGCCCCGTTTGCCGGCATGGATATCAAGGTGGTGTCGGAAACCATTACCACGCATGAATACGAGGCCAAGGTTCTGGCCCCGGCCTTTACCGCGATCACCGGCATCAAGATCACCCATGATCTGATCGGCGAAGGCGATGTGGTCGAGAAGCTGCAGACGCAGATGCAGTCGGGCGAAAACATCTATGACGCCTATATCAACGACTCTGACCTGATCGGCACGCATTGGCGCTATCAGCAGGTCCGCATCCTGGATGACTGGATGGCGGGCGAGGGCGCGGCTGTCACCAACCCCAACCTTGATATTGCCGATTTCATCGGAACGTCGTTCACCACCGCGCCGGATGGCAAGCTGTATCAGCTGCCCACCCAGCAATTCGCCAACCTCTACTGGTTCCGCTATGACTGGTTCAACGACGAAAAGACCAAGGCAGATTTCCAGGCCGCCTATGGCTATGAACTGGGCGTCCCGCTGAACTGGTCCGCCTATGAAGACATCGCAGAGTTCTTCACCGGCCGCGACATGACCTATGCCGGCGGTCCGGCCTCGGCCTGGGGCAACATGGACTATGGCAAGAAAGACCCGTCACTCGGCTGGCGCTACACCGATGCGTGGATGTCGATGGCCGGTATGGGTGATGTGGGCGAACCCAATGGCCTGCCCGTCGATGAATGGGGCATCCGGGTCGATGAAAACTCGCGGCCTGTCGGCTCTTGCGTTGCACGTGGCGGTGCCACCAACGATGCGGCAGCAGTCTATGCGGTGACCAAGGCCATTGACTGGCTGCAGAAATACACCCCACCAGAGGCGCAAGGCATGACCTTCGGCGAGGCTGGTCCGGTTCCGGCACAGGGCCAGATCGCGCAGCAGATGTTCTGGTACACCGCCTTCACCGCCGACATGGTGAAAGAGGGTCTGCCGGTCATGAACGAGGACGGCACCCCGAAATGGCGGATGGCCCCCAGCCCGCACGGCGCCTATTGGAAAGAAGGCACCAAGGTCGGCTATCAGGATGCGGGGTCCTGGACGCTGATGAAGTCGACGCCGGTCGATCGCGCGCAGGCTGCCTGGCTTTACGCGCAATTCGTGGTGTCCAAGACCGTGGACGTGAAGAAATCCCATGTCGGCCTGACCTTCATCCGCGAGTCGACCATCGACCACGAAAGCTTTACCGAGCGCGCGCCGAAACTGGGCGGTCTGGTGGAGTTCTACCGTTCTCCCGCCCGCGTCCAGTGGTCGCCTACCGGCACCAACGTGCCGGATTATCCCAAGCTGGCGCAGCTGTGGTGGCAGAACATCGGCGACGCCATGTCCGGAGCCAAGACCCCGCAAGAAGCCCTTGATGCCCTGTGCGAAGAGCAGGAACGCGTGATGGAGCGGATCGAACGTGCGGGCGTGCAAGGCGATATCGGCCCGCTGCTGAACGAACCTCAGGACGCTCAAATCTGGCTCGACGCGCCCGGTGCACCGGTCGCCAAGCTGGAAAACGAAAAGCCACAGGGCGAAACCATCAGCTATGACGAGCTGATCAAATCCTGGAACTGATCTGACACTGAAAGGGGCAGGGCCGCCGCCTTGCCCCTTTCATCTGCTCCTAAATATCCCCGCTTCCGGCGGGGATATCTAAGACCAGATGACTGCCACACTGAAAGCAATGACATGACACATATCCTCGCCATCGATCAGGGCACCACCTCCAGCCGCGCAATTCTGTTCGATGAGCGGCTGCAGGTGGTGGCTTCGGCGCAGGAAGAGTTTGCACAGCATTATCCGCGCCCCGGCTGGGTCGAACATGACCCGACTGACCTGTGGTCCAGCGTGGCCGCGACCGCGCGTGCGGCGATGGAAAAGGCCGGGGTCAAGGCCGGGCGCATTGCTGCCATCGGCATCACCAACCAGCGCGAGACCACCCTGATCTGGGACCGCGCGACCGGTCAACCCATCCATAATGCCATCGTCTGGCAAGACCGGCGTACGGCAGACACCTGCGCGGCGCTGAAGGCCGCGGGGCACGAGCCGATGATCTCGGCCCGCACAGGCCTTCTGCTCGATCCGTATTTTTCGGCAACCAAGGTCAAATGGTTGCTTGACCATGTAGACGGGGCCCGCGCCCGGGCCGAGGCCGGGGAACTGGCTTTTGGCACCGTAGACAGTTGGCTGATCTGGAATTTGACCGGCGGCCGGGTCCACGCCACCGATGCCACAAATGCCGCGCGCACCATGCTCTACAACATCGCAACCGGTGCCTGGGATGCGGAAATCTGCGGATTGATGGATATTCCGATGTCCCTGCTGCCGGATGTGCGTGATTGTGCCGCCGATTTCGGCACCGCCCGCGCTGATCTGTTCGGACGCGAGATTCCCATTCTTGGCGTTGCAGGTGATCAGCAAGCTGCCACTGTGGGACAGGCCTGCTTTGCGCCCGGCATGATGAAATCCACCTATGGCACCGGCTGTTTTGCCCTTCTGAACACCGGGCCGGATCTGGTCCCCTCGACCAACCGGCTGCTGACCACCATTGCCTATCAGTTGAACGGCAAGCCCACCTATGCGCTGGAAGGCTCGATCTTCATCGCCGGGGCGGTTGTGCAATGGCTGCGCGACGGGCTTAAGATCATCCGCCACGCGTCAGAAACCCAGAGCCTTGCCGAAGCGGCCGAAGAGGCGCAGGGGGTCGTTCTTGTGCCTGCCTTCACGGGGCTTGGTGCGCCCTATTGGCGGCCCGACTGCCGCGGCGCGGTTTTTGGCCTGTCCCGTAACTCCGGCCCGGCCGAATTGGCCCGTGCGGCCCTTGAGTCGGTGGGCTACCAGACCCGAGACCTGCTGGACGCGATGCGCGCCGACTGGGGAGCCGCCGCAGACGGGGTCTTGCGCGTCGACGGCGGGATGAGCGCCAGCGACTGGGCCATGCAGTTTCTGTCCGACATCCTTGGCGCACCGGTCGACCGTCCGAAGGTGACAGAGACCACCGCGTTGGGGGCCGCTTATCTGGCGGGATTCAAGGCCGGGACCTACGGCAGCCCCGAGGAGTTCGCCAAGAGCTGGGCGCTTGACCGGCGGTTCCAGCCGCAGATGGACGCCGATACGCGGACTGCGAAATATGCCCGCTGGGGCAGGGCGGTGCAGGCAACGATGTCGATATGACCTTTTCCATCCTTCAGCCGGCGCAGATCTTGTTTGGCCGAGGACAAGCTGCCCGGGCGGCAGATCTGGCCCGGACTTTCGGCCCGCGCGGACTGGTGGTCCATGGGGCAAGCCCCGTACGGGCAGCCCCTGTGCTTGCCGCACTTGGCCCGGACACCTTGGCCTTAGCCTGTGCAAGCGAGCCGACGCTTGCAATGCTGGAGACGGCGACCCAGACCGCCCGTCTGCACCGGCCAGACTGGGTGCTTGCGATGGGTGGGGGGGCGGCGCTGGATCTGGGGAAAGCATTGGCGGCAATGATCCCGGCTCCCGGCCCCGCCCTTGACCATCTGGAAGGTGTCGGCAAAGGCTTGCCTCTTGCTGCAGCACCGCTCCCATTTATCGCTGTGCCCACCACCGCGGGCACCGGTGCAGAGGTAACCAAGAATGCGGTCATCGGTCTGCCCGAACATGGTCGGAAGGTCAGCCTGCGCGACGACCGCATGATTGCCAGGATCGCGATCATTGATCCGGCGCTCACCGACCACTGTCCATGGCCTGTCACCCTTGCCTCTGGCCTCGATGCCGTGACCCAGTTGATCGAGCCCTATGTCTCTCACAAGGCAACGCCCTATACCGATGCCATCGCCTTTCCCGCCATCGAGCCTGCCTTGCGGGCATTGGTCCGGCTGCAGGACGGAGAAAACGATGGGGCCCGTGATGCCCTTGCCTGGGCCTCCCTTTGCGGCGGGCTGGCGCTTGCGAATGCCGGGTTGGGTCTTGTGCACGGCTTTGCGGGTGTGATCGGCGGCAGGACCGGAGCCGCCCATGGCGCAATCTGCGGGGCGCTGCTGGGGCCGGTTCTTTCAATGAACCGCGCCTTGGCAGTCGGGCAGGCGCGCGAAAAACTCGATCGCGTCTGCGCGATAGTGGCAAAGGTCTTTGGCGGGACCGATGACCAAGCCCCCGCCGCTCTGGCCAATTGGGCCCATGCGGCCGGACTTGCACGACTTTCTGACCTCGGGGTCACGAAAAATGACCACGCCGCCGTGGCGACAGCATCGCAATCGGCATCCTCAACCAAAGGCAATCCGGTTCAAGTCCCGCATGTGGATTTGTGTTCCATCCTTGAGCGAGCCGGGTAGCTGCGCAAATCCTTGGCCCGCGTGGCGCGAGTGAAGCTGGGGCGCATTCGCCACGGTCGGCAAAAACTGCGCGATGGCAGGGCAGGCCTCTCTGCGCGGCAGTCCTGGGTGCTGGTCTTATCTGTCGGGTCTGGGTTTCCGGGAACCGAATGGCGGGGCAGGCGTTTAAGTCTTGCAGCGCTCGCGAAAGGATATTGCATGACACCGGCCCGCTCTCCCTACGCCAGCGCCTACGATCTTCCGATTCCCGGCTTGACCACATTCACCTATTTCGCTGCAGCATTCTTCGTGCTGACACTGGTCACCGACATTGCGTATCTTCAGACCACAGTGCTGATGTGGAAGGATTTTTCTTCTTGGCTCTTGTTCTTTGGCCTGATCGCGGGCGGTATCGCGGTGCTGCTCTGGCTGATTGATCTTGCGGTTCACCGCCACCGTCCAATGGCCGGCGTTGTGGTGCTCAACGTCGCAATTCTGATCTGTGCTGTTCTCAACAGCCTGCTTCATGCCGGTGATGGATGGACCGCAATCCTGCCATGGGGCGTCGGACTGTCTGCACTGACCTGCCTGCTGATGGTGGCGTCTGCCCTGCTGCGGCGGCGCGCTGTTGCGCACCGGCCATATGTTTAGCGCCAATTATGCCTCGCACCTTCGCTCCCGAAAAGGATGCTGTCTGATGAACTCCACCTCTTTATCCATCACCTGTGATCCCGGGCGCGTCCCTGTGCTCTGCGGCACAGCGATGCTGTTTGCTCTGGCCCTGTCGTCTCCTGTCCTTTCACAGGCGGCCGAGCCAGGGCCTGACTCGGGTGCTTTTGATATCACCCGCCAGATTGGCCCAGATCCGTACTTGCCTGAACCGAAATACGTCAACCTTCTGGCCACCGTGAAGGTGGCCGAGGTGGTGGGGTGGGCCGAAGGCCAAACCCCTACCGTGCCCGAGGGGTTGACGATTGCGGCCTATGCAACCGATCTGGTAAATCCGCGCACTGTCCACACTCTGCCTAATGGCGATGTGCTGGTGGTGCAGTCGAGAGCGCCGGAGGACAAACCCCGATTTCGTCCGAAGGATTACATCCGTGACTGGGTCATGGCATTTGCAGCAGGCGGTGACGGGCCACCGCCCGAAACCAATCTGATCACTTTGCTGCGCGACACCAATCGTGATGGCGTGGTGGATGAGCGTCATGATCTGCTGACCGGTCTGCACTCGCCCTTCGGCGTCGCTTGGATCGACGACACGCTCTATGTCGCAGCGGCGGATGGGGTAGAGTCGTATCCCTATGCTCTGGGAGAAAATGCCATCACCGCGTCGCCGACAGTGCTGACGCCTCTACCCGGCGGGCCGTTAAACCATCACTGGACCAAAGACTTGGCGCTAAGCCCCGACGGCACAAAACTATATGCCTCGGTCGGTTCCAACTCGAATGCCGCCGAAAACGGCATGGAGGCTGAAAAGGGGCGTGCCGCGATCTGGGAGATTGACCGCGCAACCGGTGCTGCAAGGATTTATGCCTCTGGGCTGCGCAATCCCAACGGGCTCACTTTTAATCCCGACAGCGGCATGCTCTGGGCCGTGATCAATGAGCGTGATGAACTTGGTCCCGATCTGGTGCCGGATTACATGACTTCGGTTCAGGACGGCGCGTTCTACGGCTGGCCCTATAGCTATTTTGGCGATCATGTGGATGAGCGGGTGCAGCCCGCGCGGCCCGACCTGGTGGCCACCGCCATTGCGCCCGATTATGCGCTGTCCAGCCATGTCGCAGCCTTGGGCCTTGTTTTCACCAATGGCGCGGCCCTGCCTGACGCCTATGCCGGGGGCGCTTTCGTCGGCCAGCGCGGCAGCTGGAACCGTGATACGTTCAATGGGTACAAGGTGTCTTATGTGCCTTTTGCCAACGGTGTGCCGGATGGCATGGCACAGGATGTGGTGACGGGATTCTTGCAGGATGATCAGGCCCGTGGTCGCCCGGTTGGCCTTGGTATTGATGGCACAGGGGCGTTGCTGATCGCTGATGATGCCGGGAATACCGTCTGGCGCGTGTCAGCGGCCGACGGGCGCATCAGCGATGCGCCGGTGGACAGCGACCGCATTTCCGCCCAGACCCCAGCAGAACCGGAAGAGGGCGCAAGTGAAACTGTCCCAGCACCGCCGGCACCAGCCGGATCCACAGCGCCGGAAGACCCGGAGTAACGGGCGGCGGCGGCAGTGTCGCGCGCGCCGTTTTGAGTCGCTATCCGTGCAGAGGGGATGTTCTGGGGCACCACGCCGGTGCGAAGGCCGGTTCCGGCGCGGCGCACTTCACGCCCTCGGAGTGAACAGCGGCTGCAGTCCTCAAGAAGCGGAACCATTCACTGCTCTCGCGGATTGGTCCTGCACACAGTGAACAGGAGCTTCCAATGGCCCAATCCCCGACCTCACCGCCGTCAGACACACCCGCAGTCGACGGCGACGACACGCCGGTATTTGATCAGGCGACCAATGATCTGCCTTGGCCGCAAAATGACACCCTGCCCGCAGATGATGAGGGCAACATCCTGCCGGGAAACGACGCTCTGGATGAAGATCCAAACGACAATGGCCAGGATGAACAGTTCGATCCTGAGGACATTCGCCGCAGACGGGGGCTGACAGATCCGCTGCCATAAGGATCCGATGCCGCAGATCAGAGCTGTGGTAGCTTTAGCCTACTTTTTGGCAGGTCCGTAGCCGCTTTCACTCTGCGGACCTGCTGCTCCATTCCGATCTGAACCTGTGCGGCCAGGATGAGAAGGTGTTGTGCCACAGGTTTTGCCTCTAAGTCCCGCAGCATGTCATCATCGGCACCCGCAGGCTCCAACGCGCAGAGGTCTGACTCTGTCTGGTTGCCGGGCATCATCTTGCCTGATCTTTGCCGAGTTGCAGTTTAGATATCTCAACGAGGGAACGCGACCAGTGGCACTGCGTTTTAGGGTCACACCATCGTGTCCTTAAAGGTCGTGAACCGTATGACAGATCCTTCCGTCGTTCCGAATATCATCGATCTGTTACCGGCCCTGCGCGCCTATGCGCGGTCTTTGTGCCGTAACGCAACCGACGCCGACGATCTGGTGCAGCAGACGCTGACAAAAGCGCTCGCCAATGTTGACAAATTCACGCCTGGCACGCGATTGCGCGCTTGGCTGTTCACCATTATGCGAAACAGCTTCTACACCAACACTGTTCAGCGGGCCCGTGAGACCACCGGTGTGGAAGATTGTGTTTCTGACCTGCAGCAGACACCGGCGACTCAGGAATGGTCCGTGCGCGGGCGCGAGTTGCACGAAGCCATCAGCCGCCTGCCGACACATTACCGCGAAATGCTCATTTTGGTGATCGTTCTGGGCGCGTCCTACGAAGAGGCGGCCGCCTTGTGCGATTGTGCTGTGGGCACCGTGAAAAGCCGGGTCAACCGGGCCCGGCGGCTGGTGATTGAAGATCTGGGCGCAGACGCATTCTGACGCTCGAATTCAAGATCTGCGCCTTTTTTTGCGGGAGCCCTGAAAATTCAGGCAGGAACAATCGGGCGCGCCGCTGGTTGGGTGGATGAAGCTGCAACTGGGCAGCTGACGATCCGCGAAAAGGAGCGACTGATGAAAACCAAGACCTTGAACGATCTGTTTCTAGAAAATCTGAAGGACATCTATTACGCCGAGCGCAAGATCCTGAAGGCTCTGCCGAAAATGGCACGTGGGGCGCAGTCCCAAGACCTGAAGGCGGCCTTTGAAAAGCATGCCGAGGAGACTCAGCAGCATGTTGAACGCCTTCAGCAGGTCTTTGAAATTCTGGGCAAACGGGCCCAGGGCAAGACTTGCCCGGCCATTGAGGGCATTATCGAAGAGGGCGAAGAGGTTCTCGACACCTTCAAGGAGTCCCCCGCCCTTGATGCGGGCCTCGTTGCCGCCGCGCAGGCGGTCGAGCATTACGAGATCGCGCGTTACGGCACGCTGAAACGCTGGGCCGAGGTTCTGGGCATGAAAGATGTCGCCAAGCTTCTGGGCCAGACGTTGCAGGAAGAATCCGCTACCGATGAGGCTTTGACCGGGCTGGCCGATGGCTCGGTCAATCAAGCGGCCCTTGAAGCCGCCTGAGCAGTCCGGAAGCAATCGATCCTCTGTGTTTTGTTTCCGGCACTTGCGACCCCGCCCTTGGCGGGGTCGTTTGGTTTGGGGGTTAAGACTTTCAAGACCATGCCCGCACCGCCACCGCCGGCGGGGAACAATCCCCCTGCCCATGCGTTCGCCCCAAGGCAGCAACAGCGGAGCAATCCATGAACAACACCATACAAGATGACACCGTGCACCCAGACCCAGGTCCGACCCTTTCGCCCGAAGCGATCGAAGGCCGGCTTCTGGCGCAGCGCAAGGTGCTGGCACTGATCCTGTCTCGGCTGTTGCACCAAGAGGGCGCGCGCGATCTGCGGGACGCGCTGGACACTTTGTCAGTCATGCAAGACCATCAGGAGGATCCCGGGTCCATTCTTGATGGCCCCGAGGTGATCCAGAGTGCTATGGCGGTGGAAATCCGCGCGATCACGCTTGCCGCCACACGCGCGCATGCGCCAGCCGAAAGCCTTTGATCGTCGCTGAATTCTGCAAGACTGCTGGGCGTACCGCCCCTTATCGTCCTGCGTGTTTTTAGCTTGGGATGGGCGGAATCGGGGCTTTTGCCGCACGCGGATCTTCGGGGGCAACCGCAGGGGCCCGCCCCATCCCAAGCTGGCTTTGCGTTCCATACTCCCCCTGCACTCCCTGCATGTCACGCGGGCGCAAAGTATCTGCTCTTTGGTTGGTTTCGCGGATGGACATGGTCAGACCCACGAGCGCAATGGCCAGAAGGAGGCCAAACACCACAATAGCGGTCAACATTTCAATGTTCATTTCGTGTCCTTTCCTTGCTTCAAACATACGCTTGGCGGCGGCCCTGCCTTAGCCGCCGACCAATTCCCCGCCATTGGGGTGCAGGGTCTGTCCGGTCAGATAGCTGCTGTCGTCACAGGCCAGGAACAGCACACAAGACGCCACTTCATTCGGCTGGCCCGGTCGTCCCATCGGTACATTCTGGCCGAATGTCTCTACTTTCTCTGCCGGGAAAGAGGCCGGGATCAGCGGGGTCCAGATCGGGCCGGGAGCCACAGCATTCACCCGGATGCCGGTTGATGCCAGATTGCCTGAAAGCGCGCGGGTAAAGGCCAGTATCGCCCCCTTGGTCGAGGCATAATCAATCAGCTGCGGCTGTCCTCGAAAGGCGGTCACCGATGTGATGTTGACGATCGCGTCGCTTTTTTCCATCTGCGGCACGACAGCCTGCACCATGTAGAACTGGCCGAAAATATTCGTTTGGAATGTCCGCTTCAGCTGGGCTTCGGGAATGTCTTCCACCTTGTCTTGCACATGCTGTTCGGCGGCATTGTTGACCAGCACATTGATCCTGCCGAATTTTTCGATCACGGCGCGAACGGCTCGGTCAACTTCGTCTTTCTGTCCGATGTCACCCGACACCGAAAATCCCTCGGCACCCTCTTCGCGGATCAACGCCACAGTCGCCTCTGCATCCGCGTGTTCATCCTTGTAATGGATCGCCACATTCGCCCCTTCGCGGGCGCACAGCACGGCTGACGCGCGGCCAATGCCACTGTCACCGCCGGTGATCAGCACCGTCTTGCCCTTGAGCCGCCCCGATGCCGCAAAGCGCGGCGCGTAGTCCGGTGCGGTAGTCATTTCGGATTCCAGACCGGGCTGTCTGTCCTGCTCTTGGGCGGGCTGTTTGTCGGATGTCATGGCGCTGCTTCCTCTGTGTTGGCACAGTCCGAGAAACCCTTTGCGAGGCCAAATGTTCCAGGCGTCGGCAAAGTGGCGGAAAGCCATGAGGCACCGGAACATTTCCGGCTCCGGGCCGTTCACCCTGACCGAACGCCTCTGCTGGCCGCGGCATCGCTGTCGCCATCAGAAGCACAGAGCCCTCAGGTGTCAGATACGCACCGCAAGCAACAGGAGGTCCAGATGGACCACAGCAAACACACCCTTATTCCGCCAGCTGACTTGACAGAGGCACTGGTAAGAAATGCCCCGGTTTATGGCGTCAATGATGAAAAGGTCGGAACCGTATCGCATGTGCATGGCAGCGGAGCGGGCATGCAGGTTGTTCTTGATGTTGGCGGCTTTCTTGGGATCGGCGCAAGACAGGTCCTGGTGAGCGCCGATCAGTTGAACCTGATGCGGGATGAGGCCGGCAAGGTTCATGGCTCGACGACCTGGACCAAGGAACAGCTTGAAGAGCTGCCCGAACATCACCACTGACCGAAGAACCGTCCGGCGCTCACATCAGTGCACGCCGGACGGTTTGTTTTTTGGACAAAGAGACAAAGATGGAAGAGCCCATTGTTGCGTTTGACTGGATGCGCATGTTTGTGGGTGATCAGCCAGCGCTGTTCTATCTGGAAATTGTGTTTCGCATTGCCGTCATCTGGCTCTGGACCCTGGCGCTGCTGCGCTGGATCGGCGGGCGCAGCGTTGCGCAACTTTCGCTCACAGAGTTTCTTCTGGTCATCGCTCTTGGATCGGCAGTCGGTGACTCGCTGTTCTATCCGGACGTCCCCCTTTTTCAGGCGATGCTGGTGGTCTTGTGCATCGTCTGCCTCGACAAACTGGTCGATTGGGCGATCCGGCGCTGGAAAGGTGCCAAAGCCATCATCGACGGCCAGCCAGCCGAAGTTCTGCGCGATGGCCGGATCATCACCGATGGGCTGAACATCAATCGGATTGGCGCGTATGAGCTGATGGAGATGCTGCGGATCAAAGGTGTGATGAACCTTGCCTCGATCAGCCATGCCTATATCGAGCCCTCCGGTCAGTTGTCCGCCTTTCCTGCGCCCAATCCCGGCATGGGTCTTGCCATTGTGCCTCCGCTCCAGCTGGGGGTTGTGCCGCCCGGCACGGATCAAAATTGTTGCTGCGGTTGCGGGATGTTGCGCCATGACTTCTCCCCCTGTCCGGCTTGCGGCGCTCTTGACCAGACCCCTGCCGCTCAGGCCAGCGCATGGCAGCCGTGATCCGAACCGGGCGTCGATGGCGCGTTTCAAAACGTGCAACTCACTTCCTCCGGAAGCTGGAAAATTGCGCGTGTAAGCAGGAGTATAGGATGTGACCAAACCTGGAGACTGCAAGTCCCAACACCAAAACCAGATGGCGCAGCAGATAGATATCAACCTGCGCCTCGCCTTTGAGGCCGATCTTCAAGCTCCGGTTCCCGAGCATCTGCAAAGGCTGATTGAGGCGCTGCAGAAAAAACTGCCCCCGTCCTCTCGCTAGGGCCGTCGTGGGACCGATCAGGAAAGTCTGGCCCTACAATTTCTTGCACTGCTGCGACGGCGAGGGCAGCGGTCATCCGTGTGTTTGACTGCGCGAAAGGTGCAAGCCATGATCAGCCTCACGCGCTGCCCTGACCCCGGTCGCAGGGAACCGTTTGTTCTCTTTCGGTGTTCTTAGCGATGGACCGACCATCCCCCCACGCCTCCCCACCGGAGCAATTCATCCGACTGGCCGACAGGCCTGCATTCGTTGCCTTGCGCGTCGCTTTTTGGCTTTTCGTGGGCTTTGGCCTGATCGCGCTGCCGTTCATCGTGCTCCTCGGCGGCGATTTTCGCCCGCCGCCCACCTCTGTCCTGTGGGATTTCTCGATGGGCTGTGGCTTCGCCGCGCTGTCCCTCATCGCCATGCAATTCGCGCTGACGGGGCGGATCAAACTGCTGACCAATCCGTTTGGCGCAGATATCGTCTATGTTTTTCATCGCCTTGTCAGCTGGGGCACCGTGGCGCTTATGCTGGTGCATTTCGGCGTGCTTTATATCTTCTACCAGCCCGCGCTCGGAGAGTTGAACCCGCTGACAGCCCGCTGGGAGCTGACGTCGGGGCGCGTTGCACTGCTGTGCTTCGTGGCCTTGATTGTGACGTCAGAGCTCCGAAAGCGCCTGAAGCTGGACTACCACTGGTGGCGGGTCATGCATGTGCTGCTGGCTGTCACCGGCTTTGCAGCGGCGGTGGCGCATGTGCTGGGTGTTGGCAAGTACAGTGCGATGCAGGATGTCCGCGCCCTCTGGCTGGGCGCGACTCTGGTCTGGGTTGGCTTTATCCTCTGGTCCCGGGTGCTGCGTCCGATGCGGCAACGTGCCAATCCGTGGCGCGTGGTGTCAAACGTGGCTGAACGCGGCGGGGTCCACACGCTGACCCTGCGCCCGGAGGGCCAGGCGCTGACAGCGTGGCGCCCGGGACAGTTTGCCTGGCTCTCGGTCGGACATTCACCGTGGTCCATGAAAGAACACCCTTTTACCATCTCGACCGCTCCGGACCGTGGCCCTGAGATATCCTTTTCCATCAAACCTCTGGGAGACGATTCTCAACGTTTGACTCAGACGCAGCCGGGCACAATCGCCTATGTGGATGGCCCGTTCGGAACCTTTTCCATAGACCGTGAAGGCGCGGCAGATGGCTTTGTCATGATCGCAGGTGGTGTTGGCATCACGCCGGTGATCGCCAACCTGCACGCCATGCAATCGCGTAAAGATGCGCGCCCCGTCATATTGATCTATGCCAATGCCACTTTGGAGGACGCGCCGTTCCGTGAAGAATTGGAGCGGATGGCGCGGGACATTGACCTGACCGTGGTGCATGTGCCTGAAACGCCACCCGAAGACTGGCAGGGCGAATCTGGCCGTATCGATGAAGCGCTGTTGCGCCGCCACCTGCCCGCGGCAACACGCGACTGGCCACATATGCTGTGCGGCCCGGCACCGATGACCGATGCCGTGATCGCCGCCCTGCTTGGCATGGGGGTGCACGCACGGCAGATCGACCTTGAAGTCTTTGATCTGGTGTAACCTGATGCGAAAAACCTACGCCCGTGTTCTTGCTGCCGCCGTTGTGGTCTTTGCCCTCGGTATGGCGCTCGGCTTTGCCATTCTCGTGAACGGATAGTGGTTGCGCCGTGATGCGGCCTGTCTTGCGGCGCATCGGTCATGGCAAGTCAGGCGCGGGCCGGACGGCCGACAGCTGACTTGCACCCGGCTGATCCAAGGCTCGGTGCGGGTAAAGATCATAGGGCACGTTTCGATGCGTTCGGCACCCCAGAGACCTGGGGCGCGATCATATATCAACCGGCGCGAACGCAATCGATGCAAGCAGACCGGTCTCTGACCGGGCCTTGGTCAAGTGAAGTCTGCCCCCGAACAATTCGGAGATCTCGACCGCCACGGCCAGACCAAGCCCCATGCCATTGACTGGTCCAAAGTCCAGATGCGGCAATGGCCGTGACACGCCCCGTCTGGACTGGACGAATGCGGCCATCAGGTCTTGTGAAAGGCCGGGGCCATTGTCCTCGACTTCGAGAATAATTCGGTCGGGCATCGCCTGCACCCGCACTGTCACCACAGCATCGCGCCCGGCATAAGTGATCGCGTTCGAGACAAGATTGCGCAGCAGTTCCGCCAACAGGATCGGGTCGGCTGCCACTCTGGCTGTATCGGGCCCTTCAAACCCAAGATCGATGCCTTGGGAAAGCGCGCCCGGCACCAATTCAGACACCACCTCCTTGGCAATGCCAACAAGGTCCACCGGGGCCAAGGTCGCCGCCCCGGCGCTGGCATCGACTCGGGCCAGAACCAGAAGGTGGGACAACACGCGCTCTGCCCGTTCCAGTGCCGATGTGGCCTTGCCGCTGGCGGCAGCGGCTTCATCCGGCACGATGCTGCGGTCAATCAGGGCGAGTTGGGTGCGCACGACGGCCAGAGGCGTGCGCAGCTGGTGACTGGCATTGCCGGTAAAGTTGCGCAGGGCGTCCAGCGCGGTCTGCAACCGGTCCATGAACAGGTTGATCGCGACCACCAAGGGTTCGACCTCTTCGGGTGTGTTTGCAGTGATGGGCCGCAGATCTCCCGGCGAACGTTCGGCGATCGCATCGCCAAGCCGGGTCAACGGGCGCAAGGCGACGGTGACCGCAACCCAGACAAGGATGGCAACCCCCAGCATCAGCACGGCGAGCCGCAGGGCAGACCGGACCAGAATGGCCTGCGCCAGTGCCGAACGGGCAAGAGTCGATTCCGCCACAGTCACCGAAAAGGGAATTGAAGCCGCGCCGGTTGAAACCTCGCGCATCAGGGTTGCGCTGCGGATGCCCACATCGCCGTAAAACCCGTCTGCAAACCCCACCCCGCCAACGGGGGCCTCAACCACGACAAGGTCTTTGTAGCCTGTCAAAAAGTGGCCGACGGGACCGTCCACGCGGTAGAACACCTTGTCCTGTGCGGTCGATGTCAGCATCTCGAGCGAGGAAAACGGAATGTCTACCTCAAGCCCCCCGGCCTCATCCAATGTCACCCGTTCGGCAATCGCAAGCGCCGAGCCCACCAGCACCCGGTCTGACACGCTTTGCGCCGTCCGCAAGGCCTCGCGCCAGGTGTCCATCAGGGCGATCAGCCCCAGTGCCAGCGTCGCCAACAAGAGCCAAAGCAGAAGCCGGCGGCGAAGCGAATAGAGCCTCATGCCAATTCGCTTGGTTTTTCGAGCAGATACCCAATGCCGCGGATCGTCCGCAAGACAAGCCCAAGCGGATGCAGACGACGGCGCAGGCGCGAGATATATTGCTCGATTGCATTGTCGGACAAGATATCCTCCAGCGAGGTGACCGATTGCACGATTGCCTCTTTTGCCACAACCTTGCCCGCACGGGTGACCAGAAGTTCAAGAATTGCGCGCTCGCGCGGCGGCAGATCGATGATCTGGCCATGGGCAAGGAATTGCCGGCTGGTCAGATCCAGCGACAAGGGACCAAGACTCAGCGTCGACGACCGCAACCCCGCCTGACGGCGCAGCAAAGACCGCACCCGCGCCTCGAACTCGCGCACATCAAAGGGTTTGGCCATGTAATCATCTGCCCCCAGATCAAGGCCGCGGACCCGGTCTTCGGCGGTGCCGCGCGCGGTCAGGATCATGACGGCTGCCCGGTTGCCTTGGGCCCGCATGGCCCGCAGCACCGACAGCCCGTCAAGCTCCGGCAAGTTCAGATCAAGGATCATCAGGTCAAAGGTCTCTGCGGCAACCAGGGCCCTGGCCGACTCACCGTCATGCACACAGTCTACGGCATACCCGGACGAGACCAGAAGCGACACCAGCGCCTCGGCAAGTGGCAGATCGTCTTCAACCAACAGCAAACGCATGAAGCCCCCGTCACCCCAGATTAGGCGCTCGCTGCGCTGTTGTGAACCGCCTGTTTCTGGGGCAGGATTTGCAGCATGCGCCTGTCATTTGTACCCCTTTTCGCTGTGGCCACGCTGGCAAGCCAGGCAATGGCAGAGGTCACCCATTACCCTGCGCGCGGTGACAGCCCGCAGGACCTGGTGATTTATTCGACGCTCGACAACCGCGTCGCTTCGATCCTCATCACGGCCTTTCAGGCGACCCGTCCAGATGTCGCGGTGCGCTATGAAGACCTTCTGGCCAGTGATATTGCGGCCCGTGTGATTGCCGAAACGGATGCGGGGCTGGCATCGGCGGATTTTGTCTTTTCCTCTGCAATGGATCTGCAGCTGAAGCTGGCCAATGACGGTTATGGGCAACAGGTCGAGGTGGAGAGTGCCACCAATTGGCCAGCTTGGACCAAGTGGCAGGACACCGCCTTTGCGCTGACGTTTGAACCGGCCGTGCTTGCCTATCACATACCCAGCTTTCCGGACGGCCCGCCCCGGTCGCGGCTGGAATTGCTGGATTGGCTGGCAAAGGCACCCGACAGCCTGACGCGACGGATCGGCACCTATGACATCGAAAGCTCGGCCGTGGGCTACCTGTTCATCGCCCGTGATGCCGAGCATTTTCCCGATATCTGGTCTTTGCTGCGGGCGATGAGCAGGGCCGGGCTTCAGACCTTTTCAACCTCGCAAGGCATTCTCGACCTGGTTGCTGACGGCCGCCTTGTGCTGGGGTACAACATCCTTGGGTCTTACGCTGCCGAACAGGCCCGGTTGATGCCCGACATCGGCTTTGTCTTGCTGCGCGACTATACCGTGGTTGTGTCGCGCATCGCCATGGTGCCGCGGGCCGCGGCAAGGCCGGATCTTGGCCGCGCCTTTCTGGCCTTTCTCATGAGCGTGGAAGGCCAGACCCTGCTGTCCGAAAAGCTGCGGCTGCCCTCGGTCAGTCCGGAGGTCGTGGGAGAGGGCAGCGGCGTTGCGATGCAGCGTGCTTGGGGCGATCAGCTGCGGCCCATTCCCGTCAGTCCCGGAGTTCTGGCCTATCTGGATCAGGCCAAGCGACAGCTGTTTTTGCGCCGTTGGCAAAAGGCATTGGCCCTGGAATAGGTTTGTCAGCTTTTTGACAGGAATTTGTGCTGAGATCTGCGCCAGGGCTGGCACGAGGAGGTGCCACCTGAGGGCAATTGGCACGAAAAACGTGCTTTGGGAGGAGAATATTATGAAACACACGCTTCTGAGCGTTTCTTTTGCGGCAGCTTTGGCCATGCCGGCTTTTGCAGAAGATTATGTCATCATCGCCCCGGCGGCCCCCGGTGGCGGTTGGGATGGCACGGCGCGCGCCATGCAGGAAGTCATGCAGGCCGAGGGCATCTCTGGTTCAGTGCAGGTGCAGAACGTCCCCGGCGCCGGTGGCACCGTGGGTCTGGCGCAGTTTGCGTCATCCGCTGCGGGCGATGCAAGCCAGCTGATCGTCGGGGGGTATGTCATGGTCGGGGCGATCCTGACAAATGACTCGCCCGTGTCGCTGGCCGATGTCACCCCGATTGCCCGTCTGACCGGCGAAGCGGTCGGGATCGCGGTGTCGGCCTCGTCGCCGATCCAGAACATCACCGAACTGGTCGAGATGATGAAGGCTGATCCGGGCGCGGTATCCTGGGCGGGCGGTTCCGCGGGTGGCGTGGATCACATCACCGTGGGCCTGCTGGCCAAAGCGGCAGGCGTTGATCCGACCAGCATCAACTATATCGCCTTCTCGGGCGGTGGCGAGGCACTGGCAGCCATACTGGGCAACCAGGTGACGGTGGGCATTTCCGGGGTGGGTGAATTCCTGCCGCAGGTCGAGGCCGGAACCCTGAGGATGCTGGCCGTTTCAACCGAGGAAAGATGGGTGGGAACGGATGCACCGACCCTTATGGAGTCGGGCTATGATGTGAACGTACAGAACTGGCGCATGGTCGCTGCCGCACCGGGCCTGTCGGATGAACAGAAGGCCGCCGTGACCGCCGACATTGACAAGCTGGCAACGTCGGCCGGTTGGAAGGCCATGCTGGAGACCAAGGGCTGGGCTGACACCTACCTGTCCGGCCCGGAGTTTGACGCGCAACTGGCCGAGGACATCGAAGCCACCACCGCGATCCTGACCGACATCGGTCTGGTTCAATGAACGGATCTGATATCGCATTCGAACGCCGCCCCGACGGGGCGGCGTTCATCATCGCGGCCCTGCTGGCGGGCCTGGGCAGCCTGCTGATCTGGCAAGGCATGATCATCCCCGACAAGGGCGGATATGCGGGCATCGGCTCGGGTGACGTGCCGGTTTTTATCGGCGGCTGTCTCTGGCTTCTGGCGCTGACCCATGTCTGGAAGGGGTTGCGCCACGGCGGGACGCGGTTTCCGCGCCAGCAGCCGGTGCCTGTGCTGTTCATCATCGGGGGTCTGGCCCTGCAGATGATCCTGCTGCATCCGCTGGGCTTTTCCATCGCTTCGGGGCTGCTCTTCGCCTGTACCGCCGCAGCCTTTGGTCGGCGCAATTTTGCGCTCAGCCTGCCGGTCGGAATTGGCTTTGCCCTGGCGATCTATGGCGTCTTCGACCAGCTGCTGAAGCTGAACCTGCCAGCGGGTTTCCTCGAAACCCTGATCTTCGGGAGCTGATATGAGCACGTTTGATTTCCTGATGCAGGGTTTTGCCACCGCGCTTGACCCGATGATCCTGCTTTACGCGCTGATCGGCGTCACTCTTGGGACCGCTGTCGGCGTCTTGCCCGGCATTGGGCCGGCACTGACCGTAGCGCTGCTGCTGCCCGTCACCTACGGGCTTGATCCTGCGGGGTCCCTGATCATGTTTGCGGGCATTTATTACGGCGGAATGTATGGGGGATCGACCACGTCGATCCTGCTCAACACGCCGGGCGAAAGCGCATCCATCGTTACCGCGCTGGAGGGCAACAAGATGGCCCGCGCCGGACGGGGCGGACCTGCGCTTGCCACCGCTGCTATCGGGTCTTTCGTGGCGGGGCTGCTGGCCACGCTGGCATTGGCCTTTTTGGCCCCGCATATCGTGAAACTGGCGCTGGTCTTCGGCCCGCGGGAATATTTTGCGCTGATGGTCCTTGCCTTCGTCACCGTTTCGGCGGCCTTTGGCGAAAGCACCATGAAGGGGCTGACATCGCTGTTCGTTGGTCTTGCCCTTGCCATTGTCGGGATCGACGGGCTGACCGGGCAGGCCCGGCTGTCATTCGGTGTGCCGCAGCTGCTGGACGGGATCGAGGTGACCACGCTCGCCGTTGCCATGTTCGCGCTTGGCGAAGCCTTGTTCGTGGCGGCCCAAGGGCCTGCGATGCAAGAAAAAGTGCATGCGATCAAAGGCTCTGTCGCCATGACCCGCGCCGATTGGTCAAGGTCATGGAAGCCTTGGCTCCGTGGCACAGCGATTGGCTTTCCGATCGGTGCCATGCCTGCCGGCGGGGCGGACATTGCCAGCTTCCTGTCCTATGGGACTGAGAAGCGTTGTGCAAAACACCCTGAGGAATTTGGCCATGGTGCTATCGAAGGCGTTGCAGGCCCGGAGGCCGCGAACAATGCCGCCGCCGCCGGTACATTGGTGCCTTTGCTGACACTGGGCCTGCCCACAACGGCAACGGCCGCGATCATGCTGGCAGGGTTTCAGCAATTCGGTCTGCAACCGGGTCCCCTGCTGTTTGCCACATCGCCACAACTTGTCTGGGGTCTGATTGCCAGCCTTCTGATCGCCAATATCATGCTTCTGGTGCTGAACCTGCCGCTGATCAGGTTTTGGGTGAAGTTGCTCACCATTCCGCGCCCCTGGCTTTATGCGGGCATTCTGTTGTTTGCGACTCTGGGCACGATCGGCCTGAATCCCTCGCCAGTGGAATTGTTCATGCTGATGCTTTTTGGCGTATTGGGATATCTGATGCGACTTTACGGCTATCCGATTGCGCCGGTGATTGTCGGTCTGATCCTCGGGCCGATGGCAGAGCAACAGTTGCGCCGCGCCTTGTCGATTGCACAGGGTGACTGGACGACGCTTGTCAGCACGCCCCTTGCCGCAGCGCTTTTCGGTGTGGCGCTGCTGGCTCTGGTGGTGCCGCCATTGCTGCGCTGGCGCGGCAAAGGTGCCGTTCTGGCGCAGATCGCAGGCGACGAAGACTGAGCAGCCGGATCTTGCGCGCTCAAGGGGCATCTTCCGTAAATCGGTTTTGCCGCCCTTGTGTGCGCAGCACCTTGCCGCGTGCCAGGAGCATCTGACCAGACCGATTGCGGAGCAGGGCCACTGCGGCCCTGCTCCGACGCCAGATACCGGCGGCGCAAAACGTCGGGACTGAGGCGAGCGCGCACCGGATTTTGGCGCTGTCGGGGTGTCCTCAGCGATCGGTGATCTTTTCGACCAGCAGTTTATCGATCCGGCGACCGTCAAGGTCGACCACCTCGATCCTCCAGCCGGACACTTCGACATGCTCGCCTAGTTTTGGCAGGCTGCCCATTTTCTCGATCACCAGACCCGCGACGGTCTCGTAATCGCGGTCCTCGTCCAGTGTGATGCCGACGCGCTCGGAGAATTCATCCGCAGGCATCCAACCGGCGACAAGCAGACTGCCATCCTCGCGTATCGCGATCTTGGCCTCGGTTTCCTCCCCCTCGACAAAATCGCCTGCGATGGCCTGAAGCACGTCCATCGGGGTGATGATGCCTTCGAAATGGCCGTATTCGTCATAGACCAACACCATATGCGCCGGGGCCTTGCGCAGGGTTTCCAGCACGTCAAGCGCGTTCATTCCGTCGCGCACCACCGGAGTTTCGATCAACAGGCCGCGCAGATCATGCGGGACGCCCGATTTCCCGACATCCAGAAAGTCCCGCGATTTCAGCACGCCGATGATATTGTCGGCATCACCTTCGCGCACCAAAAGCCGCGAATGGCCGGTGTCGCGAAACTTGCGAATGACGGCTGCGGGGCTGTCGGTTGCCTCGACCGTCTCGACCTCGTGGCGCGGGACCATAAGGCCTTTGGCCGTGCGGTCTGCAATGCGCATCACCCCGGCGATCATGTCGGTCTCGGCCTTGTCCATCACGCCAGAGGAGTGCGCTTCGGCCAGAACCATCTTCACCTCTTCGTCGGTCATGTTGCGGTCCGCGTCGCCCGACTGGCCAAGGAGTGTCAGCACCATCTTGCCCGAGCCGTTCAGCACCCAGACAATCGGGGCCGCCACGATGGCGATCAGGTTCAAAAGCGGCGCGATCCGCACAGCGGCGGCTTCGGGCGCGCGCAGGGCGATCTGCTTTGGGACCAGTTCGCCAAAGATCAGCGATAGATAAGTGATGGCGACGACCACGCCGCCGACGCCAAGCGTCTGCGCCAGCGCCGGGCTCATGCCAAGGTCAGTAAGGCTTCCTGCCAGACGCACACCCAACGTCGCCCCCGAAAACGCCCCCGACAACACACCCACCAGCGTAATGCCGATCTGTACGCTGGACAGGAACCTCCCAGGGTCAGCCGCCAGCCGCATGGCGGTGACAGCCCCCCGGCTGCCATTGTCGGCCATCACCTTCAACCGCGCCGTGCGGGATGAGACGATGGCCAGTTCGGACATGGCCAGCACGCCATTCACAAGTGTCAGGGTAAAGACGAGAAGGATTTCGAGCCACATGGCGGTGCGTTCCGTTTGAATTGAGATATCCGGCTGGATCAGCCGAAGGCGTGGGAGAGAAGGAGAATCGTTGACCCGACCAGCGCAGAGACCACGCCCGCAACGATGAAGAGCGAGACAAGCCCGGTCATTGTGCCGATCATGACCCAAAGGCCGTCAAGCTCCAGAACCCCTAAGGCGATCAGCGAGATCGCAAAGGCCGGGAGCATGTTCCCAAAGGGGATCGGCAGCACGAGGACAGCGGCCAGCACCAAGCAAAAGGCTCCGATCACGCCCTCTGCCCTATGGTTGACCAACCAGGACCAGTGGGGCATGTCCGGCGGGGCAGGAAGCACATTCGGCAAGGCAAAACGCAGGATCAGCCCGGCGCGACCCCGCCCACCCAGCAAGGTGATCTGGTCGTTGTCCGCGATGGCCTCTCGGACCGGGTCTGCCGCGATGGCGCTAAGAGCTTGAGAAAGGGTCTGCCGGTGAGCGCGCAAAGGCGCGCTGCTTCGTCGGTCGCTGCCGTCGGTACTGTCACCCTCTCCGGCAGGGGAGGGTTCCGAGTCTGCGCTGTCCGGCGCACCAGAGTAAGAGTGTTGGTCGGAGTTCATGGCACAATTATTGACGGGATATGCGAAAATAGCATGTCAGGCGTTCTTTTGTAAGGGCATTTTCTGTAAATTCAGCGCAATGATGGCGGTGCTGCGGGCGAGCTGCTCGGCCACCTGTGGTTTTCCGGGACCGCAGAACGGTATTGGTGTGAAAGATGTTTGGCATGATGGTAAAAAGCCAGGTCCGCAATCAAGTACCCGGCGTGAATTTATCGATATTGGCGAGCGCTTTTGTCAGCGTCTGCTGCGGCAGATCGTCGGCATCGGTGGGGACGCGGCATGGCGTCCGTAGGCGCAAAGCCTGATCTGCCATGCTGTTCACGATTGTTTTCAAAGACACGAGCGTGTGATGTGAAAACGCATTGATGTTGGCTAAGTTTCTGGGGCGCATTATATGAAATGTAACGCCAAGAATTTAGGGACTAGCATGCCGGCCAGCCAGAATGAGGCACACCCTTCCGCCGATGATCTTGTGGGTATGGCTGCAGATCTTATGAAGGGCATCGCCGCAGAACCCGTGCCCCAACACTTGGTTGACATGGCACAACAGCTCCAGGTCGCGCTGGATCGGCAGGCCCGAGAGGGCAACGAGGCGAAAGACCTGCCCGAAACGGGCTAGTTCTATGTGATTGGGTGGGGCTACTGGCGCGCAAGTTTCTTTAGCCAGTCATGCACCTCTGGCACGGTCTCCAGCGCATGTTTCGCTGCTGTCGGCTTTGGTGCGCCGACGCGCACAGAAATGCCGTCGTTATGATTGGTCCATTCAAAGCCGATTTCATCGGAAGTATCGTCGCCCAGAAAGACCGGCACCCGGTTGCGAAAGGGTGGGCGGGTCATGAACCACGCGATGGCAGCGCTTTTTGTCGCCCCCTCTGGCAGAAATTCGACGCCCGCGTGGCCCTCGACAAGGCGGTACCCATCGGGCAGCAGCAAGGTTTCGCGGCAGCGCGCGATGACTGTCGTCAATGCCTCGGGCGCGGCGCGGGTGTGAATGGCAAGGACCGCGCCCTTGTGTTCAAAATAGACGCCATCGGTGCCTGAAAATGAATTTTCCAATGCGTCAAACACCGGCGCGACGAGGGCCGCAGCCTCACCGCCGGTTTCAAGCGCGTCACCGTGCATCAGTTCGATCCCGAAGGTGCCCGCGGCCGCAAGCCCGAGCTGTCCGAAGAGCTTCTCCACCATGGTCAGGTTCGCCCGGTCACAAAGGCGATGGCACCCTCCAGCTTCAGGTTCAGCTTTCCCAGAATATCCGGCAAATCCGGCGCGACACGCACGCCCTCTGGATGTGCCGCATGTTCAACAAGTGTACCGTCGATGTCGAGAAACAGGGCGGTTTCGGACAGGTTAGGGACGGGGGGCTTTTGCATCGGGTTTTCCTGTCGCCTGAAAAGAAGTGTCTGACGGGCCGAGCACATCGCCACGCGCCGGACGATCCGCTGCGCTGCCGCTGCGGCGGAGCATCTGATTGCGGCTGCGCACCTGCGCCGCATCTTCCAGCATCCGTCCTGCCCAGCGATAGATGTTCTTGCTCCTCGCGGTCGAAATGGCGGTCGACGAACAGCAGCGGCGTGTAATCTTCGGTGCCAAAACGGTCGTTGATCGCCTGGCTGATCCGCAGGCAATTGTGATGAAGGCTGCGGTAAGAGGCTACTTCGCTGCGGCTGGGGGCTGCGACATGATACAGATGCACATTGCCGCGGAGTTCAAGATGCCGTGTCAGCAGATCTTCAAACGCCTGCATGAATTCGGGGATGCCTTTTGTATAATCGAGCCTGCCGACGGCGAGGATCAGCTTTGCGGCCGACTTCATGCCAAGCGCTTCGCGTGCAAAAGGTGTGTGGGGCGGCTGCGGGGGACGGTCCGGCCAGGCTATGGAAATCGGGTAGGTGCGGACGCGCGAGACCTTGCCGCCATAGCGCACAGACCAGGTTTCGTGATTTATGCGGCTTTCCAGTGTGCGGTCTATGCAGTCGATGAAATTGATGCGGAACAGCGCCACCCCTCTCCTCTTCGGGGCTTAGCCAGACCCGGCGCAGGGTATAACTGGGGTTGCCGGGGGGCACCTGAATCCGGTCCTGCGCGTCGACCGTCTCACGGTCGGCCGATCCGCTGCCATGGGCAATCCATGTGCCGCCGCATCCACGCGCAATGGGTTCAAGCGCCGAAACGAGGCCACCGGCAGGCACCGAACAGCGCGGTCCATCGGGCCCGGCGGAGTGAACATAGGGTTCCCGGTTTGACACGATGATCACGTCGGTTCTGGCCAGTTCGTGTTTGATCATGGCGCGCAGGCGCGTCAGATCCCAGTCGTTGGGGTTCGGGGCAGGGGAAGGGCGGGGACTGTATTGTGCTGAGCCCAGAAGCCTTCAGCCGGTCGAACGTTGCGGTCTTCGCCCTTGCCAAGGCGTGGGCAGCGGCAGAGGTCAACCGTTCCGGATTGAAGTAGCTGCGAAGCCGGTTCAACTTGCCCGGATGAGTGGCAAGCATCGCTGACGGCGCAGGATCACGTGCAGAATTGTTGTCCTGCGCGCTCATCTTGGCTTGCAATGCTCCTCGGTGTCATCAGAGCGCTCGGTGGGAGGGAGCGCAAAAGGCCTAGCGCACTGATCGCGGGGCCGTCATGATTTCGGCTACCTTTGCAGGAACAGAGGCGCTGCCGGACCTGTTGGCGGTACATGTGACCTGATCGCCTTTCCGCTGAAATTCGACCCCGACTTTTGTCCCGGCCACATCAATATTCCGCAGGCTGAGCTGATCGATCCCTGCGGGGAGGCGGGGATCTATTACCCTGACCTCCCGCGCATACGCATCAAGCTGAAGGCCAAGCGTGGTTTTAAGCAGCAGAAAGGCAGATGCCGCCGCCCAAGCCTGTGGCACGCAGGCGACAGGATAGCCGACCGGCCCTTCGCCCGGCACCCGCGCAAAACCGCAAAACAGCTCGGGCACCCTTTTGCCGAAATGAAAGGACGCCTCGAACAGACGGGCAAGGGCACGCGCGGCTGTTTCCGGTTGCGCATAGTGCTGGATGCCGGCACTGCAGATTGCGGTGTCATGCGGCCAGACCGAGCCGTTGTGATAGGACAGCGGGTTGAAACGCGCCTCACCGATGGCCACGGTGCGCAAGCCCCAGTCCGACATGAAATCCGGCTTCAGCAGGGCGCGGGCAACGGCTTGCCCCCGGACCTGAGAGGGCAGGCCAGAGTACAACAGGTGCCCCGCGTTGCTTGTGCGGACAGCGCATCGCCGCGACGCTCCGTCGAGCGCGAGGGCGTAGAATTGCGCCTCTGGCATCCAGAACCGGTCTTCGACGGTCTCGCGCAATTGCCGGGCGCTGGTCAGCAAGGTTTCGGTTTAGGCGTCTTCACCGCGTCGGGCTGCCATTGCCGCCATGCCGGTCAGCGCCAGATAGGCGTAGCCCTGCACTTCGACCAGACTGACCGGACCATCTGCCAATGAGCCGTCTGCGTGGAACACCGCATCGGCGCTGTCTTTCCAGCCGTGATTGCGCAGTCCGGTGCCGCGCTTGCGGGCATAAGACACCAAACCGTTGCTATCCTGCGCACGGATGGTTTCGATCCATGACACCGCCTTTTTCAACGCTGGCCAGATCGAGTCGATAAAAGCGTCATCAGCGGTACGACGGGCGTATTCTGCCGTCAGATGCACGAACAAGGGGGTTGTGTCGACACCGCCGTAAGACCGCCCGAACGGCACTTCGCCCATGCGGGCCATCTCTCCGCCACGGATTTCGTGCAGGATCTTGCCGGGTGCGGCCTCCTCCTCTGCACAGAAGAAGCCCTGAAGGGCGGATTGCGTTCCGAGAAAATCCTGAGCAGTCGCACGGCAGCGCGATCCTCCCGGAAGCGACGCCAGTCTGTCTTGCGCTATGAATTTGGGGCGGATTTTCGTGCGGCGGATGAGAAACGGGCGGCGCTTTTTGTCAGGGAAGAGCCGGCCGACCTCTGACGGAGGGAACAATCGGCGGCGCTGCCAGTTGCGACGGGTACGGCCCCAAAATGGAAAATGGTCCATGAAAGGAAATCTGATGCACCGTCTCTTTGCCCCCAAGTCCATCCCTTATGAATTCATCGTTCTGTGCCTTGGCTTGGCTGCATTGGCATCTGCCCCGCTCGCTGCGCAACACAACACCACGGCAGAGTTCATAGACAATATGGGTCAGCCTGCGGGCTCGGCGATCCTGAGTGCCGCGCCAAATGGTGTGCTGATCGAGGTAGAGGTGTCCGGTCTGCCGCCTGAAAGTTGGGTGGCCTTCCACATCCATGAGACCGGCAGCTGCGATCCTGCCACTGGGCATGACTCGGCGGGGGAGCATTTCAACCCGTCCCAGACCGAGCACGGCTATTTTGCAGAGCTCGGGCCACATGCCGGAGATATGCCCAATCTTTGGGTGGATGCGTCAGGTGTCGCCAAGGCACAGGTTTTCAACCCCTTTATCGTGCTGACCGAAGGCGATAATCTTGCGCGGGGGCGGGCGCTGATGGTGCATGCCCAACCGGATGATTACCGCACTCAGCCCAGCGGTGACGCGGGTGAGCGTCTTGCCTGCGCGGTGATTGAATAGGCTCGCCGGGGGCGCGGTGAAGGCAAATTCACTCCGGCAGCTTTCCTGGCCCCGGTCCGCCCCAGTGCATCACCGGATGAACCTGTGCGATCCCCAGTTCGGCAAAGCGCAGTGCGATGCGTCTGTTGATTTCGCGCCCTATTGCCCATTGGGCATTTGGGCGCGACTGGATATTGCCCTTGATGACAACGCCCCCAGGCGAAACCTGATCAACCCCCCAAAGCGAGAAAGGTGTAATAACCAATGGGGCCCATGACGCATCTTCGGACACTTCACGCCCGATACGCGCCACTTCTGCCATGGCGCGATTGGTGTCTTCGGGATTAAGCAGGGTGACGGTAATGGTGTAAGTGCCATAGCCGCGCGAGGCATTTTTCAATGTAGTGATCGACGAAAACGGAATCGAGAACAGTGCACCGTCACCATCGCGCAGCCGCAGGGTGCGGATTGTCAGACCTTCAACCACGCCGGTTTTATCGGCGGCCTCTATCACCTCTCCGATGGCAATGCTGTCTTCAAAGATGATGAAGATGCCGGTGATCACATCACTGACCAGTTTCTGCGCACCGATGCCGATGGCGATCCCGACCACACCTGCGCCCGCGAGCAACGGAGCGACGTTGACCCCAAGGTTCGACAGAACTGATATTCCCGCCAGAGTTGCCACCACCACAAAGGCAAAGTTCCGCAAAAACGGCAACAGCGTGCGCATCCGCGTACCGCGCCCGACGCTTTGCGCGGCGGACCAGTCCAGAACGGCATCCACCAATGTCCAGATGAACCACAGCGAATACAGCGCCATCAATGTGGTCGTCACTGCCCCGAACAGTGCAGTGCTGGTCAGCCGCAGAATGAGCTCTGGCTCCCACAGGGTCAGCAATGCAGCACCTGCCCAGAGCGAGATAGCGATCTGAAGCCCCGTGCGCAGCACCCGCCCCAGTCGTAGCGCAAGGCGTTCGCGCAGGCCGGAGTCGGCCCTTACCTGCAATCTGGCGAGAATCCGGCCATGCAGCCATTCGGCAAGCAGCACCCCGACTCCGGCAGCGGTCAGCAGGGCAAGGCTGCCGGTCAGATCACCGAACATCCCAAAGCGGCGATCAGCACCGAAAACCCCGTATCGAGCCAGCAGGTTCAGCGTGATGAACAGATAACTCAGGATGTGCCAGTGGTCGGCAATTGCAGCTGTCAGCCGTTCGGGCAAGGTGGGAGGATCGGCATCGGGCGTCTGACTTTCGCCGCGCAAAAGGTGGCGCAGCGTCAGGCGTTGCTGACTGGTGGCACGCCAGGCGATCAGCGCCGCAATCGTTTCGGCCAGTGTGGCGATGAAATCTGACAGAAACGGATCGGGGCTCAAACCAATGCTGCGCACAACGGCGGCAAAACCGATCAGGCCTGCAATCAGCCCGGCTTGGGGCGGCAGCTGCCGGGTGATGTCGCGGTCGGTCTGGCGGCCATGGGCGGCCAGCAGAGTGAAGCCGCAATTGGCGAGTGCCGCGGCGAAAGCTCCCGCGAGAACAGGAAAGGTTAGCACCACCATGATTCTGATCCGGCCGGAAGACGGTGCGGCAAGCACAGCCCACAAAATGAGCACAAGGCCAGCCAACAACACCGGCCCCAGCACGGCCAAGGCGTAGCGGCCAAGCGCTGTCCACCGCCCGGCACCGCTCAGCGCCGCTCGCGCCGCAATGGCCTGTGTTTTCCGCCGCCCGAGCATCACGGCCCGGCCGAGGACCAGCACGGCCAGAGCCGCCAACCAGACCCACATCACCTGGGCCATAAGATCCGCCCAGCCGGTCCACACTGACTGATCGGGCAGGGCCTGAAGCAAGCGGTTGCCGCCGCGTCTTATCGCTTGGGGAATATCCGTCAACTCAAAGGCCATGGCCTGACAGGGCGGCAAAAGCAGGGCAAGGCAAGCAGCAAGCAGGCGCATGGGGGACTTCCGGTTCATCATGCAAAGCAAACGCCGTGCCGGGCCGCATGTTCCCTGCTGCAGCGGTTTGTGCCGCAGGCGGACGATCGCGCGACCTTTGGTGCTGTCCACCGTGCCGCAATATGCCCGGCCTGAAGCCGTTGTTTGCGTCGCGCCGGAACCGGGCACTGCGCCGCGGTGTTGCCCTCCGGCGCAGCCTGCGCCTACGGAGCGATGATGGGAAAGTCCCTTGTCTATGTCTCGGATCACGAGCCTGGCATCCGCCGCAAGCGGGCAGGCCGGGGGTTCAGCTATACCGCCCCGGATGGCAGTATTCTGACCGGGGCAGAGCGGCGTCGCGTTGAAAAGCTGGGGGTGCCGCCTGCGTATACCGATGTCTGGATCTGCCCACGGGGAGACGGCCATTTGCAGGCCACCGGGCGCGATGCGCGGGGGCGTAAACAGTACCGCTATCACCCTGACTGGCAGATGGCGCAAGCCAGCACCAAATATGCTGGACTGGTGGCCTTTTGCAGGGCACTGCCTGCCTTGCGGGCGCGGCTGGATCGTGCTTTGCGCCACGCCCCCGGCGGGCTTGATTTCACGCTGGCGGCCTTGGTCCTGCTTCTCGACCGCAGCTTTCTGCGGATCGGCAATCCGGAATATGCAGCGCAGAATGCGTCTTTTGGAGCCACCACCTTGCTGCGGCGGCATGTACGGATCGGCAAGGATGGCGTGCGGCTGAATTTCACATCGAAGGGCGGCAAAAGGCTTCGCAAAGTCTTGCGCGACCGCAAGCTGCACCGGGTCTTGCAGGCGGTGGGTGATCTGCCGGGGCGGCAGCTGTTCACCTATGTTGATGCAGATGGCGGACCGCGGGCCGTGACATCGGGCGAGGTCAATGGCTGGCTTGCCCATGTGATGGGCGAAGGTGTGACCGCAAAGACCTTCCGCACATGGGGCGGGACGTTGGCCGCCTTTGCCTATGCGCAAGCCTTGCCACCGGAGGGTCGCCTGACGGTGAAGGGCATGGCACAGGCGGCGTCAGAGGTGCTGTACAATACACCGGCCATCTGCCGCAGCTCCTATATTCATCCGGCAGTGCTGGAGCTGGCGACGCTTGAACCAAGGGAACGGCAGCAGTCCTTTCCTGCATCGACAGCGACAAAGATGTCAGGATTGCACGCGGACGAGCAGCGTCTGCTGTCGTTTCTGGAGATATGGGACAGTACGCAGCAAAAAAGCTGAGAGCTTTGCCAGCCCAAAATGCTTGCTGGCGGCGAAGGATCTGACCACGTCGGTGGGCGGGCAATGGCCGGTACCCCTGATCTCACCCGATGGTGCTCTGGTCCTCGATCAGCGGGGCGGGGAACACGGACAGACTAGCGTCTGACCGCACTGCCATTTATCAGTACATGCGGAGTCAGCCGCCGCTTTCATTCCTCTTTCGCGTTTCAGCCGCTTTTTGCGCGGATTTGGAGCGTTCTTCGGCCGGCCGTGCAGCAGAGGCCTCACCACCCTTTTCGCCGCCCTTTTTTGCGGCCGGGTTTCCAGTGTGGGTTCCGCGTCCGGAGCAACTTTTGTTGCCGCCGCCGTCGTCCTTGTTGACAGTGGCCCAGGCACGCTGTTCCGCCTCTTCCTTATCGACGCCCCGCTCTTCGTAGCTGTCCGCAATATGTTCGGCCTTGCGTTTTTGTTTGTCCGTATATTTGGATTTGTCCCCTTGTGGCATCGGATGCTCCTGCCGTCAGATGATCATTGTTCAGCGATACGGTGCCGTTCGCCAGAAAAGGCCGGGGCATGATGCGGTCCTGCCCCGGCTGCCGGTTTCTGATTTGCCAGTCTCGGTCTGGTGTCAGAGATCTGAAACGACAGCGCAGATCTGGCTGACGTTTGCCGAAGCGCTCAGCATCGCATCGCTGGTTCCGGATGCCGTGCCATCTGTACCGGAGCCCGTGATCGTACCCGTCCCATCGGCGGTCGTTTCCGTTCCGGCGGCTCCATCGATGGTGTCGCTCCTATCAAGTGGCGTGCCGGTGGCACCCATGCCGGTACCTGTTCCGCTCGTGGCGTCCTGCGCAAAAACGGCGGTGCTGGTGCCAAGGGCGATGATCAGCGGAAATGCAAAACCCGCCGATCTTACAGGGCAAGGCGCGCAGCTTGACCGCTGCGCGCCTTTCTCGTGGATGCCGTTTCTGTCCGGCTCAGGCGTTACTCTGACGCTGTGCTACCATGATCTCTGCGGTGTCACCCGACATATTGCGGCCGCATTGATTGTCAGGGAACATTCTCTCGCCCGAACGGTTCACAATGCAGGGATTTCAGAAGCGGCACGGGGGACGTTCCACAATGAAACTACTGACGGTGATTGTGTTTGCCTTGTTAGGGGGTGTGCTGGCGGCAGCAGGGGGGTGGTTGGCTGTTTTAGGGGGCAGCTGGTACTATCTCATCGCAGGGCTGGTCCTGCTGATGACTGCCTGGCTGATCCGGACGCGCAACCCGCTGGCAACATGGGTCTACGCGGCGCTGATGGTCGGCACGCTGGGCTGGGCCCTGTGGGAGGTTGGCTTTGACTGGTGGCAGCTGGCCCCACGCGGCGGCATCATCGTCATTTTGGGTCTTTTGCTGCTGGTGCCAACGGCGCGGGGGGCAGACCGGCGTGGCTTCGCCCCGAACAGCCCGGCCCCTATCCGCAGCGGGCCGCCCGCCCTGCCGGTTGCGGTCTCCTCTCTGGTCTGCGTTGGCGTGGCGGTTTACGCGATGTTTCAGGACCCGCATGATCTGGCCGGACGACTGCCCGATCAGGTTGTAAACGCCGATCCCGCGATGGGTGCAGATTTCCCGGATGGCGAATGGCACCAGTACGGGCGCACCCAGTACGGCCAGCGCTATTCGCCGCTCGACCAGATTACCCCGGCCAATGTGAACGCTTTGGAACTGGAATGGACCTATCAGACAGGCGATGTAAAGTTGCCCGAAGATGTGACCGAAACCACCTATCAGGTGACGCCGCTCAAGGTTGGCGACAGCCTGTATGTCTGCACCCCCCACAACATCGCCATTTCACTTGATGCGGCGACGGGGCAAGAGCGCTGGCGTTATGACGCCAATTCCGGGATGAACCCGGACCGCCAGCATCAGACCTGCCGGGGCGTGACCTATTGGGAAAGCCCGGCCGGCGCGACGGATGACGGGCTTTGCGCGCGGCGGGTCTATATGCCGACGGCAGACGCCCGGCTGATCGCATTGGACGCAGACACCGGCGCGCGCTGCACGTTTTTCGCGGATGACGGTGAACTGCCTCTGGAAGCCGGGATGCCCTACAATCCGGCAGGCTATTACTATTCCACCTCGCCACCCGTCGCCGTTGACGGCCGGATCATCATCGGCGGGGCGGTGAATGACAATTTCTCGATCTATTCGCAATCGGGCGTGATCCGCGCCTTCGACATTGATACCGGCGAACTGATCTGGAACTGGGATGCCGGCAACCCGGATCAGACCGAGCCGATCGACATAGCCGGGGGCGAAACCTACAGCGCGAACTCGCCCAACAGCTGGTCGATCTTTTCCGTCGATGAGGCGCTGGGGCTGGTCTATATTCCGCTCGGCAATCAGGTACCCGATCAACTGGGGATGGGCCGCAGCCCCGCGGTTGAAGAGCATTCTTCGTCGGTGGTCGCGCTGGATGTCGCCACCGGGCAGCGCGAATGGGTGTTCCAGACCGTACACCATGATCTTTGGGATATGGACGTGCCCGCGCAGCCGGTGCTGGTTGATCTGACGCAATCCGATGGCACTGACATTCCGGCGCTGGTCCAGCCCACCAAACAGGGTGACATCTATGTTCTTGATCGCCGCACCGGCACGCCACTGATAGATGTGACCGAGGTTCCCGCGCCGGGCGGCGCGATCCCCGAGGATTTCACCGCCCCGACACAGCCGGTTTCGGCGCTGACCTTCATGCCCGATCCGCTGACCGGCGCGGATATGTGGGGCATCACGATGCTGGATCAGCTGGCCTGCCGTATCCAACTCCACCGATTGAACTACGAGGGCCGCTATACCCCGCCGTCGCTGAATGGAACCATCGTTCATCCTGGTAACTTCGGGGTGTTCAACTGGGGGTCGGTCGCGGTGGACCCGGTACGGCAGGTGGTGTTTGGCATGCCAACCTATCTGCCCTTTACCGTACGCCTTGTGCCGCGCGATCAGATTCCAGACCCGGTGGAGGGCGAAACCGCCAGCGAACAGGGTCTGAACCGCAATGAGGGTGCGCCCTATGGTGTGGTCATGGGTCCGTTTCTGGGGCCGCTGCAGGTGCCGTGCGCGGCACCGCCATGGGGATATGTCGCAGGGGTGGACCTGCGCACCGGCGAAACCCTATGGCAGCACAAGAATGGCACAGTGCGCGACATGACCCCGCTGCCACTGCCGTTCGAGCTGGGGGTGCCAGGCATCGGTGGTCCGATCATCACCGGCGGCGGAATGGCCTTTCTGGGTGCAACGGTTGACAATTACCTGCGCGGTTACGACCTGACCACTGGCGATGAAATCTGGCGCGCCCGGCTGCCTGCGGGCGGTCAGTCAACGCCAATGACCTATGAACAGGACGGTCGCCAATATCTGGTGATGGTCGCTGGCGGGCACGGATCGGTCGGGACCGACCCGGGTGATTACATATTGGCCTATGCTCTGCCCGAATAGTCCATATGCAGGGTCAGTCCCGCAAACATGAACACAAAGGATGAGTCCCATGCGCCTCGCACCTTCTGTCATTCTCCTCGTGGTTCTGGCTGCTCTGCTTTTGTACATGATCGCAGGCACACGTCAGGACGCTCAGGGGGAGGACAGTGGCCCACAGACACCGCCCTATGCGGTGACAGAGTGACCGCCCTGTTCAGGTAGAGGTGAATTGTTTTGGCCCGATTGGGCCTATGCCATCCTCGATCCGCCGCTTCAGATCTGTGCGCTCGCTCTGTCCAGTCTGTCGCCCGTGCACAGCTGTCTGCCGCTGCTGCCTGCATCAGGCTCCTTAGTACAGACTGAATGTCATAGGGTCGGGTACGCGCTTGGACTCATGAAGAAGGCTCCGCCCAGACGGCGACATGCAGGGCCGCAAGCGCCCCGGGTTGTCCTATGAAACAGGTGCCTGTTGCCGGTGGCAGATCTGCGGAGTCGTTGGAAAGGTTGGCCCGCAATTGCAGGCGCATCCCGTCCAGCTGCCAGTCCACCGCGACCAGCCCATCCTCTGCCATCAGAACCTGCCCCGCGTGCCCCTTTGCCCCCGCCAGATGCGGCATGACCCAAATCCGTCGCAGGTTCAGTAACCCACGCGTAAAGGCCAGCCAGTCGCGCCCTGCGTGCGATGCGGCCTGGTTCCAGTCGATACGCGAGGCGGCAAAGGTGGCCGGATCGTTCGGGTCAGGAATGGTACGCCGCATCTCCTTCTTCCTGAAGGCAGCAAAGCTGGCAAACTCCTCCCGCCGCCCCCCTCGCACCGCCTCTGCCTGATCACCGTGAAAATCGGTGAAAAAGGCAAAGGGCTGGGTCGCGCCAAATTCTTCTCCCATAAACAGCAAAGGCACATGGGGCGACAGCAGGTGGATCGTCATCAACGCCCGCACCATGTCCGACGACGACAGTGCCAGCAGCCGCTCGCCATAGGCGCGATTGCCGATCTGGTCATGGTTTTGAAGAAAATCAACGAAGGCCAACGGGGGCAGATGGGCCGAAGGCTCTCCGTGCGCCACGCCGCTGCTTGGCATCACCTCACCCTGCCAGGCAAAGCCCTGCGCCAGCGCGCGGGCAAACAGGGTCCAGCGATCCTCGACGAAATCCGTATAGTACCCCTCGCTCTCGTGGGTTGCGATGACATGGGCAACGTTGTGAAAGTCGTCATTCCATTCTGCCGTATAAAGCTGTGGTCGGCCTTCGCCGTCCCGCTGGTGCAGATGGGTGATGTTACGGTTGTCCTCGGTGGTCAGATGAGCATGGGGAAACCGCGCGCGCACCGCTTGTGCAATGTCGACCAGTATCTCGGGGTCCGACGTGTCGTACAGGTGATCCACCGCGTCCAGACGCAGCCCGTCCAGGTGGAATTCTTCCATCCAGTACAGGGCGTTTTCTATGAAGAACTGACGTACCGGGTCGCGGGTAAAGGCTATGGCATCGCCCCAGGGCGTGTGGCGGCCGGCATTGAAAAAGTCGGGTGCGTAGGTGGACAGATAGCTGCCTTCCGGTCCGAAATGGTTATAAACCACGTCCAGCAGCACCATCAGACCATGCTGGTGACAGGCATCGATCAACGCTTTCAGATCATCGGGGCTGCCGTAGGCGGTGTGGGGCGCATAGGGCAAAACCCCATCATAGCCCCAGCCCCGGTTACCGGCGAATTGCGCCACTGGCATAATCTCAATGGCGGTAATGCCGGTTTCGACCAGATGTGGCAGCTTTTCGATCGCGGCACGAAAGGTGCCCTCCGCCGTGAAGGTTCCGACGTGCAGCTCCAGGATCACGGCCTCGTGCCAGCGGCGGCCCTGCCAAGGCGACCACGCAAAGGCGCGTGGATCTGTCACCACAGACGGGCCATGTACGTCACCTGCCTGCGCGCGGGCGGCAGGATCGGGCACCATGCGCCCGTCTTCCAGAACGAACCCATATTGCGCCCCCGCACCGATGCCGGGAACGGTCAGCACAAACCAGCCGTCGCCTTCTGGCGTCATCGGGTGGTCCTGCCCGTCACATCGCAGCGTCAACCGGCTTTGTGACGGGGCCCAGAGACGAAAGGAGACCCCGCCCTCAACCAGTTCCGCACCCCAGCTTTTGCGGTATGCGCGTTGTGCCCCCGTCATAGCTGCGCCGACCTGCCCGGATCTTCGACGTCTGATCCGTCGGCGGGTATTGGCTTGGGCGAAACTTGACCGGTTTTGATAGGTCGCTTGGTTGGCAGGCGGATGGACACAGATCATCCCTTTCGGCTTGGTCACAGGCTTGATGATGCAAAATCAACCCGTCCAAGACGGCAAAGGTTCCTGAAATCAGCGGTGCAATGCTGGCTCTGTCACCACGCAAAAGGCTGAAGCGCCGGTGGCGGCGCATCCATGAGCGTTGGCCTCTTTACCTGCCTTCTCAAGCAGAGATTGATCCATGGCCTCTTCGCGGTCTGCGGGCGGCGTTTTCCACGGCCACTTTCCGGTTCCGCGACAGACCTTCAGCGCGCAAGCTCCAGCAGGCGGCGCGACAGGGTGCTTTCCGGATCGGTCAGGTCGAGGATCACATCGAAATGGTTGCGTCCGGCGATCCGGTCTACGGGCCAGCCGCTGACTGCCGCATAGGCCTCGGTCTGGCGGTGAAAGCCTGCGGATTCCCCGCTGTCCGCGGCAAGGGCGAGCGCGCCGCGCAACCCGATGGCCGGGTGGTTCAACGGGCTTTGGGCAGTTTCATCCGGAGTGAAACGCATCCAGTCCTGCACATGGCTGGCCGCCAGCGGCGCAAGATCGAACAGGCCCGACACCGGCAGACAGGCGTGCAGCGGCTGGTCGGGCAGGCCCATCGCCGCCTGCCATCCGGGCTGGGCCATCGCTGCCGCCAGATGGCCACCGGCGGATGATCCGGTCACCGTGATGCGGCTGCGATCGACGCCCAGATCTTCGGCATTGTGCCACAACCAAGCCAGCGCGCGGCGACAGTCGGTGATGATCTCGGTCATGCTGGCCGCCGGAGCCAGACGATAATCCGGCACTGCCAGTGCAATGCCCTGTTCTGCCAGCATCGGCGCGGCAAAGGCCGATTGTGCCCGCGACAGCGCCCGCCAATACCCACCGTGAATGAAGATCACCAAGGGGCGCAGCTCTCCCGGTGCCGTGCCGAACAAGTCCAGTTGCAACCTCGTCTCTTCACAGAATGTCAGCCCTGCGCGGGTGCCGGGCAGGTCATGCGCCGCATCGGACAAGGTCTGATACGCTCCAAGAATGCGGGCGAACTCCGCTTCTGTCACGGTGGCGCGGGCGGTGTAATCGGCATCGAGCCGAGCACGGGGCAGGTCAGCATCAAGCATCAGATCACCAGAGGGTTTACGCGGTTCTCTATCAACCGCACCAGCGACAGCGCGGTGAGGGCGGAAGATTTTGGGTTCTGGGCGAGGGCGGCATTTTCCAGCACCACCTCCATCCGGCCAAAGTCGCCCTCTGCCACAACGCGGTGGCGGTTTGTGGATGCTGCGGGGTCGGCGATCATGCGCAGCACGGTCGCTGGCCCGAGTCCGGCCAGTGCCGTGATCATGGCCACATTGGCATTTTGCGGAAAGTGCTGGGCCGCCTCGACTGCCGTGCCCTCGAAAAAGCAGTACGGAGCGGTCAGACTGCCAAGCGCACACAGCGTTTCGGCCTGCGTACCGGTCCAGGCGCGGGGGGGTTTGGTCACCTCATGCACCACCCGCGCAAGCGGCATTCGCGCCGCCGCCGACAGTGCGTCTATCCCGCCAAGGGCACCGGGCGGGATCAACACCTGACGGCCGGCCCTGCGGGCACAATCGACCAACTGCTCCAGCACGCCCGCCTCGGCAAAGGCAGATGTCGAGGCCGGCACGAAATCCGCTCCTGCCATCAGCGCAGCACGGCCCCAGGGCAGCACGGCGGCGCGCCCTGCGACCTCTACCACCAGATCTGGCGCTTGGGCGGCAAGTGCGCCAGGGTCGGTGATCACCGGATAGGGCAGCGCGCGCGCCTCACGCAGGCCCAGTGCGACAAGGGACACCGCCGCGCCACGTGCAACCAAAAGCCGCGATACCTCGCGCCCGATCGCCCCCCAACCGATGAGCACCAGCCGCATCAGATGCCGACCCAGGCTTGCACCCGCGCCTGATCGCGGGTCAGCTCGTCACTGGTGCCGGTCCAGACGGTCGTGCCCTTTTCCAGGATGAAATGCCGGTCAGCCAGCCGCTTCAGCACCGAGAATGTCTTGTCGATCAGCAAGATCGACTGGCCATCGCGCTTCAGCCTTTCAACCACCTGCCAGATTTCCGACCGGATCACCGGGGCCAGCCCCTCGGTCGCCTCATCCAGGATCAGAAGGCGCGGGTTGGTCATCAATGCGCGGCCCACGGCCAGCATCTGCTGTTCGCCGCCCGAGAGCGTACTCGCCATCTGCCCGGCCCGCTCGCCAAGGCGCGGAAACAGGTCATAGATCCGCGCCAGCGTCCAGGGCGATTTGGCTCCGAGCCGGTTGGCGGCCGTGGCCACAAGATTTTCACGAACCGTCAGCGTGGGAAACACCTGTCGCCCCTCGGGCACCAGACCAAACCCCAGCCGCGCCACCTTTTCCGGCGCAAGGCCGCCGATGGCCTGGCCGTCGTATTCGACCGCCCCGCCGCGCGGCGGCAGAAGGCCCATGATGGTGCGCACGGTGGTGGTCTTGCCCATGCCGTTGCGGCCCATCAGGGTAACAACTTCACCTTCCTTGATGCTCAGCGAAATGTCGAACAGCACCTGTGACGCACCGTAACCGGCCTGAAGATTCTGTACGGAAAGCATCAGGCGTCCTCCTCTCCCAGATAGGCTTCGCGTACGTCCGGGTTGGCGCGGATGTCCTCGGCAGACCCCGCCGCAATCACCCGGCCATAGACCAGCACCGTGATCCGGTCGGCCAGCGCAAAGACCGCCTCCATGTCATGTTCCACCAGGAGGATCGCGCAATCCTTGCGCGCGGCGCGCAAGGCGTCGATCATCTGCTGGCTTTCCACATGGCCCAGACCGGCCATCGGCTCGTCCAGCAACAAAAGCCGCGGCCGTTGTGACAGGGCCATCAGCAGTTCGAGCTGCTTTTTTTCGCCATGGGCGAGGTCTGCCACAGGCACATCGGCGCGAACGGCCAGCGCAGACCCCGACAGGCTTTGATCCACTTCATCCCAGACGGCGGCGCGGCTGGCGGCACGGTCGAAGATGCGGAAATTGCCACCCGCGCGCGCCTGCACCGCCATGCCAAGATTGGCGCGCACGGTCATATCATCCAGCAGTGATGTGATCTGGAACGTCCGGCCAAGCCCCAGTGCCACCCGGTCGGCGGGGGCCAGTGCGGTGATATCGCGCCCGCCAAGCGTGATGCGCCCGGCATTGGGCAGGATCTCGCCGCAGATCTGATTGATCAGGGTCGATTTGCCGGCCCCGTTTGGCCCGATCAGCGCGTGAATTTCACCGCTGTTCACCGTCAGGCTGACGTTGTCGGTGGCGGTCAGCCCACCGAAGGTTTTGGTCAGACCCTGGATGTCAAGCACATGGCTCATTTCCCGCCCCCCGTCACCCGGCGGATCAGCGACATCAGTCCGCCCCGCGCGGTCAGCACCACCAGCAAAAGCAGAATTCCGACCGGCAGCATCCAATGTTCGGTATATTTGGCCAGCGTGACTTCGACCGAAAACAGGACGCCCGCGCCAATGAACGGTCCGGCCAAGGTGCCGACGCCGCCCAGGATAACCATGATCATGAACTCGCCCGAGCGCGACCAATGCATCATGTCAGGTGAGGCAAAGCGAAGGAAATTGACCATCAGCGCCCCGGCCAGCCCCGCGCCCATGCCTGACAGGACAAAGGCATACAGCTTGTAGCGATAGGTCGAGATGCCAAGCGCCGCCATTCGCCGTTCGTTCTGCCGGATGCCCGCGATGATCTGGCCGAACGACGATTGCACCAGGCGGCGCAGGAACAGGTAATAGGCGGCAGCACAGACTAGCACGACCCAGTACAGCGTGGCGCGGTCGCGCATGTCGAGCCCGGGCAGGGAATTGGTGCGGCGCACCATGATGCCATCTTCGCCGCCATAGGTTTTCAGCGAGACGAACAGAAAGAAAAACATCTGGGCAAAGGCCAGTGTGATCATGATGAACTGCACGCCCCCTGTGCGCAGCGACAGAGCCCCGACCAGCGCCGCCGCCATCCCGCTGACCACAATGGCCGCCGGGAGGGTGATCAGCATCTGGTCGGTGCCGGGGATCAGGCCCAGAAACGCGGTGCCCGCCGCGTGGTGGTGAAACAGGATGCCCACCACATAGCCGCCGATCCCGAAATAGGCGGCATGGCCAAAGCTGATCATCCCGCCATAGCCCAGGATGAAGTTCAGGCTTGCCGCCGCCATTCCGAAGATCAACGCCTGACCGACCAGCCTGACCCAGCTCGATTGCCCCGTCCATTCAGCGGCAAAGGGCACAAGGGCAAGGGCGATGAAAACGGCGATCATCCCGAGGTATTCGCGTTTCATTGGCTTAACCCTGCGCCGCGAACAGGCCGCGTGGGCGGAACAGCAGCACGATTGCCATCATCAGATAGATCCCCATTGAAGAAATGCCGACCCCCAGCGCCTGTGCCTCTGGCCCCGGCATGACCTGTTGCAACAGTGTCGGCAGAAAGGCGCGCAGCATGGTATCGGTCATCCCCAGAAAGAGGCCCGCGACAAAGGCTCCCTTGACCGAGCCGACCCCGCCGATCACCACGACGACAAAGGTGGCCAGGATGATCTCGTCCCCCATGCCGACCTGCACCGCAAGGATGGGTGAGGCCATCACCCCCGCCAGCCCGGCCAGCAGCGCGCCCAGCCCGAAAACGGCTGTGTAGAGGCCCTTTATATTGACGCCAAGAGCCCGCACCATCTGTCGGTGCGTGGCTCCGGCCCGCACCAGCATGCCGACGCGGGTCTTGTTGATCAGAAGGTAGAGCCCCACCGCAACCGCAAGTCCCACCGCGATCACGAACAGCCGGTAGGTCGGATAAGGTAGCCCCGGCAGGATCTCGACCGACCCCGAAAACACCGGCGGCAACGAGGTGAACAGGGGCTGACGGCCAAAGATCAGGATCGTGGACTGGTTGAAGATCAGGATCAGCGCAAAAGTCGCCAGCACCTGATCCAGATGGTCGCGCGCATAAAGCCGGCGCATGATGCCAAGCTCTACCAGAATGCCTGCGACCGCCGAAGCGGCCAGCCCCGAGACCAGACCTGCCCAGAACGATCCGGTCTGGATCGAAACCCATGCCCCGGCGAAGGCACCGACCATGTACAGCGCTCCGTGGGCGAGGTTGATCACCCCCATGATGCCAAAGATCAGCGTCAGACCGGCGGCCAGCAAGAACAAGGTGACGCCATATTGCAGCCCGTTCAAAAGCTGCTCGAAGAGCAGGATCATCTGCTTGCCTCCTTGGTCAGGCCGTCAGCGGAAAAAGGGGGGGCGGGATGCTCCGGGAGCCGATGCCCCCGGAGCCATGCCGGATCACATCTGGCAATCGGCGGAATAGACGTCGCCACGCGCCTCAAGGATCTTGTCCTTGGTCACAATCACCGGATTGCCATCTGCATCCGCTTCGATTGCAGTCATGTACCAGTCCTGGATCGGGTGCTGGTTCGGGCCAAAGGCAAAGTTGCCACGGGTCGAGGCAAATTCGGCCGAGGCGATGGCGTCACGCAGCGCCTCTACATCGCCGTCGCCGCCCACGGCGTTCAGCGCGGTCCCGATCAACAGCCCGGTGTCATAGGCCTGCTGGCCATAGGTGGTCAGGGGAGTTGTCGGATGTGCTTCCGCCCATGCGGCAACCATGGCCTTTGACGCCTCATTGTCAAAATCGGCGTTCCAATGCGTCGTGCCGGTCAAGCCCACGGCGGCAGGGCCGACGGCCTGCAGGATCACGCCATCATAGGATGGTTCCGACAGCACCATCGGCACCGAGCCCAACAGGCCTGATTGCTGATATTGCTTGAGGAAGGAAATGCCCTGCCCGCCCGGATGGAACTGGAACACGACCTGTGGCGCGGCATTGCGGATCTGCGCCATCTCACCGGCGAAGTCCGACTGTTCCACCCCGGTGAAGATCTCGGTCACCTCGCCACCGAATTCGCGCTTGAATCCGGCGATGGCGTCGATCCCGGCCTGATAGTTCGGGGCAAGCGCCACGGCGGTGGTATAGCCAAGCGATTTTGCCGCTGCGCCCGATGCCTCGTGCAGCGTGTCGTTCTGCCAGCTGACCACGAAGTAATTCGGGTGACATTCGGCGCCTGCAAGGCTGGACGGTGCCGCATTCGGGCTGACATAGATCGCGCCGGAATCGACCGTTTCCGGCACCACGGTGCCCGAGACATTGGAAAACACGATCCCGGTCAGGATCTTGATGTCTTCCTCATTCAGCATTCTGTCAGCAGCCTGCACGCCTGTATTCGGGTCGCGCGCATCATCCTCGACCACAAGCTCAAATTCGACGCCCGTCGCTTGCAGCCCCAGTGTCAGCCCGTTGCGGATCTGTTCGCCCAAATAGCCGGCAGGCCCGGTCAGCGTGGTGATGACGCCGATTTTCGTCGCTTCGGCATAGGCGGGGGCCATCAGGGCGAGCAGCATGCCGGTGGAAGTCAGCAGTTTCTTCATCTCAGTCTCCCGGTTGTTGGTGTGATCTTGTTTTTTCTTTTCTTCATACTGTCAGGGATGAAATTTATTTCAAGCCTAAAACATTCATAACTTCACCCAGTCCGCAGGTGGCACCTTGCCAGGATGAATTTCACCACATTGCGGGCAGGTGCGCGCTTTCTCATCGGCATAGAAAGCCGCGTAGATCGGCGGCAGGTCGTCCACGATGGACACAAGATCGACCTCGGCCCGGTGCACCCGGGCCTTGCAGGCAAAGCAATACCATTCGATCGCATCCAGCGCCCCTTCGGGCCGGGCGGGTTCGATCACCAGCCCGATGGATCCTTCCTGCGGACGCTGCGGCGAATGGCGTATATGGGGCGGCAGCAGGAAAATATCGCCTTCACGGATCGGCACGTCGTAAAACTCGCCCGTCGCAGTATCGTGCAGTTTTAACAGCATGTCGCCCTTCAGCTGGTAAAAGAACTCTTCCACCGGGTCGTCATGATAATCGGTGCGCTGGTTGGGCCCACCAACCACCGTGACCATCAGACCCGCATCCTTGAACACCATCTGATTGCCCACCGGGGGTTTGAGCAGGTGCTTGTGGTCGTCGATCCACTTCTGGAAATTGAAGGCGGCAAGACGGGTCATCGGCAGCTTCCTTTCAGTGCTTCGGGTCAGAGGGTCAGGCCACAGGCGGCAAAGGCGGCTTCGGTCGCGGCTTTCTCGTCAGGCGTCAGGTCAAGGCAGGGCGGGCGCACCCTGCCCCCAGTCTGCCCCAACAGATCTTGCCAGTATTTCTGATGCGCATGGGGCTTTTCGGCCGGACGGGTGTCGCGCAGTGCCGCGCGCACCGGGGCAAGGCTGTCACGAATCAGCCGCGCTTCCTCGACGCGTCCGGCAAAGGCCGCGTCCGTATAGGCGCGCATCCTTCGGTCTTTGGCGGTTTGCGACAGATAGGGGGGCGAGGAGCACAGATAGAGCCGCCAGTCGAGGTCGAGGATGTTGTCCAGCCATTCCTCCTCGGACGCGGTCGAGACGATCATCCGGTCTCCGGCAAGGCGCGACAGTTCGACATACATCGGGCGGGGTGTGGAATACTTGATCGCCACCACCGTCTCGATATCAGCCAGCCGGTTGCACAGCTGCGGGCTCATCAAATAGCCGGAGTCGGGGTGCGACCACAGAGCGATGCCGATATCCACCTTTGAGGCGATGGTTTCGTAATAGCGCAACAGCGTCTCGTCCTGCGCCTGGAAGAAGTGCAAAACCGGTGCGTGCACCACAATGTAATCCGCCCCACAGGATTGCGCATGGCGGGCCAGGTCGATCACCACATCCATGTTCTGATCCGAACAGGACATGATGGTCTGCGCCCGCCCGCCTGCGGCCTTTACCGCCAGGTCGAACGCGCGCTTTCGCTCATCCACCGACATCGAAAAGAACTCGCCCTGTTTCCCGGCGATGAAAAAACCGTCGATTCCCAGGTCTTCGATCCAATGGTGCATGTTGGCGGCAAAGCCCTCTTCGTCGATCGACAGATCGTCGCGGAACGGCATTAACGCTGCCGCCCAGATCCCGCGCATATGGGCAAAGGCGTGGGGTTTGGCGTCCTTGCGGCTGTATTTCATGGCTTTCCCCCTGCAACGCTTGGCTCGGCTTCCAATTCCATCCGGTGCGAGATGGTCTTGGTAACGGTGTAATGATGCAGCCCCTCTGCCCCGCCCTCGCGCCCATGTCCCGAGTATTTCACCCCGCCAAAGGGCACTTCTGCCACCGAGGCCTCGAGTGTGTTGATCGACAGGTTGCCTACCTCGATGTCCGCCGTCAGCCGGTCGACATTGGCGGCGGAATGGGTGAAGGCATAGGCCGCAAGGCCGAAGGGCAGCGCATTGGCGCGGGTGATGGCGTCGTCCAGATCCGAAACCGGATTGATCACCGCGATCGGACCAAAGGGTTCCTCGCGCATCACCCTTGCGTCCTGTGGCACATCAGCCAATACGGTGACCGGGAAGAAATAGCCCGGCCCCTTCGGACGCACCCCCCCGCAGAGCACGCGCGCGCCCTTGCCGCGCGCATCTTCGACCAGCGCTTCCATGGCCGCGATCCGGCGCGCATTGGCGACAGGTCCCATCTCGGTGCCCGCGTCCAGCCCGTTGCCGATGCGCACCTGGCCCGCGCGGTCCGCAAAAGCGGTGGCAAAGCTGTGGAATGACCTTTCGGCGACGAAAAACCGCGTGGGCGAGGTGCAGACCTGCCCCGAGTTCCGCGCCTTGCGGACAGCGGACATCACGCCCGCCGCCTGTGGATCGACATCATCGCAGACGATCACTGGCGCATGGCCGCCCAGTTCCATCAGAACCGGCGTCATGCTGCGTGCCGCCAGTTCCGTCAGGCTGATGCCCACGGCGGTTGATCCGGTAAAGGCCACCACCCGCACCCGGTCCTGCGGAATCAGATAGCTGGAAATCTCGGCCGGGTGGCCAAAGACAAGGTTGAGCACGCCAGGCGGCAACCCCGCATCCTGAAAGGCCCGCACCAGATGAATGGCCCCTGCCGGGGTTTCCTCTGCCGCCTTGAGGATGATGGCGCAGCCCGCCGCCAAAGCGCCCGCGATCTTGCGGGCTGGCTGGCTGAGCGGAAAGTTCCATGGCGAAAACCCGGCCACCACGCCTGCCGGTTCACGCAGCACGCTGTAGCGGATACCCGGAGCCGATGGCACCACATGACCATAAAGCCGCTGCGCTTCGCCCGCGTCCCATTCGAGAAACTCGGCCCCCCGGATCACCTCCATCCGCGCCTGAACCAGTGGTTTGCCGTTTTCCATCGTGATGGCAGGCGCGATCTGCGGCCCCCGGTCTCGCAACAGGCTGGCCGCCCGCAGGATGATCTGCGCGCGGACGCGTGGCGCCGTGCGGGACCAGACCCGGAAGCCGCGCTCGGCCGCGTCCAGTGCATCGTCAAGATCGGATTGGCGCGCTACGGGCAGACGCCCGATCTCGGCCTCGGTCGCCGGATTCAGCACCGGCAGCGTGTCAGCGGTATTGCGCCAGCGGTCGTCGATGAAAAGCTGCAGATCGGGATAGTCGGTCATAGGAAAGCCTGTCGGTTGCCTTGCTCCATCAATCCGCAGTGGCTCTATAAAAGCAAATGAAGTAATCGAAGCTGGATAGTCGCAAAAGGAATATCAAATTTGGCCCGGCTTGAGACCCATCTGTCGCTGCGCCACCTGATGCTGATCGATGCCATCGCCCGCGAAGGCACGCTGCTGGGTGCCTCGCAGGCGTTGAACCTGACGCAGCCCTCGGTGACCAAGGCGCTGCAAGAGGCCGAGGCCGTGCTTGGCGCCCGGCTGTTTGACCGCACCAACCGCGGCGTGCGCGAAACGGCGGCGGGGGCGGTGTTGGTGGCCCATGCCCGGCTGGTGCTGACCCAGTTGCGCCATGCGGGGCAAGAACTGGAGGATCTGCGCACCGGCTCTGGCGGTCGGGTGGCCGTGGGGGTGCTGGTCTCGGCGGCGGTGTCGATCCTGCCTGATGCCATCGCTGCCGTCCGCAAGGCGCGCCCCAATCTGGCCGTCAAGGTGATCGAGGGCACAAATGACGTTCTGATGCCACTGCTGAGGGCCGGAGAGATCGATCTTGTCATCGGCCGTCTGCCCGCTTTCGCCAGCGGCAGCGGGGTGGCTGAAGAGAAACTGGCCGAAGATTTCGCGCAGATCGTGGTGCGGCACGGGCATCCGGTGTTGCGGCCTGGGCTCAGGCTGGCGGATCTGATGGATCAGCCCTGGATCCTGCCGCCGCAGGAAACCAGCCTGCGCCGACAGATTGACGAAGGCTTTCGCGCGGCGGGGTTGCCGGCACCGCCGCACAGCGTGGAGTCTGTGTCAATCCTGACCAACCTCGCGTTGGTGTTGCAGGCGGATTATCTGGTGGTCTGGCCGGTTCAGCTTGCACGGTTCGAGGCGCGGTCGGGCCGGGTGCAGGTGCTGGACATTCCCTTGCCGACAACGCAGCGCCCCATCGGCATTTCGACCCGCGCCGGCGCGCGCCTGTCGCCTGCCGCCGAGACGATGATCGCGGCCCTTCGCCAGTCGGCCCGAACGGCGGAAGGCGGATAGCCCCGCTAAATGAGCGGGGCAGGTTTGTAGCGGCCCTTGAGGTACGGGGGAGCCGCGGCCTCCAGCGCTGCAAGATCAGCCCGCAGTCCCGGCCGAGATGTGAGAATCTGGAATGGCCCGCGTGGAAAGTTCAGCCCCAGCATCATGGCCGTGTCGATGCCCGATGGTTTTGTGCCGCCTTCGGCCAGAAGCCAGGCCGCCTCGTTTGCCAGTGCGGCTTCGATCCGGGCGGCGATGGCGGCGGCATCCGCGGGTGCGTTCTGCGCGGCAGAGGGATAAACAAACCCCTGCCCGGTCTTGCGCCCCAGATGACCTGAGGCAACCTGCTGCTTCAGGGCATCGAACACGTGATAGCGCGGATGCCCATCCATTGCCGCTGACAGCCCTTGGGTGGCGGCCAGATTGATGTCGGCCCCGATCAGGTCGATCAGCGCAAAGGGCCCCAGCCGGTAGCCCGCCGCCATCATCGCCGCGTCGATCTCGGCCGCGCTGCGCCCTTCTTCCAGCAAGGCAAGGGCCTCGCCATAAAACGGGCGCGCACAGCGGTTGACGATGAAGCCGGGTCGGTCGGGGCAGGCAATCACGGTCTTGCCCGCCGCTTCGGTCAGCGTGCGGGCGGTTGCCAGAGCAGCGTCAGAGGTGCCCGGATGCGCAACCAGTTCGACCAGTTTCATGACCGGGGCCGGATTGAAGAAATGCAGGCCCAGCAGCCGCGCGGGATGGGCCATGCCTTCTGCCAGCGCGGCGACCCGCAGCGATGAGGTGTTGGTCGCCAGCACCGCATTGTGGGCAACCACGTCTTCCAGTGCCGCGAACAGCGCCTGTTTTACCGGAAGCTGTTCCACCACTGCCTCGATCACCAACTGTGCCGCTCCCATCGCCTTTGGGCCCGACACGATCTGGATGCGCGCCAGCAACGCGTCCAGTTCGGTCTGGGCCAGCTTGCCCGCCGCCACCCGCGGCGCAAGGCCATTGCGCAACCGGTCCGGCGCGCTGTCGCGCACGGTGGCAAAGCTGTCAGTCGCCAGCACGTGAAACCCGGCAGCTGCATAGGTCTGCACGATGCCAAGGCCCATGGTGCCCAGACCTGCAACGGCAATGGTGGTCATGATCCGCGAAACTCCGGTTTGCGCTTGTCTTTCAGGGCGCGGATGCCTTCGGTCTTGTCAGAGGTGTCGAGCAGCGCCTCGAAGCCTGCGCGTTCGGCTTGCAGGGCCAGCGCAGTTTCGGCCCCGGCAATCAGCGCGGCCTTGGCGGCCTGCAAGGCCAGCGGTGCGCGCCGGGCAACGCGGGCGCACAGCGCCTCGGCCTCGGCCAGCGGGTCTTCGGCCAGATGAGACGCAAGGCCCCAGTCCTGCGCGGTGGGCCCGTCGATGATCTCGCCCAGCAGCACCAGCCGTGCGGCGCGCGCGGGCCCGACCCGCGCCAGCACCCTTTGCCCGCCGCCCGCGCCGGGAATCAGGCCCAGACTGGTTTCGGGCAGCCCCAGCTTTGCCTTTGGTCCCACCACAAGCAGGTCGGCCATCAGCGCCAGTTCCAGCCCGCCGCCAAGGGCAAAGCCATCGACCGCGGCCACCAGCGGCTTGCCGAAACCGCGGATTGACGCCCAATGCCCCTTGCGCGGATCGACCGCGCCTTCGGCAGAGGTCTTGGTGGCAATCTCGTCTACATCGGCCCCTGCGGCAAAATCGCCGCCTGCCCCACCGATCAGCACCGCGCGACAGGCCGGATCGGCCGCCGCTACTGCCAGCGCGTCCGCAATATCGGCCAGCAACCCGGTGTTCAGTGCATTGCGCACATGCGGGCGGTTCAGGGTCAGACGGGTCCAGCCGCCCATCGTGGTTATCAAAAGATGCTCCATGCCCCCAAGAAAGGCACGAAGTCCGGCTTGCTTCAAGCTCGAATATTTTAGGCTTGAAATTATTTTGGGCCGGTGCAACCTTGAAGCCAAAGCAAGGGAGAGTTGGCGATGAAGGTTCTGTGCCTTGGCGGCGGTCCTGCGGGTCTTTACTTTGCGATCTCCATGAAGCTGCGCGATGCGTCGCATCAGATCACCGTGCTTGAACGCAACAAGGCCAACGATACCTTTGGCTGGGGTGTCGTTCTGTCGGACGAGGCCCTTGGCCGGATGCAGAAGAACGATCCTGTCAGCACGGACGCGATCCGCAGCCACTTCAAGTATTGGGACGATCTGGCCGTGATCCATGACGGGGTGCGGTCAGTGTCCGGCGGACATGGGTTTGCCGGGATCGGGCGCAAGCAGATGCTGATCCTCTTGCAGGAGCGGGCGCGGGAGTTGCAGATCGACCTGCAATTCCAGTCAGAGTTCAAATCGGCCGAGGAGTACCGGCAGGACTACGATCTGGTGGTCGCCAGCGACGGATTGAACAGCGTGGTCCGGCGCGAATACGAGAGCGTGTTCCGCCCCGACATCGACACCCGCACCTGCAAATTCGTGTGGCTGGGCACGCATCAGAAATTCGACGGGGCTTTCACCTTTATCTTCGAGAAGACCGCGCATGGCTGGGTCTGGGCCCATGTCTACCAGTTCGACGACAATACCGCGACCTTCATCGTCGAAACCATGCCCGAGACCTGGGAAAAGCTGGGCTTTCCAGACATGACCAAGGAAGAGACGGTCGAGGCCTGCCGTGCGATCTTTGCTGCGCATCTCGACGGGCATGCGTTGATCTCGAACGCGGCCCATCTGCGCGGGTCTGCGGTGTGGATGCAGTTTCCGCGGGTGATTTGCGACCGATGGTATCACGAAAATGTGGTGCTGATGGGCGATGCGGCGGCAACGTCGCATTTCTCGATCGGGTCAGGCACGCGGCTGGCCTTTGACAGTGCGATTGCGCTTGCCGAGTATCTGCACGCGGAACCCGACATGCAGGCTGCCTTTGCGCGTTATCAGGACGAGCGGCGGATCGAGGTGCTGCGGCTGCAATCGGCGGCGCGCAACAGCCTTGAGTGGTTCGAGGAGGTGGAACGCTACCTCGATATGGACCCGGTGCAATTCACCTATTCCCTGCTGACCCGGTCGCAGCGGATCAGCCATGAAAACCTGCGCCTGCGAGATCCGGACTGGCTGGGGCAGGCTGAGGATTGGTTTCAGAGCCAGGCGGGCGGCCAGCCCGGGCGCCACCCGATGTTTGCGCCCTATCGTCTGCGGGGAATGGAGCTGAAAAACCGTATCGTGCTGTCGCCGATGGCGCAGTACAAGGCGGTGGATGGCTGTCCGACCGGCTGGCATTTCGCGCATTACGCCGAACGCGCCAAGGGCGGGGCAGCGCTGATCTATTCCGAGATGACCTGCGTTTCGGCGCAGGGGCGCATCACACCGGGCTGTCCGGGACTGTATGCGCCCGAGCACGAGGCGGCGTGGAAAACGCTTGCCGATTTCATCCATGCCGAGACCACCGCGAAATTCTGCCTGCAGATCGGACATTCGGGCCGCAAGGGCTCGACCCGCGTGGCTTGGGAAGGCATGGATCTGCCTCTGACCAGCGGAAACTGGGAAACCCTTTCGGCCTCTGCCATTCCTTACAAGCCGGAAAATGCAGCCCCCCGCGCGATGACCGAAACGGACATGGCCGAAGTGACGGCGCAGTTCGTGGCCTCCACCCGGATGGCCGAACGCATTGGCGCCGACATGATCGAGATGCATGCGGCACATGGTTATCTGCTGGCGTCTTTCCTCAGCCCGGTGACCAACACCCGGACCGATGCCTATGGTGGCAGTCTGGAAAACCGCCTGCGCTATCCGCTGGAGGTGTTCACCGCCATGCGCGCCGTCTGGCCCGAAGCGAAGCCGATGTCGGTGCGCATCTCGGCGCATGACTGGATTGAGGGCGGCGTGACCCCGTCGGAGGCGGTGGAGATTGCCCGCGCATTTCGCGCTGCGGGGGCCGATATCATCGACGTATCCTCTGGCCAGACCGACCCGGCGGAACAACCGGTCTATGGCCGCATGTTCCAGACCCCGTTCAGCGACCGCATCCGCAACGAGGCGGGCATCCCGACCATGGCGGTGGGCAATATCACCGACTGGGATCAGGTGAACGGCATCCTGATGGCCGGGCGCGCCGATCTGGTCTGCCTTGCACGCGCGCATCTGGCCGATCCGTACTGGACTCTGCATGCCGCCGCCGAACAGGGCGACACCGCCAGCGACTGGCCAGCCCCTTACAAGGGCGGGCGCGATCTGGCCTTCCGATTGCGCCAGCGTCAGCAAGAGACGATCCGGGCATGACGCTGGCGGGCGCCCCTTTGACCGGCAAACGTGCCTTCATCACCGGGGGCGGCAGCGGCGTGGGGGCCGATCTTGCGCACGGCTTTGCCGAAGCGGGAGCCGAGGTGGTGATCTGCGGCCGACGCGAGGCGCCCTTGCGCGCGGTGGCCGAAGCGACGGGCGCGCGTCACGTGCTGGCCGATGTGACCTCGGTCCCCGACCTGACCCGCGCCTTTGCCGAAGCCGGGCCGTGCGACATCGTCATCGCCAATGCCGGAGCCGCCGACAGCGCGCCTTTTGGCAAGGTCACGGCAGAGCATTGGAACGCGATGATCGCCACCAACCTGACCGGCGTGTTCCTGACCTTTCAGGCAGGGCTTGCCCAGCTGCCGGGCTGGGGGCGGCTTATTGCCATTGCCTCTACGGCAGGGCTCAAGGGCTATGCCTATGCCGCACCCTATGCGGCGGCCAAGCACGGGACGGTTGGCCTTGTCCGCTCACTGGCGCTGGAAGTGGCGCGCAAGCCGGTCACCGTCAACGCGCTTTGCCCCGGATTTCTTGACACCGAGATGACCGACCGGTCCATCGCGACCATTACGGAAAAGACCGGCAAAACAGCCGAAGAGGCCCGCACCGCCCTTGCTGCGACCAATCCGCAAAAGCGCCTGATCCGGCCCGCCGAGGTCACCGCAGCCGCGCTCTGGCTTTGCGCGCCGGGGTCCGAGTCTATCAATGGTCAGGCCATTGCGATTGCCGGGGGCGAGCTGTGAGCGATCCGCTGTCCAAGCGCCGGCTGAAACTCTGGGTGCGCCTTCTGGGTGTCACCCGCTCGGCCGAGGGCGAGCTGCGCGAATTCCTGCGGGTCAGGCATGACACCACCCTGCCCCGCTTTGATGTGCTGGCTGCGCTGTGGCGTCGCCGCGATGGAATCAGCATGAGCGACCTGTCGCGCATGCTGTTGGTGTCAAACGGCAATGCGACGGCGGTGGTCGACCGGCTGGAAAAGGACGGGCTGGTCCGGCGGACGCCCTCCGATGCTGACCGCCGAACAATCTATGTCGCGCTCACGCCCGAGGGTCTGGCGCGTTTTGACCGCTATGCCGCGGAACACGAGGCAGAGGTAAACCGTATCTTTGGCGCGCTGACCGAAGAAGAGGTTGACCTGATGACCGATATCCTGAAACGCGCCAGAGGATCACAATGACAGAGCTTGCCGGGCTGCAACCGCAGCACTTTTTGTGGGAGATCGCCGGCAGGGTTGCCGTGATCCGGCTGAACCGTCCCGACCGCAAGAACCCACTGACCTTTGACAGCTATGCCGAGCTGCGCGACACCTTTCGCGCATTGGCCTATGCAACCGATGTGGATGTTGTCGTCTTTGCCTCGAACGGCGGCAATTTCTGCTCGGGCGGTGATGTGCATGACATCATCGGGCCGCTGGTGGGGATGGACATGAAGGCGCTTCTGGCCTTCACCCGGATGACGGGCGATCTGGTCAAGGCGATGATCGCATGCGGCAAGCCGATCATCGCGGCGGTGGACGGCATCTGTGTGGGTGCCGGGGCGATCATCGCCATGGCAAGCGATCTTCGGCTGGCGACGCCCGATGCACAATGCGCGTTCCTGTTCACCCGCGTCGGGCTGGCGGGCTGCGACATGGGGGCCTGTGCGATGCTGCCCCGGATCATCGGACAGGGCCGGGCTGCAGAGCTGCTCTATACCGGGCGCAGCCTTTCGGCCGAGGAGGGCCACGCCTGGGGCTTCTGGAACAGTCTGCACGCGCCCGAGGCACTGGAGGCGGCGGCGTTGGCGCTGGCGGACCGGCTGGCGGCGGGTCCGACATTCGCACATGGCATCACCAAGACCCAGCTGAACCAGGAATGGAATATGGGCTTGGAACAGGCGATCGAGGCCGAGGCCCAGGCCCAGGCGATCTGCATGCAGACCCGCGACTTCGAGCGCGCCTATCATGCGTTTGTCGCGAAAGAGAAACCGGTGTTTCAAGGGGACTGAGGGCGAACCGGGGGCGCTTCGCCCCCCGGACCCCCAGAGGATATTTGTGAACAGGTAATGACATGAGTGATGTGACATTCCTCAACTGGCCTTTTTTCGAGCCGCGCCACCGGGAGTTGGCGGCGGTCATCGAGGACTGGGCGGCAGCGCATTTGCCGGTCGATCATTCCGACGTGGATGCGGCCTGTCGCGGGCTGGTCGCGGCTTTGGGGCAAAAGGGGCTGTTGCAGCACACCGCAGGCGACGCGTTGGACGTGCGCAGCCTGTGCCTGACACGGGAGATTTTGGCGCGACATGATGGGCTGGCCGATTTCGCCTTTGCCATGCAGGGGCTTGGCATGGGGGCGGTGTCCTTGTTTGGCTCGCCGGAACAGCGCCAATGGCTCGACAGGACGCGGGCCGGGACTGCAATTGCGGGTTTCGCGCTGACCGAACCGGGATCGGGGTCGGATGTGGCGCAGACCGCGACGGTGGCCGAGGCGGTCCAGGGCGGCTACCGGCTGACCGGAGAGAAGACCTATATTTCGAACGGCGGGATTGCCGATGTCTATGTCATCATCGCCCGCACCGGCGAGGCACCCGGCGCGCGTGGCCTGTCGGCCTTCCTTCTGCCCGCAGATGCGCCGGGGCTGGAGGTGGTGGAACGGATCGACGTGATGGCCCCCCACCCGCTGGCGCATCTGCGGCTGACAGATGTGACCCTGCCAAGATCGGCGCTGATCGGGCGCAGCGGCGACGGGTTCAAGATTGCCATGTCGGTGCTTGACGTGTTCCGCTCGACGGTCGGCGCGGCGGCCCTTGGCTTTGCCCGCCGCGCCCTGGACGAGGCCTTGGCGCGGGTGGCGCGGGTTCGCGCCGGCGGAGGCAGCCTGTCCGAGCATCAGATGGTCCAAGGCCACATCGCCGATATGGCGGTGCAGATCGATGCTGCGGCGCTGCTGATCTACCGCGCGGCCTGGACCAAGGACACTGGCGCGGCGCGGATCACGCGTGAGGCGGCGATGGCAAAGCTTTACGCCACCGAAGCCGCACAGCGTGTGATTGACACCGCCTTGCAACTTCATGGTGGCGACGGTGTGCGCAGGGGCTTTGCGGTCGAAAGCCTCTACCGCGAGATCCGCGCGCTGCGCATCTATGAAGGCGCAAGTGATGTGCAGCGCATCGTGATCGCCCGGTCAGTTCTGGGGGCGTCGTCATGATCTATTCACGCAAGATCAGAGTCGAGTTCAACCACTGCGACCCTGCGGGCATCATGTTTTATCCGCGCTATTTCGAGATGACCAATTCGGTCGCCGAAAATTTCTTCCGCGACGTGGTGCAGGAGCCCTATGAGGCGATGATGGACCGCCGTGAAGGCGTGCCCACTGCAAAGCTGGAAACCACCTTCCACAAACCGTCGAGGTTGGGTGATCTTCTGGACTGGCGGATGGAGATCCTGCGTCTGGGTGCCTCGTCGTTGAACCTGCGGATGGAGGCGCATGGGCCGGACGGACTGCGCATCACGGCCGCGCTGACGCTGGTCTTCGTCGGGTCGGCTGGCCGCCCGCAACCCTGGACCGACGCGATGCGTCTGGCGATCCGTTCATTCATGGAGGCGACATGACCGCACAGATCCTGCATCCCGAAGGCTGGAAGCCGGCACGGGGCTATGCCAATGGCATGGCAGCGCGGGGCCGCATGGTGTTCACCGGTGGGCTGGTCGGCTGGAACGCCGACTGTGTCTGGGAAACCGATGACTTCGTGGGCCAGGTCGAACAGACCCTGCACAATATTGTCGCCGTACTGGCCTGCGCCGGGGCCCGGCCCGAGCATCTGGTGCGACTGACCTGGTACATCACCAGCAAGGACGAATACCATGCCGACCTCAAGGGTCTTGGCCGCGTCTACAAGGCCATCATCGGCCCGCACTATCCGGCGATGGCCGTGGTGCAGGTGACCGCCCTGATGGAGGACCGCGCCAAGGTGGAGATCGAGGCCACCGCCATCATTCCAGACTGACATCCACCCCCGCAACGCCGCGTCAGACGGCAGGGGCCAACCGGGAGTTACCGACATGCTGGGTCCGACAGGGCACACCGACACCTTCACCCGCGACCGTTTGCCTGCGCCGGAGGGCTGGCCGGTGCTGCATCTGGCGGGTTTCGATTACCCCGATTGGTTGAATATCGGGGTGGAGCTGACCGACCGGATGGTGGAGCGTGGCTTTGGCGACCATACCGCGCTGATCGGCAACGGGCGCAGCCGCACCTACAAGGAACTGGCCGACTGGACCAACCGCATTGCGGCCGCCCTGGTTGACGATTATGGCGTCCGACCCGGCAACCGTGTCTTGATCCGGTCTGCCAACAACCCGGCGATGGTGGCCTGTTGGCTGGCGGCAACCAAGGCGGGGGCGGTGGTGGTCAATACCATGCCGATGTTGCGGGCGGGCGAGCTGAAAAAGATCGTCGACAAGGCCGAGATCACCCTTGCGCTGTGCGACACCCGGCTGATGGACGAGCTGGCGCTGTGCGCGCGTGACAGCGCATTCTTGAAAACCGTGATCGGCTTTGACGGTACCGCCAATCATGATGCCGAACTCGACCGCGCCGCATTGAAAAAGCCGGTGCGGTTTGAGGCGGCGCGCACCGGGCGCGACGATGTGGCGCTGCTGGGCTTTACCTCGGGCACGACGGGTGAAGCCAAAGCCACGATGCATTTCCACCGGGATCTGCTGATCATCGCTGACGGCTATGCCAAAGAAGTGTTGAACGTCACGCCACAGGATGTGTTCATCGGCAGCCCGCCGCTGGCGTTCACCTTTGGCCTTGGCGGCTTGGCGGTGTTTCCCCTGCGGTTTGGGGCCACGGCGGCGCTGCTGGAACAGGCCAGCCCCACCAACATGATCAGCATGATCGAGGAACACCGCGCCACCGTCTGCTTTACCGCCCCCACCGCCTACCGCGTGATGCTCAAGGCAATGGCAGAGGGGGCCGATCTTTCGAGCCTGCGCGCCGCTGTCAGTGCCGGTGAAACCCTGCCCGCTCCGGTATACGAGGAATGGCAACAGCGCACCGGTAAGCCGATGCTGGATGGGATCGGGGCCACCGAACTGCTGCACATTTTCATCAGCAACCGCTTTGACGATCACCGCCCCGGCTGCACCGGCAAACCGGTTACCGGATATGAGGCCAAAGTGGTCGACGACGCGATGAATGAGGTCCCCCGCGGGGAAATCGGCCGGCTTGCCCTGCGCGGGCCGACCGGGTGCCGCTATCTGGATGATCCGCGGCAGGCGGCCTATGTCCGCGACGGCTGGAATCTGACTGGCGATGCCTTCTGGCAAGACGAGGAAGGCTATTTCCACTTTTCCGCCCGTACTGACGACATGATCTTGTCGGCGGGTTACAACATCGCCGGGCCGGAGGTGGAGGCGGCGCTTCTGTCACACGCGGCGGTAGCCGAATGTGCCGTTGTGGGCGCCCCCGACTCCGAGCGCGGGCAGATCGTCGAGGCACATGTGGTGCTTGCTGCCGGCCATCAGGGCGATGCTTTGATGGTCAAGCAATTGCAAGACCATGTCAAACAGGTGATTGCCCCCTTCAAATACCCGCGCAGCGTGGTCTTTACCACCGCTCTGCCCAAGACCCAGACCGGCAAGATCCAGCGCTTTCATCTGCGCGCCAAAGTCTGACTTGCCGGATGCCACCCACGCCGCCATCCTGACCGCAACCGAAAGGAGACCGCCATGGCCAGACCGCATGAAAACCACCGCGAGGATGTCGCGGGCCGCGCCAATGTCGAGGATACGCCAGAGCTGCTGGCCTATTACGACGAACTGGCCCGTTTTGATGCGGGCGCGCTCTGGACGGTCGCCAACAAGATCGAGCCCTGGCAGCCCAAGTCGCAATCTGTGCCGGTTGTCTGGCGCTACAAAGATCTGCGCGACCATGTGCTGCGCTCGGTCGAACTGGTGACACCGGAAAAGGCCGGTCGGCGGGTGATCTATCTGGCCAATCCCGGGCGTCACGATGTCTCGGCGGCAGTGGGCTGGCTCTATGCCGGCCTGCAGGTGATGAACCCCGGCGAGAAGGCGGGCGCGCACCGCCATTCGGCAAGCGCCATCCGCTTCATCATGGAGGGCGAGGGCGCCTATACCGTGGTGGACGGCCACAAGATGACGTTGGGCCGCAATGATTTTGTGTTGACCCCAAACGGCACCTGGCACGAACACGCCGTTGACCCCTCCGGCACGCCTTGCATCTGGCAGGACGGGCTGGACATTCCCTTTGTCAACGCGATGGAGGCGAACTTCTATGAGGTGCACCCGCAGGGGACCGAACCCGTCGCCTTTCCGGTCGATGACATGACCAAGACCTGGGGCAATCCGGGTCTGCGGCCAAGTGCTGACTGGTCAAAGCCTTACAGCCCGATGTTCAAGTATGAATGGGCCCCGACCTATGAGGCATTGCTGAAATATGCCGAGGCCAGTGAGGGCTCGGCCTTCGATGGCCATCTGCTGGAATACGTCAACCCCGCGACCAATGGCCCGGTGATGCCGACCATGGGCGCGTCGATGCAGCGCCTTGCCCCCGGCCAGCAGACGCGCGCGCACCGGCACACCGGCAGCTATCTGTATCACTGCGCCAAGGGGGCGGGCTTTTCGATCATCGACGGCAAGCGCTATGACTGGTCAGAGCGCGACATCTTCTGTGTGCCGTCCTGGACCTGGCACGAACATGCCAATGCCTCTGCCACTGAAGACGCCGTCCTGTTCTGCCTGTCTGATCTGCCGGTCATGCGCGCGCTTGGCCTTTATCGTGAACAGGCGTTCACTGACACCAACGGCCATCAGCCCCTAAAGGATAAACCATGAAGCTTGTGACCTATCGAACTGGCGTGGAAGCTGCCGCCCGCCTGGGGGTGATCTCGGAAGATCTGGTTCTGGATGTGGCCGATCTTGGCGCGGCGTTCGGCGAGGCGATGCCCGACACGATGCTGGGGCTGATCGACTCGGGCCGCGCCGGCCTTGCCGCCCTGTCAGCCCTGCTGGCACGGGCAGGCAGCGTGCCGCCGATCGGCACCGCGACGGCACTGACCAATGTCACGCTGCTTGCCCCCATCCCACGGCCACGCAAGAACGTGTTCGGCATCGGGCTGAACTATCTCGATCATGTCGCAGAAAGCGCGGCGGCGCTGGACACCGACGCTGCGCTGCCAAAACAGCCGGTGATCTTTTCCAAACCACCGACATCGGTGATCGGGCCGGATGGCCCGATCCACCACAACAAGAAGATAACCCAACAACTGGACTGGGAGGTAGAGCTTGGCGTGATCATTGGCTCCACCGCGCGGCGCGTGGCGCGTGAGGCGGCGCTGGCGCATGTGTTCGGCTATACGGTCCTGATCGACATCTCTGCCCGCGATTGCCGGCGCGCCGGCCAGTGGATCTATTCCAAGGGACAGGACACCTTCTGCCCGATGGGTCCCTGCATCGTGACGGCGGATGAGATTCCGGACCCGCAGGTGCTTGATCTGTGGCTGACGCTGAACGGCGAGGAAAAGCAGCGGTCCAATACCTCGCACATGTTGTTCAAGGTCGATGAGTTGATCGCCGATATCAGCCAGGGCATCACGCTGGAGCCGGGCGACATCATTGCCAGCGGCACGCCGGCGGGCGTGGGCGCGGGACGCAGCCCGCAGGAGTGGATGTGGCCGGGCGACAGGCTGGTGGCTTGCGTCGAAGGCATCGGCACACTGCGCCACGCCATCATTGACGCCACACCGGAGTGACCCCATGACCCCCTTTACCGCCGCCGTCGTCCAGATGGCCTCATGCCCCGATGATCCGCTGGCCACCGCCCAGACCGCCGTCGCCCGCCTGCGTGAGGCGGCGGCCAAGGGGGCGCGGCTGGTGGTCTTTCCCGAGGCGCTGATCGGCGGCTATCCCAAGGGGGCCAGCTTCGGCGCGCCCATCGGCATGCGCAAACCCGAAGGCCGGGCGGCCTTTGCCCGCTATCATGCGGCGGCCATTGATCTTGACGGGCCAGAAGTCGCGCTGCTGGCCGAGGCCTGCGCGGAGACCGGCGCTTTTGCCGTGGTCGGGGTGATCGAGCGGGACGGGGCGACCGTCTATTGTACCGTGCTCTACTTCGACGGTGACAAGGGGTTGGTGGGCAAGCATCGCAAACTGATGCCCACCGCCGCCGAACGGTTGATCTGGGGCTTTGGCGATGGCTCGACCCTGCCGGTGTTCAAGACCGGGCTGGGAACGATCGGCGCGGTGATCTGCTGGGAAAACTACATGCCCGCGCTTCGGATGCACATGTATCACCAGGGCGTCAGCCTTTATTGCGCGCCCACGGCCGATGATCGCGACACCTGGCTGCCGACCATGCAACATATTGCGATGGAGGGGCGCACATTCGTTCTCACCGCCTGTCAGCACATCACCCGTGCCGCCTATGGCGCCGCGCACGAAAGCGCGCTGGGGGATGACCCCGACACGGTAATGATGCGCGGCGGCTCGGCGATCATCGGGCCTCTGGGACAGGTTCTGGCTGGCCCGGATTTCTCGGGCGAGACGATCCTTTATGCGCAGATCGACCCGGCAGACGTGATGCGGGCCAAATATGATTTCGACGTGACCGGCCATTACGCCCGCCCGGACGTGTTCCAGCTTACCGTCGACACCCGGGCCAAACATGCGGTGCGCGAGGTCTGATGCGCTGGGATCTTGATCAGGTCGCGCCCGCGATCGCCTACAAGCTGCTGGCGGCAACGGTGATGCCGCGGCCCATCGCCTGGGTGGTGACCCAAGACAGCACGGGGAGCATCAATGCCGCGCCCTATTCCTTTTTCAACGTCATGGGGTCTGCCCCGCCCACCATCGCGCTTGGCATGCTGGCCGATCCGGCACGCGGGCTGAAGGACAGCCCGCGCAACATCCTCGACAGTGGTGAATTCGTGGTGTGCCTTGTGCCGGAACGGCTGGCAGCGGCGGCGAATCTTACCGCCATTGACGCACCGCACGGTGTGGATGAACTGGCCCTTGCCGGTCTGGCCACCACGCCCAGCACCCATGTGGCCCCGCCCCGCATCGCGGACAGTCCGGTGGCCTTCGAATGCCGCACGCATACGATTGTTGAAACCGGACCGGCGCAGCTTGTGGTGATTGGCCGGGTGATCGCGGTTCACATTGAGGATCGCTTCATTCTCAATCCGGATCAGGCGCATATCGACACCCCGGCGCTCGATCTGGTCGCCCGCTCATACGGGTCAGACTGGGTGCGCAGCCGCGATACGTTTTTGCTCAAGCGCCCGGTCTGGACGGGCGGCGAGACCGGCTGATCCGACAGGGCAAGGCGCAGCCTGACCTGGCCCTTGGAAAGCGGGCGAAAGATGCGTAGGTTTCGCCCATGACCCCGCTACACAGCCAGCCCCAGCCCGAAATGGATCTGCAGTCATGACCCAGCTTACGGTGGCCAGCTGGAACATTCGCGCCGGGCTTGGCCGCGATTTTCGTCGCCGTCCGGCGCGGACGATTGACGCCATCGTTGGCTTTGACGCCGATGTCGTGCTGTTGCAGGAAGCCGATTTTCGCATGCACCCCCGTCCTGCCGCCCTGCCGCGCCTTCATGGCAGGATCGGGCCCTTTGAGGTGATCGATCTGACCCCGACAGCGGTCGGATTGGGATGGCATGGCATCGCCATGCTGAAGCGACCCGGGATCGAGGTCGACAAGATCTATCTGCATGACTTGCCGGCACTGGAGCCGCGTGGTGTGGTCATCGCCGATCTGAAGGTGCGTGATCATGCGGTGCGCGTTGTCGGGGTGCATTTGGGCCTTCTGCGCGGCAATCGCCGCAAGCAGCTTGGCTTCATCGCCGCGCGGCTCGCCGAGCTTGACCCAAGGCCAACGGTCATCGCCGGCGATTTCAACGAATGGCGCGACCGGCGCGGATTTGAAACGCTGCCCGACTGGCTGCGCTTGCACAGCCCCGGACCCACCTTTCCCTCGGGCCGCCCCTTTCTCAACCTTGACCGCATCGCCTATAGCCGCGATCTGGAATTGCTGAGCAGCAGCGTTGTTGTCGAGCCGCAGGCGATCATCGCGTCGGATCATCGCCCGATTATCGCGCGCTTCCGGCATCTGGCGCATGCCAGCCTGGCGCAAATGGCCGGCGCGGAATGACCGGCGCGGCCGCATATCTGCTGGTCGGACTGGCGTTTGCCATTGTTTGCGTGGTTCTGGCCCGCAGGACGTTCCGGACACCGCCCCTCTCCGGCCGTGTCAACAGCACCGCCCTGCCCCCGATTGGCACCGGCGCCATCGCCCGCGCCATCGGGCATAGCGCGGAGGCGCCGGGCAGGTTGACCGGCGTCCGGCCCTTGTCGACCGGGACCGAGGCTTTTGCGGCACGCATCACCCTTGCCGATGCGGCGGTATCGTCAATCGATGCCCAATACTACATTTGGTACGCCGATCTCACCGGATACATGTTGCTGGACGCCCTTCGGCGTGCAGCCGATCGCGGTGTGCGGGTGCGCCTGCTTTTGGATGACCTCGGCACTGCGGGGATTGATCCGGAACTGGCAGAGCTTGAAGCGCATCCGAATGTTGAGGTGCGACTTTACAACCCTTTTCCTCTGCGTCGGGCCAAGGCCCTTTGCTATGCCTTCGACTTCTTTCGATTGAACCGGCGCATGCACAACAAGTCCTTCACGGTCGATGGTGTTGTGACGATCCTGGGCGGGCGCAATGTGGGCGACAGGTATTTTGACACTGGCGACGATGCGCTGTTCGTCGATCTGGATGTGCTGGCGACGGGTGCCATCGTGCCTGCGGTGTCCGAGGATTTTGACCGCTACTGGGCTTGCCTTTCGGCGCATCCGGCCGGTCCCATCATCGGAACGGCGACCGGGGGCAGCCCGATCGCACATGGGCTGGCACGGTTTCGTGACAGCCCGCATTTTGGTGATCACCTTGCAGGCCTGAACAGCGCCCAACTCTGTGCCGAAATCAACAACGGTCGTCTGGAGCTGGAATGGACGCATGCGGTGCTTGTCAGCGATGATCCGGTCAAAGGATTGGGTGCGGTGCCGCTAGAAGATCTTTTGGCCACGCGCCTGATGCAGGCTGTCGGTCGGATCGAGCGAAGGATCGATCTGGTGTCTCCCTATCTGGTGCCGGGCAAGGCGGGGCTAGACGCCTTTACCACCTTGACATCGCGCGGTGTGGCGGTGCGCGCGTTGACCAACAGTCTTGAGGCAACCGATGTGGTCGCCGTACATGCAGGCTATGTAAAGCGTCGTCGTGCGATGCTACGCGCCGGCCTTGGGCTTTTCGAACTGCATGCCGGTGCGGCGCCTGACCGCCCGGGCAGAAAGCGTCGACGCATGGGCCTGTCAAAGGCCAGTCTGCATGCAAAGACCTTTGCCGTTGATGACGCGCGGCTGTTCGTCGGCTCGTTCAATTTTGACCCCCGGTCGACCACGCTGAACACCGAGATGGGCATCCTGATCGAAAGTCCGCGGCTTGCGGGGGCGCTTCATGCTGTGTTTGACATGGGGCTGTCAGGGGCCGCCTGGCAGGTTGGTCTCCGGCATGGCCAGGTGATCTGGACCGATACGGCGCGTCAGATTGTAGTGACTGACGAGCCAGGCTCTACCGCCTTGAAGCGCCTTGCCGTGAGGGTCGTCGGCTGGCTGCCGGTCGAATGGCTGATGTGATTCCGCACATCGGCAAAAGCCCCCTGCCCCGCCCGCCTTTGCGAACCCTTATGACGCAAACTTCTCGCGGCACCTGGTGACTGTACAGGTCTGACTTTGGGGTCCCGTGATCCTTGTGGGTGTTGTACGCTACCGCACCAGATCTAGAAAGAGCTTGCGCGAATCTGATTGCTCGGGCAATAGTCTCGAAAAATACCGCGCGGACACATAAAAACCGCGCCCACGGATCGAGCAGGGTATGAGCGCAGTAGAACAAGACCTCGACATCGCTATTGGCCATTTTGCGGAGCTCCTTGCTTCCAATTTGCGTGCGCAGCGCACGGCTCACTTTCCGCCAGATGCCAAGAAGGTTATGCGCAGCCTCAGCAGTGGCGAGGCCGCAGAACTCCTTGGGGTCGATCACACCTACCTTCGCAAGCTGCACCGCGAAGGAAAGATCTCGGATGTGGAGACCACGGCGGGCAGCCACAGACGCTACACGCTCGATGATATCTGGGAGATTCGGCATAGCCTGGAGGCAAATGCTAAGAGGCCTGGAACATATGTGCCAGGGCGACGCGCTGGTGATGAGCTGCAAGTGATTTCTGTCGTGAACTTCAAGGGCGGAAGCGGCAAGACGACCACATCGGCGCATCTTGCGCAGCGACTGGCGTTCAAGGGGTATCGCGTTCTGGCGATCGACCTTGATCCTCAGGCTTCCATGTCTGCGCTGCATGGTATCCAGCCCGAACTTGATCTGATGGAAGGCGGGACACTTTACGACGCGGTTCGATACGACGACCCCGTTCCTATTTCCGACGTGATCAGAAAGACTTACATCCGCGGCCTTGACCTTATTCCGGGCAACCTTGAGCTGATGGAGTTTGAGCACGAGACACCGGCTGCGATCCAGCGCGGCGGCGCGCGCGCTTTTTTTGCAAGAGTTCGGGACGCGCTCGCCAGTGTCGAGAGCAACTACGATGTGGTCGTGATCGACTGCCCGCCGCAACTCGGCTTTCTGACCATGTCTGCGCTGTCTGCCTCTTCTGGTGTGCTGGTCACCGTGCATCCTCAAATGCTCGACCTCATGTCCATGTCGCAGTTTTTGCGCATGACGGCAGACTTGCTCGGTGTGATCCGTGATGCAGGCGCCAATCTGCGCTTTGACTGGCTGCGCTTTCTGCCCACCCGATACAAGGTGGGTGATGCGCCTCAGACGGAGGTCATTGCCTTCATTCGGGGACTTTTTGGCCGGTCGGTCTTGACCAACCATATGGTCGAGTCGACGGCGATCTCGGATGCCGGGCTGACCAAGCAGACCCTTTACGAAGCAGACAAGAAGGACTTCACGCGCCAGACGTTTGACCGCGCAATCGAGTCTATGAACGCCGTCAACGACGAGATCGCTGCGATTGTTCAAAGCACGTGGGGACGCAATGGCAAGAAGGCCTAAACTGGGACTGCCGCTGCAGACCTTGCGCAACGCGCCAGACGCCCTTGAGGGGCGCCGACTTCGGGGCGGCGTATTCGAGATTGATCCAGACACGATAGAGACCACCGGCAGGCTGGACGACCGCTTGCAGATCGAGATTGATGGCCTGAAAGCCTCGATTTCGAGAAGCGGACAGCGGGTGCCCATCTTGGTGCGCCCGCTTGACGGGGATCGCTACAGCCTCATCTATGGTCGGCGCCGGCTGGAGGCGTGCCGGGAGCTTGGACTCAGGGTCCGTGCCATCGTCACAGAAATGGACGGGGATCAGGCGCTCCGGGATCAGCTGGTGGAGAACCAGGAGCGGCGGGACCTGAGTTTCATCGAACGCGCCTTGGTGGCATCCGCTTTGCTGAATGGAGATCACCTCGGCGAGACTGAACGCACCAACAAGGGTGTGGCAGAGGTTCTCAATCTCACCGAAGCTGGTGTTTCGCAGCTGTTGGGCGTCGTGCGCACTGTCGGCGAAGATCTTATCCTTGCGATTGGAGCGGCGCCCGGCATCGGGCGGCCCCGATGGGAAGATCTGAAGAAGGCGATGAGCGATGCGCAGATCGACCGTCAACACCTCGCGGCAGTGGCGACCGGAGCCAAGTCCTCCCATTCTCGAGGTGTGGAGGAGGCCTCTGATGCAGCATTTTTAGCAGTGTTGGCGGCAGCGGCTAAGGCCAAGCGCCCCTCCCCCGTATCGCAGCCCCGAAATGAGCCGTGTGTGGTCATTCCAGGTGTCGGTGCTGCGGTGGTCATTACCGCACGTCGCGGCAGGCAGCTCAAGCTTGACCTGAAGGCTGATGACCCGGGTTTTGTCAGCTGGCTTGAGGGCAAGGCCCCGCAGCTGATTGCCGAACTTCACGAGCGCTGGAAGCGTTCGGAAGACTGAGGAAGAGCAACACCAAAAAAAGGAGGCACGAGACAGGCAGAAAAGAAAAAGGCCCCGAGAAGCATGCTTCACGAGACCTTTCTTAGGTTTCGTATGGGACCAGCCCGCTACAAAACTCAGTTTTCGCACCTCTGACTGTAGCGATCTGGCCCTTTTCCCGCAAGCGTAAAGCGATTCGCGGGCCAGGGAAATTTTGCCTTCGTGAATGACATCATGGAGTATACACCGATTTCGCCGTTCAAGCGGCCGATCTCGTATGCGCATCTGCGTGTGATCGAGCGTCCAGTAGCTTCTGTGCCCGGCAAGCCCGTAAACAAGTGGACGCTTCTTCGCGAACTGTCCAAGGCGCAGGCTGCCTTTGGGGTCTCTGAGCGTGATCTGACCGTTCTGCAAGGGCTGCTCAGCTTCTTTCCCAATGATGCACTTGGGGGCGATGCTGAAATGGTCGTTTTCCCGTCCAACAAAACGATCTGCGAACGACTGAACGGCATGCCCTGCTCGACGATGCGGCGCCACCTCAGCCGTCTGGTTGGGGCTGGGCTGCTCATGCGGCGCGACAGTCCCAACGGGAAGCGCTACATCCGCAAGCATGGTGACGAGCGCGTGGCCTTCGGCTTCGACCTTTCTCCGCTCTATTGCCGGGCAGAAGAGATTGCACGCGCTGCAGAGGCTGTGCGTGAAGCTGAAGACCGTGTGCGCCGGCTCAGGGAGATTGTGAGCCTCATGCGGCGCGACGTGGCGGCCTTGGCAGAGTTCGGCGAAGAGATGCTTCCCGGTCTTGGCCTCTGGGACCAGCTGAACGACACGGCGGCCCTCATAGCGCGCGCTCTTCGGCGCAAGCTATCTCTTGACGATCTGAAGACTTACCGGACCTCTCTCGAGACGCTGCTCGACCAGGCGCGCAACCGTATCGATGGCGCTGAAACAGAGAATATGGTCACCAATGATGCCCGTTTTGAGCATCACCATCATAATTCAAATAAAGACTCTATAGATTTTGAACATGCCTTGGAAAACGGCAAGGCGGATATCGATGAGCCTGAAGCGGTCCTTGTCGAGGCTGAGGCTGACAGTGAAGCGCCAGACACCAGACGGATACCCAAGATCCCGCTCCATTTGGTGATTGCGGGCTGTCCGTCCCTCAAGACCTTTTATCCAGGCGAAATCCGACACTGGCATCAGCTTTTCGCCGCGGCCAGCCAAGTGCGCCCGGCAATGGGGATCAGCGCCTCCGCTTGGGACGAAGCACAGCGCTGCATGGGCCCAGAACAGGCGTCGATAGTTGTTGTCGCGATGCTGGAGCGCTTTGCTGAGATCAAATCGCCGGGGGGATATCTGCGCGCTCTGACGAACAAGGCCGCTGCGGGCGAGTTCTCTTGCGGGCCAATGGTCATGGCGCTGATGTCCAGACGCAATGCGGCTTAACAGCTGTTAATGCATCAAATGTACGTGGGCATTCCTCGCATGACTTAACAGCTGTTAAGTCGCCCCACCCGATGCGAAGGCCGCGAAAAAGACCGAAGTGGCCTCTGCCCTGAATGAGATCTGCGCCGTAATGTCGCCGGAGCAGCAGAAGACCTTCTGGGTGAACGCAATCATGTGCATCAAGTCCGGGCTTGGGGCAGGGGTGAGGTGCTCTTGGAGGATGAACCCTTCCGCCACACCAGCGCGGTCTGATGGAAACATTATCCCGTGCGTGCGGATGTTGATCAGGCTTCGTCAGGCTAAAGCATGAATCGCGCAGCGCCAGATTTGATGGGGAGTAAGTTTCATCACCAACCGTTCAAACAGCGATACGGGACAGCTTGTCTTGACAACCGCATCACGCTGCACGATATCTAGCTAGACATCCAGCTAGACAGGTAAATGGCAATGTGGACGGTTCAGGATGCAAAGAACAAGTTCAGCGCGGTCGTCGACGCGGCGCTCGCCGGAACGCCGCAAGAAGTGACGCGACGGGGCAAGCCCGCAGTGGTGATCCTGTCGGCTGATGAATACCATCGGCTGCTTGAGGGTGCGGTCAGCGCGCGGATGAGTTTTGCCGATCATCTGATGGCCTTCCCAGGAGGGGAGTTTGCCCGCCTCGAAGCAAAGCCACGCGATGTGTCTTTCTGATGTACATCCTCGACACCAATGTCATTTCTGCGGTTCGCCGTCCGGACCGCGCACCAAAAGTCGCGGCATGGCTGCGGGGGAGGGCGGAACAAGACCTGTATCTGAGCGTCATAACACTTGGCGAAATTGAGCGCGGCATTCGTCAACAACAGGCAAGAGATCCAGACTTCGCGCGTGATTTGAAGGCTTGGCTTGATCGAACCGTGCTCCTGTTCTCAGACCGCATTTTGTTTTTTGAGGCCGAGGATGCGCGGATCTGGGGTCGGCTGACTGCAGAGATCGGTCACAACGGGGCCGATCTCATGATCGCGGCATCGGCGCTCCGTCGCGGTGCCACGGTCGTGACCGGGAATGTCAGTGACTTCGTGCCAACCGGTGTGATGCTGGAGAACCCATTTTAGCCAAAGTGCATGCCGCAGGCAGGGCAGGGGTGGAAGGCGGCTTCCATGCTTGGCCACTGGCATTTTCAAGCGTCTTACCTCTGGATCCGATAATGCAAGATTATCGGACATACCTGCATCTCCGCAAGCGCGGCGCTTATGTGGTGAAAATTAACGAGAAAGCGCGATGAGGAACCTTTGTTTGGAACTGCTATGGGCAGATGACGGATTAGGCTTCACCCGCTGTCATCGCTGACAGAACACCGCCAAGCGCGCTGGATGGGTTGGAGAGGGCCAGAACAATGCTCAGGTGGTTCAGGCCGGCCTCTTCGCGCAAGGTGCTAGGCCGACCATGGTGATCAAGAAGGGCCGCGAAAGCACGCGCCTGATCCTGAAATGGTGCGGTTTCAAGGGTGCCCCGGGTGAGGACTCTCGAAACGCCCGGCCGATGAGCGGCACTCAGAGGCGACCAGGCACGGGCTTCCTCTGTAGTCATTGCAGTTTCATCCCTGAGAAAACTGGTCGGAATGCCGGACAGATCGTAAATTCCGCTGACCATGAGAATGCCCCGAATGTCAGGAAGGTCGGGCGCGGGGCGTTCTTTCAGGCCTCGGGCGGCAAGATAGCTTACCAGATGGGCACCCGCAGAATGACCGCTGACGGTAAAGCGCGCAGGATCAGCCCCAAGGGTGGGGGCCAGCGCAAGTATATGTCGGGCCGCGCTGCGGATCTGGGCCACGATTGCCCCCAACCGGGTCGAGGGCATCAGACCATAGCCGGTGATGACAGCAATGCCCCCTGCAGCATGAACCGGGGCCGCGACAAGGTGGTGATCAGCCTTGCTGCCGGACCGCCAATATCCCCCGTGGACAAACATGTGCACGGGGGCCCCATTCTTCACGCCTGGGGGAAACAGAATATCCATCCGGGCCCTTGGGTCCGGGCCATAGGGGACATCGGCCTGCACGGTCACCCTGGCGGCAAGCTCGGCTGACCTTGCCGCAATTTCCGCCATCAGCGCATCGAAATCCGGAATGAAATCTCGGTTGCGGTACAGATCCTGTGTCATCGGCCCTCTTAGAAATTTACAGCGAAATACTTCGGTTCCAGATATTCCATGATCCCGGTAACCCCGCCTTCACGCCCCAGCCCGCTTTGCTTGGCCCCGCCAAAGGGGGCGGCCGGGTCCGACATCAGGCCGCGATTGATGGCGACCATGCCGGTTTCTATGCCTTTGCCCACCCGCAGCGCACGCGAAAGGTCGCGCGAATAGACATAGGCCGCAAGCCCGTATTCGGTGGCATTGGCGAGCGTGATCGCCTGCGCCTCGCTGTCGAAGCGGTAGACGGGTGCCACCGGCCCGAAAATCTCTTCCCGCGCGATTTCGGCGTTTGCGCTGACATTCTCGATAACCGTTGGTGGGTAGTAATATCCTGACCCGGGCAGGGGCATGCCGCCCGTGGTCACATTGGCCCCGCCCGCTACTGCGTCACGCACCAGCCGGTCGATCTTTGCGACCGCCTTTGTGGTGATCATCGGGCCAACCTGTGTGGCCGGGTCTGTTCCCGGCCCCACCTTCAGCGCAGCCATGCGTTTGGTCAGGCCCGCGACAAAGGCATCATGAATCCCGGCCTGCACGTAAAAGCGGTTGGCTGCCGTGCAGGCTTCACCTGCGTTGCGCATTTTGGCGATCATGGCGCCATCGAGAGCGGCGTCCAAATCCGCATCATCAAAGACAAGGAACGGCGCATTGCCGCCCAGTTCCATGGAGCAAGATACCACGGTCCTTGCTGCCTCGGCGATCAACACCCGGCCCACCCCGGTGGATCCGGTAAAGGACAGCTTGCGCACGCGTGGATCTGCCAGCATGGCATTGACCACGGGGCCCGGCTGGCTGGTGGTGATCACGTTGACCACACCGGCAGGAACGCCCGCCATCGCGCCCAGACGTGCCATGGCGTAGGCGGTCAGTGGCGTTTCAGAGGCCGGTTTCAGGATAACGGTACAGCCGGCCGCAAGCGCAGGGCCTATCTTGCGGGTCGCCATTGCGGCCGGAAAGTTCCACGGTGTGATCAGGACCGCTATGCCGATCGGGTCGTGATCGACAAGAATATGATTCGCTCCGGAAGGGGCCTGCCGAAATTCGCCCGCGATGCGGACAGCTTCTTCGGCATACCAGCGGAAAAACTCAGCGGCATAGGCGACCTCGCCCCGGGCATCGGTCAGGGATTTGCCATTCTCGAGCGAGATCAGCATGGCCAGATCTTCGGCATGGTCGGTCATCAGCCCGAACCAGCGGCGCAGAACCTCTGCACGCTGGCGGGGTGGCGTCGCCCGCCAGCCTGCCGCAGCGGTCTGGGCGGAAGCGACCGCATTCATCGCATCGGCAACCGAGGCGTCCGCCACCTCGGCCAGTTGTTCTGCAGTTGACGGGTTGATGACAGGGATGCCGCGTCCGGGCAGCCATTCCCCTCCGATAAAAAGACCTTTGGCATGCAGAGCGGGATCTGAAAACGCGATTTGGGTGAGAGATTCGAGTGGCATGATCTATCCTTGAAGAGATGGGTCAGGCTGTGGCCATCAAGCTGCGATTGCCCGTAAAGGCAGAGCTCAACAGGCGCAGCATGTCGGCGCGGGCAATGGGGCGTGCATTGTTCTGGATCAGGCGTTCAATGCTGCAGGCCTGTTCGGCGACCCAGGCAAGACGGTTCTGTGCAAGGCCAAGGTCTGAAAGGGTTGGCGGAATTCCAATGCGCCGGAACAGGGCGGAAACCGCGGGGATGACGTCATCTCCGCTTGCCAGCCCGATGGCAGTGGCAATCTGTCCCAGTTCACGGCCGATCACTGGGCGGTTCCAATCCATCACCCAGGGCATCAGACAGGCCACGCCCTGCCCATGCGCAGTATGGGTAAGCGCACCCACCGGATATTGGATCGCATGCGCCGCCCCGGTGCCCGCGACGCCAAAGGCCAGTCCGGCGAATGTGGCACCCTGCATCACCTGCGCGCGGGCCGTCAGGTCCGTGCTCACGGCGCAGGCCGCTTCCAGCCCCTCCCACAGCAAGGCGATTGCCCGCAACGCGAACTGATCTGAAATGGCGTTCTTGCCGATGAAGACACGTTCCTGGGTCAACCCATCAGTGACCGGGCGCCGGGCCGCGGTAAACGCCTCGATCGCATGGGTCAAAGCATCGGCCCCCGCTATTGCCGTCAGGCCCGGTGGGCAGGTCAGGGTCAGGTCCGGGTCGCATATCGCGATGTCGGGGATCAGATATGGGCTGGAAATCCCGACTTTCAGACTGCGCTCGGCATCGGACAGCACCGCGACCGGTGTCACCTCCGACCCGGTTCCTGCAGTTGTCGGTATGGCGATGAGCGGCAAAACCGGGCCGGGCACTTTCAACTCGCCATAGTAGTCCTGCGGCTTGCCGCCATGCGACAGAAGGAGGGCGACACATTTGGCCATGTCGAGGCAAGAACCACCGCCAACCGCAATGACCAGATCGGGGTCGAAAGGACGCGCCGCCGCAGCCGCGGCAACGGCGGACTCAACCGGAACATCCGGCAAGGTGCCCGCTTCGATGCGCACCACGATCCCCGCACTCTCCAGGTCCGCGATCATGGCACGGAAGTCTGCATCAGCGGCCAGCCGCGTGTCCGTGACCACCAAGGCGCGCCGCCCCAAACGACGCGCGATGGCGCCAAGTGCACGGCGTTGGCCAAAGCCGAACAGAATCTCTCGCGGCGCCCTGATTGTACCGAAATATTCCATGTTTTCCGTTTCCTCCCGTTTGGGGCAGGCATTGTACAGTGCCCGCAAACCTGTGGTGCGACGACCCATGTGACCGGGTGTAATACATCTTGGTCCATAATCCTATATCAGATCGTATATGATATTGTGTTTGACATTCGATATCATATTTGCGACTCATTGCGACGCATCAAGCCGCAAATCAAAAGGGTGAGCAGATGGCAGTCGCAGCGGACCGGACGAAGGACAGGGCAGCAACCATACGCCCGGCGAGTGTGGTCGATGGTGTTTACGACAACATCTACGAACGGCTGATGTCGCTCGAAATTGCGCCGCGTGCGCGCATTCCGATTGATGTCATCGCCCGCGATCTGAACGTGTCGCAGACACCGGTGCGGGAGGCATTGTCGCGGCTGGAACGTGAAGGGCTGGTGCGCAAGGAACATCTGATCGGTTATTCGGCAGCACCGCAGCTGACCCGCAAACAGTTTGATGATCTGTACACCTTCCGGCTTCTTTTGGAGCCCGAGGGTGCACGGCTGGCTGCGCTGAACATGACGCCTGACTCACTGAAACTGCTGGAGGATGCGGCGGCAGACATGGGCCACGGAGAACCCCCGGTGGACCGCACCAGCCGCTATTCCCGCTTTGCCCGCGCCGACGCCTATTTTCACGATGCCATCCTGAAAATTGCCGGGAATGATGTGATCCGCTTCACCTTGTTCAATCAGCATGTGCATCTGCACATCTTCCGCCTGATGTTTCACACCCGCGTCACCCAAGAGGCGTTGGGCGAACATGAAAGCCTGCTTGCCGCCTTCCGCGCGGGCGACCCGCCTGCCGCCGAGGCCGCCATGCGCGAACACATTCTGCGGTCGCGTGACCGCCTGCTCTCTGCGTTTGAATGACGATGGCTCAGACCCTGCCCATACCCGGCTCTGCTGCCGCTCTGCCGACAGCGGCGGCACCGGCCCTGCGCACGGTGGCCTTGGGCAAGGCCTACGGTCCGATCACGGTTCTGTCAGAGGTGGGGCTGGATGTCCGTGCTGGAGAGATTCACGCGATCATCGGCGAAAATGGTGCTGGAAAATCAACCTTGATGAAACTGCTGTCAGGCCATGTCCAGCCGTCAGCCGGGCATCTGGAAATGGCTGGCCATCGGGTCGGCTTTGCAGATGCCGCGGCGGCCGAGGCGGCCGGTGTGGTGCTGGTGCATCAGGAAATTCTTCTGGCGGGTGATCTGTCGGTCGCGCAGAACCTGTTTCTGGGCCGGGAGCTGACCCGGAGATGGGTGGTCGACGACCGCGAAATGAACCGGCGTTCGGCTCGGATTCTGTCGGCCATAGGCGCGCATTGCCACCCGTCCGACCGGGTCGGCAGCCTGCCGCTGGCGCAGCGGCAGCTGGTGCAGATTGCCCGCGCGCTCTTGGAACAGCGCAAAGTCGTGATCTTTGACGAACCTACCGCCGTTTTGGCAAATGACGAGGTGGCCGCCCTGCTGGCCGTGGTGCGTGGCCTGCGCGAGCAGGGCGTCGCGGTGCTCTATATCTCGCACCGGCTGGATGAGGTCGAAGCCTTGGCTGACCGTATCACCGTACTGCGCGATGGCCGCATGATCGGCACCTGGCCCGCCGCCGGTCTGTCGCAGCGCGACATGGCCGAGCTGATGGTCGGTCGCAAGCTGGACATGCTCTACCCGCCCAAGCGGCCAGCTCCGTCAGCTGTCCCGGTGCTGCAGGTCAGCAACCTTGTGGTCGATCATGGGGCTGTTGAGGGCAGCTTTGCGGTTCACCCCGGCGAAGTGCTGGGTATCGGCGGAATGATCGGATCTGGACGCACGGAATTGTTCGAAGGCTTGCTGGGCCTGCGCCCGGCGCAGGGCCGCTACATATTGAACGGGAAGGAAGTTGCGCATCGTTCGGTCAGCGCGTGGCAGACCGCGGGGCTGGTCTACCTGACCGAAGACCGCAAGGGCAAGGGCCTGCTGCTGGATGAACCGCTGGCCCCGAACCTCACGCTGCAGGCCATGGACATCGTGCACGGCCGCCTGACGCTGGACCGCCGCAAGGAATCGACGGCGCTGGAACAGGCCGTCGCAACCTATGACATCCGCGTGCGATCGGTGCATCTGGATGCCGGCCAGCTTTCGGGCGGCAATCAGCAAAAGCTGTTGCTTGCCAAGGTGATGATGACCGATCCTTCGGTGGTGATCATCGACGAGCCCACACGCGGCATCGACATCGGCAACAAGAGCCAGATCTACGACTTCATCAACCAACTGGTGCGCGCGGGCAAGGCCTGCATCGTGATTTCATCCGAATTGCCTGAACTGGTCGGCCTGTCTGACCGGGTGCTGGTGATGCGCGCAGGCCGCATCGTGGCGGAGCTTTCGGGCGATCAGGTGACGGAACAGAATGTGGTTTACGCCGCCACCAGCGGATCGGCGCAGGCCGGAAGGAAAACAGCATGACCACAAGTGTTCTGACCGAAGCCGCCGCCGCTCCCCGCCGCTTTCGCTGGGCCGACATGGGCCCGTTCCTTGCGCTGGCCATCGTGATCCTGGCCGGTGTGATGCTCAACTCCAGCTTTCTCAGCGGCACCAATATTGCCAATGTGGTCACCCGGTCCGCCTTTATCGCAATCATCGCGGTGGGGGCGACCTTTGTCATCTC
>NZ_PJOM01000006.1 GCF_002900965.1 Pseudotabrizicola formosa | reverse complement strand
AAACCCAGTCGCCCGCGATAAGGTGCTTGCCTGTCAGCATGTCAGTCTCCGATTGTTGGCCGGCGGAACCGGGGGTTTCACACCCCCGGACCCCCGTGGGATATTTGAAAACAGATAATGGGGTCAGGCGGTCTGTCTTGTCCGTGAGGCGCGCACAAGCGCACTGAGCAGGGCGTAGCCCCAGAGCAGCAGGACGCAGATGCCCAGAACAGCGGCGATGGGACGGTCGAAGAATGCCGTCAGATCACCGCCCGACTTGATCATCGAGGTCATGAACATGCGTTCGAACATGGGGCCAAGCACAAGCCCAAGGATGACGGGCGCGACCGGAAAGCCGTTTTCTTCCATCAACCAGCCAAACACCCCCATGGCGAGCATGACAATGATACCGAACGGAGAGTTTGTCATGGCGAAGGCGCCGACCAGACAAAAGCTGAGCACCATGGGCAAAAGGATGCGGCGCGGCACGCGCAGCACCTGACGCGCGGCACGGACGGCGGCCCAGCCCAAAGGCAGCATGAGAAGGGTGGAAAGAATGAAAATGAGGAATACCGCGTAAATCAACTGAGGATTTTGCAGGAAGACTGTGGGTCCGGGGTTCAGCCCCTTCATGTAGAGCACGCCGATCACGATGGCCGTCACGCTGTCGCCCGGGATGCCAAAGACAAGGGCCGGGATCCAGGATCCGCCGACTGCGGCATTATTGGCAGAGGAGGCATCAACCAAGCCTTCGACATGGCCCTTGCCATAGGCCTGTGGCGTTTTCGAAAAGCGTTTCGAGACGGCATAGGCCATCCAGGCTGCGATATCGGCCCCTGCACCTGGCAAAGCTCCGATCAATGTGCCCAACATTGAACTTCGCAAGATGTTCTTGGGATGCTTGCGGACGACCGCACCCACACCTTTGAACAATGACCCGGGGGAGGGCGGCACGACCTGTACCGGTTCTGCGGCGTTGAGGCGGATGACGCCGCGCAGGATCTCGGCCAGCGCAAAGAGGCCGATCATGGCCGGAATGAACTCGACCCCCGCCAGCAGGTCTGTGCTGCCGAAGGTGAAGCGGGGGACACCGGTCGTGGGGTCAAGCCCGACGGTGGCAAGGGTGAGGCCGATCAGCAGCGCTATCCCCGCCTTGAGCGGCGCGGAGGAGGCGATGAAAATGGCACAGGACAAGCCAAGCGCTGCAAGCCAGAAGTATTCGTATGAGGTGAACTTGAGCGCAAATTCGGCGAGGGTGGGGGCGGCAAGGAACAGGACCGCGATCCCGAACATCCCGCCGATGCAAGACACAACCAGGCTGACCCCCAGCGCCAGGTTCAGCTTGCCTTGCTGCGCCAAGCGATGGCTGTCTTCCACATAGGCCGCAGATGCGGGGGTGCCGGGAATGCGCAGAAGCGCGCCGGGAATGTCTCCGGCAAAGATTGCCATGCCACTGGCGGTCACGATGGCTGCGAGGGCAGGGATCGGATCCATGAAGAAGGTGATCGGCACCAGAAGCGCGGTTGCCATTGTGGCTGTCAGGCCGGGCATCGCGCCGACAAACATGCCGAACATGCCCGCCAGCAAGGCGGTCAGCAGAACTGTCGGATCCATCACAAGAAGCGCGGCAACATAAATGGTGTCGAAGGTACCCATTCAAAGCACTCCTTCCAGCAGGCCACGGGGCAGGGGCACGCGCAGCAGCCCGGCAAAAAGCCACCAGCACAGCAGGCTGCCTGCGATGGCAAGACCCAAGGAGGAGAGTGCCGACAGCCGCACCGTTAGAAAGAGCAGCGTCAGACCCACAATCGAAACCGCCAGATAGCCAAATGTTCCGGCCAGCAGGATCTGACCGAGGATCAGGACCATCACCATTGCGACAGGCAGCAACCCGCGGGCCGTTTTGAGTTCGGGGTCAAGGGAGAGAACAGAAGGGGTGATTTTCGCCGTCCTGCGCGCAAGGATATCGCTGATGACCAGCAGGCCGCCGCCAATCATCAATCCCAGGCCCAGCAGGCTGGGAAGCAGGGATGCGCCGTGAGGCATGCCACCCGGATTGGGAAAGCCGGCTGCGGTCTGAAACACAAATAGCCCGACCGCCAAGAAAATCGCGCCCGAAAGGGCGTCTGTGACGCGCATGATACCTTCCCCCCAAATTCTGTAGGGGCGGGCATTGATTTATGCCCGCCCTTCGGTCCTGCGCCGGGGATCACCCCTGGCTCAGGCCCGCAGCACGCAAGGTTTCTCCCATTGCCACATCGGCCTCTGCCATCATGGCCGCATGCGCGGAGGGATCGAGGTATTCGATATTGAAGCCGCGATCGCCCATGAAGGCGACGAATTCGGGATCTGCCGCGATTTCGGCCAAGGCGTCAGAGATGGTTTGTGCCACATCGGCCGGCAGGTCCTTGGGTCCGCAAACGCCGCGCCAGGTTGCAAGCGCAAAATCGCCCCCACCGGCTTCGGCAAGCGTTGGCAGATCGGGGTGGCTGCTGGCACGCGCAGCCCCCATCAGCGCCAGATTAAGGGCGCGGCCCGCATCCACCATCGCCTTGGTTTCGGCCAGAGACACGGTGACGATATCGACGCCGCCGGCAATCAGATCCTGCATTGCGGGGGCAGAGCCTTCGGACGGCACCCAGATCACATGATCGGCGGCCAGACCAAGCGCCTTGAGCCAGCCGACGAGCGCCAGATGCCAGATACCGCCCTGGCCCGTGCCACTGGCCTTGAAGGTTCCGGGCGCAGAGCTGCGGATCGCTTCGGTGAGTGCCGCGATATCCTTGTAGGGGCTGTCCGCGGACACAGTGACAGCGGGGCTGTCCGCATTCATCAGGCCGAGCGCAGTATAGTTGTCAGGGCCAAGCTCGGTCAGGCCAAGGTGGTGCATCATGGTGATTTCCACCGTCACAATGCCCAAGGTGTAGCCGTCCGCTTCGGCCGAGGCGATGGCCGAATGCCCGACAACCCCCGCCCCGCCGGTGCGGTTGACCACAGAAAAGGGCTGACCCAACCGCTTTTCCAGCAAGGCCGCGATCATGCGAGCGGTCGCATCCGTGCCCCCGCCAGCCCCCCACGGAACCAGCAAAGTGACCGGGCGGTCAGGGTAGCCTGCCGCCAGAGCGCGGGCCGGGCTGAGGCCGAAGGCACCAAGGGCCGCAGCCCCTTGCAAGAGTTGCCGACGGGTTGGTTTGATGAAATTGGTCATAAGGTTCCTCCCTTTTGATCTATGGTCTGGCATGGCAGGCCAGTTTCAGGCGGCAGATGCGGCCCTGAAATCTTCTTCGGCTGCGCGCAGCAAGATGGCCGCCTTCGCGATCTCTGCGCGGCGATCGTCTGGCACAGGTGAACTTGGCAGCAGGATCGGCCCGGTCTCCGCGATGCCAGCAAGCGCAACAGCCTCGTGCAGCACACGGATCTCATTGATCTGCCCCCGAAGATTTTCGAGCGGCTGAATGGGCCGCAAAAGCGCTTCGGCGCGGGTTTTGTCCCCCTGTTTCAGGGCCTGGAAGAGGGCGTTGGACAAAGATGGCGCGATACAGACAGAGCCTGCGGTGAACCCCGGCAGCCCGAAGTCCAGCATGTGCGGAATTGCAGGCGGCTCGCCAAAGCCCGAGATCACGCGCTGTGCGCCGATGGCTGCGATGATTTCGCTCAGATACGGGTCATCGCCACCAAGGTCACGCGGCACCGCATATTTCACCCCGAAAACAACACCTTCTGCGACCAGGTCGGCCAGCGTCTGGGCTGGAATGTACGCATCGGTCTTGATGTAGACCAAGAGCTGCACGCCCGCGTCTGCGGTGAAACGGCGCAGGGCGTTCGCCAGTCCTGTGTGGGTCAGCGGTGCCCCCATCGGCAGCAGCAAAGCCACCGGAAAATTGCGGGTTTTCAGAATGGCAGCCTGATCCGCCAGTTTGCCGGCGTCCGGCCCGACCGATGGCAGCAACCAGCTGTCAGGGGCAACCAAAGCCTCCAACCTGTCCAGCCAATCGGCATAAACCGACATCGGCCAATGCTGCGCCAATGCGTTCCCGCCATAGAGAAGCGTCGTGACGCTGCCTCCTTCCAGATGACGGATCACCGCCCCGTTTGCAGCATCGTCAAATGTGCCATCAGCCGTGCGGGCCAAGGGCGGAACAGCCATGATGGACAGGGCCAGATCAACGGGGGTTACAGTATGGCGCATGGGCTCGGATCCTTGTTGGTCGTAAAAACGGGTAACTGTGATTCCAATATTAGTCAATAGTTGTAAACAAAGTAAAAAGCAGATATCAGAACCCAGCGTTTTCAGGAGAGCAGGATGAAACACATCAAGGTAGCGATTGCCGGGGCAGGAGCGATCAGCGAATTTCACTTGAAGGGATGGCAAGCCCAGGAGGCGGTGTCTTTGGTGGCCATCTGCGACCCCGACCGGGAAAAGGCCCAAGAGAGGGCGCGCGCGTTCGGTATTGCGCAGGTCTTTACCGACGTGGCCGAGATGTTGTCGGCAACCAAGCCGGATGCCATCGACATCATCACCCCGGTGGGCACCCATGCGCCATTGGTCAGGCTGGCAGCAGACCATGCTGCGCATGTGATGTGCCAAAAGCCGATGACACCCACTGTTGCCGAGGCGGAAGCGCTGATCGCGGATGTGGGCGATCGCGTTCGGTTCATGGTGCACGAGAACTACCGGTTCAGGCCGCATTACGCTGAAATCGCGCGCCGCGTTCAGGCGGGCGAGATCGGCACCCTGCGCCATGCGCGCCTCACGGTCAGATCGTCTTCACTGTTCGATTATCCCGGCAAGGTGCCATTCCTGCTGGGCCGCCAGCCCTATCTGGCAGGGTTCAAGCGGCTCCTGGTGTTTGAAGTGCTGATCCACCACCTTGATGCCTTGCGCTCGGTCTTGGGCGAGATGGAAATCTTGTCCGCCCGGTTGGACCGTATCAACCCCGATCTGCAAGGTGAAGATGTCGCGCTTGTGACCCTCAAGACCGCGCAGGGGGCGCTGATCCAGATTGATGCCAATATTTCCGCCCTTGGGTATCCGCCGCTGCCGACCGATCGCCTGGAATTGCTGGGCGATGCCGATACGCTGATCTTTGACCGTGATCGTATTTTCCGCCTGTCACGACCAGAAGAGTTGTCGTTGCATGACCTGACCGCGAATTATCAGGCTTGCTTTACCGGCGCTGTGACCGAGTTTGTTTCAGGTTTGCGCAGCGGCAAACCGTTTGCGACCGACAGGCTGGACAATTTGCAGACCCTGCGTCTTATGGAATCGATCTACCGGATCGCGGGCGTCGATGTATAGATCCAGCAGCAGGGGACGGTCATGACACCATCAGGACGGCGCGAACCGACTTTGGCCGATCAGGTCTATGATCGCCTGCTTTCGGATATCGTCGAAGGCCGGTATCCGCTGCAATCGCGCCTTCCCCCTGAAGAAGTGCTCGCGCAGGTCTGCGGCGTATCGCGCCCTGTCTTGCGCACGGCACTGGCGCGCCTGCGCGATGACGGGATGATCGCCTCTCGCCGCGGATCAGGGAATTATGTGGCGCGGCGTCCGGATCGGTCGGTGATGAAGTTTGTTCCCCTTGGGTCGATCACCGATATTCAACGGTGTTATGAGTTCCGAGCCGACGTCGAAAGCGCCGCTGCAGCCTGGGCAGCGCAACGGCGCGATGAAAACGATCTTGCCGCCCTCGAAGAGGCGCATCACCACATGGCGGCAAGCTATCTGCAACAAGCCCTGGGCGTCGAAGCGGATCAACTGCTGCATGTCTCGATTGCAAAGGCGACAAAGAACCCTTTCTTCCAGACGGTGCTGGAATCTTTGGCGACGCAGATCACCTTCGGCATGCAGCTTTCACGGTCCTTGACGTTGTTGGCGCCACCCGATCGCCAGGCCATCGTCCAGGCCGAGCATCAGGCCATCATCGACGCGATCAAGGACCAGAATCCCGAAGCAGCCGCCTTGGCAATGCGGCGTCACATCATGGGCGCGCGCGACAGGATGTTTGTCGGCAGCCCGTGACACCGGACATCTCAGCGCCGGGCGCAGCTTCAACAAGGGGCGGAAAGCGACAAGCCCTGGACAGGCGGGTATAAGACCGTGGCCTGTTCGGGCAGATCTGTCCTAGTCATAGGCCCGCCCACGCTGAAGCAGAAAACCTGCGAGATCCCTAATGGACAAGGAGGGCGGTCAGTAATTTTATCGACTGTGAAAGGCGGAAATGGTGGCAGCCCGTAGGGGAGTCGAACCCCTCTTCCCAGGTTGAAAACCTGGTGTCCTAACCGATAGACGAACGGGCCACGCTGTCGGTGGGGGGTGTGTAGTGGTACGGGCCGTGACTCGCAAGAGGAAAAACGCGCGATGTCAGCTGCGCGCGGGTGCGGCGTCTTCCAGCCGCAGTTGCACCTTGGTGCGGCCCCCCCAGTGGTTCAGCTCCAGCCGCCCGGCCAGATGGAAGCGCCGGTGCCCTGCATTGTCCAGCGCGGGACCAAGGGGGCTGTCATAGGCCCCGAAGGCCATCGCCTCCACCTTTGCGCCCATGCCGTCGGACACGGCCAGCTTCAGGTGCTTGTCGCCGATCCGGCGCGGGGTGACGGCAACATCGGCAAAGGCAAAGCGCGGTGCAGGGGCTCCTTGGCCGAAAGGGCCCGCCGCCTCGAGCTGTTCGACGAAGGCGGGGGTGCAGGCTGATGGCATCAGCAGGCTGTCGATGCGCAGCGCGCGCGGGCCTTCGACCCCGGCACCCTGGCGGCCCAACAGATCGGACAGACGCGCCATGGCCTCTTCCAGCCGGTCTTGTGCCACGGTCAGGCCCGCCGCCATCTTGTGGCCGCCCCCCTTGAGAAGCAGCCCTTCGGCGGCTGCGCGCTGCACGGCCGCCCCCAGATCCACAGCCGCGACCGATCGGCCTGATCCTTTGCCGATCCCGTCCTCCAGCCCGATCACGATGGCGGGGCGGTTGAACGCCTCTTTCAGTCGCGCCGCCACGATGCCGACGACGCCGGGGTGCCAGCCCTCAGCCGCGGCCCAGACCAGCGGGGCGTCCACCCCGCGCGCCTCGGCCTGTGCCATCGCTTCTTCGCGGACACGTTCGGTGATGTCGCGCCGCTCAGCGTTCAACTGGTCCAGCCTTGCGGCCATGGCGGCCGCCGCGCGCGGGTCGTCGGTGGCGAGCAGGCGCGCGCCCAGATCGGCCTGCCCGATCCGGCCGCCCGCGTTCACCCGTGGTCCCAGCACAAAGCCAAGCGCGTAGGGCGTGGGGGCCTGATCCATGCGGGCCACATCGGCCAGCGCCACCAGCCCGGCGCGGTCGCGGCGGGCCATCACCTTCAGCCCCTGCCGCACAAGCGCGCGGTTCACACCGATCAAAGGGGCCACATCGGCCACGGTGGCCAGCGCCACAAGGTCGAGCATTGCCATCAGATCCGGGCCCTGCACGCTTTCTGCCCGCAGGCGGCGGTTGGCCTCGACCAGCATCAGAAACACCACGGACGCCGCGCACAGATGCGCGAGCGCGCCGGTTTCGTCCTGCCGGTTCGGGTTCACCACGGCCACGGCTGCAGGCAGGGTATCGGTGCCAAGGTGATGGTCCAGCACCACCACATCGCAGCCCGCCGCCGCGATAGGGTCATGGGAAAGCGTGCCGCAATCGACGCAGAGGATCAGGTCATGCGCGGCCCCCAGCGCCTGCATTGCCTCTACATTGGGGCCATAGCCCTCATCAATGCGGTCGGGGATGTACAGCGTCGCCTCGCGCCCCATGGCGCGCAGCCAGATGATCAGCAAGGCAGCAGAGGCCCCGCCATCGACATCGTAATCGGCAAAGACCGCGATCCGCTGGCGCTGTTTCACAGCGTGCAGGAAACGGTCAGTCGCAGCTCCCATGTCGCGCAGGGTCAGCGGGTCGGGCAGCAGGTCGCGCAAGGAAGGGGCAAGGAAGGCGGGGGCATCGGCGGGAGATATGCCGCGCCGGACCAGCGTGTGGCACAGCGCCATCGGCAGGCGGGTCTGTTGCGCCATGGCTTCGGCCAGACGTTCCTCTTCCAGCCCGGGGCCGGTCCAGCGGCGGCCGAGGACGGAGGCGTCGACGTTGAGAAAGGCGCGTTGGGTCATGCGGGCGGTCTGCACCAACTGGGGCGGGTCTTCAACCTGAAAGGCCGCTTTGGCGCAAAGGGCGGGGGCGCGCCGCGCGGGAGTATTTGGGAAAGCTGCGATGCGAGGGGGCGCAGGGTTTGCCTGCGCCCCGACCGATCAGCGACGGATCGGGTTGCGGTAGGTCATGCGGCGGACCGAGCCGGTTTTGGACCGCATCAGGATGGTTTCGGTCGTCAGGTGGCCCGGCTCGCGCTTGATGCCGGCCAGCAGGCTGCCGTCGGTGACGCCGGTGGCGGCAAAGATCACGTCGCCGCGCACGAGATCATCACGCGTGTAGACGCGGTCGAAGTTCTCGATCCCGGCCTTGCGGGCGCGGGCGCGTTCATCGTCGTTGCGGAACAGGAGCTTGCCGAAGAACTGGCCGCCCATGCATTTCAGCGCCGCCGCCGCCAGCACGCCTTCTGGTGCGCCGCCCGACCCCATGTACATGTCGATGCCGGTGAGGTCTGGTTCGGCGCAATGCATGACACCGGCCACGTCGCCATCGGTGATCAGGCGGATGGCGGCACCGGTGGAGCGGATTTCGGCGATCATCTCTTCGTGGCGGGGGCGTTCCAGCACGCAGACGGTGATGTCATTGGTGGAGCAGCCCTTGGCGGCGGCCAGCGCCGACACCCGTTCGGAGGGGGTCATGGTCAGCGTCACGGTGCCGATGCGGTGGCCGGGGCCGATGGCGAGCTTTTCCATATAGACGTCGGGGGCGTGCAGCAGCGTGCCGCGTGGGGCCATGGCGATGACGGTCAGGGCGTTGGGCATGTCCTTGGCGGTCAGCGTGGTGCCTTCCAGCGGGTCCAGCGCGATATCCACCGCCGGGCCGTTGCCGGTGCCGACCTCTTCGCCGATGTAGAGCATCGGGGCCTCGTCGCGCTCGCCTTCGCCGATCACGACCACGCCTTTGATATCCAGAAGGTTCAGCTGGTCCCGCATCGCGTTCACCGCCGCCTGATCGGCGGCCTTTTCGTCACCGCGCCCGATCAGCCCGGCGCTGGCCAGCGCAGCTGCTTCGGACACGCGGGCAAGGCCGAGGGAGAGCAGGCGGTCCTGAAACTCGGCGACTTTGGGCGGGGCGACGGTCATGATCTGTCCTTTGGTTGGGAAATGCGTTGCCGTGGGTGTAGCCTGCCGGGTTCGCGCAGGGCAAGCATGATGGCGCTAACCGGGGCGGGAAAGGGGGAGGGGGCCGAGGCGGGGCGGGCCAGGGCTTCCCCCTGTGTTACAGGCTTTGAAGAGACATGAAATCAAAGGCTTGGCTTTGGATATTCATGATTTGTTAAAGGTTTGCCTGCGGGACTGTCACGACCGGGGGGCCAGCCCCCCCCCAGTCCATTGGTGTCTTGACCCAATGGCGAAACCAATGGACTACCCCCGGGATAGTTTTCAACAGATAAGGAAGGAAGGCGCGCAGTGCCGCAGCCCGCGCGGATGGGCCGCGGGTCTGGTCTGGTCTGGTCTGGTCTGGTGTGGTGTTCAGACCTGTTCGATGCGGATGGCCACGGGGGCGCCGATCAGCACGCCGGTGGGACCGAACTGATCCAGCGCGAAGGCCACATCGGCGGGCTGCGCCTTGTGGGTCACGATCAGCACGGTGGCCTTGTTATCGGCCGCGTCCGGCTGGTTCAGCTGGCGCATCTGGTCGATGGAGATGCCGGCCTCGCCCAGAGCGGTGGCGATCTTGGCCAGGGCACCGGGTTTGTCGAGCAGGGTCATGCGCAGGTAATAGGGGGCAGGCGTGGCGGATTTCGCCGCCACCGGATCGGCCAGAGAGGACGCCGGGCGGCCAAAGGTCGAGAGCCGCGTGCCGCGCGCGATGTCGATGACATCGGCCATCACGGCGCTGGCGGTCGGGCCTTCGCCTGCACCGGCCCCGCGCATCACGATCTGGCCGACGGAATCGCCTTCGAGCACCACCATATTGGTGCCGCCCTGCAACTGGCCGAGCGGGCTTTCGGCGGGCACAAGACAGGGGGTCATGCGCTGTTCCAGACCGCGCCCGGTCATCTGCGCCACGCCCAGCAGCTTGATGTGATAGCCCATGTCATCGGCGAGCGTGATATCCTCGATCGAGACATTGCCGATGCCTTCGAGTTCCACCTTGTCAAAGCTGACCTTGGTGCCGAAGGCGATGGCGGCCAGCAGCGACAGTTTGTGGCCCGCGTCGATGCCGCCGACATCGAGGTTCGGGTCAGCCTCCAGATAGCCAAGCTGGCGGGCCTCTTCGAACACCGTTTCATAGGGCAGGCCAGAGGACTGCATCCGGGTGAGGATGTAATTGCAGGTGCCGTTCATCACGCCCATGACGCGGGTGATCTGATTGCCGGCCAGACCTTCGGTCAGGGTCTTGATGACCGGGATGCCGCCGGCCACGGCGGCCTCGAACCGGATCACCCGGCCTTGCGCCTCGGCGGCCATGGCAAGCGCGTGGCCGTGATGGGCCAGCAGCGCCTTGTTGGCGGTGACCACATCCTTGCCCGATGCAATTGCGGCTTCGGTCGCCAGACGGGCCGGGCCTTCGTGGCCGCCCATCACCTCGACAAACACGTCGATATCCGCGCGTTGGGCCAGGGCCACCGGGTCGGTTTCCCAGGGGTAGTCGGACAGGTCGGCATCGCGGTTCTTTTGCGGATCGCGGGCCGAGACGGCCGTGATCACCACCGGACGACCCGCGCGGGCCGCGATCAGATCGGCATGGCGCTGCACGATCTTGACCACACCGATGCCGACGGTGCCCAGTCCGGCAAGACCGATGCGCAGGGGGGCGGGCTTGGAGGGGGCGGTCATGGGATACTCCGTCATCAGCATGTGCTGCGGTCTTAGCCTGACTGCGGGGCCAAGGCAACGCGGCGCGGGTGCGGTCGGAAGGGGGTTATTCGCTGCGCAAGGCTGCGGCCCGGGCGCGCAGGCGGCTGGCGCGCGCCTCGACCGGGGCGACGGCACCGGCACCGCTGCCCACCGCATCCGCCTGTGCCAGGACCCCGTCGAGGGGCACCAGAACCGGGGCGGGGCCGGGTGCTGGGGCGCTGCTCTGGGCCACGATGCCGGGCAGGGGGGCGCAGGCGCATAGTGCCAGGCCAAAGGCTGCAACGAACAGAGACCTGACCCGAGCGGGCAGGGGACGGGGGCGCGGGGGGGCAGGCGGTATCATCGGATCATCCATCGGCGGCCCGAGGGGGGCCATGCGCCGACCCTAGGCAGGTTCGGCGGACGGGGCAAGGGGCGGGGGGCGGCACAGGACGGGCGGTAACCCCCTATCGCCACGATCGGCGCTGGTCTAAGTCTGCGGGGCAGAGTGCCAACCCCGGAGCCGCCGATGCCTGACCAGAGTGCCCAGACCCAGCCCGTCCTTGCCGAGTTGCGGCCTTCGCCGCCGCGCCGGGGGGTGGGCGTCACCGTTCTGGCGGTGATGGGCGGCTTTATGGTCTATCTGGCCATGGCCCGTCCGTCAGAGCAGATCGGCTGGACCGTTTTTCTGCTTGGCTTCGGGCTGGCCGGTCTGTGGCTTGCGGTGCGGATGTGGCAATCGACCGGGCAAGGCTTGCGTCTGACCCGGACGGCGTTGATCGATCACAACGGGATGGTGCTGACGCGCGTGGATCAGATCCGCGCGGTCCGTCGCGGGGTGTTTGCCTTCAAGCCGGCGGGGGGATTTACCCTGTTGCTGGCAGCACCCGCCCCGCGCGGCTGGGCCCCGGGGCTGTGGTGGCGGTTGGGCCGTTCGGTCGGTGTGGGCGGGGTCACCCACCGGCACGAGGCGCGCTATATGGCCGAGGTGCTGGAAGAGATGATCCGCACCGGCCGGCCGTGACGCAGGCGCCGGTCAGCTGCAGGCAACGCCGCGCAGGCAAATTCGTGACATGAAGCGGGGGCGGGTCACGACAACCTGATAGACGCTGTCCATATCCAGCGCCTGCATCGCCCAGTTGGTCAGGCTGAACATCGGTTCGAAGTCCACCATCGCCTCGACCACAATCAGGGCGTCACCGTCAAACATCACCGGAAGATGGTCCTGGATGATGTCCAGCGAAGAGGTGGTCAGCCGCGGAAGGGTGGTGGCGCTGGACCGTGACCACAGCACGCGATAGCCGTCTGTATCGCTGAAAAAGATGCTGGTGACGCGGGTTCTGGTCGGCAGCGTGTCACCCATCATGTATTGCATGGTCGTGAACATGCCGTTCACATAGGTCTCGGACACGCCTTGCATGTCCTGGTTGCGGGTCAGCAGGTCGGAGACCGAATAGGCGGCCTTTTGCGACCGGTTGGACACGTCGAACGCGTCCCAATAGGTGAAGGTGCCGAAGATGCAGAACAGATAGAGCGGCAGCATCAGCATCATTTCCATCGAGGCGATACCGTGCTCGTCGCGGGCAAAGCCGCGCAGCCGGGGCAGGAAGCGTTTGAGGAATGCGGGGCGTTTCATGATGTTGCAGGTGTCCTCAGGACGGTTCGTTGACGAAGCTGGAGATGGCGGCGATGCCGATGCCGCCGGTGCTGTCCTTGGTCAACATGCGTCCGAACATGGCGTCGGGCAGCAGGACCGGGATGATGATGCAGGCGCGCACCAGCATCAGTTCCTGCTGACGCCCCGGCGAGAAGGCGACGACGGGCTGGATTTCCTCGTCGTTGTTGACGCAGGTCACCGGGGTCTGCGGCATGGCCCAGGTGGCGGTGGATACCGGCTGAAGCTCGATCATCATCTGATCTTCGCAATTGCCGATGATGGTGGCGCGTGAACAGATCGCAGCCTTGAGCTTGTCAGCGGTCGGGTCTTCGACCTGACCCAGCCGCAATTCGCGCATCGAGACGTCCAGCGCGTGGTCGAGCATGACCGATTTGATCGTGATGATCCCCAGGTCCGCCGCCCAGAAGAACAGGCCAAGGTACAGCGGGAAAAACAACGCGAATTCCACCGAGGCGAGGCCACGCTCATCCTTGCGGAAGGGGCGGAACAGGGTGCGGATGCGACGGATCATTGGGTCAGTTTCAACTGGCTGATGTTGGTGGCGATGGAGCGGAAGGCGGTCCGGATTTCCAGCCCGCGCGCGTTGAAGTAATGCGCGGGCGAGCTGGCACAATTGGCGATGGCGGTGCGGCCATTGGTCGGGGCCTCGAAGGCGATGCCATAGACCAGCACGTCGCGGGCGCTCGCCAGATCGCAGACCGCCTGCAACTGGTTGTTCATCGTGGAGATGGGGGTCTGGGTGCGCATCGCGTTCACCTGCGCCGAATAGTTGGTGCCAAGCGGGCGCGCATAAAGCTGGTAGGCGACCCAGGTCAGGCGGACACGTTCCCACATCTGCGGCCAGGTCTGGCGCACGGCGTTCGAGCCGTCATAGGGTTGCGAATTCCAGGAATTGTTATGCGGATAGTAAAAATCGTTTGATCCGGGCTGGTTGTGATACACCGAATACCGCCCGTCGCGACCGCGCCAGATTGGCGCGTCGCCAAAGCGGTAACCGGCATTCACCCGCTCTTCGGCAAAATGCTCGCCATCGGTCATCAGCACGATGATTTTCATCGCGTCTTCGGCGTTATAGGCAAAGGGACGGTCGCCGAAATAAGAGGGTGTCTGTCCGGCGGCGACCATGCCGGTGTAGAGCGAGTTTGCCGAAGGATCGAGCAGGGCCATGCCCCATTTCATCCCCGCATTGATCGAGGTTGCGCCAATGGCCGTCAGGTTGGAGATATGGCTTTTGAGCTGCGCCTTGTTGTTGGTCGGCGCGCGGATCACGTTTACGGTCGATGGCGGGCACCAGCGATTTCCGGGCTCGACCACTGCATAATCGCTGTCTGTCGGCGAGATGTAGCCACCTGCGGTCGAAGAGAATGTATCGGCATGGGCGGTCACCGGCATGGCTGCGGTGCGCGACAGCCCCAGGCTGCTATAGGTGGAGGCCGGCAGGTCAAAGCAGTTCACATTGTTGACGCCGTGATCATCCTGGGCGTTGAACATGTTTTGCATGTATTGCGGCAAGTTCACCTGACCGTTGTAGGGCACGATGCCGATCGAGACGCGGTTTTCGAAGTCCTGATCCAGAACCGTATCGATGAATTCATTGGCCGCCGATTTCAGGTTGGTCAGCTTGGTGCCGCTCATCGAGCCGGACACGTCCAGAACCAGCATGATTTCAATGTTGTTGATGCGCTGTTCGGCCTGAGACACGCCGGCTGCAAGCAGCTTGGTGCTGTCGGTCAGGTCATAGAGGTTCATGAAGATCGGCGTGAGTTCGGTTTCCGCTTCCGCGCGGACGGTTGAGCCATTGAAGGTGCGTTCGTATTGCACCAGCTTGAGATTGTCGGCCAATCCGGCTTTGGCGAAATAGTCGCGCACCACGTCTTCGGCGTCCAGTTCCTGGGTCAGGGACGCGGCGGCCAGCGTGGCGCGGTCCAGCGTCTGCTGCTGCTTGGTCCGGACCGTCTCAAAATGGATGATGTCGACGCCAATGCCTGCCACCGTCATCATCAAGGTCAGCATGACGACGGTGAAGGCGATGATATGCCCGTCTTCATCCCGGATGAAACGGGTGACAGCCTGGCGCGAGCGAGTTTTTGCAGCACTGAACATTCCGTGGTCCATTTCAATGTCCCTGATTGCCATGCCCCCGCCCCCACGGAGGTCTGGCCAGCGTTATCTGGGGATACTTGATGCACACAGCGCGGCGAAATTATGGCGCAGACCCGGCACAGGCTGCTGTACCGGGCTTGCGCGCAACGATCGGGCCCATGGCGGGGAATTGTCGTGCGAATCGCAACAGACCAAGGCGATTTTCTATGTGCCACAGGGCTGGATTCGCCGTCCAGCGCGATGTCGCTGCGAATCGATTCGATTTTTCATTGTCTGACGCGGTCGTTTTGCGGTGAACTGTTCACAAACTGCCGATAGGTTGGCCTTGGGTGCGGCACTGTGCACCCGGCCTGACAGGAGGGATGGCATGACCAGAGACGGCGAACTGAGCTTTCGGGATTCTGTGGATCTGATGTTCAACCGCGCGGTGCGGCTGATGGATCTGAGCCCCGGGCTGGAGCAGAAAATCCGCGTCTGCAATTCGACCTATACCGTGCGCTTTGGCGTGCGCCTGCGTGGCAAGATCGAGACCTTCACCGGCTATCGCTCGGTGCATTCCGAGCATATGGAGCCGGTCAAGGGCGGCATCCGCTATGCGCTGTCGGTCAACCAGAACGAGGTTGAGGCGCTGGCCGCGCTGATGACCTATAAATGCGCGCTGGTGGAAACGCCCTTTGGCGGGTCCAAGGGCGGGCTGTGCATCGACCCCCGCGCCTGGGATGAGCATGAGCTGGAGCTGATCACCCGGCGCTTTGCCTATGAGCTGATCAAGCGCGATCTGATTCATCCGGCGCAGAACGTGCCCGCCCCCGATATGGGCACGGGAGAGCGGGAAATGGCGTGGATCGCCGACCAGTACAAGCGGATGAACACCACCGACATCAACGGCAACGCCTGTGTGACGGGCAAGCCGCCGCATGCCGGCGGGATTCAGGGCCGGGTCGAGGCGACGGGGCGCGGTGTGCAATATGCCTTGCAGGAGTTCTTCCGGCACCCCGAAGACACGGCACGCGCCGGGCTGAGCGGCAGCCTGGATGGCAAGCGGGTGATCGTGCAAGGCCTGGGCAATGTGGGGTATCACGCCGCCAAGTTCCTGTCGGAAGAAGATGGCTGTCTCATCACCGCCATCATTGAACGCGACGGCGCGCTGCAATGCGATACCGGACTGAATGTCGAAGATGTGCGGCAATGGATGGTCAAGCAGGGCACGATCAAGGGCTATCCTTCGGCAGCCTTTGTGGATGATGGGACGCCCTTGCTGGAAGCCGCCTGCGATATTCTGATCCCGGCTGCGATGGAGGGGGTCATTCACAAGGACAATGCGGCCCGGATTCAGGCCCCCCTGATCGTTGAGGCGGCAAATGGCCCGGTCACCTTTGGCGCGGATGAGATCTTGCGTGAAAAGGGCGTCGTGATCATTCCCGACATGTATGCCAATGCGGGTGGGGTCACGGTGTCCTATTTCGAATGGGTCAAGAACCTGTCGCATATCCGCTTTGGCCGGATGCAGCGCCGCGCCGAAGAGGGGCGGTCGCGCATTCTGGTCGAAGAGCTGGAGCGGTTGTCGGCGGATCAGGGCTTGGGCTGGACGCTGTCCCCCGATTTCAAGGAGAAGTTTCTGACCGGTTCGGATGAGCTTGCTTTGGTGCGGTCTGGTCTGGATGACACCATGCGCACCGCCTATCAGGCGATGCGAAAGGTCTGGCACGAACGCGACGATGTCGATGACCTGCGCACAGCGGCCTATATCGTGTCGATCAGCCGGGTGGCGACGGCCTATCGGTCAAAAGCGCTGTAATCGCCTGGCGGGCCATCTGCGACAGATGATGTCGCGGATGGCATTGGCTTTGCGGCTGATCCTTGCTTATCTGCCCGCGACCCGGTTGAATGCCGCAGGTCAGGGAAAGGTCTGCCATGCGCTATTCCGGTTTCAGGGTGCTTGCTCAGGGTCTGTTCGGCAATACCGGTTGGCAGCCTGCCTGGCGCGACCCGGTGCCCAAGCCAGACTATGACGCGCTGATCATCGGCGGCGGCGGGCATGGTCTGGCCACCGCCTATTATCTGGCGAAAAACCATGGGCTGACCAATATCGCGGTGCTGGAAAAGGGGTATCTGGGGTCGGGCAATATTGGCCGCAACACCACGATTGTGCGGGCGAATTACTTTCTGCCGGGCAACTCGGAATTCTACAGCCATTCCCTGAAACTGTGGGAGGGGCTGGAGGCGGATCTGAATTACAACGTGATGCACAGCCAGCGCGGGCTGATCAACCTGTTCCATTCCGACGGCCAGCGCGATGCCTTTGCCCGGCGCGGCAATGCGATGATCAATCAGGGCGATGACGCCGTGCTGCTGGACCGTGAGGGCGTGCGCGAGCTGCTGCCCTATCTGGATTATGACAACACCCGTTTCCCGATCTATGGCGGGCTGTTGCATCCGCGGGGCGGCACGGCACGGCATGATGCGGTGGCCTGGGGCTATGCCCGCGCGGCGGATCGGCGCGGGGTCGATCTGATCCAGAATTGCGAAGTGACCGGGATCGACATCAAGGACGGCCGCGTGACCGGGGTGCAGACCACGCGCGGGGCGATCCGGGCCAAGAAGGTGGGCATGGTGGTGGCGGGCCGGTCCGGGCAGGTGGCGGCGATGGCGGGGCTGCGCCTGCCGATTGAGAGCCATGTGCTGCAGGCCTTTGTGACCGAGGGGCTGAAGCCGGTGATCGACCATGTGATCAGCTTTGGCATGGGGCATTTCTACATCAGCCAGTCTGACAAGGGCGGGTTGGTGTTCGGCGGTGATCTGGATTTCTACGCCTCCTATGCGGCGCGCGGCAACCTGCCGATGGTGGAACATGTGATGGAGGCGGGGATGACCCTGATGCCGATGATCGGCCGCGCCCGCGTGCTGCGGTCCTGGGGCGGGATCATGGACATGACGCCGGACGGATCGCCGATCATCGACCGCACGCCGGTGGACGGGCTGTTCATCGACGCAGGCTGGAACTATGGCGGGTTCAAGGCGGTGCCGGCATCCGGCTTTTGCATGGCGCATCTGATGGCCACCGGGCAAAGCCATGCCGTGGCCGCAAGGTTCCGGCTGAACCGTTTTGCCACCGGGCATCTTCTGGATGAAGAAGGCACCGGCAGCCAGCATAACCTGCATTGAGGGCGTGATGGGTCTGACCGCTTATGCCCCTGCTCTGGCGTTAGATGCCTCCGGGCTGAGACCGCAGGCCAAGGGGGACGCACCCTTTTTGACGCTGACCACAAAGAGAGGTTGTTCAAGATGCGCCTGACCTGCCCGCTGTGCGGACCGCGTGACCGGCGGGAGTTCTATTATTCGGGGGCGGCGGTGGCTCTGGACCGGCCGGGGGCGGAGGCCCCGCCCGAGGCATGGGATGACCATCTGCACAACCGCGACAACCCGGCCGGGGTAACGCAGGATCTGTGGTATCATGAACAGGGGTGCTGTTCCTGGCTGAAGGTCACCCGCAATACGGTGACGCATGAGATTTTGGCCGTGGAAACTGTGGGCGGTGACAGCACCGCAGGGGGTGTGGCATGAGGATTGACGGCAAGGGCCGGATCGACCGGACGCGGCCTGTCACCTTTACCTTCGATGGCCGCGCCTATGCGGGGTATAAGGGCGATACCCTGGCCTCGGCGCTGATCGCCAATGATGTGCGGGTGGTGGGCCGCAGCTTCAAATACCACCGCCCGCGCGGGATTTTGACCGCCGGATCAGAAGAGCCAAATGCGTTGGTCGAGATTGTCGGCCCTGCAAATCAGACCCCGAACACCCGGGCGACGGTGCAGGAACTGTTCGAGGGGCTGGAGGCGCGCAGCCAGAACCGCTGGCCCTCTTTGCGCTTTGACGCGCTGGAGGTGAATGATCTGGCAGCCCCCTTTCTGTCGGCAGGGTTCTATTACAAGACCTTCATGTGGCCGCGCCGGTTTTGGGAAGGCGTCTATGAGCCACTGATCCGGCGTGCCGCGGGGCTTGGCAGCCTGTCGGGGCGCCATGATGCAGGTGTCTATGAAAAGGCCTGGGCGCATTGCGACCTTTTGGTGATCGGCGCGGGACCGGCGGGGCTGATGGCGGCGCTGACGGCGGCGCGCGTCGGTGCGGATGTCATTCTGGCGGACGAGTCCTCCGAGCCGGGCGGGCGATTGTTGTCGGATGCGGCTGAAATCGGCGACCAGCCTGCGGCTGACTGGGTTGCGACTGTGCTGGCAGAACTCGCCAGCCTGCCCAATCTGCGGTTGATGACACGCACCACGGTGACGGGGGCCTATGATGACGGCACCTTTGGCGCACTGGAGCGGGTGGGGCTGCACCGCCGTCCGCGCCCCAACCTGCCGCGGGAGTGTTTCTGGCGGATCGTTGCGAAGCGGTCGGTCCTGACGGCGGGGGCTTTGGAGCGGCACATCGCCTTTGAGGACAATGACCGGCCCGGGGTGATGCTGGCCTCTGCGTTGCCTGCTTACATGAACCGCTATGGTGTGGTGCCGGGACAACGCGTGACATTGTTTGGCAATAATGATGGTCTGCGCGGCGTGGCGCGCAGCCTGATGGCGGCCGGTGTCACGGTGGCGGCGATCATCGACCCGCGCGAGGATGCCCCGGAGGAGCCGGGTGTCACTGTGCACAAGGGGGCGCAGGTTGTGCGCGCGCGCGGGCGGATGGGCCTGCGGGAGATCACGGTGCGGTCTGGGGGCCGAGAGTTCCGGCTGGAGACCGATTGCCTTGGCGTTTCAGGCGGCTGGAACCCGACCCTGCATCTGACCTGTCATCTGAACGGGCGGCCGCGTTGGTCTGACGAACTTGCGGCCTTTGTGCCGGTGGAGGGCGCGGTGCCGGGAATGCTGGTGGCGGGGGCGGCCAATGGCACGTTTTCCAACCATGGCTGTCTGGCGGCGGGGGCAGAGGCGGCGCGGGCGAGCCTTGCGGCGCTGGGCCGGGTGGCGGGGGCGGTGGATCTGCCGCAAGCTGAAGATGCGCCCTACCGCATTGCGCCCTTGTGGGCGGTGCCGGGCAAGGGCCGCGCCTGGCTGGATTTTGCCAATGATGTGACGGTCAAGGATGTGGGGCTGGCGGCACAGGAGGGGTTCCGCTCGGTCGAGCACATGAAGCGCTACACCACGCAGGGCATGGCGCCAGATCAGGGCAAAACCTCAAACGTGGCCGCGCTTGCGGTGCTGGCCGATGCCACCGGGCAGGCCATTGCGCAGACCGGGACCACCACCTTCCGCCCGCCCTATACGCCGGTGTCGATTGCCGCGATGGGGGCCGGCGGGCGCGGTGAAGGTTTTGCTCCGCAACGCTTTTTGACCAGCGATCAGGCCAGCCGGGACCGCGGGGCTCCGATGATCGAGGCGGGGCTGTGGTACCGGCCCGGCTATTTCCCAAAGCCGGGCGAGACGACCTGGCGCGAGGCCTGTGACCGCGAGGTCAGGATGGTGCGGACTGCGGTTGGGGTCACGGATGTTTCTACCCTCGGGAAGATCGACATTCAGGGGCCTGATGCGGGGCGGTTCCTGGATTTTGTCTATACCAACATGTTTTCCACCTTGCCGGTGGGAAAGGTTCGTTATGGGCTGATGCTGCGCGAGGATGGCCATGTGCTGGATGACGGCACCTGCGCGCGGCTGGGGCCGGACCATTGGTTGATGACCACCACCACCGCCGCCGCGGGGCTGGTGATGCGGCATCTGGATTTTGTGCATCAGGCGTTTTGTGCCGCCTGGCAGGTGCGGTTCGTGTCGGTGACGGAAAGCTGGGCGCAGTTCGCGGTGGCCGGGCCATTGGCGCGCGATCTGGTGGCGAGCGCGCTTGGCCATGCGCCGGACCTACCGTTCATGGGCTGCGTGCCGGTGACGGTGCAGGGGGTGGCGGGGCGGCTGTTCCGCATCTCGTTCTCGGGCGAGGAGGGGTATGAGCTGGCGGTGCCCACCCGCTATGGCGAGGCGCTGTTCCGCGACCTGACGGCGCGGGCGGAAACCATGGGCGGCGGGCTATACGGGATGGAGGCGCTGAATGTGCTGCGGATCGAGAAAGGGTTCATCACCCATGCCGAGATCCACGGTCGCACCACCGCCTTTGACATCGGCATGGAAAAGATGATCAGCGGCAAGAAAGACTGCATCGGCAAGGCGGCGGCTGCGCGCCCCGGTCTGCTGGGGGCTGCGCGTGAGCAGATGGTCGGCTTGGTGCCGTTGACCGATACGGTGCTGACGGCGGGCGCGCATCTGTTTGCGCAAGGGGTCGAGCTGACGCGCGACCACGCGGCGGGCTATGTGACATCGGTGGGGTATTCCCCGACCCTGCACAGCCATCTGGCGCTGGGCTTCTTGCAGAATGGCCGTGCGCGGCATGGTGAAACGGTGCGGCTGGTGGACCGGCTGCGCGGCGTGGATGTGCTGTGCCGGGTCAGCGACCCGGTGTTTCATGACCCGAAGGGAGAGAAGCTGCGTGCCTGACCTGATCGCCAAACCCGCGCTGGGCCTGCCCCCGCTGACGCATGCCGGCACCACTCTGGCCGAGGCAGCCTTGCCGCAGATCACGGCCATTGCGCCGTTTCCGGGCCAGTCGGCGGCGGTGGGCACCGCGCTGGGCCTGACCTTCCCCGCGCCGAACTGCGTGACAGAGGCGGGGGAGGCAAGGTTGGTCTGGGCCGGGCGCGATCTGGCGTTTCTGCTTGGCAAAGCCGCGCCCGAGGGCCTGCCGGCGGCGGTCACCGATCAGTCTGACGGCTGGGTTGCGCTGACCCTATCGGGGCCGCAGGCGGTGCAGGTGCTGGCGCGTCTGGTGCCTCTGGATCTGCGCGACATGCCGCGGGGGCAGGCGGCGCGCACGGCGCTGAACCACCTGCCGCTGGTCCTGATCGCCGAGGGGGAGGGAGCATTCACCCTGCTGACCTTCCGCTCCATGGCGCGCACGGCCTGGCATGAGATCGGTGAGGCGATGGAGAAGCTGGCGGCACGGGCGGCCCTGACGCCGTAACCGGCTGCGCCGGGCCGGGGAGTCTTTGCCAGACCGAAACGGAACAGCGCGTCTGTCCTGCTGGTCTGTCTGAAAGCCCCCCCCCGGATGGCAGACAGCCCCCCGCGGGGGGCTGCCGGGCTCACCAATGGCCGGTGTTTTCCATGCTGGACCAAGGCTCTGCCGGGGCCAGCGCCTCGCCCTTCTGCAGCAACTCGATCGAGATATTGTCGGGGCTGCGGACAAAGGCCATGCGGCCATCGCGCGGGGGGCGGTTGATGACCACGCCATTGGCCTGCAGATGGGCGCAGGTGGCGTAGATATCGTCCACCTCATAGGCCAGATGGCCGAAATGGCGGCTGTCAGAGGGCAGGCCGTCATCGCCATCCCAGTTATAGGTCAGCTCCACCGGGCAGTCCGGCTGGCCGGGGGGGGCCATGAAGATCAGCGAGAACCGGCCCTTTTCGCTGTCATTCCGGCGGGTTTCTTCCAGCCCCAGCAGGCGGTAGAAGGCCATCGATGCCTCCAGATCCTTGACCCGGACCATGGTGTGCAGATATTTCAGTGCCATCGTAAAATGCTCCTTTTGCGTTTGCGCCTATCTTAGCGCCCGCGCCGGGAAAGGCGAGGGGGGGCGGGCAGCTCCGGCCTGGCGCAGCATTGTGTCAATGAATCCATGCTTCTGCGCCTCTGCGTGACCGGGAAGGCCCGCACACCCTTGCGAGGGTTCCCCAACCTCTCGTATCCTGCGCGCCAACACGACCCACATCTTGTGAACGCCCGGATTCGAAAGGCCACCCCCATGCCGCTGTCCCCTGACCAGATCGCTGAAATCGACGCCGCGCGCGCCACGCCCCGCCAGACCCTGCGGGCGGTGTCCGAGGGGATGGAGGCGCATCTCTACCGCGCGCACGAAGTGCTGGATCACGGTTTCATCCGCGTCATCGACTATATGGGCGATGATGCCGCCATCGTGCAGGCGGCACGCGTCAGCTATGGCGCGGGCACCAAACATGTGTCGAATGATGAAGGGCTGATCCGCTATCTGATGCGGCACTGGCATTCGACCCCGTTCGAGATGTGCGAGATCAAGCTGCACGTCAAATTGCCGGTCTTTGTCGCCCGCCAGTGGATCCGCCACCGCACCGCCAACGTCAACGAATACTCCGCCCGCTATTCGATTCTGGACCGCGAATTCTACATCCCCGCGCCCGACCAGCTGGCCGCGCAAAGCACGGTCAACAATCAGGGGCGGGGGGCTGTGCTGGAGGGGGCAGAGGCCGCGCGGGTGCTGGAGATCCTGAAGCGCGACGCGGGGCAGGCGTTTGACAGCTATGAGCAGATGCTGAGCCAGGACGGCCAGCAAGGGCTGGCGCGCGAACTGGCGCGGATGAACCTGCCGATGAACACCTATACCCAATGGTATTGGAAAACCGACCTGCACAACCTGTTCCACTTCCTGCGCCTGCGGGCGGATGCCCATGCGCAATATGAGATCCGGGTGTTCGCCGAGGCGATTGCGGCCTGCGTGAAGGACTGGGTGCCTTTGGCCTTCGCCGCGTTCGAGGATTACCGGATGGGCGGTGTGACGCTGAGCGCGAAGGCGGTGGAGGTGCTCAAGCGACGTCTGGCTGGCGAGGTCGTGGGGCAGGCTGAGAGCGGGATGAGCAAGGGGGAATGGCGGGAGTTTGAGGGGGTTTGGGGGTGAGGATAATTCCTGAGAGCCACTGGCGGAACTTAGAGGCTGATGCTGCCGGTTTCGTGTATCCACATCGAGTGCGCGTGAAATGTGAAGAGTGTGACGCATGGTCAGTTGTGGCATTGGAGAACGCGTCTACAAATGCCGCCGCGTTCTTACGAACAGCCTCTGGAACTTGCCCATCATGCGAGGTCGTCTTTCAGTTTTTACTCAAGTATGACACCAAGACGCCAAAGGGAAATCAGAAACGAGCTGTGCTGCTTCTGTCCACGGGGGTATCAGAAAAATACATAATGCCGCACGAAGGCAGTAGCGCCATAGACGAAAGGATAAATAAACTTCTTTCAGAAGCTGTTCAGTCTTTTAACGCGGGGCGTTACGGGGAGTCGTCAAACCAAATAAGAAGAGCACTGGAGGGGTCTCTGAAAAAGTCTCTCCATGGAAAAGCCTTGAGTGATGGTGATCAACAAAAAACCTTGCATGCTTTGATAAATTTAGCTGTACAGCATGTTGACTTTTCTGATCCTCTAAAAAAGTTGGCTATTTTGGCGAAAGACATCGGGAACATGGGTTCTCACTTTAACGACGATGGCGATCCAAGCCCTGAACTGGTTAGGGAACAAATCGAAGCAACTAAGTATATAGTATCATATCTATTTGAGTTGCCGAACTCCATAAGCGAAATGCAGGCGCTTATAGATGATAATAAGCGCCCAGTAGGTGATTTAAGCAAACTGTGACAAGAAATGTGGCCGCCAGTAGCGGCGGTAGGTGTAACCTCGCTCCCTTACCTCCCCCCTATCCCCCCACCCCGAATCGCCCTATGCTGCGACGCAGAAACGGGGGTCCGCATGGGTCAGGTCATCACGATTGCGCAGCAGAAGGGCGGGTCGGGCAAGACCACGCTTTCGGTCAATCTGGCGGTGGAGCTGGTGCGGCGGGGGGTGTCGGTGGCGTTGCTCGACACCGATCCGCAAGGCAGTCTGGGCCGCTGGTTCATGGCGCGGCGCGAGCGGCTGGGCGATCCGGGGATGGATCTGTCGACCGCAAGCGCCTGGGGCGTGGGCTATGAGTGTGAAAAGCTGCGCAAAACCCATGACATCGTGATCATCGACACGCCGCCCAAGATCGACGCCGATCTGCGGCCTGCCCTTCGCGAGGCGACGCTGGTGCTGATCCCCGTTTCGGCCAGCCATGTCGATCTCTGGGCGACCGATGGGGTGCTCGACCTTGCCGCGCGCGAAAGCCGGCCGGTGATGATCGTGCTCAACCGCTGCAAGGCGGGCACGCGGCTGGGCGAAGAGGTGGCGAATGCCGCGGGCGATCTGGCCGAGGTGGCAGAGGCGCGGCTGGGCCAGCGGGTCGCCTATGCCGAAACCATGGGCAACGGGCTGGCCGTGGCCGAAGTGGGCAAATCCCCCGCATCGGGTGAGATTGCGGCGCTGGCGACCGAGGTGATGGCGCGGCTTCAGGCCTGAGGCGGATCATCCGGCCCGGTGCCGGTTCCGCGCGTGGGCTGATCCGGCCCGCGCACGATCAGCATCCAGAAGGCAAAGGCCCCAAGCCCTGCCGAGAGCATGCCCCAGCCGGTGCTGCCGTTGACGAATTCAAAAAACGCCCAGGCCACCGGCACCAGCGCCGAAACCCAGCGCACCCAGGCCCTGGCAAAGAACGGATGATTGGGGTCGAGGAATTTTTTCATGCGCGCCCTTCCGGTGTTGGAAGGGAGGTAGCGGTTACGCCCGCGCAATCCAAGCCCCCCTGCCGCGAAATCTGCCCGCTGCTGCCCAAGTGCTGCCGTGATCGGGGCGTCAGGCTGCGACCATGCGTGTGCCCTTTGTGCTTTTTGTGATCTCTTGGCTGGCGGCTTTGGCGGGCCTGTGGCGGACCGGTGCCTGGGATGCCCCGCCGGTGCTGCTGGCCCTGCTGTCGGCCCTTGCTGCCGCGATCCTGATGCTGCGGGCCAAGCCAAAGGCGGCGCCAAAGCCTGCGCCGCGCAGCATTGTGGTGGACGGGTCCAACATCATGCATTGGAAGGACGCGACGCCGCAGCTGGCGACGCTGCGCGAGGTGGTGGGGGTGCTGGCCGATCAGGGCTATCAGCCCGGCGTGGTGTTCGATGCCAATGCCGGGTACAAGCTGACGGGCCGCTATCTGGATGACCGGCCGCTGGCCCGCGCGCTTGGCCTGCCCGTCGACCGGGTGCTGGTGGTGCCAAAAGGTGAACCGGCGGACCCGGTGATTCTGACCGTCGCGCGCGAATTGGGCGCACCGGTGCTGAGCAACGACCGGTTCCGCGATTGGGTGAACGATTTCCCCGAGGTGGCGCAGCCGGGCCATGTGCGGCGCGGCGGCTACCGCGATGGGGCGCTGTGGTTGGAGACGGCGCGTTAGCGTTTGCGCCGCTTCACCCCGCCGCGCTGGCCGGGGCGGCCTGCGGTGGACCGGCCGGCCATTTTCTGGGCCTCGTCGACAGCCTCTTCGATCACCGATTGCCGGGCCAGCGGGTCGTCATGCACCGCAAGCTCCACCGCTTCCAGCCGCTTGACCTCATCGCGCAGGCGGGCGGCTTCCTCGAATTCCAGGTTCTCGGCGGCCTTGCGCATCTGCAGGCGCAGAGCGTCCAGATGGGCGGCGAGGTTCTGGCCGACCATGGGCTTGCCCACCTTGGCGGTGACGCGGGCCATGTCGGTATCGCCCTGCCACAGGCCTTGCAGCACATCCTCGACGTTCTTCTTCACCGTCATCGGCGTGATGCCGTGTTCAAGGTTGTAGGCAATCTGCTTGTCACGGCGGCGGTTGGTTTCGCGCAAGGCCCGTTCCATACTGCCGGTGACGCGGTCGGCATACATGATGACGCGGCCATCGGCATTGCGCGCGGCGCGGCCGATGGTCTGGATCAATGAGGTTTCCGATCGCAGGAAGCCCTCCTTGTCGGCGTCCAGAATCGCCACCAGCCCGCATTCGGGAATATCCAGCCCTTCGCGCAGCAGGTTGATGCCGACCAGCACATCGAAGGCCCCAAGGCGCAGGTCGCGCAGGATTTCAATGCGTTCGATGGTGTCGATATCCGAGTGCATGTAGCGGATGCGGATGCCCTGTTCGTGGAAATACTCGGTCAGGTCTTCGGCCATGCGTTTGGTCAGCGTGGTGACCAGAACCCGCAGATCCTGCGCCGCGACCTTGCGGATTTCATCCAGCAGATCATCGACCTGCATTTCGACAGGGCGGATCTCGACCTGCGGATCGACCAGCCCGGTCGGGCGGATCACCTGTTCGGTGAAGACGCCGCCCGCTTGTTCCAGCTCCCAGGCCGCCGGGGTGGCAGAGACAAAGACCGATTGCGGGCGCATCGCATCCCATTCTTCGAACTTCAACGGCCGGTTGTCCATGCAGGACGGCAGGCGGAAGCCGTGTTCGGCCAGCGTCATCTTGCGCCGGAAGTCGCCCTTGTACATGCCGCCGATCTGCGGGACCGAGACATGGGATTCGTCGGCAAAGACGATGGCATTGTCGGGGATGAATTCAAACAGGGTGGGTGGCGGCTCGCCGGGGGCGCGACCGGTAAGGTAGCGCGAATAGTTCTCGATCCCATTGCAGACGCCGGTCGCTTCCAGCATCTCCAGATCGAAACTGGTGCGCTGCTCCAGCCGTTGGGCTTCCAGCAGCTTGCCCTCGGCCACCAGCTGATCAAGCCGCTGACGCAATTCCTTTTTGATGCCAATCACCGCCTGCTGCATCGTCGGCCGCGGGGTGACGTAATGGCTGTTGGCATAGATGCGGATCTGTTTGAAGCTGTCAGTCTTGGCCCCGGTCAGCGGGTCGAATTCCACAATGGCCTCAAGCTCTTCGCCAAAAAAGCTGAAGCGCCAGGCCCGGTCGTCCAGGTGGGCGGGCCAGACTTCCAGACTGTCGCCGCGCACCCGGAAGCTGCCGCGCTGGAACGCCTGATCATTGCGGCGGTATTGTTGCGCCACCAGTTCGGCCATCACCTTGCGCTGGTCATAGGACTGGCCCACCAGCAGATCCTGCGTCATCGCTGAATAGGTTTCCACGGAGCCGATGCCGTAGATGCACGAGACCGAGGCGATGATGATCACATCATCACGCTCCAAAAGCGCCCGCGTGGCCGAATGGCGCATCCGGTCGATCTGTTCGTTGATCTGGCTTTCTTTCTCGATATAGGTGTCAGACCGCGCGACATAGGCTTCGGGCTGGTAGTAGTCGTAATAGCTGACGAAGTATTCCACCGCGTTTTCGGGAAAGAACCCCTTGAATTCGCCGTATAATTGCGCGGCCAGCGTCTTGTTTGGGGCCAGGATGATTGCGGGGCGCTGGGTTTCCTCGATGATCTTGGCCATCGTGAAGGTCTTGCCGGTGCCGGTGGCCCCCAGAAGCACCTGATTGTGCTCGCCCGCCCGCACGCCGGCAGACAGCTCTGCAATCGCGTTCGGCTGGTCGCCCGCAGGCTGGAACGGTGTGGACAGCACAAACCTGCGCCCGCCTTCGAGCTTTGGCCGCGTCAGCACCTCAGGGCGTTCGGTCAGGGCATTGGCGTTGTTATGGGGCATGGGTGGCTTTCCGTTCAGGACGACGTCTTTATCGTGCCTAATGTATTCCGTTTTTGTTCCCATGAAAGGGGGGTGGGCAACGGAAGATTAAGGCGAATTGCGGCAGGGTTGAGATAAATGATTCAATTTTAGCAAAAACAAGATGCAGACACTCATCTTTTGGTTGAAAGACGGTCGCAGCTTTGGCAAGGTGATTTTGCAAGCAGTAGACTGAAGCTGTCGGTTGATCGCATCACACCCCACCCACACCCCGTGATCAGCCGACAGCGACTGCTTCCCCGCTTGGCCCTTGCGTCCCCCCCCGGTTTTCAGTCATACAAGCCACGTCAATTCCGGAGGTTTTTCATGCGCGCCCGCATCTACCAGCCCAGCAAAACCGCGATGCAGTCGGGTACCGCCAAGACCAAAGGCTGGGTGCTGGATTTTGCGCCTGCCTCGGCGCGCGAAGTTGATCCGTTGATGGGCTGGACGTCATCAGGCGACACGCAGGCGCAGGTGCGGTTGAATTTTGACACATTGGATGCGGCAGAGGCCTATGCCCGCGCCCGGGGCATCGACTATGATGTACAACTTCCAAAACCACGCAAGCCGCTGATCCGCGCGCGCGGATACGGTGAGAATTTCGCCACAGACCGCCGCGGTGTCTGGACCCACTGACACGGTGTAAATCGGGGCATAGTTGCTGCCGTTTGGGGCAAGGTTTGGACGGTTCGGGGCAAAGGTTTTGTAAGTCTTTGATTTTGTGAGGAGGACCTTTTGGGTCATCTGTATGATCAGGGCCTTTTGGCCAGCCAAGGTAGGTAGCTCACACTTCGGTCGCCATGCGGTTGTCGATCACTTGATTGCTGCTGAATGCCTTCAGGTTCGAAGCACCGATACCAGACCAGTAAAGGCCTGTCGCTCTGGTGCCTTATACGTTTAGGGCCAGGATAGCCGCGGCAGGTGATCTGCCGCTCTCGTCAAGGGCTGGGATGCGCACCAGCGGCTGTGCGATAGTCAAATTGGTGCATGAAGTGTTGGAAGATGGCGTCCGTCTTTTCAGAAAGCGTATCTTCGCCATACTTTGACGCCGGAAGACCTGTGCGGTCATCGTAGAGCAGGTCATAAATCTCTTGGCGAAGCCCATCACGGGTGCTTTGCTTCTCAAAAAGGTCCTGCACCTCCTCCATTCGCCGCTGGATTGCCTTCAGAATTTCGACAGATACCGACTTGATCTGCCGGATTTCCTCTTTTGACAAATCGTCCCGCATCAGTAGATCAAAGACTGGTTTCTGCTCCTGTGTCAGGCCTAGCGCCACGTGGCTTTGTGCTTCCTCTTCGAGGTCGGCTGCGATCCTCATCAGCGCCTCGAAGGTGGCCTCAATCGTGTTCTTGTCCTTTTCTTTGTTGTATTCCGCCACGATCTTATCGAAGCGGTCCTGGAAATCGGTCAAGGTAGGATTGGCTGCCAGCATCTTTGCGAGTCGTTCCTGAAGAACCGTCCGGAGATCCTGCACGTCACTGGCCTGGCGCTCGCTCTTTGCAAATTCTCTTCGAAGCAGTTCGAAATTGACCTTCGAGATGTCGAAGACCCGCTCGCCCTCACGGTCGGGCCGGATGTCGATTGCCTCGGCCACAATTGCGTTCAGCTTTTGGATGATCGCTGACGTATCAGCGGCCAACTTGTCCTCTTGGAGCGAATTGTAGATATAGTTGATCGCCTGGTAGTCGGCCTTGAAAATCTCGACCTGCGCAAAGGTCAGGCAGGACTTGTATTTGCGAAACACCGCCCGCGCAGCAATTTCGAACCGCTTCCGGGACTCGTCGTTGGCATTGATGAGCTCCTTGGCATCCTTGAGCGCTTTCAGCTTCTTGAAGCCATCTTCCACATGCAGCCGTTCTAGGCCAAACCCATCCGCCCGCAATCCCTCGCGCACGATCTGGATGGCTTCTGCCAGTTCGGAAAGAAGTGCTTCCTCCGGGTTCAAGGGGTCGACGATTGGCTCATCCTCGCCGCCGCCCATTGGGCCACTGCCTCCAGTGTGACCGGCGAATGTTGCCAGTGCCTTCCGCAGGTTCTTCAGGATCCCGCAATAATCGACGATGAGGCCGTTGTTCTTGCCTTCCTTGACCCGGTTCGCACGGGCGATGGCCTGCATCAACGTGTGCGCCTGCAGCGGCTTGTCGAGATAAAGCGTCGACAGTGACGGCACGTCGAAGCCGGTCAGCCACATCGCGCAGACGATCACGATCCGGAACGGGTGGTCATCGCGCTTGAACGCTGTTTCCACGTCGAGCCGCTTCTCGACTTCCTGTCCACCGACCACTTCCTTGACCGTGAAGCCGTCCTTCATCCGCTTGCGGTGCGGGATGATATCGAGGCCCCAGTTCTTGAACTTCTGAACCTCACCCTGCTCGTCGCTGACGACGACGGCCATCTCGGTCTTGCGCATCCATTCGATCTGCTGGGTGCGGATCACGCGCTCCTGGTCGTCGGACACATGAACCAGATCCCTCTCCAGTTCCGCGATCCGGGCGGTCCAGGCTTCCGCGATGAAATCATACATCCGGACGGCCGTGACCTTGTCGATGGCAACGAACATCGCCTTGCCGCTTTCCCAATTCGAGGAAAAGTGCCACGCGAAATCCGTCGCGATATGGCGCAGGCGGGGCTCGGCCGTGACGATGTGGTATTCGCGCTTCAGGTCATCCGACAGCTTGGCCGCCACATCCGGGTCGTCGATTTCGGCATCGGCGATTGCGGCCGCCAGTTTTTCGTTCAGCCCGTCGCCTGACAGACGCAGCTTGTCGCCGCGCGCGTCGTAGTAGAGCGGCAGCGTCGCCCCGTCCTCGATCGCATCTTGAAAGTCATAGGTCGACAAGTAAGCGCCGAAGACCTTCTTCGTGACCTCATCATTGGAGAACAGCGGCGTGCCCGTGAACCCGATGAATGCGGCGTTGGGCAGCGCCTTTCGCATGTTCAGCGCCAGCGTGCCATATTGCGAGCGATGCGCCTCGTCCGTCACCACGATGATGTTGTCGCGGTCAGAATAGATGCCCGCCTTGGCCTGATCATCGGTGAACTTCTGGATCATCCCGAAGATCACCTTCTTCTGCTGGCCGAGCAGATCGCGCAGCTCTTGCGCCGATCCGGCGCGGCAGGGGTCCTTGTCGGTGTTGGCAAGGCCCACGCTGGCGAAGGTCTTGTAGATCTGGTTGTCCAGATCCGTCCGGTCGGTCAGCACCAGAAAGGTGAAATCACCGCCCAACCGCCGATGCACCTTCTGGGTGAACAGCGCCATGGAAAAGGACTTGCCCGACCCTTGGGTGTGCCAGAACACGCCAAGCTTGCCGTCTAGCGCGCGGCGGTTGGCCACTGCATCGACCGCGCGGTTCACGCCCAAAAACTGGTGGTTCTTGGCGAGGATCTTCACAGGGCCGTTCGCGGTATCGGCGAACAGGATGAAATTCTCGAACAGGTCCATGAACCGCCGCTTGTCGAAGACGACGCGCAGCAGCGCCTCCATCGGCAGCATCTCGTCGCGGCGATCGCGCTCGTCCAGTTTCAGCCAGTCCGCGAAATGGTCGTAATCCGCGCTGATCGAGCCCATCTTGGCCAGTTCGCCATTGCCCAGAATGACAAAGGCGTTGAAGTGGAACAGGTGCGGGACCGTGTCTTTGTAATCCGACAGGTTCTCGGCATAGGCACGCTTCAAGTCCTTGTCGGGGCGCTTCAGCTCGCAGAACATCAGCGGCAGGCCGTTGACAAAGCCCACGATGTCGGCGCGGCGGCGGTGGGCATAGCCACGCACCCACAGCTCGCGCACGGCGAGGAAGTCGTTGTTTTCAGCCGTGTCGAAATCGAACACCCGCAGCCGTTCGCTGCGCTGTTCGCCGTTCTGGCGGAACTTCACCCGCACGCCGTCGCGGATCAGGGCGTATTTGTCTTGGTTGATGTGCAGCAGGGATTGCGAGCCGAAGATGTCGGTTATCTCGCGCAGCGCCGCCTCATAGGCCATGTCGGGCAGGCCGGGGTTCAGCCTGAGCAGCGCCTCGGACAGATAGCGGGTCAGCACCACGTCCTTGTCGGACTTGCGGCCCAACGTGCCCTCTGCCCCGAAGACCTCCTTGTTCCAGGCCATGACCACGCGCCAGCCGTGCTGGGTGGCGAGGTAATCGGCCATGGTTTTCTGAACAAGCTGGTCTTCGGTGAAATCGTTCATGGGCAAACACTACACTTAAACGGGAATGCGTCCATCCATCAGGCGCGGGAGGAGCAGGTCGCCGGCGCGGGTGAGTTTTGAGTTCAGCATCTCAAGCTCGTGCATTTGGGCATGCATTGGTCGAACAAACTCTGCGAAACGGGCAGCGATATTTGCATTCGGAACGGGAATCTCCTTGATCTTGAATTCAGGCCAATGCCCTTTGTAGGCATTCAGCTTTACCAAGCCTAGCGTCGCATGATGAAGCCAATAGATTTCATTCGGAACATTCGATGACGGTTTGAATGGCAAAACGTTCTGGATGGCCGAAAAAGAAAAGTGAATAACTCTCTGATAGCATGTGTGATTTGCGAAAACGATCACGGGGTCATCAACCGATGCCACGAAAGATGGTTGCTCATCGTGAAAGCCAAGCTGACCTGATTTCCCTTGGTCAAGAATGGGAACTGTCCCCTTCGCAGATGCTGTCGCTTGTGAGAATAGCTTTCCCGGGGGCAACCGTTTCACTGAATCTTCAACACTGAGAATTCTCCACCCCTCCGGCAGGCCATCAACGGTCTTTACCGTCTCATGGCCGGGAAAGCGGAGGTGGACAAACCATTCGCGGTAAAGCAGCCGCGCCGCCTGCTCCAGCAACCCGATCCGCCGCCGGTTGTTCTCGATCAGGTCGTCATAGGCCGAGAGGATGGAAACGATGCGCTCCTGCGCCTGCGGGTCAGGGCACCTGACCTTGATCTTGTGCAAGACGTTCCGGTCTACGCCCGGAACAGCCGCTTTTTCGCTCTGATAGTTCTTCAGTTGGTTGCGCAGGAAATAGGCAACGAACTTTGGATCGTTGCCGTGAAAGTCGATGGCATAGAGAGCTGTGTTCAATGGCCAATACGGGCGATCCAGATAGAAGACTTCGCCAATTGTGCCATATCGCCCGGTCACGACACCTGGCGGTTCTGCTCTTGCCTCATTGTGCCAGCCTGTAATGCCTGACGATGAAACGACCGGGATATACCCATCAATTCGGCGATCATTGGGCAGATCGTGACCCCGTTTCAGCGTGACTACATCCCCGAGTTCGCAATCAGTCCAACTCATCCGAGCAACTCTTCAAAATTCTTCGCGATCACCTCGGCCAGTTCTACCGCCTCTGTGTTCAGCCCGTCCAGTTCCAGGTGGATTTCGCGCAGCGCCTCTTCAAATTCGAACTCGTCATCCTCGACCTCCGGCGCGACACCTACATAGCGCCCCGGCGTCAGGCTGTAGTCATTCGCGGCCAGCTCCGCGTGATCCACCAGCTTGACCAGCCCCTGCACATCGCGCAGCACGCCATCGGGGAAGCGCGACAGCAGCCAGTGCGCCTGCCCTTCGAAATAGCGGAACCGTTTCAGGCTGCCCGTCACCACCAGTTGCACCGCAGGATCGCCCGTCAGCGCCACCCGCGCATCTGCCACCGCGGCAAGCAGCTTTTTCCCCTCGGCCGCCAGTTTCCGCACCTCGGCCGTCACGCGCTTGGCGGCGGCCTCGCTCGTCTGCGCCTCGATCTGCCGGTCGCCCTTGGCCACCAGCGCCTCTTGCGCCTTTTGCAGCAGCTTTGCGGCCGCGTCGATTTCCTTGATCAGTGCCTTGGCCTTGTCGCCCACCGGCTGCATGACCGACAGCCGCGCATTCAGCGCGCCGATCTCAGCAGGCGCAGAGATCAGTTCGGCCGCTGCCGTCGCGAAGGCGTCGCAATCCGCGCGCAGCAGCTGCGCGGCCTCTGTTAGGCTGGCATCTTCCAGTTGCGTGGCGAAGAAGGCCGCGCAGGCGTCAATCGCCGCCAGCAGATCGGTGAAATCCGCCCCCTCGGCTTCGGCTCGCGCCGTTTCCAGATAGTCCTGCACAAGGGCGGTGAAGCGGTCGGTCTGCCCGCGATAGAGCCAGCTGATCGCCGTCAGGCTGCGCATTTGTTCGGGCGAAAAGTCATAGACCTTGCGTGTGACCTTGCGGAACACATGCCGCGCGTCCAGCATCAGCACCTTATCGCGCATGGCCTCTGGCTTGGCCTTATCAAAAAACCACAGCTCGCAGGGGACAGTGCGGGTGTAGAAGAAGTTGCCCCGGATCGCGACCATGATGTCGACATCGCCGGTCTTGACCAGCGCCTGACGGACATCGGCCTCTTTCCCGCCTGCGGAGGATGCCTGCGAGGACATGACGATCCCCGCCCGCCCGCGCGGCGACAGGTAGGAATGGAAGAACGACATCCAGATGTAGTTGCCGTTCGACACCTTCCCGCCCTTGTTGACGCCGGGCAGGCCGAAGGACAGGCGCTTGTCATCCTTCATCTTTTCCGCGTCGATTTCATCGACGTTGAAGGGCGGGTTGGCCATAACGTAGTCGAAGGGCCCCTGGTCTTTGTGCGGATCTTCGTAATAGCTGATGGCCTTCTGGATATCGCCCTCCAGCCCGTGGACGGCGAGGTTCATCTTGGCCAGCCGAATGGTAGTGGGGTTCTTTTCCATCCCGTAGAAGGTCAGCCGTTCGTTCGGGTTGGCCTTTTGCATTTCCACGAAATGCGCTGACTGCACGAACATGCCGCCAGAGCCGCAGGCCGGGTCGATCACCTTGCCGCGGGTGGGTTCGATGACGTTGACGATGGTTTCTACGATGCTGACGGGGGTGAAAAATTCGCCGTTGTCATGGGCCTTCTGGTCCGCGAATTGGGTGAGAAAGTATTCGTAGATGCGACCGAACACGTCGCCATCAGCCCTTTGAAGGGCGGGATCGTTGAAGATTCGGAGGATATGGCGCAGGTTGGTATCGTCCAGTTCCGCGTATTCCTGCTTGGGCAACAGGCCCTTCAGCGTCTCGTAGTCGCCCTCGATGCTTTCCATCGCGGCGATCAGCGCGGTCGCGGCGCTCTGCCCTTCGGGCAAGCTGACCAGCATGTCGAACTGGGCTTCGGGGCGAAGGTAGATGGAGCCGCGGCGGGAGAAGTCTTCCTTGGTCAGATCACGGACCACACCGCCCCGGCTGGGCAGCGTGGGGAGGATCTCGTCACGCACCTTCAGGAACCGGGAAAAGGCGTGGCGCAGGAAGATCAGCCCCATGACGGGCATGAAGTATTCGTTGCTAGCGAAGTTGGAGTTGGCGCGAAGGGTATCTGCCGAACCCCAGAGGCGTTTCTCGATGTTGCTGATCTGCTCCACAGAGCGCCCCCTAAATTCTTGCGGTATCGCCAAGCTATAGCCTTTGATGGCAACGGAAAGCCAGTCGATGAAGCTTGTCTCGCGGGCTGTTTCAATCGTTTCAGGCTGAATTAGTTGTGCTTGTCGCCATCCTGTTCTGAAGCTGGTCGCATAGCATCTGAATATGCTCGGCAATGCGCCGCTTTCTCGAGATGCCACGGGTGTGAATCGCGAACCGATCAATTCCAGGTAGGTAGCTACCTGAATCGTTATGGGCCTAACCCTGATTGATGCCACCGAGCTCCCACCAGTGACTGAAAGGCTTTTCTCGTGGTTTATAGGGTGATCCGCTCCCCAAGGTTTTAAGCACAACAGGTTGTGCGTTGAGGCCCGAGTTTACCCATAGAAGGTGGTCATCTTAACCAATCAGTTGCTTCATAGCTGCTTCTGGTGTAGAGTTGGCACTCGCATGCTTCGACTGCTAACGGCCCGTTCTGTGATCAGGAGGTTGACTTGCCTTTCGACGCCACCGCCCCAAACCTTGATTTCCTTTTGATCGCAGCGGCCATCGAGATGGAGTTGAGTGATCGCGACCTTCAAGTTGCTTCAAAGCGCTACGGCCTGATTGCTGAGCATCTCCAACGGACAGGAGGAGCCTTGGCAGATTACATGAACGATGCACTGGTTTATGCGCAGGGCTCTCGCGCCATCGGTGCAACCATCGTTGACGGCAGTTCGGATGATCGCTTTGACCTGGACGCGATACTTGAGTTCCGCACGCCGCCCGGCTGGCAGCCAAAGCGGGTTCTGGATGGACTATTCGACTCCTTCGAAGGCTTCCCAGGTGTCCGCAAGATCGTTCGTTGCACCAGATGCGTGCAGCTGCAGTTTGCCTTCATGCATCTTGATGTGACCCCGATGGACCCATTCGCAGCGCCAAGGCGAGAACGGGCAGGAAACATCTATCATAGTCCTGACAAGGGGGCAGACGCACTTTTCAGCGTGAACCCTTATGGTTTTGCGCAGTGGTTCCGGCAGACTGTTAAGCTGCCGAGCCACCAGTTTCAGGATCAGGTGCGCGCAATTCGCAGCCAGATGAGCATTCCAGATCGTATCGCGCTCAACGCCGTTTTTGCTGACGCCGAGACCGACAAGCTGCCTGAGCCCATCGACCCGCTTCGTGATGCCCCCCAAGTCATCGCTTTGAAGCTCATGAAGCGCTATCTTAATCTGCGCTACGCGCCGCGTGACCGAAAGCGCCCTGTGTCGATATACCTGTCCAAGGTTTCTGCGGAAGTGCCCCTGAACATATTTGGGCTTTGCGCGCAACTCGAGGCCCTTGCTTCGGAACTCGATCGGCGCATGGCTGTTGCATTGGCCAGCGGCCAGCAGCCGGAAGAGCGTAACCCTGTGTTCCAGGATGAGAACTTCAATGACCGGTGGCCGAAGGATGCGACTGACATGGTGGTCTTCCGCGGCGACCTGCAGCATCTACTTGCTGAACTTGCGCGCGCCCGAGATTCTGAGCTGTCAGAGATCCAAGAAATTTTTGATCAACTCTTTGGGGAACGTGTGACCCAGAGAGCCGTGCGGAAATACTTGGATGGGCTGTCCGACAAGGCCGCACCAGCAGCGTATGAGAGGGGCAAGGGCTTCCTCGCCGCCCCGGCTCTCGTTGCCGCGGCCGCACCCGCTGCCGCTAGCACTAGCACGGTAGCGGCGCCTCAGGTGTCGAGAGCGCCAGCTCACAGTTTTCACTCCGGATTGCTCAAGTGATCCAGAAGCGGGTCAAACCACGCTCTCCACATGCGCAGCTGACGCGAATGTCTTCACGTTAGCCGGACTTTGCGTTTGATCTGTCCATCGACAACACCACAATGATCTGGGAAGGGAAGTTGAGAGGCTTTCAGAAGTCCTTCTTGGTTTCCGTTCAATGGCGGTTCCGTGAAGCGGTCGTCATGCCCCATGTTTTCATTCTCGATCCCAAGCTGCGCCCGCGATCTGGGGGGCGATATGAGGACATCCCGCACCTGCTGTTCAACCGTCGAAACCCAACAGAGTCAGCGCTTTGCCTCTACGACCCGGACGCCAGGGAGTGGGATCCGACAATGTTGATTGCGGACACAACCGTGCCGTGGGCATCAGAGTGGCTCCACTATTATGAGTGCTGGCACCTAGATGGCATATGGCGAGGTTCCAACGCGCCCGGACCGAAATGTATTGGCGAACTCTATCTGGCCGGTGCCCCGGACGTGGCGCCGACCTCAGCGCAGAGTATCTAGCCGGAGTTGTTCATGACTGAAGCCGCTCCCCAAAAAGGTCGTCATGGGACAGTGGGTCCGCGGGCCGAGAAAATTGTGTGGGCTCGTGCGGCAGGTAGATGCCAGATTTGCAATGACAGCCTGATTGGACACTTGGTCTCCGGCAACCGCACCGCAAATAAGGGTTACATCGCGCACATCATCGGCTCCAGTGAGGATGGGCCCAGGGGCAACGCTGACAAGTCCAAGTCCCTGGCCAAGGATCCGAACAATGTCATGTTGCTCTGCGATGGATGCCACCGTGTGATTGATCGCGACGAGCGCGACAAGCATCCGGAGCCGGTGTTGCGCAGGATGAAGGCCGCACACGAGGGCTGGATCTCGCGGTCCGTGGGCCTACGCCCCGCCAGTCAATCGCACATTCTAAGATTTACAAACCAGATCGCTGCCAATGAGACGGCGATCCCAGTCGACATGTGTATTGCGGCGATGCAGGCAATTGGTCGGACTCCAGCAAATTTTGACCCGATTGACCTGAAGCTTGGCGTTACCGGCCAGCAAGATGACGGTGACCTTTTCTGGGCTGTTGAGCCAGACGATCTGGTGCGGTTCTTTCAGGAGAGGATAAAAGGCCGTATTAACAGCGGGCAGTATCGCCACATCTCGGTATTCGGCTTCGCCCCAATGCCTCTCTTGATGAAGCTTGGCCAGTTGCTTCCAGACATCCATGATGTCGAGATCTTCACACGACACCGGGAACCAGAACCGTCCTGGATCTGGCGAGAGGGAGAGTCTGAGATGGGTTCTCGACTTGCTGAAGGGACGCCAGACGGGAAGTTGGTGGCACTAAAACTGTCCATAACTGACCGCATTTCCGATGATCGGGTGATGTCCGCGATGCCGGATGTTCCCTTGTCCATCTGGGAAATCACCTGCTCAAGCCCACGGCATGACACACTGCGGACCCGTGAAGATATGAGACAATTTCGTGAGGTCGTGCGCTCAGCCTTCAACCGAGTGAAAGAGGTGCATGGTGAAAATGCGGAAGTGTTCGTCTTCCCTGCAGCTCCTGCCGCATGCTGCATCGAGTTTGGGCGTTGTTGGCAGCCAAAAGCTCATCGTCCAATGAAGATATTTGATCAGGTCCAGGATCGCGGCTTTGTTCAAAGGCTGTGCATTGAATGAACGCGATTTCAGCGCTTCTCATCTGCAACTGTGCGAAGAGCAGGATCAGGCGCTTTCCGCCAAAAGATCGAACGGCCGGACCAGGTTCGAAGACTGAGAGAACGCTCGGCCGCTCTGTCCCGAACGTCCATTCGCTTATGTGTCACAAAAACCGGTATACCCCCTCGACCTGCCAGCCATGCACACCGTCGACTTGCACCGGGTGGTAGCGCGCAAAATCGTTCCTGACCTTGGTGCCAGGATGACCCCATTTGCCGAGCGGATCGGAGCAATAGAGGCTCGCCACGGGCTTGACTAGGTCGGCGACGCCACCTTTCCAATTGGCATCCGACCCGTGATGCATCACCTGAAAGATTGCACCGCGTATCATGCGGTCGGCGACACGGTAGAAACGCTCGAAATCGTCAACCTGCTTCTGAGTGTGGAGAAAACCGTCGCCCGTCAACATTTGACCGAACCGATCCGTTTGCCGCCAGCCGCGCGGCACCTGACCAATGCGTGAATCCATTCCATGGCGCGGGATAGTCACTTCGGCGGTCAGAAGCTCAACTCGACCAATTGGCCCTGCATAGAGAAACAATGAAATCTCGTTCCGCCGCCGCGGCGTGATGGTCTTAGCACTTGGAGACTTAAACGTCGCATCGTATAATTTCTTCATATCACCTAGAGCTGACTTCCGGTCCTCCTCCTTTTCGGAGTGTGCGAGTTTGACCGCGAGGGGTCGGGCCGTGTCCTTAAATTTCTTGGTTGCGAGTGGCTCGAGGCGGCTGTCATTATAAGGAACGAACTCCCAGGCCTGCGAGACTAGGATGAATCCTCCGGCGTCGAGGGCGCGCACCCGAGGATCGGTCATTCCACCGTCGGCACCAAGCCCGTCGTTGTCGGCTTCGCCATCTGGCTCACGGTCTTTGATTAGCAGTGGCGGCAAGCCTAACGGCTCTTCCCCTCTTATCGGCGCGTCAGGTGGTGTCAGTGGAGCTGCCGCTTCTGCGCCCGGGCCTGGAGGCACTAGGACGATACGCTCGATCCGTCCGTCCGCGCGCGCCAGAAGGAAAGCCGTCGGCGCTTTCAGGAAGGCGAGCAGATCCGAGTCAGTAGCAGTGTCTTCGGAAAGGGCGACGATCAGCCTTTCCCAAGGTGTGAGATAGGGTATGAGTATGGTGCCAACGCTGAATGACTTCAAAAGATCGAGCATCCCGCTCAGATGATCTTCGTCGAAATGCGATAGCGTGACTAGGTCCAGATGGTCCGCCTCCTGATCACGCTGGAGCGCAGCAATCTCATTGCGGACGTGTTGGGCACGGGTCTCGCTACGCAAACCCGCCTCGGTGCCGCAGTCATAAACCCAGCGGAACGGCTGCTGGCCGGGTCGGTTGAAGTGGCCAGAGCAAAACAGGCCCTGACCGACGGGGTGAAATCGGTAGCCAAATTCGAGTGTATGCATTGACGAATTCGGCGCTCCCGCAATCGCTACTGCGCAAATGTGTTCGTCCCAGTCGCCAGTCCATGCGTTCAAATAATATTGACATTCCGCCAGATTGGCTGGTGGATAATCAATGTCGTCTGTGCCAGCTTGATTGCGCGCGATGGCGGAAACAACGTTATGATGTAAGGTCCGATGCGGGAACGAGAAATGGGCTATAATGCGTTGCTGATTGATCTTCAGCGGCTTGCAATGCTTGAGTAATCCTTTGACAAGGCAAATCTCGTGATCGCTGAGCGGAACGCTCGCGCGCGAAAGTATGGTCATGATATCGTCAACTTGGTGGCGGGTGGGCGGTGAGCGGCAGTCACTACGTGCCCCAGTATTGGAGCACTACGACCACGATCGCAAGCTCCTGTGTGTATGAAGAGGATCGTCTCAATCGTCACCATGTTCATCGACAACGTCGAAATCCCAACCGTGGTGGCTCCTTATCTTGCCGCCTTCCTTCAGACTAACTTGAAGGCGAAATTGCGCTCCTGGCAGAGCATCGCGGATTTCCTTGGGGCAATGCGTTATTTCTTGGTCTACATCGAAGCCGTCTTGACCCGCACACGGCTTTACTTGAACTTTTCCATTTTCATCGTGTGAGACGACGGCATTGATTTCGTGATATTTCTTGTGCCCCTCCTTCTTAGGACTTTGATCTTCGATGAAAACAAGCGAACATCGCACTGCGTAGAGCTCCAGTATCTGCATCGTCCGCATTAGGCTTAACCGAGAGAACAGGGGCAGATTTTCGGCCCGCAGCGCTTCAGCTTTGTGGGAAATGACCCCAAAGATAACACTATACTTCTTTTGGTCTAAAGGAGCGCAGAAATCATCACGAATCTCTGCAGAAACTCTGTCGGCCACGAGCCCTTTCAACTTGGTCGAGCATCCCTCTTCCTGCTTTAGTAACTCTACAGAATTTACGCCTTGATTGAATAGATGGCTGAGGTGAGCTGAACGGGTCGAAATTTTAATGTGATACATCTCAGCCGTCGCTTGGTCTGTTCCAGGGTGAGAAACAGAGTATATGTCACACGGCTCCACTTGGGTGGATCCGGCCGGGCTAATATCGGTTTGATCAAGGCATATGAAGGTTTCGTCCCATGCCGTGATCGCTGTGTTATATGCTTCTTCGCTGTAGACTTGCTTGCCTTTGACAGTTCGATCGTGGTTGTAGGGTGGCAGATGACAAGGCTGGCATCTATCGTTAATATATGTTGTCATCCGCTCTACGAACGCAGCCTCCGCTCGATACCAACTACCATCTGTCAAGTGAAATATAGCGGCATCGCCTGCCGCAGGGGTTTCGTAGACAAGGGAGCGCATTACTGTGTATGCGCGCCCTGGGCTACCCTCAACATCACAGAGGATGAGCTGATACTGGCGAAAAGAAGAAGCGCTCTCAGGGGTAACGTTGATCTCATCTAGGAAGCCCCAAAGCGCCTCAATCGTGATGTCAGGAAAAATCTCGCTTGTCGTGCCCTCGGCGCGAAAGAAACAACACGTTTTGTCATCCTGATAGTCAACTATCTCTGGGATAGACAAGACTATCTCGTCACTGCGGCTATTGAATGCTTGGAGTAAGCTTACGTTGAGATCATCCACTTGTGCGGGGTCATTTACTGGTGAGATATTCTGGATGTTGGGGAATGTTTCGTGAAACGCGGTGCTCTCATAAAGCTCCAGAAGGTTCTGACAAACGGCGGGAAGAATTTGTGGCGCCACTTTCATTCCGACTTTTAAGGATGTGGAGCCAGTAGCATTTTTGAAAATATGTTTGTATTCGTCTTTGACTTTGCCGGTAAGGCTGCGAATAATCTCACTATTTCCATCAAAATCTAGAAAAGTGAGGTCCGTAGAAATGGCAACTTGAGTGCGCTTCCGGCGCGCTGTGCCCGGAGAAACCATATCGGCGCTTTTCAACTCATTTGGATCAAGGCTGTTCAGTGTTACTTTAAGGCCAAAATCATACTCGTAAGAATAATCATTCAAGTGGTGGTAGACTTGTCCAAATGATATCGCGAAGCTGCGATCGTCAATAGAAAGGAATATTAAGGCGCCTTTTGAGGCCTGAAGTAAATCTTTTTGAACTCCAAAGAACCCACGCCACCACGGAGAGCGTGCTGGCGTATCTAGGATATAAAGTCGTGCACCTTCAGGAAGTGCCGTCGCAGCGTCCTCTTCTAGCGCATGACCTTCCTTCAAAGCATTTGTGTGGTTGAAACCTGCTTTTAAAAGGTAAATAGAAAATAGCTTTGTTTTTGACATTACTGGCACCGCAGTTGTTCTCCCGCGACGCTACACGTTCCAGACGATTGCGCAAAGCAATTCTAACTGAATTCCGGGGCGGGTGATTTGCTTGCGACAGCCTCATTGCGGCGTGGTTGAAGAAGCCCTCGCTGCACAGAATGCCGAACGGCAAGGCGAGCGTTGTCTTGCACTGCCACAGCTGAGCCAATTAGATTTCTGCATGACTGTCCCAAGACCATTCGCGTGGATCAGGGCAGTAAGTTCGTCTCGCGTGACATGGACCTTTGGGCCTACCAACGCGGCGTCGTGCTCGATTTCTCCCGGCCGGGCAAGCAGACAGACAATGCTTTCATCGAAGCGTTCAATGGTCGGTTCCGTGCCGAATGCCTGAATCAGCATTGATCCTGACCCTTGCGGATGCGGCTGAAAGGTTGGAGGTTTGGCGTTGATATTACAACGAGGAACGGCAACACGGTGCGATCGGCAAGAAAGTCCCGACCATGCTGACGAAATCGGGGGGCGTCACCGGCCCGTCACCCTGAGCGTAGCCGGAAAACTCTGCCTTGGGGCAGTAAAACGTTGGGGATCGGATCAATTCAAACCCGGAGTCTCGCTCACGCTGGATAAAAGGTTGGGGGCAACATCAATGGCAACGCGGTCACCCTGTCCCGCGATATTATCACACCGCTGCCGCCACAGAAAAGGCGCGACCGGCAACTCAAGAACAGAAACGCCAATCTCCTGCACGGCTAATTGCCGAATCTGATAGGTGGGGAATTTTACGCCAGCACTTTTGGAGAGTTTTGATCCAGTATTTACAGGCTTTAATCATTCAGATTTCACTGTCTGTGATTAAGCCCTTTGGCAAAGGCAGACCTACTCGGCTGAAACGCCAAGAAACTCATTGACTGCTTTCGCCAAAAGCAACCGCCGTGCCTCAAGGAATGCGCGATAGCTCTTGACATCGAACAATTCAGGGGCCGAAGGAATGCTTTGCAATGCGAGTAGGTCAGGCCCTTGCTTGGCCAGAAAATCGGCAAGATAGACCGACGGAGCTTTGTCGCTAATCTTACGGTTGGTGTGCCCACCTATGAATGTCAAATTCGCCACATCATCCGCTTCACGTGATGAAAAGCCGTTCTTGGTAAGCAGCGCTTTGGGAAAGAAATGGTGGAATTGCAGGCGATGCTGTGAACCCGAATGATCCAGAGAGATTTGCAGGTTCGAGGTCCAATCCTTTGCGCCAAGCCTTCGAAAAGTCAGGAACATTGTCTTGAATAGCGAGCTGCGCTGATCACGTCCTTCAAGGTCTTCGGGTGTGATGTCAAGTCTGCCAAATTGCAGTCGCACCCGGTCGATCAGTGCGTCGGCTGATCCGCCCTTTGAGATAATGCCCAAATCCTGATCGAGGATTGTTTCACTGGAGCCGCGTGAGAATCTGCCCTTAGCGTTGGCTAGCAATGCCCATTGCCGTAACCGGTCCGACTCATCGGGCGATAATGCGTAGCCCTTTGCATGGCCAAAGTAGGCCACAACAATCATCAGGAAGGGGGAAGACAGCAGCGCAGGGCTATCGATCCCAACATTGCTCTTTAGGAAGTTGATGGCAAACCGCATTCCCTCGGTCGCCTCTTTCCAGCCTGTTTGCAGCACGCCGAGCGAGAGACGCCCTGCGGTCAAAAACCTCGATTGCCCCGTAGCGAAGGCAATGAGTGCTTTAAGGTGAATGCCAAGGTCCAGTTCAAAACCCAGCTTGGCGCACTCAACTTGGAACTTCTGGAAGATTTCGAGGCTGTGCCGCCACCGGGCCGTGATCTGTGCCAGCGCCAGATCGGAACTGCGCAGCTTCGCACCCAGCGAATTTACGCGAACAAATATTTCGGTGACTTCTTCATAGGTCAACGACCGTTCGAGGACATCCATACGATAGACATACTTGCGAACGCGGCGCAGCTGGGCTAGCCGCTTGCTGTATTTTTCGTAGCGGGGATCATCAAATCCGACAATACCAGCGCGCTTCAAAAAGCTCTTGTCGCTATCGCTCTTGAAGACCTCGGACACTTTTACCCATTGAGGCAGCGCGGCGAGCTTATTGGTAGCCACCACAAAAGTCATTCGCTCAAACCGACGCTGAAGCTCATCCTCAGTCGAGTCTGCCTCGTCGATCTCGGTAGCCTCATCGTCGGCTTCTTCATCAACTTCCGTAATGATGTCCTGTCGTTCCGGGTGTTCAAGGTTGAATAGCAATTCGATCGGCTTGACCCGCCCCCGGACTTTCACCGGTTCGCCGCGAATGACGGCTGAAAGCGATGTCAGCCGCTGTTGGCCGTCCAGGAGGAGGCGCGTTGCGGCATAAGGATTCGCGGCCTGCGTGATCGCCATATCTTGCAGCGGAACTGCTTCGTCCGTCTCCCACAGAAGAATTGCGCCTGACGGGTAGCCGCGATATAGCGAATCCATGAGGTCTCGAACACGCGGAGACCGCCAGACATACTGCCTTTGCATCTCTGGCAGACGCAGTTCCCCTCGCTCTACCATCCCAACAAGTTCTTCTACCGAAGCTTCAGCTTTTGCCACGTGGCCTCCGTATATCCGTATTGAATGTATGCGTTTACTTGGAAACCAATTCCGCGCCTGTGACAAGTAGATGAGAGTTAGACAGCGATGGCAAGGTCAAGATGGCGGGTTAAGTGCTTTTGCCTTAATGGATTTTAGAACATTTACCGTATTCTGCTCCGTCTGCTTGCCTCCGGTTGAATGCTCTGCCGGAACGAGCCCCAGCCATGCGGCCAGATCACACGCCTTGCGGAACTGTTGTCCGTCCCCCGCTGCGGCGACAAGCGCGGTTGCGCTAAGCGCCAATATCCATGTGCCTCCTGAATGTATACGTTCGGCTGAACTTGGACGGTCGATCGCTTCTTTCACAGCCTATCGAATACCGCCCCGCATTCTCGGCGCAAACAGCTCCGCAAGCGCAGGATCGCGGTTACTGAATGCACGTTATCTTTTCAAGCTGGCATCATTCCCGTTGAGAAACAACATTGAACGTGCAACTCCTTGTTGAAGACAATCTACTGGCAGATCCGTGCTTTTCGTGAGCCTCAAGCTGCCATCGAGTTTGCGAATAGTCCTTTGGATCAATGAGCCTTAATGTCAGTCGTTCTCCGCACAATTCAGGCGTTTCCGCGCGGACGAACTATTGAGGAGCTCCAGGCTCTGCTGGGCAACGCCTTTTGTCATGACCAGCGCCTGGCCGTTCTTGCTGAGTTAGAGCATTTATCCGCCACCGGTGCTATCCGTCGTCGTGGGGACGGCAAGTGGATACCTGTGGCTCCGGCGGCATTGAGCGTCGTCAGGAGCCCTCGTGCGCACGAGGATGGCGCTGCGGCGGCTGGCTCGACACTTGTCGCCGCCCCTTTCAGCCGGTCTGTTCGGGATGTCGTGGATACAGAGATCCTGTCAGACGCCGAGACTGCCGGGCACCTCGATCCTCAGGCCTTGTTGCGCTACTGGCGGTCCGCGTTGAGGGCGGATCCGCGCGGCGCGACAACCGAGGCTCCAGACCGTCATGGCAGCGCATGGCACCTCGTTGCCGGTCGTGGCCCGATTCTGCCTGGGAAGGGGCAGACAACGCTTCTGACGATCGAACTCGATGCTTTGTCCTCGGATTTCCGGGCCGCCCTTCTGCGAAGAGAGGCCAATGAAAATGCCCTTGCCATCGGCTGGCCCATCGGAATCGGGCGCAGATCTGGTGTGCCAGCGATCTGGCCAATCGGGTTGATTGCCGCGGAGTGGCGGCGCGCTGACGGCAAGCTTCTGGTCGAGATCCCGGCCGATGATGTTTTGGTCAACCCCGACTGGCTGAAAGGCGCCGCGCGTATGACCGGGTGGCGGGCCAAGGAACTGGCTGAAGTGTTCGTCCATAGTGACGGCATAGGGTTTTCAGGTGAGGAGTTTCTTTCACGGCTGCGCGATGCTGCGGCCGGCCAAATGCGGATGAAGGTTACTGGAGACTGGACCATAGCAGAGCTCAGCCCGGACGGTCAGGGCATCTTCGACGCGGCAGCACTGTTCCTGCCGGATGACAGCAGCTTCACAGCTGGCGCGGTTCGTGACCTCGACCAGATCGCAACATGGTCACCGGATCGATTGGCCACCACCGCTTTGGCACCGGTGCTTGGTCTTACCTCGCAAACGCCTAACGCAGAGTTCCCGGCGATCAATGTCGGGCCGCTAAATGCCGAACAAATTGCGGCAGTGCGATCGGCATGTCGCGCGCCCCTGACCGTCGTCACCGGTCCACCCGGGACCGGTAAGTCGCAGGCTATCGTATCGATGGCCGCTTCGGTCCTGATGGCGGGCGGTTCCGTTCTGGTTGCGTCAAAAAACCATCAGGCGCTGGACGCGGTCGAGGACAGGATAGGGGCTCTGGCGCCTGAAGCCCCTTTCCTAGTTCGCACACTTGATCCCGCGCGCGATATCGACGTGTCGTTCTCCGCAGTGCTTACGGAAATCATCTCAGGACAGCACCAGGCCGGGCGGCCCTATGATGAACTGCTGCACGCCCGGCTCAGCCAACTGGCCGCTGATCGCGCGGCGTCGCTGGATGTGATGTCGCGGCGAGCAGAGCTGGAATGCAAAATAGCAGAGCTTATTGAGCGCCATGAATCTCGGGGTAAGCACTTGCAACCGAATGCTAATGCGGGCGCGACCAAGGAGGTTCAGGAGAGAGTAAGAGGCCTGAGAAAGCTGCTCGCGTGGTTGCGTAGCTTTTTCTGGAGCAGGGATTCGGCTGGAACGCTCAATGCCTCAGGGGGCACCGACCTGGAACGAGAACTGGCGCTTCGCCGTGCTGACAGAGATCGTCTTGGCGCTTCAGGTGACGTGATGGCGCTCAGCAATTCCATTGCTGAACTGTCCAGGACATTGCTGCCCGTTGCCCTGAAAACCCGCACCGCCATATCTTCCGAGGCACGAGAGAGCCTTGATCACGCTAAGGCCGACGTTGATTTTCATGGTGCAAACGGCCCGCTCCCCGGCGATCTCGCCCAAGCTGTCGTGCGGCACCGCCCTCTTTGGCTGGCATCTGTCCTTGGCACACCCAAACGTATTCCTCTGACAGAGGATCTGTTCGATCTGGTCATCTTTGATGAAGCCAGCCAATGCGACATTGCCTCAGCCCTTCCTCTGCTCGCCAGGGCGCGGCGGGCGGTTGTGGTCGGTGATAATCGACAACTCAGCTTCATTGCGCAGCTTGGCCAGGCACAGGATCGCAATCTGATGCAAGCGCAGGGTTTGCCGGTCGCCCGGATGAGCCGCTACGCTCAAAGCCGTAATTCTCTATTCGACTTTGCGCGGCGCGTGCCCGGATACGAACGTATTATGCTTCGGCAGCAATACCGTTCGGCAGGTCCGATCGTCGACTATATCAGCCGGGAGTTCTACGGGCAGGCCTTGCGGACGGCCTATGATCCGAAGACGATCAACCCGCCAAAGGGGCGCAAACCCGGAATCGACTGGACCCATGTTCCGGCGCCGATGGCGATGGAGGCGAACAACGTCAACCCGGCTGAGGTTGCTGCCATTGTCAGCCATCTCGAGTCGTTGCTCTTGCAAGAGGGCTATGAGGGAACCGTTGGTGTGACCTCCCCCTTCAGGGGCCAGGTCCATGCGATCGAACAGGCTGTTCGGGCCAGGCTGCCATCTCACAAGCTTGAGGCAGCAGACTTCCGCGTTGCAACTGTCGATGGCTTCCAGGGTCAGGAACGCGACGTCATGCTCTTTTCTCCCACGCTCGGTGCCAGCAGCCGAATGTCGGCAGTTACATTCGTGCAGAAAGATCACCGTCGCCTGAATGTTGCCATTTCTCGCGCACGCGCGGTTGCCCATGTTTTCGGGGATCTTGACCATGCCCGAAGCGGCAAGGTCCGATCCCTCGCGGCGCTTGCGGCCGCTGCAACGGAGCCGAGGAAACGCAGCGGCGAAGGTGTTTTCGACAGCGACTGGGAGCGCAAAGTCTATCATGCGCTTGTCGATCGCGGCCTGACCCCGAAACCTCAGTTCGAGATCGCCGGCCGCAGGCTGGATTTCGCGCTTTTTGGTGCCGGAGACATCAAACTCGACCTCGAAGTGGATGGTCGGCTTTTCCACGAGGGCACGGACGGTGGGCGAAAGTTGTCTGACCACTGGCGCGACCATCAACTGAAATCGCTCGGGTGGCGCGTGCGCCGCTTCTGGGTGGATGAATTAGCCAAGGATATGGAGGCATGTCTTGACCTCATCGAACGAGACCTCGCGTAGGCAGCGCACCCATACGACCGTCGCATCTGTTCTTGCGGTTCTAGCGGTCGGCGGGGTTGCTTGGCTGGGGGTTCAGACGAATGCCCTACATCGGACCTACGGCACAATCGCTGGTGATGTGGACTACTATACCGGTGAACGCGACAGGCTTAGCGCAGAGAGGGATGCTCTTTTGGCAAGCCGCGCCGAAGTTCAATCCAATTTGACGCTGCGGCAGGAAGAGTTGCGCGGTCTCAATGAGGATGCAGCCCGCACCGCTGCCGAGCGTGACGGATCGCTTGCGCGCCGTGATGCCTTGGCCGCAGAGATCGAGGGTCTGACAGCAAGATTGGCGGCCGCCAATGAGACCATCGCCGAAGCGGCGCGGCTTACCGGAAGCCTTTCAGCACTCGAAAGGTCGGCCCGCGAGCTTGAGCAACGTATAGCTTCGCTCACAAATGACCGCGATGCACTTCAGCGAGGCATTGCCGACCTGACAGCTACGCGCGACGGGCTGACCGACGAAATTGCCGGCCTGCGGAGCGAACGCACACGTCTTGACACCGAGGTCACTGCCAAACGAGACGAGTTGACAGGACTGCGCTCCGAGTTTGATGATCTTACGGTGCGGATGGCCGCGTTGACTGCCCGCTCTGACGATCTGGCCGACCTAGAGGCGCGTATCACGGCCGGACAACAAAGCCTTTCAGCTCTGGAGACAGAACGCGAAAAGCTTCGCGGGGAGGCCGGCACACTGCAGGCCGAGGTAAGTCAGGCTCTAGCACAACGCACGACCCTGACAGAGGCGATCGCCGGTCTGGCCGGACAACGTGATCGCTTATCTGCAGATGTTGGCACCGTTGAAGCGCGCGTCGCTGCTCTCGGCACTGAAAGCGAGACGCTTCAGGCGCGGCTTGATGGGCTGACCACCCGCATAAGTGAGCAACAACAGGCACTTGCTACGGCGAGACAGGAAGTCGCGACAGTGGTAGCCGAGCGGGATTCTGCACGGGATGAAGTGGCGCGCCTGGCCCTTGAGATTGCGAACCGAGGGGCAGTTCTCACCCGGATTACTGAGGCCGCGCAGGAGCTATCGGCTCTTGAGGCCCGTAGTTCCGCGATTGCCTCCGAGTTGGCGGAGCGGACGTCTGCCTTGGAGGCTGCGCGGGTCAGGCTGTCAGCCGTGGAAGGCGATATCGGAACCGCAACCCAACGCCTGACAGAGGCGCAGGCTGCTGCCGCGGCTATCCGTCAGGATGTCGCATCGCGCGAGACGTCCAAGACATCGCTCGATGCGGAAATCCAGCGACTGGAAGCTCAGCGTGCCGCGCTGGCACCGCAGGTGGCATCATTGGAGGTTCACCTCTCTAATCTGCAGTCGCAGATAGCGGCGGCAGAAAGCTCTGGACGTGCGACGGACGAGGTGCCGCAGCGAGGACCCTTGCCCGAAGGCGTCGCTGAAATAGCTGCCGACCCGGTTTCGGCACCGCCCGAAGCGAACGATTGAGGCTAAGCTGATGTTCGAAACAAATATGTTTGTCTTCCTCGCGCTTGCGGTTGCGCTTGCTGTTCTGGCTCTGGTGATGGTTTTCCTCGCTGCACAACATGACAAAGCCGTTGCTTTGGCAGGTCCGCTGGAGGAAGAGCGTGCAGTCGCGGCCCGGATTGAGGAGAAGCGCAGAACCATCGCAGATCTCGAGGACGATCTTGAGAAACGCCGCCAGGCACTTGCCCATGTTGCCGAGATCGGCGCCGAGGTAGATGCACTGGAACGCAAGCGCGATGATCTGCTCGCTGAGTGGAACCAATCCGAGGCCAGACGTAGCGAGGTCGAGGCGATCCGGCATGAGACGGAGGCGGCCCGGACCGAGAAGCTTGAGGCTGAGGCTACGCTGGCTGAGGCCAGAGCAAATCTGGAAGAGGTAAAGGATCGGCTTTCGAAGGCCGAAGGCATTGATCACAGGATCGAGACCCTCAGTCAGGAGCGCGAGAGGCTTGAGAGCGAGGTGCAATCGCTCCGGGAAAATCTGGATGCCCTGCAAGCGGCAGAAGCTCGGATCAACGCTCTTGAAAATGAAGCGAAACGGTTGGAGGCTGATGCGGCTGTCCTGACGGGGAAAATCGCGGCAAAGACCTCCGAGCTCAATGAACTCGAGGACAGGCTTGCATCGGCGCGGATGAACCATAGCGCCCAGAAGGATGAATCCGAACGCCTCGCGGCTGAAGTCGCAGCGGCGCGGCAGCGCAGCAACGATCTCGTGCATGAACAGAGTGTGGCTCTCGACCGGATCGGGGAACTGGAAGCCCGCAAGGCGAGCATCGAGCGCGAGATTGAGAAAGCACGCGGTCAGGCGACAGGCCAGGCAGGCGCACCCGAAGAAGATCCGTTGCGCGAGTTGAAGCAACCGCCGCAGGTTTTAAATGGACTTGTTTCATGGCCGTTGGCTCCGGCGATGAACGAAGCAGACGCCCTGAAAAGCGTAAAGGACCGCTTCAAAGCCTATGGCCTGACCTATCCTGATCGGACACTGCACGCTTTCCATACCGCAATGAAGGTGAACGATACGACGCAGATGGCTGTCTTGGCAGGCATTTCCGGCACAGGGAAAAGCCAGCTTCCCCGTCAATATGCGGCCGGAATGGGCATCGGCTTTCTCCAGATTCCGGTTCAGCCCAGATGGGACAGCCCGCAGGACCTGATGGGTTTCTACAATTATATCGAGGGTCGTTTCCGCCCCACCGACATGGCGCGTGCTCTTTTCGCCCTTGATGAGCAGAACAACGAAGATGCGGTCAATGATCGTATGCTGATGATCCTTCTGGATGAGATGAATCTCGCGCGCGTCGAGTATTATTTCTCCGATTTCCTGAGCCGCCTTGAAAGCCGTCCTGCAAAGGGACGTGAATCCGATCGCAATTTGCGCAAAGACGCAGAAATAGAGCTGGAAATCCCAAAGGCGCAGCAGCGCATTTTTCCAGGCTACAACCTTCTTTTCGCGGGCACGATGAACGAGGACGAAAGCACCCAGTCCTTGTCAGACAAGGTAGTTGACCGGGCCAACGTGATGCGCTTCGGCGCACCTCGGACTCTGGTTCAGGCGAATGTCACGAACCAGCCGCCGCAAGAGCGCGCCCTCAGCCGACGGCAATGGGATCGCTGGTGCGCACGCAGTCTGCCAGGTGCCGAACAGTTGCGCGCACGGGGCCGGATCGACGAAATGCTTGAGCTGATGCAGAATTTTGGCAAGCCCTTCGGCCATCGGCTGGGTCGAGCAATACTAGCGTTTACCTCCGCCTATCCTGAAGTGGAGAGCATCTCCGACCGGGTCTCGACTGCTCTTGCGGATCAGATCGAGATGCGGCTTTTGCCCAAGCTTCGTGGTGTTGATGTCGAGGAAATGGGCCAGCATTTTGATCGGCTGAGAAAGCTCTCCGAGGATCTGGGAGACGAGGCTCTGGCAGATGCGATCAGACAATCGGTCGATGCTGCCGAAGGGACTGGGCAATTTGTCTGGAAAGGGGTTATTCGCTGATGTTTCTTCGGCTGCGGCGGCCTTGGTCCGATGCCTCCCTTGAGGATGGAGAGCCTTTTCGGCGATCTGATTGCCTTCTGTCCGAGAGCGACGGCGGTGAGCCGGCGGGCGAACATGTCGCCGTGATGCGTGGCAAAGTGGGTGATCGGCGGCGGGATTTGCTCCAGCATCCTTACCCGAAAAGGCAATCGTCCAAGGCCCCGGCACGTGAGGGCTTTCCCCTGCGCCCGCGCGGAAGAGCCGGAGACGAGGCTGACCCCGGCGCACTGGCCGCCCTGACCAGGATGAACGAGGTTACGGCGCGGGTGCAAGAGTTGGGCGAAGCCCTCGACGATCCCTCCACCCTTTGGCAGCATCTCGCGGCAGCATGGGATCGGGCCGAGCGCGAGGATGATCCACGCATGGCCGAGATCGTGCGGCAGGCGCGGGAAATGTCGCCGGTCCTCAAGCAGTTCCGTGAACGTATCCGGCGTGTCCTGCGCCGAAACCGCGAACTGACGCCTCTTGACCGCGTGCAGGAGATGGACCGGGGCTCCATGCAATGGCTATCGCGACAGCCAGGAAGATCAACCGCCGAACGTGCGGGCGCGGATCAGCGCATCCTCGCAGTCGCGAGGCATGAGAACTTCGACACGCTGGAGAACCGTGTCACCAATGCCTATCTTCGCCTAGCCGATGTTGTCGGTCGCGAATGGATACGCGAGCATCCAAAGGCGCAGGGCAGCAGCCGATATCAAGCTGTGCTGGGCTATGTGAAGCTGTGTAGAAGCCTTGCAGCAGATCTTGCCGCGCTCGGCGTAGGCATCGCGAACGCTGATATCACACCGAATTATGTGCTGCTGGAGGACAGAGTCTACCGCGACATCCGCAAAGCCTGGGAAGCCCTGCTGCGGCGTGAAAAGGCGCTGGATGAACTCTGGGCCTGGCAGGCGCAGACATGGACGGACTTCTCAGTCCTCGCCATCGTTCTGGCCTTGGATGAGATGGACGGGGCAGAACTCGTTGCCCAGGCTCCAATCCACTTCCGGGATGAGGCGGCCAGCGGCATCTGGTTTGAGCAGGAACGCCCCATCGCGGTATTCTGGATAAAATCACTGGGCCGGGTAGTTGAGGTAATGGCCAGACCCGAGGGGCCGGGAACACTATTGACTCTTGCACGGGCGCATGTCGCCTTGCGTATCTCGGACCCCTTCGATGCCACTGCATTTCCCCATCGCGTTGCGGTCTGGACACCGCATGCGATGGATCGGCTGGATCCGATCACAGCGGCCAATGAAGCCGCCACACGTGTGGCGCAGCTCATGAAAGTGTCAAACCAGCAGGAGCGCATCCGCCATGGCATGATCCTGACCCCCGGACATCACGAACCTCAGACCGCCCATGCCGACAGCAGCGGAGCATTTGTCGAGGCCATTTCCTTTGACGCTGCAGGACCGTCCCTTAAGGCAGGGCGCGCCGCTATTCGCACGTTTCTGCAGCGTGACATCTGGGGAGTTGCCTGATGTCACGCAAGCTTTGCGGGTATGATCTCAATGGCTGGAAGGACTGCGCCGCACGTAATTGGCGGGTCAAGGAAGATGGTGAGGAACACATTGACGGGCAGCATACGAGCACCGGAGTCCTGAATCCGGCAGTAGTTCGCGTTGGCACAGATAGCGGTGTGGCAACGAGGGGGCGCGACAGCTGGGTAGGAGGCTCACAGGCCGCTCTCGCGCCGCATGGCCGCGGCGGTGGTTGGGGAGACATCGGGACATCCAATCGCAGACGTTTGGTGCGCAGGATGCTTGCAGATCACGAAACGCCACCCGCAGCCTTGGCCGCAGCACTGTCGGGCCATGCTCGTGGGGCCAAATACTGTGCAATTGCGATAGACGATCACCCGGACACAAGCGAAGAGCTGCAGGAACGCTTGCTCACAGCGGTGGCGACCGCCCGCCTCGGGCGCGGCTTGCTCGTATGGCGATCCGTGCTGAGCGTTCTGGGATGCCTGGCAAGCACGGGTGATTTGATCGCGCCGAGGAACGGCCTGAGAATTGGCGTCCTCGGCCATGTCGGTGAAGGTTTCACACTTCAGAAGTTGACGCTGCGCCTTGAAGCAGGGGCAAGAGTTCAGGTTTTCGCGCCGGAACGGCATCAGACCGCAACACTGCTAAAGTCCCGCCTCGGCTATGATGAACTGTGTTCCGGCATCGGAAATCAGATTCAAACTTCAGGGGCAATCCCCGATCCAGGCTGGAGAGACCATGCCCGCTCCCCCTCTGCCTGGGCATTGGACGGCGCATGCGAGCCGGAACTCATCAGGAATGCGCGTGGGGGTTTCTCCCAAGTCACCATGAATACAGACATTATTCTTGATGAAGTGGATTTTTCGGCGAGCGATCTGCATGCATTCAAGGGCTGCGATCTGGTCATTTTCGAAACTCTGACGACTGGCGAAATAAGGACCGCTATCGCTGAAGACATGATTGCTATGATCGACTGCCCCATTGTCGTCCCGGAGAGCACAAATGTTGCAGCCGGTGCGCTTGAGGCCGCGAGAAGATACGCGGCCGGTGAACCCGTATACTTCGATTTCCTGCCGCGCATTTCGACCATTGTTCTCGGCCAAGATGGCGCCGCAAACTACGATCTCGTCCATAGCTCCGAGACACTTCCCGCCGGGCGCATCTATCGTTCTCCCCGACCAGCGCGGTTTGCAATTCAACCCAATCAATCAGAGTTTAGCGTCCATCTGCGTAAGGATCTGGAGCCTTGGCCGCGCAAGGCACGGATCGAGATTGGATCCAGATTGCCCACCGCGGTTCAGGTCGAATTGCGGGTGGAGCAGACACCGGCCGCGGGACGCGCGAGGCTGCTTATCGAAGCCCCTGCAATTTCTCGGCAGTTCACTATTGACTGGAATGGTGCAGATGAGGTGCAGAAGTCCTGGGATGATCTCATTGCCGAATTGGGCGCAGCACCCGCGACCATTCCTAACCGGATGGTTCTGCCCTGTGGCACGGGGGCATGGGAGGACAGCCCTCGTGCCTCTGGTCTCTACAATCTCCTGCGAGAAAACGCTGGCTTGGAAGCTGTTGACTGGGCCAGCCTTGCTTCCCGCCTCGCCTCGCGACCGAACGGGGAATACTGCATTTCCAGTGATGGCGATATTCCTGCAGAAGTCCCAGAAGGCATGGTGTTGCTACTTGAACGAATGACTGACCGCGCCATGGCGCATATTCGTCACCGGATCAGCGGAAAAGTCATCGCGAACAATGAATCCCTGAAGTTCCTCACCTGGCAATTCCGGCGTTCTCCACCGGAATTGCCAGGAATTCTGTTGGATGCATGGGAGGCACGCAGCCCGCTGTTTCGACACCCTTTTGCAACCCATTCGATGAATTGGGTTCTCATTTTTCAAGGATTTGGCCGCACATGTCGCACCCAGAAGGATGAAAGCAGAGCACTTGCCTTGCTGTTTGCCACCCCGATAAAGGACTGGAGCTATCGGTGTGAAACGGCTGCCATCGCTTTTCTCCTGTCACGATCGGAGACAGCCCCGCTGCTGCTTGATCGCAAGCACGTAGACCTGCTCGGGAAACGGGTATTGATTGAATTCCGGCAGGAGCTTGGAACCAAGTATACCCGCTTCAATTACGCTCCGTTCCTTCTGGCGGGACTTTTGCGCTGGCGAATGAAGTCTCCCGGAGCACTCGTCATCGGGCGGGACCAACTTGCTGATGATCTTGGCGAAGCCATTCACAGAACTCTGGCGGATTTCGACAAAACTCCCTCTCGCGATTTGCAAAAATCAGCCGCCGTTTCTCGCTATAGACCAATTCTGTTGCAGCTCCTTGATGAATTGCAAGGACACGGCACCAATCCGGACCTTCTGCTCGACGTGTTCAACTTGGATGCATCATGAGCGGGTGTTTTCGGCGGTTCGCGGCGATGGGTATCCCCGATCCAGCGCCCCCTCACGCTCAGTCTTTGATACCGGAGCCAGGTATCGGCGGAGCGGTCGCGCAGACTTTCCCAAAATGTTTCCAGCCTGACTGAGGGCAATTGCTTCGGTCATCTCCGTCGTGCAGAAAATCAGACCAATCCCGCAAGCTTCAGTCCCAAGGGGTTAGGAATCGAGGCGCATGCTCGACATTTCCCGAGCAATTGCGTCGCACATTAAACGCTTTGCTGGATCTATTGCGCTGGATGCAGAGACAAATATTCCTACGCGGATGTTGACCAGTGTTTCTTGAATCAATGGCACGAAGCACAGTTGGCCAACCTCGATGTCATCGTAGAAGCCGATTTTTGTATAAAGACCTATACCATGACCGCACATGATCATCTGCTTTGCCAGCGAAAGCGTGTTTGTGAAGATATGGGTCGATAGCGGAGTTACCAGCGTCGTGATCGCGTGATCTATAATCGAATTGCCGCCGCGGGCATCTATTGTTCGGACCAATCTGTAGGCCGCTATGTCGGTGATTGTGACGCTGGTCCGGCCGGAAAGTGGGTGGTCCGGCCGCACAATGACACCGAACGGAGCAGATTTCTCGGACAGCAGCCGGACACCTGGTTGGTCCGAGAAGGTAAAGGCAATGCCGATTTCAGCGGTGCCGCTGGCCACGGCCTGCACGGCATCCTCAGGCTGTGAAGTTGTCACCGAAATCGAAATGTCAGGATAAATCTTTCCAAATTCGTTCATTGCGCGCGGAAGGCATCCAATCGCGATAGAATCGATGGTGTGGATGTTTATGTGCCCGGTGCGCAGGTCGCGCATGTCGTCGATCAAAATCTTGGTGCGCTCAAAGTCGTGCAGCACAGTGCGGCAGTGTTCCAACAGGATCGCACCCACGGCGGTCAACTCCACGCCCTCTGGTGTCCGGTCGAAAATCGCCACGCCAAGCCTTTCTTCGACGCTAAGGATCTTGCGATTGACTGAGGTCGAAGAAACATTCAGCAGCTGGGCCGCCTTGCGGATCGAACGCTGGCGAGCGACCTCATCGAAGTATTTCAGGAAACTAGAATGCATCCTATCCCCACGTCCCAAAGGGGGTGGTGCATTTTCTGCACCACTGTTGGCTGAACTTAGTTCTACCTGCACCGCCCGCGCAACGGTAAAGTCAGTTCAACAAGGTCGAAACAAGGACCACTTTCCCACCATCAGGAGAGACGAAAATGACGCAAGACAAGATGAAGCTCGATCGCCGCAGTTTATTGCGGGGCATGACTGCCTTTGGTGCCGCCCTGGCCGGAACCAATATCGGAATCGAAAAGGCCTGGGCTGCTGATACGCACACCGTCAAGTTGCAGCTCGGCTGGCTTGCAGGGAATGGCATCCTAGGAGAGCTGGCCGCCGACGCGAAGGGCTATTTTGCGGAAGAAGGTCTGGCCTTGGAGGTGGTGGCCGGTGGCCCGAACGTGGACGGTGTTGCTTCGATCGCGTCGGGGCGGGCTCATATCGGTTCGATCAGTTCCAGCCCGTCGCTGATGTTGGCGCGGTCCCAGGGGATGCCCATCAAATGCATCGCGGCGGGATATCAGCAGCATCCCTTCACCTATTTTTCGCTGGAGAAGAACCCAGTCCGGGAGCCCAAGGATCTGATTGGCAAGACCGTCGCTACGAATGGCACCGCGCGGATCTTGCTGCAGGCACTGCTCGCCGCCAATGACATCGCTGAAGATCAGGTCGAGGTTCTTGTCATGGGAGCGGACATGTCACCGCTGTTGACGGGGCAGGCCGACGTGGTGACTGGCTGGAAGACGAACGTCAGCGCTCTGTCGGTATTGGGGCCTGACCGGGTGGACATGTCATTGTGGGATGCCGGGATACAGCTTTACGCCAACCCCTACTATGTCAATGATCGTTTGCTCCAAGAGAATCCCGAGCAGGTTCAGGGCATGCTGCGCGCCATCGCGCGGGGCTGGGGATGGGTGCATGACAACCGCGAAGAGGCGGTCGATATCCTTGTTTCGCGTTATCCCAATCTTGACAGGGACGCGGAACTGTCTGCGGTCGATGCGGTTGTCGCATACAGCTTCAACGAAACCACGCGTGAACAGGGCTGGGGCGCAATGAGCCGTGATAACTGGCAGGCACAGATCGACATCTATGACCGCCTTGGCCAGTTCGAGGCTGGCACCCCTGCGGTGGATGACGTCATGACATTGTCGGTGTTGGACGAGATCGCCGATGCGCGGCCGGTTTACGGGTGAGCGGGATGATGGAATCCAAGGAAACATTGGTGGGTCAACCCGTCGCCACTCGAGACCTGCCCGCCGCAAAACTGAGTGGTGCAACGGTGCGGTTCGGCACTTACACTGCCATCGAACACCTTGACCTGGAGATCGAGGCGGGCGCCTTCTACACAATCCTCGGCCCTTCAGGATGTGGCAAGTCAACCTTGCTGCGGCTGGTCTCGGACCTGATCCCGGCTGCCAGTGGTGAGGTTTGTGTTTTTGGGAAGTCCACCGAAGAGGCGCGGCTGGCACGGGAGTTCGCATTTGTGTTCCAGGATGCGGCGCTATTGCCATGGCGGACGGCGCTGGAAAATGTCGAGTTGCCACTTGAGATCGGACGCAAACGCAATGTTCGGATTCCGGTTGGCCCGCGTAACCCGCGCGAGTTGCTGGAACTCGTCGGTCTTAAGGGTCGGGAAAATGCTTTGCCGCACGAACTGTCGGGCGGCATGCGTCAACGGGTCGCCATTGCGCGCGCATTGCTATGCCAGCCCAAGCTGCTGCTAATGGATGAACCCTTTGGTGCCTTGGATGAAATGACCCGCGACCGTCTGAACCTTCAGTTGCTGGAGATCTGGCGCGAAACGGGCACAACGATCCTGTTCGTCACCCATTCCATCTCCGAGGCGGTGTTCCTGGGGCAGAAGGTGATCATGCTGAGCGCCAACCCCGGCCGGCTACGGGAGGTCGTCGATATCGAGCTTCCAGAGCCGCGCGAGATGAAGCTGCGCGATACGTCGGACTTCACCCGTCACTGTGCGTATCTTCGCGAACTTCTGGAGACTTGCTGATGGCTGTCGTGGAAACCGTTTTGACTACCGATCTTCTGATTCAGGCCCGGAATACCGCCCGTAGGCAGAAGGTGACATCGGTGATCGTGCCGATCGCCACTGCCGCGGCGCTAGTGGCGCTGTGGCAGGTGGGGGTGAAGGGTTTTGGCGTTCCGACTTACATCGCCCCGGCGCCGTCGGACGTAGCGGCCACCTTTGTAGATAAGTTCCCGCTGCTGATGCAGAACTTCTGGCCGACTTTTTTTGAAAGTGTGGCGGGTTTTGTGGTCGGAAACCTTGCCGCGATTCTAATCGCCGTTGCCTTTGTCCATTCCCGCAACGTCGAGCGCGCGTTCTTCCCGATCGCCGTCTTCGTCAACACGATCCCGATCCTTGCCATCGCGCCGATCCTTGTTCTGATCTTTGGGCCCGGCATGACGGCCAAGGTAGTGATTGCCGCGCTGATCTGCTTTTTCCCGACGCTGGTAAACATGGTTCGGGGCCTACAAGCCGTTAGCCCTCAGACTCTGGAACTGGCGCGAATTCTGTCGGCCTCAAAATCCGAGGTCTTCTGGAAGATGCGCCTTCCGTCCTCGCTACCATTCCTGTTCTCGGCGCTCAAGATATCGGCCACGACCTGCGTTATTGGCGCGATTGTGGGCGAATGGGTGGGCGCTGACCGGGGCTTGGGCGCGCTGATCATCGACGCGACCTTCAACTTCAATTCGCCGCTGCTCTACGCGACTGTTCTGATGTCGTCGGGCCTTTCGGTGCTGCTGTTCGCCTTGGTAAGTCTGACCGAGCGCCGCATCGTCCGCTGGTGATCTAACACCCTTTAAAACAACAGAAAACCGACGCCACAGGCTGACACAGCCTTGGCGTGACAGGAGGAGTTTGTCAAAATGACCGAACGAAACAGAGAGTTTCTGACCACAAGATCCGAACAGGTGCCCGTCGTCAGCGATACCGATGTCGTGGTGATCGGGGCCGGGCCGGCGGGCCTGTCAGCCGCCGTATCGGCTGCGCGGAATGGCGCAAGGGTGACGCTGATCGAGCGTTATCACCATCTGGGCGGAATGGCCTCGGGTGGGATGGTGCTGGTGCTGGACGACATGGTGAACGACGGGTCCGAGATCGTCACCACTGGCATAGTCAGCGAGTTCGTCGACCGGATGCAGCGTCAGGACGGTGCCGTCTTCCCGCCACCGCAGGATTGCCTGACCAACTGGGAGATGTGGCAGAAGTGGTCGCGCTGGGGCTGCATCGACTTTCACAAGCAGGGGATGCCGCAGCCGATCATTCACGCCGTGGCGTTTGATCCCGATGTCTGGAAGCGCGTCAGTCTGGATCTGGTGGTGGATGCCGGGATCGAGCTTCGGACCCACAGCTGGTTTTCGGAAGCGCTGGTCGAGGACAATCGCGTTACCGGCGTGATCGTTCAGACCAAGCTGGGTCGTCAGGCGATCCGGGCGCGCATGGTGGTGGACGCCTCGGGCGATCTGGATGTGGCGGCGTCTGCCGGGGCATCTTTCGCAACCGGACAGTTCATCGTCACCACCGTCTTTCGCCTGATGGATGTGGATACCGACAAGGCGGAAGCTTTCGAATATCAGCACCCCGATGAATACAAGGCGCTGGACCGTCAGGCCCGGCGGGTCATCGGCGGAGCCTGGGGCATGTGGTGGCTCAAGACACCGCTGCCCGGCGTAGTGTGGTGCAACTGCCCGCACATGCCCGGCTATGACGGCATGTCGCCCGAGCATATGGTTGCCGCCGAAGTCGAGGGCCGCCGCCGGATGATGGCGCTGCTGGAGTTCGCCCGCGCGAACCTGCCCGGCTTTGAGAACGCCAGAATGTTGGGCGGGGCGGAACAGTTGGGCATTCGCCAGACACGGTTGCTGCAGGGCGAATACGTGGTGACCAAGGAGGACGTGAAAAAGCGCCGCCATTTCTCGGACTCTGTGTGCCGGGGGCGCGATTATTACACGCCGTATCGGGCGCTGCTGCCCAAGGGCATCGACAACCTGATCGTCGCGGGCCGCCACTACTCGGTTGAAAGCGAAGCACAAAAGCAGTCTCGGGAGATCCCGCCCTGTATGGCGCAGGGCGAAGCAGCGGGTGTGGCTGTGGTCAAGGCGTTGGAGGCAAACTGCGCGCTGCGCGATGTCGATGTCTCGGCGATCCAGAAACAGATGCGCGCGCAGGGGGCTGATCCGGGCGATGTGCCATCGGCCAACGCGCTGATCGAAGCAACGGCAGCTGCCTGAGAAAGGGACCACCATGACGACACTGAACCTTCCGCTCGGGGGCATCCGCGTCCTCGATTTCACCCAGGTGATGATGGGCCCTTGTGCCACGCAGATGCTGGCCGACTTCGGTGCCGATGTGATCAAGATCGAACGGCCGGGAGAGGGTGACCTGTCGCGCAACTTTTTCGGCGAGACCAGCGAGGAGGCAATGAACAATGCCGTCTTTGCCTCGCTGAACCGCAACAAGCGCTCGGTCGAGATTAATACCAAGTCCGAAGCCGGACGTCAGATGATCTATGATCTGGTTGCCCAGTCTGACGTGGTTGTCGACAATTTCCGCGCCGGCGTGATGAAGCGTCTGGGCTTTGACTACGAGACGCTGGCAAAGATCAATCCAGCCATCATCTGTGCCTCAGGAACCGGCTTTGGCGAAGTCGGCCCCTATTCCCACAAGGGCGGGCAGGACGTGCTGGCGCAGGCCATGACCGGGGTGATGGAAAAGACCCAGGACCCGGCAGTGCCAAAGTCGATCTATCCGACCACGCTGTGCGACTATACCGCGGGCATGCATCTGGTGCAGGGCATTCTTGCCGCGCTGCTGGCCCGACACAAGACGGGGCGGGGCCAGAAGGTCGGCGTGTCGCTGTATGACTCGATGATTGCTATGCAGATGCAGGAGGCCGCACAATGGTCCAAACACCGCGAGGTGCTGAATTGGGCCGCCATGCCACTGACCGGGGTATTTGACACATCGGATGGGGCGGTCGTGGTTGTCGGTGCCTTCAAGCAGCATCCGCTGCGCGACATCTGCGCTGCGCTTCAGATTGAGGACCTTTCTCCCGACTATCCTAACCTGTCGGTGCAGCGCGTGAACAAGGCCTATTTACAGGGTCGCTTCCGCGATGCTTTCGCCACAAACACCACAGCTCACTGGATAACACGACTGGAAGCGCAGGACTTGCTCTGCGCCCCGGTCCGGTCTTTGGGCGAGGCTTTGGATGACCCGCAGACCGTGGCCAATGGCATGCTGGTCGATATCGACCACCCGATCTTGGGGGCGGTTACGCTTGTCGGCTCACCGGTCCATCTCAGCGACGCGCCGGTTGTGGTCCGCCACATGCCGCCACGTCTGGGGCAGCACACCCAAGAGGTCATCCGCGAATTTGGCCTGACTGCCCATGCGCGAAAGGAAGCCGTATGACTGTCCGCTTTACCGTCGCGGAGCACGTGGCCCGGGTCACCATTGACCGGCCTGAGCGGATGAATGCTGTTGATGCGGCGACCGATGCCGAGCTGTGCCGCATCTGGGCCGAGATCGAGGTGCGCGACGACATCCGCTGCGTGGTGCTGACCGGCGCGGGAGATCGCGCCTTTAGTGCCGGTGCCGACATGAAGGCGGACGCTGGGCTTAGCGGGCTGGAATACTGGGCTGCGGCCAATCCTGACGGCTTTGGTGGCATCGCGCTTCGGCAAAGTCTGACCGTGCCGGTCATCGCCCGCGTCAATGGGCTGGCGTTGGGGGGCGGGTTCGAGATGGTGCTGGGCGCCGATATCGTGATCGCGTCAACCACGGCCCGGTTCGGCCTGCCCGAAGCAAAGGTGGGACGCTTGCCGCTAGATGGTGGCATGGTTGCGCTTCAACGCCTGATCCCGCGCAACATTGCAGCCGGGCTGATGATGACGGGACGGATGTTGTCGGCCGAGGATGCGGCACGGCTGGGGTTGGTCAATACAGTTGTGCCGCCTGACCAGTTGGATGCCGAGGTCGATGCCTGGGTTGCCGACATCCTGTCCTGCGCGCCGCTCTCTGTTGCCGCCATCAAGGATACGATCCGCGCCACCGCCCATCTGGACCCGCAAGAGGCACGTGACCTGCGCCGCCCTGCGCTGATCGCGGCGTTGCAGTCCGAGGATTCCCTCGAAGGGGTCGCCGCATTCCGCGAAAAGCGCCCGCCTGTCTGGCGAGGACGTTAGTGGGGCATCCATGACGCTTGTTATCCAAAGCCAGTGCATCGACGTCAAGGACGGGATCTGCACGACATCATGTCCAGTCGACTGCATCTATGAGGGCGAGCGGATGTTCTACATCCACCCCACTGAATGCATTGAGTGTGGGATGTGTGAAAGCATCTGTCCGGTCGATGCAATTCGCTACGAAGACGAACTTGATGCCGACAATGAGGTCTTCGCCCGCATTAACCGTGAGGTCTTCATGAACGACACAGGGATCATCGAAGAGCCGGGCGGATGGTCGCGCGGCATGGCGCCGCGCAGGGATCACCCAGACCTGCCGGCACCGTCCAGTCTGGCTCCGCACAAAACCTGAAGGAGAGAATGATGCAAGGGATTATCGCTGCTGTTCCGACGCCGATCGATGCACAGGGTCGGCCACTTAAGGCGGCCTTTCTGGAACACGCCCGGTGGGCGTTGTCCCATGGCTGCGACGGGTTGAACATTCTCGGCTCGACTGGTGAAGCCAATTCCTTCGATGCCGCGACCCGGCATGCGGTGATGGCCATGGCAGCCGGGGGGGTGGATCGCAGTCGTCTGATGGTCGGGACAGGCACCCCCGCGATTGCAGAAACGATTGAACTGACGCAGAAAGCCGACAATCTGGGGTATCCGGTGGCTCTCGTTCTGCCACCATTCTACTACACTCCCCCCTCCGAGGAGGGCCTGATCGCCTGGTATTCAAAACTTGATGCGTCTTTGGCGGACCGGCCAATCCGCATCTGGTTCTATAACTTTCCCCAGATGACAGGCTTTGCCATCCCCGAGACGGTGGTCGAACGCTTGCATGCCCTTGCACCCCGCCGCTTCGATGGGATCAAAGACAGTTCGGGCGATCTTGATTATTGCCGCCGACTGGTGGCCCTGATGCCGAAGCTGCAAGTCTTTCCCAGCTCGGAAACCAGCTTGGTCTTCGGGCGCAAGGACGGGTTCGCGGGGTGTATCTCGGCGACCGCCAACATGACCGCGCCGCTCTGCGCGCGTGTCTGGGCAGGTGAGGCAAATCTTGCCCCGATGCTGGCCGAGATGCGCGGCGCCATCTCGGCCCATCCGCTTATCCCTGCTGTAAAACACCTGGTTTCGTGCCGCACCGGCAACGCCGACTGGCGAAACGTTCTGCCGCCCTTCACGGCGCTTGGCGCGGCCGAGACTGCATCGCTGGATCACCTGGCGTTCGACGCCGCTACCGCCTGAACTCAACCGGAGATTTTCATGAAAGATACGAACGACATTTACGGCAACCTGATTGGCGGCGAGTGGCTGCAAGGCAACGGCAGCAGCATAAATGTGAACCCCTCGGATACGCGCGATATCGTCGGCCTTTTCGCCTGCTCGGGGCTCGATGAGGTCGAACAGGCCGTCAGCGGCGCACGCGCCGCTTTTCCAGCCTGGGCCGCCGCTGGGCCTCAGATGCGGTATGATTTGCTGGATGCCGTCGGCACCGAACTGCTGGCCCGAAAGGAAGAGTTTGGCCGCCTTCTGGCGCGAGAAGAGGGCAAGACTTTGCCGGAAGCCATTGGCGAGACTGTCCGTGCTGGTCAGGTCTTCAAGTTCTTCGCCGGAGAGGCGCTTCGCGTGACGGGTGACACCCAACAATCCGTTCGACCCGGCATCGACGTGGACGTTACGAGGGAACCGGTGGGTGTCATCGCCTTGATCACGCCCTGGAATTTTCCCATCGCGATTCCGGCCTGGAAAATCGCTCCGGCTCTTGCCTATGGGAATTGCGTCGTGCTGAAGCCGGCAGAGCTGACGCCCGGCTGCGCCCATGTCATCGCACAACTTTTGCACAAGCATGGCTGCCCTCCCGGTGTTTTCAATCTGGTGATGGGGCAGGGCTCTGTCGTGGGCGATGCGCTGGTGTCGCATCCGGATGTCGATGCCGTGTCCTTCACCGGATCGGCGGCCACAGGCTCCCGGATCGCGGCCACCTGCGGCACTCTGCGTCGCAAGGTGCAGCTGGAAATGGGGGGCAAGAACCCGATGGTTATCATGAACGACGCAGATCTGCCGACAGCGGTCCAGGCCTGCCTGAGCGGCTCCTTCTTCTCCACCGGGCAACGCTGCACGGCATCCTCCCGGCTGATTGTGCAGAGCGGCATTCATGACGCCTTTGTCGAGGCAATATCTCGCGAGATGCGTGCACTTCGCGTGGGGGATGCGATGCAAGCAGACACGCAAATCGGACCGGTGGTTGATCAACGTCAATTAGACTCGAACCTCCGCTATGTCGAATTGGCCCGGGCGGAGGCCTCGGAGGTCATTGGCGGTGAGCAGTTGCATCTGGACCAGCCCGGCTTCTATCAAGCTCCCGGCCTGTTCCTTGGAACCTCGAACAATGCCCGCATCAACCGCGAAGAGATTTTCGGCCCCTGCGCTACAGTGATCCGCGTTGATGATTTCGATGAGGCTTTGGCGATTGCGAACGACACCGAATTCGGCCTCTCGGCCGGGATATGCTCGACCAGCTTGAAGCATGCATCGGAATTCCGACGCAAAGTTGAGGCGGGGATGGTCATGGTGAATTTGCCCACGGCAGGGGTCGACTATCATGTGCCTTTCGGCGGGCGCAAAGGGTCATCCTTTGGTCCACGCGAGCAGGGTCGCTACGCCGTCGAATTCTACACGGTGACAAAGACAACTTACCAGCTGGCATAGACGGATATCGATGAGGTCTATTGCGTGGCCTTCTTCGCCAAGCGGCGGTGTAGCTGTGGGCAATAATTGATGCACGGATCAATCCGTCTCTCACACCTGAGGCCGCTGCTTCCTTTGCAGATCTGGTAGAAATCCGATGGGCTTGTGCTTCGAAACTCTCATCCCTTCAGGCTGGCACATTGGGTGAACTGCTGGCCGTCGCAAAGAGCAATACCTTGGGGCTGGCAGCCTACATCAGCCCTGAGGATGACCCGGTCACGACATTGTCGCCATCGTCTCTGGACAACCCAAATCCATAGAAGTCAAAACACGCCTGTTCGTCCAGCGACCTTCGGAAACAACCCGGTGACCAGTGGACATGGCCACCGAGGGCGATGAGGATTTTTTCCTCTTCGTTGAACTGGACTTGCGGAAGCTGGAACCGACCATTTGCCTATTGACGAACGAACTAACTTGAGCGAGCCACAAAATCTACGCGGGGAACGGAAGCCGCGTGCCGTCTACGGTTAGACAGATTGTATCTGCGAACAGCGTCTACTCAATCCTTCCAGGGATAATACCGCGCGCCTGATGCATAGAGTGAGGCGCTAACAGCAATTGTCAGATCTCTGGATGTCTCAGGTTTCTTCTTTGCCAAACTGCGAGGTGTAGCGTTCCTCTGGTGCCAGCCATGCCTCGAGATGCTCAAGCGGATCGAGAGTGCCGATCATGGACTTTGCAAGCGCGAGACGCTCCGAAAGCACCTTCTGGCGATCCCCTTCCAAGAGGCTGACACACTCCTCGGCATCCCTGAAAAACCGGTGCACGGCAGTGGCCTTTGACCAGATTTCCATTATCTCAGACAATTGCTTCATGCTGGCGGCAAGCGCATCATCCACGCGGCGTTGGTCTTCTTCCCTACGCCATTTTTCCCGCTGCGCCTCCCAATCCCGCTCACGCCGTGCCGCCGCGGCTTCCGCCTCCGCCATCAAGTTTTGAATTTGGTCTACGCTGGCTTCCAGGGCCTTAATGATTTCCGGGAGCTTTCCCTTTATCTTAGACTTGCCTGTGTCTTGCCAACTGAGGGTCCACTGAACGCCGCGAAGGGGAGAGTAGGCTACGAGGCGAAATCTTCCAGACGGAACGTCCTGCTCGGTAGTCCAAGAGTGGATAAGTAGGGACGGCTTGATTGTCTTGAGTTCCAGACTGTCTTCGCGCACGTATTTGTCGGCAACCCTTCGCAGCGTGACCCTTTCGCTCATTTCGGTCAGTGCAAATCCAATTGGCACTGTGCCAAAATAGGCCAATGTCGGACGATACGGGGACCAAATGCGTCCCATGGAATATTGACCATACTTCCGGTCTTTTGTCGGCACCTCTCGCTCTTCGATTTCGGGGCGGCGCATTTGCTTGTCTGGCGGCGCGAGCATGACTCGGTAACCCCGCTTGTTCAGCGCGCTGTAAACTTCACTGGCAAGATTGAGGGCATCCAGTAGGCAAACTTCGGATGCAATTACATCTGGGAGCAGCTGCTTGTAGGGCCGGAGAAACTCGTGCTCCCCAATTTTTCTTGTTCGGCGAAATGCCCCCTCGACCCCCGCAAGAAGTGGGTGTAGCCGGGCCTTGCTAGGGTCGGGCGCCCTAGCCATCAACATTTCTGTCCGATGAATTGGCGCCGATTTTGCTGGAGCGGCAAGAGGTGTGTCCTTGGACCAGATGGTCTGGTCGCCTGGTTGAGCCGGCGGCAGCTCAGGGCGCGGCTTTTCCTTTCCTACTGCCTTCTTCTGCCAGTAGCCGGCAGGAGGCCGAGGGACATTCAGCGCTGAACAAACCCGCGCAAGATAGGAACCTGAAACACTGTATTTTTCGGCAAGCTTGTTCACCGGAACCGTCCAAACCTCCTCGTAAAGCTGATCTCTGGAAATCCCGAGTTTTTCAGGAGCCTTGGGCGAAGTGACTGTCATGGTCTTGGTTCATTTGAGAAGAATGGTTCAGGTCAATATAAGAGTTTGGCCAACAATCGCCACCATGGACGGAGACGGCATTGACGGGTTTCTCCTTTTGCCTGCGCACTCTGCATGGCGCGCGTCAGTGGAGTTTGAGACAAGGTTCATCTTCGGGCTCTGCCGGAGCTAGCCCAAGACTGGACGCCAGTCATGAGGGCCATTGGCCTTGTCCACAACGGGACGCATGCGGGTCTGATTGCGAGCGAAGCGCTGCGCGCACATCACGACCACGGCGGCTTTTGCACCGGGGCCGAAAGCTGAAGCAGGCAATGCTGGGATTGAAACAAGCCTAAATCGTATCGTCATTTCAAGCGGACCGGCTATACGTCCCTTAGCTTCACCTTGATAATCGGTATGTTTGCGGGTCTTGCACAAAAGTAGTGCTGCAAAGTTCAGCAAGTTGAGTGTGGTCGCTGTAGTTGTTCGATGGTTTCAGGGCCCGCTTCTGCGGAACACGAACTCTGGCAGAATGGTCTCCCATTCACTGCGCTTTATGTAAGTCTGGAAAGCCTCTTCGCTGTCTGCTTTGCGCCAGCGGACGATGGCCCCGATTTTGCCCGAGACAAGGTATGTCCCTTCGGGCGGGACCCACGCTCCCGCCATGCGACCAAGCACGCGCCCTTGCGCGTCGAGGATCATCCATTTTCCAACACGCCGCTCCAGTCTCACATTGTCGTCAATCTCGGCCTTGCTGATGGCGACAAGCGTTTCGCTCGTCTCGGCGAGGCGCCCGGCATAAGAGAGATCGACCGAGCCCATATCTGGCAGAAGGAATTGGTCAGGATCGGGCAGGTCGGAAGGTCGGGGTGCCTCGACCTGGCGTAAAAGCTCGCTGTCGCTGTCAGCGTGGACGAAAGCATGGGCTCCACGGGTCACCACGGCAAGGCTTCGGCGAGCGCGCGTCATTGCGACGTAGAAGAGCCGCCGCGGAGCCTCGCCATCCTCACCCTGCGAGATCGCTTGCCAGCCGCCGTTCAGGATCACCACATGGTCGAATTCCAAGCCCTTGGACCGATGCGCAGTAAGCAGCAGAAGCCCGCGCTGCGTTCCTCTGACATCCTGCGCCCATTCGGCAAGCCATTCCAGCGCATCGGGAACCGGGATCGTCTTGGTGCCGAGTTCGCGGGCAAGGTCCGCGATGCCTTCGGCAATCAGATCGACCCAGCGCGTATGCCGTTGCTGGTTCAGGACGTCGAGGATGTTCTGGATCGTGAGCATCGCCACGGGCCGCTGCCGTAGGCCAGCCACCAGATTTTGCATCTCGCGGAGGCGCCAGACACTTGGTAGTTTTTCATTGGCCATCTCAACCTGAAGGCCCAGTTTCTCGGCATAGGCCCGCACCGGCCCGAGCCGCCGCCAGTCGCGCGAGATGATAGCCGTGCGCGACCAAGAGAAGTCCGGGTCCAAACGTGAGAGCCGGACCAGTTCGTCCACGGCTGCTACCCCTTGGGCAACGTCATCACCGGCCATATCGAGGAATTGCACACGTCCCCGTCCCACCGGGTCGTAAGTCGCCATCACTCCGCCACCGGGATGGAGGCCGCGCAGCTTGTCCACTGTGATCGGATGGCCAGCCTTCATGCGTCCTTGGGCAGACTCGATCACTTGGTTTGCGGCGTCGATTATGTAGCGGGTCGAGCGGTAGTTTTCTGTCAGGAACTTTGGCCTAGCGCGGTAATCCTCTTCGAAGCGACGGATGAACGAAACAGACGCCCCTGTAAAGGCGTAGATGTTCTGGTCGTCGTCCCCCACTGCAAACAGGCTGAGGCGCTGGTCTGGGTCATCGAGAGAGCGTCCGGCCACGGCAGCAATGAGTGCATATTCTTCAGGTCCAATGTCCTGATACTCGTCGACGAGGATCCACCGATAGCCTTGGATCAGCGCTTCGCGTTGCGCCTCGGCCTCGGCGCGGCTGAGCCCTTCACCTGTGATCAACCGCACGGCATCTCGCAATATGGCGTCGAAGTCGCGGGTCTCGGTGGAACCGCCAGCAAAGCTTGCCCCCACCAGCCGCATGGCGAGCGCGTGACAGGTCGATACAGTGACCCAGGCGGCATCCTCGCCGACAAGATGGCGCAGGCGGGCCCGGATCTCGGCTGCGGCGTGGCGGTTGTAGGTCAGAACGAGAATGCCCTGCGGGTTTTCACGGCGAACACGTAGAAGATAGGCAATACGGTGGACTAGCACCCGTGTTTTGCCCGATCCGGGGCCGGCCAGCACAAGGACGTTGGTCTCCTCTCGGTCATCCGCCACGATGTCTTGCTGGGTGGGGTTGCCGAGGTCTTCTACAATCTGCTTCCAGGCTCGCCCTGTGGTTTGGCGCCGGATCTCGACACCACGTCCAGGCATCCAGCGGCGCAGGAAGCGATCCTGGTCCAGCGTAAAATAGTCCCGCGTGAGACTCTGCGCCTCGGTGATCCGATCAAGCCCCTTTTCGGCATAGGCGGCCATGACATGGGTTTGTAAGGTCTGTTCGCGGTAGTGCTCCTGCAGCGGCAGGAAGTCCTTAGCCGAGAAAGACGCCCGCTCGGGATTCAAATGAATCGTCATGGCCGAGCGGAATACAGTCAGTCCCTTGCCGAGCGTCAAAACCTGCTGTTCGTGCAGCCATAGGAGGGCGCGCTCCATCAGCTTGGTCATGTCCTTGACGCCCGAGGTCTTGATGACCCCATCTCCGTTCAATTCGGCCACAAGGTCGCCAAGTGTCGTCTCGACCTGAATGTCCTTACCCTTGATGCCGGCTGGCGCCCCGGCGATCAGAAACTCGAGGAGTCTCTCAGCAGCTGTCCACCGCAGGGCCGCCGTCTGGTCCACAGCCCGCCATGAGCGCTGCAGGACGATCTCGAGCGTTTTGGAAGAGAGCTTTCTCAGCCGGATGTTGCCTTGGCCACCGTCCTCGTCGCGCCCATCTCGTTCGATACTGCGCAGCAGGCGTTCGAGTATATGAGGGCCAGCACCAGCATTCCCCATTTCTCTCATCTTCTGGCTGGCAACTGTGAGGTCAAGCTGACCGCCGCCCCCCGTGTCGGCCTCGGGGGCCATATCTCGCATTGTGCCAATCAGTGCGGTTTCCAGGGACCGCGCCGCCGCGAACCGTTGGCGAGAGCCGTTCTCGATCCCGACATGGATTTGGACTGTGATGGCGATATCGTTCTTGGCCAAGCCTAGGGTTTCGAGGTCTGCCATGGCCTTGGCAAGCGCACGATGAGTGAGGCCTGCGACCCCGGTCAATTCGTCGGTCGAGATACCCTGGTCGGCAGGCGCGTTCATCATGTGGCGCACGATGTCCATAAGTTGCTTGCGCCGAGCGTTGGTGATCTGCGTTTGTTCGAGACGCGCCGCCGCCTCATCCAGCGTGCGCACGATCAGTGAGGACGGAAAGATCTGCACACGGTTCTCTTCGCGCGAGACCAAGGTTGCCTCTTCCAGCCAAGAGACAGCCGTCTTGACCCGGGTGTCATCCGTTGCGCTGTCGCGGAGAAATTCGCGATCCTTCTCCTCGCGCACAATTTCTCCGGCAGTTGCGACCACTTTGCCGCCATTTCGGCCGCTCTCGTCGATCCGGCGCAGCGCCTTGAGGATCGCGCCAATCTCGTGCCGCTCAAGGCGGGAACGGGCGGTGAGGGTAAACTGCCGCTCGACGTCATCGGTGTGATACAAAAGCACGCAATCAGCTGGCATCCTGTCGCGCCCGGCCCGTCCCGCCTCTTGCAGGTAGTTCTCCAGAGAGCCCGGGATGTCGGCATGGACAACCAAACGGATGTCAGGCTTGTCGATCCCCATGCCAAAAGCGTTCGTGGCCGCAATCACGCGCAAGTCACCGACACGGAAAGCCTCCTGCACGAACCGCTTATCATCGACCGTCAGCCCTGCGTGAAAATGGGCTGCAGCCAAGCCCTGACCTTTGAGGAACGCCGCGATACGTTCTGTCCCTTTCCGGGTGGCACAATAGACGACCGCGCCAGAGCGTCCCTCAGGGAGGTGATCCTGTATAACCGTCAGAATATCCCCGAGCTTGCTCTCTTTCCGCGTCGCCAGCACCGAGAATGACAAGTTCATCCGCGACGTGCCGCCGTCAAAGAGGTCCAGTTCGATACCGAGTTTCTGTTGGAAATGGTCGATTATGTCGCGCACAACCTCAGGCTTGGCGGTGGCTGTCAGGCATAAGATCGGGGCCGGCGGCGCGTCACCCGAGAATTCGCGGATGAAACGACCAATGTAGCGATAGTCGGGACGGAAGTCGTGACCCCACTTTGAGACGCAATGCGCCTCGTCGAGCACCCAAAACCCCACTTCACGCTGCTGCAGGACTGAACGCACCGAGACGGAGCGCAATTGCTCGGGCGATATCAACAGGATTGCCGCCTGACCTAGCCTGACGCGGTCGAGCGCCTCTTGCCGTTCGGGCATCGACAACATGCCGTTGATCGTAACTGCCGAGGAAATTCCCGTGCGCTCCATCCCCTGGACCTGATCGGCCATCAGGGCGACGAGGGGCGAGATGACCACGGTGAGCGCGCCAGTCTTGTCGTAAAGGCTAAGTGCGGGAACTTGGTAGCAGACCGACTTGCCAGTGCCAGTAGGTAGGATGCCAAGAACATGGGAATGTGCCATCGCCTTTTCGACGATGACCTCTTGCAGCGGTCGCCCCTTGGCATCGGCAGGCTCGGGGCGGAAGGCAGGGAAGCCGAACCACTTCTGCAATGCTCCTTTCGGGTCGTTCATCGTGGCGCACCAGGCGCACGAGGGCTTTCCACAGTTGGTGTCGCGCAGCTGACGAACGATGACCGCTGCCTGCGGAAAAGAAGCCCGCACCCAAGGGGGCATGACAGATTCCCCGCCCGCGACCGAAATCCATGCCAAGGCATAGGCCATCGGCCAAGCCATCTGCGCATCCTTGAGCGCATCTAGCATAGGTCCGACCTGAGCGCCGCAAGCCTGACCTTCCAAGATCTTGCGGATCGCAGCCAGAGCTGCCTGCCGGTCAGGCGCATTCGCGCTGCGAATTTCCTGAAAGACCGCATCGAAGCCGTCGGAGCGATCGGTCCGCGTTACAAGGTGGTGCCAAGCCAGAAGCAAATCTGGCGGCTGCCCGTTAAGGGCCTCGATCTGGTTGCTCAGCACTTCGAAGACCAAGCGAGCATCAAGCTCGGGGTCGTTCACATGTCCTGCCTGTATCCGACCGTCGTGGTAGTGCTTAACCAAGTGATGGTAAGGGTTGCGTGGAAAGGCCAAGGGGTTCAGCCAAAGCGTGTCGATGGGAGCCATCATTTTGTCGCGGAGCCTCGGCCGCGCTGCCAGCAAGTGCTCGATGTCATGACGCAGAATGTTGTGGCCGATGATATAGCTGGTCGTCTTCAAGGCGGCTTCCAGCGTGTCGAGCGATTGTTGGAGGTTTCGTCTTCCCACCACGACCGCCGGGCCGGGACCGTAGCGCACGGCCGCCAAGTCAAAAATTTCTGCCTTCTTGGGATCGATTTCCAGATCGACTGACAGGCACCGCTCCAGCAGGGGCGGCCTGTTTTCGGTTCTTGGACGCAAGAAGCTTAGAAAAGGCATTCAGTCCAGTCACATAATCGACACATTCCCCCAGTGGTAAGGCACCCCTATCCGCACGGCAACATAATTGCCCTCTGTAGCGCTTGGGGCGCAAATATCACCGGACCTGGGAACCATGTCAGACAAGTGGATGACGCGCTTGGGGGAATATCCGGTTCGGCAAAGGGCGGTGATAACCTTGGACCTCGGATCTCGCTCTTCTTCTCATGGTAGCACCCAGAGATCGTGACCAGTTGCCCCAGACCGATTGGGTGAAGTGGGGAGCGGAATTCCGGTTGCCGGCTCTCCGCCATGAACGCATGGCACCGCATTTCGGCCCTTCGCCAACGGCCGCCCTGTCAGGATGCTGCTTCACCGCGTTCCCGAAAGCCGACCTTCGTCTGGCACCGCAGCAAGAGTCCGGCTGGAATAATAGCGATGCGGATCGGAGCGGACATTTGCAAGAAATTGCTACGGCGCGCCGCAGTCTTGCCCCCTTTTCTCCTTACGCTCCGCCTCAACGCAGGGAGGAAAACGAGTGAACGTTCTTGGGTCGAGCCAAACCTTTGCAGGCGACATAGTTATTACGAATATTGAAGGCGGACTTCTCGTTCAGCAAGGCGACGAGGCATATCTAGCGAAGAAATGGAAGATCTCGCCTGCGACCGACGAATTGATCCGCACTGCCATAGACGCCGGGCTTGGCTGCATGATCCGACACGACCATCCTCTGAGAAGCTCTCGCTGGCCCATTACAAAAGGTGCGGTCTATCTGGCCTTCTCCCCGACACCGGACAGGCAATGGTCCATCGCCATTGATACTTTCAATCCGCGGCGCTCCGATTATGGGTCGGCCGTCTTCAACGGAAAATATCAAGCCCAGTTCATTGCAGCCGGGCTCACTTTCACATTCGAGGCGCGCAACAGGGGATCCGGGCATCTTGTCGTTGATCGTCAGCACTTAATTCAAACGCTAAGGGCTTTGGCAACCTTCGATCATTCAGTTTTGGCCCTGAATCGCGCGCCCCATAATGGAGACGGGTTTACGACCGAATACGTGCTTCAGAACAAAATCTTGACAAACTGGGCCGAGACACCTTGGGCTGCGCGTTACGATGTGGTTCGGTCAGAGTATCCTGTCGACGGCGGACTTACCTCGCGCCGGATCGATATCCTCGCCCGCGACAGGATATCCGGAGATTGGCTTATCATCGAACTGAAGCGCGCAGAGGCGTCAATGGCGGCGGTCCAGCAGGTCGTGGGATATCTGCTCACACTCGGAAAGCAGGACGCCTTTGCGCGAGATCCTCTCCATGGGGCCATTGTCGCTGAGCGCATCCCGTCCACCGTTCTGGCTGCGGCAGAGAATGAAGGGCTGTCGGCTTACGAGGCGAAATGGCCGTTTAATCTGACGCTGGCCCAGAACCGCTGATCTTCCATTAAGGGCCGCGAGCGTCGATGCGATCACCGTTGTCATGGCTGTCATGGTTGTCCGGGAAGATGACATTCAATGAAACCGCAGCCGTCATTCGGCGCCGTCTTCCGATAGGTCGCCCTAAGATGATCGGCGCTTCGCTGTCATGCAGACACCTTGAATTGCCTCACCCACCCGACAAAGGAGGCCCCGCTAACTGTTTAATCAAGATGATATCGGTAACGAAGACCCGCTTCACGACGTGATCGCGCTCACCAGGCCACGCAGGAAAATGCCTTCCTCTTCTCCGGCCGGCACTTGGCCTGGATAGGCCAATGAAACGTTCCTGACCACCGTTTTGCCAACCGTTGCCTCCACCCGCCAGTGCGTATGCCCGAACAGCCACAAATCGGGCTGGAATTTCTCGATCATTGGCAACAGGTTTGAGCCATAGGCTGCCTCAAGGTCGCCGCGGCGTTCACCGATGAGGTCAGGGTGGGGGCAATGGTGCGTCACAACGATGGTTTCGCCCGCGAGGGGCGCAGACAGCTTTTCCTCCAACCATGCGCGATGGTCGGCGTGGATGAACGCTGTGTCTGATGGCCTGATCCGCCTGAAGCCGGCGCCAGCGCATCTGATGTATCGATAGTCGTTCATGTCGCGTTGCGCGGCCATCATCGCACGCCCGGGATCAGCGTGCAGCGCGAAATCTGTCCAGAGCGTGCAAGACAGAAATCGGGTGTCACCGATGACGGTGACGGATTTCTGTGCGAAGTTCGCGCCCGCTTCGGCGCAAATCTCCGCAAGCCGATCGTCCCCGTCCAAGACGTGGTCATAATAGTCGTGGTTGCCCGGAAGCACATGGATGTGTTCAAGCGGAACGTAGCGCGCGAGATGCCGGATCATGGACTGCCATCTGACCTTGGGTTTGTTGGAAAGGTCACCGGCGATGAACACCCCGTCCAGCGAACCCAGCAATTCCGGTGACAGGGCCGCGAGCGGATCGCGTCCGGCCTGCAACCACATGTCTAGATGGAGATCTGCGACGACAAGAATGGGCATTGCTTAGGGTTCCTTGAGAGCGAGAGAGTGCCGGATTGAACGCGATGCGTCATGCTTTTGGCTCAGCGTCCCGAAAGCTGCGGCGCCCGGGTGTCGAGCAGTCCACGCAACAGGATGTCGGCTACCTCACCCTCGGGCAACTCGCTCGGGTAGCCGAGGCTGACATTAATGATCGGAGTTAAGCCGACCGTGCCAGACAGATGTCGATGGGTGTGGCCGAACAGCCAGAGATCCGGTTTGTGTTGCAGGATCCAGGCGTCCAGGTCTGAAACAAACGCGGGTGTGACCTGATTGATGGGCCCGCTGGCAGAAGGACTTGGCCCATGGTGTGTTATGATAACTGTGCGGCCGTCAAAGGGCCGATCGATCTCGGCGGTCAGCCAAGCCAGATGATCGGCATGGATCGCGGCGGTGTGCTGCGGCAAGAGCCGGTCACCTGCTGCGGTCCGCGTTATCAGTTGGTAGTCGTTCATTGAGCGGGCGGCAGCATTCTGTGCAGCAACTTCATCGCCGCTGAGTCGGAAATCAGTCCAAAGCGTTGCGCAGAGGAAACGCACATCCTCGACTTCAATGACAGCTTTCTGCACCCAATTCATCCCCGCAGCCTCGACCATCCCCCGGAGCCGCTCATCGCCAGAGATATTGAAGTGATAATAATCGTGGTTTCCGGGCAGGATGTAGATCTTCCTTGGCTCCATCAGCATGGACAGTCGATTGAGCGCCATCGGCCAGTTTCGGATCGGATTGTTGGCAAGGTCACCAGCCACGATCAGAACGTCAATCGCGCCCAAGGCCGGTAAGGCTGTTGAAAACGGGTCCCGCGCAGCGTGCTGCCAAGTGTCAAGGTGAAGATCGGCAGTGACCAGAACATGCATTATCAGACCTTTTGGTTTTCGTGAGATTTTATAAAAAAACTGACTTCGGATTCACTCACATTAGTTGATGGTTCGTCGAAAACGCGACCCCATAATAGAAAGTAGATCACGCGCATCTTTGATCTCAAGTGTGGGCCAACCATAGGGTTTTGAGGTGGGGCTCTCCGGACTCTTCGTCTCAATATTGGTCTTCAAATGTGAGCCGAGCCGATAAAAGCGTGAAACCGTGCGTGCCCAAGTCAAATCCTCAGAAAGTGCAATAAGCGGTGAGGATGAAATGACAGCACTGTCAAACTTCGGATGTGACTCCACCACGCCACATAAGAACAAAGTCCGACTATCATGGCAGATCTGCCAAGCATTAAAAAATGGAGCTGACGCAAGCTCAGTTTGATCAGGACCAGGAATCGCCGCCATAAAAGTATGTCTGACCCGCTCATGTTCTTCAGCAGACGATATCAGCATCTTTAGATCGATCATTTTGATTTCCAACAAGCTTGCGCGTCAAAATGAATTTTCCGTGCATCCAGATAAAGGACATAAGCAAAGGAGAAATCCTGATGAAACAAGGCGCGGTGATCAATTGGATGAGCAGCTGCGTTGTGCAAGTTAAAAAGGCAATGTGGAGCGAAAAACGTAGACATGACGGTCCTATCATACGGCATGACGGTATTGGCGCGTGAAGCAATCACGCGGTCATTGGTGGACTATACAAGATGTGGCAAACGGCATACGCCGAGAGCTCGAGTGCGCAGCTGATGTGGGTCCGATTTTTGCGCACCAGAATTATAGCATAGGTCAGCACAGAATGCAAACACATCGCAGTTTAACATCTTGTTATCATGAGGAAATGTGAAAAGCCGACTCCGCAGAGTTTTTTCGCATGGTTGATCCTTGGCCATGATGTAACTGTCTGTCCGTTTTGCAGGGGTTTTCCCAAGCTTGAGGCGCACCTCGACAGCCTGTCTATCGCCTCCGCCCAACGGGCTAGGACTTGTAAACTTGCTGCATGAGGCCATCCGCAACGATCTGATTGGCAATGCTTTCACTGATTTTTCTTACTGATTTGCATCCGGTGATGAAGCCGGGGCAACGGCGGCATGCCGTCGCTCCTCTCCGCTTCAAAACAGGGATGCGCAAGCCTGCCTTGAAAGAGAATTTACGGTATCAGGCGAACGATGCGAAAAAATGTTCACCCTGATTGGATTGGCGAAAACCGAATATTGATGCTAGGTGTGATTTTCCTGATTTCAGACCTTTGACCATAGAACAGGCCAAAGACCCGCAGTGGCCTGACAGGCAAGGATAGCCAACTGGTATATTCTGCAGTGGGCCTAGAAAAATATGGGAATGACACCACTTCAGGACGATCAGGTGCACTGCTCTATCTCGACCGGTTCAACGTCTGGAAGTGCATTTTCCTCATAAAATAAAAGGTATGCGAAAAAATATTGGCTCGATGATTTTTAGCATAGGGTGACAAAAAGCATATTTCGATCACTTGACGTAAAATACGAGAATTTGCTGCTTCATAGGTGATTTTTCTTGATCTTATTGGTTCCGCGTGATTGTTCCCGCGCCGAACCCGCGCTCGATTCTTGACTCGACCACGATATCCGCAACCCCGCCCGACGCATACGCTTCGGGCGTCAGCTTCTTGCATCCGGTATGACCAAAGCATCACGTATCCCGTTCGTCCTTGTTCCATTTCCTGATCCCGCCATGAAGGAAGCAGCCATCTTTGATCGGCTGATCGCCCACTGGCAGAAGCTCCGATCTCGGTCGGTCACCGACACGTTGGCGCCGCTTCATGTATGCACAGGCACAGACTCGTTGTGGGAGTGGGACAGCCCCGCTGCCGGCGACGAGATGCCACTCAGCGTTCGACGGCGCATCCGCGCTTGGGCCGAGCGTATCGCGGCGTATCATGCGCGAAACAGCGGTCTCGCGCATCTGTCAAAGGAGGATTCGGCCCGGGTTGAGCAGCTTGGCCATGGGGCAACTGTCGCTGGCATAGCCACGACAGACAAGGCTGACGAACTTGCGGCGTCTCTGCATGAACAGTTTCCCTGGATGGCGGAAGCTACGACCGCCGTCTGGAATGCGATGCGTCGGTCGGCCTTGGCGGGAGAGATCGGCTTCCGCCTTGAGCCCTTGCTGCTTGATGGTCCGCCAGGAATCGGGAAATCGAGTTGGGCCCGCGCTCTTGCACGGCTGCTAGGCGTGGAAGGTATGGTCTTGGATGCGACGGGCGAGCAGGCATCTTTCGGAATCACAGGACTTCAGAAAGGATGGAGTGGTAGCATAATCGGCCGACCGCTTGATCTGATCCTGAGAACCCAGGGGGCAAATCCGATCTTTGTCATCGACGAGATCGACAAAGCTGGCACCGCCAGATCGTCAAAGCATGCGTCATTTGGGCTTGCCGAGGCGCTCTTGCCGTTTCTGGAAAAATCCAGCGCAGCGTCCTGGAATTGCCCTACATTGCGCCTGCCTTTCGACATGAGCTGGATCGGCTGGGTGCTGACATCTAATGACATGAGTGATCTTCCTGACCCGCTGATCAGTCGGTGCCAAGTGGTGCGTCTCCAAAATCTGACATTGGCGCAGTTGCAGGCGTTCGCAGACCGGGAGGGGCGACGGCGCGGGCTGCAGGAGATGTCGATCGATGCGGTGAAGCACGCGCTGGCATCCGCGATCAAGCAGGGGATGGTCCCGAATTTACGCACAGTGACACGGCGTCTCGATCATGCGTCGGTGCTGGAAGCACGTTCGCGCTGGCAGTGAATTCAGCGGTGCATCTTCGCTACCGCACTGCCGCCTTTTGCGAGGAATTTGCTCTGATCGGGACCCCAGATGCGCCTGAGTATATGAAATAGTTTTTCGCAAACATGCAGTTGAGAGATCGGGCAGTCGGCATCTTACCTGTGGATACAGGAATTTTTGGGGTTTCGATTTTCGCAGTGAGTCGGAATCCTTAGTGCATCGGAAAGCATCAGAAGGAAACATCCACACAAACCACGATCACCAAAGAAAAGCCCGGCGCAAGGCCGGGCGAAAGGTGTCGGGCGAACCCGTATGATCTGCCTTTAAGGTAAGCTCTCGTCAGAAGAGTGCAAGCGGTTTTCTCGACTTTCCACAGCTTCAGCCTGCACCGGTGTCCGGGGCAGGGCTGGTGCCCTATTGTCGAACGGAGACTTTTTATGAAGCCAAAGGCTGCCACCTACTATCTGCCCGAGCCGGCGAAGAGCCGAGCCGTGCGTTCGATTCCAAAGTCCTCGCAGGGCCACTTCGTTGGAGAATTCGTCTTTGGCGTCGAAAAACCACAGCGGGTTGGCTTTGCGAGCTTGCTCGAGTTCAAAGCGGCGATCTGCACAGTTTATCTTCCCGGTTTTGTGGACCTAGAGGAACAATTGGCACCGGTGGCGTTTCGCAAGGCAAATGGAGACATCGGTCACCATTTTCTTGACTACCGCGCCACGTTTCGAAATGGCCTGCGCATTGGGATCGCCGTCAAGCCTTCTCACATCGCCAAGAAGCCGAAGTTTCGCGCTGAAATGCAGGCAATTGCAGAAGCAGCGGTCCCAACGGTGATCGACAAGTTGGCTGTTGTTACGGAGCAGAACATCCACCCGGTTGACCTGTTCAACGCGACGCTGTTTCACGCAGCGCGCCGTCCTGTCCAATGCGAAGACGAGGCCATTCATGACATTCGATTGAAGCTGCCGGGACCGGTTACGGTAGAACATCTTCTAACCGAAGGCCGCGGTGCCGGGGTGACGCTGTTCGGTGTCGCACGTGCCATCCATGGCCAAGGTCTGAGGCTGCTCCGGAAGGAACGCATTACGCTGTATGCTCTTGTCGCGGCTAACGATACGGACGCCGCAACATGAAAAACGGCATCCGCAATTTGACAGCGTCAACGCACGTCCCGGTAGAGAAGGGGGCTACGTTCGAACTGAACAAGCGGCGCGGCAAGGTGGTGGAGTTGCGCAGCACTTCGTGCCTTGTATTGTGGGATGAGTATCTCGACCAGGAAACTGGTGAAATCATACATGCCATCTCGGACACGATTTCAAACGACGATTTCTGTCGCTACGACATGCATGGGCGCCTGACCATCATCCGGCGTCCATCTGCGGCGGCTTGCGAAGGGGAGCGGGACCGAAGCCATCGCACCGAGGCCGAGATCGGCCGCATGAAATTCCGCCAAGCCTATGTTGAAGCGGCGCAGCAGCTGATCGCGGACGGTGCGGTTGAAGAGAGTCGCGCTGGATTTGTTGCGCAGGCAGATCGCATCATTAGTTTGGGCGCGATCTACTACAACCGGTATCTGGCGAAGAAGGCTGGCATAGTCCGAAAGCGCGGCGGTGCGGCGATAAATCTTGGCACCCACTCAAGCCCCCCAAAGTCAGTGGCTCATATTTACACGTGGTATTGCCGTTATCGAAGGGGTGGACCGAACGCCCTGTTTGACAGCTACACTAGGTCAGGCAACCGTGCCTGCCGTTATACCGACGCCGAGCGGGTTCTTGTCCGTTCAGTCATCAATCGGCGTCTGGACGAGGAACGCTGCTCCATCACGTCAATTCTGTCCAGCGTGCATGCTGTCTTCAAAGTGCATAATGAAAACGCTGCCCGAATGAATCCGCCCGGGCAGCCACTGAACACGCCCGGCTACGACTACATTCATGCCACCATCGATGCGCTCGCACCGATTGATCATGCCATTCGGACCCGCGGTCTGTCTGTCGCCTATCGCGACATGCATGGCTTGGGCGTAGGTGTCGAAGCAAGCCGCGCGCTCGCGCGCGTAGAAGTCGATGACTACACTTTTGATCTCATGGTCTTCCTGATCGCTGTCGGAGTGTGGGATTGGCTCCGTCCTGGGGAACGCGAGATGCTTGGCCTCGATGGCACAGCCAGGCGCGTTACAATGTCCGCTGCTATCGATGTTCACACACGCTGCATTGTCGGCATGAAGATTTCTGCCGGTGATACGAAGTCTCTACTTCGCGATACAGTGGAAATGATCTTCCTGGACAAAGCGCCGATCGCAGACGCGGTCGGCGCACATGAGCGTTGGAACATGCATGGCCGGCCGGAAATGATCGTTCTGGATCGGGGGCCGAACTATATCACGGACGAAACCTATGATCTCCTGGCCGATCTTGGCATCACCAATCTGGGGGCACCTGCCAAAAAGCCGTGGCTTAGGCCCTTTATTGAGCGCCTCTTCAAGACGGTCCACTCTGGCTTTGCACAGCGGTTTTCGGGCCGCACGTTCAGCAATGTTGTCCAGCGGGGAGAGAATGATGCAGCCGCTCGCGCATCTCTGACACTCGATGAATTCCTGCAATGGCTCGTGCGTTGGATCCTCGACATCTACCACAACACCGAACACGCGGGGCTGCTGCGTCGCACGCCTGCGGAAGTCTGGGCGCAATCACAGGCGGTTTCGCAGCTGCAAGGTGTTTCCCGGGAAGAAATGCGGCGGGTCTTTGGCATCCGTCGTCATCGCACGCTGGGGCCGTCAGGCATCACCATGATGCACATCCGCTATCAAACGGATGAACTGGCGCGAATTTTCCTGGCTCCGCCAAATCGGCCAAAATCTTTGGAGGTCGCATGGTGGCCCCACGATATCGGGACAATTTCGGTCAAGGTCGCGCCGGACCGATGGATAAATGTCACCGCTGCCGATCCTATGTGGATTGGGAGATCTTTCGATGACCTGATGATGCTTCGGCACAGTTTGGCGGGAGAACGGGATCGTTCGGATGCCGTCAAGGCCCGTGCCCTGGCTGAACTCGATGCGGCGGCTTATCGGAGCAAGGCGCTTCGGGGTATCCTTCCGACAATCGTGACCGACAAGACTTACGAACACTACGAGGCGGATTTCCTGCGGTTCATGTCGACGGCTGAGCGTGCCTTCGACGCGCCGGAGCATGTCGACCTCTTCGACGGGATCATTGACCTGTCGCGTGCCGACAACACCGCTGACTCTCCGCCTACCCAGACACTCCCAGCACCCGCTTCCCAATCTGCCACGGCGACCTCCGCCGAGGACAATGACGACTTGATGGAATGATGCCAATGATTGAAATCACCACTCCCACCGTTGCAGACCCGCCTGCCGCCCATGACCTGAAGGGTCGCAGCGACTGGCTGACAGCACGATATCTGAGGAATGCCCGCGACGACGATTTTCAGGAGTATCTTCGTGAAATCCTGCAGATCGGGGCCGATGGCAGCCTTTTGCCACTCGCCGTGCGAGACCCCCTGAACGGGGAGACGCTCGGCATGCAGGTGATCGGCGAGTCCGGCGACGGGAAGTCGGTCATGATCGAGCGCAACCTGTCGGCTGTGCCGTCCCTGGAATTGATGACGGATGGGGCCTCGGGAAATTACATCCATATCACCGTTGCACCAGAGGCCACCATCAAGAGCCTTGCGTCTGACATCCTCGTCAAGACCGGTTACACGCGGCTGTCTGAACGCACAAAGGCACACGAAGCATGGCCGATCGTCCGTCATCGCCTCAAGATGCTCGGCGTAGCACTCCTTTGGATCGATGAAGGGCACCACCTGCTGCGGGGCGGGACAGGGCGCGACAGCGCGGGGGCTCTTCAGGCGTTGAAGAACCTGCTGCAGGGGGAGGGCGCAGTCGCCGTAATCCTGTCCGGCGTGCCGCTGCTGGAAGAACGCATTGCTTCTGACCCAGAGACCTTCCGGCGCTACCGTTTGCGCCAGCGCCTGCAGCGTGTTCTGGTCGGTGGGGCCGATATGCAACGCCTGAAGCGGTTCATCGAGGTTTGTTGCAACAAGCTTGACCTCTTGCCACCCGACGATCCGTTCTTTGCCGAACGCGTTGTTTTTTCGCAGAAGGCAGGTTTGGGTCGATCCATCGCCTTCGCGAAGGCAACGATCCGCCGGGCCCTGGTCAATGGCAGATCTGCGGTGACGCTTGATGACGCACGGCGAACCTGGCTTTTGCAGGGCGGTATGGATGGCGAGCCAACCCCGTTTGACCCCGGCGGCTGGCCGGATCTTCGCAAACTTCTCGAACACCGCGGGTGATGGTCAAGATGCTTACTCCCCATGTGCCCTACGATCCGGCGGAAACGGTGCAGTCTTATGCAACCCGCCTCTCCTTGCTGCACACCGGGCAGCCTGCTGGTCGCCTGCTTGCAGATTGCGGGTTGAAGCCCTCACGCTTTGCGGCGGGTCATACCGAGGAAATTGCGACATTCGCGGCGGCGGTAGGGGAGGATCCGAAAGCTCTTCTGGCAGGCACGGTGCGAGCGCTATCCCGTCACAATGTGTTCCGTGGGGAAGACTTCTCCCGTGCGGGTCTGGCATCGCGTGTTCGACAGTTCTGCCCGCACTGCTTGCAAGAAGATGGCCCGCCCGCAGAATGGCGTCACCGACTTGCGTGGTGCTTTGGGTCAATTCCGATCTGCCTGAAGCACACATCGACCCTTGTGGAAGTTTCCCACGAGGGGACAGAGAGCATCCAGGATGCAGTAGATCAGACAGGAGGCCGCGAACTCGCTGAAATGTCGAGCCTCACAGTCAACATTGGTCGGCATGTCGCATGGTGGCATAATCGCCTAAACTCGGCACCCTCCGGAACCTGGCTTGATGGCCAAAGCATCGAACAGGTGCTGAACGCCTCAGAACATCTCGGCATGGTCCTTGAGCATGGTCAGGATATCCGCCCGGGGAAGCTGACACGCCTTGAGCTGAGCGCGGCCCTTGAAACGGGTTTTCGCATCTATGAACAGGGTCCGGACGCGGTCAAAGCAGGGCTGGACGATATCAGGAAGAAAGCCCTCGCCACAGCGGTTCAGGCAGGCCCCTTGGCGATGTATGGAGTGCTCTACGACTGGATCGACCGCCGTTCGCAGCTCATTGCTCCGGGCCGATCCGCAAGATTCTTCGTGAGCACATCCTGGATCACGATGCATATATGCAGGGCGAAAGGCTGCTTGGCGAGGTGGTGACAGAACGGCGCCTGCACTCTGTGAAAAGCCTCGCTCTTACCCTGAAGGTCGATCGACGCCGCATGTCGCGGCTGATGCAGAAGCTGGGCCTGGTGCCAGAAGGAGCAACAGACGCCGAAAGTGGACGCCTTGTTTTTCCGGTCAACGATGTGGAGCAACTGGTGACGGATTATGAGGATGCGATCCCCTTGGCCAAGGTCCCGGAATACATCGGCGGCACCCAGAACCAAACCCTGGCCCTTTATGGCGCCGGCATCTTGCCTGCCATCATCCCAGCAGATGCTCCCGGTGCGGTCCGCGGTGTGATTTTCGCAAGGCGCGTTCTGGATGATCTTCTTGCCAGGATCGACGCCCTGCCACTGATGAATGATGAACAACGTAAGCTGTCTCTCTCGGTCGGTGAAGCGTGCCAACGCCATGGTGGGACAACGGCCGAGTTGATCGCAGCGGTGCCGTCAGGAAAGATTGCAGGATTGCGTGCGCGTCCGGATCCCCGGCTGGATGCAATCCGTGTCCTGGTGCCGGACGTCTTGGGCTTTCGACAAATGGCAACCGGCGACGGGGGCAGTCCGTAGCCCACTGCCCTCACTGAAAGGTTCGACCATCGCACAGGGTCCGCAATTGCGGACCCTTTTTTTGCATTCCCTGGGCGCCTGTCAAACCTTTGCCCCGAGTAGCAAAAACCTTTGCACTCAAGACAAATTGCGGTATTGATTCTATTGGATAATATTGCGCCTTTGGCAGTAACTATGCCCCGACTTACACACGGTTGTAAATCGGACCAGCAGGTGTTGCCGGCGGTGTTGGGATTGCGCCTGGTGGGCGTAGTGGTCTTGTAAGCATCTGATTTCGCTAAGAGCACCCTATGTGGGGGCTGTCTTGGCCTTTGACCATTTTTCGAGTGACATCAGAACGCGGGACGGCTGCGAAGATGACAGTCATGCAAACCGGTATTGTTTGGTAAAGTTTCAGCTCAAGAGATGGCTGGCGGAGGGAACGCGACTGGGGTCGGACCTTCTCTGGACCAATGCGAGCTCCCTACGGCTGGGACGCTGCGTAGTGAAGTTCACTGAGCACCTTGACGACCCCATTGAAATCCAGTGGCGCGGCTTTCTTGGTCAAGAGGTGCAACACGGACCAACGAATGCTGGTCACGCCAGATCCCGGACACACAAGGGCGACTGCACTGCTCTGGGACAAGACGGCAAGGCATTGCGCTTAGCGGATAGTCGCGACGCCGCGAATCTCGCATCCTCAAGCGAAGGGGCGGGGCAGTCCAGGTGAGCCAGGTCGCCCCGATAGCTATCGGCAAAACATGGAGTTCAGCATGGTCACCCCCCGCCTCCTTGCGATCCTTCCGGTCGCAGCATCGCTTCTTACAGCAGCCGCCTTGCCGGCTTCAGCTAAGATCGTCAACGAAGCGGCGATGGTTTCGCATTGTGCCGAGGCTGCTGCGACCGAATTGAAGGTCATGATGAACGACGTGCTGACCCTACCGGCCGAGCGGACCAGTGGAAAATACCACGTCTAACCGTCCATGGGCCGGATCAGTTGTCGCCACCAAGCAGCGGCCTGCTGCATCTTGCCCATGTCCGACTCGAGCGCGCAGAAGGGGGCTCATTCACTGTGGCAGGTCTTTGCCGTGCAATCCTAGGTCACGGTGCTGACAGCTTGAGGCTCGCGGAACGTCTTGGTGCCCTTGGATGTACTGACCCTGATGCGGCAGAATGGAACACCCCAGAATGCGAACTCGAGGGGATCGACCTTTATCACGTCGCATCGGGCTTCCCGCGCATAACAGCTGATCAGTTCGTTTCCGGAAGATTCCCGGAAGGAGTTGATGGCTTGAAGGCGGGGACCGGGGCGGGAACTTTGCCGCGTCGACTTGATCGGCTCGCGACAGCCGTGGTTTCTCTTGGGTCGCCGCACGCCGTGCTGTCGGGAAGAATTCTCTCTTGAAGAGCCTCCTCGCGATTGCGGCTCGAATGCGCGGTAACCCTCGATGCGGTCCCGGCAAACTCGGGAACGGCCTTTTCTCCAAATATCGTCGGCGCCCGCCTCTGGGCACAGCGCAAGGACATCCTCCTCGAAGATGGCGGTGACTCGCGTTTTCCCATCGAGCTTGTTCCGTTCTCGACGGCATTTCGCGGGCAGCCGCAGGAAAGCGCGCCGTGGTACGTTCACTGGCGCCCCGGCCAGTTCGAGGCAGATTTCGGCGGATCGGTTCGGGTATACGTCAACTCCCAGCACGAAGAACTGGCGGCCAGATTTGTTGACGGCGATCCGCTCACCCTCCAGGCAATCCTTGGCGACGTGATGTCCCAGATGGTGGCAGCTGCTACAGCGGTCCAGGACTGCGATGCGATCCTTGCCCACTGCGAAGATGGAACGGTCGGGGCCCAGGTGCGCATCTGGCTGGAACGTGCATTTCCAGGGCAGGAGACCGCAGTGGTGCGATCGATGCTTGATACGACGCCTGGAAGATTCCGGGCGGCGCTGCTGGGGGCGGCACAACTTGGAGAGGAACCATGAACCGGGTCCGCCTGCTGCCGCGACTGAACCAGCTCGGGGTGTCACGCATCCTGTCAATTGCCAAGGACAAGGCTCCGACTTCGGCCGGTGCACTCACGATCATTGAGGAACACGCCTCCGTCGTTTCGTTCGCGGCAAGCGGGGGCTCTGTCAGTTATGAAGCCTCCGGGCGGATAAGCCAGTTGATCAAGGACGTGGCTGCAAGACATGGCTTTCCCGAACCCGGCAGTGTCGCTGCGAGGGGCCGTTTCGACACAGACTGCGCAATCACGCTCTCTACATGCGATGATCTCGCTTCGGGTGAAGCTTTGAGGGACGACATGTGGGCGTTTCTCGCTGTTGTACTGACCCCCCATGTGGTGGCGTGGCGTTTTCCAGATCTGCAGTCGCATCGTTTCGAAGGTGGCGTCAGGAACGCATTCCAGCGGCTCTGGGTGCGCGGAATATGCCTTGACCGAGGGGAAGGTCACGCCGACCGGTGGGGCCTGGTGCGCGAATTGAGCGAAGACGCGATGGTTCAGATCTTCGAGCGGGCGTCGATCTCGGGCGAACATCGCCTTGCTCGGAGCATTGCGGAGGCTTGGGTTTCCACAGCCGCCCAGATCGATCGTGGCCGCATGGAAGACGTGATGCGACGCGCAACGAAGTACATCCGTGTCCGTAATGAAATTTACGATCTGGCCAGCCTTGAGGACGACGCGTTGCAAACCGAAATCAACCGTGCGTTCGGCAAGGTGATCGAACTGGACGAGAGGATTCAACTGGTCTCGGCGGCGCAGTGAACTTTTCTTGCCGACGCGAAGGCTCAGGATGGCTCGCGAACGATCTCGGCTGTAGACAACGCCAGAGACTTCGGGAGTTCACGACATGCGGCGATTGGTTCGGTCTCTGTTCCGTTCGGAGAGCAGTTGAAAACTCGAAACAGCAAAGCTGTTCGTTTCGAAAACCGCTATTCAAAACATATACTTATGGCTGAACCTCGAAACGAGGGCAGTCGTCAGCCTTAGAGAATATCGGCTCTTGGAGAACACTTCCGGGCCTCGTGACGCAAGGACCAGTGCTCAGCCTCTCCCGCATAACCCCCGAAAACAACGGAAAAATCCGGCCGCAGCCGGATCGGGAGAACGCTTTCGCGGGGGCAAGTGGCGGAGAGGGTGGGATTCGAACCCACGGTGGGCGCAAACCCACAACGGTTTTCGAGACCGCCCCGATCGACCACTCCGGCACCTCTCCGCATTTGGTGTGGTCTTCGTGCGGCGGTTCCTAACCGCCCTTTTGGTCGCTTGCAAGCCCCCATTCGTGCAATTGTTTCGGCGTATCATTGCCGTTCACGCGGGCGTGCGGCGGGCTGACTTGGCAAGCGGTCGAGAAAGCACTAGCTGTTTTGGAACCGCCCCTCATGATGTCAGGTCTGCCATGTCTGCGCCATTCGCCTTTGCCTCGCTTGGACTTTCCGTCGCCTTGGGGCTGGGACTGGCCCTCGCGCCGGTTGCCACAGGCGCCGCGCGGGCCCAGGTTTCGCTGGGGCAGGAGGCCCCTGCGATTGGTGGGGCGCGGGTCTCGGCCTTGACCGATACATTGATGATGGCCGATGTCATGGCCGTGATGCGCGACGAGGGGCTGAAATACGGGCAGACGCTTGCCACCGAGATGTTTCCCGACAAGGCGGGCGCCCAATGGGATGCGGTGGTGGCGCTGATTTACGACTCCGCCACGATGCGCAGCCGGTTTGATGCCGCCCTCGAGCAGAGCCTGGCCGGGGCCGGGGCTGATCTGGACCAGATCGAGGAGTTTTTCGGCTCCGATCTTGGCCAGACCGTGCTGCGGCTGGAAGTTGAGGCGCGCCGGGCGCTGATGGATGAAGATGTCGAGGATGCGGCGAAACTCGCCTGGGAAGATCTGCGGGCCGAGGGGGGCGCCCGCGTCGATGCGCTGACCCGCTTTGTCGAGACGAATGACCTGATCGAATCGAATGTCATGGGTGCGATGAATGCCAATCTGGCTTTTTATCGCGGCATGTCTGAAAGCGGGGCCTTCCCGCAGGAGATGACCGAAGAGCAGATGCTTGCCGATGTCTGGGGCCAGGAACCGGATGTCCGCGCCGAAACCACGGATTGGCTGTTTCCCTTCCTGTCGCTGGCCTATCAGCCGCTGTCGGGCGAGGAGCTGGAGGCTTATATTGCGTTTTCTGCCACCCAGGCCGGCCGAAAGCTGAACGCAGCCTTGTTTGCCGCCTATGACGTCGTGTTCACGCAGATCTCCTACGATCTGGGCCGGGCTGTCTCCAGCCAGATGCAGGGCGAGGATATCTGATCGCGCCAGGCGGGTGGCCCGGTGCTGACGCTTGACTTCGATTGAGATTCCCCCGATAAGCCCGCATCCCGGCAAAGATGCGACTCTTGGCCGGGTCTATATTTGCAATGACGTCCCGAAGGGGGCGCGCTGTCCGAAGGCGGGGCTTGCCCCACAAATTCCCGCTGACGGGAGCCGCAGGACGCGGGTAATGAAAAGGAAAGACCCATGTTCGCGGTCCTCAAGACCGGTGGCAAGCAATACAAGGTGCAGGCGGGTGACGTTCTGCGCATTGAAAAGCTGGCCGCCAATGCTGGTGACAAGATCCAGTTCAACGATATCCTGATGGTCGGCGGCGAGTCCGTGACCGTTGGTGTCCCCTTTGTGGCCGGCGCTGCGGTTCAGGCCGAAGTGATCGCGCAGATCAAGGGCGACAAGGTCATTCACTTCGTGAAGCGCCGCCGGAAACATTCGTCGCAGCGCACCAAGGGCCATCGCCAGCACCTGACGCTGGTTCGTGTGACCGAGGTCCTGGCCTCGGGTGCCGACAAGTCGGGCGTCGCTGCCGCCACCGGCACCGCCGATGCACGCCGCGCCGCTCATAACGCCGAAGCCGCTCCGGCAGCCGAAGCCCCCGCCAAGCCAAAGCGCGCCAAAAAAGCCGCCGAAGCTGCTGCTGAATAAGGAGTAATCCCCCATGGCACACAAGAAAGCAGGCGGCTCATCCCGCAACGGCCGCGACTCTGCGGGCCGTCGTCTGGGCGTCAAACTGTTTGGCGGTCAGCTGGCCATTCCGGGCAACATCATCGTGCGTCAGCGCGGAACCACCTGGTTCCCCGGTGAAGGCGTTGGCATGGGCGTGGATCACACCCTGTTCGCCACCGTCGAGGGCAAGGTGACCTTCAAGAAGGGCATGAAGGGCCGTACCTTCATTTCCGTCCTGCCAGCCCAAGAGGCAGCCGAATAAGCCGGACTTTTACATCAGACATGTAAAAGGGGGATCGGCCGAAGGGCCGGTCCCTTTTCGCATTTTCCGCGACTTTTCCGGGATTTGCACGCGGACATTCATTGTTCTGCCATGAGGCTTTGACAGGGTGGCTGCGGGTGTATGCACTGTCTTCCGGCACGGAGGGCGGTGTGGAGGATTGATTGTTCTTGCGGGGCCAGGTGGGCCCTTCATGCGCTTCAAAGGAGGGAAGCCATGACACTAGACGTTGTTGACGCTGCGGCGGCACAGCCCGTGATAGACGCGGGCCGCTTTATTCTGCGCCCGGTGCGCAAGTCGGATGCCGGTCTTTTTGCGATGTATGCCGGCGACCGTCGCGTGGCAGAGGCGACGCATTCCATCCCGCACCCGCTGCCGCCCGGCGCGGCTGAGGGTTTTGTGACGCGCGCCATCAAGCGCCCGGCAGATGAAGACATCTGGGTCATGGATGGCAGCCAGTCGTCCTTGCCCGAAGTTCTGGGCGTGATCAGCCTCAAGCGCATGGATGTCGAGAAATACAACCGTGACCAGTCCGAGGTCGGCTATTGGGTCGCGCCGGCGTTCTGGAACCTTGGGATTGCCTCTGCCGCCGTACAGGCGCTGGTGGATGCCAATCCGCAGGCCAACCGGGCCATGTTCGCCGAGGTCTTTCAGGACAATCCCGGCTCTGCCCGCGTGCTGACCAACGCCGGCTTTCAGTATCTGGGGGATGCGGAAACCTTTAGCGTGGCACGTGGGGCGCGGGTTCCGACCTGGACCTATATCCGCAAGCTGGGATGACAGGATGGGGCAGGCGGCGGGCATCTGGCTACAGACGGCGCGGCTGCGGTTGCGGCCGCTCTGTCTTGCCGACGAGGCTGGCGTGATCTCGGGGCTGAACGATCCCGAGATTGCCAGCTGGCTTGCCACCACGCCCTATCCCTATCCTGCCGAAGACTTTAAAACCTATGTCGCAACCGCGCCGGAGGGGGAGACGTTTTCGATCCATGATGATCAGGGCTTCGCGGGGTTGATCGGTGGCGGCGCAGAGCTTGGCTTTTGGATTTCCCGCCACGCGCAAGGCCGCGGCTATGCGCAAGAGGCGGCGGTGGCGCTGCTGGGCGCGGTGTTCCAGTTCTATCGGGGGCCGGTCACCTCGGGCTATTTCGTCGGCAACCTGCCCTCAGCCAGGGTTTTGCAAAAGCTTGGCTTTGCAGAAGCGGGCCGGAGCAGGAAGTTCTGTCGTCCTTTGGGGCAGGATATGGATCATGTCGATCTGGTCCTGCCGCGGCAGAGCTTTCTGGCCCGGCATGGCCGACCGTCTGGTCCGGTGGAGTGAGTGCCACTTCTGCTTGCTTTGGGCCAGTAAACCACGCGCGCTTGAGGTGTGGCCCCCGATCCTGTATCGCAAGGCTTAACTGCGTCTGACGCATTCCACCGTTTTTTCGAAAGTCTTGTCCCATGAAGTTTCTCGACCTCGCCAAAGTCTATATCCGCTCGGGCGGCGGCGGCGGCGGCTGTGTGTCGTTCCGGCGCGAGAAGTTCATCGAATTCGGCGGCCCGGATGGCGGCGACGGCGGCAATGGCGGATCTGTCTGGGTAGAGGCCGTGGATGGCCTGAACACGCTGATCGACTTCCGCTATCAGCAGCATTTCTTTGCCAAATCCGGCCAGCCCGGCATGGGGGCGCAACGCACCGGCAAGACCGGCGACGATATCGTGCTGCGCGTGCCCGTGGGCACCGAAATTCTGGACGAGGACGAGGAAACCATCATTGCCGACCTGACCGAAGTCGGGCAAAAGGTCATCCTTGCGCAGGGCGGCAATGGGGGCTGGGGCAACCTGCGGTTCAAATCCTCGACCAACCGGTCACCGGCCCGGGCCAATCCGGGGCAGGAAGGGGTGGAGCGCACGATCTGGCTGCGCCTGAAACTGATCGCTGATGCTGGGCTTGTGGGTCTGCCCAATGCCGGCAAGTCCACCTTTCTGGCCGCCGTGTCGAACGCCCGGCCCAAGATCGCTGATTACCCTTTTACCACTTTGATACCCAATCTGGGGGTGGTGGGTGTGGATGGCGCTGAATTCGTCATGGCCGATATTCCCGGCCTGATCGAAGGCGCTTCCGAGGGGCGCGGGCTGGGCATGCAGTTCCTCGCGCATGTCGAACGCTGTAAGGTTCTGCTGCATCTGGTCGATGGCACGTCAAGCACCATCACCAAGGATTACAAGACCATCGTCACCGAGTTGGAGGCCTATTCCGAGGTGCTGGGGGACAAAGCTCGGATCGTGGCCCTGAACAAATGCGACGCGATGGACGCCAAGCAGATTTCCGACCGCAGGCGCGCACTGGAAAAAGCCAGCGGTGGTCCGGTGCATGTGATTTCTGGCGTTGCAGGCAAGGGGTTGCAGGACGTTCTGCGCGCGATTTACGGCACCATCCAGGGTGAGGCTCCGGAAGAGGAGACCGGCCCGTGGCAGCCCTGACCCAGCTTCACGCCCCCGATATCCGCACCGCCAAACGGCTGGTCGTCAAGATCGGCTCTGCCTTGCTGGTGGATCGCGCCACCGGGTTGAAACAGGGTTGGCTGTCGGCCCTCGCGATGGATGTGGCCGAAGCCAAGGTGCGCGGCAGCGATGTGGTGCTGGTGTCCTCGGGGTCCATCGCCTTGGGGCGCAAGGTGCTGGGGCTTGGGGATGGCGTGCTGACGCTGGAACAATCGCAGGCGGCGGCTGCGGTCGGGCAGATCCGTCTGGCGCGCGCCTATGAGGAGGTGCTGGCCCCGCATGGCATCACCACCGCGCAAGTGCTGGTCACGCTGGAGGATACCACCGACCGCCGCCGGTATCTGAACAGCCGCGCGACGATGGAAACCCTGCTGGGTCTGGGCGTGGTGCCGATCGTGAACGAGAATGACACGGTGGCGACGGATGAGATCCGCTTTGGCGACAACGACCGCTTGGCCGCGCAGATCGCGGTGACGGTGGGGGCGGATCAGTTGATCTTGCTGTCGGATGTCGACGGGTTTTATTCCGCCAATCCAAAGGAAGACCCGACCGCAGAGCGGTTTGATCTGGTCGAACACATCACGCCCGAGATCGAGGCGATGGCGGGCGACCCGATTTCCGGACTGTCCAAGGGCGGCATGAAGACCAAACTGCTGGCCGCCAAGACCGCCATTGCGGGGGGATGTGCCATGGCGATCATGGAAGGGTCGGTCTTGCGGCCCTTGTCGGCTTTGGCCAAGGGCGCCCAGCGGACCTGGTTCGTGGCGCAGGCCGATCCGCAACTGGCACGCAAACGCTGGATCAATGCGATGAAGCCGCGTGGCGAACTGGTGCTGGATGCAGGCGCCGTGACCGCGCTGCGGGCCGGAAAATCGCTGTTGCCGGCCGGAGTCACCCGGGTGACGGGCAGCTTTGGCCGCGGCGAGCCGGTGTCGATCCTGTCGCCGGACGGCGTGGTGCTGGGCAAGGGGCTGGTGCGCTATACCGCCGTTGAAGCGAAGGCGATTGCCGGGCACAGGTCGGGCGATATTGCCGGGATATTGGGCTATGAGGGCCGGGCAGCACTGGTGCACCGGGATGATATGGTGGTCTGAGGGGGGACCCCCGGGGGCTCTGCCCCCGGACCCCCGGGATATTTGTGAACAGATAATGGGGCTTTCGCAATGGACGGGCAGATGAATGACCTGATGGGGCAGATCGGTGCGGCGGCGCGCGATGCGGCGGCAGAACTGGCCTTTGCCTCGCCCCGTAGCAAGCAGGCAGCCCTTGAAGCTGCGGCTGACGCGCTCTGGGCCGGGCGTCAGGCCATTGTCGATGCCAATGCGCTGGATAGGGCATTTGGCGCAGAGAAAGGCCTGTCGCCCGCGATGATGGACCGGCTGCGGCTGGACGAGGCGCGCATCGCCGCCATGGCCGATGGGCTGCGTGCGATTGCGGCGCAAGCCGATCCTGTCGGGCGGGTGCTGGCGGAATGGGACATGCCATCCGGCCTGCACATCCAGCGCGTGGCCGCGCCGCTTGGCGTGGTGGGCGTGATCTACGAATCCCGCCCGAATGTGACCGCGGATGCCGGGGCGCTGTGTCTGAAGGCCGGGAATGCGGTGATCCTGCGCGGCGGGTCCGAAGGTTTCAATTCCTCGACTGCGATTCATGCGTGCATGACGGCGGGATTGCGCCACGCCGGTCTGCCCGAGGCCGCGATCCAGCTGATCCCCACCCGCGACCGCGCGATGGTGTCGGCCATGTTGCAGGCGGTGGCCTATATTGATGTGATCGTGCCGCGGGGTGGCAAGGGACTTGTGGGGCTGGTGCAGCGCGAGGCGCGGGTGCCGGTGTTTTCGCATCTGGAAGGCATCTGCCACATCTATGCCGATGGTGAGGCCGATCTGGCAAAGGCGCGCGCGGTGGTGCTGAACGCGAAAACCCGGCGGACGGGCATCTGCGGGGCAGCGGAATGCCTGTTGATCGACCGCGCCTTTTACGACCGCCATGGTGGCGTGCTGATCGAGGATCTGCTGGCCGCCGGGGTGGAAGTGCGCGCCGAAGGCGCATTGCTGGCCATTCCGGGTACCGTGCAGGCCGCCCCCGATGATTTTGGCCGCGAGTTTCTGGACATGATCATCGCGGCCCGGTTGGTCGATGGGGTGGATGGCGCGATTGCGCATATCCGGCGCTATGGGTCGAGCCACACCGAAAGCATCCTGACCGAGAATGACGCGACGGCGGATCGCTTCATGACCCGGCTCGACAGCGCGATCCTGATGCGCAATGCCTCGACCCAATTCGCGGATGGGGGGGAATTCGGCATGGGCGGAGAGATCGGCATCGCCACCGGCAAGATGCATGCGCGGGGCCCGGTCGGTGCCGAGCAACTGTGCAGCTTCAAGTATCTGGTGCGGGGGGATGGCACCTGCCGCGCCTGACGGCCGGTCTCATCAGCCCGCAAGATCATTGCATCCGTGCCTGCGGTTGAGCCAAGACCAGCGCCATGCGCTGCCGCCGACCCCGATCAATAGGACAGGCGTACCACGCTATCGCTGACCTCCACCGAGAGGCGGCGGTGCTGGCGGGCGACTTCATCGCGCATCAGGGCAAAATGCACCTGAGCCGGGCCGATATCAACCTGAGCCGCCGGATTGGACAACAGCTCCCACAGGTCGGGGTCGATCCGCAGGCGCGCCGCTTCGCCGCGCAGGGTCCAGCGCGTCTCGCCCCGTTCGATCAGCAAGGTACCGCCATGGGGCATCGCACTTTCCAGACACAGGATGGCCAGGAATGCCAGCTTCACCTCGCGGCGCGACAGGTCATTCATGGACTGCCAATCCATGCTCAGCCGGGAGCCGCGGGTCAGGTCGCCAAGGATGTTCACGACTTCGGCGCGGGCGATGCGATGTTCGCTTGCACCGGGCGCACCGAAGGCGACGCGGAAAAACCGGATCCGGGCGGTCGCGTTGGCAACAGAGTCCACAATCAGCGTCAGCTCGGGGCTGCTGCTTTTGCCATCCATCATCAACAGCTCTACCCCATTGCTGATGGCACCGATCGGGCTGATAAGGTCGTGGCAAATGCGCGAGCCCAACAGGGCGCTCAGATCAGGTTTGTCAGACATCGGCAAAATCCTGATGGAAAAGGGAGTGAAGGATGAATGCAATTCTGGAACCGGGCATGATGGTGCGTCATCCAGAGCGGGCGGACTGGGGGGTGGGACAAGTGCAGTCAAACATCGGCGGGCGCATCACGGTGAATTTTGAACATGCAGGCAAGGTGGTGATAGATGGTCGCCAGATCGAACTTGTGCCGGTGTTCGGCGTTTAGGAACATGAGACCGGGCCAGCCTCACCTTATGGCAAGGATCAGCCAAGACGTGGCGTCTTGTCCATGGCCATTGTCTTGCCCCTCATCTGGTTTTATCGCCATCTTTATTAACCAGAGGTTAAGGCCACAGCGGGAGACGGTGCTGTGACGAAAAGACAGCTGGAAGATCGCTATGAGGTGCGTCTGGCAACGCAGGCGGCCGATATCGCATCGGCGCTTCGGTTGCGATACCGGGTGTTTGTCGAGGAACTGGGGGCCGATGGGCCGGGGGTCGACCATGCGGCGCAATCAGAGCGGGACGAGTTCGACTCGGTCTTTGATCATCTTGTGCTGGTGGACCGCATGGCCGATGCTGACGCGGGCGATCATGTCGTCGGCGTCTATCGCCTGCTGCCTTGTGACCGGATGGCGCAGATCGGCCGGTTTTATTCCGAGAGCGAATTCGACCTGACCCGGCTCAAGACTTCGGGCCGCAAGCTGCTGGAGTTGGGACGCTCATGCATCCATGCCGATCACCGGGGTGGTACGGGGATGTTTTACCTGTGGAATGCGCTGGCCCGCTATGTGATCGAGCGCGAGATCGACATCCTGTTCGGGTCTGCAAGCTTTCCGGGCACGGATCTTGCCCGGTTGGCCACCCCCTTGTCCTATCTGCACCACACCCATCTTGCACCGCCTGCGCTGCGGGTGCGGGCGCATGGGGCGGATGCGCAGCCCTGCCTGCTGCCCGCCGGAGCCATTGACCGGCGCGCAGCACTTGCAGCGACGCCCGCGCTGATCAAGGCCTATCTGCGCCTGGGTGGATTTGTCGGTGAGGGCGTCTTTGTCGATCATGCCTTCAACACGACGGATGTCTGTCTGGTGATGGACACCGACAACATGAGCGCCAAGCACAAGCAGTTCTACACGCGCAAGGGGGAAGCCGGGTGAACTGGTCTGCCGAACCGCCACCCCGATCGTCCGTTACGCCGCTTGGCTGGTTGCGCTTTGGCCTGCGTGCCGCCGCTCTGGGCGTGGTCACCTATGGCGGGCTGCTGGTCTTGCTTTTGCTGCGCGGTGTCGAAAGACCGCTGTTCGGCGCCCGCCGGCCCTGGACTCCCCGGGTTACCCAGGGCGTCTGCCGGGCGGCCATGGCGATCATGGGCATCGGGCTGACGATGCAGGGCCGGCCGATGCCCCACCGTGGTGCCATGGTGGCCAATCATGGCTCGTGGCTGGATATCTTTGCCCTGAACGCCTGTGCAACGATGTATTTTGTGGCCAAGTCCGAAGTGTCGGGTTGGGCGGGCATTGGCTGGCTGGCGCGTGCCACCGGAACGGTTTTCATCTCCCGCAAGGGGACCGAGGCCAAGCGCCAGCAACAACTGTTCGAGGACAGGTTGCGCGCGGGCCATCGGCTGGTGTTCTTTCCCGAAGGCACATCGACAGACAGTATTCGGGTTTTACCATTCAAATCAACACTGTTTGCGGCATTCTTCACGCATGGTCTTGACTCAGAGATGCATATTCAGCCGGTCACCCTGGTTTATCACGCGCCCGAGGGGCAAGATGCGAGGTTCTATGGCTGGTGGGGCGATATGACCTTTGCCGGGCATCTGGTCGCGGTCCTGTCAGCGCGCAGGCAGGGCCGTGTCGAAGTGGTCTTCCACCCAGCCGTGCCGGTTGATGCTTTTCCCGGCCGCAAAGAGCTTGCCAGCTATTGCGAACGGGTGATCGCCACCGTCCATCCCGGTCAGGGTCCGGGCGCTGATGTGAAACGGCCAGTCAACCCAGCGGGGCGAGCAGGGCCTTGAGGGCTGCAACGGGGTCATCCGTGCCCCAGATTTCGGACCCGATGGCGAAGAAATCGGTGACAGGGCCAAAGCGCTCGATCAGCTCGGCCGTCAGCGCGCCTTCGGCGATCACCGGCACTTCGATCATTTCCGACCACCATTCGAACAGCTCGAACGCGGCCTGCGTGCCCTGGTCGAGCGGAGATACCCCCACCGGACCGAAGGCTACATAATCGGCCCCGCCTTCTCCCGCGCTGATCCCCTCATGCCGGGTGGGGCCGCAGAACGCGCCGACAATCGCATCCGCCCCCAGATCCTTGCGGGCCTTGCGCACCGTGCGGGCGCCGTCGGTCAGGTGCACCCCGTCCAGCCCCAACCGGTCGACCAGCAGCAGGTGGCTGTCCATCACCACCGCCACGTCGCGGGCATGGGCCAGCTCGCGCAGCACGTCGCCCGCGCGCAGCAGGTTGTCTTCCTCCTTGCTGGCCAGCGCGATCCGCAGGCAGGCCACCTCGACCGTATCGAGCACGCCGGCAAGCTGGGCCGGAAACACATCCAGATCAAAGCTGGGCGGGGTGATCAGGGTGATCTGCGGGCGGTCTTCTGCGGCCATGACATGTCCTCGCGGCGGGTTTTGGCTGGCTTACCAGCCTTTTCCGGGCTTGACCATCACTTGCCCGCAGGGATCGGCTGGCGTAACAGGCCAGCAGAATAAGGGGTGCCCAGCATGATTGAACCAGCCTTCATCCTCGTCCGCCCGCAGATGGGCGAAAACATCGGGGCCGCAGCCCGCGCGATGCTGAACTTCGGGCTGACCCGGATGCGGATCGTGGCCCCGCGCGACGGCTGGCCCAACCCCAAGGCGGTGGCGATGGCGTCGGGGGCGGGGCGGCTGCTGGATCAGGCGGGGCTGTTCCCGGATGTGGCGGCGGCGATCGGGGATTGCGACTATGTTTTCGCGACCACCGCCCGCCCGCGCGAGCTGGTCAAGCCCGTCGTCACACCGGAACGGGCGATGGAGATGGCCCGCGCGATGGCGGCCGAAGGAAAGAAGGTGGGCGTTCTGTTCGGGCCGGAGCGGGCGGGGCTGGAGAATGAGGATGTGGCGCTGGCCAATGCCATCGTGACCGTTCCGGTCAACCCCGAGTTTCCCAGCCTGAACCTGGGCCAATGCGCCCTGCTGATGGGCTATGAATGGCGCCGCCAGACGGTGGCGGTGGCCCCCGAGGTGATGGAACTGGCCCGCACCGAGTTTGCGGCGCGGGTGGAGGTGGAAAAGCTGGCCGATCATTTTGAGGAACGGCTGGAGGCGGCGGGGTTCTTCTTTCCCGAGACCAAGGCCGCCAACATGCGGCTGAACCTGCGCAACATGTGGGCCCGGCTGGGCCTGACCCGGGCCGAGGTGCAGACCTTTCACGGCATGCTGCGCCAGATCGCCTTTCGTCTGCGCCAGCAGGGGGAGTGAGGGCTTCCCCCTGTGTTACAGCCTTTGATGTTTATTGAAATCAATGGCTTGGCTGTGTGGGATTCATGAATTCTTAACACCTTCGCTTGTGTCAGACTGATGATTTTGAAAGGGGACATGCGATGTCCGGCACGGATTTCGGCAATTGGCAGATCGAAAAGGCCGTAAAGGCGCTGGTGGATGAGGCGCAGGCGGTGGCGGACCGGCTGGCCGGGGGCAAACCCCATGCGGTGGAGCAACACGCCGCCGCCGCGCAGTTCTGGGCGGCGGTCTATCTGGCGGAAGGAGTGGACCTGACCACGCTTGCCAGCTGGAAACCGGCAGAGGTGGCGCGGTTTGTGCGCGCGGCGCAGACGAAGATCGCAGCACTGCGCAAGGCGCGCGACTATGTGAGCAGCGACGGGCTGGCGGTCTGGCTGCACACGGCGCGGGCCGTGCAGGAGCCGCGCATTGCGCCCGCCGCGCGCGAGATCTGGGCGCATCTGTCGGCGGCGGGGCAGAATGTGGAGGCGATGCTGGCGGACTTGCTGGAGGACGCGGGGATGGCGGGGGTTGAGGGGCGGCGGGTGCCGGAAGGGTTTGGCGGGGGGTAGGGCGCTGTGTTTGCCGATGTCTTGACCGTTCCTCGTATCGGCTTGGAAATCGGGTCACGCTTATGCAGCCTAGGATTGGCATCGGGCAATCAATTTTAAAAGTCGCTCATCTCTTTCCGGATGACCTGCATCTTTACGGACCTTGCAACACAGGGCCGCGCCCGACCTCGGGATGGCGCGCCGACGCTGGTTCTAGGCGGTTTATGGTTCGGCTTACCTCCACTGGAGTTCTGGGCGGAACGGTTGCAATGCGCCCTCCCGGGGGGAGGTCGGGCGCGGCCCGGCGGCGCTGCGCGCCTTGATTCCGGGCCAAGAGAAGAAGCGACAGGACGCAAATGGCTATTCACCCACAGGCTTGCCCCCCATCCCCATCGCCGCACCCCCCTTGAAGCCATTCAGGCCCCGGCCTAGTGTCCGCGCCAGCAAGGTATGAGGCGGGTTATGGCGGGCAAGCGCAGCATTTTCGAGGAGGTGGGCGGCAAGGTGGCCCCCACGCCGCAGGGAAGCCTGATCGACGCGGGGCCCAAGGGCGCGCGGGGGGCGGTGCGGATCTGGCTGATCGTGCTGTTTCTGATGGTCATGGCGATGATCGTGGTGGGGGGGCTGACGCGGCTGACCGACTCTGGCCTGTCGATCACCGAATGGCGGCCCGTGACCGGGGCCTTGCCGCCGATGAACGAGGCCGACTGGCTGTCGGAATTCGAGAAATATCGTGCCAGCCCGCAGTATCAGCTGATGAATGCGGGCATGGAGATGTCGGCCTTCAAGGTGATTTACTGGTGGGAATGGGGGCATCGGCAGTTGGGGCGGGCCGTGGGTCTGGTCTGGGCCGTGGGCTTCCTGTTCTTCTGGGCGACCAAGCGCATCCCGCCGGGCTGGACCGGGCGGCTGGTGCTGATCGGGGCCTTGGGCGGTTTGCAGGGCGCGATTGGCTGGTGGATGGTGGCCTCTGGCCTGACCGGGGCGATGACCTCGGTCGCGTCTTACCGGCTGGCGACGCATCTGGGGCTGGCCTTTGTGATCCTGGGGTTCATTGCCTGGTATGTGTTCCTGCTGGGGCGGTCGGAGGCCGCGCTGTTGCAGGCGCGGCGCACGCGGGAGGGTAAGCTGTTTTCCCTGTCGACCGGGCTGATGCACTTTGCGTTTCTGCAGATCGTGCTGGGGGCTCTGGTGGCGGGGATTGATGCGGGCCGCGCCTTCCCGACCTGGCCGGATATGAACGGGCAGTTCTTCCCGGCGGATGCGTTTTATGTGCCGGACGGGCAGGGCGGCAGTCTGCCGGTCTGGCATGCGTTTTTTGAAAACCCCGGGCTGGTGCAGTTCCTGCACCGGATGGCGGGCTATGGGCTCTTTGCCTTTGGCGTGGTGGTCTGGCTGCGCGGGCGCAAATCGGCGCATGCGACGACGCGGTTTGCGTTCCATATGGTGATGGCGATGATGTTGGCGCAGGTGGCGCTTGGCATCTGGGCCGTGCTGACGGCGGCGCAGTTGCATGTGGCGATCACCCATCAGCTGGGGGCTGTCTTCCTGTGGGTGCTGATCCTGCGCGCGCGTTATCTGTCACAATACCCGCTCGCCGGGTCGATCCGGAAGGGCACGGCATGACTGTGAACACGACGGCTTACGCCGATCTGATGGCATTCCAGCGCGAGACTGAGGCTTTGGCACAGGTTGCCGGGCGTCTGGGCTGGGATCAGGAGACGATGATGCCGCGCGGGGCGGCCGAGCAGCGGTCGGAAGAGATGTCGGCGATGGAGGGGGTGCTGCACGCGCGGCGCACCGATCCGCGAATTGCAGACTGGCTGGCGCAGGCGGTGGCGGCGGATGCGGTGGCGGCGGCCAACCTGCGCCACATCACCCGGTCTTATCAGCGGGCGACTAAGGTGCCGGGCGCGCTGGCACAGGCCTTGGCGCGGCTGACCAGCCGGGCGCAGGGGATCTGGGCCGAGGCGCGGGCCTCGGATGATGTGGCGGCGTTTTTGCCCACCCTGGCCGAGGTGATCCGGCTGCGGCGCGAGGAAGCAGCCTGTCTGGCGCAGGGCGGTGATCTGTATGATGCGCTGATCGACGATTATGAGCCGGGGGCGACGGCGGAGTCGCTTGGCCGGATGTTTGAGGCGATGCGGCCCCGGCTGGTGGCCTTGCGCGGGGCGGTCATGGGGGCCAGCCATCAGCCCGCGCCGCTGGCGGGGCATTTCGGGCAGGACGCGCAGATGCGGATGGCGCGCGATCTGGCCTCGGCCTTTGGCTATGACTGGGAGCGGGGGCGGCTGGATCTGGCGGTGCATCCGTTCAGTTCGGGCTCTGGCGATGATGCCCGCATCACCACGCGGGTGGTGGAGAGCGATCCGTTCAACTGCTTTTACTCGACGATCCATGAGGTGGGGCATGCCTGCTATGAGCTGGGGATCGACCCCGATTACCGGCTGACCCCGCTGGGGGCGGGGGTGAGCATGGGGGTGCATGAAAGCCAGAGCCGGATCTATGAGAACCAGCTGGGCCGGGGGCGCGCCTTTACGGGGTGGATGTTCGGCCAGATGCAAAGCCGGTTTGACGGATTTGGCGTGCCGGATGCGGATGCGTTCTATGGCGCGGTCAACCGGGTGCAGTCCGGGTTCATCCGGACCGAGGCGGATGAGGTGCATTATAACCTGCATGTGATGCTGCGCTTTGATCTGGAGCGCGCGCTGATCCGGGGCGATCTGGCGGTCAGCGATCTGGAGGCCGCGTGGAATGACCGTTTCAAGGCTGATTTCGGCGTTGAGGTGCCACGGGCAAGCCAAGGGATGTTGCAGGATGTGCATTGGTCGGTTGGCCTGTTTGGCTATTTCCCGACCTACACACTGGGCAATGTTTACGCGGGCTGCCTGAACGTGGCGATGCGCCGCGCCGTGCCGGATGTGGATGATCATCTGGCGCGCGGAGATGCCCGGCCCGCGACGGCGTGGCTGCGCGAAAACCTGCAACGGCACGGCGGATTGTATGAGCCGCGCGAGGTGGTGGCGCTGGCCTGTGGGTTTGAACCGAGCGAAGGGCCGTTGCTGGATTATCTTGAGGCCAAGTTCGGGGCGATTTACCGGCTGTGACACTGGCGCGCAAGGAACAGGTGGCGGTCTGGGCCTTGGCCTTTGGGCAGACGCTTGGCTATGCATGTTTCTTTTACATCTTTGCCGCGCTGGTGCTGGTCTGGCAGCGGGAGTTGCCTTGGGGCAATGGCGTGCTGGCGCTGGGGCCGTTTCTGGCGATTGGGGTGACGGCGCTGGCATCGCCGCAGGTTGGGCGCTGGGTGGACCGGGGGCATGCGCTGCGCCTGATGGGGTTTGGCACCGTGCTGGGGGCCGCGGCTTTGGCACTGCTGGCGGTGGCCTGGCATCCGCTGGTCTATCTTGCGGCTTTTGTGGGTTTGGGGGCTGCGGCATCGGCCACCTTGTATGAGGTGTGTTTTGCCCTGCTGATCCGGCGCTTTGGCGATCAGGCACGGGCACCGATTACCAAGGTGACGCTGGTGGCGGGGCTGGCATCCACCCTGGCCTTTCCGGCGGGCGCGGCCTTGGCAGAGGCCTTTGGCTGGCGCATTGCCGTCTGGTCGGCGGTGGCGGCTGTGGTTTGCGTCATGCTGCCGTTGCAGGTCTGGGGCGCGCATGCCTTGGGCGGCGGGCGGGTGCGGGGGGGGCCAAAGCCAGCGGCAGGCGCGTCATGGCGGGTGATCCTGGCCCGGCCCGGGGTGCTGGGGCTGATGGCGCTGTTTGCGCTGCTGAACCTGGATCACTGGATGCTGGTCAGTCTGATGCGGCCCTTGCTGGCCGAAATGGGGGTGGCGGACGGGCGCGCGGTGACGGCGGCGGCGCTGATCGGGCCATCGCAGGTGTTGGGCCGGATTGCGCTGATGGCGGCAGGCGCGCGGATGCAGACACGGGTGGCATCGATGTTCACCGTTCTGGCGATGGTGGCGGGGCCGGTGTTCCTGCTGCTGTCGGGGGGCGGGGTGGCCTTGGTCTTTGCCTTTGCGGCGGTGCAGGGCGCGGCCATGGGGATTTTGACCATTCTGAAGCCGCTGTTGATTTCCGAGGTGAATGGGCCTGCCGATTACGCAGCCTCGGCGGCGGCGATTTCGCTGCCGGCGATGGTGGCAACGGCGGTGGCCCCAGTGTTGGGAACATGGATCATGACGGTGGGCGGGCCGCTGGCCTTGGTTGGCGCTGCGCTGATCTTGGCGCTGGGGGCCTTGGTTTTGCTGCTGCGGCGCTAGGAGGACCATGCCACGGCTGACGGTGCGGCAGGGGAAAGCAAAAAGGGGAGCGCAGGATGACAGTTCAGATGGATGCAGCGGCCTTGCAGGCGTTTTTGCTGCGCGATTTCGGGCAGGTTGCCGCAGATTTCCAGGTTGAGCGCGCCGATCTGGCCGGGGTGACCCTGAGGCTTCGGGTGACGGCACAGCATTTGCGGCCGGGTGGCACGGTGTCTGGCCCGGCGATGTTCGGGCTTGCGGATGTGGCGATGTATCTGGCGATCCTGAGCCGGATCGGCCCGGTGGCGCTCGCGGTCACGACGAATTGCGCGATGGATTTCATGCGCAAGCCGCGCGCAGATGTGGATCTGCTGGCGCAGGCGCGGGTGCTCAAGCTGGGGCGCACATTGGCGGTGGGCGATGTGCTGCTGTTTTCGGAAGGCGGGGCCGAGCCGGTGGCGCGGGCGGGGCTGACCTATGCGATTCCGCCAAAGGCCACGGGCCCGAATTGAAACGGCCCCCGCAAGCGGGGGCCGGTCTGGCCTTGGGTCAGCGCTGACCGTCTTCAGGTCTTGTGCTTGGCAAAATGGCCTTCGATCTGGCCGCCGCTTTCGATGATCAGCGTGTGATAGGTGATGTCGGCCGCGACCTGTGCGGCGGCACGCAGCGTGAAGCTGTTTGCGCTGATCTGACCATCGACCTTGCCGCGCACGTCAACGGTTTCCGCTGTGATGGTGCCGCTCATCCGGCCTTCGGCACCGACGATCAGGCTGCGGGCGGTTACGTTGCCGTCAATATCGCCCAGCATCTCGATATCGCCGATTGAGGTGACCTCACCCGTGATCTTGAGATCGCTGGAGAACACGGATTTGGTGTTCGACGGGCGCGCGGGCGAACCACCCGAGGGGGGGGCTGTCTGGTCTGTGGTCTTGTTGAACATGATCCGTCCGTTGATGGCTTTGGTCGATAAGGGCTTATGGGGACCCATCGGTCAAGGGCTGCAGGCCGGATCATCGGCAAACGGGCGCTCATTGGCCGGTTCGATGTCGCGCACGGGCCTGACAGGACGGGGAAGGGGTGTTTTGATCGCGGTCAGGTTGAAAACAGAAGGAGTGCCCGTTTGACCATGGACCCGTTCTTTGTGCCCGTGTCGGGATTTGATCTGCCACGATTCGCCGGCGTGGCCAGCTTCATGCGGCTGCCGGTGGTGACGCCGGACCATCCCCGCTTTGAGGAGGTTCAGATCGGGTTGGTGGGGGCACCCTGGGACGGTGGCACGACGAACCGGCCGGGGCCGAGGCACGGGCCGCGCAGCTTGCGCGATGCATCGACGATGATCCGGGCCGAGAATGCCGCCACGGGCGTGCGGCCGTTCGAGACGGTGCGCTGCGCCGATCTGGGCGATGTGGGGCCGAACCCGGCGGATCTGATGGACAGTCTTGCGCGGATGGAGGCGTATTATACCCGTCTGCGCGCCGCAGGGATCGTGCCGCTGACGGCGGGGGGCGATCATCTGTGCAGTCTGCCGATCCTGCGGGCGCTGGCCCGGAACCGCCCGCATAGCCCGAGCGGGCTGGGGATGATCCATTTCGACAGCCATACTGATTTGTTCCACAGCTATTTCAACGGCAGCCTCTACACCCATGGCACGCCGTTCCGCCGCGCGGTGGAAGAGGGGCTGCTGGACCCGCACCGCGTGACGATGATCGGCATCCGGGGCACCGCCTATGACCGCGAGGACCGCGACTTTGCCGAGGCAGTGGGGATCCGGGTGATTGCGATCGAGGAGTTCCATGCGCGCGGGGTGGCCGATGTGATGGCCGAGGCCCGGGCACGGGCGGGGCAGGGGGAGACCTATATCTCTTATGACATCGATTTCATCGACCCGGCCTATGCGCCGGGCACCGGGACGCCGGAAATTGGGGGGCCAAACAGCTTTCAGGCGTTGCAGGTGGTGCGGGAGCTGGCGGGCGTGCGGATCGTGGGGGCGGATGTGGTGGAAGTCTCGCCGCCTTTCGATGTGAACGGGGCCACGGCCTATCTTGGGGCGACGGTGATGTTCGAGCTGTTGTGTGTGATGGCCGGAGCGGTCCTGGCCGCACAATAGGCAGGGCGGCAGCCGCGCGGGGGAGCGAGTCGGGCAGATTCGGCGAATCTTTGGTGGCAGATTCGGCCGGTCGGGCCAGGATTCGGCGGATCGGGGGGCAAAATCGGGTGCCGCGGACGCGGCCAGGCTGTGCAGGCTGCAGAAAGTTTGCGCATTTCACCCAAGAAAATAAAGGGTAGCCGAGAAAAACGACAGGGATGTGAAAATTTCCTCTTGCAGCTTTTGGAAGCTGGGCCTAAACACCGCCTTACCGAAGCGGAAGACAAGCGGAAACGCAGAAAACGAAGCGACGGGGCGACGATGGAAGTTCGACGCAGACATCTGAAGGTACGGTTGCAGGAAGCACCAAGAAATTGGTGGTCCTGAAATTTTTGTCTTCTTGCTCTTTGAAAATTGAAAGTGATGAAGGGATATGTGGGCGGTTTGGGCGCATCGGCGTCTGACACGTAGCATATCTGCCCAGCAGGGGAGTGACCGAGAGGTTACCGACCGATGACCTGGGGAAAGCTTCACGGTTTGTGGGTTCTGGTTACTTCGGTAACTTGAGCACATGAATTGTTAAGACCTGTGTCCTTAAGGGATGCAGGCAGATGTGCGAAGGTTCGACGTCAAGGATAAGTTCTTCGGAACTTTTCAACTTGAGAGTTTGATCCTGGC
>NZ_PJOM01000005.1 GCF_002900965.1 Pseudotabrizicola formosa | reverse complement strand
AAACCCAGTCGCCCGCGATAAGGTGCTTGCCTGTCAGCATGTCAGTCTCCGATTGTTGGCCGGCGGAACCGGGGGTTTCACACCCCCGGACCCCCGTGGGATATTTGAAAACAGATAATGGGGTCAGAAGGTGAAATGGTCTGTCACGACGCGTTTGCCAAGGGTCATCGCGTCAGCCACATGGACCATCGGGGCAAGGTCAACCTCTGAGCGCCCCTCCGCCACCAGCTGGGCCATGCGGGCATAGAGGGCGGGATATTCGTCCATGATGGTGTTTGCGCCCTGTGACGGCTGACCGTCAAGCTCCAGCACATTGCCGCCCATGCGCAGGGCCATGTGGCCTGCGGTGGTGTCGATCTCGATGTCCCAGGTCTGCGGGCCCGTCTGGCGCCAGTCGAAATCGGCGGTGACATTGCCGCTGAAGCGCAGCCGGGCGGCAATCGGGGTCTGCCGGTTGGCGGGGAATTCCAGATCAGCGCCTTGCAGATGCACCGGGGCGGGCAGGATCTCGGTCAGGATCGACAGCGCGTTGATGCCGGGATCGAACACGCCCATGCCGCCGGGTTCAAACACCCAATCCTGGCCAGGATGCCATTTGCGCACATCCTCGCGCCAGGTGATATGGGCGCGGGTGATGGTCTTGTCCGCGAGCCAGGCCTTTGCGGGGGCCACAGCATGGGCCATGCGGCTGTGCCATGTGGCGTAAAGCGTCACCCCCTGCGCATCGGCAAGCGTTTGCAACGCATGGATTTCCGCCAGCGTCGCCCCGGGCGGCTTTTCCAGCATGACATGCCGACCCGCCCGCAAAGCGGCTTCGGCATAGGCATAGCGAGGCACCGGCGGCAGGGCGAGCGAGACCATGGCAATATCTGGCCGCGCGGCCAGCATGGTTTCCATATCGGCAAAGCTTTCGATCCCGTCCACCGTGCCAGAGCGCGATACGGTCGCGGCGAGCTGCCAGTCGGCACTGGCGGCAAGGGCGGGCACATGCTGATCCACCGCAATCTTGCCGATGCCGACAAGGGCAATGTTCTTGCGCTCGGGCATCAGTGTGAATCCCGTCCCACCGCCGCGCCGCGCGGGCCTTTCAGGAAATCGAGATCGGCCCCGGTATCGGCCCCCTCGACATGGCGCTGGTGCAGCCAGCCATAGCCCGAGGGGTAAAGGTCATGCGTGGGCACCCATGCCGCCAGCCGGGCTGTCAACTCGTCATCGGAAATGTCCAGATGCAGGCGGCGGTTGGGAACATCCAACTCGATGAAATCGCCATTCCGCACCACCGCCAGCGGCCCGCCCGCCGCTGCCTCGGGCGAGGTGTGCAGCACGACCGTGCCGTAAGCCGTGCCTGACATGCGTGCGTCAGAGATGCGCACCATATCGGTGATGCCCTTGCGCAGCACCTTGGGCGGCAGGCCCATATTGCCGACCTCGGCCATGCCGGGATAGCCCCTTGGGCCACAGTTCTTCATCACCATGATGCAGCTCTCGTCGATGTCGAGCGCCTCATCGTTGATCTTGGTCTTGTAGTCGTCGATGTCCTCGAACACCACGGCGCGGCCCCGGTGCACCATCAGATGCGGGCTGGCGGCAGAGGGTTTGAGCACTGCGCCTTTCGGTGCCAGATTGCCCCGCACGACCACCACGCCGCCCGACTGGGTCAGCGCCTTGTCGGCGGGCAGGATGACGTCTTCGTTGTGGTTGCGCACATCCTTGACCTGATCCCACATCGAGTCTCCCGACACGGTCAGCGCCTCCTTGTGCAGCAGCCCCGCCTCGCCCAGCCGCTTGATCACCACCGGCAGGCCGCCCGCGTAGAAGAATTCCTCCATCAGATATTTGCCCGATGGCATCAGGTTGACGATGGTGGGCACATCGCGGCCACAGCGGTCCCAGTCATCGAGGCTAAGGTCGATGCCGACACGGCCCGCAATGGCCAGCAGGTGGATGACGGCATTGGTGCTGCCCCCGATGGCGGCATTGGTGCGGATGGCGTTTTCAAACGCCTCTTTTTTCAGGATGTCCGAGGGCTTCAGGTCATCCTTGACCATCTGCACGATGCGCCGCCCGGTCATCTGCGCCATCACGCGGCGGCGGCTGTCCACCGCCGGGATCGCGGCATTGCCCGACAGCGCCATGCCAAGCGCCTCGGCCATGGAGGCCATCGTGCTGGCGGTCCCCATCGTGTTGCACGATCCGGGGCTGCGCGACATGCCGGCTTCGGCCTCGGCAAATTCCTCCGCCGTCATCTCGCCGGCCTTCACGGCTTCGGAGAACTTCCACAGATGGGTGCCAGACCCGACCCGTTCGTTGCGATAGTAGCCGTTCAGCATCGGCCCGCCTGTCACCACGATCGACGGCAGGTCGGTGGAGGCGGCGGCCATCAGCAGCGATGGCGTGGTCTTGTCACAGCCCACCAGCAGCACGCAGCCATCCATCGGCTGGCCGCGCATCGCCTCTTCCACCGCCATCGCCGCCAGGTTGCGGAACATCATCGCGGTGGGGCGGAAGGCGGATTCGCTGGCGGAAAACACCGGCACTTCGACCGGGAAGCCGCCCGCCTCATAGATCCCGTTCTTCACCCGCTGTGCCAGATCATTCAGATGCGCATTGCACGGCGTCAGTTCCGACCAGGTGTTGAGAATGCCGATGACCGGGCGCCCATCGAACAAATCATGCGGGAAGCCCTGATTTTTCATCCAGCCCCGGTGATAGATCTGATCGCGGCCCGTGCCGCCGAACCATTCCTGAGAGCGCAGTTTGCGGGGCCATTGGGCGGGTTTGAACGTCATGATGTCCTCACGGAAATTGGCTCACAGGGCATGAACCGTGTGCATCCCGGCCTCGGGTGCAACGGCAAGCGGATTGGTCAGCGGCAGGCCGAAATCGGGCACTTCGATCTCGAACACATCGCCCGGTTCGGTCTTGATGCCATCGGCAAAGGACAGGGTGGCGGTGCCGAACATATGCACATGCAGATCGCCGGGCTGGCGGAACACGTCATATTTGAAATGGTGATGTTCCAGATTGGCAAAGCTGTGCGACATGTTGGCCTCGCCCGACAGGAAGGGCTTTTCCCAGATCACCGCGCCTGCACGGCGGATGCGGCTGGTGCCGCGCACATCGGCAGGCAGGTCGCCCACCAGAATTTCCGGGCCGATTGACGCCTGCCGCAGCTTGGAATGCGCCAGATACAGATAGTTGATCCGTTCCGTCACATGGTCGGAAAACTCATTGGCCAGGGCCCAGCCAACCCGGCAGGGCGTTCCATTCGCTGCAATCACATAGATCCCCGCCAGTTCGGGCTCTTCACCGCCATCCAGCGCAAACCCGGGCGAGGTCAGCGCCGCACCCGGCGCCACCAGATGCACGCCATTGCCCTTGTAGAACCATTCCGGCTGCACGCCGGGGCCGGATGCAGGCTTGCCGCCCTCCAGCCCCATGCGGAACATCTTCATGCTGTCGGTGGCATCATCCGCAGTCGCCTTGGCATGCATCGCGTTGCGGGTGGATGCACTGCCCAGATGGGTCAGCCCCGTCCCGGTCAGATGCAGATGCGCCGGGTCCGGATGGGTGATCGGGGCAAGCAAGCGCCCTTCGGCGGCCGCGCGCAACAGATCCACTGCCGGGCCAAGGCCATGGGCGGCCACGACCGCCGCCAGGGACCGGCCGGTTTCTGCCGCTTCCATGGCCAGCGCATAGGTGCTGACCGCGCCCTGCACGATGGCAGCCTCCGATCCTTCGCGGGCGACCACGGCAACGCCTGTTTCTGTTCTGATCTGCGACAACAGCATGGCAGCCCTCATTTGTTTTTGTTGTAAACGTCAAAGATGACAGCGGCGAGCAGCACCAGCCCCTTGATCACCTGCTGATAATCGATGCCGATGCCCAGGATCGACATGCCGTTGTTCATCACGCCCATGATCAACGCGCCGACCACGACACCGACAATCTTGCCCGATCCGCCCGTCATCGAGGCCCCGCCGATGAACACGGCGGCAATCACGTCCAGCTCAAACCCCGCCCCGGCCTTGGGGGTGGAAGAGTTCAGGCGCGCGGCCACGATCATCCCAGCCAGTGCCGCCAGAACGCCCATGTTGACAAAGCAAAAGAACACCAGCCGTTCGGTCTTGATCCCTGACAGCTTTGCCGCCTTTTCATTGCCGCCCAGGGCATAGATGCGCCGCCCGCTGGTGGTCTGCTCGGTAAAGAAGGCATAGATCACCGTCAGCACCGCGAGCACCATCACCACATTCGGCAGGCCCCGGAAAATCGCCAGCTTGTATCCGACAAAAATAAGCGCGCCGCAGACAATGGCATTGCGGATCCAGAACACCGCCGCTGGTTCGGGCGTCACGCCAAAGCCCGCGTCCTGCGCACGCTTGCGCAGGCCCAGCCACACCACCAGACAGGCCGCCACCACCACGATCAGCAGCGCCGTGCCGTTCAGCCGCTCCAGCCCCAGCAATGCCTGATCAGCATCGCCAAACAGGTCCGGAATGAAGCCGGTCGAGAGCGATTGGAAACTGCGCGGAAATGGCCCGATGTTCTGGCCGTTCAGCAGCCACAGCGTCAGGCCACGAAACACCAGCATGCCCGCCAGCGTCACGATGAAGGACGGGATCTTCCAATAGGCCACCCAGTACCCCTGCGCCGCCCCGATCAGCCCGCCCACGATCAGACAGGCCGGGATCACCGCCAGCACCGGCCAGCCCAGATTGACCGTCAGCACCGCTGCGACAGCCCCGGTAAAACCCACGACCGACCCGATCGACAGGTCGATATGCCCCGCCACAATCACCAGCAGCATCCCCAGCGCCATGATGATGACGTAAGAGTTCTGCAAGAACAGGTTGGTGATGTTCTGCGCCGACAGGAAATCCACATCAATGCTGGCGCGCACGATCACCGTGAAGAAGAACACGATGGCGACCAGCGCCATGATCATCCCGTATTCGCGCAGATGACTGCTCAGATAAGTCTTTTCCGACATTTACGCCGCCTTCCCGACAGAATTCAGTATCATGGCCATGATGCGTTCCTGCGACGCCTCGGCGCGGGACAACTCTCCCACGATCCGGCCTTCGTTCATCACATAGATGCGGTCACACATGCCCAGAAGCTCGGGCATTTCCGAGCTGATCATCACGATCCCCCGGCCATCATTGGCCAGCTGGTTCATGATGTTGTAGATTTCAAACTTTGCGCCCACGTCGATGCCGCGTGTGGGTTCATCCAGGATCAGCACCTGCGGATCGGTGAACAGCCATTTCGACAGCACCACCTTCTGCTGGTTGCCGCCCGACAGGTTGACCACCTTTTGCTGCACATTCGGGGTGCGGATGTTCATGGCGCGGCGATAGTCTTCCGCCACCTGCGCCTCGCGCCGCTGGTTCAGCACACCGCGCCGGGCGATCCCGGCAAGATTGGCCAGGCTGATGTTGCGCAGGATGGGTTCTTCCAGGATCAGGCCCAGCGCCTTGCGGTCCTCGGTCACATAGGCCAGCCCCGCCGCCACGGCCTTGGTCACCGTGGATGTATCCACCGGCTTGCCGCCCATCGCGATCTCGCCGCTGATGTTGCGGCCATAGCTGTGGCCAAACAGGCTCATCGCCAGTTCGGTGCGCCCGGCCCCCATCAGCCCGGCAATGCCGACGATCTCGCCCTTGCGCACGGTGAACGCGGCATTGCGGATCATCTGGCGGTCTTTCTGGTCCGGATGGAACACGTTCCAACCCTTGACCTGCATCAGCACCTCACCGGGATTTGGCGTCCTCTCGGGATAGCGGTGCGCCATGTCACGCCCCACCATGTCGCGGATGATGCGGTCCTCGGAAATGTCGGCGCGGTTGAGGGTGGAAACCGTGCTGCCGTCGCGGATGATGGTGATCCGGTCCGCCACGCGGCCAATCTCGTTCAGCTTGTGGCTTATGATGATCTGCGTCACCCCCTGCGCCTTCAGCTCCAGCATCAGATCCAGAAGTTTCTGGCTGTCGTTCTCCTGCAAGGCGGCGGTGGGTTCGTCCAGAATCAGCAGGCGCACATCCTTGGCCAGGGCCTTGGCAATCTCGATCAGCTGTTGCTTGCCCACACCCAGCTTGCCGACAATCGTGGTCGGCGCTTCGTTCAGGCCCACCTTTTGCAGCAGCGCAGAGGTTTTCTGAAACGCCAGCGGCCAGTTGATCACCCCGGCCTTGGCCACCTCATTGCCCAGAAACAGGTTCTCGGCAATCGACAGCAATGGCACCAGCGCCAGTTCCTGATGGATGATGATGATGCCTTTGGCCTCGGACTCGGTGATGGACTTCATCGCCACAGTCTCACCGTCATAGACGATGTCGCCCTCATAGCTGCCATGCGGGTAGACCCCCGACAGCACCTTCATCAGCGTCGATTTGCCCGCGCCGTTCTCGCCGCAGATCGCGTGGATCTCGCCGGCCTCGACCGACAGGTTCACATGGTCAAGCGCGCGCACGCCGGGGAACAGCTTGCTGATCCCACGCATTTCCAGAAGCGTCGTCATCATCCCCTCCCACAAGGAAACCGGGCCTGCCTGCGCTGATATGGCAGGCAGGCCCGGAAGGGTCGTTATGGATTACTGCAGCTGCTCGGCGGTGTAATAGCCCGAACCCACGAGGATCTCCTCGTAATTCGACGCGTCCACCGAGACCGGCTCCAGCAGATAGGACGGCACGACCTTGACGCCATTGTCATAGGTCTCGGTGTCGTTGATCTCTGGCTCCGACCCGGTCAGCAGGGCTTCGACCATGCCCACGGTCACGCGGGCCAGTTCGCGGGTGTCCTTGAACACGGTCGAATACTGCTCGCCCGCGATCATCGACTTCACGCTTGGCACTTCGGCATCCTGCCCGGTCACGATCGGCATCGCCAGATCGCCCGAACCATAGCCCACACCTTTCAGCGACGACAGAATGCCGATCGACAGCCCGTCATAGGGTGACAGGGCGCCGTGCAGCACCTTGTCGCCATAATTGGCCGACAGCAGGTTATCCATGCGAGACTGGGCCACGGCACCATCCCAACGCAGCGTGCCAACCACATCCATGCCCATCTGACCCGACGGGATGGCAATATCGCCGGAATCGATCAGCGGCTGCAGAACCGACATCGCGCCATTGTAGAAGAAGAACGCGTTGTTATCGTCTGGCGAGCCGCCGAACAGTTCCACATTATGCGGCTTCACGCCCGGGAACCGCTCGTTCAACCCCTTGACCAGGCTTTCGGCCTGCTGCACGCCAACCTTGAAGTTGTCAAAGGTCGCGTAATAGCTGACATCGCCGCTTTCGCGGATCAGACGGTCATAGGCGATGACCTTGATCCCGCTGGCCGCCGCATTTTCCAGCGCGTTCGACAGCGTGGTGCCGTCAATCGCCGCAATGACCAGAACATCCACACCCTTGGTGATCATGTTCTCGATCTGCGCCAGCTGGTTCGGGATGTCATCCTCGGCATATTGCAGATCGGTGGCATAGCCGGCTTCGGTGAACTGCTTCACCATCGACTCGCCGTCCGAGATCCAGCGCGCCGAGGACTTGGTCGGCATGGCGATGCCAACGGTGCCCTTGTCCTGCGCAAAGGCCGGGCTGCCCAGCAGTGTGGCGGCAACCGCAAGCTTCAGAATCGCACGTTTTGTGAATTGCATATCTCTCTCCTCCCAAATGCCGGGAAACACGGCAATGTCGCGGCGGTTCGTCCGTTCCAGTGCGTTCTGCGCCCCTGGACCGCGATCACGCGGGACATTGATCGAAGTATACATCAGCGTCAAATGAGATTACCTGAAGCATATACTTCACATATGATATAGATCTGGCAAGATGAGCTTACCCCTCCACCACCTGAAAATGACCCATCTGCGCCTGCTGGCGCATCTGGCCGAGACCCGTCGCATCACCACCGCTGCCGAGCTCACAGGCGTCTCGCAGCCGACCGCTTCCAGGCTGATCGTCGAAATCGAGGCCATTCTGGGCCAGGCCATTCACGAACGCTCTGGCCGGGGCATTGCCCTGACGGTGGTCGGCGCGGCCCTGGCCGCGCGCGCTCGCCGCATCCTGACCGAGTTGCAAGAGGCAACCACCGAAATCTCGGGCCTCGCCTCGGGCGATTCTGGCCATTTGCAGCTTGGTTCCGTCACCGCCCCGGCGCTGTCGCTGATGCTTCCCGCCTTGCGCACGCTGCGCCTGACCCATCCCAACATCACCGCTGATGTGTCTGTGTCCCCCTCTGCCCTGTTGTGTCAGGAGTTGCGTGCCGGTCGGCTGGATCTGGTGCTGGGCCGCCCGACCGATGCCCGCGACGCCGAGGATTTCACCACTCAGCCCTTGGGCACCGAACCGGTGGCCCTTCTGGTGCGGCAAGATCATCCGCTGGCCGGCACCAGCCCCGCCGCCCTGTCCGATCTGATGCGCTTTGACTGGGTCATGCCTGCGGCACCCTCGCCGCTTGGCCGCGCCATGGCACACGGTTTTGCACAGCACGACCTGCCGCCGCCCCGGCAAAGCCTGACGACGGCCTCCTTTCTGCTCACCCTGACGATGGTGCGGCAGACCAATGCGATAGCGCCCTTGGCCCGCGCGGTGACGGACGTGTTCTGCACCCCCGGCAGCGGCTATGTCACCCTCGAGTCACCGCTGCAGATCAACGTCGGGTCCTATGGGCTGATGACCCGCAAAGGGCAGGCGATCACCCCCGCCCTGTCGCGCCTGATCGACCAGATCATCCGTCAGGGTCAACTGACCTCTGGGGCTTAGGCCGCGTTTCCCCAAGGCCCGTGCGGCAGATCTTTGCCATCCAGCCGCTCAAAGCCATGCGCGCCAAAGAAATCGCGCTGACCCTGAATCATGTTGGCGGTGCCGCGCGCCTGCCGCATCAGGTCGAACCACGAAAGCCCTGCCGACAACGCGGGCAACGGCAGGCCCTGCAGCGCCGCCCCGGCCACCACCCGGCGCAGCGCAGGCATGCTATCTTCCAGCAGCCCGGCAAAGAAAGGTGCCAGAGTCAGGTTGCGCGCCGGGTCTTCGGCCAGAGCCTGCGCCATATCGTTGAGCATGGATGACCGGATGATACAGCCAGCCCGCCAGACCCGCGCAATCGCAGGCATGTCCAGCGCCCAGTCAAACTCCTTTGCCGCCGCCGTCATCATGGCAAAACCTTGCGCATAGCACAGGATCTTGCCCGCAATCATCGCCGCTTCGAGATCCTCGAGCGACAGGTCAACCGCGCCCGCGGCCTTGCCAAAGCGCGCTTCACCCGCGGCCCGCTCGTCGCGCCGGGCCGAGACATTGCGCGCCATCACCGCCGCCTCGATCACCGGCACCGGGGCCGCCAGGTGCTGCGCCTCAATGGCGGTCCAGCGCCCGGTGCCCTTTTGTCCGGCCGCATCGACAATCATGTCCAGCATCTGCCCCTCGCCTGATGGGTCGGCGGCCGCCGCTACGGCAGCGGAAATCTCGATCAGATAGGACTGAAGGGTGCCCTCATTCCAGCGGGCGAAGACCGGGGCGATCTCTGTGGCCTGCATCGCCAGACCATCACGCATCACGCCATAAACCTCGGAAATCATCTGCATATCGGCATATTCAATGCCGTTGTGCACCGCCTTCACGAAATGCCCTGCACCGGATGGTCCCATATGGCCCGCACAGGGACTGCCATCTTCGGCGCGGGCCGCGATGGCCTGCAACAGGTCTTTCATCTGGCCCCAGGCCGCATCTGACCCGCCCGCCATGATCGACGGCCCATGCCGCGCGCCCTCTTCACCACCCGAAACGCCGATGCCCATGAAGCGGAACGGCAGGTCTGCCCCGTCGCGCCGGTTGGTATCGCGGAAATTGGCATTGCCCGCATCGATCACCAGATCGTCCGGGCCAAGCAGCGGCGCCAGCGCAGCAAGCTGATCATCCACCGCCTGTCCCGCCGGCACCATCAGGATGATGGCACGCGGCGGGGCAATCGCCTGCACCAGGGCTTCCAGCGTGTCGGCGGGGGTGATCCGCGCGGCCAGATCGCCCGCGTTTGCATGAAAATCCTGCGTCACCGATCCGGTCCGGTTCCATACCGCGATCGGAAAGCCTTTCTCGGCGATGTTGAGCGCAAGCGCCGCCCCCATGGTGCCAAGGCCGATCAGGCCGGTATGGGTCGCAGCGACTGGGGTCTGTGTCATGGCGGTCACGGTCCTCTGGATCTCAGGAATGTCATCAGGAAAGCCCGGCAAACGCCCGTGCAATCCCCAAGGCAGCTAATGCCAAGGCCCGGGACCGTCAAACCAAAACAAGGGCTGGACCGCCACGACAGCGCACAGCCCTTGTGCCTATTGCCTGTTCAAAAATATCCCGGGGGGAGTCGCGCGCAGCGACGGGGGGCTGGCCCCCCGGCGACGCCCGCCACAAGCCCATCATCAGGTACTCCATCAGGCACTCCGTCAGCCACCACGCCCGGGGAAAAGGTTAACCAACGGTTAAATCGGATCGACAAGCTATTGATATAGCTGAATTTCATAATCTGTAACACAGGGGGAAGCCATGAGAAACCCACCAAGAGGGCCGGGCCGGTTCGGGCCCGGCGCCATCCCTCAGGCGTCGGCAATCACATCCTGCCGTTGCTGGCCCAGCCCCGCGATGCCCAGTTCCACCACATCACCGGCCTTCAGGTAACGCGGCGGCTTCATGCCCAAGCCCACCCCCGGAGGCGTGCCGGTGGAAATCACATCGCCCGGATGCAGGGTCATGAACTGCGACAGATAGCTGACCACATGCGCCACGCCGTACACCATGGTCCGGGTCGAACCGTTCTGCATGGTCTGCCCGTTCACCGTCAGCCACATTGACAGGTTCTGCGGGTCTTCGACCTCATCGCGTGTCACCAGCCACGGCCCCAGCTGACCGAAATTGTCGCAGCTTTTCCCCTTGGTCCATTGCCCGGCGCGTTCGGCCTGAAAGGCGCGTTCGCTGACATCATTGGTCACGGCATACCCCGCAACATGGGCCATCGCCTCGGCTTCGGACACATATTTTGCCCGCGTCCCGATGATCACGGCCAGCTCCACCTCCCAGTCGGTTTTCTCGGATGTGCGGGGGATGATGATGGGGTCGTTGGGGCCGACGATGGCGCTGGTGGCCTTCATGAAGATCACCGGCTCCGGCGGCACCGGCATGCCGGATTCGGCGGCGTGATCGGCGTAGTTCAGCCCGATGCAGATGAACTTGCCCGTGCCTGCAACGCAGGGCCCCAGACGGGTGTCCGCCGCCACGACCGGCAGACGGCCTGCATCCAGATCGCGCAAGCTCGACAGGCCGGAATCGCACAGCACATCCCCTGCAATATCGGGCACGATGCCGGTCAGGTCACGGATGGTCCCGTCCGTGTGCAACAGACCGGGACGTTCAGCGCCTGCAGCGCCATGACGGAGAAGTTTCATATCAGATCCTTTCAGGTATTCGACCAGCCGCCGTCGATGACATTGGCCGTGCCGGTAACGAACGCAGACTCGTCCGAGGCGAGGAAAACAACCAGCGCTGCGATATCTTCGGCCTGCGCCAGCTTGCCCGTGGGTTGCCGGGCGATAAAGGCCTTGCGCCCGGCCTCGTAGTCGCCGGTCGCCGCCATCCGCTCCTGCAACGAGGGCGTGTCCACTGTACCCGGACAAACCGCATTGCATCGGATGCCCTTGGTGATGAAATCAGCCGCAATCGCCTTTGACAGTCCGATGATGGCAGCCTTGGTACAGCCATAGGCAAAGCGGTTGGGCACCGCGATGATGGATGAGGCCACCGAGGCCATGTTGATGATCGACCCGCCACCGCCCTCAATCATGGCGGGAAGGAATGCGCGGCACATGCGGTACATGGCGGTGACATTCAGATCAAAGCTGAAGTCCCATTGATCCTCGTCACAGTCCAGGATCGTGCCATTGGCGACAAAGCCCGCGCAGTTGAACAGCACATCGACCCGGCCCACTTCTGCCGCAAGTGCTATGATGGCGGCGGGGTCGCGCACGTTCAGCACGCGGGTTTTGATGCCCTGCGCTGCCAGATCGGCCAAGGCGACCTCGTTGATATCGGTCGCAATGACCGTGGCACCTTCTCGCGCCATCGCCAGCGCCGAGGCGCGGCCAATGCCCTGCCCCGCTGCCGTGATCAGCGCCGTCTTTCCGTTCAACCGTCCCATCAAGCACCCTTGTCTGTTGTCCCTATCGCCTCAGGTGCCGGATCACATCACGGCCCCAATCTGCCAGGGCACGAATTCCGCGCCGCCAAAACCCAGAGCCTCTGATTTGGTGATCTCGCCGCTGGCAACCCGGATGAATTGCTCGAACATTTCGGCACCTTTGTCGGCAAGCGTGACCCCGCCGTCAATGATATCGCCGGTGTTCAGGTCCATGTCTTCCTCCATGTGCCGGAACATTTCGGAGTTGGTGGCAACCTTGATGCAGGGCACGGGTTTGTAACCCGAGACCGACCCGCGCCCGGTGGTAAAGACAATCAGGTTGGCACCGGCGGCGATCTGGCCCGTGACGGAACAGGGATCGTAACCGGGGCTGTCCATGAAGACGAAGCCCTTTTTGGTGATGGGTTCCGCAAACAGGTACACGTCTTCCATCGGTGCCGATCCGCCCTTGGCGACCGCGCCGAGGGATTTTTCAAGAATGGTGGTCAGCCCGCCGCGCTTGTTGCCGGGGCTGGGGTTGTTGTTCATCTCCCCCTTGTTGCGGGCGGTGTAATCTTCCCACCAGCGGATGCGCTCGATCAGCTTTTCGCCCACCTCGACACTGACCGCACGGCGGGTCAGCAGGTGTTCTGCTCCATAGATTTCCGAGGTTTCCGACAGGATCGTGGTGCCGCCATGCTGCACCAAGAGGTCAGAGGCCACCCCCAGCGCTGGATTGGCGGTGATGCCGGAATAGCCATCCGATCCGCCGCATTGCATGCCGATCACCAGTTCCGATACCGGAATCGGCTCACGGGTGTAGGCGTTGGCAATGTCGGCCATTTCGCGCAGCGCCTCGACCCCTCGCTCCACGGTTTTGCGGGTGCCGCCCATCTGCTGAATGGTCATATGCCGGAAATTATTGTCGGCCCGCATCCGGCCCCGACCGACCAGATCTGGAATCTGGAGGACTTCACAGCCCAGACCTACCAGCAGAATGCCACCAAAGTTCGGGTTCTGCGCATAGCCCTGCAGCGTGCGCATCAGGGTGGCATAGCCTTCATCCGACCCCGACATGCCGCAGCCCGAGGCATGGGCAATGGGCACGATGCCATCGACATTGCCAAGCGCCTTGAACCAGTCGGATTTCTCGGCCTCCTCCGCGATAAAGCGGGCAACGGAGCCAGAGCAGTTCACCGATGTCAGCACGCCAAGGTAGTTGCGGGTGCCGGCCTTGCCGTCAGGGCGGCGAAAGCCCATGAAGGTGCGCTGTTGCGTGGCAGGGGCCAGCGGCCGCGCTTCGGCGGCAAAGGCATAATCCTGCGCGTGATCGGACATGGCGATATTGTGCACATGCACATGCGCGCCCGGGGGAATATCCTGCGTGGCAGCCCCGATGATCTGACCATAGCGGCGGATGTTTTCGCCCACACGGATCGCACGGTTCGCCAGCTTGTGGCCGCGCGCGACAGATGTGGTGACTGTCACCCCAAGCGCTTGCGCCCCCGGTGCCAGATCGGTCAGGGCAATATCGACATTGTCATCGGGGTTCAGGCGGATGCTGATGGGCAATTTGGGCCTCAGGTCGTTGGGGCAAGGGTGGAGAGCGCGCGGTCAAGATGGGTATACCCACCATCGACAAACAGCCATTGCCCGGTGGTATGCGCCGCCCGTTCCGACAAGGCGAACACCGTGGTGGCGGCCATTTCGGTATCCAGCGTCATGCGTTGGCCCAGCGGGATGCGGGCGGTGATTTCGGCAAGCTTGGCATCCGGGTCATCCATCGTGTCAAGCCAGCGGCGATAGAGCGGGGTCATCACCTCGGCCGGAATCACCGCATTGACGCGGACGCCATCGCCCGCAAGGGCAGCGGCCCATTCGCGCGTCAGCCCCAGCTGTGCCGCCTTGGCCGCGACATAGGCCGAAGTGCCGCCCTGCCCGGTGATGGCAGTTTTGGAACTGATGTTCACAATAGCGCCTTTTTCGGCTTTCAGATCCTCCATCAACAGATGAACAAGGGTATAGTAATGGATCAGGTTCTGGTTCAGCGAGGCGCGGAAGGCTTCGGGACCTGCATCCAGCCCTACCCCGTCATTGGCCCCGGCATTGTTGACCAGGCCATAGACCCGGCCCCAACGGGCGTGGGTCTGTGCGACCGCGCTTCGGCAGTCTTCATCACGCGACAGATCGGCCTTGACCCAACCCGCCTTGGGGGATCTGCCCGTCAGCGCAGTGAGAAAACCATCCTCCGGCGCGCGGCGGGCATAGATCACCGGGATCGCGCCCTCCTCTGCCAGCGCCATGCTGATCGCGGCACCGATGCCGGAGCCGCCGCCGGTGACCACAACGATCTTGTCTTTCAGGCCCAGATCCATCTTGTCTTCCTTGACATGTCTGGGTGGCCCTGCGCGATGCAGGGCCACCCGGTTTTCCCTTGATCAGGGATCAATCGTACAGAACGGCCGCGATCTCTGGCGCGTCCATATTGGTGGCGTCATACCATGCAAACCCCGAGTCGATGGTTTTTGGCAAGGTTTCGCCCTTGGTCGCGGCAATTGCGGCCTTGACCGTTTCATATCCCATGCCAACCGGGCTTTGGGTGATGGCACCCGCCATCAAACCGTCTTTGATGGCAGCCTTTTGCGCCGCGCCCGAGTCGTACCCGATGACGACCAGCCCTTGGGTGTTCGTTTCGCGCACCGCGTTGATCACCCCCAGAGCCGAGCCTTCGTTGGCCCCGAAAATGCCCTTCATGTCGGGATGTGCGGTCAGCATCGCCTTGGTGATCTCGGTCGACATCAGCTGATCGCCGCCGCCATACTGGATATCGACAATCTCGACATCCGGATAGGCCTCGGCCATCCGATTCACGAACCCGTCACGCCGGTCGATCCCGGTGCGTGACGTCTGATCGTGCACCACAAGCGCCACCTTGCCCGCGCCTCCGATCAGTTCCGCCATCTTGTCGGCAGCAAGGGCCGCCGCGGCGACATTGTTGGTGGTGACGGTGGTGGTGGGGATATCGCTGTCGACGCCAGAGTCAAAGGCGATGACCGGGATACCCGCTTCCTGCGCCTGACGCAGCAGCGGGGTCGCGGCCTGGCTGTCCAGCGCGGCAAAGCCAAGGGCTGCCGGCTGACGCGCAAGTGCCGCAGAGAGCATGTCCATCTGGCGATCGACCTGTGACTCGGTGTCCGGGCCTTCAAAGGTGACCTCGACGCCGAATTCGGCAGCAGCCTGATCGGCACCGGCCTTCACGGCCTGCCAGAACTGGTGCTGAAAGCCCTTGGAGACGAGCGGGATCAGGATCTTGTCCTGCGCTGTGGCGAGGCTGGCAGACAGCATCAGCGCGGTGGCGGATGCGGCGGCAAGCAGGGTGCGTCTGGTGAACATCGGGTATCCTCCCATGGTGTCGATGTTGATGAATGCGGGGCGTTCGTCGCCCTCTGGTTGATGTGTCAGCTGGCCGCACGGCGACGGCGCAACATGTCGGCGTAGACGGCGGCGATGATGATGCCGCCGGTCACGACGGTCTGCCACTCTTGCGCCACGGACATGACGCGCAGACCGTTCAGCAGCACGGCCATGATCAGCGCGCCGATGATGGTGCCAAGGATAGAGCCGCGCCCACCTGCAAGCGAGGTACCGCCAATCACCACCGCAGCGATGGCGTCAAGCTCATACCCCAGCCCCAGCGCCGGCTGAGCCGAGTTCAGGCGTGAGGCGATGATCAGTCCGGCGATGCCACAGATGCTGCCGGCCAGGGCGTAGATTGCAATTTTCCAGGCGTCTGTGTTGACACCGGACAGGCGCACGGCCTCTTCGTTCGAGCCCAGCGCAAAGCAGTAACGCCCCAGCACCGTGCGGTTCAGCACATAGCTGATCACCAGCGCCAGCACGAACAGGATCAGCACACCGTTGGGCACAGGAACCGACGGAACGAAGGTCCCGATCAGCGACCCGGTGGAAATCTCCGAGAAACCCGGCGTGTCATTGAAATAGATCGGCTTGGTGCCAGAGATGATCAGTGACAGACCTTTGAGGATCAGCATCATGCCCAGCGTGGCGATGAAGGGCGGGATCTTCATCTTGGCGACCAGCGTGCCGGAAATCGTGCCGCAAATTGCACCCACTGCAATCGCACCAATGATCCCGAACGGCAGAGGCATCCCCGCATTGGTCAGGATCACCCCGGCCATGACGGCGCAAAAGGTCATCAATGTGCCAACCGACAGGTCGATGCCGCCGGTGATGATCACCAGAGTGGCCGCAATCGCCAGCACCCCATTGACCGACGTGGCCTGCAAAATGGCCAGCATGTTCGAGGTTTGCAGGAAATTCGGCGAGGCCACCGAGAAGAACACCAAGAGCGCGATCAGGCTGGCAAAGGCCAGCAGCTTTTGCTGCGCACCCGAGGCGGGTTTGCGGGCTGGCGTGGCTGCGGGCAGAGTTGTCATGCTAGGGCCTCCTCAACTGCGCTGTGCTTCATGGTGGCAAGGCGCATGATGTCTTCCTGACGCGTGCCGGGGCCACCGGGCAGAATGCCCGTCAGACGGCCTTCACACATCACGGCAATGCGGTGCGACAAGCGTAGCACCTCGGGCAGTTCGGAACTGATGACGATGATGGCCTTGCCATCCGCCGCCAGCGCCTGCATCAGGCGGTAGATCTCGGCCTTTGCCCCGACATCGATGCCGCGGGTCGGCTCGTCAAAGATCAGGATGTCGCAATCGCGCAGCAGCCATTTGGCAATGACGATCTTCTGCTGGTTGCCGCCCGACAGCAGGCGCACTTCCTGCCGGTCAGACGGGGTGCGGATCGCCAGCTGCGCGATGTAATCGCGGGCAGTTTTTTCCAGCTCCGCTTCGTCCAGCACACCCATGGCGTTGGAAAACCGCGCAAGGCTGGTCATGCCCACATTCGCGCGCACATCAAGTCCGAGCGCGAGGCCGAAGTGTTTACGGTCCTCGGACAGATAGCCGATGCCGGCAGCGACGGCATCCTTGGGCGTGCGGATGGTGGCAGGCTTGCCGTGCACGATGATCTCGCCGCCGTCACGCGGATCGGCCCCAAAGATGGCGCGGGCGACTTCGGTGCGCCCGGCCCCCATCAACCCGGCAAAGCCAAGGATTTCGCCTTGTTTGACGCTGAACCCCACATCGCGGATGATCCGGCCCCGGTTCAGGCCCCGCACCTCCAGCGCCACTGGTGCTGCCGTAAGGTCGGGAATGTCGACATGCACGCTTTCCAGATCACGTCCGACCATCATGCTTATGATGGTTTCAATCGGGGTCTCGGCGGAGTGCACGGTGCCGACATAGGCCCCGTCGCGCATGATGGTCACGCGGTCAGAAATGCGGCGGATCTCGTCCATCTTGTGGCTGATATAGACCACGCCGACACCTTCGGCCTTGAGGCCGCGGATAATGGCAAACAGCTCATTGGTCTCGGCATCATTCAGCGCCGCGGTAGGTTCATCCATGATCAGGATGCCCGACCGAAAGGACAGCGCCTTGGCAATCTCGACCATCTGCTGACGCGCGACCGACAGGGTCCGAACCTCTGCCTTCGGGTCGATATGCACTTTCATCTGGGCAAAGATTGCGCTTGCGTCGGCATTCAGCTGTGCCTCGTCCAGCCGGCCAAAGCTGCGGCGGGGCTCGCGGCCGATGAAGATGTTCTGCGCCACCGTAAGGTCGTTCATCAGTGCGAGTTCCTGATGGATGATGCCGATCCCCAGCGCCTGCGCCGCGCGCGGGCCGTTGATGGTGACAGGCTCGCCCGACACCTCGACCGTGCCACCATCGGGTTGGTAGATCCCCGACAGCACCTTCATCAGCGTGGATTTCCCCGCACCGTTTTCCCCCATAAGCGCATGAACCTCGCCCGGCATCAGGTCAAACCGTGCGGCGCGCAGGGCATGCACACCGGGGAAGTGTTTGTCGATGCCGGTCATGCGGACAAGAGGCGTCATGACCGATCCCCGATCTGCACGACGACCTTTATCAGCGCCTCACGGTCGGCGACCAAAGCCGGAAACCGCGCAGGCAAATCTGCAAGCGGCAGAGTTTCCGAGATGATGCGGCCCGCATCGATGGTTCCGTCGCTCAGGGCCCGCATCACCGTTGCGAAATCCTCTGCAGTCGCGTTGCGGCTGCCCATCAGGGTCATTTCGCGTTTGTGAAACTCTGGGTCGGAAAAGGTGATGTCGTCCTTGACCACCGAAACCAGAACATAGGTGCCCCCATGCGCGACATGGGCAAAACCATCCTGAATGGCCCGGGAATTGCCGGTGGCGTCAAAGACAACATCAAAGCCACCCTCCGGCAAGGGATCGGTCACGCCATGCCTTAGCGCAAAACCGAACCCTGCCGCGGCATCCAGCCGGGCAGAACTGGCATCGCGCAGGTGCACCGTGGCTCCGCGCGCCCTGGCAAACAGCGCCACGCCAAGGCCGATGGGGCCCGCCCCCGTGACAAGCACGCTGTCCCCGGCTTGCGGCGCAGCACGACGCACGGCATGTGCGCCGATGGCCAGAAACTCGGTCAGCACCGCCACACCCTTTGGCAGGGTTGAAGCGTCATAGAGGTTGCCCGAAGGCACCGCAATCCGGGCACACATGCCACCGTCGCGATGCACCCCAAGCACGGCAATATCGGTGCAGCAATTGGGCTTGCCCTTGCAGCAGGCGATGCAGATTCCGCAAGACAGGTAGGGGTTGATCACGACCGGAGCGCCCTGCGACCAGACGCCGGTCGCCTGCGCCACATGGCCCGACAGTTCATGGCCAATCACGCGGGGATAGTCGAGAAACGGGTGTTTGCCCTCGAAGATGTGAAAATCTGTGCCACACAGACCCACCGCGTCGATGTCGACCAGCACCCAGCCCTCCGGCGCGGTCTGCGGCAGCGGGCGCTGCGTCAGGGTGAACTGACCAGGGGCCGCACAGCTGCCACAAAGCATGGTCAGACCGACCGCACCATCCATCCTCCGCAACCCCTCCCAAGGCTTCGACAGCGCCACCGACTCACACGGTGGTTTTTATCATTAAAGACACCATGGCGCGTCGATTTTCCCTTGCCAAGTGTTTTTAATTTTTTAATGCATAGAAACAGGAACCGAAGGGGAAACACCCGATGGCGCGCACCGACACCCGTTTTCGCCAGTCACACAATGCCATGCTCGACATGCTGTCCGGGCTGAGCCTGGGCGCAGGCCTGCCGTCCGAAGTGCAGATGGCAAGGACGCTTGGCGTGTCGCGCACGGTGGTCCGCGCCGTGGTGCAGAAACTGGCGGCCGATGGCATCCTGCAGGGCAGCGGACGCGACAAACGACTGGCGCGCTTGCCCGGCCAGGAAGACCGCTTGCCGCTGCGCGAAGACTATATCGGCCGCGAAGAGCTTGAGGCGCGGTTTCTGGACTGGGTGCTGCGCTTTGACGTGCCGGCGGGGACGGCGCTGAACATCACCCAGCTGGCCCGGCAATTCGCCGTGCCGCCGCATGCCTTGCAGGAGTTTCTGGCCAGTCTTGGCCAATCGGGGCTGATCGAACGGCGTGCACGCGGCGGTTGGCGCTTGCTGGGATTTACCGCGGATTATGCAGTGGAACTGTCAGAATTTCGCCAGGTGCTGGAACTGAACGCCATACGGGTGTTCGCCGCTCTGCCCGGCGACCATCCGGCCTGGGCGGCACTGGCAGCTGTCCACGACGAACATCTGGACCTGCTTGACCGCATTGATCGCGACTTTCATGATTTTTCGCGGCTGGACGGACGGTTTCATGCACTGATCAATTCCGTGGTCAGCAACCGCTTTGTGGCCGAGTTCCAGAAGGTGATCTCACTGATCTTTCATTATCACTACCAATGGGACAAAACGATGGAGCGCTACCGCAACGAGGCGGCGATCCGCGAACATCTGACAATCATCGCGGCACTGCAGGCAGGCGACATCCAGACCGCCGAGGCGCGGGCGCGGGGCCATCTGGCCACGTCGAAAGAAACGCTGCTGTCGTCGATGCGGGGGCATCATCTGGCGTAGCGCTGTCGTTGCCGTTACACCGAAGAAAACCCCCGGGAGGATCATGGCCCGCCGCCCCACCATTCATGATGTCGCGCGCGAGGCGGGACTGTCCCCGGCCACAGTAGACCGGGTGTTGAATGCCCGCGAAAAGGTGCGCGAAGACACGGCCAACCGGGTGTATGAGGCGGCCCGGCGCATTGGATACCACGCGGCCCCGCTGATCGGGCAACGGGTCCAAGACGCGCGGCCGAGGTTGCGGCTGGGCGTCGTGCTGCACAAGGAGCGGCAGGCGTTCTACCAGCAGTTCCGGTCCGAGATCGAAAAGGCGGTGTCCTCGGCGGCTGGCGTGCGGGCCAGCGTGCAGATCACCTTTGCCCCATCACAGACACCGGCAGATTTTGTCGCGCTCATGGAAGGCATGGTCGGCAAGGTGGATGCGATTGCCGCGACCGCTGTCGCCCACCCCGAGGTGACCGAGGCTGTCCGGCGGATCAATGCAGCGGGGATACCCTGTTTTGCCCTGCTCAACGATTTTGCCCAAGGGGTGCGGCAACAGTACATCGGCATGAACAACATGAAGGTCGGACGGATCGCGGCGCAGATGATCAGCCTTGCCTCGCGCGATCCCGGCAAGATTGCAGTGTTCATCGGCGGCACCCGCTGGCACGGGCACGAACTGCGGGAAACCGGTTTTCGCAGCTATATCCGCGAGCATGCGCCTGCGTTTCATGTGCTGGATACGCTTGTGAACCTTGAAACCCGGCAGTTGACCTATGAGGCGACGCTGGACCTGCTGGGCCGCCATTCCGATCTGCGTGGCATCTATTGCGCGGGCGGTGGGATGGAAGGGGCGATTGCCGCGCTGCGCGAAACCCGCGTCCCCGGAGACGTGGCGCTGATCGTCAACGAGCTGACGCCGGAAAGCAGGACCGCACTGATCTCCCGCCATGTGACAATGGTGATCGCGACACCGCTGCCGCAGCTGTGCGCCGATCTGGTGGTCCTTGCGGCGGAGGCAGCGCAGAATGGGCTGCAACCGACCGGGGGGCAGCATTTTCTGACGCCGGATCTGCACCTACCCGAGTCGGTTTGACACCGGCGCGTTTTCGACCAGCCATTCCGCCGCGCCTTGGGCCACCGCCCCGCGCACCGCCTGGCCGATGGCTTCCCCCACGGCCGTGTGCAGCCCGGCAAAATCGGTGCCCCCCGGATCGGCCGCTATGGCGATGCAGTCGGTACCGGTGCCTGTGGCGTAGCGCCGATCCGGCAGGCGCAACCCGCAGTCCATGATGGCAGCCGTGCGGGCCTGTGCGGCAATGCTCAGCGCCTCGATCTGCGCGGCTTCGGTCAGGCCCGGGGTGATCACCACCAGAATGTTGATGGTGCCGTAATCGCCTTGACCCGGTGGCATCGGCAGGCGCGACCCGACCGCTTCGGCATTGCCCAGACCGACAGTCGCCAAACAGGCAGCCTCATATCCCTCGACCCGGGCCTCGGCCTGGACAAACCGACCGATATCGCGCGAGGTCAGCATGCCGACCGCCTCTGCATGCCCCTGCTGCGCCAGCTCACGGACGAACCAGTCCGACACATCAAAACCCGTCGTCAGGTCGGCATTGCGCACCTCTCGCCATAAAACATGGCGGGCCGTCACAAAACCGGGCCGATGCGGAGCAAAAGACAAGATCCGGCGCGGGCGCTGAAGGTCTGCCACAAGCCAAGGGCGGTCCAGCGTGACAGTCATCATGGGACAAGCGTTTCCATTGGCTGAAAGACCGGGCCCTGCACGGTCTCGGCCCGGAACGCGGTCACGCCGAACACACGGCCCATAAGAGCATCGGTCAACACGGCCTCTGGCGGGCCATCGGCCGCGATGCCGCCTTTGTCCACAACAATGATCCGCGTGCAATGGCGCGCGGCCAGCCCCAGATCGTGCAGCGACACCATCACCGAACGCCCTTCGCTTGCCAGATCACGGAACACGCGCATGGTGCGGATCTGCTGGGCCGGGTCCAACCCGGCAATGGGCTCGTCGGTGAGCAGCAGCGGCGTGTCCTGCGCGAGCGCCCGCGCGATCAGCACCCGCGCCTGCTCGCCCCCTGACAAGCCATTTGCGGCGCGGTCACGAAAGGCGCCAAGGTTCATGCGGTCGATGGCCCGGTCCACGCTTGCATGATCCGGACCGCGCCCCCGCGCCATCGCGCCCAAAGCCACCAGATGCTGCACCGTCACCGGCCAGGCAATTTCGGGTGATTGCGGCAACCAGGCGGCCTGCGCCGCGCGGGCCGAAGCCGAGAGCGCCAGCAGCGACGACTGCCCCTCGGACGGCATCAACCCAAGGGCTGCGCGCATCAATGTGGTTTTGCCTGCACCATTCGGGCCGATCAGGCCAATGCATTCCCCCGCGCCAACCTGCAGCGATATGCCCGACAGCACTGGACAGGCTCCGCGTCGCGCTGTCAGGTTGTTCAGCGTCAGGAGGGTCATGTCTGCCCCCGCATGCGCCAGAGCAGGTGCAGGAAGATCGGTGCCCCAACCAGGGCCATCACCACTCCCAGCTTCAGGTCACGCCCCGGCAAGACCAGCCGCACAGCAATATCCGCCGCCAGAAGCAGCGCCGCCCCCCCAAGCGCCGAGGCTGGCAGAAGCCGCGACGGGCTGCCGCCCACCAGCGGCCGCAGCACATGTGGCACCACCAGCCCGACAAAGCCGATCGCCCCCGCCACCGCCGTCGCCGCCCCCACCGAGGCTGCAACACCGCCCAGCACCAAAAGCCGCAGCCGCGCCAGATCAAACCCCATCGAGGCCGCCGCATCTTCGCCCAGCGTCAGCGCCTCCAGCCCGCGCCCGGTGCGCGCCAATGCGAGCCAGCCCAATGCCATGATCGGCAGCGCCATCCAGACATGCGAGAATGACCGGTCCGCCAGCGAGCCCATCATCCAGAACACAATCTCGTTCGCGGCAAAGGGGTTGGGTGACAGGTTCAGCACCAGCGAGGTCAGTGCCGCAGTCAGCGCCGACAGGGCGATGCCCGCAAGGATCAGGATAAAGGCCCCGCCTCCCGGCCCGGCCAGAAACAGGATCACCCCCACACCAAGGACTGCCCCCAGCAAGGCCGCAAAGGGCAGTGCCAGCGTGAACGCCATTGCAAATCCGGTCTGAAGGGCCAGAACCGCCCCCAGAGCGGCAGAGGATGAGACGCCAATCAATCCCGGTTCTGCGAGCGGATTTCGCAAGAATCCCTGCATCGCCGCCCCAGACAGCCCAAGACTGACACCGATCATCACGGCGAGGATCGCGCGTGGCAGCCGGATCTCGCGCATCACCATGGTCAGCGGCCCACCGTCATCGCGCAGCAGCGCGGCAAGGCTTTCACCGGCCCCGACCGGTGCCACGCCGGTGACCAGCGACAGTGTGAACAGGGCCGTGACAAGAATCGTCAGCCCCATGAGCAACCTGTGGAAGGTCATGGAACAGACCCGATGGCATCGCGCGCGTGCCGCATCCGGGCGACGGCATCCACCACGCTGGGCAGGCCGCAGACCCAGTCGCGGTCTTCCAGGGTCTCGCGCCCTCCGCGCAGTTGCATCAGCGCCGGGTGCGACAGAATTTCTTCGGCGCGCGAATTTCCAGGATAGGTCTCGCCCACCACCACCAGATCAGGGGCGGCAAGAACAAGCGCCTCAAGCGGCAGAAAGCCACCTTGGGTCAGGCCAAGCTCTGCCGCAAGATGGCGGAAACCGGCAGCGCGGATGATGTCGCCAGACAGGCTGTTCCCGCCGGGGGTGTAGCCGTTGGCGGCATAAGTGGCAGCTGTAGGGCGATCGTCCGGGGCGGCCCCAGCCGCTTCCGCCAGCCCGGCATCAAAGCGGGCGAGCATTGCCGCCGCTCTGTCCCGCTGGCCAAGGGCAACACCCATGTCAATCATGCCCTGCCGCACCTCGGCCAGGGAAGCGGCAGGCGGAAAGGTCGCCACCGGAATGCCCAGCCGCTTCAGCATCGACACGGTGGCCCCCGCAGTGAAGGTGCCGGCCAGGACCAGATCAGGGTTGAGCAGATAGACCTCTTCCGCAAGGGCACGGTTGGCGGGATAGGCCATGGCTTGGTCCACCATGACCGAAGACCGCGGATCCTGGGCCAGAAAAGACACCGAAATCAGCTGACCGGGTTCAGCCAGCAACATGGCCAGCTGATCGGTACACAGGTTGATCGAGACAACGCGGCTTGGCGGTTCGGCAAGACCGGGCGTGCAGATCGCAAAGGTGCACAGCACCGCACAGACCCGCCTGACTGCCAGTTGAAGCACCTGAACGATCATGGATCGCCTTTCGCAAAGTGGCCGGGCCGCCTGCGCCGCCCGACCAGAGACCATCAGAACTGGGCCGACAGACCGACAAAGACCGAACGGCCGGGCTGACCGTAATCGGTGACGGTCTGGTATTGCTCGTCGAACAGGTTTTCGATCCGCAGATAGGCCGTTGTCTTGTCATTGACCTCATAGGCGAGGCTGACATTGGCAATCGTATAATCCGGCAACGCAACCCGACGGGTAGCCCCAAAGGGGCCGATCGACAGATCGTAATAATCATCCTTGAGGCCGGCCACATGCTGCACGGTGACCTGTCCGGTCCAGCCTTCGGCCAACCGTCCTTCAACCCCAAGCACCAGATCATGGCGGGGAACGCGGATTGCTTCACTTGTCACACCCGTGCGCGACACCAGCGAGGCATCAGTGAAGGTGTAGTTTCCGAACACCTCCCAGCCCTCGGCAATGGCGGTGCGCCCGATCAGTTCGATGCCGCGCGTGCGGGTGGTGCCTGAGGTCTGGCGATAGTTGCTGCTGACGAAATCGATCTTGTCCTCGATCCGCGTGTCAAACAGGGTGGCTTGCAGCGATCCGCCTGCTGGAAGCAGGTATTCGGCTCCCAGTTCAAAACTGCGGCTTTCCTCTGGCCTCAGGCCGATGGTGCCAAACGGCCCATAAAGTTCGTAAAGCGACGGGGCGCGGAAGCCTGTTCCGGCGACCGCACGGATCACCCAGTCGCCGTTCGGACGCCAGGCCAATGCTGCGCGACCTGACGCCTGACCGCCAAATTGGCTATGGTCATCATGGCGCAGCGCCAGCGACAGATCCAGCGCATCACTGGGCGCATAGAGCACTTCGGTCAGGGCCGACGTGGTGCGCGATGTGCCGCTGGCTGATCCCGCGCCAAAGGTCTCTGACGTCCGGTCCAGGCCCCAGTTGACAGACAGACGGTCTCCGGCCTGCCAGCGCCCCTTGTAGGCAAGCTGTTCGCGCTCCCCACTGTAAAGTCGCAGGAAGCCCAGCGGATAATCACGTTCCGTCGTGGTGCGCGCAAAGGACAGCTCGTGCTCTGTCGCTCCTGCTGCAAGCGCGGCGAACCCGCGCAGGGCCCGCAGCTTGCCGGATTCAGTCTCGGCACTATCCCCGTACTGGCTGTCAAATTCCGAATAGCTGTCTCGGGCAAAGCCATTCATGCCAAGGGTCAGCGTATCAGTCACCGCGTAAGATCCGTAGAAGGACAGGGTGGTCGCGCGGAACGCGTCATCCTCGGTCCCGAAAGCATAGGCAGAGATGCCATCGGTAACCGTCCGCGCCAGGGTAAAGGCCAGTTCGGCGCGGTCAGTCTTGACGCCGACCGATGCGCTGCCCGAATAGGTCGCATCAGAGCCGGCCTCCAGCGTGACCTGCGCCTCGGTCCCCTCTTGGGTGGCGCGGAAGGTGGTGATATCAACCACGCCGCCAATCGCCTCGGACCCGAACAGGGCCGATTGCGAACCGCGCAGCACCTCGATCCGCGACAGGCCGCCCGAGGTGGTGGACCCGAAGTCATAGGCGCATTGGGTGCCCGACGGGTCTGCCACATCAATGCCATCAATACGCACGCCGATGTAGGGGCCGGAAAGGCCACGGATGCGCAATGCCGTAGAAGTGCCAAGCCCGCCGTTGCGCGACATGCTGACGCCTGGCAGCCGCGACAACAAAGCTGCGGCCGACTGATTTCCGGCAGCCGCAAGGTCTTCCGAAGACACCACGTTCACCGTGGCCCCGGTCCGCCCCAGCGGCACGGGTTCGGTCGAGGCGATGACCGTGATTTCATCAAGGGCGATGTCAGCGCCGTCTTGTGCCCATATCGGGTCGGCAAGGGCGGTGGTGGCAAGGGCGGAGACAAGTGCCAGTCTGGAGATGCCATGCATCTGATGCGTTCCTTTGGCCGGACGGGTCAGACGACCCGCAATGCGGTTTGATCCGGGAAAGCCTGATGCTTTCCACAGACGATGCGAGAGTGTCACCGCTGCGGAAAAACCGCTCCCGTGGCACGCCCCGCGCCCGGAAAGGATGATCATCCAAGCAGGTCTCCTGGCTCGCGGGTCGTCGCTCGGTTGACCTTCCCGGGTTGCCCCAGTGGTATTCTCAACGTCGCTCGCCGCTCACAGTTGCGGGGGCAGCCACGGCCTGGGGCTTGCCCCTTCCGTGTTCCCTTTTCATCCGGTTTCGTGCCGGAACTTGGATCAGCGCTTCTATGGATCTGCACGCCTCAAAGTCAAGGGCAAGACCCGTCCTTGGCACCAAACTGTGGCCGACGGCACTCGACAAGGCAACAGGCGGGACAACTGACAAGCCAGACCGCAATAGCGCCCCGATCTAAGGGGCACGCTGGCGCTGCCCCCTGACGGTCACCATTCTGCCCAGGCAATGGGCGATCAGCGCCACCTGCCGCCGGACAAAGTCTCTGAAAAGCCGATATAATTGTTTCAGCCTATCCTGTTGTGAAAAAATTGTCACACGACCGCGATAGGTGGCTTGTCTGACTCGCCACTGCGCCCTTAACCTTCGCCGATAAACCGCGAATCCGTTCGGGTTGATCGGGCAGTCGGAACGGAGAGGCAAGCGGGACAGAAATGATCAACCGGGAGAGACTCCAATGATGACAAAGAAAATGCTGGGGCTGACGACCAGCCTTGCGATGCTGATGACCGCACCGCTGGCATCGGCCCAGTCGATGGCCGAGCTCGAAGCCGCCGCAAAAGCCGAAGGCATGCTGACCACCATTGCCCTGCCGCATTCCTGGTGTGGCTATGGCGACGTGATCGCCGGGTTCAAGGCAAAATACCCCGAAATCACCGTCAACGAGCTGAACCCGGATGCCGGTTCGGCAGATGAGATTGAGGCTGTGAAGGCCAATATGAACAACAAGGGCCCGCAAGCGCCCGACGTGCTGGACATTGGCTTGTCCTTCGGCCCGGCAGCTCAGGCGGAAAACCTGCTGCAGCCCTACAAGGTCTCGACCTGGGACACGATCCCCGATGACGCCAAGGATGCCGACGGCCATTGGTACGGCGATTATTACGGCGTGATGTCCTTTGCCGTGAACACCGATCTGGTGCCGAACCCGCCAACCTCTTTTGCAGACCTGCTCAAGCCGGAATATGTCGGACAGGTGGCTCTGGCAGGCGACCCGCGCGCCTCTAACCAGGCCATTCTGGGTGTTCTGGCCGCCGGGATGGCCCGCGGTGCAGAACCCGGTGCGGCAGCAGCCGAGGCCGGGCTTGCGTTCTTCAAAGAGCTGAACGACGCGGGCAATTTCGTGCCGGTCATCGGCAAGGCCGGCACACTGGCCCAGGGCACCACGCCCATCGTCATCCAGTGGGACTACAATGCCCTGGCGACCCGCGACTCGCTGGGCGGCAACCCACCGGTTGAGGTGATCGTGCCATCGGATGTCACGCTGGCCGGGGTCTATGTTCAGGCGATCTCTGCCTATGCGCCGCAGCCCAATGCCGCAAAACTGTGGATGGAATACCTCTACAGCGACGAAGGTCAGCTGGGCTGGCTGGCGGGTTACTGCCACCCGATCCGCTTCAACGATCTGGTGGCGCGGGGCGTTGTTCCGCAAGAGCTGATGGATGCCCTGCCGCCGGCAGAAGCCTATGAGCGCGCCGTGTTCCCGACGATCGACGCCGTGAATGCCAATGCCGATGCCGTCAAGGCCGGCTGGGACAGCGTTGTCGGCGCAAACGTCGTCGAATAAGAGAGCCTGACAGCTCTGGTCCGGCCCCCTTAGGGCCGGACCGATCTTCTTGATCCGGCACCCAAGGGTGTCGCCTGCGAAAGCACCGAACCGCATGGCCAAGCCCGTGACCCTGAGCCAACATCTGCCCCTGCGCTGGTTGGGCGTGCTGCCGTTCTTCGCCTTTGCCGTTCTGTTCCTGATCCTGCCGACGCTCTATATCGTCATCGGCGCCTTCCGGACCCCGCAGGGCGACTTTACGCTCGACAACATCATCGGCCTCAACACGCCGACGATCCGCAACGCCTATTGGATTTCGGTGAAGATCAGCTTCTGGTCGGCCCTGCTGGGCTGCGTGATCGGTTTTGCGATGGCCGCGGCAATCACGGTGGGCAATACGGCAAAAGGCCTGCGCAACCCGCTGATGACATTCTCTGGCGTGGCTTCGAATTTTGCTGGTGTGCCACTGGCTTTTGCCTTCATCGCAACGGTGGGGCCAGCCGGGATCATCACCCTGTACCTGCGCACCGAATTCGGCATCAACCTGCGCGCCTATGGCTGGAACCTGCTGTCGGCCTGGGGGCTGACGGTGACCTATCTGTTTTTCCAGATCCCGCTGATGATCCTGATCATCACCCCTGCACTGGACGGGTTGAAACGCGAATGGCGCGAGGCGGCGGCGATCCTGGGGGCCACCGGGCCGCAATACTGGCGCATGGTCGGCTTCCCCATCCTGCTGCCATCAATCCTTGGCACCATGGCCCTGCTGTTTGCCAATGCCTTTGGCGCTGTCGCCACGGCCATCGCGCTCACCGGACCGTCGCTGAACATTGCCCCGATCCTGTTGTTTGCCCAGATCCGGGGCGACGTGCTGGGCAGCCCCAATCTGGGCTATGCCCTGGCCTTCGGGATGATCGTGATCACCGGGCTGGCCAATGCGCTGTATATCTGGCTGCGCGCGCGGTCTGAACGGTGGCTGAAATGACCCGTCTCTTCGCCTGGGGTGCCCTGCTGACCGGCATCGTCTTCTTCCTACTGCCACTCTACGGGATGACGGAATTTTCGCTGCGCATGCGGCGCGGCGTCTATTCGCTGGACGCCTACCGCGCGGTGCTCGTTGACCCGCAGTTTCAGGCGACGTTTGGCTATTCCGTGGTCATGGCGCTGTTCACCATCGCCTTTGGCATCCTTCTGGTCGTGCCCACCGCCTATTGGGTGCGGCTGAAAATGCCCGAACTGCGCCCGGTGGTCGAATTCATCACCCTGCTGCCGCTGGTGATCCCTGCCATCGTGATCGTGTTCGGCTATATCCGGCTGTACAACACCTCCAGCTGGCTGCCGCTGACCGGCAGCGCCATGGGCACCAACATCCTGCTGATGTTCGGCTATGCCACCCTGGCGCTGCCCTATATGTACCGCGCGGTGGATACGGGCCTGCGCACGATTGACGTGGGCACGCTGACCGAAGCCGCGCAGAGCCTTGGGGCGGGCTGGGGCACCATCCTGTCGCGCATCATCCTGCCCAATGTGCTGGGCGCGGTGCTGTCGGGCGCATTCCTGACCTTTGCCATCGTCATCGGCGAATTCACCATGGCGGCGCTGCTGAACCGGCCAGCCTTCGGCCCCTATATGCAGATCCTTGGCGCGAACCGCGCCTACGAGCCCTCGGCTCTGGCCGTGATTGCCTTTGCCATCACCTGGGCCTGCATGGGACTCATCCAGCTTGTCACCCGGTTCTCCAAACACGAAAGGGCGAAAGCCTGATGTCTTTCCTGACCCTGACTCATCTTGAGAAAACCTTCGGCCAGAACCGCGTGGTCAAGGATTTCACCTTGGATATCGAGAAGGGCGAGTTCATCTCGCTGCTCGGACCTTCTGGATGCGGCAAGACCACAGTGCTGCGGATGGTCGCCGGGTTTGAACAGCCCACGGCAGGCGACATCACGATTGACGGCAAGGATGTGACCGGCCTGGCAGCCAATTCGCGCAACATCGGCATGATGTTTCAGGCCTATGCGCTGTTTCCCAACATGACCGTGGCTGACAACGTGGCCTTCGGACTGAAGGTCAAAGGCGCGCCACGGGCGGAGCGCGAGGCGCGGGTGGCCGAGATGCTGGCGCTGATCGGCCTGTCCGATCTGGGCGGGCGCTATCCGTTCCAGCTGTCGGGCGGTCAGCAGCAGCGGGTGGCTCTGGCACGCGCGCTTGCGCCGCGCCCGTCGGTGCTGTTGCTGGACGAGCCTCTGTCAGCGCTGGATGCCAAGGTGCGCGTGTCCTTGCGCAACCAGATCCGCCAGATTCAGCAGGACTTGGGCATCACCACCATCTTCGTGACCCACGATCAGGAAGAGGCGATGAGCATTTCCGACCGGATTGTGGTGATGAATGGTGGCGTGGCCGAGCAGGTCGGCGCACCGTTTGAAATCTACAACCGCCCCCGCACCAAGTTTGTCGCGAATTTTGTCGGCACGCTGAACACCTTCGAGGTCGAGGTCGCCGATCCGGCCTCTGGCCGCGTCACGCTGGCGGGCCAGAGCCTGACCCTGCCCGATGCACCCTTGGCAGCACGCGCGGGTGAAACCCTGTCGGTCGCGCTTCGCCCCGAAGCCCTGCGTCTGGGCCGCCAGCCCGATGCAGAGTCGCTGCTGACGGCACAGGTCACGGATGTGCATTTCATGGGATCGGTGATCCGTCTGAAGGCCGATCTGGCGGGCGCTGCGGTGTCGCTGGATACGTTCAACCGCCCTGACACCCCGCCGCCCGTCGTGGGCAGCGCGGTCGAGGTCAGCCTCTCGGGCCGGGACTTCATCCTGCTGAAGGCGTAAGAGTCGCCTGATCCCAAAACGAAGGCGGGGTTCCCCCCGCCGCCGTTCCTTTTGTCACATGCAGGCGTCAAACAGCGCGCGGGTGTTCTCACGCGTCATCGCAACCGGGTTGCCACCGCAGGACGGGTCTTCCAGCGCCATATCGGTCAGCATGTCCAGATCATCGGCTTTGACGCCCATGGCGGTCAGGTTGGCCGGGATCGCCAGCGTTTCACGCAATTCCATGACCTTCGCGCGGAACCCGTCAAACCCGCTTGCAATGCCCAGATAGGCGGCGGCTGCGTTGATCCGGCCTTCAATCGCGGCGCGGTTGAAATCCAGCACTATCGGCATCACTACCGCATTGGTGGTTCCGTGATGGGTGCCATAAATCGCCCCGACCGGGTGGCTGAGACTGTGAATCGCGCCAAGCCCCTTCTGGAACGCCACCGCCCCCATCGCCGCCGCAGACATCATATGCCCGCGCGCCATCAGGTTGGCGGGCTCTGCGTAAACGATGGTCAGGTTCTCAAACACCAGCCGCATCCCTTCCAGCGCGATGCCCTGGCTCATCGGGTGGTAGAACGGGCTGCAATAGGCCTCAAGGCAATGGGCCAGGGCATCCATGCCGGTGCCTGCGGTGATGAACTTCGGCATCCCCACCGTTAGGGCCGGGTCGCACAGCGTGATTGCTGGCATCAGCTTGGGGTGGAAGATGATCTTCTTCTTGTGGGTTTCCGAATTGGTCAACACACCTGCACGCCCCACTTCGGACCCTGTGCCTGCCGTGGTGGGTACTGCGAGAATGGGCGCAATCTTGTCACCGTCCGCCCGGGTATACCAGTCGTCGATATCCTCCAGATCCCAGACCGACAGATCCGCCCGCTGATGTGCCATCAGCGCGATCATCTTGCCAAGATCGAGCGCCGAACCGCCGCCAAAGCAGATCACCCCGTCATGCCCGCCCGCCAGATAGATGGCGATGCCATCGGCCATGTTCCTTTCATTCGGATTGGGGTCCACCTCGGAAAACACCGCGCGGCCCAGACCGGCGGCATCCAGCACCGAGAGCGCCTCTGCCGTGATCGGCAGGCTGGCCAGGGCCTTGTCGGTGACAAGCAGTGGTTTGGTCAGGCCGATGCTCTTGGCATGATCGGCCAGTTCGGAAATCCGGCCAACGCCGAATTTGATGGCGGTCGGATAGGACCAGTTGCGATGGGGCACGCCGTGCGACATGAGGTCAGACTTTCTTGAGGTGATAGGATTTCGGGCGGGTTACCGAATGGAAGCCCAGATAGGACAGCGAGCTGCCGCGCCCGGTGTTCTTGCAGCCCGTCCAGCACAGCGCCGGGTCGAGGTAATCGGCACGGTTCATGAAGACGGTGCCGGTTTCGATCTGCGCGCCGATGGCGGCGGCGGTGTCATAATCTTGCGTCCAGATGCTGGCGGTCAGGCCGTATTGGCTGTCGTTCATCAGGGCAATGGCCTCGGCGTCATCCTTGACCTTCATGATGCCCACGACGGGCCCAAAGGATTCCTCGGTCATCACCCGCATCGAATGATCCACATTCACCAGCACCTGTGGCGCAAGGTAGGCCCCCCCGTCATCGGCAGGGAACTTGGTCGGATCGATCAGCGGTTTCGCTCCGGCGGCAATCGCTTCGGCGATCTGATCGCGCACGACGCGTGCAAAGCGCGCATGCGCCATCGGGCCCATCGTGCTGTCCGCCTCAAACGGATTGCCCAGTTTCAGGGTGTTGGTCCATGCCACAGCCTTTTCGACAAAGGCATCATAAAGCGATTCATGCACGTAGATCCGCTCGATCCCGCAGCAGCATTGGCCCGCGTTGAACAATGCGCCATCCATAAGCGTGTCAACGGCAGCATCAAGGTTCGCATCGGCGCGCACATAGCCCGGGTCTTTGCCGCCAAGTTCCAACCCCAGCGGCGTGAAGGTGCCCGCAGCCGCCCGTTCAATGGCCTGCCCCCCTGCGACCGAGCCGGTGAAATTGATGAAATCAAAAGCGCGGCCCTTGATCAGGCCTTCGGTCGTGGCATGGTCCAGCACCACGTTCTGGAACACGTCCTCGGGGACACCCGCTGCATGGAACGCCTCTGCTAGCCGCTCACCCACCAGCAGGGTCTGGCTGGCATGTTTGAGCACCACAGTGTTCCCCGCGATCAGGGCAGGGACCAGAGTATTGATGGTGGTCAGATAAGGATAGTTCCACGGCGCGATGATCAAGACCACGCCCAAAGCTTCCCGCGCGAGATAGCGGCGAAAGCTGTCGCTGTCTTCAATCACCGTCGGCGCAAGGGTTTCGGCAGCGATTTCGGCCATGTATTCGGTGCGGGCATTCACCCCACCGAACTCTCCCCCGAAACGGGTCGGCCGGCCCATCTGCCAGGCGAGTTCTTCGACGATCACGTCCTTCATCTCGTTCAGCCGGGCAACACCCGCCTTGACCAGCGCGATGCGGTCTTCCAGCGGGCGCGCCGCCCAAGCCTTTTGCGCAGCGCGGGCCCGCGCAACGGCGGCTTGCGCCGCCTCGGGGGCCAGCGGGCTGCGTTCAGCATAGACCCGGCCATCGACCGGGGAAATCAGTTGGATGGGCTTCATCGTCGCGTCCTCAAAGGGCGGGGTTCACCCCACCTCTGTTGCAAGGCAAAGGCGGGGTAAAGCCCGCCCCCCTCAATGTGCTCAGGCCCGCTCCAGCAGGCGCTGCAGTTCGAAATCTGTCACCACACGGTCGGTCTCGGCAATCTCCCAGCGGGCAGCATGGGTGTAATGCTCCACCACATCATCCCCAAAGGCCGCACGCAGCATCGTTGACCCGTCCAGCAGATCCGCTGCTTCACGCAGGTTGTGCGGAATTTCGCGGATACCTTTTGTGGTGTACATATCACCCTTCATCTCGGGCTCCAGGTCCATCTTGCTCTCGATCCCGGCCAGACCCGCCGCAAGCAAGGCGGCACAGGCCAGATACGGGTTCACGTCACTGCCCGGTATGCGGCATTCGACCCGTACCGCCTTGGTATGCGCGCCGCAGACGCGAAACCCCGCGGTACGGTTGTCTGCGCTCCACACGGCTTTGGTGGGCGCAAACATGCCGATGGTGAAGCGCTTGTAACTGTTCACGTAAGGCGCAAGGAAAGCGGTGATTTCCTGCGCATGTGCCAATTGACCGGCCACAAACTGCTTCATCGTGGCCGACATGCCGTTTGCGTCGTCGTGATCGTAGAACACCGGCTTGCCGTCCTTGGTCCACAGGCTTTGGTGCACATGGCTGGAAGACCCGGCCTTGCGGTGGTCATACTTGGCCATGAAGGTCACCGATTTGCCCTTGGCATGGGCAATGTCCTTGACCGCTTGCTTGACGATGATGTGGTTGTCCGCCGTATCCAGCGCGTCAGAATAGCGGTAATTCACCTCATGCTGGCCGGCATCCGCTTCGCCTTTGGTGTTCTCCACCGGAATGCCGGCGGCGTACAGACCGTTGCGCACATCGCGCATCAGCCCTTCTTCCTTGGTGGTCTGGAAGATGTGATAATCCTCGTTATAGCCGGAAATCGGCTTCAGCCGGGCAAGCCCGCCATCGCGCAGGTCGTCATAGGCGTTTTCGAAGATGTAGAACTCCAGCTCCGTCGCCATCATCGGCTCAAACCCCAAGGCGCGCGCGCGGGCGACCTGACGTTTCAGAATGGCGCGCGGGCTTACAGTGATGTCTTCCTTGCCCGCATGGTCCATCAGATCAGCCAGCACCAGCGCCGTGCCCGGCAGCCATGGCACCACACGCATCGTGTCGAGATCCGGCTTCATCATGTAATCGCCGTAACCCTGCTCCCAGCCGGCGGATTTATATCCCGGCACCGTGGTCATCTCCATGTCGACCGCCAGCAGGTAGTTGCAACAATGGGTTTCCTTGTAGCCGCCATCCAGAAAGAACCGGGCATGAAACCGTTTGCCCATCAGGCGGCCCTGCATGTCGACCGCAGCCACCAGAACCGTGTCAACAGTGCCCGCGTCCACCATTTCGCGCAAAGCGTCCAGCGTCAGATTGCCCGGCATTCCTTATCCCCGTCCGTCATTATTCGATCATGGTCTTGCATAGACAGGGGCGCGCCGACTGCGCACCCCCCTTGTTTCGCATGCGAAACATCAGCCATAGCGATAGGGGCGCCCGGCCTTTTGCTGCACCTCGTTATACTGTTTGAAGATCGCCACAACCTTGGCCTTGACCTCGGATTCAGCGGCGATTTCATCCCAGAACGTCACGGCGGCCGCCTCTACAGTGGCCCATTCCTCATCGGGAATGGTGGTCAGCTGCAGCTTGCCGCCGTTCAGGCGCAGGTCAGCCTCACCGGCCCAGTACCAGTGCTGGCGGTAGTAATGCGACTGCTCAAAACAGGTCGCCAGCATTTCCTGCAGATGCGGCGGCAAAGCATTCCACTTGTCCATATTGGCAAAGAAATGCCCGATCCATGCACCCGAGATATTGTTGGTCAGGAAGTAGTTGGTCACATTCGACCAGCCCACCGTGTAGACCTCGGTGATGCCCGACCATGCGATGCCATCCAGCTCGCCGGTCTGCACTGCAACCTCGATATCCTCCCACGGCAGGGTGACAGGCACCACGCCGAACTGGGTCAGGAAACGGCCAGCGGTGGGGAAGGTGAAGATGCGTTTGCCCTGCAGATCTGCGAGGCTGTTGATCGGATCCTTGGTCGCAAAATGGCACGGATCCCAGGCCCCGGCCGAGATGTGCTTGACGCCCACCTTGGCATATTCTTCTTCCCAAATTTCCTTGAGCCCGTATTTGTTGAACAGCGCCGGCACATCGAGGCTGTAGCGCAGCGCCATCGGAAAGTAGCCGCCGAACACGGTCACCTCGGTGGGCGAGGCCATGGAATCGTCATCCGACTGCACGCAGTCGATGGTCCCGCGCTGCATGGCCTGAAACAGCTCACCTGTAGGCACCAGCTGATCGGCGTAGAACAGCTCAATCTCCATCTGGCCGGCAGCCATGCGGTTGAAGGCGTCGATGGCGGGTTTCACCACCTCTTCGCCCAATGCCGCCCCGGCATAGGTCTGCATCCGCCATTTGATCACGTCCTGCGCGCGGGTGACTGCGGGGGTGGCAAGGGTTGCCGCCCCAGCGCCCACGGCGAGGCTGGCGGTCTTGGTCAGAAAGGAACGTCTGGATGTTGTCATCTTTGATACCTCTTGTTGGTGGGGGAATGGGCGCGGTATGTCCGCACCTCAGTTTCGATAGATCAGATGCGGCAGCCAAAGCGCGATTTGTGGAAAGGCCATGATCAGCCCAAGGGTCACAATCATCACCCCGACAAACGGCGTGACCGAGCGATAAATATCGCCCATGCTGATTTCCTTGGGCGCAAAGGCCCGCATCAGGAACAGGTTATACCCAAATGGCGGCGTGAGGTAAGCAATCTGGCAGGTGATGGTATACAGCACCCCGTACCAGACCAGCACATCCAGCCGCGGCATCCCGAAATCCAGCATTGCGACCAGCGGCACATACAGGGGTGCCACGATCACCAGCATCGCCGTGTCATCCAGAAACATCCCCATCAGCAGGAAGGACAGCTGCATCAGGATCAGGATCGTCCAGGGGCTCATGTGCAGCCGGTCGACAAACAGCGTCTCAACCGCCCTGACCGCGCCGAGCCCGTCAAACACCGCGCCGAAGGACAAGGCGGCGAGGATCACCCACATGAACATGCAGGTGATGCCCAAAGTATTGCGGGTCGCAACCTCAAAAACCTGGCGGGTGAAGGTGCCTTTGATCACCGCCCCGACCACAGTTGCCGCCACACCGATCACGCTGCTTTCGACCAAAGAGGTCCAGCCATAGATGAAGGGCAGCATCATCGCGCCGAAGATGACAAAAGGCAGCAGCCCCGCCCGCAGGCTGCGCAGCTTTTCGGCCCGGGTGATCTGCGACGCCTCTTCGGCCGACAGCGCCGGGGCGAGCCAGGGCTGCCACCGGCAGCGCAGAAGGATATAAAGGATGAACATGGCCGCCATCAGCAGGCCCGGCATCAGCCCCGCCAGCCACAACTCTGACACCGGCGCGCGGGCGATCATCGCATAGAGCACCAGCACGACGGAAGGCGGGATCAGAATGCCAAGGCTGGAGCCCGCCTGAATGACGCCGGTGACCATGCGCTTGTCATAGCCGCGCTTCAGCAGTTCGGGCAGCGCGATCGTTGACCCGATGGCCATGCCGGCGACCGAAAGCCCGTTCATTGCGGAGATCAGCACCATCAGCAGGATCGTCCCCACCGCCAGACCGCCGCGCACCCGGCCAAACCACAGGTAGAACATGCGGTACAGATCATCGGCCAGCCGCGATTCCGACATCACATAGCCCATGAACACGAACATCGGCAGGCTCAACAGCGGATACCAGCGCATCAGCTTCATCGTGGCGGAAAAGCCCATCTGCTCGCCCCCCTGCCCCCAGAGCAGAATGGCCGCCACCACCGCAACAAAGCCGATGATGCCGAACACCCGCTGCCCGGTCATCATCATCAGCAGCATGGTCGAGAACATCAGGGCGGCAATCATCTCATAGGGCATCAGATGGTGTCCCCGCGGATGGTGGCCAGGTCACGGATCAGCGCAGCGAGGGCCTGCAACAGCATGAGAAAAAATCCGACACAAAGGATCACCTTGATCGGCCAGAGATAGGGTCGCCAGGCTGTGGGGCTGCGTTCGTTGTATTGCAGCGAATACAGGGTGGAATCGACGGCCCCCCAAAGCATCACCCCAAGATAGAAGATCAGTGCCAGCACGGTGATCGCATCCCACCACGCCTGCCGCACCGGGCTTTGCTTCGCATAGAACAGGTCCATGCGCACATGGCTGCCCATCTGCATCGCATAGGGTCCGCCCAGCACAAAATAGGCCACCATCACGAACTGGGCCATTTCCAGCGTCCAGAGCGATGGGGTGAAGGCGGCCTTGCTGATGGTAGACCACATCAGGATGCCCATCAGAACAAACAAAAGGTACATCGCCATACGGCCCACGCCGTAATTCAGGCGGTCCACCAGCCGCACGAAGGCAAGGGCAAAACGCGGCATCGATCAGCCCTCCGCCATGGTGGCAAGTGCCGTTTGCAGCACCGGGGCCAGTTGACTGGCCATGGCCTCCACCTGGCCGGGCGTGGCAATCAGATCATTGCGTATTTCCAGCATCGCATTGGCCAGACCATAGGGCGTGGCGTGCAGGCGCAAGGTATGGGTCACACCATCGGCAGCGGAATAAGGTTCATTCAGCGCGCAGGCCAGCCCGGACAGGTCCTGTGCCGCCGCCACAATGGCCCGGGCCATGCGGTCATCGGCATCATGGATCACGCCGAACTCCACCGCGCGGTGCTGACCGTGATAGACCGGCGTAAAGGAATGGATCGTGATCAGAACCGTTGGCCGACCGAGCGCCAGTCGCCGCACGATCTCGGCCTGCAGGCTGGTGTGAAACGGCAGATACAGCGCCTCGGCCCGGTGCAGGCGGTCCAGCGGGGTCAGGCCCGTGTTGCCAGGAATGTCGTGCACCTCGGACCTCGGGGCCATGGCATCGGCGCGGTTGGGGCCACGGTTCAGATCATAGATCAACCGGCTGGCCGGGGCATGCACCAGCGCGGCATCCAGACGTGCGGCAAGGGCGCGCGACAGGTCCAGCGCGCCCGGGTCCCAGGCCACATGGGCACGGGCTTGCGCATCGGTCAGGCCAAGCCGGCCCCAGGGCGCTGGAAAAGCGTTGCTCGCGTGCTCGCAGACCAGCAGAATGGCCCCTGCAGCATCGCGGTTTTCGACAGATGCCACAAAATCGGTCTGGATGGACTGCAGGCTCATCAGTGACTCGGTGCCCCTCTTGGTATCGTCAGGGTTCCTGATCTGACACGGTTCTGTCAAGAATTTTTCTTCTGCGCATTTTCTGTTACAATCATTTCGGAAATCCAGCACAGTGATGCGCAATCGACCGTTCCGCTGGCGTTATGCGGGGCACAATTCTGGCAGGAAAGGCATGGATATGGACCTTCCCCTTGGCGTTGAAGACAGGCTGCGCGCCGCTCTGCCCGATCTGACCCGCGCAGAACGCCAGGTGGCAACCCATATCCTGCGCCAGTATCCGGTGGCAGCGCTTGGCTCCATCACGGCCCTGGCACGGGCGGCAGAGGTCTCGACCCCCACCGTGGTGCGCCTGTGTCAGAAGCTGGGCTACCGGGGCTACCCTGACTTTCAGTCGGCCCTGCGCGGTGAAGTGGGGGCGATGCTCGAATCGCCGCTGGTCAAGCACGATCGTTGGGCCGGGGGGGCACCCGACACCCATATCCTGAACCGCTTTGCCGCCGCGGTGGTGGCCAATCTGCAAGCGACGCTGAGTCAGATCAACCATGGCGATTTCGACGCGGTGGCCAACCTTCTGGCCGACCCGTCGCGCCGGATCTTTGCCATGGGCGGGCGCATCACCCATGCCCATGCCGACTATCTTGTATCGTTGATGAAGGTGGTGCGGCCCGAGGTCACATTGTTGTCCGACATGTCGAACACCTGGCCCCCCGCCCTGCTGGACATGAAGCCCGGCGATGTTCTGGTGGCGTTCGATATCCGCCGCTATGAAAACTCGGTGCTCCAGTTGGTGGAATTGTCGGTGGAACAGGGGGCAGAGGTGGTGGTGATCACCGACCGTTGGGTCAGCCCCGCCGCCGCGCACGCCCGCCACACCCTGACCGCACATATCGAGGCGCCTTCGGCCTGGGATTCCACAGTGTCGATTCTGGTCTTGGTGGAAACGCTGCTCGCCAGTGTGCAAAGCCGGACATGGGCGGAAACCGAAGGCCGGATGAAACGGATGGAAACGCTGTACGACCGATCACGGTTTTTCCGGCGCTACCGATAGGAGCCCCGTGGCAGCAGACCGCCACGGGGGGTTGCGGGATCAGTGTCCCATGTCGGAATGATCGACGCCATCCGACGGGTCGACGCTGAACTCGACCTCGACCCGGCCCGCATTTTCGAAGACCAGTGTGCCAGGCACCATCTGGCCTTCGACCAATGGGCCGGTCAGGCCCATGAGCATGATATGCATGCCGCCACGCTCCAGCAGAACGGTTTCACCCGGCGGGATCTCGATGCCGTCGACATGCATCATCCGCGCCACGCCATCGGTGCCGTGTTCGGTGGTGTGCAGTTCGGACCGCGCGACCGTGGGCACTTCGATGCCGATCAACCGATCCGCGGTGGTGCCGGCATTGGCGATGCCCATATAGCCCGCCGCCGACTTGGCCGAAGGTGCCGGTGCAAGGATATTGGGATGGATGATTTCCAGATCACCCGCAGTGACGCCATGGGCGTGCCCAGCGGTTGCCAGGGCAAGCGCTGCACATAGGGCCAGCAGCGAGGGGGCCAGACGGAACGAAGAAAGACGAGCATTCATGATAATTGCCTTTTGGCTTGAGCGCGGCACTGTGCCGGCTGTCAGGACTGGATAGGATTCAGACAGACAGGATCAGGCCAGGGGCGGCGCACGCGGCGCGTGGGCGGGGTCATGAACGCTGGCGACGGTTCTGCGTTCGCGCGGGGCAAACACGGCCGCAAGCACCTGCACATCCGCCGGGCGCAACATGCAGCCCAGGGCAGGAATAAGAACCGGACCCGAGGGCGTGCAGGCAAGGCAGGGAACAGCAGATGCCGCCTCATCCGAGCCGGACGGGGTGCACAGATCGGCCATGGTAAAGCCGGACAGCAAAAGCGCCTCGAGTTGCGCATCCTGTGCCATCGGGGCGCGATGTCCGAAACCGGAAACAGCGAGGCCAACCGCCAGCAAGGCGATCAGGACAAGACGGCGCAACCGCATGATCAGACGCAGAACCATGGCGGTTCAGATGCCGCAAAATGCGGCCCTGTGCAACCGGTCACACTGTCACCCCGATCTGGCCAGCCCCGGACCTGTGCCGCGTGCAGATCTGACGCATCAGGCGAGATACTTGGCAAACCACTCCAGCGTACGGTCCCAGGCCAGCTTGGCCGCCGCTTCATCATAGCGCGGGGTAGAATCATTGTGGAACCCGTGGTTCACGCCGGGATAGATATGTGCCTCATAGGTCTTGCCCGCCTGCTGCAACGCGGCTTCATAGGCTGGCCAGCCTTCATTGATGCGGGTGTCGAGTTCGGCATAGTGCAGCAGGATGGGAGCGTTGATCCTTGGCACATCTTCCGCCGCGGCCTGACGCCCGTAAAACGGCACGGCGCAAGCCAGCTCCGGGTAGGCCACCGCTGCCGCATTCGACACGCCGCCGCCATAGCAGAAGCCGGTGATCCCGACCTTCCCGGTGGTCGTTTCATGGGCCATCAGAAAGTCGATCGCCGCGAAAAAGTCGTTCATCAGCTTTGTCGGGTCGACCTGGGCCTGCAACGCACGCCCTTTTTCGTCATTCCCGGGATAGCCGCCGACTGATGACAGACCGTCCGGGGCCAGCGCGATGTAGCCTGCCTTGGCCACACGGCGGGCCACGTCCTCAATGTAGGGATTCAGCCCGCGGTTTTCGTGGACCACCACCACTGCGGCCACCCGGCCGGTCGCCGCAGCAGGCCGCACCAGATAGCCGCGCACCGAGCCATGACCGTTGGGCGAAGGATAAGTGATGTATTCGGCAACGATGTCGGGATCGGTAAAGGCCACCTGCTGGGCCAACGCATAGTTGGGCGAAATTGCCGACAAGAGCGCCATAGCGGTCATGCCGCCAACAGTGAACCGGCCTGCCCGATCCAGAAACTCACGTTTCGTGATCTTGCCATGGGCATAAAAATCGTAAAGCTCCAGCAGATCGGGGTGAAAATCCTTGGCGGTCAATCTGTTCATGCCGGTCTCCATCCTGCTGACTCCATTGACAGCTTAAGTCCGAAGCGCGCGTTGACCAGCGTCACAAATGCGAGAGGGGCCCACCTTTCGGCAAGCCCCCCGTCATGATGAGCGCGTTTGAAGAATCGCGGCTTACCAGCGCCGCTCGAACCGGCGACGCAACAGGATCGCCGCGACGTTCATCACCACAAGAAAGGCCAGCAGCACGATGATCGCGCCGGACGACCGCTCGATGAAGGCCGGATCGGACCGCGAGGCCCAGGAATAGACCTGCACCGGCAGTGCCGTCGCCGGGTCCATGACACCGCCATCAAACGGGCTGGCCGGATAATTGGTCACAAAGGCAACCATGCCGATCAGCAGCAGCGGGCCGGTTTCCCCGAGCGCCGAGGCAAGACCCAAGATCGTTCCGGTCAGAATGCCGGGCGCGGCCAAGGGCAGGACATGATGGAAAACCATCTGCATCTTGGACGCACCGACCCCAAGGGCAGCATCGCGGATTGAGGGCGGCACGGCGCGGATGGCGGACCGTGTCGCGATGATGATCGTCGGCAAGGTCATCAGCGTAAGGACAAGGGCACCGACCAATGGCGCAGAGGAGGGCAGGCCGGCAAAGTTGATAAAGACCGCAAGACCCAGAATGCCATAAACAATGGACGGCACAGCTGCCAGATTCGAAATGTTCACCTCGACAAGGTCGGTGAACCAGTTCTTCGGAGCGAACTCTTCCAGATAGATCGAGGCACCAACACCCAGCGGCAACGTGAAGATGAACACCAGAACCATCATGTAAAGCGTGCCCAGCAAGGCCACACCCAGGCCCGCAGCCTCGGGACGCAGGTCAGAGGCGTCCGGCGCGGTGATGAAGCGCCAGTTGAAGCTGCTTTTCAATATGCCGGCGTCCACCATGGCATCTGCCAGGTCCAGCTGCAGCACCGAGACGTTCGAGTCGCGTGCCGCGATTTCACGATCCACGCGTCCCTTGAGGTACCCGTCGATCCGGCCGGTGGCGAAGGCCTCAAAACTGATGGTCTGGCCGACCAAAGAAGGGTCTGCCAGCACCATGTCCCGCAGGCGTGCCGGAGCATCCTTCGAAATCATGTCGGCGATTTCTTTCTCTGTGCTGCCGTCGACCACAATGTTCCGGTCGGTCAGATGCTGCACCAGAGAGGCCCCGAGCACGCGGCCATAGCCGACAGTCGTGACTTTTGACATCTCGGCAAGATCGCGGGTGCCAGCCTTGTCAACGACAGCCGCGTCGATGGCCACCGGGAAGACAATCTTGGCCTGAACGAAGGCGGATGACCCGTCCCGAAAGATCGTGAACAGCATGATCGCAAGGGTTGTCAGCGCAATAGAGACCGCGATGAGCCCATAAAGGCGGAACCGCTTTTCAGCCGCGTTGCGACGCAGGGTGCGAGGCGTATTCGCCATGAGCGAGCTTGTGGCCCGCGCCGGAGGCGCGCCGCTCGCGGGGAATTGAGATATGTCGGTCATTAGTCGTACTGCTCCCGGTATTTGCGCACGAACCACAGGGCAAAGATGTTGAGCCCCAGCGTCAAGAAAAACAGCGTAAGGCCAAGCGCAAAGGCCACCAGCGTTTCGGGCGAGTCAAAGGCAAGGTCACCCGTCAACTGGCTGACGATCTTCACGGTGATCGTCGTCATCGCTTCAAAGGGGTTCAGCCCCAGTTTGGCAGCTGCGCCTGCCCCCATCACCACAATCATCGTCTCGCCGATCGCACGGCTTGCAGCCAGCAGCACCGCACCGACGATCCCCGGCAAAGCGGCCGGCAACACAACCTGACGGATCGTTTCCGATTTGGTGGCCCCAAGACCATAAGAGCCTTCGCGCAGGGAATTAGGCACCGAGTTGATGATGTCATCAGCCAAGGACGAGATGAAAGGCGTGTTCAAGATGCCGATGACCAGACCGGCGGTCATCACGGACGATCCGGAATTGCCAAGCCCGGTCGGCACGGCGATGAAGTCGCGCAAGAACGGGCCAACCGTCACAAGGGCAAAAAGACCGAAGACAACCGTCGGGATGCCGGCGATCACCTCGATGAGTGGCTTGATCACATTGCGCACCTGCTGGGGTGCATATTCGGCAGTGTAGATCGCCGTGAACAGGCCAAGCGGCACGGACACCAGCATCGAGACAAAGCTGATGTAAAGCGTGCCCCACAGCAAGGGCAGAAGGCCAAGGTCAGACCCGCCGCGAAACTGCGGATTCCAGACCGTGCCGAAATAGAACTCGGAAATCGGGTATTGGCTGAAGAACCTGATCGATTCTGACAGCAGCGACAGGACGATGCCGATGGTCGTCAGGATGGCGACCGTCGCCGCCGCGATGAAGACCCAAAGAATGAACTGCTCTGTCACGTTGCGCGCGCGGAAATCGCGGGTGGTCCGCATGACTGCAAACCCAAAACCGGCAAGTGCCGTCAGGATAACAGTGATGCTCATTGCCAACGCGCTGGAGGATTGCGCGATACGATAGGCCTTGGCGGCCTCGAAGACCTCGGCCCTGATGTCACTGCCCAAAGCGACACCGACCTGTGCAAGACTGGCGCGGACATCGCTCACCTCTGCGCGCAACGCGCTGAGGTCCGCGTTTGACAGGCCAAGCTGCACTTGCAAGGCATCAAGACCACCGGCGATGCGGCGCACGTCGCTCATCGCCAGTTTCGCGGCGGTTGCATCGGTGGCGACGTCTGGCCCCAACTGTCCGATGATGCGTGCATCGATCATCGGCCCCTGGATCAAAAGCCACAGGGCCATCAGCACAAAGGCCGGGACAGCCGTGAACAGAAGAGCTGCCTGTCCATAGTAGGACGGCAGCGAATGCAGGGCCCGGACATTGCCACCGGCGCTTTTCAGGGCGCGGGCACGCGCCATGACGAAGCCCACCGCCGAAATGACAAGGACGATCAGGGAAAGAAGGCCGACACTCATGGCAAAACCGCTTTCAGGAGACGCCCGTGGGCGAAAGGAAAGAGAGAGCGCGACGCCGCGCTCTCTCGATGTTTCGGTCGATCACTCGATCGGTGCCATCGGCGTTCCGGCAGCAACCATGGCCTGAGTCGCAGCCAGTTCCGGGTCGGACACCAGGCCATAGGCGGCCAATGGGCCATCCGGTCCTGCCATGTCATCCGACACGAAGAAGTCGATGTATTCCTGCAGGCCTGGGATCACGCCCAGATGGGCCTTCTTGACGTAGAAATACAGCGGGCGCGACACGGGATAGTCACCGGCAGCGATGGCTTCGGTGGTGGGAATCACACCGCTCATGGTGGCGACGCGCAGCTTGTCGGTGTTGTTCTGGTAGAACGACAGACCGAACACGCCGATGCCGTTCTTGTTGGCGTCAACACGGGCCAGGGTTTCGGTGTAGTCGCCATCGATATCGACGGACAGGCCGTCGGTGCGCAGCGCCATGCAGCCTTCCTCGGCAGCATCCTCGTCGCCGTTTGCAGCAGCCTTCAGGGCCTCGAACGTGCCATTGTCAACGCAACCCTGCAGGATCACCTTTTCATCGAACACTTCGCGCGTGCCGTGCTTGGTGCCGGGAACGAAGACCAGGATGTCTTGAGCCGGCAGAGCAGGGTTAACATCTGCCCAGGTCTTGGCGGTGTTGTCGACCAGAGCGCCGTCCTTGAGAACCTTGGCAGCCAGAGCGCCATGGATGTCTGCCTGGGTATAGGCGAATTCCGGGCCGTTGACGTCCGAGGCGAAGACGATGCCGTCATAGCCAAAGCGGACTTCGATGATTTCTGTCACGCCATTGGACATGCACAGCTCATAGTCGCCCTTGGTGATGCGCGACGACGAGTTGGCGATGTCGGCGGTATTGGGGCCCACGCCTTCGCACATCTTCTTGCGGCCAGCGCCCGAACCGCCACCTTCCACGACCGGGGTCGGGAAATCAAAGTTTTCGCCGAATGCTTCAGCCACGATGGTCGAATAGGGCAGAACGGTCGAAGATCCGGTGACCTGCACCTGATCGCGCGCATCAGCAGCGGTGGCAGCAGCGGCGATTGCCAGCGCCGAGGCGGAAATTTTAAACATGTTCATGGATCGCTCCTTTAAATCTCATGGCCGTCGAGTCGACCTGCCGGTGGGAATAGCGCCGCCGCATGACGCATTTATCTCTGTTATGTGAAGGTTGGATGACAGTCGGCCCGCATCGTGCCCGGTGCGCCCTTGCCGCAGCCTCCCTGCAAACGCGCCACGGCGATGCCCAATGTCGGGTCGGCAAATTGGGCGATCCGCAGGCTGAATGTCACATTCGAGAGGCGACGGGAAAGGTTTTGCTTGCCCCATTGCGCAAGCAACGATCAGATTGATCAAAATATGAGGGAGCGAGTCACTTGACCCAAAAGGCGGCGATCACCGCGCAGAAGATCATCAAGGCCTTCGGTCAGGGAGCCGCCGCGCTGCGCGCCTTGGATGATGTCTCGGTGGACATCGCAACCGGAGAGTTCTTTACGTTGCTGGGTCCGTCTGGCTGCGGGAAGACCACGCTTTTGCGCCTGATCGCAGGGTTCGAGATGCCGACGGCTGGCAAGATCCTGATCGACGGCGCCGATGTGACCGAGATGCCGCCCAACCGCCGCCCGGTGAACACGGTGTTTCAGTCCTACGCCTTGTTTCCACATCTGACCGTGGCAGAAAACATCGGCTTTGGCCTGAAGATGCAGGGCAGGCCAAAGGCCGAGATTGCAGCGACAACGGCTGAAATGCTTGCACTGGTCAAGCTTGAAGCGATGGCCGAGCGCAAGACCAGCCAGCTTTCCGGCGGCCAGCAACAGCGCGTGGCCCTCGCCCGTGCGCTTGCCCCCCGCCCCAAGGTGCTGCTGTTGGATGAACCGCTGTCGGCGCTGGACCTCAAGCTGCGCAAGGAAATGCAGGTGGAACTCAAGCGGTTGCAGCTTGAAACCGGCATCACCTTTGTCTTTGTCACCCATGATCAGGAAGAAGCCCTGACCATGAGCGACCGGATCGCGGTGATGAGCGCAGGGCGCATTCAGCAGGTCGGCGCACCGCGAGACATCTACACCCGCCCGGTCAACCGCTTCGTCGCCAGCTTTATTGGCGAGACCAATTTCCTGCCGGTGACCGCAACGCCGCAAGGCGCGCGGTTGAGTACAGGCGATGTGATTGCCGCCGAGGGAGAGGGCAGCGTGCTGATCGTGCGGCCCGAACAGCTGCGCCTTGGCCCGGCAGGGGTTGGGGCCGGCCTTGCCGCTACGGTCACGGGGGTCGTTTATTTCGGCACCGATATTCACGTCAATCTGGAGCTTTCAGACGGCACCGCCCTGACCGCGCGCGTGCCAAGCCCCGTGGATGGCGGTGCGGATTTTACCACGGGTCAGCCCGTCGCCGTGACCTTTCAACCGGGCGCTGCCCGGCTGATCCGGGAGTAGCGCCATGAGCCCCGCCGAACAAAGCCAGCGCAGAAAATCCAGCCGCAATGGTTGGCTTCTGTCCGCTCCGGCGCTGAGCCTGCTGTTTCTCGCGGCATCTGGCCCGCTTCTGATCGTGCTGGTCTATTCCTTTCTGACCCCCGGCCAATATGGCAATGTGATATGGGAATTCAGTCTGGATGGCTGGGTCGGCATCCTGTTCACCCGTGACATCTTTGACGGCACGATGAATCTGGCCGACGCGCATCTGACGATTTTCTGGCGCTCGGTGAAGCTGTCACTGATGACGACGGCCCTGACCTTTGCCCTTGGCTTTCCGACCGCCTGGTTCATTGCCACCCGCCCCCCGGCGCAGCGCGCGATGTGGCTGTTCCTGATCACCATCCCATTCTGGACCAACCTGCTGATCCGCACCTTTGCCATCAACGAGGTGATCCGCAATGAAGGGCTGATGAACACGGTGCTGATCAGCCTCGGGCTGATTTCCGAACCGATCCGCCTGATCAACACCGATACGGCCGTGTTCATCGGCATGGCCTATGTCTACCTGCCGCTGATGGTGCTGCCGTTGTTCGCCGCCATCGACCGCTTTGACATGAAGCTGCTGGAGGCAGGGTATGACCTTTACGCCAGCCGGTTGCAGGTGTTGCGCCATGTCATCCTGCCCATCGTCAAGCCGGGCATCATTGCGGGATCGATCCTGGTCTTTGTGCCCTCGCTCGGGGCCTATGTCACGCCGCGCGTGCTGGGTGGTGGCAAGAACATGATGATCGGCAATTTCATCGAATTGCAGTTCGGTCAGGGGCGCAACTGGCCACTTGGTGCGGCCCTGTCGATGGCATTGCTGCTGATCGTGATGGCCGCCCTGCTGATCTATGTCCGCGCCAGCACAAAGGGGAGCAACCCGCATGGCTGAGCGCAGGTTCGAAGTGTCGCGTCTGCCCGGCTTTGCCAGCGTGGCCATTGCGGTCTTTGTCCTGCTGTACCTGCCGATCCTGACCCTGGTGGTGTTTTCGTTCAACTCGGGCCCCTCTGTCGCCGTGTGGGAGGGCTGGTCGCTGCACTGGTATGCCGACGCCTGGAACAACGAGGCCGTCAAGGGTGCCACTGCCCGGTCGCTGATCATCGCCACCTGCGCCAGTGCCATCGCCACCACCGTGGCCACCATGGCAGCCCTTGGCACCACACGGCGGGCGGCATTTGGCGGACAAACCTTTATCTATGTGGTGATCAACCAGCCGCTGATGGTGCCGGAAATCGTAACCGCCGTAGCGCTTTTGATCCTGTTCGGCGTGGTCAAACAGGCCACCGGCTATCAGGGGTTGGGCTATCTGATCCTGGCCCATGCCGCCTTTTGCACGCCCTTCGCCTATCTGCCGATCCGCGCAAGGCTGGAAGGGATGGACCTGTCCCTCGAAACCGCGGCCACAGATCTTTATGCCAATCCCTGGCAGACCTTCCGCCATGTTACCCTGCCGCTGCTGGCCCCCGGCATTGCCGCCGGGGCGATGCTGGCCTTTGTGATCAGCCTTGACGACGTGGTGATCACCGAATTCGTGAAGTCGGGCGGGCAGGACACATTGCCCACCTACATGCTGGGCCAGATGCGACGCGCCATCACGCCCGAGGTCAACGCCATCTCGACCGCCCTTCTGGGGCTGACCGTGATCTTGCTGACCTTGTTCTTCATCCTGACGCGCAAAAAAAACTGACATCACAGGGAGACGACCGATGAAACGCACATTGACAGCTCTGGCCTTTCTGGCCGCAACCACCTCATTGGCACAGGCCGAAGGGGTTCTGAACCTGTACAACTGGGGCAATTACACCGGGCCGGACCTGCTGGCAAAGTTCGAGGCGGAAACCGGCATCAAGGTCACCGTCACCGATTACGACAGCAACGACACTGCCCTGGCCAAGATCGAGGCCGGCGGGCATGGCTTTGATCTGGTGGTGCCCTCGACCAACTATGTCCCGATCTTTGTCCAAAAGGGGCTGGCGGTTGAACTTGACATGGCGAAGTTGCCCAACCACGCCAATATTGCCCCCGAATGGATGGATGTGGCCTGGGATCCGGGCCGCACGCATTCGGTTCCCTGGCAGTGGGGGTCGATCGGCATGTCGGTCAACACCGCCGTCTACACTGGCGACATCAATACATCGGCGATCTTTCTGGACGTGCCGGATGAGTTGAAAGGCAAGATCAACGTTGTCCCTGAAATGACCGATGTGGTGAACCTTGCTGTCATGTATGTCGGCGGCGAGCCCTGCACCGAAGATACCGAAGTGCTGAAAAAGGCCCGTGACGTGCTGCTGGCCGCCAAGCCGCATTGGATCAGCATGGATTACGGGGCCACCGAAAAACTGGCCAACAATGACTGGGCGGCATCGGTCAACTGGAACGGGTCCAGCATGCGGGCACGTCTGGCCAATGACACCGTTGCACATGGTTACCCCAAGGAAGGCTATCCGATCTTCATGGATTCGGTGATGCTGCTGGCCGACGCCCAGAATGTGGAGGAAGCATACACCTTCATGAACTTCATCATGGAGCCGGAAAATGCCGCGATGATCTCGGCCTTTGCGCGCTACAACAACGGCATAGCGGGTTCCGAGGCCTTCATGCCCGAAGACATGAAAACCGCCCCCGAGGTGGTGACCCCCGAAGAGCACCAGGCGGCGGGCGTGTTCCTGCCCACCTGCTCGCCCACGGCGCAGCAGTACATGACGGCAATCTGGACCGAATTGCTGAAGTAAGCTGTCCTCGCCTGTCCGTGGGGGGCGGTCTGCCCCCCACAGCTTTGACCCCAAAGGTGTAAACAGCATGGAGCTGTGCGAGCAGTCTGCCAGCGATCTGGCCCGCATGATCGCGGCGCGGCAGCTGGCCCCGTCCGAGGTGATGGCGGCCTGTCTGGCACGGATTGCCGCCGTGAACCCGCAGGTCAATGCGGTGGTGTCGTTGTGCGATGCCGATGCGCTGATGGCCAAAGCACGGGCGGCGGATGATGCACCACCGCAGGGCTGGCTGCACGGTCTGCCGCTGGCGGTCAAAGATCTGTGTGCGACCAAGGGCTTGCGGACCACGTGGGGCAGTCCTCTGTTTGCGCATCATGTGCCGCAGGCTGATGATCTGCTGGCGGCAAGAATGCGCGCCGCGGGGGCGATCTTTATCGGCAAGACCAATACACCGGAGTGGGGCCATGGCAGCCATTCCTTCAATCCGGTGTTCGGGGCCACCCGCAACCCCTATGACCTGACGCGCACGGCGGGCGGGTCATCCGGCGGCGCGGCAGCGGCGCTTGCCACGCGGATGGTGCCGGTGGCCGATGGCAGCGACATGATGGGATCTCTGCGCAACCCGGCGGGGTTCTGCAACGTCTATGGTTTCCGGCCCAGCTGGGGGCTGGTGCCCGGTGATGCCGATGGCGATACCTTCCTTGCCACCCTGGCCACCGAAGGGCCGATGGGCCGCACTGTCGAAGATGTGGCGCGGCTGTTGCAGGTGCAGGCCGGGCCAAACCCTGAGGTGCCGTTTTCAGTGCCGGTTCAGGATCTTACCGCGGGACTGGCGCAGGCGAGCCTGCGGGGCAAGCGCATTGCCTGGCTGGCCGATTGGGGCGGGGCCTATGCGATGGAACCGGGGATCGTGCCGCTGTGCGAGGCGGCGTTGCAGGTCTTTGCCGAGCAAGGGGCCGAGGTCGAGGCGGTTGCCCCGCCCTTCCCCGCCGAAAAGCTGTGGCAGGCCTGGACCACCCTGCGCGCGATGCTGAACGCGGGGCGGATGAAGCCGCTTTATGACGACCCCGCCAAGCGGGCGCTGTTGAAGCCCGAAACGCTGTGGGAAATCGAGCAGGGCCAAGGTCTTACGGCGCAGGCTGTGTTTGAGGCCTCGACCATCCGCAGCCGCTATTATGCCCATATGGCGCGGCTGTTCACCCGGTTTGACGCGATCGCGCTGCCGACGGCGCAGGTCTGGCCCTTCCCGGTCGGCTGGCGGTGGCCGCAAGAGATCAACGGGGTGACGATGGACACCTATCACCGCTGGATGGAAGTGGTGATTCCGGTCAGCCTGATCGGGCTGCCTGCCCTGTCGGTGCCCGTTGGCTTTGGGGCCAATGGTCTGCCGATGGGGATGCAACTGGCGGGGCCTGTGGGGGCCGATGCCGCCGTTCTGGCCATGGGTCAGGCCTATCACCTTGCCACCGACTGGCCGCGCAAACGCCCGCCGCAACTTGAGGACTGAGATGACACCCGATCTGATCGTGACCAATGCCCGCGTCCTGACGATGGACGCCACCCGCCCTCGTGCCGAAGCGGTGGCCATTGCGGCGGGGCGCATCCTTGCCCTTGGCACGCGCGCCGAAGTGGAGGCTCTGGCGGGGCCGGCCACGCAAGTCATTGATGCGAAAGGACGTACCGTGTTGCCGGGCTTTGTGGAAAGCCACCTGCATCTGGTGCTGGGCGGGGCCGAGCTGGGGCATCTGCATGTGTCGGGCCTGCATGGGATGGAGGCTTTGACGGATGCGTTCCGGCGGTTTGGCGCGGCACATCCGGACCGGCCGCTGCTGATGGCCCAAGGGGCGGATTATGCCATGCTGGATCATCCGGTCACCCGGCATGATCTGGATGCGATCCTGCCCGACCGCCCGATTGCGATGACCTCGCATGACCATCACACCGTCTGGGCCAATACGGCGGCCCTGCGCGCAGCGGGCATTCTGCATGGGCTGGACACGCCCCATGGGCATGAGGTGGTGATGGGGTCCGATGGCATGGCCACCGGGGAACTGCTTGAATTTGAAGCCTTTGCGCCGGTGATTGCCCTTGGGGGTGAGGCGCGGCTGAACCTTGGCATTGCGACCGGCGAGGAACCTGCATCACCGCCCAACGCGGCGGAGCGGGCGATTGACAAGGCGAAGATCGAGGCGGGGCTGCGGCACTGTGCGGCGCATGGCATCACCAGCATGGTGAACATGGATGGCAACCGCTATACGCTTGAATTGCTGCGAGAAATGCAGGCCGAGGGGCGGCTGACCGCGCGGGTGAAGGTGCCGTTCCACTTCAAGCCGCATATGGACCTGTCGGCGCTGGACCGGGCCGAGGCGATGACCCGCGACTTCAACGATGACTGGTTGCAAGCGGGTTTTGTGAAGATGTTCATGGATGGGGTGGTCGACAGCCGGACGGCCTTTATGATCCGTGATTATCCGGACCAGCCCGGGCATCGGTCTGAGCCATTGTTTTCGCAAGATATTTTCAATCGGATCGCCACAGAGATCGACCGGCGCGGCCTGCAGATTGCGGTCCATGCGATCGGAGACGGGGCGGTGCGCACCACGATCAACGGCTATGAGGCCGCGCAACAGGCCAATGGCCGCCGCGACAGCCGGCACCGGATTGAGCATATCGAGCTGATCGACCCTGCCGATATCCCCCGGCTTGGCGCGCTTGGCATTACCGCCAGCCTGCAACCGCCGCACCCGCCCGGCGCGATGGATTTTCCGCTGATGCCGACGCTGGAGCGGATCGGGCAGGCGCGATGGCAGGATGCGTATCTGTGGAAAACCCTTGCGGATCAAGGGGCTGCACTGGCCTTTGCCAGTGACTGGCCCGTGACCGATGTATCGGTGATGCGCGGCTTGCAGGCGGCGCTGACGCGCGCGCCCTATGACGGATGCGCCGATGAGCGGGTGGGGCTGATGGCCAGCCTGCACGCCTATACCGCGGGCGGGGCCTGGGCGGCGCATCGGGACACGCTGGTCGGGCGGCTGGTGCCCGGGATGGCGGCGGATCTGGTGATGATTGACGCCGATGTGGAGGCGCTGGCGCCCGAGGCCTTTGGGTCCACCCCCATCGCGCTGACGGTTTGCGGCGGGCGGATCACGCATCAGGCGATGTGACGGCAAGCGTCTGAAAATGCTTGAAATTTCAGGTATGATTTGCGTCTGATCCATGTCTGGCCTGCGTATGGTTTACGTCATGACGTTTGTGCGCAAGGGGCGGAGGTGCCGGCTTAGGAAAAACCTAAGCAGCGGGACAGGATGCCGTGCTTTTTCTTTAGCCACGGAGGGTGCATGCTGCGGCATCGCCCCCGATCACAGAGGTTCCCATGGCCCATACCCGCCACCGCAAGTTCAACACCAAGGACACCTATCCCGAACAGAAGCTGGACAATGATCTGGCGCAGGCCGTGGTGGCGCGCGGGCGCATGGTGTTCCTGCGCGGCCAGTGCCCGCAGGATCTGGACACCGCGCAGAACATCGGCAGCCATGACCCGGTGGAGCAGACCCATAAGGTGATGCAGAACATCCGGCAGCTGCTGGAGGAGGTGGGTGGCAGCATGGAACATCTGTGCAAGGTGGTGGTCTACCTGACCGATGTGCGCCACCGCGAGGCGGTGTACCGGACCATGGGCGAATATATCAAGGATGTGCATCCGGTTTCCACCGGGGTGGTGGTGACCGCGCTGGCGCGGCCGGACTGGCTGGTGGAGATTGACGGCACCGCCGTGATCCCGGATTAGCGCCATGACGTTTTCGCTGATCGCGCGCTGTGCGCGCACCGGCCAGTTCGGCATGGTTATCGCCTCATCCTCGCCTGCCGTGGCGGCGCGCTGTGCGCATGTGCGGGCCGGGGTGGGGGCGGTGGCAAGCCAGAATGTGACCGATCCAGGCCTGGGGCCGATGCTGCTGGATCAGATGGCAGCCGGGCGATCTGCGCCGGAGGCTTTGGCAAGGGTGACGGCGGGGCGGGCGCATATCGATTACCGGCAATTGCTGGTGATCGATGCGCAGGGGCATACCGCCCTTCATTCCGGGCGGCAGGTGTTGGGGGTATGGGGCGAGGCGGCGGGTGTGGATTGTGCGGCGGGGGGCAATCTGTTGGCGCATGAGGCCGTTCCCGCCGCCATGGTTGCGGGGTTTGAGGCCGCGACGGGCGATCTGGGGGCGCGGCTGATGCTGGCGCTGGAGGCGGGGCTGGCGGCGGGGGGCGAGGCGGGGCCGGTGCATTCCGCCGGGCTGATGCTGGCGGACCGGTTGAGCTGGCCGCTGGCCGATCTGCGGATCGACTGGGCGGATGACCCAATCGGGATGCTGCGGGCGGCGTGGGAGGTGTATCATCCGCAGATGCAGGCCTATGTGCAACGCGCGACAGACCCGAGCGCCGCCCCCAGCTATGGGGTGCCCGGCGATGAATGATCCCGTCTGAAAGGCCGCCATGCCCCTGCGATTCACCCTTCGGCAGCTGGAATACCTGGTCGCGGTGGGCGAGGCCGGGTCGATTGCGCTGGCGGCGGAGCGGGTGAATGTGTCGTCGCCTTCAATCTCGGCCGCGATTGCGCATCTGGAGCAGGAATTCGGGGTGCAGCTGTTTGTGCGCCGCCATGCGCAGGGGTTGTCGCTGACCAGTGCGGGGCGGCAGCTGTCTGACCACGCGCGGCAGGTTCTGGCGCAGGCGGGGCAGTTGACCGATCTGGCGGGGGCGATCACGCAGACGGTGCAGGGGCGGCTGCATGTGGGCGGGCTGATCACCTTTGCGCAGGTGATTCTGCCGCAGCTGCGGCGCAGTTTCACGCTGTTGCATCCGCAGGTGGCGTTTCACCAGTCCGAAGGCGACCAGCCAGAGCTGTATGACGGCTTGCGCAAGGGGACGCTGGACGCCGCCTTGGGCTATGACCTCAACATCCCAGCGGAGCTTGAATTTGTGCCGCTGGTCAGCTTGACCCCCTATGCCGTGCTGGCGGTTGGCCATCCGCTGGCCGGGTGCGAGACTGTGACCCCGCAGGATCTGGCCGCGCATCCGATGGTGCTGCTGGATCTGCCCTTGTCGGCCGATTATTTCCTGTCCTGCTTTGAGGCGGATGGGGTCAAGCCGCGAATCGTGGAGCGGACGCGGGACATGGGGGTGATGCAAAGCCTTGTCGGGCAAGGCTTTGGCTATTCCATCGCCAATATCCGGCCTTGGTCGGACCGGTCGCCCGATGGCCAGCCGCTGCGCTTTGTGCCGCTGGTGGGGGCGGTGCGGCCGATGCGGCTGGGGCTGATCCTGACGCCGGGGGCGCAGGCCGCGCTGACGGTGCGCAGCTTTGTGACCCATTGCCGCGAGGCGCTGACGCCCGACAAGGTGCGCAGCCTGCGCCCGGTTGTGGACCCCGGCGCTTAGGCGGTGCCTAAGCAAAGCTAAGACAGGTCATGGTTTTTCCAAAGCAGGGGGCGGGGTAGTCTGTGGGCATCCTGTTGCGGAAAGGGTGGCCGATGGCTGTGGAGACTGTCAACACATTGGTGATCGGGGCCGGTCAGGCCGGGATTGCGACCTCGGCCCATCTGGCGCAACGGGGCGTGCCGCATCTGGTGCTGGAACGCGCGCGGATTGCCGAACGCTGGCGGTCGGAACGCTGGGAGTCGCTGGTGGCCAATGGCCCGGCCTGGCATGACCGCTTTCCCGGACAGGAATTTGAAGGGTTGGACCCGGATGCCTTTGCCGGGAAAGAGCAGGTGGCGGCGTATTTCGAGGCCTTTGCGGCGAAGATCAACGCCCCCGTGCGCTGCGGGGTGGAGGTGGTGGCGCTGCACCGCACGGCGGCGGGGTTTCGCGCGGAAACCCGGGACGGGGTGATCGAAGCCGCGCAGGTGGTGGTGGCCACCGGGCCGTTCCAGAAGCCGCTGATCCCCGACATGGTGCCGGCGCGGGCGGGGCTGATGCAGCTGCACTCCAGCGCGTACAAGGCGCCCGGCCAGTTGCCTGCGGGGGCGGTGCTGGTGGTGGGGGCGGGATCGTCGGGCGCGCAGATTGCCGAGGAATTGCAGCGGTCGGGGCGTCAGGTGTTTCTGTCGGTCGGGCCGCATGACCGCCCGCCACGGCGCTACCGGGGGCAGGATTTCGTCTGGTGGCTGGGGAAACTGGGCAAGTGGGACGCCAAGGCCAAGGAACCGGGGACCGAGCATGTGACGATTGCGGTCAGCGGGGCCTATGGCGGGCAGACGATGGATTTCCGCCGGCTGGCCGCGCAGGGCGTGGTGCTGCTGGGGCGGGCCAATGGCTTTGCCGATGGGGCGGTGACGGTGAACGGTGATCTGGCGCAGAACATCGCGCGGGGGGATGCCAATTACCTGTCGGTGCTGGATGAGGCGGATGCCTATGCCGCCGCCCATGGGTTGAGCTTGCCCGAGGAGCCAAGCGCGCGGGTATTTGCGCCCTTGCCGGGTTGTGTGACGCAGCCCCGGCTGTCGCTGGATCTGGCGGCAGAGGGGGTGACCAGCATTGTCTGGGCCACGGGCTATGCGCTGGATTATGGCTGGATCAAGATTGATGCCTTCGACGCGCAGGGCCGCCCGCTGCACCGCGAGGGCGTGGCGCAGGTGCCGGGGTTGTATTTCGTCGGGCTGCCCTGGCTGTCGTGCCGGGGGTCGGCCTTCATCTGGGGGGCCTGGCGCGATGCGGAACGGCTGGCCGCGCATATTGCGGCGCGGGTGCCTGCACATGCCTGAGCCGCAGGCACCCCGGCCGATGCCGCGCGCAAAGGACGGCGATCCGGCCACAGCGCGCTTGCCCGAGAGGCGATGCTTGCGCATTCTGACACAGGAACCCATGGCAGACGGAGGTGTCTGATGACCCGCCACGACCCGGAGCTGACCCCCCTTGCCGAATTGCGCGCCAATGTGGCGCAGCCCTTCGCGCGGGCAAAGGCGATGCCGAAATCGGTCTATACCTCGCCGGAGTTTGCGGCGCTGGAGGAGGAGCATATCTTTGCCCGCGACTGGCTGTGTGCCGGGCGGGCCGATGCGCTGCCCAACCCCGGCGATTACCTGACGATGGAAATCTCGGGCGAGCCGATCATCATCCTGCGCGACCGTGAGGGCGTGCTGCGGGGGTTGTCCAATGTTTGCCGCCACCGGATGAGCACGCTGCTGGAAGGGCGCGGCAATACACGGGCCATCGTCTGCCCCTATCATGCCTGGACCTATAACCTTGACGGCAGCTTGCGCGGGGCGCCTGCGATGACGCTCAATGAATCGTTCTGCAAGGACCAGATCGCGCTGCCCAAGGTGCGGGTGGAGGATTGGCTGGGCTGGATCATGGTCACGCTGAACCCGGATGCGCCGCCCCCCGCAGAGGTGCTGCGCGATGTGGAGGATCTGGTCGGCTATCTGGATATGGGGAAATATGTGGAGGCGTTCCGTGAGGAGTTTCACTGGAACACCAACTGGAAGGTGCTGGCCGAGAATTTCATGGAAAGCTATCACCTGCCGGTCTGCCATCAGGACACGATCGGCGGCACGGTGGATCTGCTCAAGATGACCTGCCCCGAAGGGTTTCCGGCGTTCAATTACCATTACATCGTCAAGAATGACTCCCTGCCGCTGACGCTGGCGCATCCGTCAAACACCACGCTGGTGGGGGAGGAGCGGCGGATCACCTGGTTGTTGTCGATCTACCCTGCCCTCTTGATCACCCTGACGCCGGGGTATTTCTGGTATCTGTGCCTGACGCCCGACGGGCCGGGCAAGGTGCATGTGCTGTTTGGCGGCGGCCTTGCGCCCGATTGGGCGGCGGACCCGGAGGCCCCGGCGCATTTCGCGGCGCTGAAGGCGCTGCTGGATGATGTGAATGTGGAAGACAAGGGCTGTGTGGAACGGGTGTACCGGGGGCTGTGTGCGGATCTGTCCACCCCCGGGGCGCTGAGCCATCTGGAGCGGCCGAATTTCGAATTCGCCAATTATATCGCCAGCAAGATGCCCTGAGCCCGCCGCTTGTTCCCCCTGCCCCGCGCGTCTAGGTTGGTCCCTGACCAGAGCGAGGGCCAAGTGGACAGCCGCACCACCCATCACGACCGCATCCTTGCAGAGTTGCGCGACAGGATCACCGGTGGTGACTGGCCGCCGGGGTTTCAACTGCCGTTCGAGACGGCTTTGGCGGAACGCCATGGCGTGTCGCGGATGACGATGAACAAGGTGCTGGGCCAGCTGACCCGCGAAGGCTTTCTGGTGCGGCGCAAGAAGCTGGGCACCTTTGTGGCGCAGCCGATGGCGCAGGCGGCGGTGATGGCGATTCCCGATATCGAGGCCGAGGTGCGCGCACTTGGTCTGGAGTGGCGGTTTGCGCTGACGCTGCGGGCGCTGCGCCCGCCGCGCAAGGATGAGATGCAGGCCGCGCGCCTTGACGCTGCGACCGAGGTGCTGGCTCTGGAAGGGGTGCATTATGCCGGAGAGCAACCGTTCTGCCATGAGGCGCGCATCATCAACCCGGTCAGCGCGCCTGCCGCGCTGGAGCAGGATTTTCGTGCTGTCGCCCCCGGTCAATGGCTGTTGCGCAAGATCCCGTGGACATCGGCCGAGCACCGCATAAGGGCGCTGAACGCGCCTGCGCCGATGGCGCGGGCCCTGGCGCTGCCGGTGGGGGAGGCCTGTCTGGAAGTCACCCGCCGGACCGAGAGTGCGGGGCTTTGGGTGACCCTGGTCAGCCAGACCTACCCCGGCGCAAGGCACCAGCTGGTCAGCCGGTTCACGCCGGAGGCGGGCTAGGCAGGTGGACCGCGATGGCGGGGGTGCCGGTCAGTGCCGCCAGCAGACCTGGGTCGGCCTGGTGCAGATCCAGCAGATCCAGCCGTGCCAGCCCGGCGGCGGGGGCCAGCAGCAGGGCAAAGCGGGCGTCCGGGGCCAAGGGGCCGGTGGTAACGCGCGCGCGCAGGGGGCGGCGGGTCATCACGTTGAAATCAAGGAGCGGCGGCCCGGTCAGTTGCGCGGTGCAGGGGGTATCACCGGCAAAGGCGAAAGGCGGGCTGCCGGGGCCGAGGGGGTGGGTCTTGCCGTCGATGGTCAGGACCATGGCGCCGCCTTCGATCACCGTCAGCGAGAACGGGCCGGAGGTTTCCACCCGCGCGGTGCTGAGGCGCAGGGTGAAGTCTTTGAGGCCCGCCCCTTCGGGCCAGCACAGGATCTCTGCCGTCTGGCCGCCGCCGTTCTTCCACGGGCGGAAGCTGCGGGCGGCGGCGGGATAGAGGCCGTTCACAGGAGGCCCGGCAGGCGCAGCCCGTGATCTGCGGCGCAGGTGCGGGCTGTGTCATAGCCCGCATCGGCATGGCGCATGACGCCGGTGGCGGGGTCGTTCCACAACACGCGTTCAAGCCGTTTGGCGGCCTCGTCGCTGCCATCGGCCACGATCACCACGCCCGCATGCTGGCTGAACCCCATGCCCACCCCGCCGCCATGGTGGATCGACACCCATGTGGCCCCGCCCGCCACGTTGAGCATGGCGTTCAGCAGCGGCCAGTCGGAGACGGCATCGGAGCCATCCTTCATCGCCTCGGTCTCGCGGTTTGGGCTGGCGACGGAGCCGGAGTCCAGATGGTCGCGCCCGATCACCACGGGGGCTTTCAGCTCTCCGCTGCGGACCATGTCATTCAGCATCAGCCCGGCGCGGTGGCGGTCGCCCAGACCGATCCAGCAGATGCGGGCGGGCAGGCCCTGAAAGGCGATGCGATCAGCCGCCATGTCAAGCCAGCGGTGCAGATGGGTGTTGTCGGGGAAGAGTTTCTTCATCGCGGCGTCGGTCTTGTAGATGTCCTCGGGGTCGCCCGACAGGGCCACCCAGCGGAACGGGCCGATGCCTTTGCAGAACAGCGGGCGGATATAGGCGGGGACGAAGCCGGGGAAGGCAAAGGCGTTTTCCAAGCCTTCTTCCTTGGCGACCTGCCGGATGTTGTTGCCGTAATCCAGCGTCGGCACGCCCGCGTTCCAGAAGCCCACCATCGCCGCCACATGGTCGCGCATCGAGGCGCGGGCGGCTGCCTCCACCGCTGCGGGGTCGGTTTCGCGTTTTGCCTGCCATTCGGCCACGGTCCAGCCGCGGGGCAGATAGCCGTTGAGCGGGTCATGGGCCGAGGTCTGGTCGGTGACGATATCGGGGCGGGTGTTGGGCATCGGCTCGCCCGCTTGCATGCGGCGGTAGATCTCGGGGAAGATGTCTGCGGCATTGCCGATCAGGGCGACGGATTTCGCCTCGCCCGCCTTGGTCCATTGGTCGATCAGGGCGAGGGCTTCATCCAAGGTATGGGCCTTGGCGTCGCAATAGCGGGTGCGGATGCGGAAATCGGCGCGGGTCTCGTCGCATTCCACGGCGAGGCAGCAGGCGCCTGCCATCACCGCCGCAAGGGGTTGCGCGCCGCCCATGCCGCCCAGGCCCGCGGTCAGAATCCAGCGGCCTTTCAGGCTGCCGTCGTAATGCTGGCGACCGGCTTCGGCGAAGGTCTCATAGGTGCCCTGCACGATGCCTTGGGTGCCGATGTAGATCCAGGACCCGGCGGTCATCTGGCCGTACATCATCAGGCCCTTGCGATCGAGGTCGTGGAAATGCGCCCATGTGGCCCAGTGGGGGACAAGGTTGGAATTGGCGATCAGCACGCGGGGGGCATCCGTGTGGGTGCGGAAGATGCCGACCGGCTTGCCGGATTGCACCAGCAGGGTTTCATCTGACTCGAGGTCACGCAAGGAGGCGCAGATACGGTCAAAATCCTCCCATGTGCGGGCGGCGCGACCGATGCCGCCGTAGACCACCAGTTCATGCGGGTTTTCGGCCACATCGGGGTGCAGGTTGTTCATCAGCATGCGCAGGGCGGCCTCGGTCAGCCAGCTTTTGCAGGTGATGTCGGTGCCGGTGGCGGGGTAGATGTCGCGGGTGTTGTGGCGGGTCATGTTTGCCTCCTGTCAGCGGGCCAGACGCGGGGCCAGATCGGCCAGCGTGGCGAGGATTTGGGTAAGGGTCTGGCGCAGATGGGCGCTGCGGGCGGGGTGCAGCGCGAAGGGCGGGGCTTCGGTCTCCAGATGGGTGATCTGCGACAGTTCCATCTGGAGGACGTGCACTTGCGCCTCGGGGTGGCCATAGTGGCGGGTGGTCCAGCCGCCCTTGAAGCGCCCGTTCAGCACCCATGTGTGGCCGGAGGCGGCGGCGATCCGGGTCACCGCTTGCTCCAGTTCGGGGGCGCAGGTGGTGCCATTGTTGGTGCCGATGTTGAGGTCGGGCAGTGTGCCGGGGAACAGCCACGGGATCTGCGAGCGGATGGAGTGGCAGTCATAGAGGATTGCGACCCCGTGGCGCGCCTGGACGCGGGCGATTTCAGACGCGAGGGCGGCGTGGTAGGGCTGGTGCACGGCTTGCAGCCAATGCGCCACATCCTGCGGGCCGGGCGGCTGCTGCCAGATCGGCACATTGTCGAAGGTGGTCTCCGGGATCAGGCCGGTGGTGGTCTGGCCGGGGTAGAGGCTGGCGCCTGACGGGTCGCGGTTGAGGTCGATCACATAGCGCGATTGCGTGGCGGTGACGGTGGTCAGGCCAGGGATCAGGTTGGCGTAGAGGGTGTGGATATGCCAGTCGGTGTCGCGCAAGCGCTGGCCTTCGGCGTTCAGGCGGGCGGCGACCTGTGGCGGGAGTTCGGTGCCGACATGCGGGAAGGCGAGGATGAGCGGGCCGTCGCCCCGGCGCACCTGAACGGGGTACATCATGCCACCCATGGCAGAAGGTCCGCGCCGGCCGCCTCCAGCGCGCCGGAGGCGACCAGATCGCCCGCCGCCTCCATATCGGTGCCCATGAAGCGGTCTGCCTCCAGCGCCGGAATTTGGGCGCGGATTGCGGCAATCGCGGCCTGCAAGGCGGGGGAGGTTGTGAGTGGGCCGCGCATTTCGACACCTTGCGCGGCCACCATCGCCTCAACCCCGATGATCCAGTTCAGGTTCTGGGTCATGGCCAGCAGGCGCCGCGCGCCGTGGCAGGCCATCGACACGTGATCCTCTTGGTTGGCCGAGGTGGGGGTGGAATCGACCGAGGCCGGGTGCGCCAGCATCTTGTTTTCGCTCATCAAGGCGGCGGAGGTGACTTCGGCGATCATCAGGCCCGAGTTCAGGCCCGGTTTTGGGGTGAGGAACCCCGGCAGGCCGAAGTTCAGCGCGGGATCGACCAGCAGGGCGATGCGGCGTTGGGCGATGGCGCCGATTTCGGCGACCGCCAAGGCGGTGATGTCGGCGGCGAAGGCCACGGGTTCGGCGTGGAAATTGCCGCCAGAGACGACCGAGCCATCCGACAGGACCAGCGGGTTGTCGGTTGCGGCATTCGCCTCGATCTCCAGCGTGCGGGCGACGCCCCGCAGAATGTCCAGCGCGGCCCCCGCCACCTGTGGATGGCAGCGGATGCAGTAGGGGTCTTGCACGCGTTCATCGCCCGTTACGTGGCTGTCGCGGATCTGGCTGCCGGTCAGCAGGGCGCGCAAGCTGGCGGCCACGTCGATCTGGCCCCGATGGCCGCGCAAGGCGTGGATTTCCGCCGCAAAGGGGGCGGTGGAGCCCATGGCGGCATCGGTGGACAGCGCGCCGGTGACGATGGCCGCGCGCAGGGCGCGTTCGGCCCGGAACAGGCCGGCGAGGGCGAGGGCGGTGGAGACCTGCGTGCCGTTGATCAGCGCCAGACCTTCCTTGGCGGCCAGTACCACCGGGGCCAGACCGGCGCTTGCCAAGGCTTGCGCCCCCGGCAGGCGGGTGTCGCCGACAAAGGCTTCGCCTTCGCCGATCATCACCGCTGCCATATGGGCAAGCGGGGCCAGATCGCCAGAGGCGCCGACCGAGCCTTTTTCGGGGATTACCGGCATTATGTTATGGGCGAGCATCCCCTCAATCAGCGCCACCACCTCTGGCCGCGTGCCGGAGGCGCCGCGGCCAAGTGACATCAGCTTGAGCGTCAGGATCAGGCGCACCACGGAGGCGTCGAGCGGGGCCCCTACCCCGCAGCAATGCGACAGGATCAGGTTGCGCTGCAACTGCGCCACATCACCCGCTGCGATGCGGATGGAGGCAAGTTTGCCAAAGCCGGTATTGACGCCGTAGACCGCTGCGTCGCCTGCGGCGACTTCGGCAATCCGGGCCGCGGCGCGGGCCACGGCGGGGGCGCAGGCGGGGGTCAGGCTGGGCGCGCCGCCCTGCCAGTAGAGGTGACGCAAGGTAGACAGCGGCACTGTGCCGGGGGTCAGGATCATGTCGGTCATGCGACCCGCTCTCCTTGATAGATCCGCGCATGCAGCGGGTTGAATCCGATCCGCGCCACCAGTTGCGCCGGGGTTTGCACATCCCACAGCGCCATATCCGCCGCGAGGCCGGGGGCGATGCGCCCGGTAACATCTTGCAGGCCCAGCGCGCGGGCGGCATGGGCGGTGACGGCCAGCAGACATTCGGCCACGGTCAGGCGGAACAGCGTGGCCCCCATGTTCATGGTGAGCAGGATGGAGGTCAGCGGCGAGGTGCCGGGGTTGCAATCGGTGGCCAGCGCCATCGACACGCCCGCCGCCCGGAAGGCGGCCACCGGGGGCAGGACGGTTTCGCGCAAGGTATAAAAGGCACCGGGCAGCAGCACGGCCACGGTGCCGGAGGCGGCCATGGCCTGCGCGTCTGCCGCAGTTGCGTGTTCCAGATGGTCTGCCGACAGGGCGTTGTAGCCGCAGGCAAAGGCGGTGCCCCCGCTCTGCGACAGCTGTTCGGCATGGATCTTGACCGGAAGGCCCAAAGCGCGGGCGTGATCGTAGAGCGGAGCCAGTTGGTCGGGCGTGAACGCGATGGTTTCGCAGAAACTGTCCACCGCATCGACCAGACCTTCGGCATGGGCGGCGGTCAGGCCGGGAATCGCCACCTCGGCGATATAGGCCTCGGGGCGGCCTTCATAATCTGGCGGAAGGGCATGGGCGGCCAGCCATGTGGTGCAGATGCGCACCCGCCGTGCCTGGCCCAACGCGCGGGCGGCGCGCAGCATGGTCAGCTCTGCCGCAACCGACAGGCCGTAGCCGGATTTGACCTCGACCGTGCCGGTGCCTTCGGCCAGCAGATGATCCAGCCTTGGCAGGCTGGCGGCCACCAGCGAATCCACATCCATGGCGCGTGTGGCGCGCATGCTGGCCCTGATGCCGCCGCCCTGTGCCGCGATCTGGGCATAGGGCACGCCATCGAGCCGCATTTCGAATTCGGTCGCCCGGTCGCCGCCGAAGACCAGATGGGTGTGGCAGTCGATCGGGGCGGGGGTCAGCAGGCGGCCTGCGCAATCCATGATCGCGGCCCCGGCACGGGGGAGCGCCGGGCCGACGGCGAGGATCTGGCCGCCTTCGGTCAGCACCTCCAGCGCGCCCGGCTGCGGGGCGCGGGGGATGCCGCCATCGGCGGTAACAACCCTTGCATTGGTCCAGAGCGTGGCTGGCATGGCGGCCCCCTTTGGCAGGTGGGAAAGGGTGTGTGGAAAAGGTTTTGCTTCCTTTGCGTCTGTTTCAAGTATATACATATCAAAGATCACTTGCATAGCCCCTTTGGCAGAGGAAACCGCCATGACGCTGCACGCCCGGACTGCTCTGCTGCCCGAAGGCTGGGCGCGCGATGTGCGGCTGGTGCTGGCGGGCGGGCGGATTGAGCGCGTCACGGCAGGCACCCCGCCGCAGCCCGGGGATCACCGGGCCGGGAGTGTGATTCCCGGCCTGCCAAACCTGCACAGCCATGCGTTTCAGCGCGGCTTTTCCGGCCTGACCGAACAGCGCGGACCGGGGCCAGACAGTTTCTGGACCTGGCGCGAGATGATGTATCGCTTTGCCCTGAACCTGACACCGGAGGCGATGCAGGCGATTGCTGCGCTGGCCTATGTGGAAATGCTCGAGGCGGGGTTTACCCGGGTGGGGGAGTTCCACTATCTGCACCACCGCCCGGATGGGTCGCGCTATGATGACCCGGCCGAGATGTCCTGCCGCATCTTCGCGGCGGCGGAGGAGACCGGGATCAGCCTGACGCATCTGCCGGTGTTCTATGCCCATGGCGGCTTTGGCCCGAAACCCGCAGGTGAGGGGCAGCGCAGGTTCTTAGATGATATCGACGGGTTTGCGCGTCTGGTGGAGGCCTGCGACGGGATGGCGCGGGGGCAGGACCGGGTGGGGCTGGCACCGCATTCGCTGCGCGCGGCGACGATGGAGCAGATCACCGCGCTGGCGCAGGCCTTTCCGGGGCGGCCCTTGCACCTGCACATTGCCGAGCAGGTGCAGGAGGTGGAGGATTGCCTTGCCTTTTGCGACCAGCGCCCGGTGGCGTATCTGCTGGACCGGGCCCCGGTCGGGCCGGAGTGGTGCCTGATCCACGCCACGCATCTGACCCCGGCCGAGGTGCAGGGCATTGCCGACAGGGGTGCCGTGGTCGGCCTGTGCCCGATCACCGAGGCCAATCTGGGGGATGGGATTTTCCCTGCCGAGCCGTTTCTGGCGGCGGGGGGGCGGTTCGGGTTCGGCACCGACAGCAATGTGCAGATCACGGCGGCAGGAGAGGCGCGGATGCTGGAATATTCGCAGCGCCTGCACCGCCGCGCGCGCAATCTCTGTGCCGATACCGGGTCTACCGGCGCGCGGCTGGTTCTGGGGGCGGCCCGTGGCGGGGCGCAGGCGCTTGGGGCCCCGGCCCCGCAGATCGCGGCGGGCGCGCCGGCCGATCTGGTGGCGCTGCATGACCCGATGGGTCTTGATATGGCCGATGACCATGTGCTGGACCGCTGGGTTTTCGGGCGGGATCTGACGGTTGCGGATGTCTGGGCGATGGGGCGGCATGTGGTGCGGGATGGGCGGCACATCGCACGCGACGGCATCGTGCAGGCCGCCGCAAAGGCCTGTCGGGCGCTGATCTGACCCGGCGTGCCGGGTGGCGCGGCGCCCATGAGTGGGCCTGCCTTGGCCGCAACTGTCGCCGCAATGCAGCAAATCCTTCACACGACCGTTGCGCTTTTGCGCCAAGGCTTGGCGCAAAGGGCAAAGCGGAGCAGGCGCATGACCGGATCAGTCAGACATCACAGCGCCTTGTTCCTGTCAGACCTGCATCTTGGGGCCTTGGGCAGCCGGGCAGACCTGATCCTGTCTTTCCTGCAGCACAACCATGCCAAGACCTATTTTCTGGTCGGCGATGTGCTGGACCTGTGGCAGCCGCTCTTGCCGCATTGGACCGAAGAGGCGCAGCAGGTGGTTGATCACCTGCGCGACCGGCAGAGGGCGGGGGCGGTGATCCACTATCTGCGCGGCAATCATGACCCGGACCCGACGCAGGCCCCCGCCCCGAAGCATCTGGCCGTGGCGGCGGTGGATCATGTGATCCATCAGGCCGGGGATCAGCGCCGCTATCTGGTGCTGCATGGCGATATTGCGGATGCGCGCGCGGTACGGTCTCATACGATGACCCGTCTGGGCAGCCGGATCGACCACGTGCTGCGGCGGGTGGACCGGGGGCTGTCGGTGCTGCGGCGTGGCAGTTCGGCAGAGGCGCGCAGCACCATCGAGGCGCTGCTGGCCGGGGTCAATTCGCTGTTGTACCGGGGGCGCAGGCATGAACGCCGGCTGGTGGAGATGGCGCGGGCGCATGGGGTGCATGGGGTGATTTGCGGGCACTTCCACATCGCGGGTCTGCATGATGACCATGGTCTGACCTATGCCAATTGCGGCGACTGGCTGGACAGCATGACGGCGCTGTCGGAACAGCCTGATGGCAGCCTGCGCCTGCTGTGCTGGCGGCCAGAGGCTGCGGCCCTGCGCAGCGGATTGGCGGCGCAGGATCTGGAGGGGGCAACATGATGGCTTTGGCTTTGACCACAGTGGCGGCGGTGCTTTTGCTGGCGCATCTGGGGGCCGTGGGGCTGTATCTGCACCGGCTGCGGCGCAGGGCACCGGCGGCAGGTGTGATCGGCACCCCGTTCGTGACCCTGCTGCGCCCGGTTTGCGGGGTGGATGCGTTTGACGCGGAAACGCTGCAATCCTCCTTCGATCAGGACTATCCGCGCTATGAGGTTATCTTTTGCGCGCAAAGCCCGGATGACCCGGTGATCGCATTGGTCAACCGTCTGATCGCGCGCAACCCACAGGTACCCGCGCGGTTGCTGATCGGGCTGGACCGGATTTCGGGCAATCCGAAGCTGAACAATGTGTTCAAGGGCTGGGCTGCGGCCAGCGGGGACTGGGTCTGCATGACCGACAGCAATCTGATGCTGCCGCCGGATTATCTGGCGACGGTGGTGGGAAGCTGGGGGCCCGCCACCGGGCTGGTGTCTTCGCCCCCGGTGGGGAGCCGTCCGCAAAATCTGGGGGGCGCTTTGGAATGTGCCTTTCTCAACAGCAATCAGGCGCTGCTGCAACATGCCGCCGCCAGCATCGGCCCCGCCTTTGCGCAGGGCAAGACGCTGTTCTTCAACAAGCCCTTGCTGGAACATGCCGGTGGGTTGCGGGCTTTGGGGCAGACCCTGGCCGAAGATGCGGCCGCCACGCAGATCACGCGGTCGCTGGGGCGCGAGGTGACGCTGACCCCCCTGCCCTTTGCCCAGCCGATCGGGCGGCGCAGCCTTGCGCAGGTCTGGACCCGGCAGGTGCGGTGGAGCCGGGTGCGGCGGGACGCCTTTCCGGTTCTGTTCGCCCTTGAGGTTCTGAACGGCGGTCTGGTGCCGGTTGCCGCTGCCTTCGGAGCCTTGATGATGACGGGGGCCGATCCGGTTTACGGGCTGCTGTATGCGGCTGTGTGGTATCTGGCAGAGATCTTTGTGGCCGCCCGCGCGGGTTGGCCTGCGGGGCTGTGGGCTGTGCCGGTATTGGTCTTGCGCGATCTGCTGATGCTGCCGATCTGGCTGGCCACCTTCCTGCGGCGGGGCTTTGACTGGCGGGGCACGGTGCTGTCGCCTGCGCCGCGCACCCTGCCCGCCGAGTAAGCGGATGACCGAAGCGGATGTCGGTGCGCTGATCCGCGACTACGGATTGCTGATCATCGCGCCCCTGGCCCTGCTGGAAGGGCCGGTGGTGTCGGTGGTGACAGGCTATCTGGCAAAGGCCGGGCTGGTGCCGTTGCAACTGGCCTTTGTCGTGCTGGTCGTGGCCGATCTGGCGGGCGATGTCGTGCTGTACTGGATCGGGCGCCGGGGGCGCGCCGGTCTGGCGCTGCCCTGGCTGGGGCGGTTTGGTGTGACGCGGCGGCGGCTGGCGGGCGCGCTGCGGACCTTCCGGCGCAATGGCGGGCGACTTCTGGTGCTGGGCAAGCTGACGCATTCGGCAGGCTTTGCCGTGTTGCTGGCGGCGGGCATGGCCCGGATGCCGGTGATGCGGTTTCTGGTTCTGAACACGCTGGCGACCCTGCCCAAGACCGGCCTTTGCCTTGCCTTCGGCTGGTGGTTTGGCGCGGTGACCGGCCGGGCCGGTCTGGGGCTGATCGGCGCGGCACTGCTGGTGCTGTTCTGTGCTGTTGTCTTTGCCCTTTTTCATCTCACCTCCCGCAGCGAGAAAGACACATGACACCCACCTTCACCTGTCTGATCCCCGCACATAACGAGGCCGCGCGCCTCACCGCCGTATTGGCCGCCGTGCAGAATCACCCGATGATCCAGTCGGTTGTGGTGGTGGATGACGGATCGCGCGATGACACGGCGGCGGTGGCCCGGGTCGCCGGGGTGCGGGTGGTGCGGCTGTGGCCCAACCGGGGCAAGTCGGCGGCGGTGGCGCAGGCGCTGCGCGAGGTTCGTACCAGCCATGTGCTGTTGCTGGATGCCGATCTGACCGGGTTATGCGCGGCAGACCTGTCACAGTTGCTGGCACCGGTGGCCGAAGGGCGGACCGATGTGGCGCTGTCGCTGCGGGGCAATGCGCCAAGAGTCTGGCACTGGCTGGGCGTCGATTACATCACCGGCGAGCGGGTGCTGCCGATGTGGCTGATCCGGCCGATTCTGCCGGGGCTGAACGCGCTGCCACGCTTTGGGCTGGAGGTGTTCCTGAACACCCATATTCAGGCCGCCGGTCTGTCGGTGGCGATTGTCGGCTGGCCGCGCGTGTCCAGCCCGTCGAAGGCCGCAAAGACCGGCTGGCGGGAGGGTATCAGGGCCGATATCGGCATGATGCGCGACATTCTGGGAACCGTCTGTGTCACGACAACCTTGCGCCAGATTGCCTATCTGCGCCGGGCTGATCCCCGGTATGGTCCGGCCGGGGCCGGGCGGGGCGGCATGGCATTGCTGCGGCAGGGCAAGGGCGCATTTGCCACGAGACAGGGGGATGCGGGGCGCTGAGAGGGCTTGATTGCCGCCGGGTCTTGCCGCCAACTGCGCTGCATCAGGCAGGCACGGAAAGACGCGTTGGACCCCATCAGGCAGGACAACACAGGGCGGCGGGTGCTGGTCACCGGCGCGGGCGGCTTTGTCGGCGGGGCGGTTGTGCAGGCCCTGTTGGCCAGCGGTCATCGCGCGATTGCCCTGTACCGGACGGCCCCGGCAGCGCCAGTGCCGCCAGGGGCAGAGGTAGGTTGCGCCGATCTGGTGACCGATCCGCTGCAAGCCCTGCTGGCCGACCTGCGGCCCGATGGCATCATCCACTGTGCTGGCCTGACCCAAGCGCCCCCGACCGAGGAGGGCCGGGCCGCGCTGACGGCGGCCAATCTGACCGCTACGGCGCGGCTGATCGCGGCGGCGGCGGGCCTGCCGCGGCCCGTGCGGCTGGTGGTGGTGTCCTCCGCCGCGATCTATGCGCCGATGCCGGAGGGTCTGGAGGCCATCCGAGAAGACCATCCGCTGCGCCCCGCCGGGGCTTATGGGGTCAGCAAGGCGGCGGTGACGCTGCATGCGCTGGCACAGGCCAAGCGGCTGGGTCTTGATCTGGCGGTCGCGGTGCCGTTCAATGTGACCGGCCCGGGCCAGCCTGCGCATCTGGTGCCGCAGCTCTTTGCCGCGCAGCTGCGCGCGGAGCCTTCGGATTTCGCGCTTTCCAACGCTCAGGTGGTGCGGGACTGGGTGGATGTGCGCGATGTGGCGGCGGCACTGGTGAGGCTGGGCCAGCCCAAAGGTCCGCAGGGGATGTTCAATGTGGCCAGCGGTCAGGGACACAGCTTGCACCAGGTTCTGGACCTGCTGTGCCGGCTTGGCGGCTGGCAGCCGGTGATCCGCGACGGCGGCCTGCACAATCCCGCGGCTGTCCGCACAAGCATCGGCAGCCCCGCGCGCCTGAGGGCGGCCACGGGTTGGGCCCCGAAGATCGCGCTGGAGGACAGTCTGCGCGCTATGCTGCGGGATGCAGGGTCTTAGGCAGGGCAGACCACTTTGGCAGGGTCCGACCCGACCTGTGCCATCGCCTCCCCGGCCAGTTTTGCCAGTTCGATCAGCAGGATCGCCGGATTGCGCAGCTGTGCCGCCCGGCAATCCTGCGACAGCCGTGCCAGCGTGGTCGTGATCGCACGTTCATCGGGGCGCGAGATATTGGCGGCAACCGTCACCTGCTGAGCGGGGGACACCCCGGCCAGCAGCAGCTGCGCGGTCAGCGCGTCGAGCTGGTTCATCGCCATGTAGAACACCAGCGAGGTGCCGGGCCGCGCCATTTCGGCCACGCCTGACGGCATGTCGCCGGTGCAACAGGTGGCAGTGGCCAGCACCACCCGGTCTGTCACGCCGCGCAGGGTGAGCGGCTGGCACAGGCTGGCGGCGGCGGCAGAGGCGGCGGTGACGCCGGGAATGACGTCGATGGCAATGCCATGGGCGCGGGCGGCGGCAATCTCTTCGCCGGCGCGGCCAAAGATTGACGGATCGCCGGATTTGAGCCGCACCACATGCTTGCCCTGCAGGGCGGCGGCAACGATTGTCGCGTCGATCCGGGATTGCGGCCAGCTGTGGGCACCAACCTCCTTGCCGACAAAGATGCACTCTGCGCCGGGGCGGGCGAAGGCCAGAACCTCGGGGTCGACCAGCCGGTCATAGTAGATCACATCGGCCTGGCCCAGGCAGCGGACGGCGCGGAGTGTCAGATGGTCTGCCGCACCCGGCCCGGCCCCGACAAGGGTGATGCGGCCTTGCCTTGGGCTGTCAGCGCCGGGGATGATCGTGGCGGGGTTCTGAAGAAAGCTCATTCGGCGGCCTCGCGGTGGCTGTGGCGGGACAGAAGGGCAGCAAGCTCCGGGCGGCAAGAGCCGCAATTGGTGCCCGCGCCAAGGGCGGCACCGATGGCATCGACACTCATCAGCCCATCGGTGCTGATCGCGCGCAGGAGGGTGTTGAGCCCCACGTTCAGGCAGGCACAGACGGTTGGGCCGGGATCGGGGCGGTTGGCGGCGGGGCGGCCTGCGAGGACCGACAGGTCGGTGTCACCGAGCGCTGTGGACAGATGCGCGCGCGACAGCAGCACCGGATCGCGGGCGATGAACAGGGCAGCGGTCAGCCTGCCATGCGCCGTAAAGGCCATGCGATGCAGGCCCTGCGCCGGGTCGGAGAGCATGGCGGACGGGGGCGGCAGGCCGAACAGGGTGCAGGCCCAATCGGCCCAGTCTTCGGGCTCTGCCTGCCCCGCCAGTTCCAGCTGGATGCCGCCTGCAATGCGACCCTTGGCCCAGTAGTCGCAGATCGGGGTCACATCGCGCTGTGACAGGGCAAAGCCATACCAGCGGGCTGCATAGGGGCGGATCGCCACGGCGGCGGATTTGCTGGCGGGCTGGCCGGAGACCGGGTCTGTCAGCGCGGGCACCAAAGCGTCGATGCGGCCTGTGGGGGCGGTCTCGCCCGTCCAGTGCATCGGGGCGAAGGGGTGACCGGGCTGCACGGAGGCACTGATCATCACCCGCAGGAGGCTGCGGCCATGGTCATTGTGCACCTCGGCCAGTGCGGCGGGGGCGAGGTCAAGGCGGGCGGCATCTGTGGGGTGCAGTTCCAGATAGGGCTCGCCCAGATGCCGGGTCAGGCGCGGGGCCATGCCGGTGCGGGTCATCGTGTGCCACTGGTCACGGACGCGGCCTGTGTTCAGGCGGAACGGCAGGGTTTGCGTGGCGGGGGCGGGCAGGCGGGCGGTGACGGGCAGCAACCGGGCGCGGCCGTCGGGGGTGTGGAACCGGCCATCGGCAAAGAAGCGCCCTCCCTTGCGCGCCGCCTGCGGCCAGACCATCGGGGGGAAGGTTTCGTACTCCGTGCCGGCCAGCCCCGAGATGTCGAAATCGCTACCCAAGCGGCCCGCCACGCCGGACAGGCGGGCGTATTCGTCGAAGATCTGCGCCGGGCTGTCCCAGTCGAACCCCGCAAAGCCCATGCGCTGTGCCACCTGCGCCAGGTGCCACCAATCGGCCCGGGCCTGACCGGGGGGCGGGGCAAAGGCGCGCTGGCGGCTGATCATCCGCTCGGAATTGGTGACGGTGCCATCTTTTTCGCCCCAGCCTGCGGCGGGCAGCAGCACATGGGCCAGACGGGCGGTGTCGGTATTGGGCCAGATGTCGCTGACCGCGACGAAGTCGCAGGCGGCGATGGCGCGGGCCACGCGATGGGCGTCGGGCATGGTGACCGCGGGGTTGGTGTGCAGAATACACAGTGCCTTGATGCGCCCCTCTTCGACCGCGCGGAACATGTCCACCGCCTTCAGCCCCGGCTTGGTTGCCATGGTGGGGGCGGCCCAGAAGGCCTGCACGGCATTGCGGTGGGTGGGGTTTTCCAGATCCAGATGGCAGGCGAGCATATTGGCCAGCCCGCCCACCTCGCGCCCGCCCATGGCATTGGGCTGACCGGTGATGGAAAACGGCCCCATGCCGGGGCGGCCGATGCGGCCAGTGGCGAGGTGACAGTTCAGGATGGCGTTGACCTTGTCGGTGCCAGAGTCGGATTGGTTGATGCCCTGGGAATAGACGGTGACGACGCGCTTGGTGCTGGCCCAGAGGGAGAGGAAAGCGGCGAGGTCTGCCGGGGGCAATCCGGTGTCGTCGGCGGTGCTGATGCGGGCGGTGGCAAGGGCCGCGTCCAGCCCTGCCACATGGGGCAGGAAGTCCGGGTTCAGGCGGCCCTGATCGGCGATGTGGCACAAAAGCAGGTTGAACAGATGGGCATCGGCGCCGGGGGCAAGGGCAAGATGCAGGTCTGCGCCTTCGCAGGTGGCGGTGCGGCGCGGGTCGATCACCACGATCTTCAGCGCGGGCCGGGCGGCCTTGGCGACCATCAGGCGCTGATGCAGGACCGGGTGGCACCATGCCAGATTGCTGCCGGTCAGAACCACCAGATCGGCCAGTTCCAGATCTTCGTACTGGCCTGGCACGGTATCTGACCCGAAGGCGCGGCGGTGGCCGGCAACGGAAGACGCCATGCAGAGCCGCGAGTTGGTGTCGATATTCGCGCTGCCGATGAAGCCTTTCATCAGCTTGTTGGCGACGTAGTAATCTTCGGTCAACAGCTGGCCCGAGACGTAGAGTGCCACCGAATCCGGGCCGTGCCTGGCGATGGTTTGCGAGAACCGCGTGGCCACCTCATCCAGCGCGCGATCCCATGTGGCTTCCCGCCCCCGGATCATCGGTGCCATGAGCCGCCCTTCGGTGGACAGGGTTTCGCCCAAGGCCGCGCCCTTCACACACAACCGGCCCCGGTTGGCGGGGTGGTCGGGGTCGCCCTTGATCTGTACGCCGCCCTTGCCGTCTGTCGTGGCAATCACCCCGCAGCCGACGCCGCAATAGGGGCAGGTTGTGCGGACTGCGGTCATGCGGCAGAGCGCCGGGCAAGGCGGGTGGCATCCAGCAGCACGCGCCCTGCGGTCAGCTGCACGGCAAAAGTCTGCACCGCGCCTTCATCTGCGCCCTGCGCTTGGCCCGTGTTCAAGTCGAACACCCAGGCATGCAGCGGGCAGGTAACGGAAGTGCCATGCACGATGCCTTCGGACAGCGGGCCGCCCTTGTGCGGACAGCGGTCTTCCAGCGCGAAGACCCGGTCATCAGCGGTGCGGAACACCGCGATACATCCCAGCGCGGTTTTGACCAGCCTTGCGCCCTGACGGGGAATATCCTCCAAGGCGGCGATGTCGATGAACCGGCTCATTCTGCGGCCCTCAGCGTCAGGTCGGCAATCGGGGCCCAATCCGCCGGTTTGGCGGCCAGTTCGGCCCATGGGTCGGTCTGGTAGACCGATTGCGACAGCATGAACCGGTCATAGAGCGCGCGGCGGGTGGCCGGGTCTTCGACCTGCGCACGGCACCAGTCCAGCCCCACCTTGGCCACCCATTTGTAGATGCGGTGCAGGTAGCGGGCGTTTTCGCGGTAGAGTTGGGTGAAGGCGGCGATCACCTCCATCACCTCGGCCTCGGTGGTGACCTTGCACAGAAACTCGGTTTCGCGCACGTCCATGCCAGCGGCGCCTGCGACGCTGATTTCATAGCCTGACTCGACGCAGACCACGCCGATGTCCTTGCAGGTGGCTTCGGCGCAGTTGCGCGGGCAGCCCGAGACGCCGAGTTTGACCTTGGCGGGCGTCCATGCCCCCCAAAGCAGCTTTTCCAGCTTTATCCCCAGCCCGGTGCTGTCTTGGGTGCCAAAGCGGCAGAACTCGGTGCCGACACAGGTTTTCACCGTGCGCAGACCCTTGGCATAGGCGTGGCCCGAGACCATGCCTGCGGCGTTCAGGTCGGACCAGATGGCGGGCAGGTCTTCTTTCTTGACGCCCAGCAGGTCGATCCGCTGGCCACCGGTGACCTTGACCATCGGCACGGCATAGCGGTCGGCGGCATCGGCGATGGCGCGCAGCTCGGCGGGTGTGGTGACGCCGCCCCACATGCGCGGCACGACCGAATAGGTGCCATCCTTCTGGATATTGCCGTGGTTGCGTTCGTTGACAAAGCGCGACTGGCGGTCGTCAGTGTATTCGGTCGGCCAGTCGGCGATGAGGTAGTAGTTCAGCGCCGGGCGGCAGGACGCGCAGCCGCCAACCGTTTTCCAGCCCAATTCCTGCATCACGGCGGGAATGGATTTCAGCCCCATCGACTTGATCAGCCTGCGCACGTCTTCATGCGTGTGATCGGTGCATTTGCACATCGGGGGGTTGGTGTTGGCACTGAACCTGTCGCCCAGCGTCAAGGCCATCACCTGTTCCACGAGGCCGGTGCAGGTGCCGCAGCTGGCGCTGGCCTTGGTGGCCATGCGCACGGCATCCAATGTGGTGGCCCCGCCGCCGATGGCGGTGACGATCTTGCCCTTGCAGACGCCGTTGCAGCCACAGATTTCCGCCTCAGGCGGCAAGGCTGCAACGGCTGCCAGAGGGTCCGTTTGGGCACCTCCCTGAAAGGCCGGGCCAAAGATCAGCGTGTCGCGCTGGTCGGTTATCGGTTTGCCCTGTTTGATCAGGTCAAAGAACCATGCGCCATCGGCGGTGTCGCCATACATCACCGCGCCGATCAGCTTATCACCCTCAAGGATCAGGCGCTTGTAGACCCCGCGCCCCGGATCGCGGAACACGATATCCTCACGCCCCGGCGCATCGGCAAAGTCACCTGCGCTGAACAGATCAACCCCGGTGACCTTGAGCTTGGTGGCGGTCTGGACGGGCTTGAAGGCGGCTTGCTGCCCCAGCAGGGTTGCGGCCAGCACCTTGGCCTGATCGTAAAGCGGGGCGACGAGGCCGAAGAGCTGTTTGTCATGCTCCACGCATTCGCCCAGTGCAAAGATCGCCGGGTCAGAGGTGCGCATCTGGTCATCCACCGTGATGCCCCGCCCCACCTCCAGATGCGCGTCATTGGCCAGCCGCACCTCGGGCCGGATGCCCACGGCCATGCAGACCAGATCGGCGGGGTAGACGGTGCCGTCTTCGAGCAGCACGGCCTCGACCCTGTCGGTGCCCAGAATGGCCTTGGTGGCCCCCTTGCAGTGGATGCGGATGCCGCGACGTTCCAGATCCTTTTGCAGAAGGTATCCGGCGGCGGGGTCCAGCTGACGTTCCATCAGATGGCCCATCAGGTGAATGACCGTGACCTCGGCCCCGCGTGCGGCCATGCCTGCGGCAGCCTCCAGCCCCAGCAGGCCGCCGCCGATCACCACGGCACGGGCACCGGGTTTGCTGGCGGCAATCATCGCATTGGTGTCTTCCAGATCGCGGTAGGCGACCACGCCCGGCAGATCCTTGCCCGGCACCGGCACGATGAACGGGGCCGATCCGGTGGCAATCACCAGCGCGTCATAGGGCACGCCGCCGGTGTTGGAAGTGACGATGCGGTTGGTGCGGTCGATCTTGACGACCGGTTCACCAAAGCGGCAATCGACTCCGTGGGCCTGATACCACGCCGCATCATGCGTCACGATCTGATCATAGGTTTTTTCGCCCGACAGCACCGGCGACAGCATCAGCCGGTTGTAATTGCCGCGCGGCTCAGCGTTGAACAGGGTGACATCGAAATTGCCCCCCGCCTCAAACAAAGCCTCCAGCATCCGGCCCGAGGCCATGCCCGCGCCGATCACCACAAGTTTTTGTTTCATATCGGTTACTCCGCCGCTTCGACGAAGCGATGACGTTCATAGAGGAACCGCAGCACCGCTTCGCGGGCGCGGACGTAATCGGGGTGGCTGGCAAGCGCGATGCGGTCGCGCGGGCGGGGGATGGGAACCTCCAGCACCTCGCCGATCGTGGCCGCCGGGCCGTTGGTCATCATCACGATGCGGTCGGCCAGCAGCACGGCTTCATCGACATCATGGGTGATCATGATCATGGTGTTGCCAAGGCGGGCGTGGATATCCATCACCGCGTCTTGCAGATGCGCCCGGGTCAGCGCGTCCAGCGCGCCGAAGGGTTCATCCAGCAGCAGCACCTTGGGTTCCATTGACAGGGCGCGGGCGATGCCGACGCGCTGCCGCATCCCGCCCGAAATCTCGCCGGGGCGTTTGTCGGCGGCATGGGTCATCTGCACCAGATCGAGGTTCTGCATGATCCAGTCATGCCGTTCCGCCCGGGTTTTGGTGCCGGAGAACACTTTGGAGACCGCCAGTTTCACGTTGTCATAGACGGTGAGCCAGGGCAGCAGGCTGTGGTTCTGAAACACCACGGCGCGTTCCGGGCCCGGTGCGTTCACCTCGCGGCCTTCCAGTTTCAGCGCACCCGTGGTCACGTCGGTCAGCCCGGCGATCAGGTTCAGAAGGGTGGATTTGCCGCAACCGGAATGGCCGATGATCGAGACGAATTCGCCCTTGTCGATGGTCAGGCGAATGTCTGACAGCACCTCGGTGACCTTTGCGCCATTGGTGAAGGTTTTGCTGATACGGTCGATGTGCAGGTATCTGGTCGGTGCCATGGTCATGATGCAGTCCCCCGGGAGACAACGGAACCGATCCAGCCCACCAGACGATCCAGCACAAAGCCGGTCACTCCGATGTAGATCAGCGCCACGATGATGTCGGTCAGGCGCGAGGAATTCCACGCATCCCAGATGAAGAACCCGATGCCGACGCCGCCGGTCAGCATCTCGGCCGCGACGATGGCCAGCCATGACAGGCCAACCCCGATGCGCAGGCCCGAGAAGATGTAGGGCGCGGCAGAGGGAACCATGATCTTCCAGAAGAACTCGATCTGGTTCAGGCGCAGGACGGCGGCGACGTTGCGGTAATCCTGGGGAATGGCGCGGACCCCGGCGGCGGTGTTGATGATGATGGGCCAGATTGCGGTGATGAAGATCACGAAAATCGCGCTGGGGCGGCTGTCCATGAAGGCGGCAAGGCTGATCGGCAGCCAGGCCAGCGGTGGCACGGTGCGCAGCACCTGAAAGATCGGGTCAAAGCCGCGCATCATCAGTGCCGACTGGCCAATGACCGCGCCGATCAACACCCCCGCCACGGCGGCAAGCCCAAAGCCGTAGGCCACCCGTTCCAGCGAGGTCAGCACCCGCCAGCCAAGGCCGATGTCCTGCGAGCCGTAGACAAAGAACGGATCTAGGATCAGCTCGCTGCTTTCGGCCCAGACCTTGGTGGGCGTGGGCAGCCCGGCGGTGGGGCCGGAAAAGGCGATCTGCCAGATGGCCAGCAGGATCATCAGCACCACCAGCGGCGGCAGCACCGAGGAGACCAGCCATGACCCGGATTTCTGCAGCCATTGGCTGGGTTTCGCAGGGACCGGCAGTGGCAGCACCTGCGCCGGGGCCTGCTTGGCCGGGGCGGGGGTTTTCTTGAGTGCGACGACAGACATGGCCACCCCCTTACACCATGGCCTTGATCGACTGACTGTCGAGATAGGCATCAGCGTTGGCGGGATCGAAGGTCTTGCCGTCAAAGAAGGTCTCTGCCCCGCGGCTGTCGCCAAAGGCCGAGGTGTCGATTCCCAGACCCGCCGCCGCCTGCAGCCACAGGTCGCTGCGGTTGGTGGCATCGACGACGGCTTTGGTGTCCAGATCGCCGGGGAAATAGCCCCAGCGCTTGTTTTCGGTGATGAACCAGGTATCGAGCGACTTCCACGGGAAAGAGGTGGCCCCGTTCCGCCAGAATTTCATGGCCAGATCGGTGCGGCTTTCCTGCCGTGCGTTGCCATAGTTGATCTCGCCCTTCAGCCGGGTCACGATATCGGCGACCGGCACGTTATACCATTGGCGGCGGCCGATGATTTCGGCCATCTCGTCCTTGTTGGCGGCATCGTCGCACCAGCTTTGCGCCTCCATCACCGCCATCATCAGGGCAAGCGTGGCATTGGGGTTGGCGTCCACCCATTCGGCGCGCATGCCAAGGATCTTCTCCGGGTGGTTTGCCCAGATCTCGCCGGTGGTGGTGGCGGTAAAGCCGATGCCCTGATTGACCAGCTGTTCATTCCACGGCTCGCCGACACAGAAGGCCTCCATATTGCCGACCTTCATGTTCGCCACCATCTGCGGCGGCGGCACCACGATCAGATCGACATCCTTGGTCGGGTCGATCCCGCCGGCGGCCAGCCAATAGCGCATCCACAGGTCATGGGTGCCGCCGGGGAAGGTCATGGCGACGGGGATTTCGGCCCCTGCGGCACGCTTGGCCGCGAAGATCTCGCGCAGCGGCGCACTGTCCAGCCCGACGCCGCTGTCGGCATAGGTCTGGGACACCGAAATCGCCTGCGCGTCCTCGTTCAGGTTGAGCAGGGTATACATCGGCAGCGGCTGGTTGTTCTGCATCACGCTGCCGGTGGAATACAAATGCACCTTGGGGCGCAGGATATGGCCGCCGTCGATGCCGCCCGATGCCGCGCCCAGTGCCATGTTGTCACGCGTGGCCCCCCAGCTGGCCTGCTTTTCCACCTTCACATCCGGCATGCCATGTTTGGCGTAGAAGCCCTTTTCCAGCGCGATGATCAGCGGCGCAGAATCGGTCAGCGCGATATAGCCCAGCGTACAGCCGGTGACTTCGGGCGTGGCCGTGGCGGCCCATGCCCCGCCCGGCAGGGCAAGACGGACAGCGGCGGCGGTTGCAGCGACGCTGGCGGCGGATTTCAGAAAGCTGCGGCGGGTGGGCTGGATCAGGGTCATGGGCGTGTCCTCTGGCAAAGGCCGGGCCGGCGGCTGCGCGGCGGGCTTGGGCTGAACGGCAAAAAGCCACCTCGATCACTGCCTCGGGTGTGAGGTCAGGACGGGTGGCCGCGTTGCCATTTTGGGGGACCGCATCTTTGCGGAAGATGGTCAGATCGAAAGCGCCATTGCCTTTGATCTTACTTGTCAGCATGCGACCGTTCCGGCTCGCCGGTCAAGCGCTGCGCTGCTGCATCGCAGGTGCAGCATGACATTTGCGCAAAGGCGGTTAGGTCTGCTGAATCCTTCAGCGCAGTGCAAACGCCGGATCGTAGGTTTCGCCGTCAAAAAACGCATCCGGGGCCAGAATCATCTGGCCCTTCTCTGACGCAACAGCGGTCGGATGCGCCATAGCGCCTTCAATTCGGGCCGATGCGCCCGGCAGATCGGCCCCCGCACTGCGCAGATGCTGGCGGTACAGATCGGTGCGGAAGCATTCCGTCGCCTGTTCCATCGCGCGCGCCACGTCCAGCCCGTGCAGCCCGGCAATCCGCCGCGCCAGCAGCGCCGCCAGACTGCGCCACGGGAAATTCGCCCCGCCCTCGTGAAAGCGGATAAAGCCGGGAAACTGCCGCACCTCTCCCGCCGCACTGATGTGCAACCGGCCAAGAAGGCCGCGTTCGGTCAGTTCCGGTGACAGGTTCAGGTAGTCCGGCCGCGATAGGATTTCGGCCGCCGTACCGCGATTGTCGGGCCGGTCGAGCCAGCGGCAGGCGCGCCAGACCGCGCGCATCAGCCGCCCGGTTTCCTCCGCGCGGCTTTCGGTAAAATCACGGGTCAGGACCAGCCCCTTTTCGGGCGGCGAGGCCCAGATCGCCCGGCCCGCCAGCAACAGCGCGCCGACCCCGGTTTCCACGGCATAAGAGGCCCAGGGCTCGCCCACGCAGAAGGCATCCACCTCGCCCGCCGCCAAGGCGTCGGCCATCAGCGGCGGGGGGACCGTGTGGATGGTCACGCCTGCGGCCAGTTCCGTGCCGCCAAGCCACCGCCGGACCAGTTCGGCCTGCGTCGAGAACGGGAAGGGCACGCCCACGCGCAATTGCCCGCCAGCGACGCTTGCCAAGGCGGTGCGGGCCGCCACCGGATCGTCAAAGCCAAAGCCATGGCCCTGCGCCCGCATTGCATCGGCCAGCGCGGCACTGACCGCAATCGCCTGCCCGCCCACCGACAGCATCATCACCAGATCGAACCGGGGATAATCGGGGCCAAGGCCCAGCGTCTGCGCAATTGGCAAGGGCACCAGCATATGCGCCGCGTCAATGCCGCCCATGCCCAGCAGATCCCGGCTTTGCGCCCAGCTTTGCACCCGGATCATATTGAGGTGCAGCCCTTCCTCTGCCGCAAAGCCAAGCTCTTGCGCCATGATCAGGGGGGCGGCATCGGTCAGCGGGACATAGCCAAGGCGCAGGGGGATCAGGCTCATGTCAGCAATCCTGCCGCCATGACCAGTTGCTGCGCGATGTCGGCCACACGGCGTTTCTGATCCATCGCGGTCTTGCGCAGCAGGGCATAGGCGGCCTCTTCATCAATACCGCGCGCCTTCATCAGGATGGCCTTGGCGCGGTCGATGATCTTGCGATCCTCCAGCGCGGCCTTGGTGGCGGCCAGTTCGGCGCGCATCTTCTGAAACATGTGAAACCGGGCGATGGCGGCATCCAGCACCGGCTTGATCCGGTCTGGCTGCAATCCATCCACCACATAGGCCGAGACCCCGGCCTCGATCGCGGCACGGGTCAGCTGTTCATCGGAGCGGTCCACGAACATCGCCACTGGGCGCTCCATCGGGCCCGAGACCAGTGCCAGTTCCTCCAGCACATCGCGTGACGGATCGGCCACGTCGATCAGCACGATATCGGGCTTTTGCTCGGCGATTCTGCGGGCAAGGCCGGTTTTTTCGGAAATGACCGTGATCGCATGATCGCCCGAGGCCATAAGACCATCGACAATGCGCAGCGCGCGGTCCCTGTCGCGCTCGACCACAATGATGGAAAGCCGTGCCATGACCATCACCCCGTCAGCTTGGAAAACGCGGCGGCAAGCGCCGGTGCGAAAGACCTGCGCCCTGCCGCGCTGCGGGACCGGAAACTGCCCGGAAATTCCCTGAATTTCTGACATCTGCCCACAACTTCAGCACGAAAAGAACTCAAGCTGGGGCCCTGTTCACCTGCCGTGCCTCGGGTGCAGCAAAGCCCGCCGGACCTGTGGTTTTTTGCCAAGTCGGAAAGCGATCACGTCAAGTCGGCGCCGCGATAGGGCACATGCTGCAAATGCATATTCTGCGGCTTTAAGGGGCCGCTGACGACAGCGGCGAATTGGGCAGGGCGAGGTCCAGATGCTGAACCAGAACGAGATCCGTCGCGAACTCCAGTCGCGCAAGGCAAATTTTGCCCTGATGCGTGACCTTTACTGTGATCCGGGTGTGTATCAGACCGATCTGGAGCAGATCTGGTACAAGGAATGGCTGTTCGCCGTGCCGGCCTGCGAATTGGCAAAGGCCGGATCTTACGCGACATTGCAGGTGGGCGATTATCCGGTGGTGATCGTGCGCGGCACCGATGGCCGCATCCGCGCCTTCCACAACGTCTGCCGCCATCGCGGCCAGCGCCTGTGCGCCAAGACCAGCGGCACGGTGACCAAGCTGGTCTGCCCTTATCACCAGTGGACCTATGATCTGGATGGCAAGCTGGCCTGGGCGCGTGACATGGGCGAGGATTTCAACCCCGCCGCCTATGGGTTGAAAAAGGTGCATTGCGTCGATCTGGGCGGCGTCGTCTATATCTGTCTGGCCGAAGTGCCGCCTGCGATTGCCGATCTGGCCCGCACCGCCGCGACCTATCTGGCGCCCTCGGGCCTTGCCGAGACCAAGGTGGCGTTTTCGTCCAGCATTGTCGAAAAGGGCAACTGGAAACTGGTGATCGAGAACAACCGCGAATGCTATCATTGTGGTGGCTCGCACCCGGCGCTATGCCGCACCTTCTCGGATAACCCCAAGATCGGGGCGATGGATGGGCCGCATTCGGCCAGCCCGGAAATTCTGGAGCATTGGGAGCGCTGCGAGGCGGCGGGCCTGCCGTCGCGGTTTGTGCATGCCCCGGATTTCCAGTGGCGGCTGGCGCGCATTCCGCTGCTGAACAACGCCGAAAGCTATACGATGAGCACCAAGGCCGCGGTGGCCAAACGCATGGGCCAGATGCCGTTCAACGATGCGGGCAGCCTGCTCATGTATCACTACCCCAACACCTGGAACCATTTCCTTGGCGATCATGCCATCACCTTCCGCGTGCTGCCGATCAGCCCGACCGAGACGCAAGTGACCACCACCTGGCTGGTTCACAAGGATGCGGTCGAAGGCAAGGATTACGATCTGGAAACCCTGACCCATGTCTGGCTGGCCACCAATGACGAGGACCGGCAGGTGGTCGAGGAAAACCAGAAGGGCATTCTGTCGCCGGCCTATGAACCCGGCCCCTATTCGCCGATTCAGGAAGAGGGCGTGATCCAGTTCATCGACTGGTATTGTGGGTCGATGACCAAAAAGCTGACCCCGGCCCCCAGCATGGCGGCGGAATAGACCATGGCGCAGCAGATGAACTGGGCGGCAAAGCCGTGGCAGGATTCCGAGCCGCTTGAATGCGCCATGGTGGTCCCCGACACCGCCGATACCGCCACCTTTACCTTCCGCGCGCCATCGGGGGCGTGGTTCGACTATCAGCCCGGGCAATTCGTGACGCTGGATTTGCCGGTGCCCGGTGGCAATGTGCAGCGGACCTATACGCTCAGCTCCAGCCCGTCGCGGCCCTTGTCGATTTCGGTCACCGTGAAGGCGCAGGCGACCTCGATCGGCACGCGCTGGATGCTGAACCACCTGAAGCCCGGCATGCGGATCAAGGCCTTCGGGCCATCGGGGATTTTCAGCTTTCATCGCCATCCGGCGCAGAAATACCTGTTCATCTCGGCGGGGTCCGGGATCACGCCGATGATGTCGATGACGACCTGGGCCTGGGATTCGGGCGAGATGCCGGACATCGTCTTTGTCCACGCCGCCAAGCGCCCGTCCGAGATCATCTTCCGCGAACGGCTGGAGAATTTCGCCAACCGGGTGCCGGGGCTGAAACTGCGCTTCACGGTCGAGGAGCCCGACCCGTTCCGCACCTGGCACGGCTTTCAGGGGCGGCTCAGCCAGATCATGCTGGGCCTGATGGCGCCGGATTACCTTGAGCGGGAGGTGTTCTGCTGCGGGCCGGAACCGTTCATGCAATCGGTCCGCGAGATGCTGGTGTCGATCGGCTATGACATGGAGCGCTATCATCAGGAAAGCTTCGGCGCGCCGGTGCGCAAGGAAAGCGATGCCGAGCCGATTACCGATGTGGTGCCCGATGCCGACAGCCGCGCTGCCGTGACCTTTACCAGCTCTGGCGTTACCGCCGCCTGCGCGGAAACCGACACGGTGCTGGCCGTGGCCCGCAAGGCGGGGCTGAACATCCCCTCGGGCTGCACCTTTGGCCTGTGCGGCACCTGCAAGGTGCGCAAGACGGCGGGCGAGGTGCATATGGTGCACAATGGCGGGATCTCGGATGACGAGATTGCCGAAGGGTACATTCTGGCCTGCTGTTCCAACCCGATCGGGCGGGTCAGCGTCGAGGTCTGACGCGCCCGCTGTAGGGTTAAAAAGAACCGCGTCATGGCGGGGCATGGCCCGGGCGCACAGGGTTCTGCAAGACGGGGGCACAGGCAAACGACAGCGCGGCCGCGATGGCCGGCCCGGAATGTTGTTCCCGTATCCTCCCTGAAAGGAACGGCTGGGCGCCCTGGGCGGCCATTGAACTGCGCAGGCGATCAGCGCATGTCACCGCGAGCACAGGAAGACTCGCATGACAATCGCCATTTCGTCGCTGACCAAGCGCTTTGACCAGACCGCTGTTCTGCGCGGCATTGATCTGACGATCAATGACGGGGAGCTTGTGGCGCTGCTTGGTCCTTCGGGGTCGGGCAAGACCACGCTGCTCAAGATCATTGCGGGGCTGGACTGGCCCGATGCCGGGGGGCTGGTGGTCAATGGGCAGGATTGGCTGCCCCTGCCCGCGCAAAAACGGCGGATCGGCTTTGTGTTCCAGCATTACGCGCTGTTTCCGCATATGACCGTGCGCGACAACATTGCCTTTGGCCTGACCGTGCGGCCCAAGGCCGAGCGCCCGTCAAAGACGGTGATTGCCGCCAAGGTTGATGATCTGCTGGACCTGTTGCAGATCCCGCAGCTGGCTGACCGCTTTCCGGCGCAGCTTTCGGGCGGGCAGCGGCAGCGGGTGGCGCTGGGGCGCGCCCTTGCCATCGAACCGGCCGTGCTGTTGCTGGACGAACCCTTTGGCGCGCTGGATGCCGCCATCCGCCGCGACCTGCGGGCCTGGCTGCGCGAGGTGCATCAGGCAACCGGGTCCACCACGCTGTTCGTGACGCATGATCAGGAAGAGGCGTTCGAACTGGCCGACCGCGTAGTGGTGATGGGCGAAGGCCGGATCGAGCAGATCGGGTCCGCCGACCAGATCCACGATTCCCCTGCCTCACCCTTTGTCGCCCGCTTCATGGGCGCGGTGGTGGAGCTGCCTGTCACCCTGCGCGGTGGCCGGGCCGAGGCTGCGGGGCTGGACGCCAGCGGGCTGGAGCGTCGGGCGATGGCCGACGGCCCGGCACAGCTGTTCCTGCGCCCCGATGCCATTGCGCTGCACGCCGACCCTGCCAGCCCTTGGGTGCTGACCCACAAGGCCAGCAACGGCGCGATGATCCGCGCCACCTTGCGGCAGGCCGATGGCACCCTGGTGCCGGTGGACCTGTTGCGCCATTCGGCCCCGGATCTGACCCTTGGCACTGCATACCGCCTGCGCCCGCTGACCGGCGCGGTTTTCCCATTGGACGGCATCGCGCAAGCAGCCGTGCCGCTTTCCCCTCTCAAGGAGATACGTCGATGAAACACGGATTGATCAAGGCCGCCGTTCTGGCCGCCACTTTGGGGGTTGCCGCCCCGGCAGCTGCGCAAGACAGCCTGCTGAACGTCAGCTACGACATCGCACGCGAGCTGTTCGAGGCGCTGAACCCGGCGTTCGTCGCCAAGTGGAAGGCCGACACCGGCCGCGATCTGACGATTGACCAAAGCCATGGCGGATCGTCGCGTCAGGCCCGCGCCATTCTGGAAGGCTTGCAGGCCGATGTGGTGACCTTCAATCAGGAAACCGACATCGACGTGCTGGCCGAAGGTGGCCTGTTGCCCGAAAACTGGCGCGAGGCGCTGCCGAACGGGGCGTCGCCCTATTACTCGCTGCCCGCCTTCCTTGTGCGCGCGGGCAACCCCAAGAACATCCGCGACTGGTCGGATCTGGCCCGTGAAGACGTGGCCCCGATCTTCCCGAACCCCAAAACCAGCGGCAACGCGCGCTATACCTATCTTGCGGCCTATGCCTACGGGCTGGAGCAGAACGGCGGCGACCACGCAAAGGCGCAGGAATTCGTGAAAGCCATCCTGTCTTCGGTTCCGGTGTTCGACACCGGCGGGCGTGCCGCCACGCAAACCTTTGCCGAGCGGGAACTGGGCGACGTGCTGGTGACCTTCGAGGCCGAGACCGGCGGCATCGCGCGTGAATACGCGGCGCAGGGGTTTGAGCGCGTGACGCCATCGCTGTCGCTGTTCGCGGCCTTCCCGGTTGCGGTTGTGGCCGAAAACGCCGAAGCGAAGGGCACGACCGAGGTGGCGACGGCCTACCTTGAATGGCTCTACACGCCAGAGGCGCAGGATATTCTGGCGCAGAACTTCTACCGGGTCAGCGATGCCGATGTGGCCGCGAAATACGCCGGCGACTTCCCCGAAGTGCGGCTGGTCACGGTGGATGAGGTGTTCGGCGGCTGGGATGCCGTGCGGGCGGATCATCTGGCCGATGGCGCGATCCTTGATCAGGTCTTTGTGAACCAATGAGTCAAGCTGCCGCGCCTGTCCGCGCCAAGCGCGTCTTGCCGGGGTTCACCCTGAGCCTTGGCACGACGCTGCTGTACCTGACCGTGATCATCCTGATCCCGGTGCTGGCGCTGATCTTGAAAGGGGCCGAAATCGGCCCGGCGCGGTTCTGGGCCATTGTCACGGCGCCGCGCGCCGTGGCAGCGTTTCAGGTCACGATCACCGCTGCGGTGATCGCGACCCTTTTCAACGCGGTCTATGGTTTGCTGATGGCCTGGGTGCTGGTGCGCTATGAGTTTCCCGGCAAGCGGATCTTGGACGCGCTGATGGACATCCCCTTTGCCTTGCCGACGGCGGTGGCCGGGCTGTCGCTGACGGCGCTGTTTTCGGCGAATGGCTGGATTGGCCAGTTTCTGGAGCCGCAGGGCATTTCCATCGTCTACACGATCTGGGGTGTGGCCTTGGCGATGGCCTTTACCTCGGTGCCCTTTGTGGTGCGCACGGTGCAGCCGGTGCTGGAGGATCTGGACCCGGCCTATGAGCAGGCCGCGCGCACGCTGGGCGCGTCGGAAGGGGCGATCTTTGCCCGCGTGGTGTTCCCGCAGATCTTGCCAGCATGGCTGGCGGGTTGCACCATTGCGTTCGCCCGATCCTTGGGTGAATTCGGGGCCATCGTGTTCATTGCCGGCAATCTGCCGATGAAGACGGAAATCGCGGCGCTATTGGCGTTTATCCGGCTGGAAGAGTTTGACTATCAGGGCGCTTCGGCGATTGCGCTGGTGCTCCTGCTGTTTGCGCTGGTGCTGCTGGTGGTATCGAACCGGCTGCAGGCCTGGGCGATGCGCTTCAAGGGGGCATGATGCAGACGCTTGCGATGGACCCGACCCGGACCCGGATGATGCCGCGCCTGTTGATCGGGGTGGCGGTCGTGGTGACGCTGCTGATCGTGGTGGCGCCGCTGATTTATATCTTTGCGCGCGCCTTTGCCGAAGGCTGGCAGGTCTATGCGGCCAATCTGATGGACCCGTCCACCGTGCATGCGATCTGGCTGACCAGTATTGTGGCGCTGATCGTGGTGCCGATAAACATTGCCTTCGGGATTGCGGCGGCCTGGGCTGTGGCGCGGTTCCGCTTTCCGGGGCGCAGTCTTTTGGTGACGGCGATCGAGATTCCCTTCTCGATCTCGCCCATCATCGCGGGGATCTGTTATCTGTTGCTTTATGGGCGGCAAGGGATCCTGGGGCCGTGGATGCAGGCCAATGACCTGCAGGTGATGTTCGCGCTGCCCGGGATCGTGCTGGTGACGATGTTCGTGACCGCGCCGTTTGTGGCGCGCGAGGTGCTGCCCCTGATGCAGGCGCAGGGGTCGGAGCAGGAGCAGGCGGCGCTGACGCTGGGGGCGTCGGGCTGGCAGATGTTTGCCCGGGTGACGCTGCCCAACATCCGCTGGGCGCTGCTCTATGGGGCTGTGCTGTGCACGGCCCGGGCGGTGGGGGAGTTTGGCGGGGTGTCGGTGGTTTCGGGCAATATCCGCGGCCAGACCAATACTTTGCCCCTGCATGTGGAGCTGTTGTTCAACGATCTGAACGCGACCGGGGCCTTTGCGGCGGCGTCGGTGCTGACCCTGCTGGCCTTGGTGGCGCTGGTCGTCAAGGCGGTGCTGGAAGGGCGGCGGGGTGCGTGAGGGCCGGGTTTACCACGGGGTTCCCCCTGTGTTACACCCCTCAATATCATGCAATATCAATGACTTGACTCCGGGACATTAAGGATTCGTTTACCTTTGGGCCAGGCGCCCGGCGTCGGGGGCATTGCCCCGCATGACCGCCCGCGCCTGGCCCGAAGCCGGCCTTTGCGGCGGGCAAAACCGCATCATGACGGTTCACAATTGACTTGCCGGTAAAAAATTGGCCTTTGTAACAGGTGAAGGGGTGCCGGGGAGGCCGATTGTTACATGGATGACATGTCTTTCGGGAATAGGTGCCCAGTCAGCAAATCCCTAGGAGGAAGACAATGATGAAAACCGTGAACCTGTGGGCCCTTGGCCTGATCGCGCTGCCGATGTCGGCGCAGGCGCAGACCGAGATTTCGTGGTGGCATGCGATGACCGGTGCCAACTCCGAAGTGGTCGAGAAAATTGCTTCCGATTTCAACGCCAGCCAATCCGAATACAAGGTAATGCCCGTGTTCAAGGGCACCTATCCTGAAACGCTGAACGCCGGGATCGCCGCGTTCCGCGCAGGGCAGGCCCCGGACATCATTCAGGTGTTCGACGTGGGCACCGGCGTGATGATGGGCGCGCAGGGGGCCATCAAGCCGGTGGCCGAAGTGCTGAGCGAGGCAGGTTTCGAATTTGACAAGAGCCAGTATCTGCCGGGCATCGTGGGCTATTATTCCAGCCCCGAAGGCGAAATGCTGTCCTTCCCCTACAACTCGTCCTCGCCGATCCTGTATTACAACAAGGATATCTTCGAGAAGGCCGGGCTGGACGTGAATACCCCGCCGACCACCTGGGCCGAAGTCTGGGCCGCTGCGCGCCAGATCAAGGAAAGCGGCGCTGCCACCTGTGGCTATACCTCGACCTGGCTGACCTGGATCCACACCGAAAACTTTGCCGCCTGGAACAACCTGTCCTGGGCCAGCAACGAAAACGGTCTGGCCGGCAACCCGGAACTGGCGATCAACGCACCGAATTTCGTCAACCACTTCCAGACCCTGGCCGATCTGGCGAAAGAGGGCGTGTTCGTCTATGGCGGCCGCACCTCGGAAGCCAAGCAGAACTTCACCTCGGGTGAGTGCGGCATCCTGACCGAAAGCTCGGGCGGGCTGGGCGATATCGTCAAGTCGGGCATGAACTATGGCATCGGCCAGCTGCCGTATGACGACACGGCCGAAGGCGCGCCGCAGAACACCACGCCGGGCGGTGCCTCGCTCTGGGTGATGGGCGGCAAGTCGGACGAAGTGTACAAAGGTGTCGGCACCTTCTTCAACTACCTGTCGCAGACCGAAGTGCAGCAGTATCTGCACGAACAGTCGGGCTATCTGCCGGTGACTCTGGCCGCCTATGAGGCCACCAAGGCCTCGGGCTTCTATGAAACCAACCCGGCCCGTGAAGTGCCGATCCTGCAGATGTCGGGCAAGGCCCCGACGGCGAATTCGAAAGGCGTGCGCGCCCCGAACCTGCCGCAGCTGCGCGACATCCAGAACGAAGAGTATGAGAACATGCTGTCGGGTCAGCAGACTGCTGAACAGGCGCTGAACAACGCGGTCGAGCGCGGCAATGCCGCGATCCGCGAGGCAACCGGCGGCTAAGTCAGCCACCCCCGGGCGCGCATCGGCCCCCCGCCGATGCGCGCCTTTGTTTTTTTCGCAACGCAAGGACTATGGATGCGGCGCACCGTCTTTCCGCACAAGTTGCTGCCCTGGCTTTTGCTGGCACCGCAACTGGCGATCACCCTGATCTTTTTCTATTGGCCTGCCGCGCAAGCCTTTCGCCAGTCTGTGCTGCGCGAAGACCCGTTCGGGCTGTCGTCTCAATTCGTGGGGCTGGCGAACTTCCGCAAGGTTCTGAACGATCCGGCCTATCTGAATGCCCTGCAGGTCACGGTGGTGTTTTCGGTGCTCGTCGCCTTCTTTGCGCTGGGGATCGCGCTGTTTCTGGCGGTTCAGGCCGAAAAGATCATCCGGGGCAAGGGATTGTACCGCACCATGATGATCTGGCCCTATGCGGTGGCCCCGGCGATTGCGGGCATGCTGTGGCTGTTCATGTTCAACCCGTCCTTTGGCACATTGGCCTGGCCCTTGCGCCAGTTGGGCATCAACTGGAACCCGCTGCTGGATGGTGAGCAGGCGATGGCGCTGGTGGTGGCGGCGGCGACCTGGAAGCAGATCAGCTATAATTTCCTGTTCTTTGTGGCGGGGTTGCAGGCGATTCCGAAATCCTTGCTGGAGGCGGCGGCGATTGATGGCGCAAGCCGCAGGCATGCGTTCTGGACCATCGTGTTTCCGCTGCTGGCCCCTACCACATTCTTCCTTCTGGTGGTGAACACGGTCTATGCGCTGTTTGATACCTTCGGGATCATCCATGCGGTGACCGGCGGCGGACCCGGCAGATCGACCGAAACGCTGGTCTACAAGGTTTACAACGACGGGTTCGTCAACCTGATCATGGGCGATTCTGCCGCTCAATCGGTGATCCTGATGGTGATCGTGATCGCGCTGACCGCCTTCCAGTTCCGGTTCATCGAAAAGCGGGTGCATTATGGATAATGGAACGCACAGCCCGCTGGCGGCGCGGGGCGCGGCGCGGACGATCGCGCATCTGTGGATGATCCTTGGCGTGATCATCGTGGCCTTTCCGGTCTATTATGTCTTCATCGCCTCGACCCATTCGGTGCAGACGATCCTGCGCCCGCCCCTGCCATTGTTGCCGGGGGCAGAAGGGTACGAAAACTACCGCGCCGCGTTTTCCGGCGAGATCGACCGGATCGGCGGGGTCAGCCTGTGGCGGCTCTTGGGCAATACCACGCTGATTGCGGTGGGGATTGCGGTGGGCAAGATCGTGATTTCGATGGCCTCGGCCTATGCCATCGTGTTCTTCAAGTTCCCGTTCCGCATGGCCTGTTTCTGGCTGATCTTCATCACCCTGATGTTGCCGGTGGAGGTGCGGATTCAGCCGACCTACAAGGTGATGGTGGATCTGGGGTTGATCGACACCTATGCCGGTCTGATCCTGCCCCTGATCGCCTCGGCCACGGCGACGCTGTTGTTCCGGCAGTTCTTCATGACGATTCCTGATGAATTGCTGGAGGCGGCACGGGTGGATGGTGCCGGACCCTGGCGGTTCTTCAAGGACATTTTGTGGCCCCTGTCGCTGACCAATGTGGCGGCGATCTTCGTGATCCAGTTCATCTATGGCTGGACGCAATACCTGTGGCCGCTGCTGGTGACCAATTCGAATGAAATGAACACGATCGTCATCGCGCTGAAGAAGATGGTTTCTTTTGCCGATGCCGATACCCCCTGGAACCTCGTCATGGTGACTTCGGTGCTGGCCATTCTGCCGCCGATCCTTGTGGTCGTGCTGATGCAGCGCTGGTTCGTGAAGGGCCTTGTCGAGACGGAGAAGTAAATGGCACATATCCAACTGAACGACCTGCGCAAAAGCTATGCCGGGCAAGAGGTGATCCATGGGATCACGATGGACATTTCCAACGGCGAATTCGTGGTGATCGTCGGGCCTTCGGGCTGCGGCAAATCCACGTTGCTGCGGATGGTGGCGGGGCTGGAGGGGATCAGCGCCGGCACGATTTCCATCGGCGACCGGGTGGTGAATGATCTGGAACCGCGCGAGCGCGACATCGCGATGGTGTTCCAGAACTATGCGCTGTACCCGCATATGAGCGTGCGCGAGAACATGGCGTACGGGTTGAAGATCGCCAAGATGCCGGTGGCCGAGATTGACGCCCGCGTGGCGAAGGCGGCGACCATGCTGGAGCTGGAGCCATATCTGGACCGCAAGCCGCGCGCGCTGTCGGGCGGGCAGCGGCAGCGGGTGGCGATGGGGCGCGCGCTGGTGCGCGAACCGGCGGCGTTTTTGCTCGATGAGCCGCTGTCGAACCTGGATGCCAAGCTGCGGGTGCAGATGCGCTTGCAGATCAAGGAGTTGCATCAGCGGACCGGGCAGACCACGCTCTATGTGACGCATGATCAGGTGGAGGCGATGACGCTGGCCGACCGGCTGATCGTGATGAACAAGGGGGTGGCCGAACAGATCGCAACCCCGCATGAGGTGTATACCAACCCGGCCAGCGAGTTTGTGGCGGGGTTCATCGGATCGCCCGCGATGAATATCTTTACCGTGCGGGCCGAGGCCGGGGTGGCGGTGCTGCCCGGCGGTCAGCGCCTGCCCTTGCCGGGGCTGCCCGCCAGCGGCGAGGTCCGGCTGGGGTTGCGGCCCGAGGATATGGTGTTGGTGGAGGCGGGAACGCCAGCGATTCCGGTGGTGCTGAAGTCGGTGGAATGGCTGGGGGCGGATGCCTTTGGCTATGGCGTCATCGAGGGGTCAGAGGTTCTGATGACGCTGCGCCTGCCGGGCAACACGGTGGCCAAACGTGGCGACCGGCTGCATGTGGCGGCGGCCGAGGGGCGCATCCATCTGTTTTCGCCCGCGACCGGCAAGCGGTTGTAACCGCTTGGGACAGGGGCGGCGGCAGGGCCGCCCCGTCCTAACCAGTGCCGAGCACCAGAAAGATCACCGAGACCGAGACCAGCAGCAGACCCGCCACCTCGCGCCCGCCCAGTTTTTCGCGGAACCAGAGGGTGGAGAACAGCAGGGTAAAGATCACCTCGACCTGCCCCAGCGCGCGAACGTAAGCCGCGTTTTGCAGGGAAAACGCGGCGAACCAGCCCAGCGAGCCCAGAAGGCCGGTGAGGCCCACCGGCATCGTGCGGCGCCAGCCGTGCAACACGCGGGCCATTTCGCCGGGTTCGCGCAAGGCGAGCCAGAGCGCCATGATGACCGACTGGAACACCGTGGCCGTCGCCAAGGCCAAGAGCGCGCGCAGCAGGAACGGGGCCGGTTCCAGCGACAGGGTGGCCCCGCGATAGCAGATGGCCGCCACCGCAAACAGCGCGCCCGCTGCAAGGCCGAAGGCGACGGGGCGGCCTTCAAAGGCGGCCGCGCGCGGAAAGGACAGGCAGACCAGCCCGGCAAAGCCGACAGCGATGGCAAGCGCGGCCCCCAGCGATACCATCTCGCCCAGAATAAGCGCCGAGGCGACCGCGGCCTGCAACACTTCGGTCTTGGTAAAGGCGATGCCGGTGGCAAAACTGCGCATTCCCATCAGCCGGACGGTCAGTTCGGTGGCGATGATCTGCGCGATGCCGCCCATGACCACATAGCCAAAGAAGACCGCGCCGGGCATGGGCAGAGAGACGCCGGAGGACAGGTAAAGTGCATAGGCCGCTGCCGTGGCCAGCGGGGCGGCAAACAGGAACCGGGCAAAGGTGGCCCCGCCCGGGGAAAGCCCGGTCGACCCCAGTGCCTTTTGCAAGGCGAACCGCAGGGTTTGCGTGAGGGCGGCAAAAACCGTGAAGACGATCCAGAGTTCCATCACGGGTGTGATGCCATGGCCAAGACCCGAAGACCAGACTCCGCGCCGGCAAAAGCAGCCTGCCGGCTGACCCGGCGTTTCCGGCACGGCCTGCGACACTTAAAATGTTGCCATGCAAGCGGTATTGGGTCACGATTCACAGGGTGCGCCCGTCGGTCCGGCATGGCGTCTTGGCCCAAGTCAGAGATCATTTATGAACCCGCGTTCGGAAATTCACGCCCGTCTTGCCGCCTCTTTGAAGGAGGCGCGGACGGCCAAAGGGTTGAGCCTTGATGCCGTGGCGCGGCTGTCGGGGGTCAGCCGGTCCATGGTCAGCCAGATTGAACGCGGCGAGAGCAGCCCGACGGTGGCGACGCTGTGGAACCTGACGCAGGCCTTGCAGGTGGATTTCGCCGGTCTGCTGGAGGCGCGGGAAACCCCAAGGATCGAGGTGATCCGGGCCGAGGCGGCCCCGGTGATCGGCGGGCGCGGCCTTGGGGTCAGCATCCGCATCCTGTCGCCTGCCGAAGCGGTGGGGGTGCATGAGGTGTATGACCTGACCTTTGCGGAAGGCGGCAAGCTGATCAGCGACCCGCATGGGCCGGGCTGCCGGGAGCATCTGACCCTGCTGGACGGCATGATCGCGGTCACCTCGGGGGAGGAAAGCCAGCAGTTGGGCACCGGCGACACGGCGCGCTATTTCGCCGACCGCCCGCACCGGATTGAGGCACTGGCCGGACCGGCGCGGGCCATCCTGATCGTGCAGAACAGCTAGCGGCGTCATGCGGCTTGCGGCAGGCGGGCCTTGGCCTCGACCTGCGGGTAGCTGCGCGCCATCAGCAGGGTGCGGGCCAAGCTCATCACGATCAGCCCCAGCCACAGGGCGTGATTGCCGATCAGCGGCAGGCCGATCAGGATGGTGGCCAGATAGAAGATGAGCGAGAGGAACATCACGTTGCGCATCTGGCGCGACATGGTGGCCCCGATGAAGATGCCGTCAAAGATGAAGCTGCCGAAACTGGCCAGCGGCATGATCCAGACCCAAGGCAGATAGCGCATCGCCTCGGCCTGCACCTCGGGGGCGGTGGTCATCAGGGCGATGAGTTGCGGGCCGCCGAACAGGGCTGCGGTGGTGAGAACAAGGCTGCCGCCCAGCGCCCATTTGCCGGACAGGATGGCCGCGCGGCGCAACGGGCCGACAGAGCGCGCCCCCACGGCCTGACCCACCAGCGCCTCGGCCGAAAAGGCGAAGGCGTCGAGCATATAGGAAAACAGGTGCAGGAATTGCAGCAGCACCTGATTGGCGGCAAGGTTCACATCGCCCTGCCCCGCCGAGAGAAACACGAAAGAGGTGTAGCTGGCCTGCAGCAGGACCGAGCGCAGCACCAGATCGGCATTCATCGACATGGTGCGTTTGAGCGCCACGCGTTCGGAAATCTCGGCCCAGCGCGAGCGCAGGGCGGGGACAAAGGCGGCGCGGCACAGCCAGAGGGCCATGGCAAAACCGGCCCATTCGCCGATGAGGGTGGCCGTGGCCACCCCCGCCACCCCAAGGCCCAGCACGATGACGAAGAGCACGTCGAGCGCAATGTTGATGGCGTTGATCCAGAGTTGCAGCATCAGCACCGCGCGTGCCTTTTCCAGCGCGATCAGCCAGCCGGTCATGGCATAGAGCGCGATGGTGGCGGGGGCCCCCCAGATGCGGATTGACACATAGGTGCGGGCCAGATCCTCCACCTCGTCCGAGGCGGGCGACAGGGCGAAGGCCCCGACCAGGACCGGAATGTGCAAGAGGATCATCCCCGCGCCGCACAGCGCCGCGATCAGCAGGGCACGGTGCAGCACAAGCGCGGTTTCACGCGGCTGGCCCCGGCCATGCGCCTGCGCGGTCAGGCCAGAGGTGCCCATGCGCAGGAAGGTGAACAGCATGTAGATGGTGGACAGGATGATGCCGCCCAGACCCACGGCCCCGATGGGGGCGGCGGCCCCCATCTGCCCGACCACCGCCGTATCGACCAGACCCAGCAGCGGGATCGTGGCATTGGACACAAGGATGGGCAGCGCGATGTTCAGAACCCGGCGATGGGTGATCGCGGAGGCGGTGATCTCTGGCCGGGCAAGGTTTGTCATGATGGTGTCCGGCGTGACGCGGGCGGTTGTGCCCGGTCACGCCCCGCTGGGGGTCAATCGGCCAGAAGGGTCAGGCTGGAGGCGTTCCAGCCCAGCCAGACCGGACCATCGGCCAGATCGCGGCCCCGGTCGGTATCGGTATAGGCCTGCACCACCGTATCGCCCACCGCCACATCCAGCAGCATCCGGTGGCCCTTGAACAGCCGGTTAACCACCTGGCCCTGCACCGCATTTTCGGTGGTGGGGCGGTCCCGCTGTACCTGAATGCGCTCGGGGCGCAGGGAAGCGGTGACGGCCCCCTGGGCCGGGGCCGTCTTGCCCACTGTCGCGGCGGCGCGCAGCTGATGGCCCTGCCAATCGAACCCGGCAGCGCCCTGATCGCCCGGCAAGGCCCGGCCCGACAGCAGGTTGGTCTCGCCGATGAATTCGGCGACAAAGCGGCTTGCGGGCTGGAAATACAGCTCTTCGGGCGTGCCATCCTGTTCGATGCGGCCCTTGTTCATCACCACGATGCGGTCTGACATTGTCAGCGCCTCTTCCTGATCATGGGTGACGAAGAAGAAGGTCTTGTTGGTGCGGCGCTGGATCGCCTTCAGCTCGACCTGCACCTGCGCGCGCAGTTTGGCATCAAGGGCACCAAGGGGTTCGTCGAGCAACAAAAGCGCCGGATCGGGGGCCAGCGCGCGGGCAAGGGCCACACGCTGGCGCTGGCCGCCCGACAGCTGATCGGGGCGCCGGTCAAGATAGGCGGTGAGTTCGAGGAACGACGCCAGCTCGTCAATCCGGGCCTTGATCGCCTGTTGGCCCATACCCTTGAGCTCCAGCCCGAAGGCGATGTTGCGGCGCACGGTCATGTTGGGAAACAGGGCGTAATCCTGAAACACCATGTTCACATTGCGCTTGTTGGGCGGCAGGGCGGTGACATCCTGTCCGTTCAGGATGACACGCCCGGTATCGGGCTTCTCAAACCCGCCAAGAATACGCAGCGTCGTGGATTTGCCGCAGCCTGAGGGGCCGAGGAAGGTGACGAATTCGCCGCTGGCGATGTTCAGGTTCATCTCGTGCAGCGCGGTGAAGCTGCCGAAGGATTTGGTGACCCCTTCGATCCGGACGATCGGGTCTTTTGCATCAGTCATTTGCGGCCCTCTTCTTCATTCCGCGCATCGACCGTTCGGCCCAGAGGCCGAGCACAGCGGTAAGCACCAGAACGACTGTGGAAATTGCGTTGATTTCGGGAGACATGCCAGAGCGGAGCTTGGCAAAGATCAGCACCGGCAGGGTGGGTTCATAGCCGCCGAGGAAGAAGGAGCGGACGAAGTCGTCAAAGCTCAGGAGCAGGCAGAAGATGCCGCCGCCGATCATGGCCGGGGTGAGGTAGGGCAGTGTCACCCGGAAGAAGGTGATGATCGGATCGGCGCCCAGATCCTGCGCGGCCTCGCCATAGCTTTTGGGCAGGGTGGACAGGCGGGCCATCACGACCAGCACCACGAAGGGCACGTTGTGGATGGCATGCGACCAGATGATCGCCCACATGCCCGGCTCCAGCCCCACCAGCCGCGCCGCAATGCGGAAGGCGATGGCCGAGATGACACCGGGGATCACGGCGGGGAGAAGGGTGAGGCCAAGAAGGATCGCCCGGCCCCAGAAGCTGCGGCCCGTCAGGGCGACCGCGATCCATGTGCCCATGAACAGGGCAATGGCCGTGGACAGGACGCCGATGATCGCCGAGTAGCCCATGGCGTTGAGCACCTGGCTGTCCTGAAACACCGCCAGATACCAATCCAGTGTCACATCGCGGATCGGGAAGCCGATGAACTTTGAATCCTTGAAGCCCATGAGCATCATCAGGGCGAGCGGGATCAGCAGATAGAGGACAAAGGCCCAGTAAATGCATTGCATCAGGATGCGGGTGTTGCGGGTCATTGCTTTACCCTCCCGGCCAGATGGGCCATCAGTTTCGTGAACGCTCCGGTCAGCAGCAATGCGGTCACCAGCATGATGACGGCAAAGGCTGCACCCACCGGCCATTGGTCACCGGCGACATGGAAGAACCCGGCAATGACCTCGGAAAACAGCGTGGTGCTGGGGCCGCCCAGCAGGACCGGCGTGGCATAGACCCCGGTCGAGATCAGGAACACGAGCGTACAGCCCGACGAGACGCCTTCGAGCGACAAGGGCAGGGTGATGCGGCGGAACCGCGTCCATGGCCCGGCGCCCAGATCGGCAGCGGCCTCGAACAGGCTGGGGGGGATTTTCTCGAGCGCGGAATAGAGCGGCATCAGCATGTAGAGCGCGGTCAGGTAGATGATCCCGGCGCTGAGCGAAAAGCCGGTGTACATGAAGGGGATCGGCCGTTCGGTCAGGCCCAGCCATTGCAGCGCAAGGTTCAGCGCGCCGTTGTTGCCCAGCAGGATCATCATGGCGAAGATCCGGACAATCTCTCCCACCCAGAACGGGATGAGAAGCAGCATCAGGAACATCATCTGCCGGTCGCGCCGGACATGGCGGGCCAGAAAATAGGCCACCGGATAGATGATGATGAGGGTGGTCAGGGTCAGCACGGATGAAAAGATCAGCGTGCGCAGGAAGGGCTGGATGAAGATGCTGTCGGTGAAGAACTTGCCGTAATGTTCCAGCGTATAGGTCGGCACATTGTTCGGCCCGGGCGGGTAATTGGTGAGCAGGCTGACATTGATCATCTGCAGGATCGGCCCCAGATGGGTCAGCAGAACCCAGATCACCGGAACGATCAGCAGGATCGCAAACTGTCGCCGCGGAGAGGCCAGCAGCACATCGGTGAGGGCAGCATAGGGACCGGAGCCGCTGAGCCGGCCCCAGAAGCCGGGGCGGTCTGCCGGGCCGGAGGCGGGGCGCGTGTTGGAAAGGGTCATGGGCAAATGCCTTGCGGGGGCCTGAGCGGGACGTCAGGCGGCTGCGGCAGGGAAGACCGGGGCTGGTGGCACCACAGGTGCCACCAGCTTTCGGATCAGGCGGCCTTGATCTGTTCGACCGCCGGATCCATCAGGCGGTATTTCAGATCATTGGCTTCGGCGCGGAAGAATTGCAGGCCGGCCAGCTGTTCTTCGGGGAAGGAGGTGGCCTTGCGCTCGATTTCGGTCAGGTGCTGTTCCACGTCCTTGTAGGTCGAGATGAAGCCCGAGCTGCGGCTGAGATTGGCGCCGATTTCCGGGCTGGACAGCAGGGCATTCAGGAACAGATAGGCATTGTCGGCATTGGGCGCGCCCTTGGCAATGTTGAAGGTGTAGACAAAGCCGTAGCTGCCTTCCTTCGGAATGGTCATCGCCACCGGGAAGCCATCGGTGATCAGCGTGGCGATCGGGCCGTTCCAGGCATGGGCCAGCACGATGTCCTGATTGACGAACATCTGCTGCACCTCGGCGCCGCCGTCGTAGTATTTGCGGACGTGTGGCTTTTGCTCGATCAGGAAATCGCGCATTTCCGTCATGATGCGGGCGGCCTCGGCCTCGTCGTTCAGGTATTCGATCATGTTGCCGTCATAGCCGCGTGCCAGCATCAGCACCGACATCATGTCTTGCAGGATATAGGCGGTCTGCTGGCTGTATTTATCCGAGAACAGGGTGTCCCAGCTCTGGGCTTCCTCGGCGCTGACGACCTCGGTGTTATAGGCCAGAACCTCGGCCCCCGACAGGATGGGCGCGCCCCATTTTTCGCCGTTGATCGTGCCCCAGTCGCTTTCGGAAAACACCGGGTTGATGTTGCCCCAGTTGGACAGGCGGCCCGTGTCCATCGGCGCCAGCAGGTCGGAATCGATGAACTGCAGGTAGCGGTGGCCGGCGACGGTGAGGATATCGACGGTGGGGTTTGGCTGTTCGGCGGCCAGCAGGTTGAACTGCTTGCCCTGGTCGTCAACCAGACGGATGTTGACCTTGATGCCGGTTTCCGACTCGAACTGGGCCTTGAAATCATCGGGAACAAAGTTGTTGTAGGTCCAGATGTTCACCTCGCCGCCGGTCTGCGCCATGCCGTGGCGCAGATAGGCCGGGCTGGCAAGGGCGGCGGCACCCAGGGCGGTGCCGTGCAGAAAGCGGCGGCGGTTCAGATGCAGTTTGGTCATGGGACTATCCTCTTGTCTGTTGGGGTCAGGCTTTCGGTGGCAGTCTTGTTTTGCGGCGGGTTCAACTGCCCGTCTTGTTGTCTGGCAGCGCGGGTCCGTCGTGACAGGCCTGGCGCAGCTGATCAAGGGTCATGCGGTCCAGCCCGATGGCGGTCAGGAGCGTATTCTCGGCCAGAAAATCGCGGCCATAGAGGGCGGAAAACAGATCGACCCCGGCCTGATGCAGCACCGCCGGATGGCCCGCCATCTGCCCCAGTGCCGCCGTGACGGCAAGGCCGTAGGGCACATCTTCGGTGACATAGCGGCTGTCGGCGGTGGCCGGGCCCTGCCCGCCGATGCCCTTGGCATGCAGCTCGGCGTTCATGTCAGCGATGGAGGCAATGGGGACATGATAGGACAGGTGGTAATGTTCAAAGATGGTGCGCACCTTCAGCCCCAGGGCCGTGGCAATCGCGACACGCTCGGCATCAAGCGCTTCCATCAACCGCCCGACATTGGGGGTGACATTGCCGCCCTGGCTCCAGGTTTCGCCATGTTCCATCCGGGTCATGTTGCACAGGGCGATGCCCATGTGGTTCTGCGGGTTGAGGTTGGACAAGGCAATGGCCAGCAGATCATCGCGCGCTACAAACCGGTCGCCGAACAACGCCTGACAGAGCGCCAGACCGTCGGCGGATTGCGCGACGGGAACGGTGGCCGCGTCGATTTTGGAGCGGATGGTGTTGACAGAAACGGTGGCGAGATCAGGCTGGCGCGCGGTGGCCAGCGTGGTACCCCAGACGGTGACCGGCAGGCGGACGCCGCGGCTGGCCAGACGTTGCAGCAGATAAAGCGCGCCGAAGGAGGCGTGCGAGCTGATGATCACCGGCTGGTCCTGTCGCAGGTGCGGGGCCAGCGCATCAAGCACCGCCTTGTGCCCATAGCCGGGCAGCGCCAGCATCACCACATCGGCTGCGGCCACCAGATCCTGCGCCGATGCGGCGACCTTGGGGTGGAACGTGCCTTCCAGCGCGCCCTTTGCGATCAGCGGCGCGCCCGCCGCCAGACGGGCCGTGCTTTTGCCGGAAGGCGACCACAGGATGACCCGATGGCCGGCCTGTTCCAGACAGGCTGCGGTGGCAAAGGCCACGGCGCCGGCACCGGCTATGCCTACGGTCAGGCTGTCAGATGTTGCAGTCATGTCTTGCCTTTCGGTCTGTCAGGAGGTCTTGCGGACCGGATCGCCCAGAATGTGCATCAGCCGGTTTGCCCAGCCGAACAGCGCGGAGGACAAAATCAGGTCGAGGATTTCCCCGTCATCAAGGCCAGCGGCACGCAGGGCCTCGACATCGGCGGCGCTGGCGCTGTGCGGGGTGCGGGCCAGGTTCATCCCGAAGGTCAGGATGGCGCGGTCACGCGGGCCAAGGTCGGCATTTTCGCCCATGGCAAACAGCTTGTCGGTCACGGTCTTGTCTTTGGACAGCTGGGCATGGCGGTCAGCGTGCACGGCGGCGCAATAGATGCAGTGGTTCACGATCGACGCGGCCAGCGCCCCCAATTCCCGCTCGGCCCGGCTGAGGCCACCCTTGCCATACATGATGGCGTTGAACAGCGGCGAGCGCACTTTCAGCGTTTCCACATCATGCGCCAGCACCAGCACATAATCGGAGACCTTGGTGTTCGAGGGCGTGACCTGAAGCGCGTCCAACTGGTCCTGCGTGGCGTCAGTCAGTTTGACCGGAACGACGCGCGGGCGCCATTCGGGGACGTTGCGGGTGAAGCGGCGGATGATCTCGTCGGTCATTGCGGCACCCCCGCCAGCAGACGCAAGCCCGCAATCACCCGCAGCTGATAGGCCAGAAAGGCGTTGAGTTCGGCCAGACGCACGATATCGGCGTCAGAGATCCCGGCGGATTGCAGTGCTGCCACATCGGCCGCCACGATGTCGCGCGGATGGGTGCTGACCGCATCGGTGAAGGCCAGCATGGCCTGCACCCGCGGATCATCTGCCGCGCTGCCGGGGTCGGTCACGGCAAGGAGTGCAGCGTCTGTCACCCCAGCGGCGTAGCGGGAAGCCTGTTCCGGTTCGGCGTGCAACGCGGCGATCCGTGCAGCAAGCGCGTGGCGCAGGTCATGCGACAGCCCGCCCGGATCGACCGGGGTCAGCACCGCCACTTCGGCGGCCTCGGTCTTTTCAAAGATGTCGCGGCGGTTTTCGACCTCGGCCGCCAGCGCGGACCCGGGGCGCGGCCGGACGCTGGCAATAACGCTGCTTTGGAGGGTGTCTGTCATGTCCATATGCTCCTCACGCCACAGAGGCCGCGGCGGGCGCGGGCAGGTCGGACGCCTGCCATTCATCGCCACGCAGTTCGGGGATGGCGTAATCCTGCAACGCCTGCCAGTGATGGCCGATATCTTCGAGGTACAGTTTGCGGGCCATTTCGCGGCCCAGCCATTCGCCCCCGATGGACACCGCCGGAATATCGCCGCTGGTCTTGCCCAGGCTGACGGTGGAGCCGTAGTTGAAGCAATAGACATTGCCGATCCACGGGGCCTCGCCCGGCACTTTCTCGCGGAAGGTGAAATCGGGGTTCAGATAGGGGAACAGGCCCAGATCGCGCGACTCTTCGCCCTTTGGCGGGGTATAGACATCGCGCCAGAGCTGGATGGCATCGGCGGCAGCGCCAAATTCGCTGCGCGACAGCGGGTCGACCGTGAAGCCGGTGCCAAGGATCAGGAAATCGGTTTCCAGCCTTGTGCCATCGGCAAAGCCGATCTCCAGCGCCGCGGCGTCGCGCCGCACCGAGGCCACGGGTTTGCCGAAGTGGAAATAGGCGTTGGGATGGCGGCTGACGCGCAGGGTTGACCCGCGCGGCGGCGGGGTCTGGGTGGCAAAGGAATAGTTCATGAAGCGCCAGCGCCATGCGTCATCCATTCCCGCGAAACCGCAGGTGAAGCCATAGCTGCCGATCCCCATGAACTTGTTGACCGTCGGCATTTTGGGGCGGCGGATCAGGTGGCGCACCTCTGCGGCCCCTGCCTCCAGCGCCTCGGCGGCATTGTCGATGGCCGAGGCCCCGACGCCGACCACGGCGACGCGCTTGCCGCGCAGGGCGGCAAAGTCGATCGGGTCTGACGAATGCGCCCAGAAGGCCCGGTCCAGCCCGGTCACAAAAGCAGGGATCTGCGGGGCGCCGGTGCCATCGCGCCCGGTGGCCATGACCAGTTTGCGGGTCAGGATGGTGCTCTGGCCTGCGCCGCTGACATGCAGGCGCAGAAGGCCAGCTTCGGGCTCCACCCGGGTCAGCGCCACGCCGTTTTCAACCGGCACCTGCATCACGCGGCGATACCATGACAGGTAATCCATCCACATCGGACGCGGGATCTTGTCCAGCGCATCCCAGGCCGCCTGCCCGTATTGTGCCCGATACCAGGCCTGAAAGGTCAGGGACGGCAGGCCGGAGGCCGGGCCGGTCAGGGTTTTGGGGGATCGCAGCGTTTCCATGCGGGCATAGGTGACCCATGGCCCCTCGCGCCCTTGCGGATTGCGGTCGATGATCCGCACATTGCGGATGCCCGCACGCGACAGGGCCAGCCATGCCACCAGCCCGCACATGCCGCCGCCCACGATCACGGCATCCACCACGGCCTCGCCGTCCTGTTCCCGCGGCGGCACCCAGTTGGCGGGGGGATAGCACAGATCCTGCAGATCACGCGCCAGCCGCGTCTCAAGCTGTGCCAAACCCGATGAATGGGCCGATAGGGGCGGTTCAGGTGCAGTCATCTTGAAACCTCTGGCCGGTTGCCGTTGGAGCACAGCCGCAGGGCCGGGACGGCACCGTGCTGCGCAGCTTTGATCTGTCCCCACCGGGCAGAGCCGGGTGGCTGGGGAAGATCGTCTGACCGGGGGATTGCCCCCCGGGATGAGTGACGGTTCTGACCCATTGCGACAGGTGTCTCCGATAGGGCGGCATCCAGTATTACGGATTCAGTGTTGTCATAGCGGATTACCATGTCAAGAATTCTTTACCAGAATATCACTTAATTCACGATCCGGCGCGCGATGCGGCCTGGTCATGCCGAAGCTGCCTCTGGGATAGGCGAAAATATGGCACTCGCAGAATCGCACTGATATTGCCGCGACAGATCTGCGGCGATGACTGACAGGTCGGAGACGCTGTCCAGAATGGTCTGCACCTTATCGTCCGCCATCAGCGGTGACAAGTTGAGACGGACAAAGCCCGGCTTCTGACGCTCATCGCCCGACAGGATCGCCTGGCGCAGACGGGCCGATGCCGCCGCATCGATCCCAAGCAGGCGGTGCACATAAGGCCCGGCACAGGCGCAGCCCCCCCGGGCCTGAACGCCGTACAGATCAGACAGCAGCCGGGTGATCAGCTGATGATGCACAAAGCCGCCCTGCCCGTCCTTGATCCGGAAGGAAAAGATCGGCAGGCGGTTGCGGTCCGTGGGGCCGAGCAGGGCAAGACGCGGTTGGCCCTGCCATGCGGCATTGGCGCGTTGCACCAGCACCGCGTTGCGCCGCGCCATCTGGGCCGTGCCGATGCACTCCTTGACCATGAAGGCCAGCGCGGCCCGCAGATCGCCGGTCACGTTGGGAGTGCCGGCCTCTTCGCGCGCCTCGATCCGCTGACTGTAATCATGCGCGCCGGGCGAGACAAAGCGCACCGTGCCGCCGCCGGGCCAGCTGGGGCGTTCCGTGACCACGGCGTCACGGCGCAGGATCAGCACGCCAGATGCCCCCGGCCCGCCGATGAATTTATGCGGGGATATGACGATGGCATCGATCTCGGCATCGGGCGCCGGTGACATGGCAATCGGCAGATAGGGGCCGCCGCCGGCGTAATCCCAGACCATGCGCGCACCTGCCGCCCGGACCTGACGGGTCAGCGCGGTCACATCCGCCACCTCGCCGGTGATGTTGGACGCGGCAGAGAAGGCGCAGATCACCCGCGCCCCCTTGGGTGCCGAAGCCAGCACCTGTGCCAGTTCGGTTCGGTCGGGGCCGCCCATCGGGTCTTCGCCCAGCTCTATGACCTCGGCCCCCGACTCGCGCCAGGGCAGCAGGTTGGAATGATGCTCATAAGGCCCGACGATCACCCGGCAACCGGGGCCTGCGCCCAGCAGCGCCACCAGACGGTTGATGCCCGCCGTGGCCCCCGATCCGCAGAACACCACCGCATGGTCCGGCCCTGCCCCGCAAGAGCGTGCAATGATGGCGCGGGCGGCGCGGCGCATCTGCGTCATCCGCGCGCCACAGAACGAGGCTTCGGTATGGCTGTTGGCGTACCAGGGCAGCACGTGATCCATCATGAAGGTTTCCACCTGACGCAGGGCGCGGCCCGACGCGGTGTAATCGGCATAGATCAGCGGCTTGGGACCAAAGGGGCCATCAAGCAGCGCGCCCTCCCCGATCAGCCCGGCCCGCAGCGCGGCCAGCGGATCTGCCCCCTGTAAGGCAGCGCGGAATGGCAAGAACAGATCAGTGGCATTGGTCACGGGGCAGCACTCCTTGGTCTTTCCCCACGATAGATCGGTTTCGGGCGATCATATGCCGCGATATTTCGGTGGAAATCCAAAATATCAGATCATATGATCCGAGATATGAAAAATATGGATATATTTGATCTGCGCATCCTGACCACGATGCAACGTGATTCGTCGCTGTCGCAGCGCCAGATTGCCGATCAGGTGGGCCTGTCGCAGAATGCGTGCTGGCGGCGGATTCAGGCATTGCAGGCCGCTGGCATCTTGGCGGGCGCGCAGGCGCGGGTGGATCTTGCAGCGCTGGGCCTGGATCTGACGGTGTTCGTGATGATCCGCACCCGGCACCATGCGCGCGATTGGGTGGACCGCTTTTCGCGCCATGTGCAAAGCCTGCCCGAGGTGATCGATTTCAACCGGATCGGCGGCGAATGGGATTATTTGCTGAAGATCGTCACCCCCGGCATGGCGGGGTATGACCGGTTTTATCAGCGGCTGATCGACGGGTTTGAATTCGACAAGGTGACGGGTCTGTTCTCGATGGAACAGATCTTTGAAAACCGCCCGGCCGATCTGAACCGGCTGTTGTAGCGGTCAGCCCCAGTCGAGCACGACCTTGCCGCTGGACCCTGCGCGCATCACCTCGAACCCGTCGCGGAACTGGTCGACAGGAAAGCGGTGGGTGATCACCTTGCGGATATCGAGGCCGTTCTCCAGCATGGCGATCATCTTGTACCAGGTCTCGAAAATCTCACGCCCGTAGACGCCTTTGAGCGTGATGGCCTTGAAGACGATCCGGCTCCAGTCCACCGGGGATTTGCCGGGGGGGATGCCCAGCATGGCAATGCGACCGCCCATGACGAGGTTTTCGATCATCTGATCAAGCGCCGCCTGATTGCCCGACATTTCCATGCCGACATCGAAACCCTGCTTCATCTTCAGCCGGGTTTCCACCTCGCGCAGATCCTGGGTCATGACGTTGACCGGCACGACATCGGCCACCTGTGCGGCCAGATCCAGCCGGTCTTGGTTGACATCGGTGATCACCACATGGCGCGCGCCGACATGGCGGGCGACGGCGGCGGCCATGATGCCGATGGGGCCGGCCCCGGTGATCAGCACATCCTCGCCCACCAGATCAAAGGACAGCGCGGTATGAACGGCATTGCCCAGCGGGTCGAGGATGGCGCCGATGTCATCGTCAATCTCATCCGGCAGCGGCACCACGTTGAAGGCGGGCAGCGCCAGATATTGCGCGAAGGCCCCCTGTTCATTGACCCCGATGCCGCGGGTGGCAGGGTCGAGGTGGAACTTGCCCGCGCGCGACTGGCGCGACTGGTTGGAGATCAGATGCCCCTCGCCGGAACAACGCTGACCGATGGCAAGGCCGGTGACATTGCGGCCCAGTTCCACAATCTCGCCCGCGAATTCATGGCCGGTGACCAGACCCAGCGGCACGGTGCGCGCGGCCCAGTCGTCCCAGTTCCAGATATGGATGTCGGTTCCGCAGATGCCGGTCTTGCGGATGCGGATCAGCACCTCATCGGGGCCGATGTCCGGCACCGGGCGCTGCTCCATCCACAATCCGGTTTCGGGTTTGGTCTTGGCCAGGGCCTTCATGTCGTTGCGCATCAGATGACCCCTGTGGCTTTGCCTGCGGCACGGAATTGATCGAGGCCGAAATCCAGATCGGCGCGGGTCAATGCGGCGTTCATCTGGGTTCGGATACGCGCCTGACCCTTCGGCACCACCGGAAAGAAGAAGCCCGAGACATAGACCCCCCGGTCATAAAGGGCCGTTGCCATGGCCTGCGCCAGGGTGGCTTCGCCCAGCATGACCGGGATGATGGGGTGTTCGCCGGGCAGAAGGGTGAATCCGGCGTCGGAGAGGCCCGCGCGCCAGTAGGCCGCATTGTCGAAGAGTTGGGCGCGCAGATCATCTGCCGCCTCGACCAGATCAAGCGCCGCCAGACCCGCGGCCACGATGGCCGGGGGCAGCGCATTGGAAAACAGATAGGGCCGGGCGCGTTGGCGCAACAGGTCCACCACCGCCTGCGGCCCGGCGATATAGCCGCCCAGCGCGCCGCCCAGCGCCTTGCCCAGCGTGCCGGTCAGGATATCGACGCTGACGCCGTGATGCGCCGGCGTGCCCCGGCCCTGCGGCCCCATGAAACCGGTGGCGTGGCAATCATCGACCATGGTCAGCGCGCCATATGTTTCGGCCAGAGCGGTGATGGCGGGCAGGTTCGCCAGATAGCCATCCATCGAGAACACGCCATCGGTGGCGATCAGGATATGGCGCGCACCATCGGCGCGGGCAGCCTGCAACTGTGCCTCCAGATCCGCCATGTCGGAATTGGCGTAGCGATAGCGCTTTGCCTTGCACAGCCGAATGCCATCGATGATCGAGGCATGGTTCAAGGCATCCGAGATCACCGCGTCCTCGGGGCCAAGCAAGGGCTCGAACAGCCCGCCATTGGCGTCAAAACAGGCGGCAAACAGGATGGAGTCGTCCATGCCAAGGAACTGCGCGATCCGCTGTTCCAGCTGGCGGTGCAGATCCTGGGTGCCGCAGATAAAGCGGACAGAGGCCATGCCGAAGCCCTGATCGTCCAGCGCGCGATGGGCGGCGGCGATCAGCGCGGGGTCATTGGCCAACCCCAGATAGTTGTTGGCGCACAGGTTGAGCAGCGACCGCTCTGCCACGGTGACATGGGCCGATTGCGGCGAGGACATGATGCGCTCACGCTTGAACAGGCCCTGTGCCTCGATCCCGGCGAGGGTCTGGTCCAGATGCTGCAGAAAGTCGGTGCGCGACATCGGTCTCTCCTGATTTTGGTGCTGCGGATGGTGAGCCTGACGGTGCCTTATGTCAACATAAAAGAATATCATCCGTAATCACGGAAATTCTGCGCGGCGGTGCTTGGGTATGACGACAATTCCAGATGCGACCGGCGATTCGCAAACGGCTTGGGGCACGGCACGCGCTTTGCGCCGGTGGTCGGTCTGCCGCTGATCGCACCGCCAGCATACCTGTTTTGGCCGCAAACGCCTTGGTCATTCGGCGGAAAGCAGCCAGATGTCGCAGAATATTTTATGCGACGCCGCGTGGACCATTGACGCGCGCGGGTCCGATACCCCATCTGCGCCACTGATGAAGACCGGGGGCTTTTGGGGGCAGTTCGGGAAAATGCTTTGCAGACGCAGCATGGCAGACATGCGTGGCGCACATAGCAGTCAGTCTGGCGCGCCCCCTGATAACCTGAGAACTTCATTAAGTTTTCACCGAATCGACGTGCGGGAGCCAAAATGCCGGATATGCCGGGACAGCCAGATATGATGCCGCGACGCTCTTTCCTTGGGCTCCTTGGGACGGCGGCCTTGCTGCAATGCAGCACTGCGCTTGTGACCGTCGGTCATGCCCAGACGCCGCCGCCCGCCGAGGCTGCCGGTGTGCCGTTTGATTTCGACCGCCTGACCGAAGAAATGCGCAGCCTGGCTGCCGAGCCGCATGCCCCGGCAGAGCGCGCGAGCGGCTTCTTCAGCGACTTCAGCTATGATGATTATCAGGCTGTGCAGTTCAATCCGGAACAGGCGCGCTGGTCAGGCACCGATGCGGGCTTTCACGTGCATGCCTTTCATCTTGGCTGGCTGTTTGCCGAACCGGTGAGGCTGTTCGAGGTTGAGGGCGGCGTGGCGCGCCCGATGGTGTTCACCACCGATGATTTCCGCTATTACGACCGGATCAGCGACCGGGTGCCGCCGCACGAGCCGCTGCCGGGTGTGGCCGGCTTTCGGCTGAATGCGCCATTGAACCGCGCCGACCTGTTCGACGAGGTTGTGGCGTTTCTGGGTGCCAGCTATTTCCGCGCCGTTGGCCGGGATACTGGCTATGGCCTGTCGGCGCGCGGGCTGGCGATCAACACCGGGCTGGGCAAGCCCGAGGAATTCCCCCGCTTTTCGCGCTTCTGGCTGGAGCGGCCCGCCGCCTTCTCGCGGGATGTGGTGGTTCATGCCGCGCTGGAAAGCGAAAGCTGCACCGGAGCGTACCGCTTTGTGATCCGTCCCGGCACCGATACGGTGATGGACGTGACGGCCCGTCTGTTCTTCCGGACAGAGGTGGATCAGATCGGCATTGCGCCGCTGACCTCGATGTATCTGTTTTCGGAGAAAAGCCGCACCGATTTTGACGATTTCCGCCCCGCCGTGCATGACAGCGACGGGCTGGCCATTCACCGCCGCGACGGCGACCGCAACTGGCGCCCGCTGAACAACCCCAGCCGCTTGTCGGATTCGTGGTTTGTCGAGGAAAGCCCGCTGGCTTTTGGCCTGATGCAGCGGGACCGGGATTTTGAGAATTATCAGGACGCGGTCTCGCATTATGAACGCCGGCCCTCGTTGCTGGTGGAACCCATGGGCGAATGGGGCAAGGGTGCTGTGCGTCTGGTGGAAATCCCGACACCGCTGGAGGTCAACGACAATATCGTGGCGTTCTGGGTGCCCGAGGCTCCGCCCGTGCCCGGCGAAATGCTGGAATTCGGCTATCGCCTGCATTGGGGCGCCTTGCCGGTCGACCCGGCGTCGGATCTGGCTTTCGTCAAGAAAACGCGCGCAGGGATCGGCGGGGTCTCAGGTGTGGAAAATACCGATGGCAGCCGGAAGTTCGTGGTCGATTTCGCCGGAGGCCTGTTGTCGCGTCTGCCTTCGGATGCCGAGGTTGACGCGGTGGTGACCATCGCCGGCGGTGAAATTATAGTCAAAACGCTGTCAAAGATTGAAAATAATGCAGTCTGGCGGTTGGTCGTGGATGTGAAGGCCGATCAGGGAGCCACAGTGGAACTTGTGGCGCATGTGGCGGGTTACGGACGCAAGCTGACAGAAAATTGGCTCTATCAATGGATGAGCGTATGATTATGGCACCCCTTGCCGTGGCAGAAACACACCCCGACGATGGGATCGACCCGGATGGCCTGCTGCCTCCCGTGGCCCCTTTGGCGATGCCAAAGCAAATCCTGACCCGCGAGGCCGGGCCGCTGTGGCGTGGGCTTGGCATGGTCCTGGCCCTGCTGCGCCGGGATATGGGCCGCGTGGGCTAAGCCATGGCGCTGTCCGCGGTCGCCCTGTCGCCTGTGACACCAAAACGCGCGACGGGAGCGCGGGCCTTTGCGCTTGCCTTCAGCCTGCTGTCGGCAAGCGCTGCGGGCATGGTGTTTCACATCTACGGCGCGGCAGACGGGGTCACGGCAGTGGATCTGGCCCGGTCGGGTCTGATCTTTCTGTCAACCTGGTGGCTGGCCTGGGGGGCCGGTACGGCGATGCTGGGCCTGTTTTCAGGCACCCGGCCGCCGATCCCGGAGGTGCGGGGCACGATTGCCGGCAAAACGGTCGTGATCGTGCCGATCTATAACGAAGATCCCAGCGTCACCTTCGCTCGCATCGCCGCAATGGACGATTCCCTTCGGGCGGCAGGCGGCGGGGTGACGGTGGATTTTGCCATTCTGTCAGACACGCGGGATGAGACGATTGCGGCCGAAGAACGCAGATGGTGCGCGCGGCTGCTGGCACGGCAGAACGGGCAGGGTCGCATCTTTTACCGGCGCAGGGCCAAGAACACCGGACGCAAGGCTGGCAATATCGAGGAGTTCATCGCCACATCCGGCCGGGCCTGGGAGTATGCGGTGATCCTGGATGCCGACAGTCTGATGGAAGGCGAAACGATTCTGACCATGATCCGCCGGATGGAGGCGGATCCGACGCTGGGCCTGTTGCAATCGCTGCCCCGGGTGATCCGGGCCCGGACGGTGTTTGGCCGGGCGATGCAATTTGCGGCCTCGTTCCACTCGCCGGTTTTCGCCCATGGGCTGGCGGCGATGCAGGGCCGCACCGGGCCGTTCTGGGGCCACAATGCCATTGTCCGCATCCGCGCCTGGGCCGAAAGCTGCGGATTGCCGGAACTGCCGGGCCGTGCGCCCTTTGGCGGGCATATCCTGAGCCATGATTATGTCGAGGCAGCGCTGCTTGCGCGCGCCGGGTGGACCGTGCGGCTGGATGATGATCTGGACGGCAGTTTTGAAGAGGGGCCCGAAAACATTGTCGATCATGCCAAGCGGGACCGGCGCTGGTGTCAGGGCAACTTGCAGCATTCCAAGGTGATCGGGGCACCGGGGCTGAAGGGGTGGAGCAGATTCACCCTGTTTCAGGGCATTTTCGCCTATGTCGCACCTCTGATCTGGCTGGCGTTTATCGCGGCATCGGTGGTGGCCAGCGCTACGGCCAGCGGCCCGGATTATTTCCCACAGGAAAACTGGCCCTTCCCGGTGTTCCCCTATGACCAGACTGCAAAGGCGGTTGGGCTGGCGCTGGGCGTTTTCGGCTTGCTGGTCATGCCGAAACTGCTGGTGGTGCTGGACGCAGCCCTCTCTGGCCGTTCGGCCGCGTTTGGCGGGACCGGCGCGTCATTGCGCGCCATGCTGACCGAGTTGGTCCTGTCCTCGCTGATTGCGCCGGTCTTGCTTGCTTTCCAGAGCCGGTCGGTGGTGCAGGTCTTGCTGGGACGCGACAGTGGCTGGCCACCCAACAACCGCGGGGATGGCGGCCTGGATTTTGCCGAGGCCTGGGCTGCTGGCGGCTGGATCAGCGGTTGGGGGGTTGTGGGGCTTGGCGTGGCCCATGTCTTTGCCCCAGCACTGACATTCTGGCTGCTGCCGGTGCTGCTGCCGATGCTTCTGGCACCGGTGCTGATCTGGTGGACCTCGCAGCCAGCGGCCCGGGGCCGCTTTCCGGTGCCCGAGGATCGGGCGCTTCCGGGGATCGTCGCGCGCCATGATGCGGTGCTTCGGGACTGGCTGACGCCCCCGGATATGGCGGAGAAGGTCGTTGCCTGAGCTGGCCCCGCACCGGCGCGATTACCGGGTGGATCTGTTGCGCGGCGCGGCCTTGATGATGATCTTCATCAACCACATTCCCGGCACGCTCTGGGAACATCTGACCTCGCGCAATTTCGGGTTTTCCGATGCAGCCGAAGGCTTTGTCCTGATGTCGGGGATTGCCACCGCACTGGCCTATGGCCCGATCTTCCTGCGCGACCGGCACCCGCCCCTGGCGCAGGCCCTGCGGCCCTGGCGACGGGTGCTGACGCTGTGGTGGGTGCATGTACTGGTGGTACTGGGGATTCTCGCGCTGTTTTTCCTGACTGTGCCCGATCCTGCAGTGGCGGCCATGGCGGTGCGGCGCAATATTGCCCCGGCGCTGGAAGATCCCATGATCTTTGTTCCGGCGCTGATGACCCTGAGCCATCAGTTTGCCTATGCCGATATTCTGCCACTCTATATTGCGCTGCTGATGGCTGCCCCGGCCATTCTGGCGGCGGGTGTGCGCTGGCCGCGCGGGCTGATGCTGGCGTCGCTGCTCTTGTGGGTACTGGTTGGGGTTTTCCGGATCAGGGTGCCGACCTGGCCGCTGGAAAACGGCTGGTTCTTCAATCCGCTGGCCTGGCAGGTGGTGTTCGTGGCGGGTGTGCTGACCGGGCTTGCAATGCGGCAGGGGCGGCGCTGGCTGCCGCTGCGCCCATGGCCGTTTCGGCTGGCGGTGGCCTATCTGCTGATCGCGGCGGTCTGGGTGCGGGTGCCGGTGGTTGCAAGCTGGGGCGGCCATGGGTTGTGGATGCTGCATGAATATCTTGGTGCACCGTCTGTCTTCACATCTTTTGACAAGAGTTTTCTGCACCTGCCCCGGTTGCTGCACATTCTTGCGCTGGCCTATGTACTGAGCGCCCTGCCCGCACTGACGCGGCTGTCGGTAAACCCGAAGCTGGCACCGCTGGTGACGCTTGGGCAGCATGCTTTGCCGGTCTTTGCGGTCAGCACCGGGCTGGCCTATGTGGCGCAGGTGACCAAGGCGATGGCGGGACCGTCCTTTCTGCTGGACACCGCGCTGATCGCAGCCGGGTTCGCGATTCTGTTTGCGCTGGCCGGATGGCTGAGCCTGCGCAAAACCCGGCGCGCCACAGTGCCGGTGGCACCGCGGGCCTGATCCTCTGGCGCGAGAGGGTTGCTGCCCGGCACTTGCGGCCTTGAGGCCCGCGGTCGCACGGCTCAGTTCTGGAACACCACCTGATGCAGGGCAGGATGGATGCCTTCACGGACCAGGACACCGACCAGACGCAGCGCATCAGCGCGTTCTTCTTCGGTGCGGGCCGCCTCGATCTGCGCGCGGCAGTAGTCCTGAATGTCTTCCACCAGAACCGTTGGCAGCGGCTCTTGGGCATCAGACAGGATCATCGCAGACCAGTCGGACGGCGCAGTCACCCGTCCCGACTCGGCCAGATGGCGCGCGGTCAGCAGGTCACGCACAGCGTCTTCGCTGGCAAAGACATCATGCGTGATGCCGGCAAAGGCGCGAACGCGGTTGATGCGCTCTTCGGTACAATCGAGCAGGGCTGCCATGGCAGGAACCTTGCCCATCTGTTTGGTTGACCCGACATAATCATAAGGCGCGTTGTCAGACCGTTTCAGCACCCGGTTCACCACCGGATCAATCACGGTGATGATGTCGGAAATTCCCGAGCGGCGCGCATATTCCAGCGACCCGATCATCAGCTCGCAGGTGGCCATCGAGACCGCCTTCATCGTATTGCCGTCGCGGCACAGCCGCTGGGTATCGACGCAAAAACGGGTGGATTCCCACAAGGTGGCGCTGCGCAGGGGCGGCTCACCATCTAGCAGAACCTGAAACACGTCGGACAACATGTGCGGTCCGGTGGTTTGCAGCGCGCGGACGCAGGACACGACATGGCCCTCATCATCCAACCCGATGACATAGGCCGGATCAAGCCGGTCGAACTGGTCAATTTCGCGGCCATCGATGATCTCGACCTCCCACCCCAGGCGGTCGCCGAAGACGCGGGCGCGAAGCTTGAACATTTCATCCAGAAGGTCGCCGAAACGATCCTTGTTCAGTGCATCGACGATGATGATCATATTTATCCCCAAACATGAGTGGTCTTCCCCAGAATCAAGGTTAACGCGTCTGAGAGGGCAGAGACTATGAGGGGAATCCCGTAATCGGGGCCATGACAGGCCTAAAGCGGGTAGATCAGACCCAGCATGATGGCGCGGCCCACGGCCTGTGGTGTGGTCAGCGCATAGAGCTTTTCGCGTCCCGACCGCAAGTGCACCTCGACCGTGCGATGCGAAATCCCCAGGATGTCGCCGACATCCTGCTGCGATTTGCCGGCAGCGATCCACTGCAGGATCTCGCGTTCGCGCGTGGAAAGCGCCGGATAGCGCAGCGCACGCGACAGCACATCAGACCGCATCACCGTGTCATGCACATGGACCGCGACCGACTGCAGATCCGGCAAAATCTGTCGGGACAGCTTTTCCCATTCTGTCGCGCTGCAATCACGGGTTACGCTGAGCATGCCGATATCGCCGTAGGGCCCGCGTACCGGAATGGTCAGACCCCGATTGGTGATGCCGAAATCGCGGGCGTCGCGGAAGGTTTTCTCAAACCCCGCGGTCTGATCCAGCCGGCTCCAATCCACCGGAGCAATGGACCGGCTGGCAACCAGAAGGGTCGGATCGATCCGGTGCAACCCGTTTTCGGCATAGTGGCGCTTCCAGGCGTCCGGGTAATTCACATAGCCATGCACGGCACTGGCGACCGGGTTGGTTCCGGCATAGGCCGCATGATCCAGTTCGAAACGGGCGCAGATCTGATCGAGGAACGAAACAAAGCTACCGGCATTGCGGCTTTCGCTGCCAAGGTCGATCAGATCGGTGCTCACCCTAGCGCTCTGCCGCGGACGCAGGCCGCAGATTGGTACGGGCCAGTGCCGGCGTTGCTGTCTGACCAGAGTGGGCGGCAATCGTCTGTGCCATGTTCTGAAGCGCCACTTTTCGCGGATCGGTCATCCCAAGAGACGTTGACGGCAGGTCGGATGGGGCGGGGCTCGGCACCTTTGGCTGCGTGCTGCGACCGGCACCGGATGATGCCGCCATGCCTTCGAAGAAGGCAGCAACGGGAAGGTCAAGGAGGGTGGCAATCTGCAGCAACTGTGCAGCAGGAACCCGGTCTGTGCCGGCCTCATAGGCGCTGATCTGGCTTGGAAGAACCGACAGGTGCGCGGCCAGCTCGGCCTGGGTGACACCGCAGACCCAGCGGAACTGCCGGATGCGACGGCCAACAAATGTGTCTACACTGTTCATGATAGCGATGCCGTCAAATCTGCGGGATGACTGATCTTACAGCACTCTGTCTCTGGATCAACCAATCGTTAATCATTCTTAATGATGCAGCCTCCGCAGGGGTGGCTTGCCTGTTGGACCGCGCCCTGGCGGACGCTGACCGGCGGGAGGGAGTCAGCGCAGCTCCAGCAACCCGCCGTCGACAGGAATGACCTGACCTGTCATCCAGGATGACCGGTCGGTGGCCAGGAAAAGCACAACCTCGGCAATCTCTTCGGGCGTGCCCCAGCGCGAAATCGGGTACCGCCCGATGACCTGGGCCAGAAGGGTCTGAAATTCCGCCTCATCCGCTGCGCGGGCGCGAAACTGCGACTCGGACAATGGCGTGCGCACGGCGCCCGGGGCCACCGCATTGACCCGCACCCCGCGCCCGGCGAAATCTGCGGCCAGCTGACGGGTGAGCGCCACGACCGCGCCCTTGGCCGCCGAATAGGCCGCAACCCCCTTCATCCCCGACAGACCGACGGTGGAGGCGGTAAAGACCAGCGCGCCGCCCTGCACCAGAAGATGCGGCAGCACGGCGCGGGCGGTGAGGAAGGCTCCGGTGGCATTGACCAGCATCGCACGGTTCCAGTCGTCCAGCGACAGGGACAGGATATCGCCTTCGATCATGGCCCCGGCATTGGCGACGCAGGCATCGATGCGGCCCGTCCACTCCATGGCCACGCCAGCCATGGCGGCGACGGAAGCTTCATCGGTGATGTCGGCCTGCACCGCGCGCGCGGGATGCCCGGCGGCTGACAAATCATCGGCGACGGCCTGCGCCGCGGTCTGGTTCAGGTCGGCGCAAAGAACGGCCATTCCGTCAGCGGCAAAGCGCGCCGCCACGGCCCGCCCGATGCCGGACCCTGCGCCGGTGACAACAGCCGTGCGCATCAGACCGGGTCCGGCGCAAAGATCTGCGGATACATCGACCGCATGGCCGCGTCATCCATCTCCACCTTGAAGGCATGGCGGTCTTTCAGCGTGAGCGCGGCCTGTGCGGCAGGGCGGGCGTCCAGTTCGGCCATCAGGCGGGCGATATTGGGGAAATCCGCCATCGCGCCCTCGCCCAGCATGAAAGGGATGCGCGGGGCCCACCCCCAGACCGCCATGTCCAGAATGGTGTAGGTGTCGCCCATCATGTAGCGCCCCTGCCCCAGCCGGTCGTCAATGATACGCCAGTGGCGGCGGGCCTCGTACTCATAGCGTTTGCGGGCATAGGGGTTGTCGCCGGGGGCGAAGTTGCGAAAATGCACGGCCTGCCCCGAGAACGGCCCGACGCCGCTGGCAATGAACATCAGCCATGACAGCAGGGCACCGCGCGCGGCGGGGCTGTTTTCGGGGAGAAACATGCCGGTCTTTTCGGCCAGATACAGCAGGATGGCATTGCTGTCGAACACCACCACATCGCCATCGGCAATCGCTGGCACCTTGGCATTGGGATTGATGGCAAGGAAGGCAGGGTCATGCTGTTGGCCGCGCTTGGTGTCGATGGCCACGCCTTCGTAGGGCAGGCCCGATTCCTCAAGGAAAAGCGCAACTTTGAGCGGGTTGGGCGCAGCGTTGTAGTAGAATTTCAGCATGGTGCGGTCCTTTGCGGTGTCAGTCGGGTGTGGCGCGGTGTTGCCAGACCCAATCGGCGATTTGAGCATGTGTGGCGAACCAGATTTTGCCACGCGCCTTGGCATGGGCGATCAATTGATCGAGGATCCAGATCCGCGAGCGGTAGCCGATGACAAAAGGGTGCATCACCAGCTGGAACAAACCGCCTTCGTCAAAGGCGGCATCCAGTTCGCGGCGAAAAATGTCGAACACGGCTTCGGGCGGGGTCCAGGGCCGGGTTGCGGGGTCGCGGTTGAAGAGAAGGTAGACCGCATCGTCGCGCACCCATTCCACCGGCACCTCGACCACGCCGGTGGGCGTGCCGTTGGTGACCAGCTCATAGCACTCGTCATCGGCCATCAAGCTGCTGTCATAGGCAAAGCCCAGTTCCGCCACCAATTCGATGGTGTGCGGGCTCAGATCCCATTGCGCGGCGCGGTGGCCCACCGGGCGCTGGCCGGTGATCTGCCCCAGCGTGTCGCGGGCGCGCAGCATCAGCTCGCGTTCGGTGGCGCGGTCGAGGCGCGAGGTGTTTTCGTGCAACCAGCCGTGCACGCCGATTTCATGCCCCGCATCGGTGATGGGGCGCATGGCGGCGGGGTCGATCAGGGCGGCGACGGCGGGGGTGAAGAAGGTGGCGCGCACGTCATGGCGGTGCAGCACGTCAAGCACGCGCGGCACCCCGGTGCGCCGCCCGAATTCGCCCCAGGCCAGCCGGCCGATGGCAGCGCGGCCCTGGCCCAGTTCAAACGTCTCGTGGTCGGCGTCGAAAGACAGGGCGACAGCGCATTGCGCGCCATCCGGCCACAGCTTTGGCTTCAGCGCTTGCCCGGCACGCACGCGGTTGACCAGCGCGCGCCAGTCCTCTTCGGGCGTTTCCCAGACGCGGTCAGGGTTCATCTGGCCCGCGCCATGGTGGTTGGCTGGCGTGTCTGTGGCATCTGGATCACCTTTGGATGAGCGGTTCGGGTCGAGGACAGCAGGTCGTCGCCGTCCCGCGATGCTACAAACGGATCGCCCCGCCTGTCCAGATTTTTCGCACGAAAGTTCGCACAGCGCCCAGAATGGCAGGTCAGCCCTGCCACTCGGCGATCAGCGCATCGGTGGTGATCTGGCGGCAATAGCCCTTGATCGCGTTGATCGACGCGGCCTGCCGCGCCTCGCCAAAGGTGGCGCAGGCGTCTGTCACCTGCGTGACCAGATAGCCAAGGTCGCAGGCATCACGGATCGCGCTTTCCACGCATTGGTCGGTGAGAACGCCCGAGATGATCACCTGCTGCACGCCCAGATTGCGCAGGAGATAGTCGATATGGGTGGAGACAAAGACAGAGGAGGAGGATTTGGGCAGCACGATTTCATCGCCCTGCGGCGCGATCTGGTCCAGCACCTTGCCGTCCCATGACCCCTTGGGCACGTTGAAGCCGCTGATCTTGTAGTCAAGGCTGCGGTCGCGGCCATCAAGCGTCAGGCTTTCGATGGTGGTATACATCACCTCGATGCCGGCGCGGCGCGCCGCGGTTTGCAGGCGTTGCATGCGCGGAATCACGTGGTCGCGCATTTGGGCCAGGAAAGGATCGCGGATCTGCGCCATATCTTGCGCGGTCATCGTGGCCCATTCCGCACCGTCAGGGTGGCAGGAGAAGTTCTGCACATCGATGAACAAGAGCGCCGCACGGTCCGGCACAATCGGGATGTCGCGCGATGTGGTGGAGAGGAAGGGGGAGGACATGGCGGGCCTTTCATCACAGAGGAGCGGTTCTGCGCACATGTGTTCATGACTTCTCCCCCTTGGGCAAGGGCATCGTCCAAGCCCGAGCGCGTGCGAGGCCTGTGTTTACAAGGGTTTTTACCGCCAGAACGGGCTGAAAGGCTCGCACAGCAGAGGATCAAGGCGGCGAGGAAATCGACGATTGCTCCCGCAGTGACGGAAAATGCATTGAAATGAATCGATTCGCGCATAATAGTTCACATAGCGAACAAGGAGGTTCCCATGAACAGCGACCGTGTCCTGCGCCAGATGGCATCCCGCAACCCGCTTTCCACCCCGATGCAGCATTCCCTCAGCAGACGGAAATTCATGCAAGGTCTGGCAGCCGGAGCGGCGGCGGCCAGCCTGCCGATGGCAGCCCGCGCGCAATCGCGGCCCCTGTCGCTGCTGACCTGGGATGCCTATGCCGACCCGCGGCTTCTGGCGCTGTGGAAGGAGCAGACCGGGGGCGACATCCGCTATGAGATTCACATCTCGGACCCGAGTTCGGTGAACCGGCTGCGGGCGGGGGAAACCTCGGTCTGGGATTTCATCAACGTCAACAACCCTTGGGCACGGAACGAGATGTGGCCAGCGGGCCTGATCCGCGAATTGCCGCGCGACCGGTTCGAGCCGCTGTATGCGCAGATGAAACCCAAGTTCGCCGCCCCCTACCCTTGGGCGATGAGCGCGGATGGCAACCACCTGCTGGGCGTGGTGCAGCGCTATGAAACCTTTGACTTCGTGGTGAATTCCGATGTGATTTCGCCCGATCTGGCAAAGGACGAAGGCTGGGATCTGTTCAACAACCCCGATTTCAGCGGGCGCTACGGCATTCTGGCCTATGAAGACTGGAATGTGATGGACATCTGCATGGGCGCCGGTGTGCATCCGTTCAAGGTCAAGACCGACGAAGAGGTGGCACGGTTCGAAGAGACGGCCAAGCGCTGGATTCAAAATGCCAAGCTGATCACCACCGATTTCGTGCAGCTGAATCTGGCCATCCTGAATGGCGAGATCGACATGTATTTCACCGGCGGCACTTATACCACGGCCGCTGCGCGGCTGGAGGGGGTCAGTAACCTCTATGCCATTACCCCCAATTCCGGCCCCGCCGATGGCAAGGGCGGCATCAACTGGATCGAGATCAACTCGGCGGTGGCGAACCCCGACCCGCTGGACGAGGCGATTGATTTTCTGGAATTCATCACCACGCCGGACGCGGCTGAAATCGTGGCGCGCGGCAACGGCAACTTCCAGCCGGTGGCGCAGATGGCCAACCCCGACCTGATGTCGCGGTTCTCCACCGAAGAACTGGCCGCAATCCAGTGGGATGAGTTTGACGAGCGGATCGCCAATGCGGTCGAGTTCGACATCGTGCCGGATTACGACCGTCTGTATGACATCTATGCCGCCGCGATGCGCGCAAGGGGCTGAGGCGTGACACATCTTCCGCCAGCCCTGTCGCTGACAGGGCTGACCCGGCGGTTCGGGACGAAAACGGCCGTGGACGCCGTGTCGATCGACATTGCCGAGGGTGAGTTTTTCACCATCGTCGGCCCGTCGGGCAGTGGCAAATCCACGCTGGTGCGGCTGCTTGCCGGGCTTGATGTGCCCACGGCGGGCAGCTTGCATCTGCGCGGGCGCGACATCACCGACATGCCTGCCAACCGGCGGCCCACGGCGATGGTGTTTCAGTCGCTGGCGCTGTTTGACCATCGCACGGTCGGGCAGAACATCGAATTCGCGATGAAGATGAAGGGCGTGCCGCCCGAGGCGCGGCGGGCCCGCGCCTTGGAACTGTTGCGCCTCGTCCGCCTGCCCGAAGATTATTATCCCCGCCCGGTGACGCAATGTTCGGGCGGTGAGCGGCAACGGGTGGCACTGGCGCGGGCCTTGGGATCGGACCCGGAAATCCTGTTCTTTGACGAGCCGCTGTCGGCCATCGACTACCGGCTGCGCAAGACGCTGGAGGTGGAGCTGAAGGAGCTGCATCAGCGCACCGGCAAGACCTTTATCTACATCACCCACAGCCTTGAGGAGGCGATGGTGATGTCGGACCGGATTGCCATCATGCGGGCCGGGCGGTTTGAGCAGATCGGCACGCCGGATGAGATATATCGTCGCCCGCACAGCCGGTTCGTGGCCGGCTTCATGGGCGAGGTGAACATTCTGCCGGTGTCGCAGGCCGGTGGCGGAGCGGTGTTCACCGACCTTGGCCTGGCTGCACCGGGGGCGGCGGGGGCCTTTGCCGTGCTGCGGCCCGAAGCGGTGCGTCCGGGCGGGGATGCGGGAGTCGGCTTCGATGCGGAGGTGACCCAAAGACTGATGCTGGGGTCACGCACGCAGTTTCATCTGCGCGCCGGAGCGGCGGCGCTGATCGCCGAAGTTGCCGCCGGACCGCAGGCCGATTTGCAGATCGGTCAGGTGGCGCGGTTCAGCTTTGACATGGCCGACATCGCCTGGGTGGACGCGTGATGCGGCGCAATCCGGGGTTCTGGTACGCACTGCCGATGATCGTGCTGATGCTGCTGTTCTTTGCGGCACCCCTGGCCATCGTGGTCTGGTACAGCCTGATGCCGCCGCGCACCTTTGATCTGACCGGCGATATTGGCTTGCAGAACTACCGGACCGCCTTTGGCGACGGCTATGGCGTGCCCCTGATGTGGTCGCTGATCGGGGCCGCGCTGACCACGCTGATCACCGGGCTGCTTGCTTGGCCCACGGCCAAGATTTTGCACCACCACGCGGGGCGGTGGGCCAGCATCGTGACCGCGCTGATCGCACTGCCGATCTTCATTTCGGAAAGCGTGCGGCTGTTTGGCCTGTCGATCTTCCTCATGCCCGGCGGCGGAATTCTGGCGGGCACGCTCAACGCGCTGTTCGACGTGCAGATCGGCACATTTCTGAACACGCGCTTCGCGGCACTGGTGGGGATGATCTACATTCATTTCCCCTTCATGCTGTTTCCGATGCTGCTGGGTGTGGCGATGATCCCCGCTGACCGGATCGAGGCGGCGCGGGATCTGGGGGCTGGCCGCTGGGCCGTTCTGCGCGAGGTGGAACTGCCGCTGGCCGCGCCGGGGCTGCTGGTGGGGGGGTTGCTGACGTTCGTGCTGTGCCTTGGGGCCAATGCCGAGGCGGCCATCCTGGGCGGGCGGGCGGTGACGGTGATCACGGCGGCGATTGAGCAGCGGTTCAACTATGCGCAGGACTGGCCGATGGGGGCGGCGCTGACCGTGCTGGTGATTGCGGTCACGGCGGCGCTGGTGTTTCCCGCCGTGCGGCGCATCGACCTCAACCGGATCATCCGGCGATGAGGGGCGGGCGGCACATCCTGTGGCTCAAGGTGCTGTGGGTCGGCACGGTGGTGACGGCGCTTTACCTGCCGATCGTGTCGGTGGTGCTCGCCTCGCTGGCCAACACCCGCTACATGCGGTTTCCGCACAAGGTATGGACACTGGACGCCTATCGCGCAGCGGCGGCGGATTACACGACGGTGACGCTGCACGTGATTTCCTTGCAGATCGCGGTCTGTGTGGTGCTGTTGTCTGTTACCTTAGGCACCATCGGAGCCATGGCCTATGCCCGCCATGACTGGCGCGGGCGCGGGCTGTTTCAAAAGATACTGGTGCTGCCGATCTTTTTCCCGCAGCCGGTGCTGGGATTGGCGTTGCTGCTGTCGATGTCGGCACTTGGGATTGCGCCGAGCTGGAAAACCGCGGTGGTGGCCCATGCGGTCTGGATCGTGCCGATTGTCACGCTGGTGATCTCGATCAGGCTGTTTGGCTATGACGTGGCGCAGGAAGAGGCGGCCTTCGATCTGGGGGCGTCACGCTGGCAGGTGGCGCGCGAGGTGACATTGCCAGCGCTGTGGCCCGGCATCTTTTCGGGGGCGCTGTTTGCCTTCCTGCTGTCGTGGTCGAACCTGCCGCTGTCCGTCTATACAAGCGGGGCCGATACGCCGCTGCCACTGTGGCTGTTTTCGCGCACGGCCACCAATTATTCGCCCCTTGTGCCCGCGATTGCGGTGATCGGCACCTGTGTGTCAGGGCTGATCGTGGTGATGCTTTTGCTGATGCGACGGCTGCTGGCTGGAAAAAATCAGCCTGTTTAGGAAACATATGTGCGCCAGGCGCACATTCGGACAAGGATAAGGCGATGAGTCATAGTGCGGCTGTACAGCAACTGATGGACCGCGAGGCGATTGCGGGGGTGATCCGGGCCTATTGCTTTCATTTTGACCGCAACGAGCCAGAGGCGCTTGCCGCCCTTTTCGCGCCTGATGCGGTGGTGGATTACGGGCCGGACGCGACGCTGCTGACTGGGCGGGACGCGATCTTCAAGGGGGTGGCTGCCGGTCTGCAAACCCTGTTTGCGGCGACAAGCCATCATGTGTCCAACATCGATATCCGCTTCGAAACCGCGGATCAGGCGACCAGCATCTGCTATCTTTATGCTTGGCACCGTTATCATTCGGGTGCGCCCGATGGCGAGCTCTGGGCGCAGTATCACCACGCCTTTGTGCGGGATGACACGGGATGGAAGATTACCCGGCTGGTGCTGAAGGCTGCCGGCACCAAGGATTTCCATCGCGCACGGATGCATCCGATTGGCCGGAACTAAGCGCGGCGCATCAGATCGTGAAATGTTCATTATGCGAACAAAAGAAACTATTGCGCACAAATGAATTCTGGTGAACTAATTGAGGAACCGCACCACAACCCGAGGAAAGCGCCTGTGCACAGCATCCTGTCTGCCATCGACAAACTGAATGCCGCGGTGACGGTCCTGGTCGGCCTGCTGCTGATGGTGGTGACGGTGGCGGTCTTCGGGCAGGTGACGGTGCGTTTCGTGCTGACGGCCGGCGGCATCAACATCTCTGCCCCCTGGACCGAGGAACTGGCCCGCTATGCCCTGATCTGGATGGTGTTCCTCGGGGCCGGGGTCGGCGTGCGCCACGCGCAGATGATCGCGCTGGAATTCGGGGTGCGCAGATTGCCGGCGCGGATCGGTATTCCGGTGCGATACCTCTCGATCGTGCTGTGTGTCGCGTTTTTCGCATTGATGGTCTGGGTGGGGATCTCCTTTGTCGATCTGGGCCGGTCTGAAACCAGCCCGGTGCTGGGGATCACCAAGGATTACGTGTATTGGGCCATGCCGGTTGGGGCAGGGTTGATGATCCTCAACGCACTGGCGCTGGTGCTCGATATTGGTCTTTCCGGCCGCGATATCCGCTTCGCCGCCGATGACGCGCCGGAGATCTGAGCCATGGTTCCGCTGATCCTGACGCTGCTGGGCCTGTTCTTTATCAGCGTGCCGATTGCGCTGGCGCTTGGAATGGCGTCACTGCCCATCCTGCTTGACCGGGGCATCCCGCTGATCGCGGTGCCGCAGGTGGTGTTTGAATCGCTGGACAGCTTCACGCTGATGGCGCTGCCGCTCTATGTGCTGGCGGGGCGGCTGATGCAGTTCGGTGGCATTGCCGAGCGGCTGGTCGATCTGGCCAAGGCGCTGCTGGCCTGGGTGCGGGGCGGTCTGGCGGCGGCGGTGGTGCTGACCTCGATGCTGTTTGCCACCATTTCCGGCTCCTCCGCGGCCACGGCGGCGGCGGTCGGGTCAATGCTGATCCCCGAGATGGAAAAGCAGAAATACCCGCGCCCGTTCAGCGCTGCGACCACTGCGGCATCGGGGGAATTGGGCGTGATCATCCCGCCTTCGGTGGCCATGATCATCTATGGCGTGACCACCGGCGTATCGATCACCGATATGTTCATTGCCGGCTTTTTGCCGGGCCTGATGATCGGCCTGTCGCTGATCGCCACGGTGATCCTGATCTCCATGGTCAAGGGCTATGGCGAACGTGAAGCTTTCGTCTTTGGCCCCTATGTCCGCCGGGTCTGGGCGGCCACGGTCCGCGCTTCCTTGTCGCTGTTCCTGCCGGTGATCATCCTGGGCGGCATCTTTGGCGGGATCTTCACCGCGACCGAGGCTGCTGTGGTGGCAGTGGTCTATGCGATGTTCCTGAGCGTGGTTGTCTACCGCGAAATCAGCCTGCGTGACATGCCCCGCATCTTTGCCGGGGCGGCCGTGACCTCGGCCGTGGTGATGATCATCGTGGCCTTCGCCGCCATGTTCGGGTTCGCCCTGCATCTGATGCGCGCGCCGCAGATCATCGGCGGCATGCTGAGCACGGTGACAGACAATCCGCTGATCTTCCTTTTGCTGGTCAACGTGTTCCTGATCGGGGTCGGCATGTTCATGGAAACCTTCGCCGCCATCATCATCCTTGGGCCGATCCTGGCACCCATTGCTGCCAGCTACGGTGTCCACCCCGTGCATTTCGGCATGATCATGATCATCAATCTGGCCGTGGGCATGGTGACGCCGCCGGTGGGCGTCAACCTGTTCATTGCCTGCGGCATCGCCAAGATCTCGATGGAACAGCTGATGCGGCCCCTGCTGGTGTTTCTGGCAGTGCTGATCGGCAACCTGATGCTCATTACCTACGTCCCCGGCATCTCGCTGGCACTGCTTCGATAACCAAAAACCAAACCACAGGAGGAAAGACCCATGAACGCCTTCAAGACCATGATCGCAACCGCCGCCAGCACCTTTGTGCTGGCCGGAGGCGCATCTGCCCAGACCTATGACATGACGCTGGCCCATGTGCTGAGCGACCAGAGCCCGTATCAGGTGATCCTGAACCATTTCTCAGGATTGGTCGAAGACCGCTCCGGCGGGCGGATCAATGTGGAAATCCAGTGCTGCGCGCAGGCCGGGAACGAGACCCGCGCGATCCAGTCGATCCGCACGGGCATTCTGACCGGCGGATTCATCGGCGGGTCCACCCTCGAAACCGTGGTGCCGGCCTACCGCGTTCTGTCGCTGCCCTATCTGTTCGACAACAAGGCGCAGGCCTATGAGATCCTGCAAAGCGACATGGGCCGCGAGATGATGGACCTGCTGGGCGAGTATGACATGTACGGCCTTGGCTTCGGGTCGAGCTATGAGCGCAGCGTGGCGTCGCGCAACCCGGTCAAGATCGAAACGGTCGATGATCTGGCAGGCGTGAAAATCCGCGTACTGCCGACGCCGGGATTTGTCGAGGCGTACAATGCCTTTGGCACCCAGCCGACCCCCATGGCCTATGGCGAATTGTTCATGGCCCTGCAAAACAACGTGGTCGATGCCATCGAAATCTCGCCCGACGCGCTGGTCGCGGACAAGTTTCATGAGACGGTGAACAGCTACACCTTGCTGACCGTGCACCAGTCGACCACCGTGTTCCTGCTGTCGAAATCCTTCTGGGACGGGCTGCCGGATGACCTCAAGGAAATCGTGCAGACGGCGGCCACCGAATCCATTGCTGTCGGGATCGCTGCCCATGACGAACTTGCCGCCGCAGGCATCGAAACCGCCCGCGCCGCCGGGGTCGAGATCATCGAGCCGGAGCTTGGGCCGTTCATGGAAAAGGCCAAGCAGTCCTGGGATGTGATCCTGAAGGACCAGCCAGAGGCACAGGAGTATCTGGCCCGGATCCAGACCGCTCTGGGCCGCTGAACCCAAGGATGGCGCGCCAGTCGCGCGCCATCCCCTTTGACCGATGCGGAGAGATGACATGGCGTCCCCCGGACATTTCCTGTTTCTTGGAAATCAGGATCTGAACGGTATTCTGCGTGGTCGGTCCGTGCCGCAGGCCCGTATGGGCGAAGCCATGGCCAAAGGGCTGCCCTGGGTGCCCGCCAACCTGACCATCGGCGCGCTGAACGGCTTGCCGCCCGACAATGGCTTTGGCGCCTTGGGCGAAATCCGCTTCGTGCCAGACCCTGCCGCCACCGTCACGCTGGGCGGTCATCAGGGCGGGCCGGCCTTTGATCTGGCGCTGTGCGATGCGCGGCAGATGGATGGCACAGCCTGGGCCTGCTGCCCAAGGACTGCGTTGAAAGCCGCCATTGCCGATTTGGCGGCAACGGGGCTGACGATGAAAGTCGCCCTCGAACATGAATTCACCGTCCATGGCTTGAATGAGCCAAACCACGTCGCATTTTCCCTGTCTGCCGGACGCGCCATTGCGCCCTTGGGCCAGAGGGTGATGGATACTCTGGAACGCTCTGGCATCATGCTGGAGCAATTTCAGGCGGAATACGGGGCCTCGCAATTCGAGATCAGTTCGGTGCCCAGCGATCCGCTCAGCGCGGCCGACCGCACGGTTCTGACGCTGGAAACCATCCGCGATGCGGCGCGCTGCATGGGGCTGCGGGCCAGCTTCCTGCCCAAGCCGGCGTTGGATGAGGTGGGCAATGGCGTGCATATCCATTTTTCACTCTGGGATGGCACGCGCAATGTGACCTGCCAGTCGGATTGGCTGACGGGCCGCTCTGCCCCCTTTGTGGCCGGACTGATCGACCATGCGGAAAGCCTCGTGCCACTTACCGTGCTCTCGGCCAATTCCTACGCCCGGCTGCGGCCGCATGCCTGGGTCGGGGCCTTCACCTGTGTCGGCCTGCGCAACCGCGAAGCGATGATCCGGCTGGTGCCACGCGCGCCGGCAGCCGACGGCAGCAGCCCGCGCGCCTCGGTGGAATACCGGGTCTGTGATGCGACCGCGAACATCTATCTGGCACTGGCCGCACTCATCCGCGCCGGGCTGGCCGGCATCGCAGCAGGCAGTCCCTCGCCGCCGGATGTGCAGCTAGACCCTGACACCTTGTCAGCGGAACAGCGGGCGGCGTTGCGGGTGCGCCCGCTGCCTGCAGCTCTGGACGCAGCGCTGACCCCCCAGGCGCTTGCCGATGCAACCACGTGGTTTGGCCCGGATCTGGCGGCGGCCTATTACAGCTGTCGCCGACATGACGCCCTGCAGGCAGCCGATCATAGTTTCGACGCGCTCGCCGCAAAACTGTCGCTGGTGTATTGACGCCACCTGTCGCTTTGGCAGGACAGCCGCCCTTCCGACTGCCCCGTCAGAGACGTCCGATGACCCTGTCCGGGGCATCTATTTCAGATAGCCAGCCAGTTGCGGCAAGATCAGGGTGATCACCGGCACAAAGGTGATCAGCAGCAGCACCGCTGTCATCACCAGCCAGGGCTGCCAGATGTGGCGCACGACCGCCAGAAACGGTCGTCTGGCGATGGTCGCGGCTACGAAGACCGCCCCGCCCAAGGGTGGCGTGATCATCCCGATGGCGCAGTTGAACACCATCACCACACTGAAATGCACCGGGTCGATGCCGTAAGACGCCGCAATCGGCAGCAGGATCGGGCTGAGCAGCAAGATGATGGCAAGGCTTTCCATCACCATGCCCAAGGCCATCAGCAGCACGTTGACGATCAACAGGAACATCCAGAAGTTGTTGATATTGTCGCTGAACCAGATCTTGATCATCTCTGGGAAACCGGCCACGGCAATCAGCCAGTTGAAAGTCGTCGCCGCCGCCACAAGGATCAGAATGCCAGAGGTGAAGGCGCTGGCCTGCACCATGGCGTGTACAAAGCGCGCCCATGTCAATTCGCGGTACACGAAGGCCCCGACGATCAACGCATAGACCACGGCCGCCCCCGCCGCTTCGGTCGGGGTGAAGATGCCGCCGATGATGCCGCCCATGATCACCACCGCCATGCCGAAGGCCGGAACCGCCGCAACAAAGCTGTGCCACAACCGGCGGCCGTTGAACGGCTCTGCGGCGCGGTATTGCGGCCCCCCGCGCGAGGCATGGCGATGCGCGATGTAGAAAAACCCTGGCAAGATCAGCAGGCCCGGTAGGATACCCGCCAGAAACAGTGCCCCGATGGACAGGTTGTTGACCACGCCGATCAGAACCAGCATCAGGCTGGGCGGTATGATCTGTGCCAGCGTGCCAGAGGCAGCAATCAGCGCGGCCGCAAAATCGACATTGTAACGCCGCCGGCGCAATTCGGGTTGCAGCACGGCAGACACCGCCGCCGTATCGGCACTGCCCGACCCCGACATGGCGGCAAGGGCAGTGGCCGCGACGATGGCCACCATCAAGAGGCTGCCGGTCACCCAGCCGATCAGCGCCATGGCAAAATCGACAATCCGCCGGGACAGCCCGCCCGCATCCATCAGCATGCCTGCCAGGATGAAGAAGGGAATGGCCATCAGCGTAAAATTGTTCAAGCCCGAATAAAACCGGTGCGCCAGCAGCACCAGCGGCAGATCGGCATAAAGCACCGAGATCAGCGCGGTCAGCCCCAGCACGAAAAAGATCGGCACGCCCCCTGCAAGCAGCAGCAGGCCCAGTCCGGCAAGCGGCATCATTCTGCCATCTCCATCTCGAACACCGGGGCGAAGGGGTCTGACCATCGGTCTACCACCCGCAGCACCACTTCCAGCGCCATGAAGGACATGCCGACCGGAACCGCCATGAACACGATCCACATCGGCATGAGCAAGGTGGGAGAGGTTTGTGAGGCCCCCTGACGCATGAGAAGAATGCCGCCATAAACCAGCACGGCCAGAAAGATCAAAGACCCCAGGGCAATCAGCACCGAAACCACCCGCGCCGCCCAGAGCGGCAAGGTGGCAGGCAGCGCATCCACAGCAAAGACAGCGCCATGTCGCAGGGCCAGCCCAGCCCCGATACAGGCGAGCCAGACCTGTGCAAAGGCCGCACTTTCCACGGCATTACCCAGTTTGATTGGCAAAAGGTAGCGCCCGATCACCTGCACCGTGACCGCCAGTACCATGAAGCAGAAACAGAGAACTGCAAAGCCTGTGGTCAGGGATCGGAGCAGAGTGATCAGGCGCTTTATGGGCATGCTCAGCCTATTGGTTGATCAGCGCGACAAGACGCTTTTCTTCATCTGTGGTCAGAAACTCCGCGTAGATCGCCTCGGCTGCGGCGCGGAACGGCGCGGGGTCCGGGGTGGTGACGGTCACACCGTTTGCGGTCAGCTCGGCCAGAAGGTTGTCATCGCTCGCCCGCCAGTCCGCCTGCTGATCCTGACCCACCTTGCGGCCCGCATCGAGCAGCGCCGCTTGCGTTTCGGCATCAAGAGACTGGAACTTTGCTTCGGAGATCACGATCGGGTTGGTGTAGAACAGCCAGCTGACCTGTGCCCAGAACGGGGCCACCTCATAGAACTTGGCCGTAAAGTAGTTGGTATTGGCAGCATCCGCACCATCAACCACGCCGGTTTGCAGCGAGCTGTACACTTCGGGATAGGCGATGGCGGTCGCATTGGCCCCGAAAGCGTTGAACGTGGCCACATGGACGGGGTTCTGCACCGTCCGGATCTTGCGCCCGGCCAGATCTTCCATGCCGTTTACCGCAGAGGTGGTCATGATGTGGCGCGGGCCCGATGTCATGAAGCCCAGCAGGCGCAAACCCTTGGGCGCCGCCGCAGCACTCAGCTCATCATAGATCGGGCCGTTCAGCACGCTTTGATAGTGGTCCCAGTCGCGGAACACGAAGGGCATGTTCAGCACGTTCATTTCCGGCACCCAATTGGCCAGCACAGCAGCAGAGGGCGGTGCCATGTCGATGGTGCCAAGCAGGATGCCTTCAACCACCTCCACCTCGCCGCCCAGCTGCGAATTGGGCGAAATGGCAATGGTCACATCACCATTGGTCGCGGCGGCGACCAGTTCGGCCAGTTCGGTCGCCGCACGGTGGTTCGGGTCATCCTCGACCGAAAAATGCGCAAAGCGCAGGCTGGTCTGGGAAAATGCCGGTGCGGCAGCAAGCACCGCGAGGCCAAGGGTCGCAATCGCCCCCCGCATGAAATCCGATCTGGTCAGGGCAAACATTTCGGTGACTCCTTTTGCTGATGGTTCAGTTTGCTGCAGGGGCGCGTCGCGGCGGGTCAAAGCCCGCCGATGCACGTGTATTTCAGGTCCAGAAAATCCTCGATCCCCTGGCGCCCGCCTTCGCGGCCCATGCCGGATTCCTTGATCCCGCCAAATGGGGCTTCGGGCGTGACGATCAGCACCTCGTTGATGCCGAGAAGCCCGTAGCCCAACTGGTCCTGCAGGCGGAATACGCGGCGCATGTCCTGGGTAAAGGCATAGGCGGCCAGTCCGTATTCGGTGTCATTGGCGAGGCTGATCGCCTGATCTTCGGTGTCAAACTTGTAGACGGCGGCAACAGGGCCAAAGATTTCCTCAGAGCTGAACCGCATGTCCGGGGTGGCGTTGCTGATCACGGTGGGCTGGAAGAACAGCCCGCCGCGCGCGTGCCGCCCGCCGCCGGTGACCAGCTGGCCGCCTTTGTCGAGCGCATCGGCCAGAAGGCCCTCCATCTTCTCGACCGCCGCTTCGTCGATCATCGGGCCTTGTTCGGCCCCGGCCTCATCGCCCGGCGCGACCTTGAGCGCGGCAACCCGTTCGGCAAAGGCAGCGGTGAAGCGGTCGTAGATGCCCGATTGTACATAAAGCCGGTTGGTGCAGATGCAGGTTTGCCCAGCATTGCGGAACTTGGCGGTAATGGCGCCACTGACCGCACGGTCCAGATCGGCGTCGTCAAACACGATGAAGGGCGCATTGCCGCCCAGTTCCATCGACACCCTCTTGACCGTGCCGGCGGCGGCGCGGATCAGGTCTTTGCCGATCTCGGTTGACCCGGTGAAGGTGATCTTGCGTACCTTGGGGTTGGCCATGATCTCGCCGCCGATGGCGCGGGCGCTGCCGGTCAGCACATTGACCACGCCGGCCGGGAAGCCCGCCTGTTCCGCCAACTGCCCCCAGACCAGCCCCGACAGCGGCGTGGCACTGGCCGGTTTCACCACCACCGTACAGCCCGCAGCCAGTGCCGGCCCGATCTTGCGCGCCAGCATGGATGAGGGGAAATTCCACGGCGTGATCGCGGCCACCACCCCCACCGGATGCTTGGTCGTCATCAGCCGCCGCCCGGCGACAGGCGAGGGGATGATCTCGCCATAGATCCGGCGCGCCTCTTCGGCGAACCACAGCACATAGGCCGCGCTGGAGCCAACCTCGGCCCGCGCTTCGGACAGGGGTTTGCCCTGTTCGGCGGTCATCATCCGGGCCAGAGGCTCTTGCTGATCCATGATCGCCTGATGCAGGCGGCGCAGCATGGCCACACGTTCATTCAGCGGCAGGGCAGCATAGGCGGGAAAGGCGGCATGGGCGGCATCAATCGCACGGCGCGTCTCATCTGCGCCCGCATTGGGCACACGGGCGATGACCGTGCCATTGGCGGGATTGGTCACCTCGATCATGGTGCCAGCGTCTGCACCGACCCAAGCGCCGCCGATCAGGTTCGCCTCACGCACAAGATGGGAAAAATCAGTCATGTCTTCGTCCTTGTCATTGCGGCTTTTGTCAGCCCAGAACCTCGGCCACCGCGTCCTTGAGGGCGGACACCAGACGGTCCGCCTCTGGCACGGTCAGGCACAAGGGCGGCGCGAAGCCGACGATATTTCCTTCGGGCAAAGGCCGCGCGATCACGCCGCGCGTCAGCATGGCGGCGGTGATCTTGGGCACCACGGTCATCGGCGCGAACCATTCGCGCTTGCCCGGATCGGCCATGAACTCGACCGCGAGCATCAGCCCTTCACCGCGGATTTCCGCCACATGCGGATGGGTGCCCAGCGCGTCTTGCAACGCACCCTTGAAATGGGCACCCACCCGCCCCGCATTGGCCACCAGCCCCAGACTGTCGACCAATTCCAGTGTTGCCACACCCGCCGCGGCACAGACCGGATGGGCAGAATAGGTAAAGCCATGCGCCAGCATCCCATGCTCTTCCGAGCCGGTCAGCAGCACATCCATCACGCGGGTCGAGATGATCGACCCCGACAAGGGCGCATAGGCCGAGGTCAGGCCCTTGGCCACGGTGATGAAATCGGGGCGCAGACCAAAATGGTCCGACCCGAACATCGACCCGGTACGACCAAAGCCTGTCACCACCTCATCCGCGATGAGCAGGATGCCGTGACGGTCCAGCACCTCTTGCACCCGCGCCCAGTAGCCGGGGGGCGGCGGGATGATGCCGCCGGTGCCCATGGCCGGTTCGCCCGCGAAGGCAGCGATGGTGTCCGGGCCCTCGGTTTCGATCATCTGCTCCAGCTCGGCGATCAGCCAGTTCAGATAAGTGTCCTCGTCCATGTCATCCTGCGGCCGGCGCAGGTGGTGCGGGGTATGGGTGTGCAGGAAACCGGGCAAGGGCAGGCCCATGCGGGCGTGATAGCCGGGCAAGCCGGTCATGGAACCAGACACGATGCCCGAGCCATGATAGCCCCGCCAGCGCGAGATGATCTTGCGCCGCTGCGGCTCGCCGCGCAGGATGTGGTAGTGCCAGGCCAGCTTGACGTTGGTTTCATTGGCGTCAGACCCGGACAGCCCAAAGAACACCCGGCTCATATGCGCGGGGGCACGGTCCATCACCATCTTGGCCAGACGGATGGCAGGCTCATTCCCATGGCCGCCAAAGCTGTGGAAAAATGCCAGATCATGCGCCTGTTTCGCCATCGCATCGGCGATTTCCGGGCGACCGTAACCGGCATTCACGCAATAGAGCGCGGCAAAGCCATCAAGAAAGCGGTTCCCGTCACGGTCGACAATCGTGCTGCCCTCTCCGCCCGTAACAATGCGGCCTGCGACCATGCCCTTGGCGTGGTTGGCAATATGCGTGGTGGGATGCAGGAAATGCGCGGCATCCCAGGCGGCAAGATCATCATTCAGGCGCGGATCAAGGGTCATATCAGGCTCTCCAGCCGGGTGTTGGCAATCAGTTCAGGCACGCTGGCCTGATTGGGCAGCGACAGGACAAAGGCGACCATGCCGGCAACGGTGTCCGGGGTCAGCCGATCGGGTTTCGGGGTGGCCCCGACCACATTGGCCAAGAGGTCAGTGTCGATGGCCCCGGGGCACAGCGCGGTGGCGCGCACGCCATCATCCCAGGCGGCGGCGCGCACGGCCTGCGTCATCGAGAGCAGCGCGTGCTTGGTCATCGAATAGCCGACACTGGTGCCTTGCCGGTAGCGCTTGGCGTCGGTGGAGGCGATGTTGACCACCCGCCCCTGCCCGGTTTTGCGCAGATGCGGCAGGGTGGCGCTGATCAGGCGGAACGGGGCCTTGACGTTGACCTGCCACATCGCGTCCAGATCATCCTCGGTGCCGCGGTCAAAATCGACCATCTTCATGATGCCTGCGTTGTTCACCAGCGCGTCAATCTGACCAAAGCGTTCTGCCGCTGCGTCTACCCAGGCAGAGGCCGCAGCAGGATCGGTCGCGTCAAACGCCACCGCCTGCACCCGATCCGGCAGCCCGAATTGTTTCGCTTGCGAAACATCGCGCAGGCCGAGCGACAAGGACCAGCCATCGGCCAGCAAGCGGGTGGCAATCGCGGCCCCAAGCCCACGCCCGCCGCCGGAGAGAAGGGCCACCCGTGCCATCAGAACAGCCCCTGATAGACGCCACCATCATTGACGATGTTTTGCCCCGAGATGAACCCGGCCTGTGCCGAGCACAGAAAGGCGATCAGATCGCCACATTCGGACGGATCACCCAGACGGCCCGCCGGACAGGTTTCCAGCCGGTTTTTCAAAATGGCCTCATAGGTGGTGTTGCCGCGCTTGGCGTGGCCGTGCAGGTTGGTGTGCAGCGCGTCGGTATCGAACAGGCCGGGGCAGACGGTGTTGACGGTCACATTATGCGGCAACAATTCGCGCGACATTGCCGCCACCGCACCCGACAGCGCCAGACGGGCGGCGTGGGAATGGGCAAAGCCCACCTGCGGGAACTTAATGAAACTGACGCTCATGTTCACGACGCGGCCAAAGCGCCGCTCGATCATCCCCGGCGTCACCGCCTGGATCATTTCCACCGAGGACAGGAAATGCACCTCAAGCCAGTGCCGCCAATCTTCGGAGGTGATCTGCGCCGAAGGGGTGGGCACCTGCCGCACGCCAGGGTTGTTCACCAGAATATCCACCTCGCCGGCCGCCGCCAGAATTTCGGCACGGCCCTCGGCGGTGTTGAAATCCACCGCGACCGGAATCGCCTCGACCCCGAATTCGGCGTGGATCGCGCGAGCCGCCTCTTCCAGCGGGCCTGCGCTGCGAGCGTTCATCACGACCGACACACCTTCGCGTGCCAGGGACCGCGCCGCCGCAAATCCCAGCCCCCGCGATGCAGCGGTCACAATGGCCCGCCGCCCCTTCAATCCCAGTTCCATCATGCCACCTTTGCATTCGGCGCCAACAGCGCCTCCATTCCGGCCTTCAGCCCTTGCAACGGCGCGCCCGACAGCGCGCGAAGCGGTGGGCGCGGCTCGCCGCCACCGGGCAGACCGAGGAAATTCATAGCAGCCTTGGTGGCCGGATAAAGCGAGCGCCCCTCGGTGGTGAAAAGTTCGGTCATCTCGATCCCGGTGCGCTGCAAAGCCCAGGCTTCGTCCATCCGCCCCGCCTTTGTGGCATGCCACAGGTCGAGGCAGCCCTTGTCCCAGACGTTGGGGAAGCAGTCGATCAGCCCATCCGCGCCGGCCAGCGTGGCCGCGACGCCGAAAACCGAAGACGGACCGCAATAGACCCGGATCCGGTCACGCACCTGCATCAGGGTGGCGTGAAAATTCTTCCAGTCGCCCGAGGATTCCTTGATCGCCACCACATTGTCCAGATCGGCCAGGCGGCTGGCGATGGACGGGGTGATGGCATTTCCGGCATTGCCGGGGATGTTGTAGAGCACGATGGGCAGGACACTGGCCGCGTTGACCGCCTCGAAATGGGCGATGATCTCGGCTTCGGTCAGATGCGCGAAGAACGGTGGCAACACCAGCACGCCATCGCCGCCCGCTTCCTTGATCGCGTGGATCTGCTCGATCACCTCACCCTCGCGGATGGCCCCGGTGCCCACGATGGCGGGGCCGCGCCCGCGGCAAGCGTCGGCGGTCAGTTTGGCCAGCCGCGCGCGTTCCTTGAAGCTGAGCGCCCAGAACTCCCCGGTGCAGCCCGCCGCCACCATGCCGGTTGATCCGGCAGCAAAGAGGCGGTCGATATTGGCTGTGAACGACTCTTCGTCAATCGACAGATCCTTGCGGAAGGGCGTGGTGATCGCGGGCATTGGACCCGCCCAGTCGACAGAATGGCGATTCAAGACAGAACTCCTTTGGAAGCCACACGCAGGGGTGTGGCGATATTGAAAGCTTCATCGGCATCAGCGGTGCCGGAAGGATGGTTCAGCCGGGCCCCTTGCGGGCCCGCTGCAAAGACATGAGCGCGCGCGGCGTCTAGCGTGACCGGAACACGGTCGCCAATGCGCAAAGCGGGCGTGCCGGGGATACGGGCGATGACCCGCACGCCGGGCGCAATGGCGACCGTGACAATGGTTTCATGCCCGGTTGCCTCGGTCAGCACCACCTCACCGGTCAGATCGCCGCTGCCAAGGTGCACATCCTCGGGGCGGATGCCAAAGGCGGCGGCTCCAGGCTTGGCACTGTCGATCAGCCGGGGCAGGCGCAGGCGCAGGCCTTCGGTTTCAAAGGCCCAGCCGTTGCCAGATTGTACAAGCATGCCATCCATCAGCGTCATGCCCGGCGTGCCGATGAAACCGGCAACAAACCGGTTGGCGGGCCTGGCGTAGACTTCGGCCGGGGGGGCAAACTGTTGCAGGTTGCCGCCTTCCATGATGGCGATGCGGTCGGCCATGGTCATCGCCTCCAGCTGGTCATGGGTGACGTAAACCATGGTGCGGCCAAGGCGGCGGTGCAGTTCGATCAATTCTGCCCGCAGTTGGCTGCGCAGCTTGGCGTCAAGGTTTGACAGCGGCTCGTCGAGCAGAAACACCTTGGGGTCGCGGATCAGCGCCCGGCCCAGAGCCACACGCTGTTGCTGGCCCCCGCTGAGCTGTTTGGGCTTGCGGTCCAGCAGGGCCGTGAGGTGCAGCATTTCGGCAGTCTTGGCGACCATCGGGCCGCGCTCGGCCTTTGGCACGCCCCGTTTCTTGAGCGGATAGGCGATGTTTTCGGCCACCGTCATATGCGGGTAGAGCGCATAAGACTGGAACACCATGGCGATGTCCCGCTCTCCCGGTGGCAGATCATTCACCCGGCGGTCCCCGATGATGATGTCGCCGGAGGTGGGAAACTCCAGTCCCGCCAGCATGCGCAGGGTGGTGGTCTTGCCGCAGCCTGACGGGCCAAGCAGGGCCACGAATTCGCCGGACTTGATTGACAGGTCCAGCCCGTGCAGCGCGGTAAAGGTTCCGAAGGATTTGACGACGGTGCGGAAATCGACATTGGCCATGGGTCAGCCTTTCACGGCGCCCGCGCCGAAGCCGCGGGTCAGATAGCTTTGCAGGAAGGCGAAAACGATGATCAAGGGCACGCTCATCATCACCGAGGCGGCCATCAGCAGCGACCATTCGATGTTGAAGGACGAGATCAGCATGTTCATCACGCCGGTGGTCAGCGGGCGCGCGTCGTCCGAGTTCACAAGGACAAGCGCGTAGAGATATTCGTTCCACGAAAGGATGAAGGTGAACAGCGCGGTCGAGATGATGCCGGGAAGAAGCTGCGGCAGGATCACATCGACAAAGGCACCCATCCGGCTGGCCCCATCCACCATGGCCGCATATTCCAGATCATCCGGCACACCCGCCATGAAGGACCGCATCAGCCAAAGCGCATAGGGCAGCGCAAAGGTGGTATAGGCGATCACCAAGGAAAACAGCGTGTTCGACAGCCCAAGGCTGACCAGCATCAGATAGAGCGGAATGATCAGCACGACGGAGGGCAGAAGATAGGTGAACAACACCATGAAGGCGAGGCTTTCACGGCCCCGGTAGCGGAACCGCACGAGGCTGTAGGCCCCCAGCGTGGCCACCGTCACCACCAGCAGCGTTGTCACGGTGGACAGCATCACCGAGTTGCGGAAATAGACCAGGAAGTTCGTTTGAGTCAGCAGGTGCCAGTAATGCTCGAACGTCCAGACCTCGGGCATCATGGTCGGCGGGCGGCGGAACAGCTCGGACTGCGGCTTCACCGAAGTGACCAGCATCCAGAACAACGGGAAGGCGACCGCCAGAATGGTTGTCCAGGCAAAGACGTTCAGGACGATGGGGCCAAGAAACTTGCGCATCAGACAGCCCCCTTGTCGCGGGTTTTGCGGATGTAGACGATCATGAACACCAGCAGGATTGCCATCATCGACACCGCCCAGGCAGCGGCCATGCCCATCTGGTTCAGGGCAAAGGCCTGTCGGTAGACCACGATGGGCAGCGTTTCGGTTGAAGAGGATGGTCCGCCGCCGGTCAGCAGCCAGATCAGGTCGAACTCTTTGAAATCCCAGATCGCACGCAGCATGATGATGACCACCAGCACATCGCGCAGTTGTGGCAGGGTGACGTCAAAGAACCGCGCGATGGGCCCCGCACCGTCAATCCGGGCGGCCTCATACAGCGGTTCAGGGATGGTCTGAAGCCGCGCCAGCACGGCAATCACCACGAAAGGGAAGTACTTCCAAGCGCCCACCAGAATGACCGAGATCATCGCATTGGGCATGCTGCCCAGATAATCGACTGGCATATTGGTGATGCCCGCCTGCATCAGCAGGTGGTTGAGGATGCCGTAAAGATCATTGAACACCCATTTCCACACCAGAACCGCCACCACGGTCGAGATAAAATAGGGAAACAGGATCAGCGACCGCGCGAGCGACCGGAACCAGATGTTCTGATGCAGCACCAGCGCCATCCCGATGCCCAGAACGATCTGCAGCGTCAGGGTGCCCGCCGTCCAGACCAAGGTATTGACCAGCGCAGACCAGAACATGCCACTTGCCAGCAATTCCCGATAATTCGCCAGCCCCACCCAGCTGCTTTCCAGCGTCGGGGTGAACACCTTGAACAGGGACAAATACAGCGCCGAGACGAGCGGATAAATGATGACGGCACAGAAGATCAGCACCGTCGGCGCAATCAGCAGCAGGCCAAGCCGCGCATAGCGGCGCTCTAACGGGGTTTGGGTCAGGGTGGTCATGCGATTTCCTTCAAGATGCGGGCTGCCCGGTTGCCAGGCAGCCCGCGCGGGCATCATGCCTGCATGATGGCTTCAATGGCCTTGGAGCAATCGCTCAGCGCAGTGTCCACGTTGTCGCCGTTCAGCACGACGCGCTGCACCAGATCGGCGATGGCGTTCGAGGCAATCACCTCACCCGCCTTGTCGTTCGAGGCATGCTCACTGGTTTCATAGCCAAGGTTGAACCCGCCTGCCGCCGCAGAGGACATCAGATCGACCTCGGCCGAATATTTCTGGATGATCTCGTTGGCCTGATAGGTCGGGTTCGCGCTGATTGACTTCAGCACTGGCAGAACGTGGCCGGGGGCCGCGTGCAGCTGGCGGATGTAGCCCTCGGGATCAAACAGGAAGGCGGCAAAAGCCTTTGCGGCCTCTTTCTGCTTGGATTGCGCCGGGATGAAGACGCTTGGGAAGTCGTTGAAGGTCCAGGCAGGGATATCCGCCTGCATGGTCGGGTAGGTGGTGCAGGTGATCTGATCGGCGATGCCGGGATTCTGCGCCGTGACGTTGGCCAGCACCCGGCCGGCATAGATGCCGGTGGCGCAAGCCCCCGAAACAAAGGCCGTCAGGCTTTCGCCCCAGCTGTAATTGGTGGCTCCGGGCGGGCAGAGTTCGCGCATGGATTTGTAGAATTCCAGCGCATTGCGGGTGGCGTCAGAGTCAATGGCGAGCTGCAGATCGGGTGTGAACACCGATCCGCCGGCGCGATGAATGAAACCGATGAAGATCAGCGATGTCATCGAGTTCTGGCCATAGGGCAGCGGTGCGCCAAAGATGCCGTCTTTCTGCATCGTCTGACAGGCCGCGCGCAGCTCATCCCAGTTTTTCGGGGCTTCGGCGATGCCACTGGCTTCCATCAGATCCCGGCGCAGCCACAGCATGTCGGACGCGGTATTGCCGATGCCCGTGGCGCAGAACTTCCCGTCAGCGGCTTTGAAGACGTCGTTGGCACCTTCATAATAATCGTCCGCACCAACAGCGGCGATCACCTCATCCATCGGCTCGACCAGACCATTGGAATAGTAGGTCTGTACCGCGAAGGATGGCAGGTGTGTGACGATATCCGGCACCTCACCGCTGGCAAAGGCGGCGGCCAGTTGGGGCGCATAGCCTTCGTCCGATGTGGTTTCGAACACCACCTTGATGCCGGGATTGACGGCCTCAAAGGCGGCGATCTGGTATCTGTAAGCTTCGGCCTGTGCCGGGGCACCCTGAGGCGACCACCAGCGCAGGGTGACATCCTGCGCATGCGCGCGGCGCGGCAGCGCGGATACGGCGGTGCCGGCGGCAAGCCCGGCGAGCATCGATCTTCTGGTCAGTCCGTTCGGAAAAGTGAGCGTGTTCTTCATTTTTGCGATCTCCCTGAAGTGTTATTGTTCACATAACGCACTCTTGTGCGATATAACAATGAAACCCGATCGAAAAGCAAGTCCTAAACAAGCGTATTTCCCGGTACAGGATGTGTTTTGGCTGTGCTACGTAGGGTGCCGCACAGACCAGACCCGGATGCGTTAACGGAGGCGGCCTATGGCCAAGGAAGTGATTGAAAAAGACGAAGTCCCGGCAGAGTCCGCAGTGGATGTCCTTCCACCGCGCAACCCCGCGCGCACAGGTTTGATGACCGCGTCGCCCGACTGGAGCGATGACGAAAACGGCGGGTTGAACCCGCGCGACTATGTCTCCAGCCTGGCCCGTGGCCTTGAGGTTTTGCGCGCCTTCAACCGCACGCGCCGCAAGATGACCCTGTCGGAAGTGGCGGCCGAAACCGGCAATACGCGCGCAGGTGCAAGGCGCATTTTGCTCACACTGGTGCATGAAGGCTATGCGGTGGCCGATGGCAAACTCTTTGATCTGACACCGCAAGTTCTTGAACTGGGCTATTCCGTCCTGTCTTCGAAAGGGGCGTGGGATATCGCGCGGCCCTTCATCGACCATCTGTCCACCGAACTGCGCGAATCGGTTTCGGCGGCGGTGTTGGACCGGTTTGACGTGGTGTATGTATCGGGCGCGCAATATCACCGCGTGATCAGCGTCGGCATAAGCGTCGGGGCCAGATTTCCCGCCCATTGCACCGCGACGGGGCGGGTGCTGCTGGCAGCACAGCCCCCTGAAATGTGGCCGGGCATGCTGCAGCACATTCCGCTGACCCGGATGACCGAGCACACCGTCACCGATCCCAGCGAATTCCGCCGCGTGCTTGAACAGGTCCGCGACCAAGGCTGGTCACTGGTCGATCAGGAACTGGAGACCGGGCTGATGTCGATTGCCGTTCCTCTGCACAATTCGGCCGGCGGCCTTGTGGGTGCCATAAATGTCGGCGTGCCGACGGTGCGCATGAGCCCCGCGGCAGCGATAGAATATGTCCTGCCCAAGTTGCAGGACACCGTGCGCAACATCAGCGATTCGCTGAAGCGCTGACGCGCTTCAGGCCGCAAAACGCGCCGGCGCAAATCGGGCCATGTCGGCGTCAGGCTGGGCGCCAAGCGCCACCTGTGCCGCCATCCGCCCGACAAGGGGGCCAAGGGTGTAGCCCGCATCGCCGGGCAAGGCCATCACTACGCCCTGCGCCTGCGGCAGCCGCCCGATGGTGCTGCCGCCGTCGGCAGTGGTGTTCATGCCCGCCCAGGTGCGGATCACCCGCAACCCGCCGATTTGCGGCACTAGCCGTGCGGCCAGGGCCACATTGCCAAGAAACGACGCGGCCAGAACCCCGGGCGGCATGCTGCGACCCCGATCCAGCGCGGGCCAGCCGCCGCCGATGACGATCTGCCCTTGGCCAAGCTGCTTCAGTGTAATCGACCGTTCCGCATGCTGGATCAGATGGCTGATGCTGACGGCTGCCGCTTCGGTGATGTTCATGTGCAACGGTTCGGCCCGGGTGGGGATGGTCACGCCCAGACCCTGCACCATATGGCCCGCGCCCCAGGCCGAGGCGACGATGACCTGATCTGCGCGGTAGCTGGCGCTCTGGCCCTGAACGGTGATGCCGCCCTTGTCCTGTGAGATCGCCAGTATACGGTCGCGGAGGGTGGCAATGCCCCGTTGGCCCAACACGGCCAGCAGGCGAGCATTCGCGATCAGCGGATTCAGCTTGCCTTCATCATGGCACAGCTCTGCCCCCACGATCTGCGGCCCCAGCCAAGGCGCGATCCGGTCCAGCGCCGGGCGGTCGAGCAATTCGACCGACAGACCGCGCGCGGTTTCGCGCTGTGCCTTTGCCTCCAGAAACCGCAGTTGCTCGGCACCTTCGGCCAGCATGAGCCCGCCCTTGCGGACCAGTTCAAACGGGCCGTAAAGCGTATCAAGCCGCACCCATTCCTCCGCCGCCGCCTTGTAGAGCGGCAAGGATGCCTCCACCGCCGGCACCTGGTCGGGGTAGAGGCGCATGAAGCGGCTTTGCATCTGCACATGCAGGCTGCCCGCATTGGCCCAGGTGCCGGCGTTTTCGCCCGCATCCACCATGGTGACGCGCGCGCCCCCATCCGACAGGTGCAGCGCCGCCATCATGCCGGTGATGCCGGCCCCGATCACCAGCACATCAGGGTGCATCTTTCAGCGCCTCTTCTGCAGCCAGAATGGCAGAGATCGCCACCGGCTTGATCGGCACGCGCGGGGCAAAATAGCTTCGATCCTGAACCGGGGTGCCGGTGGCGGCGGCCACCAGCCGGGCGGCAACCGGGCCGCAATAGCGCCCCTGGCACCGGCCCATCCCAACGCGGGTGGCGCGCTTGAGCGTGCCCGCATGACCCGGCTTTTCGCCCAGTCCGGCACGGATCTGTCCGGCATCGATTTCCTCGCAGCGGCAGATCAGGGTATCGTCCGGCACATCGGGCAGGCGGGGGGCCACATCGTGCAACGCCCACAGGTGCCGCTGAAACCGGCGGGCGCGGCCAAGCTGGCGCTGATCGGCGAACGTGTCATAGCCATCGCCAAAACCCAACGCCGCCGCTGCGGCGCGTCCGGCGATGCGCCCTTCGGCCATCGCGGCAGGGGCCCCGCCCAATCCCGCGCAGTCGCCCACGGCATAAAGCCCTGGCACGGTGGTGGCGCAGGTGTCGTCGCGCGTGATGCGCAGATGGCCAAAGGCAGGATCATAGATCGCCTCGGCCCCAAGCAGGCGCAGGATTTCGTTCTGCGGGTCAAAGCCCGCATTCATCAACACGGCATCGGCGATGACAGGGCTCAGGTCGCCCATGAGCGTCACACGCAAGGCCCCCTCTGCCGCATCAATCCGGTCCAGCGCCGCACCATGGCGCACCGGCACGCCGCGTTTGCGCAGATCGGCCAGCGAGCGCAGGCCGGTCCACGCGAGGGCCGGACCGGACAGGGCCAGCGCCGCCGCAGCGATGGGGCGCAGCCATGGAGCCGGGCCACGTTCGGCAATCATCACCACCTCGGCCCCGCCTTGGGCCAGTTCCAGCCCGACCTGCAGGTTCAGCGGGCCCGAGCCGACAAGTGCGACCCGCTTCCCCGGCAGGGTGCGGTAACTGCGCCACAGGGTCTGGGCGGCGCCCGTGGTCATCACGCCGGGCAGGGTCCAACCCGGGCGGATCTCGGGCCGCTCATAGGCACCCGTTGCAATGATGGCGGCGCGCGGGCGGGCGATCAGCGCCGCCCCCTTGTGTTCGGCCAGAAACAGCAGGCCGTCAAAGGCACCCCAGATTTCCACCTCGCCGATCAGCTCTGCCCCGGCGGCAAGGGCCTGCGCCAGCAGGTCGGCCCCGGCGGATTGCTGTGCATCCAGCGGGCCCGAGACGGCAGATTGCTTGAAATACTGGCCACCGCCCACTTTGCGTTCGTCCAGAATGGTCACGCTGGCCCCCGCCCGCCGCGCCGCGATGGCCGCCGACAAGCCGCCCGCGCCACCACCGACAATGAGCAGATCAGGCGCGATCACCCGCGCCGGGGCGGCGGGCTGGGGGTTGGGGGCAGTTGCCAGATCAGGAAAGGGCACCTGAGTGCGGATATCCTGTCCCGCAACTGCGGGGGTCATGCAGGCGCGTCGGTTCGGGGCACCGTTGACGGTAACCAGACAATCCTGACACACGCCCATGCCGCAAAAGATGCCGCGCGTGGCGCCCTTTGCAGTCTGACGAAAGCTGCGCAGACCAGCCTCTGTAAGGGCTGCTGCCAAAGATTGGCCAGGGCGTAGCGGCACGCTTTTGCCATCAAAGGTGAAATGGCCAGCTGGCTGTCCCGTCATGGTCTTTCCCCCATCAGGCGGTCCCGCGCCGCGACCAGCCGCGCGACGGCGCGCGCGCGCCATGCTGCGCGGGCGGGCAGCTGGTCGGCGGCGATCTCTGCCCGGCGCTGCGCGTCGACGCTGTCGATCAGACTGGCATGCCAGTCCACGGTTTCACCCCGCGCGGACCCCATCCGGGCGTAGGCGGGGCCCATCCGCGCCGCATGCGCCCGGATGCCGCCGGGGGTGTTCAGCTCGGCCGTCTCGAACGGGCCCGATAGCGCCCACCGCGGGCCAAGGCCGAGTCGCATCACAGCCTCGATCCCTGCCACATCGGTGACGCCCTCATCCACAAGCCGGTAGGCTTCACGCAGCACAGCGCCTTGCAGGCGGTTGAGGACAAAGCCTTCAATTTCATGGCCCAGGCGCACCGGTTCAAAACCGGCGGCGGCGAAAAGCTCGGCAGCCCGGTCGGTTGCCGATGGTTCGGTTGCCGGCGCGGGGCACAATTCGATCATCCGCAGCACGGCCGGCGGGTTGACCGGATGGGCCACAAGACAGCGGCGCTGATCGGCTGAAGCGGGCAGGATCTGCGACATCGGAATGGCAGAGGAGGCCGTGACAAGAATGGCGTCGGCAGAACATCGCGCCAAAAGGTCGGCAAAGATGGCCTGTTTGATGGACAGGTTCTCCGGCCCGCATTCGATGATCAGCGCGGATGTGGGCAAGACCGCACTGCCATCGGCGGCAAAGGTCACCTGCCCCGGCAGACCGCGCTGCAGGCCGGCCAACGCAATGGCATCGCGCTGCACAGCCAAACCGCCAAGGGCCTGGTCGCGGCGGACTGGGTCTGGGTCACAAACGGTCACCTCAAAGCCGGCGTCTGCAAACACGGCGGCGAAGGACAGGCCGATCGATCCCGCGCCCAGAATTGTCACATGATGGGTGTCTGTCACCTGCCTGCCTCATCCAGTTAAAGCGATTGCGCTTGCATTCGTTCACATGACGCACAAAAGTGCGAAATTAAAATGGAACTGTAGTCTGAACGAAAGCGGCGTGCAATATGAGCGTGATGCAGGACATGACCGGCCGAGTGGCTGTTGTGACTGGGGCAGGTGGCGGTCTGGGCCGGGCGATCGCCGAGAGGCTGGCCGCCTCAGGGGCGCGGATCGTGGCGCTCGACCTGCCCGAGATGCTGGGTGATTTGCCCCGCGGTTGGGAAGGCGTCGCACAGGACCTCACCGATCCGGCGGCAGAGGCGCAGATGCAAGGGCTTGCCGAGCGTCTGGGCAAGATTTCGGTCGTGGTGGCCAATGCGGGCCTTGTGCCACCCTGGCGTGGCGTGACCGAGCTGGATGCCGCAGAGTGGAGCCGCGTGATGACGGTCAATGTCTGGGGCGTTGCCATCACGCTGGGCAGCTTTGCGGCTGCGCTTGCGGCATCCGGTCACGGGTCAGGCATCGTGATGGCCTCGATCAATGGCTTTCGCGCCCATCCAAAGCAGGTGCTCTACACAGCGTCGAAACATGCGGTCATCGGGGTGATGCGGGCGGCAGCAATGGATCTTGGCACGCGCGGTGTCCGGGTGAACGCGCTCGCGCCCGGACCGATTGCCACTGAGGCCCTCGTATCCCGTATGGTTGCCCGACATGCGGCAGGCGGACCGCCGCCCGAGGTGGCGCTTGGCGCGATGGCGGCGCAGACCATGTTGGGGCGGATGGCGACCATGGAAGACGTGGCCAATCTGGCGCATTTTCTGGCAAGTGACGCCGCAGCCGGGTTGACGGGACATGTCTATCCGGTCGAGGCGGGGCTGGCCTGATCCCGCGTTGCGGGATCAGGCCAGCTGTTTCAGCGCAGAGGCTGCCAGCCGTTCTGGACCAGAATATCCTTGCTGGCCAAGATGTCACCATCGGGATCAGCCCCCGGCAGCAGCGCGTCGGTGATGATCTCCAGCACCGTGGCACCGGTATAGCCGATCTCTTTCAGCGCAACCGCCACCGGAGCCGGATCAACGATGCCGGTGCCCAGTTTCTCGTGCTTGAACTCGCCATAGCCCGAATCCGAGATATGCACGTTCTTGACCAGCGGCCCCAGCATGCGGATCGCTTCTGCCGGGTCTTCCTTGATGAAGGCGGCGTTGCAGATGTCATAGTTGATGCCGACCTCTGGCCCGATCAGCCGGGCGGTATCGGCCATGTCCTGCGCCGTGGGCAGGAAAGTGAAGGGCACGTTTTCCAGCAGGATTTCCACCCCCGTGCCCTTGGCATAGCGCACCAGTTCTTGCACGCCTTCGACAAACCAGTTCAGCATCCAGTCGCGCGGCGGGTTGATCAGCGAGCTGACCGGGCCCGGAATGGCAACGACATAGGGGCAGTTCCATTCCGCCGCCAGATCAATCGCCTCGCGGTAGCGGTCCAGCGTATAGGCCCGCATCAGCCGGTCAACGCCATTCGGGTTGTTGTCCAGCAGCGGATAGCAGAAAGAGGTCAGGCGCGCACCTTCGCCGTTCAGCCAGGCCTTGGTCTCGCGGCGCTGTGCCACGCTCAGCTCGCGCGGCCAGCAATGCGGAGGGAAGATCATCATCTCGAAGGCATCAAAGCCAAGCCCCCGCAAATGCTTCAGCGCATCCAGACCATCGCGGGAATACAGAAACGGAAACGTGCTGGCGGCGACAGAAAGAGCAGTCATGGGGCTGGTCCTTTTTGTTTGCAGGGGCTTCACAGGCAGATCATAATGACGCACATAAGTTCATATATCGCACGAACCATGGGTTCAATCACAAATTAAAGGAACGGACATGGCAAGCACCCTGTTTTCCCCCATCACCATCCGCGGCCTGACGGTGCCCAACCGCATCGTGGTCGCGCCGATGTGCCAGTATCAGGCGCAAGATGGCGTCCCGTCGGACTGGCATATGGTGCATCTGGGGCAGTTCGCACTGGGCGGCGTGGGCCTGATCATTGCCGAGGCCACGGGTGTGGTGCCCGAGGGGCGCATCACACCGGGCTGCCCCGGATTGTGGAATGACGCGCAGGAGGCGGCCTTTGCGGGTGTCGTCGATTTCGTGCGTCGTTACAGCCCGGCCAAGATCGGCATCCAGCTGGCCCATGCCGGGCGCAAGGCCAGTACCCTGCCGCCATGGGAGGGCAGCGGTCCGGCACAGGGCGATGCTGCATGGGAAACGGTGGGGCCAGGCGCCCTGCCCTATCTGGACACCTGGCCCACCCCGCGTGCGATGGACGAGGCGGCGATTGCCGATCTGATCACCGCCTTTGCCGACAGCGCCAAGCGCGCGGTCCGTGCCGGGTTCGATCTGATCCAGATCCACGCCGCGCATGGCTATCTGCTGCACCAGTTCATGTCGCCGCTGTCGAATCAGCGCACCGACCGCTATGGCGGATCGCTGGAAAACCGCCTGCGCCTGACGCTGGAGGTGTTCCGGGCGGTGCGGGCTGTGGTGCCCGAGGATTATCCGGTCATCCTGCGCCTGTCTGCGACCGATTGGGTTGAGGGCGGCTGGACTCCCGATGAGGCGGTGGCCTTGTCCAGCGCGCTGCGCGAGGCGGGCTGTGACATGATCGACGTGTCATCAGGCGGGTTGGACAACCGGCAGAAGATCGTAACGGGGCCGGGCTATCAGGTCGGCTTTTCGGGCAAGATCCGGTCAGAGAGCAACATCCCCACAATGGCGGTCGGGCAGATCACCGAAGCCGTTCAGGCCGAGACCATCCTGATGGCGGGCCAGGCCGACATGATCTCGATCGCCCGAGGCATGCTGTGGGATCCGCATTGGGCCTGGCGGGCGGCGCTGGCGCTTGGCGAGCAGATCGTGCTGCCCGCGTCTTACGCGCGGTCGAACCCGGCGCTGCGCAACACACCCTTTATCACAAGGAAGTAATCATGCTGGAAGGTCGCACCGTTCTGGTCACCGGGGCCTCGAAAGGGATCGGGGCGGCCATCGCCTCGGCCATGCTGGGCGCAGGCGCGCAGGTGATCGCGCATTACGGGCGGGACCGCGAGGGGGCAGAGGCGGCGGTTGCCGCTGCCCCTGATCGTGCACGCCTTGTGTCGGCGGATTTTGGCGATCCGGCGAGCCTTCCGGCCTTCTGGGCCGAGGTTTGTGCGGACGGTCTGCCGGATGTGGTGGTGAACAATGCCGCGATCATGCGGCAGGCGGGGGGCATCGCGGATGATGCGGGCCTGTGGGATGAGACCTGGGACGAGGCCTGGCGCGTCAACGTGCTGTCGCCTGCGCAGCTGATGCGGCTGGCGGTGCGCGACTGGCTGGCAGCTGGCCGACCGGGCGGCATTATCGGCATCGGCTCATGGGTCACCACGCGGGGCACCACCAATCCCGGTGCCATCGCCTATGCCGCGACCAAGGCGGCGATTGCGGCAGCCACGAAAACCGTGGCGCGCACCCATGCCAAGGACGGCATCCTCGCCTACGTCATCGCCCCCGGCGTGGTCGCCACGCAGATGAGCGTGGAGAGCGCCGAACGCACGGGCGGGGTGGCGGCTGTCACCGCACAACTGCCGATGGGCGAATGGGTGCCACCGCAAGACATCGCCGAACTGGCGGTGTTTCTCGCCTCGGGCCGCGCGCGGCATCTGACCGGCGCGACCCTTGACGTCAACGGGGCGGCTTATATCCGATGAGCCTATTCCGCGGCTTTCGCGCGCGCCTCGATCCGGTCCACCACCCGGTCGAGTTCCGCCATCAGCGGCACCATCGCCGCCACCCTTTCGCGGCCTTCATCGCCAAGGCTGGCAAAGGTGGTGATCGGCGCGCGCACGTCGCCCACCGGATAGCCCGCCGCCGCCGCCAGCGCCTTGGAATAGCACTGGTGCCCGTACAGCGGATGGCCCTTGGTGATGATCGCATCGAACTTCTGGATCAGCGACTGGATGGCCCAGACATCATCCCAGCGGCCCTGCTCGGCATATTCCACAAACTTGACGCTCGCGCGGGGAATGTAGTTGCCATAAGGGTTCACATAGCCCTTGGCCCCCATCTTGTAGCTTTCCAGAACCTGCTGACCCGCCCAGACATTCATCAGCCCATCGGATTCGACAATGATCGCATGGATGCGCTCGATCCGCTGGCTGGCTTCCTTGATATAGCGGATCTGCTCGAAGGATTTGGTCAGACGCCCCACCAGTTTGGCCGACATGTCGACGTTCGAGGTGAAGGGGTTGTTGTACAGCATGATCGGAAGATTGCAGCCTTCGCAGATTGCCTTGTAGTAATTGAAGATCTCGTCCTCGGTGGGGGTATAGTAATAGGGTGGGATGATCATCAGACCATCGGCCCCCAGATCTTCGGCCTGTTTCGAATAGCGCACGGCATTCGGCGTATAGGCGTTCATCGAGCCGACCATCACCGGAATGCGTCCGGCGATATGCTTGACCGTGGCTTCGATGAAGGCACCGCGTTCGTCATCGGTCAGGGTCAGAAATTCGCCGGTGGTGCCAAGGATGATGATGCCGGGTACGCCGCAAGCGAGTTGCCAGTCGAGGAACTTGCGCCATGCGGCGTAATCGATCTCTGCCCCGCCTTCGGTGAAGGGGGTCACGGTGACAGTGTAACTGCCGGAGAAGGTTTTCATGTCTTTGTCCTTTCTGACGACCGGCGCACGCCGGCACATGGGGTATGATGCAAAGTAAAGCGGATGTTGTGGTCATTGGCGGCGGCATCGCCGGCCTTATGACGGCGATGTATCTGGCCGAAGACGGGGCGGATGTGCTGCTGCTGGAGGCCGGTGAATTGGGCGCGCAAGCCTCGGGGGCCAATGCGGGATCGATCCATCTGCAGATCCAGTATCCGGAATTCGTGGCCTATGGCGAGGCTTGGGCGCGCGCCTACGCGCCCTGCCTTCGCCTGCTGACCTCTTCGCTGACACTGTGGCAGGGGCTGTCTGACCGCGTGGGCGAGGACTTGCAGGTGAAGCTGGCCGGTGGGCTGGTGGTGGCGCGGACGGAGACGCAGATGCAGGCCATTGCCGCCAAGGCGCACATTGAGGCCGAGGCGGGGGTTGAAACGATTGTGCTGAACCGGTCCGATCTGCGCGACATCGCGCCCTACCTGGCCGAGGATGCCATCGGGGCCGGGTATTGCGCGCGCGAAGGCAAGGCCAACCCGCTGCGGGCCACCCCGGCCATCGCAGCGGCGGCGGAGCGGGCGGGCGCTGTGATCCACCGTCATACGCGCGTGATCGCGATTGAGGCTGAAGGCGGCGGGTACACGGTTGTGACCGACAAGGGCCGGGTGCAGGCAGGCCGCGTCGTGAATGCCGCCGGCGCTGCGGCGGGGCAGATCGCTGGCATGCTGGGGCTGACGCTGGGCATTGACGGGTTCCCGTTGCAGGTTACGGTGACCGAGCCGATGGCGGCCACCATCCCGCATCTGATCTATTCGGCGGCGGGCAAGCTGTCTTTGAAACAGGTGGCCAATGGCGGGCTGGTGATCGGCGGCGGCTGGCCCGCCGCCCGGCGCGGTGACGGGCTGGTGACCGATCCGCGCAGTCTGACCGGAAACATGGGCATGGCCGCCGGGGTGGTGCCATCGGTGGCGGGCGTACGCGCCCTGCGGTCGTGGACCGCATGGGTCAATGGCACGCCGGACTGGCGGCCAATCTTGGGCGAGGCCCCGGGGCTGCCGGGGTTTTTCCTTGCGCTGTTCCCATGGGTCGGGTTCAGCGCCGGGCCGATGACCGCGCGGATCACGGCCGACCTTGTCATGGGCCGGCCGCCAACCTTGCCGCTGAAAGGCATTTCGGTCCTGGCGGACTGATGCGGTCATCGGATCAGGCCGCGCCTTTTGCCTGGGCCTGATCGCGCTTGCGCTGATACGCCCGCCAGGTCATGGCCCATTGCGACGGGTCTTCAAAGGCATCGCCCTTGACCTGCGCGATGGGTTGGTTGTGTGGGGCGGTGCGCACCAGTTCGGGGTTGTCGCGCGCCTCTTGCATGATCTGGGCCAGCACGTCGATCCACAGGTCGATGTCTTCTTTCGACCACAGCTCCCCTGCTTCGGGCGTGAAGGGTTGTGGCACGATCCACGGCTCGTGGCTCATCCACCACGGGTCGATGCCGTAATCGGCCATGCGATTGGCGATTTCCACGGTGCCGATCCCGGTTTCCTCATGCAGAGGGGCGAGCGACCAGCGGGTCATTTCCATCCGACGCGCGGTCACATCTGGGTTGGACCGGGCGATGCCAGGCAATTGGGCCAGGCGATGATCCATGTAGTTGTTGGCCACGACCGAGATATCGCTGGCCATCTGGATGCCTTCGGCCCCCATGGCGCGGGCCCAGGCATAGGCTTTCACCACTTGTGGCACATTGCCCCAGAATTCGCGGATCTTGCCGCAGGATTTCGGGCGGTCGTCATCCAGCGCGTAGCGGTCACCCTGTTTCACCACCACCGGCGCGGGCATGTAAGGGGCCAGTTCCGCCGAGCACCCAAAGGCACCAACTGCTGGCCCACCCCCCGCCTTCGGCGCGCCAAAGGTCTTGTGCAGCATGAACATGCAGGCATCAAAGCCCAGTTCCCGCGCCGACAGCTTGCCCATGACACCGTTGAAGTTGGCATGATCATAGAAGCACAGCGCGCCCACATCTTTGGCCGCCTGCACCCATTCGCGGATTTCCGGGTTGTAGATCCCCATGTCGTCAGGGTTGTTGAGCATGATGAGCGCCGTGCGCTCGCTGAGTGCGGCTTTCAGAGCCTCCAGCGAGGGATAGCCGTTTTCTTCCAGCGGCAGGTTGATCACGGTAAAGCCGGCCGCCGCCGCCGTGGCGGGGTTGCAGGGGTGGGCCTGAATCGAGGTGACCATTTCGGTGCGCTGGCCCAGTTGGCCCTTGTCGGCCCAATAGGCCCGCGCCACCGCCGTCATGGTATAGGCGGCATCGGCCCCGCCGCCGGGCTGGAACACGAACTGGTCCATCCCGGACAGGGATTGCAGGATGCCGTCGAAGTCATGGATGATTTCCAGCACGCCCTGCAAGGTATCGGGGTGCTGATAAGGGTGCACCTCGGCGATCTGGGGCCGCCATGTCGCAAATTCCGAGGTTTTGGAATTGTACTTCATGGTGCAGGTGCCAAACAAGCTGACCCCCATCATCCCCAAGGTCATCTGAGAAAGGTGCAGGTAATGCCGCTGCGCCTCGAATTCCGTGATTTCAGGCAGAACCGGGCGATCCTTGCGCTGCATCGCCGCTGGCACCGGGTTGTCGCCGATGGCGTCCGTCACCTCGGGCTCGGGGGCCGGGAACAATTGGCCACGCCCGCCGGGGCGGCCCAGTTCCATCACCAAGGGCTCGTCCCATTTGGCGGCGTGGAATGTTGGCAAACGGGTCATTTCAGCACCTCCTTGAGGGTGTTGGCGGCATGGCGGATGTCGGCGGCGCTATGGACTTCGGTCACGCACCACAGGGCAGACTGGCCAAGGCCCAGGCCTTCACCCGACAGATCCTTGCCGCCAAAAATCCCGCGCGCCCGCAGGCGATCGTTGATCTCAGAAACGCTGAGGCCGGTGTCATCGAAGTTCACCACAAATTCCTTGAATGTGGTGCCCTGCCAATGGACCCGCACCCCCGGCACTTGCGACAGTTGCTGGGCAGCGTAGCGAGCGCGAGAGATGATCAGGTTGCCCAGCTCGCGAAATCCATCCGGGCCAAGCAGGCTCATGTAAACCGCCCCGGCGATGGCCCACAGGTATGTGGAATTGCCGGTCCAGTCGTTGCCATGCTCGCGCTGGCCGTAGGAGTTCTGATGCGGACAGGCCAGACCGAAGCCGAATTGCCCCGGCTGTACCGTTTCGGCGATGGAGACCAGAAAGCCGTTGTATTGATGCACATAATCCGGCTCGTCGCGCGACGCGATGAAGCCGCCGACGCCTCCGCCACAGTTCATGTGCACGCCAAGGGGCTGCACCGGGCCGGTGACGATATCGGCCCCGTAATCGCCCGGAGCCATCATCACCCCAAGGCTGACCGGGTCGACGCCAACGATGGTTTCAGCCCCGGCCGCACGGGTCATGCGGGCGATCTCTGCGGCCTCCGTCTCGATGGTGCCCAGATAGGCCGGATTTTCGAAATAGACAGCAGCCACACCGGGGCCGAGTTTCGCCTTCAGATCGGCCAGATCCAGACGCCCAGAGTTGGCATCAGGTTCGACCAATACGATTTCGATGGCGCTTTCCATCTCTTGCGGCTGGCAATAGGTGCGGATCACCGACAGCCGTTCCGGATCGGACAGCCGCGCCAGCAGCACCTTCTTGCGCCCGGTCTTGCGCGCGGCCATGCGGATGGCATGGCCGATAGCGCAGCCCCAAGAATAGACCGGCAGCTGCACAACATCTAGGTTCAAGAGCGCGCCAAGCTGGGACGAAAACTCGAACCACGCCTGATTGCGGCCATGGTCGGATTGGTAGCTGCCCCAGACGTTGGTCGCAAACTCGGTGCGTCCGACGATCTCATCGACAATCGCCGGAACATGGTGCTGCCAGACCCCTGCCCCCAGAAAGCTGAGGTTGTCTTCACAGGTGGCGTTCTTGCGCAGCTTGCCCAGCAGGTCGCGCTTCAGCTCCATCTCTGACGACAGCTGCGGCGGCAGGGATAGCGGCGTCTTGCGGAAATGGTCCTGCGGGATCTGCTCGAACACCTCGGCCAGAGAGGCTGCTCCGATCTCGGCCAGCATGGCGTCGATCATCCCCGGTGCGGAATTGGCCATCCATGGATGGGCTCGGGCTGGTCCCGTCATCACACGCTCCTTTGCGAATCTACTTCGCCGCAATTCTTGCACAAAAGTTCGCGCTGCGCACAAGTCCTTTTATGCGGCTGCGCCAATTCGCATCATCCGGCGCTGACGCTGCCCGGTATGAACCTGAACGAAACCGGACAGCGCAGCATCCAGCGCCGGATCACCGGTATCGACCCAGAGCACCGGCTGCGCCAAGGCATCCAGCTTTTCAGCGGTGGCCAGGACGATCAACCCGTCACGGCCCGCCTGCGCGATCAGGCGGTCGGATATGGTCTGGTTGCCGCGGCCCAGCAGGAAACCCTGCCGCCCGGTGACCCCAAGAATGATTTTCACCGGACGGTCCTGTGCAAGGGACTCCAGATCCTTTGACCCGGCGTCGCGGGCCAGAACCCTGCCGTTCAGCAAGGCATCGGTGCCCAGAAGTGTGGGCCGGTGCCCCGCCGCCTGCATCACCGCCCCGGCACTGGTTCCGGGACCGATGAGGTAGAGTGTTCCAGGCTGCATCTGGCGGGCAATCTCTGCCGCGGCCCCTGCGAGTGCCGCCTGCGCATCCTGTCGCGGCCCGCCCTTGGCGGCCTGTATCCGCGCGCGCAGCCGTGGCACCCGCGCCAGCCCATACAGGCGCGGCACCAGCCGTCCTGCCCGCAGGATGTCTTCGTCGATATCCATGATTTCGCACGTGTCATCCCAGCGCAGACTGTCGGGGTTGGCGACCAGATCGGCCAAGGCTGCGCCTGCCGCTTCGGGCGAAACGGCAAACACGCCCGAGTGCATCTTGACCCCGCAGGGAATGCCCAGCAGGCCTGCGCGATCGGCACGTGTGGCGGCGACATCGCGGGCGGTGCCGTCACCCCCGGCAAATACAATCAGATCACATTGACGCAGCGCCAGCACCGCGCCCCGCGTATCCTGAGCCGATCCTGTGGGGGCAGGCAGCGGCACAATCGTGACGGACAGATCAAGCCCCGCAAGCCAATCGGCCCCCTGTGCGCCCGGGGCAACGGTGATCGCGGCTCCGGGAACGCGGTCGGCCAGACGCGCAAAGGCCCGGCGCGTGCGCGGGCCTGCCTGTGCGACGGCGCCACGCCGCAGCGCCTCGGCCACCGTCTCAGGGCCATCGGTCCCCTTCAGGCCCACCGCACCGCCCAAGCCTGCCACAGGATTGACAACCAGACCGATCTTCATCCAAGCACCCTTCAATTCGTTCTTTATGCGCACAGTTGTGCGAAAATGAAAGAAGGAACATGAGAGTGGGGCATACACCAGACCGCTGGTAACCCGCCGGCTGGTCGTGGCTCAGGGGGCCGGAGGGGTGCCGATCTGTTCCGCAAGGTGGCAGGCGACGCGCACGCCATCTACGTCCCGCAGCTCTGGGCGCTGCTTGCGGCACAGCTCTACCGCAAAGGGGCAGCGCGGGTTGAAGGCGCAGCCTGGCGGTGGGGAAATCGGATCCGGCACCTCACCGCGCGGCAGGTCAATGTCGCGGGTCCGGCCGTCAATCAGCGGGGCGGCAGCCAGCAACATCTGGGTATAGGGGTGGCGCGGCCGCGTAAAAAGTTGCGCCGGGGTCGCCTCTTCCATCAGACGGCCCAGATAGAGCACACCGATACGGTCGGCCATGTGGCGCACAACTGTCAGATCATGGCTGATGAACATATAGGTCAGGCCAAGCTCATCGCGCAGATCGCTCATCAGGTTCAGGACCTGCGCCTGAACCGAGACATCAAGGGCCGAGGTCGGCTCGTCGCAGATGATCAGGCGCGGATTGGCCGCCAGCGCGCGGGCGATGCAGATGCGCTGGCGCTGGCCACCGGAAAATTCATGCGGGAACTTGTCGGCGTCTTCCGCCGACAGGCCCACCTGTTCCAGCAGGCGTTCGGCCAACCCTTCGGTCTCTCCACCGGTCACCACCATCGGTTCACAGATGATGCGCCGCACGCGCCAGCGCGGATTGAGGCTGGCATAGGGATCCTGAAAGATCATCTGGATGCGCGCCGTCTTGCGTGCGCCGGAATCGGCATGCAGATCAGACCCGGCCACCCGGACCGCGCCTTCGCTGGGCGTCATCAGCCCGGCCAGCATCCGTCCGATCGTGGATTTGCCCGAACCGCTTTCGCCGACCAGCGCATAGACGGCCCCTTCCTCGATCTGGAACGACACGTCCGACACCGCAACCAGCCTACGGCGCGGCAGGCGTTCGATCACGCGGTTGAGCCAGGGCTTTGACACATCAAAGCTGCGGCCTAGGCGGGTGACTTCGACAAAAGCGGTCATGCAGGATGCTCCATCGGGAACCAGCAGGCGGCGCGGCCTTTCGGATCATCGCCAAGGGTAGGGGGCGGGTCGATCCGGCACTTGTCCGCTGCGCGCGGACAACGCGGGCTGAAGGCGCAGCCGGAGGGAATGTTCATCGGACGCGGCATGGCACCGGGGATCTGACGCAGCCGGCGCTGGCCCACGGCAAGCGACGGCATCGCACCCATCAGCCCGTCTGCATAAGGATGGCGCGGCGTGTTGATCACCGACCGCACCGGCCCAAGCTCGGCCAATCGTCCGGCGTACATCACCGCCACACGGTCTGCCGCCTCGGCGATCACCCCCATGTCATGCGTGACCAGCATCACTGCTGTGCCACGGTCGCGGCACAGACGCTTCAAGAGCGCGATGATCTGCGCCTGCACCGAGACATCCAGCGCGGTGGTGGGTTCATCCGCGATCACCAGCGAGGGTTCTGCACAGAGCGCCAGCGCGATCACCACACGCTGGCGCATGCCGCCAGAAAATTCGTGGGGATAGCTGTTCAACCGTTCGGCTGCGGCAGGGATGCCCACCTCTTCCAACGCCGCCACGGCCCGGTCACGCGCCTGGGCCGCTGTCATCGGGAGATGTTCGCGGATGGTCTCGGTCAGCTGATCGCCGATGCGCAGCAGCGGGTTGAGCGAGGTCAGCGGATCCTGAAACACCATCCCGATCTGGCGGCCCCGGATACGGCGCAGCTCCTCGGGCCCCAGATTGTCGATCCGCCTGCCGTTCAGCCAAACCTCCCCCGAAGCGATATGCGCGGGACGGTCCAGCAGGCCGATCACGGCATTGCCCGCCATCGACTTTCCGGCCCCGCTTTCACCGACGACACCAAGGATCTCGCCCTGTGCGATGTCATAGCTGATGTTGTTCACCGGGCGGCTGACACCGGCCCGTGACGGGATGGCAACCACGAGGTTGCGAACAGACAAAACAGGAGGTGTCATTTCAGCCTCGGGTTCAGGGCATCACGCAACCAGTCGCCCAGAGAATTGACGGCCAGCGCCAGCGCCAACAGCGTGGCGGCGGGAAACAGCAAAATCCACCACTCGCCTGAAAACAGGAAGGTTTGCCCAATGCGGATCAAGGTGCCAAGCGAAGGCTGTGTCGGCGGGGCACCGACGCCCAGAAAGCTGAGCGTCGCTTCGGCAATGATGGCCAGCGCCAGCGAGATGGTTGCAATCACCAGAATGGGGTTCAGGACATTGGGCAGGATGTGCAGAACCATGATTGCCATTGGTTTACGCCCGATCAGTCGAGCGGCCTGCACATAATCGCGGTTCTTCTCCACCATCGTGGCCCCGCGCACGACGCGGGCGAACGGCACCCAGTCCGACAGGCCGATGGCGATGATCAGCACCCAGATCGCCATCTGATCACGATACTGTGGCGCGATGATCCCCTTGGCGATGCCAAAGATCAGCATGGCCACCAGAATGGCGGGGAAGGTCAGCTGAATATCGGCCACCCGCATGATGAAGCCATCAACCCGGCCCCCGGCATAACCTGCGATCAACCCCAGTGTCACCCCAAGCACCAGCCCGAACAGCACGGCCAGAACGCCCACGAACAGCGAGACCCGCAACCCGTACAGGATGGTGGAAAACACATCGCGGCCCTGATCATCGGTGCCCAGCAGAAAGACATCGCCAGTGAAGGCATTGGGGACCATTGGGGCGGAAAACCCGTTCATCAGATTCAGACTGGACGAGTCAAACGGGTTATAGGGCGCGATCAGCGGGGCCAGCACAGCGGCCCCCACCAGCAGAACCGTGATCAGCGCCGACAGGATCGCCATCGGCGAATGGCGGAATTTCCAGCCAAAGTCAGACTGCCAGAAGGCTTCGAATCGGCGGATCATGTTTTCGCTCCCTCCACACTCAAACGGGGATCAATGGCGAAATACAAAAGGTCCACCACCAGATTGATGCTGACGAACAGGACCGAAATCAGCATGAGATAGGCCGCCATCACCGGGATATCGACGAACTGCACCGCATTGATGAACAACAGGCCCAGACCCGGCCATTGGAACACCGTTTCGGTGATGATCGAGAACGCGATGATGCTGCCCATTTGCAGACCCGTCACGGTGATCACCGGCACCAGAGTGTTTTTCAGCGCATGGCGGAAATTGATCGAGCGGTCCCGCAAGCCGCGGGCGCGCGCAAAGCGGATGTAATCCTGCCGCAGCACCTCAAGCATTTCAGACCGCACGATACGCATGATCAGCGTCATCTGATACAGGCCAAGTGTGATGGCTGGCAGGATCAGCGCGGTGATGCCCGATTGCGTCAGAAACCCCGTGGTCCAGCCGCCAAGGCTGACCGTTTCACCCCGGCCAAAGCTGGGCAGCCATTCCAGCTGAACGGAAAACACATAGATCAGCAGGATGCCGATCAGGAAAGTCGGCAAGGATACGCCCACCAGCGACAGCGTCATGATGGCACTGGACCACCAGCTTTGTCGTTTGATCGCCGTGATGACCCCCAGACCGATCCCGAACACCAGAGCCATAACGCCAGACACGGCCGCCAGTTCCAGCGTGGCAGGTGCCCGTTCCGCAATGATGTCGGACACAGGCCGCCCTTGCCGGTAGCTGGTTCCAAAATCGCCCTGCACGGCGTTGCGCAGAAACACCGCGTATTGGACGACCACCGGCCGGTCCAGACCAAGCCTGTCACGCAATTCCGCGATATCGGCTTGCGTGCGTTCCTGCCCCAGCATGTTGTTCACCGGGTCGCCGATAAAGCGGAACATGCCAAAGGACACAGCCCCCACCACAAGCAAGACGACAACTGACTGCAGCAGACGCCGGATAAGAAAGGCAAGCATAAGGGCGTTCTCGATGTAAAAGGACAAAAGACCCGGCGGCACCGGCCACCGGATCTTTCTGTGGCCAAGGCAGGATCAGTTCAGCGCGAAATACTTCACGCGTGCCTGATTGTCAGCATCTACCGTTACGGCAAGTGTGTCCTTCATGGCCCAGTTCAACACCTGATGGTGTACCGGGATATAGGCCAGGTCATTCTTTGCGGTTTCCCACATCTCGGCGATCAGTGCATCGCGCTTGGGCAGATCGACCTCGGCCGCGATGGCCTTGATCTGCGCATCCAGCTCGGCGTTGGAATAGCGCGTGCTGTTCCAGCTGCCGTAGGACTCGTCACGCGTATGATAGAGGAAGTTGAAGATGTATTCCGAGTCATAGCTCGGAACGCCCCAGCCCAGCATGTAAAAATCGGTTTCCATCGCGTTGACCTGCGGGAAGAACAGCGCCTTCGAGGTGGCGTTCAGGCGGGCCTGAATGCCGATCTGACCCAGCATGCCGACCGTCGCCTGACAGATCGCCTCGTCATTGATATAGCGGTCATTCGGGCAATCGACGGTGATCGGGAAGCCGTTGGGGTAACCTGCTTCGGTCAACAGCGCCTTGGCCGCATCCATGTCAGGGGTGGGATAGGCGTTCAGCTCTTCTGTCCAGCCGTTGACGAAGGGCGGCATGATGATGCCAGCCGGAACCGACTGGCCACGCATCACAACATCGCGGATCGCATCGCGGTTGATCGTCATGTTGATGGCCTGACGCACCCGCACATCGGCCAGAGGGTTCTTGCCGTCGATGTTGCCAGCCACCAGCGTATCACTGACGTTCAGGCCAAAGAACACCGACCGGTTTTCAGGCGAGCTTTCCACCTTCAGGCCAGCTGTCGCCTTCACCCGCTCGATGTCCTGAACCGGCACGTCCTGAATGAAGTCCAGTTCCCCCGACAACAGGGCCGCCACGCGGGTCGATGCATTCTGGATCGGGGTAAAGATCACCTCGTCAAAGGCCAGCGGAAACGCGTCCTTGCCCCAGTACCCATCATAGGCGCGCATCACCGTGCGCGCATCAGCTTCACGCGAGACAAGCATATAGGGCCCGGTGCCGTTCACGTTGGTCGAGGAAAACGTCACCTCACCCGCCGCGACGTTCTGCACGGTGACGGCATTGTTTGCCTCGGTCCAGCCTTTGTCCAGAATCATGATGCTGGTCAGCGAGGCCGGCAGGATCGGGTTCGGACCGTTGGTGACGATTTCCACCTCATAGGGGCCCGTGGCACGCACTTCGGCGACCGAAGCGATGATGCCTTTCATCTGGCTGGCTTCCGACCGGGCGCGGTCCATCGAGAAAACCACGTCTTCACTGTCAAAGGTTGCGCCATCATGGAAGGTCACGCCTTCGCGCAGCTTGAACACCCAGACGTTCGGGTCATCGGCCTTGACGGCCCATTCCGTCGCCAGCGTGGGCTCCAGCTCTCCGGACGGGGCGCGGGACACCAGCGGCTCGATCATCTGCGATTGCAGCATGATCGTCACACCTTCGTTCTGCGCATGCGGATCAAGCGTCAGCGCGTCACCGGCCAGCGCCCAGCGCAGCGTTTCGGCATGTGCTGCTGCCCCAAAGGACAAAACCGCAAGTGCGGTTGACAGAAACAGGCTTCTTTTCATGACATTTCCTCTCCGGTTGGAAGTCTCACCGCGCCCGATTCCAGCGTGCGCTTGGCGAACATAAGTGCGGATTAAGCGATGCTTTGCGCGCCCAAATCAAGCCCTATTTTTGGGCGATTGTCGGATTGCGCGGCAAACCGATCAGGCCGCGACAAAAGCTGTGCGTGGCAGGGACGACAAGATTTCCGGCCCGTCCTTGCGCAGGATGACGATCTCTTCCAGCCGGATGCCAAAGCGACCCGGGATGTATATGCCCGGTTCGATCGAAAACACCATCCCCTCTTGCAGGACCGTCTCGGAAGTGGCGGTCAGATAGGGAGGTTCGTGCACCTCTAGCCCCAGGCCATGACCGGTGCGGTGGACAAAATATTCACCGTATCCTGCCTGTGTGATCACATCGCGCGCGGCCTTGTCGACCGCTTGTGCCGCCACCCCCGGCCGCGCTGCAGCCATGGCGGCCTGCACCGCGCGCTCGACCACGGCATGCACCGCATCATAACCCTCGGGCGCGTGGCCGACGATGGCCATCCGGGTCATGTCGCTGGGAAAGCCGCCCGTGGTGCCGCCGATGTCGATGACAACGGCATCCCCCGTCTGCAACACCCGCTCGCCCGTTGAATGGTGGGGATAGGCCCCGTTTGGGCCGCTGGCCACCAGGCAAAAGGCCGAGGGCGTGTTCTTCTGCGCGAAGCCTGCACGGATTGCATCCGCCACCTGCCTTTCGGTCTGGCCGGGGCGCAGAGCCGCAAAACCCGCCCGCATGGCATGGTCTGCCACCAAAGCCGCGGCCTTCAGCGCAGAAAATTCGGCGTCATCCTTGCGCATCCGCAAGGCACCGACGGTCTCTGTCGCGAAGCTACGCTCTGCCGCGGGCAACTGATCAAGCAGCAAAAGCGCTGCGTCTGCGCGCATCGTCTCATCCAGCGATACCCGCACTGCACCTGCCGGCACCACCGCAACAAGGGCGCTGCCAAGGGCGGCCGACGGGCCGTCTTCATCTGTCCACACATGCATCGGCACATCGACGCGTGACCCGATATCCTGCGCATTGACCGATGGCACGACCATCGCCGCCGACTCCGGGCCGACCAGAAGATAGGTGGAGCGTTCGTCCGGATGCGGGTGATAGCCAAGCACCCAATGCATATGGGCACCCGGCGCAAGAGCAGTCAGGGTGGTGCCGGTTTGCTGCATGATGGCACGCAGCGCAGCAAGACGCGTGTGGGTCTGGGTCACGATAACCTTCCTTTTGTCAGGGCACATGCGGCTTGGCCTCCGGTGCCAGTGGCGGCACATAGGGGTTGACCGCCAGCCGCCCTGCATGATCGGCCTTGGCCGCTGCAAGGTGCTTTGGTTCTGTCAGAAGATCAAGGGCTGTCGATGCCAAGACCTTGGCAACATTGATCATTGCCTTGTGGGCGGCGGGTGACTTTCCCTGCGCAGTGATCTGCCAAGTATGACCGGGAGTGCCCAGCGCATGGGTGGCTTGCCCGGCTTGCGCAAAGGGAACCACCCAACTGACATCACCCAGATCAGTCGACCCCAGCATTGGCACCCCCTGCGCGTTCAGCGGAACCAACCCTTCGTGCAAGGCGGATTGGTCCGGTGCGACACCAGCACCGGCGAAGGCGGCCGCGATGGCCTCGGGCAACAAGGTCGCCTGCATCCTTTTGGCATAGGCGCGATCCTCATCGTCAAAATCCGGCGGACCCAGTCGCGCCATATTGTGATGCAGCAATTGATACAGGGGCGGGTTGTCGAGCATTTCCGACATCGCCGTGACCACGGTTGACCGCATCTGCGTATCGGTCATCAGGGCGGCACCTTCGGCAATCCTGGTCACCCGGGCCACCAGATCGCGCATGTCTGCCGCACGCAAGGACCGCACGGAGTAACGCACCGTTGCCTGTGCCTGCACCACATTCGGGGCGCGGCCGCCTGCGTCCAGATACGCATAGTGAATGCGGCTGTCCTGAGGCACATGCTCGCGCAGATAATTTACGCCCACGCTCATCAGCTCAACTGCGTCCAGCGCGGACCGGCCAAGATGCGGTGCGACGGCAGCATGGGCCGCCCGACCGGTGAAGTGAAAATCCACCATGCTGACCGCCAGTGTGAGTGGCGGGATGATGCCATTGAACGACATCGGATGCCAGGACAGGGCCGCGTCGACATCATCAAAATGTCCGTCACGCACCAGGAATGTCTTGGCAGCACCGCCTTCTTCTGCGGGGCAGCCATAGTAACGCACCCGGCCGGGCAATCCGTGACGTTGCAGATAATCCTTCACGGCAGTGGCCGCCGCAAGCGCACCAGCCCCCAGAAGATTGTGACCACAGCCATGCCCGTTGCCGTCCTTCACCAAAGGCTCGGGCTTGTCGGACCCGGCGCGTTGACTCAGCCCCGGGAGGGCATCGTATTCGCCAAGAAATGCGATGACAGGACCGCCCTGCCCTGCCTCGCCCATCACTGCCGTCGCGATGCCGCCCAGATTTGGCGTGACGCGGAACCCCTCGGCCTGCAGCGCTTCGCTGTGAAGCCGCGCGCTTTCATATTCTTCATAAAGCACTTCCGGCACATCCCAGACCTGGTCAGCCAGCGCCGTGAACCGCTCTTTCTTGGCGTCGACCAAGGCCCATATCTCGTCTGAATTTCTCAATTGTACATGCCTCCCAGATGCAGAGTTGTGTCACAGATGTGCAACCACCCTCCGCTTAACGCACAACTGTTTATAACGCGAACTTTTTCTGCCTGTCAGACAGAGCGCAAGGCGGAGCCGCGCCGTCGCCAAGGGGAGGAACGCAGTGGGGTTGACCCTGGGCTGGGCCAAGGTGGACGGTCCTATCCGCTTCCGGCGCACCGCCCGGCGGGACTGATCTGGCATGCCTTTTGCGCCGCAGGCACCACGGCAGGCTGGCAAGGCACAGCAATCAGCATCGACCTGGTACCGTCAACCCGTTGCACAACGCGCCCGCAAGCGGGTCAGCGCCAGAACGGTGTCGATGGTGGGTGTTGGGGTTTCGGTCAGCCGGCCGAGTTCGGCCACCGAGCCTACCAGAGCCTCAATCTCCATCGGGCGGCCCGCGATCAGGTCTTGCAGCATCGAGGTCCGATGCGCGCCCACCGCTGCCCCCCCGTCAATACGACGATCCACGTCGATCGGAAAGCTCACGCCCAGCTTTTCGGCAATGGCCTGCGCCTCGATCATCATGCCGCGCGCCACAGCCCGGGTGCCGGGATCGGTGCACAGCACGTCCAGCGTGGCGTGGGTCAGGGCGGAGATCGGGTTGAAAGACAGGTTGCCCCAAAGCTTCACCCAGATCTCATCGCGCAGACGGGGCCGCACAGGGGCCTTGAGGCCCGCCGCCGTCAGCGCCGCAGACAGCTGCTGCGCACGGGCGGATTTTTCACCAGAGGGTTCACCCAAGGAAAACCGGTTGCCCTCGACATGGGTGATGGTGCCCGGTTGTGACACTTCTGCCGCCGGGTAGACCACGCAGCCCAGAACCCGGTCGGGGCCAAAACCGTTCCACTGCACATCGCCGGGATCGACCGAGGCCAGACGTGTGCCTTCATAGGGGCCTCCAAGGCGATGGAAATACCACCAAGGCACACCGTTGACGCCACTGACAAGGGTGCTGTCAGGCCCGAGCAGAGGGGTGATCTGATCCACCACACCCGGCACCGAATGCGCCTTCAGCGTGAGGATGACATAATCCTGCGGGCCAAGGCTGCGCGCATCATCGGTGGCGCGCACCTTATGCGTGCTGGTATGGCCATCCTCAATCAGTGTCAGACCCTTGGATTGCAGCGCCGCCAGATGCGGACCACGCGCCACCAGCGACACATCGGCCCCGACAGCGGCCAGCTTGGCCCCCATATAGCCACCGATGGCCCCCGCGCCGAAGATGCAGATTTTCATAGGGACTCCGAAACACATGAGGCCAGAGGGCTGCACCTGTGGTGGATGGCGGTGCCTCCGGCGGAGAGAGTTAGAAACAGCTTATCAGTCAGGGGGCCAGCCCCAGTTTCTGCGCAAGGCCGATGCGTTGCAATTTGCCTGTGGCTCCCTTCGGGATCTCCGGCAGGATGACAATGCGGCGCGGCACCTTGAAGGCTGCAAGTCGCGTGGCGGCAAAGGCGCGCAGGGCGGCTTCGTCTACCTCCTGCCCCTCACGCAGCACGATAGCGGCGGCGACCTCTTCGCCCAGACTGGCGTGCGGCAGGGCAAAGGTCACCACCTGCTGCACTGCAGGGTGATCCATGAGCACACCATCCACTTCGAGCGGGCTGATCTTTTCACCGCCGCGATTGATGATCTCCTTCAATCGACCTGTCAGGGTGAGATAGCCCTCATCATCCAGCGCGCCCTGATCACCGGTGCGGAACCAGCGCAGGCCATCGGCCTCAAAGAACGCTTTGGCATTGGCGGCATCGTTGTTTTCATAGCCGGGTGTAACATTCGGACCAGAGATAACAACCTCACCCGTTCCGCCCTCCAGAAGATGATCTTCCACCTCATGTGCGATTCTCAGGGCCGGACCAGCCGCAATGCCGACGGCCCCAGGCTTCTGAGGTCGCGGCGGCAATGGGTTGGACGCCATCTGATGCGCGGCTTCGGTCATGCCATAAGCCTCGATCACCGGTGCTTTGAAGGTCGCGGAAAGTTCCAGCATCACCTGCGCAGGAAGGCTGGCCGAAGACGAGCGCAGAAAACGCAAAGGGGACCGGGCAAGAATCTCGGCGTTGCGCGCGCTGCGCTGCAAGATGGCCTGATGCATCGTTGGCACTGCCGAATACCACGTGGGCCGCGCCGTATCGAGCCAGCCAAAAAAGCGCATCGCGTCAAAACCTGGGGTGCACCAGACCGAAGACCCGGCCGCAAGACTGGACAGAACCGCCGCGATCAGGCCGTGAATATGAAACAGCGGCATCATGTTCAGGCACCGGTCCTGCGGCACCAACGCCAGAGAGGCACCGATGTGCCGGGCCGACGCCGCCACATTGCGCTGAAGCAGCGGCACGATCTTGGGGCGTGATGTGGTGCCCGAGGTGTGCAGGATCAGGGCCACGTCATCGGCCCCGGCCGGCGCGGTATCTGGTGCCGCCCCGGTCGTGCCTTGCGCCGTGAGGGTGAACTGGCCTGCCGGGTCGGTATCGGCAAAGGACAATCGCAGGATGGCAAGGTTGTGCTTATGTGCAGCCTCTAGCGCAGGGCCGTCATAGCCTTCGGGCAAGACGATGGCCCGGGCTTTGAGGTCTGACAGGTAAAAGTCGAATTCGTCCAGCTTGTAAGCCGGGTTCAGAGGCGCGGTCACGGCACCTTGTGCAATGCAGACGAAAGCCGAGGCCATTTCCGGGCCATTGGGCAGTACAATGGCCACCCGGTCCCCACGCCCGACGCCTGCTGCATGCAGGGCCGCCAGGGTGCGACGGGTCTGATCCGCGAGGTCCGCATAGGTGAGCCAAGCCCTGTCAGGCGCTCCGATGGCGGCGGCATCGGGGCGGGCGGAGGCAAGAAGGGAGGCAATGGTGTCTGTCATCGGATCATCTGCCTGTGCAAGAGGGACGGCGCGCCTAAACTGGCGCGATGGCAAGGTCAGCCGCAATACGGCCGAGTTCTGCGCGCAATGACGGGTGGACTGGCACGCCGTTGGCCAGATGGCGCGCGCGGGTCGCTTCTCGACCATCCCCTGGCACACGGACCGGTTCGTGGCCGGGCAGCGGATCTGACGCCCGCATCTGGGAAAAGGCTCGGGTCGCGGCGGCGATAAAGGCGGCGGGGTCGCCAAAGGCCGCAATGTTTATTGCGGCGACAAACTGACCGGTGTTGGTAGGCGTGGCCGTATCTGTCGTAAAATCAACCACATCGGTGCCGAACGCCGCGCCGTTCAATGTTCCCGCCAGCAAACCGATTGCCATGGCCAGCCCGTAGCCCTTGGGCCCGCCGATCGGCAGAAGAAAACCTTCATCGCGGCGTGCAGGATCTGTCAGCGGTTTCCCGTCGCGCCCGACCATCCAGCCTTCTGGCATCGGCTCACCACGCTGGGCAAGGGTCTTGATCTTGCCGACCGCAGCGACGGTTGTCGCCATGTCGAGCACAAAGGGATCTTCGCCGCCAGGGGTGGCGATGGCCAGCGGGTTTGTCCCCAGCAACAGATCACTGCCTCCAAAAGGGGCCACATGATTGGCGCTGCCGACCGCAGCGCAGATGCCGATCATGCCCGCTGCCGCCTGCGGCCTGACGTAGAGCGCCGCCGGGCCCGCATGGTTGCCGCCCCGGACACCAACCCAGCCGATGCCCGCCGATTTCGCCTTTACCATTGCCAGATCACAGGCAAGCGCCATGGCCAGATGGCCTAGACCATTGTCACCGTCCAACAGCGCCGTGGCAGATGTTTCACGCAACAGCCGGGGCTGCGCGCGCGGGTTGCAGCCGCCGTCCCGCAGACGGTTCACATATTGTCGCAATCGGAACAGGCCGTGGGTGTCATACCCCAGCAGATCGGCCTCGACCATCAGACCGGCCACCGCCTTGGCATCCCGTTCTGGGACACCAAGGCTGATGAAGGCGCGGGTGGCAAAGCCGGTCAGGGCTTCGACAGCAACGGTGGACATGGCCTATTCTCCCCCGGCCGAAACCCGCTCTTTGTGCCAGAACACGAAGCGCCGCTGGACCCAGGAAACAAAGGCAAACAGTCCAAGGCCGATTACCGACAGGTACAGGATCAGTGAAAACACCCGCGGTGTGTTCAATTGGCTGGCAGCGGTGCGGATCAGCTCGCCAAAACCCTTGCCGCCGCCGAGGAATTCGCCGGTGATCGCCCCGGCCATCACCCCCACCGAACCGATCTTCAACCCGGTAAAGACCTGTGGCAGCGCCATGGGCAACTTCATTTTCACAAGCGTCTGCCAGCGGGTGGCCCCCATGGTCTTGAACAGGTTGCGGCTGTTGGTATCGGCAGCATGCAGGCCCGCAGCTGTGCCAACGATAATGGGAAACGTGGCAATGAACGCGGCCAAGGCCACCTTGCTGTCAATGTCAAAGCCAAGCCAGGCGACAAACAAGGGCGCAAAAGCAACCTTTGGCATGGTATCAATCGCCACCAGATAGGGCATGATCGCCCGCTCGCCAAAGGCGGTTTCGCCCACGATGACCCCAAGCGTGAAGCCAATCGCGATGGCCAGCAGGAAGCCGTAGAACACCTCTTTCAGCGTGATCCAGAGCGCGGGCAGCATATAGCCGCCAGTGACAAGGTTCTTGCCGACAAAGATCAGGTCGTTGAAAGTTTCAAGCGGTGTGGGCAGGATGATCGGGCTGACAAACCCAAACCGGGTGACCGTGTCCCATAACAGCACAAAGACCACGAAGACGAAGAGCATCTGGATCGCGCGGGGCACACGGTCGATCCAGCTTGAGTGTTCGGTCCAGACGGTATCATCTTCTGCTGCAGGCGAACGGTCTGCGATGGTTTCCAGATTGCTCATTTGAACGCCTCCTTATCCAAAGCACTGCGGATATGTTCGACCAATGCGCCGAACTTTGGCGTGGTCATCATGTCCAGCGTGCGCGGGCGCGGCAGGTCGATGGGCACCACCTCGGCCACCCGACCGGGACGGGGCTTCATCACATAGACCACATCCGACAGGATAACCGCTTCTTGAATCGAGTGGGTGACAAGAAAGGCCGTTGCACCGCGCGACGTGCAGATCCGCTGCAGCTCCATATTCATGAAGTCTCGGGTCAGCTCATCCAATGCGCTGAACGGTTCATCCAAGAGCAGCACGGCGGGTTGGGTGATCAGCATCCGGCAAATGGAGGCGCGCTGCGCCATGCCGCCGGACAGTTCAGACGGGTAGGTGTTTTCAAACCCTTTCAGGCCGACCAGTTCCAGCAACTCGCGCGCCTGGACCTCGGCGGCTTTGGCGGCGGCTTTGCCATCGCGGATTTCAATTGGCAGCACGATGTTTTCCAGCGTGGTCCGCCAGGGAAACAGCACGGCCTGCTGGAACATCATGCCGATGTCGCGGCGAGGGCCGGTGACGGGGCGGCCTTGCAGCACAACCCGCCCCGTGGAGGGCGGGATGAGACCTGACATGATCTTCAAAAGTGTGGACTTGCCGCAGCCTGACGATCCGATCACAGAGGAAAAACTACCCTTGGTCAGGGTCATGCTGACCCCTTCCAAAGCCGTGATCGCATTGCGCGCATAGGTCTTGCCCACATTGCGAAGCTGGTAGACAGGCTCTCGCACCGGGGTGGCCTGATCGGTCATGGCTGCGGCAGCCTGCATCAGTTCGCGCTCCCGTTGACCTTGAGCGTGAAGTCGTTGGTGTAGGCCGCCGTCAGATCAGGCAGCGGGCCGGTCAGATCGCCACCGGCAATCAGTGTCGCCTGCCATTCTTCCCAGACTTCCGGCGGCTGATAGCCATAGCCATTTGCCATATCGACCGGGATTGTCTTGTCTTTCACCGCGTCAAACAGGGCAGCAGCAAAGGCCGGGTCTTCACTTTCCTGCGGGTTTCCGGCAGCCAGATGGGCCAGAACCGTTTCACGGTTTGCGTCATCCAAAGCAAAGACATGTCCCTTGTGAATCGCGCGGACGAATTTCTCCACCAGGTCCGGATTGTCACGGATCAGCGCGCCCGAGGTCACGAAACCATTGCCGAAAAAGCGGCTGAATTCCGGTGGCGTGATATCGCGCACCGATACGCCACGCTGATTCAGAATCGCGGCATCTGCCACCGAGGCGGAATAGGCAGCAATTTCACCCGATGAAAACGCTGCCGTCGCCGGCCCGCCATCTCCAACCGTCAGGAAGGTGTAATCGGTGCCATCTGTCATGCCTGACCCAGACATCACGTTGCGCGCAAAGCCCACTTCAGCCCCATCTGCGGTGCCGGTGCCGACCACCATGCCGCGCAGATCTTCGGGGGTTTGAACCGGGCTGTCGGCCGGAACCACGACACCGAAATTCGACTTGGCGGAAAAGTTGTAGATGAAGACGAAATCCTCACCGCGCCCACGCGCCGCCAGAACCGGGCCGGGACCGGGGCGGCCAAACTGGGCCTGGCCGGACGCAAGCGCCTGCAACACCGCACCGGACCCGTTGATCGCCTCGACCGACACATCCAGACCCTCTTCGGCAAAATAGCCTTCGCCGATGGCCACAAACACGTTGAACGAGTTGATGGCCGACGGGCTTGGTTGCACGAAGGTTACTTTCGTAAGCTCTTGTGCCAGCGCTGCAGAGCCCGCGCCAAAGACCGACAGCGCCATCGCGCCTGCCACTGCCGTCGTGAAGATCCGTCTATTCAGCATTTCCATTCCTCCCAGAATTTCATGTTCAGACTTCGGAGACGCCCGGCTCTTCCGGCCGGGTCGTTTCAAGCGGTGCGGACCGGGTTTTCCAGCCGCCCGATTCCATCGATTTCGCAAACCACCGTGTCGCCATCCTTCAGAAAAGACGGCGGCTCCATCGCATAGCCCACGCCCGAAGGCGTGCCGGTGGCAAGAATGTCGCCCGGCTCCAGTGTCAGCCCTTCGGAGAGGGATGCAATGAGGGTGGGGATGTCGAAGATCATCAGCGCCGTGGTGCTGTTCTGGCGCACCGCACCATTGACCAGGGTGCGCAACCCGACATTCTGCGGATCGGCCATCTCGTCCCGCGTGACCACAACCGGCCCCAGCGGGCAGGACCCATCCAGCCCCTTGCCCTTGAAATACTGGCCGCCGTGGCGGCGCTGCACATCGCGCGCCGTGATGTCGTTCAGGATTGTATAGCCCCAGATGTGGTCATAGGCCCGGTCTTTCGGAATATCCCGGCCCGGCTTTCCGATGATGACTGCAAGCTCGACCTCATAGTCGATCTGTTCGGAAACATGGGGAAAGACAGGAATTGGCGCATTCGGTCCGATCACGGCCGTGCAGGGCTTGGTAAAATACACGGGCACCTCTGTCACGGCCACCTTGGTATTCTGGGCCCGCGCGCCTTCGGCGATATGTTCGGCATAATTGCGCCCGACACAGAACACGTTCTTTCGCGGGCGCGGCAGCGGGGCGAGCAAGACCGGTGCCGAGACAATCAGGCTGGCCAGCGCAGGATCTTCTGCCTCTGCGCGCGACACCAGATCAGCGACCGCAGACAGTGCCGCGTCCCCGCCTTCGATCAGGACCTGAAGGCTTCCGTCCAACAGGGCGGAGTCCGCCACACCCGCGGCCTTGCAAGCACCCGATACCGGCAAAAAGTGGCCGTTGCTCAACTGGACCGCACAGGTCGGCCCGGTGGATGTCTGAAGGGTCGCAAAGCGCATATGCAGGGTCTTTCTTGGTCAGGGATGAGGGACGAGCGGTCGCCTTGAACTTTGGCCGCCGACCGGCTTTTCTGCTTGTGAAATTGGTTTGCCGTTCTCTACCTACCTGAACGGATTCGCATTCCTGAGGATTACGCTATCCACGTTTATGCCATATGCATAGAATTTTGGCATAACCAATAAAAGGATTGGTGCAGATGGACTCCACCGGTGTACGGCTGCTTGCAGAGCGGATCATGAGCTATGTGACCGCCGAGCAGTTCAAGCATAACGACCGACTTCCGCCCGAGCGTGTGCTGGCGCAACAGTTTGGCGTCACGCGCGGGGATTTGCGCAAAGCTCTGGCGGAACTGGAAAAAGACGGGCTGATCTGGCGCCATGTCGGACGCGGCACCTTCATCGGGGCGCGACCGGTCCTCAATCTTGCTGATGCGACCTATCTGGGAGAGCTGGCAAGCCCGGCGCAGGTCATTGCCGCGCGTCTGGTCATTGAACCGGAACTGGCGAGGCTGGCGGCACTTTACGGGACAAGGGCCGATTTTGAAGAGATTCGGTCTTGCAGCAACAAATGCCATGCTGCGAATGACTGGCGGATATATGAAGCCTGGGACAACAATCTGCATTATGCCATCGCCAAGGCCACGCACAACAAGCTGTTGATTTACCTGTTCGACATTCTGAACGTGGTGCGCAGATCCACCGTCTGGGGCCAGCCAAGAACAAGCCGCAAGCCGCCGGAAGATCATCGGAGCTTTGCAGAACATGATGCGATCTGCGCGGCAATTCTTGCCCGCGATGGTCAGGTGGCATCGTTGCGGATGCGTGACCATCTGGTGTCCGTTCGCGAGAGAGTGCTGCCAGCCTTTGCAGGCTGACAGCCTTGGCTTCAGAGCGACAGTCTTCAGATGACTGTGATTTTCAGGTCGCCAACGCCCGCAACGTGACAGTCCATCACATCGCCACGGACCACAGCGCCAACCCCGGACGGGGTCCCGGTCATGATCACGTCTCCCGCGGCCAGTTCAAAGTAATCAGACAGATACGAAATCATTTCCGGCACTTTCCAGATCATCTGGTTAAGATCACCCGTCTGCTTTGCCGCTCCATTGACCTTGAGCTGAACCAATCCGGCATCAGGGTGACCCACATCTGACACCGGGCGCAAAGCGCTCACCGGGGCCGACTCTTCAAAAGCCTTGCCAATTTCCCACGGACGGCCCATTTCCTTGGCCTTGCCCTGCAGGTCCCGCCGGGTCATGTCCAGGCCAACGCCATAGCCAAAAACGTGATCGAGCGCCTGATCCAGCGGGATGTTCTTGCCGCCAGACTTGAGCGCGACAATCATCTCGATCTCATGATGCACATCGCTGGTCTGATCCGGATAGGCAAAGGTATCGCCGGTGGTCAAGTTGTTGGGATTCTTCTGAAAAAAGAACGGTGGCTCACGGTCGGGATCATGGCCCATCTCGATTGCATGGGCGGCATAGTTCCGACCGATGCAATAGACCCGCCGGACGGGGAAAAGGACATCTGACCCCTCGATCGGCAGAGTTACAGGTGACGGTGGACTGAAAGCGTAATTTGACATGGCAACATTTCCTTGTGCAGCGGCACGCCTTGATCACAGATTCCGACCACCAAATCAATCATGATCATTCTGGACGTGACAAACCAATTCAGATATTGAATGCGCATGCCAAATGACATCCCATCGCAATCCGACGTTTTTGCACGCCCCTCGGGGGGCGAAGCGGGCGTATCCGGTACCGCCGCCCTGGCCCAGTTGCGCGCCTATATTGCGGACCGGGCCTTCAAACCGGGCGAGCGTCTGCCTCCGGAACGGCAACTTTGCGCAGATCTGGGCTTGAACCGCGCCGAACTGCGCCGGGCCTTGCAGGTGCTTGAGGAAGAAAACCGCCTCTGGCGCCATGTCGGCAAGGGCACCTTCCTGACCGATGCCCCCCATTCTTCTGGGCAGGCGGATACGTTCGGGCAACTGGCACAGCAGGTCAGCCCGGCGGACGTGCTGCGCGCACGCGCCGCGCTTGAGCCTGCCATCACCCGTGAGGCGGCGCTGCATGCCTCTGCCGCAGCGATTTCCAAGATGCGCCTGAACATCGATCGCGCCGTGAAAGCCGCGACCTGGCGAGAGTACGAAGCGCTCGACAACGAGTTTCACCGTCTGATCGCGGAAAGCAGCGGATCCGTCACCTTGCTGGCGCTGTTTGACCAGTTGAACATGCTGCGGCGTATGGTGTCCTGGGGTCGAATGGTGCGCAGCGGCACACGCCCGCCCACAGACCATTCCAGTTTCGCAGAACACCTCCGGATTGTGGATGAAATCGCCGGCCGCAACCCCGACAGCGCCCAGAATGCCATGCGCTCACATCTGCGCACCGTCGAAAACCGGCTGCTCGGCTAATTTTCGACCCGGACATGCTTTCTGGGGACTGACGCGCCTTCCGCATGCTGCTAACGAAATGTCACACCATTTGCACCGAAACAGGACAGGTTCACGATATGGCCAATTCCACTCCCGACATCATCTACACCAAGGTTGACGAAGCGCCGCAGATTGCCTCTGCCTCGCTTTTGCCAATCATCCGCTCTTTTGCTGCGGCGGCGGGCGTTTCGGTGGGCGTCAAGGACATTTCGCTTGCAGGCCGGATCATCGCTGCATTCTCTCATCGGCTCACGGCGGCGCAGAAGCAATCCGATGATCTGGCAGAGCTTGGAGATCTGGTGAAAACCCCAGATGCCAACGTCATCAAACTGCCCAACATTTCAGCCTCTGTTCCGCAGTTGATGGCTGCCGTGAAAGAGCTGCAGTCGCAAGGCTATGACATTCCCGACTACCCCGAAGATCCGCAAACCTCCGAGGAAAAAGCGGTGCGTGCCCGGTTCGACACGATCAAGGGCTCTGCCGTGAACCCGGTCCTGCGCGAAGGCAACTCTGACCGGCGCGCGGCAATTGCAGTCAAGAATTATGCAAAGGCCAATCCGCATTCGATGGGCAAATGGTCGGCAGACAGCAAGACCTGCGTCAGCACCATGGCCTCGGGAGATTTCCGGTCGAACGAAACCTCAGTGACGCTTACCGCTGGGCAGGCCGGGGCGGCGCGGATCGAACATGTCGCGGCAGATGGCACCGTAACCGTGCTGAAAGACAAGCTATCCTACCCCGCAGGCACCGTGGTCGATGCCACTTACATGTCAGCTGCCGCGCTTGACGCCTTCCTGGCCGAACAGATCGACGCGTCAAAACAGATGGGGGTGCTGTTTTCCATCCATCTGAAGGCAACGATGATGAAGGTCTCTGACCCGATCATTTTTGGCCACGCCGTGCGCCAATTCCTGAAGCCGGTGTTCGACGCGCACGGCCCGGCCCTTGCTGCGGCCGGGGTCGATGCCAATTCGGGCCTTGGTGCCATGCTGGAACGGATTGCAGACATGCCGGAAGGCAAGGCCATCGCCGAGCAGATTCATGCCGTGATCGCAGACCGAGCCCCGATGTATATGGTCAATTCCGACCGGGGCATCAGCAATCTGCATGTGCCGTCAGATGTCATCATCGACGCTTCCATCCCGGCGCTCATCCGGGCCGGAGGCAAGGGCTATGGTCCGGACGGCAATCCGGCCGACACGAACTGCGTGATCCCGGACAGCAGCTATGCAGCGGTTTATGACGAAGCGATCCGCTATTTCAAGCAGACCGGCGCGCTTGACCCGTCAACCGCAGGCACAGTGCAGAACGTCGGCCTGATGGCGCAGAAAGCCGAGGAATATGGCTCACATCCGACCACCTTCCTGATTCCGGCCGATGGCACCGTCCGGATGGTGCTGGAAAACGGTGATGTGATTCACCAGCACAGCGTAGAGGCCGGCGATATCTGGCGCGCCGCCTCTACCCGCAAGGCTCCGATCGAGGACTGGGTCAATCTGGCAATCTCGCGCCAGAAAGCCGAAAACTGCCAAGCCATCTTCTGGCTGGACGAAACCCGCGCGCATGACGCCCAGCTGATCGCTTATGTCAAACCCCTGCTGGCGGCGGCGGGTGTGGCCGACAAGTTCCAGATCCTCGCCCCGCGCGAGGCAACGCGCCTGTCCCTGGAAACCATCCGCAAGGGTGAAACATCCATCGCCATTACCGGAAACGTGCTGCGCGACTACCTGACCGACCTGTTCCCGATTCTGGAGTTGGGAACAAGCGCCAAGATGCTGTCGATCGTCAAGCTGATGAACGGCGGCGGGTTGTTCGAAACTGGGGCCGGTGGGTCAGCACCCAAGCATGTGCAGCAGCTGGTCGAGGAAGGCCACCTGCGTTGGGACAGTCTTGGCGAATTCTGTGCGCTTGGCGAAAGCCTGAAGTTCCTGGCCGAGGCAAAAGGCAATGCCAAGGCCCGCGTGTTGGGTGATGCGGTCGATGTCGCAACCCAGGGCGTTCTGGACCACAACCATTCGCCTCAGGCTAAGGTGGGCCAGAAGGACAACCGCGACAGCCATTTCTACTTCGCGCTGTACTGGGCCCGCGCCTTGGCAGAACAGACCGCAGATGCCGAGCTTGCTGCGCATTTCGCACCGATCGCGCAGGCGTTGACCGAAAAGGAAGCGGTGATCGTATCGGAGCTTGGTCGCGCGCAGGGTACCCCGGCGGATCTGGGCGGATACTACCACACCGATGAGGCGAAGGTTGCTGCCGTGATGCGGCCGTCGGCCACATTCACAGACATCATCGGCTGAGACGGAGACAGTGCGGCAGGGCCAGGAGAACGGGCCCTGCCGCTTTTTCATCTTTTGCACAGAAACGGCCGCGAGATCGGCGCATTCTGGCGCGCGATGCAGCCATAAATGCGGGTTCAGAAACAGCGCTGCGAGCCCTGTCTGATGCGGCACCCTGACACCTTTTATTTTCCCCCGAAACCGGGCGCAAAAGCGCGCAATTTTGGTTGCTTGTGGCGCAAACCTCACTAGGCTTTGCGCACCAAACAGTGACCGGGCAGAACCCTGGCACTTCACGAAGGGGAGGTAACCTATTCATGGACAGACGTTCTTTTATTCGTAAGGCGGCGATTGGCGGATCTGCGATTGCGGCATCAACCACGCTTGCCGCGCCACTGGTCGCCCAGACCACGCCGACGGTGAACTGGCGGCTCACATCGTCATTCCCGAAATCACTCGACACGATCTATGGGGGCGCTGACACGCTGTCAAAGTATCTGAGCGAGGCGACAGACGGCAACTTCACGCTTCAGGTCTTTCCGGCTGGCGAACTGGTTCCTGGCCTTGAGGCCGCGAACGAAGTCGGTGCCGGCAGCGTCGAGGCCTGCCACACCGTCGGTTATTATTACTTCGGCAAGGATCCGTCCTATGCCGTTGCGGCGGCGGTGCCGTTCTCTCTGTCGGCGCGGGGCATGAATGCGTGGCATTATTACGGGGGCGGTATCGACCTCTATAACAACTTCCTCGAACAGCATGGGCTGGTCGCTTTCCCGGGTGGCAATACCGGGGTGCAGATGGGCGGCTGGTTCCGGCGCGAGATCAACACTGTTGCCGACATGTCAGGCCTGAAGATGCGGATCGGCGGCTTTGCCGGTCAGGTCATGTCAAAACTGGGCGTGGTTCCGCAGCAGATCGCCGGTGGCGACATCTATCCGTCTCTGGAACGTGGCGTCATCGATGCGGCGGAATGGGTCGGGCCTTACGACGATGAAAAGCTCGGCTTTGTGAAGGTTGCACCCTACTACTACTATCCCGGCTGGTGGGAAGGTGGGCCGACGGTTCACTTCATGTTCAACAAGACCGCCTATGAGGCGCTGCCTGCGAATTATCAGTCGCTGCTGCGCACCGCTTGTCAGGCCGTCAATATGGACATGATGTCGTCCTATGACCACAAGAACCCGACCGCGGTCAAAAACCTTGTGGCCCAAGGTGCGCAGTTGCGCCCCTTCACCCCCGAAGTTCTGGAAGCGTGCTTCAACGCCGCAGAAGAGGTCTATGCGGAGACATCGGCCGGAAATCCGGGATTTGCCACGCTGTGGGATTCAATCAAGGCCTTCCGCGGCGATTTCTATCAGTGGACGCAGATCGCGGAATACAACTACGATACGTTCATGATGATCCAGAAGAACAACGGCAAGATCTGATCCTGGTGCCAGACAGTGCCTGAAATGCAAAGGCCCCGGGGAAACCCGGGGCCTTTTGGTTCGGAACAGCGTCCCCGCATCGGGGCGGGTACGCCGCCAGAGTCAGTTTACGGGTGCCGGCGTTGCAGGCGTGGCAGGTGCCGGGACCGCAGGTGCTGGTGCCGGAATTGCCGGAGAAAGCGGCGCAGGTGTGCCACCCCCTGGGGCCAGCCCACCGCCCGGCGCGCCAAGGCCACCGCCCAAACCGCCTCCCCCAAGCCCGCCGCCACCCAGCCCGCCGCCCAAGCCGCCGCCGAGCGCACCACCAAGCCCCCCGCCTTGCGGCAGGGTGATCTGCACGTCAGAACTGTCGATCACGGGCCCTTTGTAGTGCATTACGATCTGCGGAAAAAGCACGACCATCAGGATCATCACCACTTGAATCGCGATAAAGTTCACCGCGCCGCGATAGATGTCGGTGGTCTTGATCCCATCAATCCTCCGCCCAGTCGGCTTGTCGATATAAGACCCACGCGGGGCGACGGACCGCAGGTAAAATAGCGCAAAGCCGAAGGGAGGTGTCAGAAAGCTGGTCTGCATGTTCATCCCAAGGATCACGCCAAGAAAGATCAGGTCGATCCCAAGGCTTTCTGCCGCCGGAACGATCAGCGGCACGACGATGAACACGATCTCGAAGAAGTCGATGAAGAACCCCAGGAAGAACACGATCAGGTTGACGATGAACAAAAAGCCGTATTCGCCGCCCGGCAATGAGGTCAGCAACTCTTCGACCCAAACATGGCCGTTGATCCCGAAAAATGTGAGCGAAAACACCCGGCTGCCCAAGAGAATGAACAAGACAAAGGCCGACAGCCGCGTGGTGGACGCCAGCGCCTGGCTGACCACGCCAAAGTTCAGACGGCCCTTGACGGCCGCCAGGATCATCGCGCCGACAGCCCCCATGGCCCCGCCTTCGGTCGGGGTGGCGATGCCGAGGAAGATCGTGCCCAGCACAAGGAAGATCAGGGCAAGCGGTGGAATCATCACGATGATCACCTGCTGCGCCAGCCGGGACATGGTGTTCATACCCAGCACCTTGTCAGCCAGCGTATAGAAGTAGACCACGATCACGCCAACCGCGACGCCCAGAATATCGGCATTGCCCCCCTGGCTTTCATAGAGCCAGACATGTGCACCGTAGCTGATCGCCACCACAGCCGCCACGGCGACAAACAGCGACCGGAAACCGTTGCCCAGCGTGCGCGCCTCGGGCGGCAGGGCGGGAGCGGCGTTCGGGCGCATGATCGTCAGCACCACGATATAGGCGGTATACATCGCCGTCAGCAGCAGTGCAGGCACCAGCGCCGCGCGGTACATGTCACCGACCGACCGCCCCAGCTGGTCGGCCATGATGATCAGAACCAGCGAGGGCGGAATGATCTGCGCCAGCGTGCCCGACGCGGCGATGACACCGGTGGCCAGCTTGCGGTCATAGCCATAGCGCAGCATGATCGGCAGGCTGATCAGGCCCATGGCGATGACGCTGGCCGCCACAACGCCTGTCGTCGCCGCCAGAAGCGCGCCGACGAACACCACCGCAAAGGCCAGCCCGCCCCGGATGGAGCCGAACACCTGTCCGATGGTGTCCAGCAAGTCTTCGGCCATGCCGGAGCGTTCAAGAATGATGCCCATGAAGGTAAAGAACGGGATCGCCAGCAGCGTCTCATTCGACAGCACGCCCCAGAACCGCGACGGCAGCGTGTTCAGCAACGGCCAGTTCAGGGTGATCAGCCCATTGGAATAGGGGGCAAGCTCGACGCCGATGAAGAAGAACAACAGCCCGTTTGCCGCAAGGGCAAAGGCAACGGGATAGCCAATCAGCAGAAAACCGATCAGCGACAGGAACATGATCGGGGCCAGGTAATGGGCGATGAATTCGATCATTTCTTGATGTCCTGGATGAGCGCGAGGGCCTCTTCTTCGGCCAGCGTCTGGGTCGACACGAACGGGTGCGGATCTTCAATCAGGCCACGAAGAATGGCGATCTTCTTGATGATTTCGGATACACCCTGAACGGAGAGCAGCACAAATCCCGCCAGCAACAGGAGCTTTGCCGGCCAGATGATCAGGCCGCCGGCATTGGTCGACACCTCCTGATTCAAAAAGCTCTGGGTGAAATAGGGCCAGAAGTACCACGTCATCAACAGGACAAAGGGCATCAGAAAGAACACATGCCCGAACAGGTCGATCAGGTGCTGAGTCTTTCGGCTGAACGTGCCGTACAGGATATCGATGCGGATGTGCTCATTCTGCTTCAGCGTATAGGCGGCCGCCAGCAGGAAGGCGGCGCCGAACAGATACCACTGAAGTTCTAGCCAGGCATTTGACGAGGTGTTCAGGACCTTGCGGATTACCGCATTTCCGGCGCTCACCAAAGCCGACAGAAGGATCAGCCAGGCCACGCCGCGACCGATAATCTCGTTGAAACGGTCGATCCCGCGCGAGATCGCCAAAAGAAACGCCATTCGATAGCCTCCCATGACCCTGTTCCCCCGCCCGATGTGCCTCGGGTCGGGTCCGCACTTTGTGTCTGGTACAATTGGCCCTACAGGTGCGGGGGGTCAATCGCAAAATCCGGCAGCGCAGTCAACGCAGCATCTGCGCCGCCGCACCTTCAATTTTGCGTGGACGACAAGGCCATTTGGACCACGGATGGTGGGCGCTGTGTATAAGTTCGGCCAGCCCGCCGCTCGCCTTGCGAAGGATGCCTGAAAACAGGCGCACAACCAGGGCCTGAGGCGCTCTCAGAGTCGCCCGGGCTGGCTTGTGTCGAACCGGGCCAAGTCAGAGCGCCATGCAACGGTGTCGTATCGGGAGGGAACCATTCACGCGCCCGTGAGTTTTGTTCGAAGATTTTCTGGGGGCTCTTGGGGGGCGCATGTGTGCTTTACGCGATCCGGATCGGTCAAGGTCAGATGCCGCACATTCGGACGGACCATGCCCCGCAACTAGCCAAAAGCTTTCCGGCTCTGCCACGATTTATCTGATTGAAGACGATGCGGCAGTGCGAGAAGCGAGCCGTGACATGTTCGAGGCGGAAGGGTGGCGCGTGCGCGATTTCTTTTCCGCCGAAGCCTTTCTCGCCGCTCCAAGACCTGCGGGCGATGTCTGTCTTGTGATTGACGTCATGCTTCCCGGAATGAATGGTTTGACATTGCTAGAAAATCTTCGCGCGGAAGGATCGGTGGCTCCGGCGATCATGCTAACGGGTCTGGGCGATGCTGCGACTGCGGTTGCCGCCCTGAAGACTGGAGCCGCGGATTTCATCGAAAAGCCCGCAGACAGAACGGCGCTGATTGCAAGCATTTCCGAAGCAATCAAGGGTGCCAAGGAACTGCGCACCCAAGCCCTTCTCCGCGACAAGGCAAAAGCACGGTTCCGCGTTCTCACACGACGCGAATCCGAAATCCTGGCCCTGATGCTTGACGGAATGGCAAACAAAAACATCGCAGCCGATCTGGGCATCAGCCAGCGGACAGTCGAAGGGCACCGCGCCCGCTTGATGCACAAATGTGGGGTGAAATCTCTTCCTGCGTTGATGGAACTGTATCTGTTGGCGCAACAGACCAGCTGAGCCGCCAACCGCTCACCCCACCAGCAAAGCCCTGTTCAGGCTCAGAGTGATGTGAACACCATCCGGCGTCCAGTCCCGATGAATCGAACCGTTGAATTGCTGAATGACCCGCTCGGTCATTTTGTTTCCAAAGCCGTTTTTTGATGCCAGGCGATCTGATGCCGGGCCGCCTGCTTCTTTCCAGACCAGCCTGACCACGTCGGTTTCATCTTCACCGGTTACAACGATCCGGCCAGAGTCACTTGAAAGCGCCCCATATTTTGTGGCGTTGGTGGCAAGCTCATGAATGATCATGGCCAGAGGCGTGATCGCATGCTCGCCAACCAGCACCTCGGGCGCAGAAATGGAAATGTTCTGCGCTGCAGACGGATCAAGCAAATAGGCCTGCAAAAGGGCGCTGAGCAGTTCATTCAGACGGATCGCCTTTTTCTGATCGTAAGATCTTGCAAAGATCAGATTATGCGCGGCTGACAGGCCCTGAAACCGCTGGGCGAGATCCTCAAGCATCTCTTGTTTTGTATCGGTATTTCTGGCGGCGATCGAGGCAAGTGCTGATGACAGGCTGAACAGATTCTTGATCCGGTGGTGCATTTCCCTGGCGACAAGCTCGCGCTGTTCTTCAAAACTTCTCCGGTAGGTGACATCCAGAAAGACACCGTACATGATCCGACCAACAATACCCTCGTCCTCACCGCGGCCACGGGCAGAAATCCAGCGTTCCTGGTCACCGTGCAGGATGCGGAAATCGATCTCATACGGGCCGCGCAGATCCCTAGTGGCCGAAAACTCCGCCCGAACCTTGTCTAGGTCTGCCGGATGAATGCAGGCTGACAGATCTTCGAATGTGACCTTGGATTTTTGAGGCAATCCCCAAAGGTCGAAAGCCCGGCTGTCCATCGTGATACGATCCGTATCGACATTCCAAGACCATAACGCCACTCCCGCCGCGCCCGTCGCGATGCGCAGGTGACGTTCATCCCAGACATCAGCGGCTTGCACGTGGGACTCATCGTCCAACTCAACTTCTCCAAAACTTTGCTCTTAGAGCCGAAAACATCATCAACGACCGACAACAGGTCTCGGAATTACGAGGTCTTTTCAAAACATCCGTTTGCCATGTGCCAAAGTCAAGCAAGCTGGGTGCAAGACAGGTTCTTATGGCGGCTGATTGCCAGTGTAGCGCTATAAACGCCCGCTAGGGGCAGTTTTTGCGCGCCACGCCACATCCCAAGCAAGGCAGGCCAGAAGCCCGAGCAGTAATGGTGACACCCAACATCTTGAGGCACCGCCGTGCCCCTGAACTCAAGAACAGGTTGCCATGTTTGGACCACGCGGGTCGCGGGCCAGATCGCATCAGATCCACGGTCAGGGCAGAGGGCCAGAACTGGCAGACGTCAGGTCTTTGCGCCGTTGACCTTTGTTGTGGCGATATCCAAGCAGGGACCCTGACCCGCTTAGGTGCCTTTTTCGCTCAGACAACCTTTGAGCTGCTCAAGCGTGGGCGGAGCGGGGTCTGTCCCTTCGGCGAAAGACGCATCAGCTGCCACAGGGTCAGTCCCCGCAGCGGCATGCTGCATGGTGCGGACTTCAGCAGCGTTGAGGCCATAGGTGTCCATCGCTGCAATTTCAATCTCCGCCTGCCGCCAGGTCTCTTCGTGGCACCCTTCCGGGCACCCCAATGCCTCCCAGATTTCATAGGCCCGTTGGCGGATGCGGTCTTCTTCAATCGCGGTCATCTGAATTTGCTCCCCTTAGGTTACGTACAAGCGTTCAACCAGAGCAGGCGGCATCCTGTTCCCGCACGTTTGGCAAAGCTTCATGCGAACTTGCAACGGCCGTGACCAGCACAGCAGGCGGAGCCGATGGATGCCTGCAGATCGCTCGCCGCCCAAGATCAGGACCAGCTTCGCAATCAGACTGCGTTGCCCGCGCCAGCCTGCGTCACACTCTCTGGGTAGGCACCTGAATCAGATCTCCAGTTCTGCAATGATCTTGTCCGGGGTCGCCGGCAGGTTGCGCACCCGCACCCCGCAGGCATTGTGAATTGCGTTGAGTACAGCCGCCCCCGCGCCGCAGATCCCCAACTCTCCCAGACCCTTCGCTTGCAGAGGACCGACATAGGCATCGCGTTCGGTCAGAAAATGAACCTCGATATGCGGCACGTCGGCATGACAGGGAATGTGATATTCGGCCAGATCCCGCGTGACCATATGGCCGTCGCGCGGATCATGCTCCATCGCTTCGGTGAGAGCCATGCCAATGCCAAAGGTCATGCCGCCCAGGCATTGCGAGCGGGCGGTCTTGTGATTGAGGACGCGGCCGCAGGCAAAGACTCCCAGCATTCGGCGCACACGGGTTTCACCGGTCCAGCGGTTCACCGCAACCTCGGCCCAATGGCTTCCCCATGTAGCCTGGCGCACGCTGTCTTCGGTCTTGCCCGGCTCAAGATGCCCGTCGCCGACCAGAGGGGTCCGGATGATATCGTCAAGCCGCCGGACGATGTTGCCGCATCGCGCCGTGCCGTCCTGAAGGGTCAGACCAGCCTCGGCACATCCCATCATGTCAGCGATCTTGTCGCGGATTTCGGCACAGGCAAGATAGACGGATGTTCCGCTGGAGGCCGCTCCGAAGGACCCGCCTGACCCCGAAGCCCGCGGAAAATCGGTATCACCAAGCTTGACATCGACACCTGCCAGATCAAGCCCCAATGTTTCGGCAGCGATCTGGCCAAGGATCGTATAGGTGCCCGTTCCGATATCGGTCATATCGGTTTCCACGATGGCGCGGCCCTGTGGTGTCAGTGTGACCCTGGCCCGGGATTCGACCAGCGAATTCACACGCACCGCAGAAGCAACGCCCATGCCGATGTACCATTCGCCTTCAAGTCGGGCGCGCGGTGCCACCCGATCTGCCCAGCCAAAACGCTCAGCCCCCTCACGCAGGGCTTCGGCCAGCTTGTGGCTGGAAAACGGACGGCCGGTTCCGGGCTCCATTTCGGGGATGTTGCGCAACCTCAACTCCACCGGATCAATGCCAGCGGCTTCGGCGAGCTCGTCCAGCGCACATTCGAACACCGTGACCCCAACCGCTTCGCCCGGGGCACGGACGGATCCGGCGCAACTGCGGTGGATCCTCGCAATCTTGTGAACGATCTGCCGATTGGCGGCGTCATAGGTGAAAGGCGTCGCCTGCGTTACAGGCTCTGAAAACTCGGACCCAGGAAGGTTCGACACAAGTGCCTCATGGCCTACACCTGAAAGCACACCGTTGCTGTCGCAGGCCAGACGAAGGCGCTGTGTGGTTTCTGATCGCCTGTGTGCAAGATCAAAAACCTGTGGCCGCGACATGACAACCTTGACCGGTCTTCCCAACTGTCTTGAGGCAATCGCAGCGGCGACCGCTTCCGCATTGATGCCCAGTTTGGACCCGAAGCCGCCCCCTACATAGGGGGCAAGCAGCCGGACCTGACCCACGTCAATGCCCAAGGCATCGGCCATTTGCTCGCGGCAGAACCCAAGCATCTGCAACCCTGCCCGGATCGTCACGCAATCCCCGGCCCATTGCGCCACAGCGGCATGCGGCTCCATGGCAGCGGCGGCTTGGGATGGGGTGTGCCAGACTTGATCCACGCGGAAAGCAGCGTCGCGCATTGCTGCATCCAGATCGCCCGTGGCCGATTGCTTGTCCTCTGGCACCTCGGGGTCAACGGCATCCGGCATCACCGGCACCTGACGGGCCTCATAGCGGACCTGCAGGGCGTGGGCGGCGGCCTGCGCCACCTCTAGGCTTTCGGCCACGACCAGCGCCACAGATTGCCCCATGAAGTCAACCTGTTGCGGCCCGGCATCTGGGCCTTCGGTCGACATCCCCTGTGCCGCCCGTCGCAGCATGCGTGGGTCATGGATGACAGCAAGCACTCCGGGAACTTCACCGATTTCGGTCACCCGTCCCGCGGAAACAGATGCCTGAACCAGCACGCCGTAAGCCATCCCTTCGGCCCCGGCATCGGCGGCATAGGTGGCACCGCCAGTAATCTTGTGCTGCCCTTCACTGCGAGAAACCGGTTCGCCCAGCACGCCTTGCGCCATCTGGTCCAACCGGCTTTCGTGATCGGGCGCGTCTACCTTGAGGTGTTGGGTCATGGGGCAGGCTCCAATCCGGTTGCATCCCGCAGCGTGGCGATCAGGGTCCGGCGCAAAAGGGGGATCTTGAAGGCATTGCCTTCCTGACTGGAGGCGCTGCGCAGCATCAGGCTGGCCGCCTGCTCAAACAGCGCATCCGATGGCTCACGGCCCACCAAAGCCGCCTCACATTCCGGGTCGCGCCACGGCTTTGCCGCCACCCCTCCGCAGGCCAGCGCTGCGCGGGTGATGCGACCGTCTACCATGGTGATCACCGCCGCGACCGAGACAAGCGCAAAGGCAAAAGACGCGCGGTCCCGAACCTTTCGATAGCGCTGTTCGCCTGTGACCGGTGCCGGCAAAATGACCGCGGTGATGATCTCGCCCGGCCTCAGACGCGTTTCTACATGCGGGGTATTGCCAGGCAACAGATGGAAATCGGCAACCGGCACCCGCCTTGGGTCCGGACCCGCTATCTCCACCTCTGCCCCCAGCGCCGACAAGGCCACTGCCATATCGCCGGGATAGGTGGCGACGCAGTCGGGCGAGGCCCCGAAGATGGCGTGGTTGCGGATGACACCGCCCATCGCGGCACAGCCTGTGCCAGGTGCACGCTTGTTGCATTGGGTGCGCAGATCATAAAAATAGGGGCAGCGTGTCCGCTGCATCAGGTTGCCACCCGTGGTTGCCATGTTGCGCAGTTGTCCGCTGGCTCCGGCCAGCAGGGCGCGCGACAATACGGGATAATCGCGGCGGATCACTGGATCAGCCGCAAGATCGCTGTTGCGCACCAAGGCCCCGATGCGCAGCCCGTCCGCTTCGGGTTCGATGCGGTTCAGGTCGAGATGGGAAATGTCCACCAAAGTGTTCGGCGTGGCGATTTCATGCTTCATCAGATCCAGCAGATTTGTCCCGCCAGCAATAATGGTCGCACCGTCCGGGATGTCCCGCAGGGATTGGGCGCGATGATAGGCAAATGGCTTCATTTGGCGTCACCGTCTTTTGCAGCATTCTGTATGGCGTCAACGATGTTGGAATAGGCGGCACACCGGCACAGATTGCCGCTCATGCGCTCCGCAATCTCGGCATGGCTCAATGGAAATGGTCCTTCAAGATCGGTCGAGGCGTGGCTTGGCCAACCGGCCGCCAGTTCCTCCAGCATCGCGGTGGCCGAACAGATTTGCCCCGGTGTGCAAAACCCGCATTGAAATCCATCATGGTTGAGAAACTGCGCCTGGAGGGGAGACAGCGCATCAGAACTGCCAAGCCCCTCGATCGTGGTCACCTTGGCCCCCTGAGCCATGCAGGCCAAGGTCAGGCAGGCATTGACCCGGCGCCCATCAAGCAAAACCGTACATGCGCCACATTGACCGTGATCGCATCCTTTCTTGGTTCCGGTCAAACCAAGATGACTCCGCAGGGCATCCAGCAAGGTGGTACGTGGGTCCAGATAGACATCCCGAAGGCTGCCGTTGATATCCAATGAGATTTGCATGCGTCCTCGGGCGTCAGGGGTTGTCGGCAGGGGCGGCTTGCCATGACAACATTCCACGGCCGGGTTCGTTCCTTCGAAGCCAGGGTGTCAGCGGTGAAAACAAGCGCAGTGCCAACCCCCCCGGCGCGGGCCTCTTGACGTCAGATGACGCCGCACCCGCGCCAAAAGTATGGGCATCCGCGGCATGGGACCGGCGCTTCCCGAGCTATCCTGTTGCCCGCATCAGACGTCGCTCATTTTTCTGGGAACGTAATTGTGATCCGGCGGTTGACCAACGGATTGGCCTTTCCAGCGGAGTCCCGATGCGCAATTTTTCTGACGCCCCGCCCGCCAACCGAGCAGGTTTTGCCGCTGTTACGGCGCTTGCGGTTGTTATCCTTGTCTTCGGCATACCGATTTTTGTCGGCGGCATTTGGCTGATCTTGCTGGGCGGGTCGTGGTATTATGCTTTTGCGGGCCTGGGCCTGCTGGCGACGGCCTATGGTCTTTTTTGCAGGACGATGGCGGCCGTTTGGGTTTATGCGTTTACCTTTGCTGGAACGGTTGCCTGGGCCTTCTGGGAAGTTGGGTTCAACTGGTGGGCGCAGGTGCCAAGACTGGTCGCGCCGACGCTGATCCTCGTGCTGGTGCTGGCAACAATTCCGGCTCTTCGGCGGCTGGGTGCTCCGGCGCAGCGAGGGGTCCTGTCAATCGCAGCGGTGATGGGCACAATGCTGGCGATGGACCCTTCGTTGAACCGTGCCGCGCTGGCACAGGATACTCCCGAGCCTTCCGTCACCCCCACAGATCGCCTGATCGACCAGACACCAAGTCTGCCACCCGATTCTGAGCCCACCGCTTCACAGAGTACCGCCTCATTTCCGATGCCCGAGGCGGGCGCGGACTGGCCAGCCTATGGCGGCAGCCATCATGCGACACGCTATTCGCCCTTGGACCAGATCACACCGCAAAATGTATCCGGTCTGCGTCGTGTCTGGGAATTTCGTACAGGCGACATGCCACAGAATGACGAGCGGTATTCCAATCAGAACACTCCCCTCAAGATCGAGGATCAGGTTCTGATCTGTTCGGCGATGAACAAGATCATTGCGGTGGATGCCCGAACGGGAGCGGAAAACTGGCGCTATGATCCGCAGGTTCCCACCGAAGCCATTCCCTATAACGCAACCTGCCGTGGCCTGGCCTATTACGCGTCGCCGACTCTGGATCCAGATGCCCCCTGTGCACAGCGGGTTCTTATGAATACGCTTGATGCCCGCCTGATTGCCGTCGATATCCGAACCGGCGCATTGTGCGAAGGATTTGGCAGTGGTGGATCGGTCGATATGAAGGAGGGCATCGGCCATTCTGTGCCCGGCTGGTACGCGCCGACCTCCCCTCCAACCGTTGTGCGCAACATCGCCGTGGTGCATTCGCAGGTGCGTGACGGCCAGCGGCGCGATGCGCCATCTGGGGTGGTACGCGGCTATGACGCCGAAACCGGTGAGATGGCTTGGGCATGGGACATGGGACGACCGGGGGAAACCGGCCTTCCGCCAGAGGGGGAAACCTATACCCGCGGCACACCCAATGTGTGGACCATAGCATCCGGCGACAATGACCTCGGACTTGTCTATCTGCCCCTTGGCAATTCTTCGGTCGACTATTGGGGGGCCACGCGGACCGAAGCCGAAAATACATATTCCACCGCGCTGGTCGCTTTGGACGTGGAAACCGGACAGGTCGCCTGGCATTATCAGACGGTGCACTATGACGTCTGGGATTACGACCTTGGGTCACAAGGGACGTTGATCAATGTGCCAACCGAAGATGGGCCAGTCCCTGGGCTGATCCTGCCGACCAAGTTGGGGATGTTCTTCATCTTCAACCGCGAAACCGGCGAACTGCTGGTGGAGGTCGAGGAACGCCCGGTGCCTCAAGGAGGGGTCGAGTCAGAGCGCCTGTCTCCGACCCAACCCTTTGTGGTCGATTTCCCCAGCACCCTGAAGCCCGATATCCAGGAACATCACATGTGGGGGATGACGCCGCTGGACCAGCTGTGGTGCCGCATCCAGTTCCGTCGGGCGCATTACGACGGCATCTACACCCCGCCCTCTGTTGACCGCGACTGGATCCAGTATCCGGGTTACAATGGTGGATCAGACTGGGGTGGCGTGGCGATCGATCCGGAGCGCGGGATCATGGTTGCCAATTACAACGATACACCGAACTTCAACCGGTTGATCCCACGGGACGAAGCCGAGCGGCTGGGCGTGGTTCCCATCGATGAACCTGGTGCCGAGGATACGCCGAAAGATTACAATCCGCAGGCGGATACACCCTATGCCATCAAAGTTAACGCGGGGTGGCGGGTGCCTCTCACCGGCTTGCTCTGCAAAGAGCCACCCTATGGCGGCATCATGGCGGTCGATCTGGCCACCCGGCAAGTGCTCTGGGACAAACCTTTTGGCACAGCGCGCAAGAACGGCCCGTTTGGCATTCCTTCGATGATGCCGCTGGACATCGGCACCCCAAATAATGGTGGTGCAGTTGTGACCGCGGGCGGGTTGATCTTCATCGCCGCGGCCACCGACGATCTGATCCGTGCCATGGACATCGCCACCGGTGAGGTCTTGTGGGAAGACAGTCTGCCAGCAGGCGGACAAGCGGGGCCAGCCATGTATGAAATAGACGGGATGCAGTATCTTATCATCAATGCGGGCGGTCACAATTTCATGGAAACGCCGATTGGCGATCACTTCATCGCCTATGCGCTGCCCTAGTCTGTGCGATTGCCATGGTTGGATCAGTGCTCCGGCAGTGCTCACCAAAGGAGAAGCGGGGCCATTGCCCTGGATGTTTGCATGCCTACGCAAAGCTTTGGCCCTGCCGCCACTTAACTGCAATAAGGGAAGACTGATCCTGTGGTGCCGCAAATGAAATTGATGCCGTTGTCACAGTTTGAAGGCAGCACTCCCTATTGCGGGCCCTTGGTCGCGCCCGACGGTGTATGGGCGGCGTGGAACGTCGACCCCGTGCTCTTGGCAGGATTGGGCTTGGGGTTTGGCCTCGCCCTCATGGCGATGAAGCACAGGGCAATCTCCGGTCCCGCACAGCACCGGGCGCTGGCCATCGCCTTTGCAGGGCTGATCTTGGCCTTTGTGTCGCCCCTGTGTGCGGCGACCGTCGCGCTGTTTGCAGCCCGGTCGGTCCATCATATTCTTCTGATCAGCGTGATTGCCCCGGCCCTCGCCATTGCCCTCCCGCTGTTCCATGCCGCAGGCAGGATCGGCTTTATCCTGACCGCGGGCGCGGTTTTGGCTTGGCATGTCCCGTCAGTCTATGCCGCTGCCTGGAACAGTGAGGCGCTCTATTGGCTGATGCAGGCTGCCCTGCTGGGCCCGGCCTGGGTGTTCTGGTCAGCGGTCCTGCGCCCCAAGCAGCAAGCCGAAGTGGTGTTCATGGATGCCCTTCAGATCGCCGCGCTCGCGGGGATCATGGGCTTGATCGGGGCGGTGCTGACCTTTGCACCAACGGCGCTTTATCCGCTGCATTTGCTCGGCACGGAGGCCTATGGTCTGAGCCTTCTGGCGGATCAGCAGCTGGCGGGGCTGATCATGTGGGTGCCGGGCTTCTTGCCTCTTGCTGCCCTGGCCTTTCGCATCTGTACACGCGCATGGTCGCGGGGGTTCGTGTCGTGATCGCAGTTGTAAAGTTCGTGCACATTGCAGCTTTGCTGTGCTGGTCGGCGGCATTGGTGAGTCTTCCCGTATTGCTGCACCATTACCGACGGGCCAAGACGCAATCGGACTTCACGGAATATCGGCTGATCACCCATTACGGCTACATCGCCTTTGCCTCGCCCGCGGCCATTGTGGCCATTGTAGCAGGTACCCTGCTGATTTTTCTGGCCGAGGTTTATGACCCATGGCTCCTGGTCAAGCTGGCCTTCGTGGCGGGGATGGTGCTGGTACACGCCTGGCTCGGCCATCTGATCCTGAGATCCGGTGAAACCGGGGGGCGTTACAAGATGCCGCCACCCTTGATCGGTCTGCCGCTGGTGCTGACGCAGATCGCGGTCATCCTGTGGCTGGTCCTGGCCAAGCCTGATCTGGCCTGGCTGGCAAACCTCTTGCCCGCAGTGGCGCTTGAACCTCAGGGGGGGTCCCTGTGATCATCTTTCGTCCCGATCTGGTAGTCAAACACCAGTTTACCGCCATGCCATCCGGTGATCGCTGTCATCCCGGCACAGATTGCCGAGACCAGCATTCCCCAAGGCAAGACAATGGCTTGAGCATCATCATGGCGGATCGCCCAGTTCACCCCCAGCAGCGACAGCAGCATGACTGCCAGGATGAAATGCGTCCAGCTGGCCGAGCGCACGCGAATGCCGCGCACGGCAAGCAGTTCGACGGTGCCGACAATGCCGGCCAGAACACCAATGAAAAAACCCACTCCGGCCGACCAGATGGCCACGCGCGGCCAGAAAGCGTCCCCGGTCCACCAATAAAGCCCGTCAGCCGCAAAAGTGCAGAACGCCAGTGTGATGGGAAAGGCGACCATCATCGCATGCAGCGGGTGTCCGGCAATGGCGACGGCGGATTCCGTATCGTCAAAGGCGTCGAATTTCTGGATGGGGTCGACAAAGTGGCGAGACGGCTTGCGGGTCATGGCGGGCCTTTCAAACAGCCTGAGTCAGGGCGAGGCAAAAAGCCACGCTACCGGAACAAAGCGCGGATGGGGATTTTTGTTCCCTGCCTGACGGGCTGTGGCGGCCCTTTATCGACGCTGGACCCGGCAGGGCCATCGTCACAGATGGTCGCGGGACTGTGGTGGGCCATGCTGATCGGGTCTGCGATAATCACTGGTCTGGTCTTGCTTTTGCTGACATTGGCCTGGCGGAGCGGCCCCAACCGGACGGGAAATGAACGGCTCTGGATCTGGGGGCTGGGCGTCGGCTTTACCATGTCGGTGCTCGTGGTCCTTGTGGCCTATGGCGTCTGGGTGGGCGAACGCATCCTGGCCCGTGCTGATGGCGCGCTGCGTGTCGCGGCACATGCCCAGCAATGGGGCTGGGAGTTTACACAGCCCGGGCCTGATGGCACAGCCATTGTCACGCAGGGCGTGCTTTACGTGCCTGCGGGTCGGCCGTTCGATATCGAGATCACATCAAGCGATGTCATTCACAGCTTCTGGGTGCCGCGCCTTGGCGGCAAGATGGATGCGGTGCCGGGCCGGGTGAACCTCGCCCGACTGCAGGCCGATGTGCCCGAGGTGCTCGAAGGCCTATGCGCCGAATTCTGCGGGGTGGGTCACAGTGCCATGCGGTTTTCCGTGGTTGTCTACCCTGAGGGGGACTTCCCCGACCTGCAGGCTGATGTGTTCGGCCCGGAGGATTCGCCATGACAACGGGATCACAGAGCAAAACCGGTTCAGATCCGTTGCTGGCCGTTGCGGAGAGCTTTACCCCCAACCCGCAGCAACGCGCCCTGCGCCTGCACAAGGAGCTGACCAAAGTCTGGACCGATGCGCCAGGTTGGCGCGGAACACTGACCTCGGTCAACCACACCACCATCGGCCTGCGCTTCATGGCGACGGCTTTCGTGTTCTTTGCCATCGGCGGTGTCTTGTCGATGCTGATCCGGGCGCAACTGGCCACGCCGCGCGGCGACTTCCTTGACACCGCATTGTATAACCAGATCTTCACGATGCACGGCAGCATCATGATGTTTCTGTTCGCAATCCCGATGCTCGAAGGCTTGGCACTGTGGCTGTTGCCCAAGATCCTTGGGGCGCGGGACATGGCATTCCCGCGTCTGTCGGCACTGGGGTACTGGTGCTATTTGTTTGGCGGGCTGATCATTGTCTTGTCACTGTTGGGCGGTGTGGCCCCCGATGGCGGCTGGTTCATGTATACTCCGCTGTCCGACAAGACCTACACACCGGGGATCAATGCCGATATCTGGCTGATCGGCGTCACCTTTGTCGAGATTTCAGCCGTCGCGGCGGCGGTCGAGATTACCGTGACCATCCTGTTCTGCCGTGCGGCCAATATGGCGCTGACCCAGATGCCGCTGATGGGCTGGTACATGCTTGGCACTGCCGCCATGATGCTGGTGGGGTTTCCGCCTCTCATCCTCGGGTCGATATTGCTCGAGGTCGAGCGGGCCTTTGACTGGCCGTTCTTTGACGTGGCGCGCGGCGGAGACCCGCTGCTCTGGCAGCATCTGTTCTGGCTGTTCGGCCACCCAGAGGTCTACATCATCTTCCTCCCCGCAGCCGGGGCGCTGTCAACCCTGATCCCGGTGATGTGCCGCACCACGATCCTGGGCTACGGCGCGATCGTGGCGGCGGTGATGGGCCTGGTGTTCCTGTCTTTCGGGCTGTGGGTCCATCACATGTTTGCGGTGGGCATTCCGCATATGGCGTTGGCATTCTTCAGTGCCGCCTCGGCGCTGGTGGCCGTGCCGACAGCGGTACAGGTGTTTGCCTGGATCGGAACAATCTGGAAAGGCCGTCCGCAACTGCATCTGCCGATGCTCTATGCGCTGGGGTTCTTTCTGACCTTTGTCATGGGCGGGTTGACCGGGGTCATGCTGGCGATCGTGCCGTTCAACTGGCAGGCGCATGACACCGCCTTCGTCACGGCACATCTGCATTATGTGCTGATCGGCGGCTTTGTCTTCCCGATGATGGCGGCCGTTACGTACTGGATGCCGCTGATTTCGGGGCGCAGGCGCATCAAGGGTCTGGGAGAGGGCGCATTCTGGCTGGTGCTCATCGGCTTTCACGGCACGTTCTTCATCATGCACCTGACCGGACTTCTGGGCATGCCACGGCGGATCGACATCTATCCTGACAATCCGGAATGGGTGTTGCCCAATCTGATCTCGTCGATCTTCAGCATGGTCATGGCCACCGGATTTGCGCTGTTTGCCTTTGACATCGCGATGCAATTTCTCTTTGGCCGCCAAAGCCGCCGCAACCCCTGGCAGGCCGACACGCTGGACTGGGCGATGGTGCTGCCGGCACCGGCCTACAACTTTGCCTCGCTTCCGATGCAGGGCCCCAAAGGGCCAGACCTCATCTTGCCGCTGGCACGCGGAGAAGGACTTTTGCCCGGTGCGCCCCGTGGTTGGCGCGAACTTCTGGTGGTCGATCCTGGCACGGGCAAACCGTCACATGTGGCCGTACTGCCCGGCAACACGGTGCTGCCGTTGATCACAGCGGGTGCCATCGGCACTCTGGTAGGGCTTTTGCTTGCCGGACTCTATTGGCTTGTCCCGCTGGCCTTGGGGCTGATCGTCCTGGCCGTCTGGCGCTGGGGCGATATCATGGGCACCACCCGAGACCATGCGGCGGTCGCCGTGACGCCGGATCTGGCGCTGCCCCTGCACTGGCACACGCGCGGCTCTCTGGCCTATCGCGGGGCAGTGGCCACGCTGGTCGCAGATGGCACCCTGTTTGCTTCGCTGCTGTTCGGTGTGGCGTTTCTGTCAGTCGTGGCACCAGGATGGCCTGCGCCGGCGTCAGACTTGCCCATGCTGCTGGCCCCGCTGACGGCAAGCGTCATTGTTCTGATGCTGGCCTTTGCCGCGCTGGCGGCCCGCCGCGCCGAGGATGGCCGTGCCAGCCCGCATGGTCAGCTGTGGGCTCTGCTTGGCACCGCAGCGGGATGCGTGGCGCTGCTGGCGATTGCGGGGGCGGCACTCATGCTAGATGATCCCCGTCAGCACGCGCGCGACGCCCTGCGTGGCATTCTTTTGGCCTATGCCGCGGTACATGCGGGCATTGCCACCTTGCTTGGCTTGCGGACATGGACCGATGATCGTCATGGACGGGTGTCACTTGGCCGGAGAGGGACGGCACCGGTCTGGCGGCTGTGGCAGGATTTTGCAGCCGTAACAGCCGCGATCTCGGCCTTGGTCATCACCTTGCAGGAGATCGCCTGATGCGCTGGCTGGCGGCCTTTTCCGCCCCGCTGATCTTGTGGGCGGGTCTTTTCTCGGCGGTCTATGCCCTGCATGGTCTGGGCTGCGCCCGGGGCTGGCCTTCGGTCTCCACGCCCTTCGGGTCATTGCACGGTGTGGCCATGGTCGCCGTCTGGCTGGGGGGGCTGGCGGTGCATCTTGTGCTGTTGCGGGCGGCACCAACGGGCCCGGCACTGGAGCACCGACTGCTGCGTATGACCGGATGGATAGGAGTGTGCGCCAGCCTGTTGACCCTCTGGCCGGTTGTGACCCTGACGACCTGTCAGGCCCTGCCGTGATCGGCCTGACGCCCCCCCGCAGACCGAGTTCAGCGGCGCAGAACGATCAGCCCTGATGATACGATAAGCAGCGCCCCGATCAGCATAGCCGGCGCAGGCACGTCCCCGAACATCAGAAATCCAAAGACAACGCCCCAGACCAGCAACGAATATTGCAAGGGTGCCACCACGGAGGCATCAGCCAGTTTCAGGGCCCGGGTCACCAGCATATGTGCGGCGGTCGCCACCACCCCCAACAGAAACAACAGGGCCAGATCCCCGCCCGAACGGATCGGCTGCCAGTCAAAGGGCGCGAAGGCCAGCCCGGCAACACCCGCCGCCACCAGCTGAAAAAGGACCAGATCACGGTCAGCGGTTTCGCGCAGGGACCGGCCTAGAATCATGATGGCAGCAAAGGCTGCGGTGCCCAACAGGGCAAAAAGGGCCCCGGGGCCGGAAAGCTGGAGCGAGGGGGCAAGAAGGATCAGCACACCGACAAAGCCGACCGCAACCGCCATCCAAGTCCGCCTGCCAACGCGTTCGCCCAACAGAAAGGGCGAGATTGCCACAACATAGATCGGGGCCGCCATCCAGAACGCCATTACATCAGCCAAGGGCATGTAATACACGGCGGCATAAAAACAGAAAACTTCGGCCGTGGCGCAAACCGCGCGCAGGGCCTGCAGGTCGGGGCGGGGGGCAGAGCGGATGCGGGCAACAACCTGGCCACCGCGCAGGATAAAAGGGGCCATGATCAGCAGTGCTGCCACAGAGCGCAGCAAAATCACCTGCGCCACACCGTAATCGGCAACCAGCCATTTGCCGATGGCATCATTTCCGGCAAAGGCAGCCATACCGAGCAACATCAAAAGAATGCCGGCGGTGTTGCCCGTCAGTTTCGGTTTCATCTCAAGGCCCTGTGATCATCCAGGCGCCCGGAGCCGATATCGACCCCGGGCGCTTGGTTCGTGTCTATGTCACTCAGTTTGCCTTTACTGGGCTGCGCGCAATTCGCTCAGAATCTGCTGCACCTGATCGACGACATCCGCACCGATCGACTCCTTGTGCTTGTCATAGACGACCTGCGACTTGGCCAGCATCTCTGCCTGATCTTCCGGCGAGATCGTGTTGAACTTCAACCCGGCCGCTTCCATCTTGGCCAGCGACTCCAGGTTTAGTTCCTGAATGGCCGCGCGTTCGACATCGCGCCCGACAGTGGCGCAATCGCGCAGGGCCTGCTGTTCTTCGGGCGAATAGGTTTCGAAGATCGCCTTCGAGAACAGGAACAGGAACGGCGTATAGGCATGCCGGGTTTCGCTGATGTAGGACTGAACCTCATAGAACTTCGAGGTGTCGATGGTCACATAGGGGTTTTCCTGTGCATCAATCGCCTTGGTTTCCAACGCCGAGAACACTTCGCCAAAAGACATCGGCGTGGCATTCGCGCCAAAGTTCGAGAAGGTGTCGAGGAAGATGTTGTTCTGCATCACCCGCACCTTCATGCCCTCGAAATCTTCCCATGTCTCGATGGGCCGCTGCGAGTTTGACATGTTGCGGAAGCCATTTTCCCAATAGCCAAGGTTGACCAGACCGACCGCATCCAGTTTTTCATTTAGGCTTTCGCCAAACGGTCCGTCCATCACCGCATAAGCTTCTTCCGGGGTGCGGAACAGGAAGGGCAGGTCAAAGACACCCAGCGCCGGTTCCATCCCAACCAGCGGGGAAGACGAGGTCACCACCGCCTCTTGCAGCCCGCTGCGCACGGCCTGCGTGGCCTGCAGGTCCCCGCCCAGAGCACCGCCCCAGAAGCCCTGCATCTTCATCATGCCGCCGGTCTTTTCATCCAGGCACACCTGCATGGCCTGCATGCCAACGGCAACCGGATGGTCTTCGTTGATACCGTTCGAGACGCGGAACGTGCGTTCGGTGAACTGGGCAAAGGCCGGACTCGCCGCTGCGATAACCGTCGTCAGGAAAAGCGCCGTCTTCAGTGTGGAATGTTTCATAGTATCCTCCCTTGGATGTGTCGTCAGTAGAACCAACTTGCCGGAATGATCACGATGCTGGGGAATGCCACCAGCAACAGGATCACCAGAATCTGAGCAATCAGGAACGGCCAGACGCCGCGAATGACCTTGCCAAGCGGCACGCGTCCCACGCCACTGACCACGTTCAGCACCACCCCCACCGGCGGCGTCAAAAGGCCGATGCAGCAGTTCATGATGAACATGACCCCAAAGTAGACCGGGTCGATCCCGGCCTTCGCGACAATCGGCATCAGCACGGGGGTCAGGATCAGAATGGTCGGTGTCAGATCAAGGGCCGTGCCCACTACAAGGATCAGCAGCATGAGGACCAGCATCAAGAGCTTTGGACTCTCGATCAGCGGCTCGATGTAGCCGATGATTTCATTCGGGATATTGGCCGCAGTGATCAGCCAGGCCGAAACCAGCGCCGCGCAGACCAGAAACATGATGGCCGCTGTTGTGCGGCCAGCTGCGATCAGAACGCCGAGCAAATCGGAAACCTTGAGTTCGCGGTAGATGACCATGCCGACAAACAGCGCATAGAAGGCCGCAATGACGGCCGCCTCGGTCGGCGTGACCACGCCCATCTTGATGCCGCCCAGAATGATCACCGGCATGCCGAGCGCCCAAGCCGCCCGACCCGACGCGCGGCCGCGCTCTGCCCATCCGACCCGTGGCAGTGTTTCTACATTGTCGTTGCGGGCGACGATCAGCCAGGTCACCACAAGGGCAACCGCCATCAGCATTCCCGGCACGATCCCCGCCATGAACAGCTGCGAGATCGAGACATTGGCGGCAACGCCAAAGATGATGAAGGCCATCGACGGTGGGATCACGGGTGCGATGACGCCGCCCGCCGCGATGAGCCCCGCTGAACGCGGCACGTTATAGCCCGCCTTCGCCATCATCGGAATCAGGATTGCGGCCAGCGCCGCCGTATCCGCCGCAGCCGACCCAGAGATCGATGCCATGATGACTGCCGCAATGATCGCAACCAGACCAAGCCCGCCCCGGATATGGCCGACGCAGGTAATCGCAAATTCTATGATGCGCTTGGACAGACCACCCGCATTCATCAGCTCGCCCGCGAGGATGAAGAACGGAATCGCCAGCAGCGTGAAGGTATCGGCCCCGATCAGCATGTTCTGCGCGATGATCTGGGTGTTGAACATGCCCATGAACGACATCAGCATGACGCCGCAGAAAATCAGCGCGAAGGCCACCGGCACGCCCAGCGCCATCGACCCCAGCAGCGACACGATGAATACCAGAAGGGTCATTCCCCGCGATCTCCCGCCTTGACCTTGTCGTCGGTGCCGTAGAGATCTTCCATTTCACCGCCAAAGCCACGAATCTCTGATTCAGTGATGCGGCCTGTTACAAGCCTGAACAGGCGCTCCACTGTGATTGCGATGATCCCGGCACCGGTAAACAGACCGATGCCATAGACCCAAGCCATTGACAGGCCAGAGACCGGCGCGCTCATCGACGCATTGATCGGCAGTTGTTTCCAGGTGCCATGTGTCAGAACGATCGCACAGCCCAGGATCATCACATCCGACAGACCCATCAGCACCAGCCGCCCGCGCGTACCGAATTGTGCGACCACCGTCTCCATCCCCATGTGCTGGCGATGGTGATAGACCACAACGGCACCGATGAAGGTCAGCCAGACAAAGGCAAAGCGGGCCAGTTCATCCGACAACGGCAGACCCGAGTTCATGGTGTAGCGCATCACGACATTGACAAAGACCATCAATGCCATGGCTGAAAGCAATACGGCCAGCAGGATGTCCAGAAACCTGAAAAAGACCCGCGACATCCGTGTCATGTCAAAGCCTTTCGCCCAGGCCACGTGCCATCAGGTTCTGCATCAGGGCGCGGGTGCCAAAGGTCCATTCCGGGCAGCGGTCGCTGCGATCCACCCAGTTGATCAGCCGCCCCAGACGGGGAGAAGCGATCTCGACCCGGTCCCCGATTTCATGGGTAAAGCCTTGGCCGGCGCCACGGCGATCCTTCACCGGGGCAAACATTGTACCCAGAAACAACACTGCCCCGTCCGGATATTGATGCGAGCGGTTCAGAAGCTGGCCTGCCAGATCGACCGGGCTGCGGCTGATGGCCTGCATCGGGCTTTCGCCCGTCATCACAAAGCCGTCCTTCCCCTCGACCCGCAGTGACACCGTGGTCCGGTCCAGATCATCCTGCGTAAAGCCAGCGTCAAAAAGCCGGATAAACGGCCCGATGGCACAAGATGCGTTGTTGTCCTTGGCCTTGCCCAACAGCAGGGCCGACCGCCCCTCCACATCGCGCAGGTTCACGTCATTGCCAAGCGTGGCACCGACGATGGTGCCATCTGAACGGATGACGAGCACCACCTCTGGCTCGGGGTTGTTCCAGTCCGACATCGGGTGAATGCCAACCAGATCGCCGCAGCCCATCGATGACATCGGCTGCGCCTTGGTGAAGATCTCGGCATCGGGGCCGATACCCACCTCAAGATACTGCGACCACAGGCCCATCTCTTGCAGCAGCGCCTTGACCTGACCCGCCTTTTCGGACCCGGCCTGAACACCGCGCAGACTGTCGCCGATCACCGGGGCAAGCCGCGCCCGCACCTCTGAGGCACGCGCAGAGTCTCCGCGTGCCTGCTCTTCGATCACACGCTCCAGCATGCTGTCGGCAAAGGTCACGCCCGCGGCCTTGATGGCCTGCAGATCAATGGGGGCCAGCAGATGACCCGCGACCCCGTTCAAGAACCCGTCCAGCGGACCCAGATCGGCCAGCCCGTCAGAGGCCAAGGCAGCGTGCAGATCACTGCGCTCCAGCAAGCCAGACATGGTGGCGCAAACGCCGGTCAGGTCAAACACGCGCCCGTCGCGCAGCACAACCGGGCACGGCCCGCCGTGCTGAACCGACCAGACCCGACCCACAAGCGTCGCACGTGCGGCATCATCGGGCAACAGCTCGGAAGCCGCCAAAAGTTGATGTGACGTCAATTCACTCTCTCCCTTGCGTCGGCGCCTCCAGCACCTGACGATCTGACAATGTCAGACAACATGATGACTAAACCCTACTTGAGACTTCTCTGGCCTGTCTACCGAATCTTTTGCAGGCGACGATCCAAGCCCTTCAAAGGTAAAATTCAAGACGAAGCGCAATCCTCTCTGCCGAGCCAACCATATGCGACCGCATGGCGGCACGCGCCCGCACCGGATCGCGCGCGGCAATCGCATCCCGCAATTCGGTATGTTCGCGATTCACGATTGCGACGATTTTATCCAGGCGAATCCGCTCCCGCGACTCGACAATGGTCTGCAAAATCCGGTCCGAGACCGCCCCCAGAAACTGCACGAAATAATCGTTTCCCGTTGCCGTAGCGATGGCACGATGGAAATCCAAGTCTGCGATGATGCCGTCGCCTGCCCCGTCATCCGTGACGTTCATCCGTTGCAGCGCTTCATCCAGTTGTTGCAGATGCTCGGCACGATGATAGGTGGCGGCAAGCCCTGCCGCCTCGATTTCCAGCGGCACCCGCAGCTGGAACAGGTCACGGAACCCATGGGGGTCCATTTTGCGGCGATCATCCAGCCGGATATGGCGGGTCGGGCGGCCGATGACAAAAGCGCCGACGCCTTGGCGCGTTTCGATCATGCCTTCATTGCGCAGTTGGGCAATCGCCTCGCGAATGACAGTGCGGCTTACGCCAAAGTTCTTCGACATCTCGTTTTCGGTGGGCAGCCTGTCTCCGGGCTTCAGTTCCCCCTCCTGGATCTGTCGCACGAAGTGGGACGCAATGCGGGCAGGCAAATGCTCGGTGCGACTGATCTGGGTAAGCGGGCCAGTCATGCTCGTGCTCCTTCGCTTGCCAGTCGCAAATCTGCCCCAGTTTTTCTGCCGAACTTCCCAAGCTTTCTCTTGGCTTGATGTTTTCAGGTTATCAGACAATCATACGAACTCAAGAGGGCGATTTGCGCCTGTATCCTGTGGGGGAACGAAAATGCACATCCTGATCACCGGGGCTGCTGGCATGCTGGGCCGCAAGGTTGCCGCCCGGCTGGTGCGCGACGGTCTGGCAGGGCGCGAGGTTTCTGGGCTGACATTGGTCGATGTCATCGTGCCAGAACCACCTTCCGGCTTCCCCGGCCGTGTAGACTGCCTCGCCGTGGATCTCTCTGCAGACGGCATCGCACAGCGGCTTATCGACGGCAGGCCCGATGTGATCTTTCACCTGGCTGCCATCGTCTCGGGCGAGGCCGAGGCGGAGTTTGAGAAAGGCTACAGCATCAACCTCGACAGCACGCGCGATCTGTTCGAAGCCATCCGCCGCGCGCATCTGGCCGACGGCTACCGCCCGCGCCTGGTGTTTGCCTCTTCCATCGCGGTCATGGGCGCGCCCCTGCCTTATCCCATTCCGGACACTTTCCACACCACCCCGCTGACCAGCTACGGCACCCAAAAGGCGATTTGCGAACTGTTGCTGGCCGATTATTCCCGCCACGGGTTCTTTGACGGCATCGGCATCCGCCTGCCCACGATCTGCATTCGCCCCGGCACCCCGAACAAGGCAGCTTCGGGGTTCTTTTCGAACATCCTGCGCGAACCTCTGGTGGGCAAACCTGCCATTCTGCCAGTGCCTGACAGCATCCGGCACTGGCACACCTCGCCCCGCTCGGCCGTGGGGTTCATGATCCACGCCGCGACGATGGACCTGGGCGCGGTCGGCCCCCAGCGCAACCTGTCGATGCCTGGCCTCAGCGCCACGGTGGGGGAGCAGATCGAGGCCTTGCGTCGCGTCGCCGGGGAAAGTGCTGTCGCCCTGATCCGCCGCGAGCCTGATGCCACCATCACCCGCATGTGCGAAAGCTGGGCCCCAGGGTTCGAGGCCACCCGCGCCCGCGCCCTTGGCTTTACCGCCGAGGACAGTTTTGACCAGATCATCCGCGCCCATATTGAAGACGAGTTAGACGGTCAGAGGTAGCAGCGCGCGCGCGCCCGCATCTCACCCTCCCCCCATTGAACCGCCCGAGCAGAAGAACAAGGACATCCCATGACCGACCCGTCGCCCCGCCGTCTTCGCTCACAGGACTGGTTCGACAATCCCGATCATGCCGACATGACCGCGCTCTATCTGGAGCGGTTCATGAACTACGGCACCACACCCGAAGAACTGCGCTCCGGGCGGCCCATCATCGGCATCGCGCAATCGGGCAGCGACCTGAACCCGTGCAACCGCCACCATCTGGATCTGGCAAAACGCGTGCGGGACGGAATCCGGGATGCGGGCGGTATTGCCATCGAATTTCCCTCGCATCCGCTGTTTGAAAACTGCAAGCGCCCCACAGCCGCGCTGGACCGCAATCTTGCCTATCTGGGGCTGGTCGAACTGCTGTATGGCTATCCATTCGATGGCGTCGTGCTGACGACGGGCTGCGACAAGACCACGCCATCCGCAATCATGGCCGCCGCAACGGTGGATCTTCCGGCCATCGTGCTGTCGGGCGGCCCGATGCTGGACGGCTGGCATGAGGGGCGACTGGTTGGGTCGGGCACCGTGATCTGGCAGTCGCGCCGGAAATTCGCGGCGGGCGAGATCACCCGCGAAGAGTTTCTGCAAACCGCGCTCGATTCCGCACCCTCTATCGGGCATTGCAACACGATGGGGACGGCGTCCACCATGAACGCCATCGCAGAAGCGCTTGGCATGTCACTCACAGGCTGCGCGGCCATTCCGGCCGCGTATCGTGAACGGGGACAGATTGCCTATCGCACTGGGTTGCGAGCGGTGGAACTGGTGCGCGAGGATCTGCGCCCCTCACAGATCTTGACACGCGCCGCATTTCTGAACGCGATCCGGGTCAATTCAGCCATTGGCGGATCGACCAATGCCCAGCCGCATCTGATGGCCATGGCGCGGCATGCGGGGGCGGAGCTGCATCCCGAGGATTGGCAGACCCATGGGTATGACATACCCCTTCTGGCGAATGTCCAACCCGCCGGGGCCTATCTTGGGGAACGGTTCCACCGCGCAGGTGGCGTTCCCGCCGTGATGTGGGAACTGCTCCAGGCCGGCGTGTTGGATGGCACCTGCCCAACCGTGACCGGCCAGACCATGGCCGCCAATCTGACCGGACGCGAGGCAAACGATCGCGAGGTGATCCGGCCCTATCAGACGCCGATGATGACCCGGGCAGGTTTTCTGGTGCTGAGCGGCAACCTGTTCGACTTTGCGATCATGAAAACCAGTGTCATCTCGGACGAGTTCCGGGCGCGCTACCTGTCAGAGCCGGGGCGCGAAGGGGTGTTTGAGGGCACTGCCTTTGTCTTCGATGGCTCAGCAGACTATCACGCCCGCATCAATGATCCTGCGCTCGACATCGACGAACGCTCGATCCTGGTCATCCGTGGCGCAGGGCCGCTGGGATGGCCCGGATCTGCCGAAGTGGTCAACATGCAACCCCCTGACCGGTTGATCCAGCGTGGCATCACCAGCCTGCCGACCATTGGCGACGGCCGGCAATCAGGGACAGCCGACAGCCCCTCGATCCTGAATGCCTCGCCGGAAAGTGCGGCGGGCGGCGGGCTGGCCTGGCTGCGCACCGGTGACCGGATACGGATCGACCTGAACGCAGGGCGCTGTGACATGCTGGTTGACCCCGATGAGATTGAGGTTCGCAAGCAACAGGGCCTTCCCCCTGTTCCCGCCTCGGCCACGCCATGGCAGAACCTTTATCGCGCCACGGTGACCCAGCTCGTCGATGGGGCGACCATCGACGGAGCGGAGAAGTTTGTGAAAATCAGCGGCACCTTGCCAAGGCACAATCACTGACCCGGATCAGACCGTTTCGATCGGCGATGATCCGACCGCTGTCACGCGCCGCAGGCCAGCCTGCACGCGCGTGATTTCGCTTTGCGCCAGGGACATCAACGCATCAACGGCACCGGATGCCGCGTGGCCGGGCGGGCGCAGCGCTTCCGCCTGCTCGGCGGTCTGCACAAGGCCAAGGGTCAGCGCAGCGCCCTTGAGCGAATGCAGCGCTGCGTCCAGCGCGCTGTCGCTCTGAAGCTCAAGAGCGTGATGGAGGTCCGCCAGGGTCTGTGCCAAGGTGCACTCGAACTGGTCCAACAGCCCGATCACTCGCGACGCACCCAAAGACGCCAGCAGGTCGTCAAGCTGGGGATTGGAAGGGGCATGTGGGGTTTCAGGCGTAAACACCGTAGTCTGCGGTCGCAGCGCTGCGCCGGAAAGCGTGTCGCAAATTGCGGCAGACAGCGCGCCCAAGGTGACCGGCTTGGCCAGAAACCCATTCATACCGGCGTCTTCGCAGGCTTTCCGATCCTCCCGCGTTGCATTCGCCGTCACCCCGATGATCGGCAAGGCACAGCCCCCGGCCCGCAGACGTTTCACGGTGTCGGGGCCACTGATGCCGGGCATCTGCATGTCCATCAGAACAAGGTCAAAGCGCTCGGCTGCCAGCCGGTCCAGAGCGACAAATCCATCTTGGGCCATGCTGGGCCGATGGCCAAGTTGCACCAGCTGGTCGGCGATGACTGCGCGGTTTACCGGGTTGTCCTCGACGACCAGAATATCCAGCGCCCCCTGCGCAGGGTGCTCCGACAAAGCCGCGGCAGGCAGCAGATCCGTCAACGGTTCAACCGGAAACTCGAACCAGAAGGTGCTGCCGTTTCCCTGCGCACTGATCACCCCGATCTCACCTCCCATTCCCGTTGCGATGCGTTTGCAGATCGCCAGGCCCAGCCCTGTGCCACCGTAAGCGCGAGCATATGAGCCGTCGATCTGCTCAAAATCCTGAAAAAGGCGCGCCTGATCCTCAGGCCGGATACCGATCCCGGTATCAATCACCTCCACGCGCAGCCGGTCGGGGGCCCGCATCGCCGCCGTTGCGCGTACCTCTCCACTGGGTGTGAATTTCAGCGCATTGCCCACCAGGTTAACCAGCACTTGTCGCAAACGCCTCGGATCTGTGCGGATGCGACAGGGCTCAAAGGCGATGGTCAGGCGCAGAGATTTCGCAGCTGCGCGCTCTTCAAAGGTAGAGGCTATGGTGCGTGCAACATCAGACAGGTCAACCGGCACAAGCTGCAGATCCAGCCCGCGGCTTTCCAGCTTGGAATAATCCAGAATGTCGCTGATCACATCTTGCAGCAGCTGCCCCGCACTCTGGATCGTCTGCACCCTTTGGCATTGCGTGGTGTCCAGCCCATCCGACCCCAACAGTTCGGCTGAACCAATGATCGCGTTCAAAGGCGTTCGGATTTCATGGCTCATGGTGGCAAGAAAGATGGATTTCGTCGCATTGGCTGCCTTGGCACGGTTGGCCTGGCGCAGGCTCCGGCGTTGGAGCAGGGCCAGTCGGGCATGTGCCCGGCGCAAGAACCGCATGTGAACCAACAGCAGTGTTGCGATGCCGAAAAAGGCTACGACCAGAAAGGCAGCGCTCAAGCCAAGACCGTCATGGATGGCTTTGCGTGTCGCGCGCTCTGCGACACGTCCTTCGCTGACTGCCGCATTGGCGGCAAGCACAAGCTGACCCATTCCGTCACGCAGGGCTGCAATACGCGGTTCCAGGCGCTTGAGATCGAGAAGATAGTCACGGCTCGCCGGGGACAGCCGATCAAATTCAGGGGCAAGCGAAGTCACCTCAGCAGTGCGGGCGATGCTCAACTGACCCAAGGCGGTCTGGCCACTCAGATCAATGGCAAAGGCCCCACGCTCCAGCAGTTTCGCGCGACTGTACAAGACATCATATGCGACCATCAGGTCGTGATACCCGGCCGAGTTTCCCTGCATCACCCCCTCACGCAGGATGTGCAGCAGGGCAGCCGCGTGGCGGTCTGCCTGAAACACGGCCCACATCGCATCTTCCCGCACACGCGTTGTGATTTCGCGCTCTGCCGCCAGCAGGCGCAGAAAGAACACGACCCATACGGCCATGAAAAAGACCGCCGCGCCCGCCAGAAAGTTGAGCCAGAGGTAAACGCGCGCGCGGCCGGCAGCCGGAGGCAACACGCTGATCAAGGAAGAACCTCGATACGCCGGACTTGCCAGGCCGATCGTGCAAAATAAACTTCGTTCTGGAGCGCGGGCACCTCGTCAAAAGGGAAAACCACAAACAATGGTCCCTTGTCACGCAATGGCATGAGGTTGCCATTGTGGCGCGACGCCAGAATGACAGGATATTCCAGCAGGTCAGAGACCGGGATTTCGACCGCATAATCATTGATCGCCACAACCCGCAACGCGCTGCCCTGAACCCCAAGGCTCTTCACAAGCTCGGACAGAAGTGGCCCTGAAAAGGTCTGCGGACCATCAAACCAGGGCGTGCTGGTCACGGTTTCACGCTGCGGCAAGGCGTCGAGCATGGCCAGATCGAACTCGGCGATCACAGCGCCGTCTGGGGCGGACGTTTGACCGGTGACTTCCAGAATGACCGTATCCGCTGGTTGCGCCAGCGTCTGGGCAAAGACGCCTGAGGCCACCGCGCCAAACCAGAGCGTCAGCAAGACGGAGAATATACGAGAACTCGGCATGACTTTCACTTCTTTCACCAGATCAGTTGGGTTTGGGAGAGGGTCCCGACGCTGAGAGGGCCTTTTGCAACGCGGCGAGGGTAAAGGGTTTGGCAATGCAGCCATCAAACCCAGCGGCGAGATAGGCGGCCACCTGCTCGGGCCGGGCATTTGCAGAGACCGCCAAGGCTGGAATGGGGGCCAGACCGGCAGCGCGTTCCTGCGCGCGAACCTGGACGATCACCTCGATGCCGGTCAACCCGGGCATGTTGATGTCAAGCAGCAGCAGATCAAACCGGCCCGGTGCCCAGGCTTGCACCGCCGCCTGTCCGTTTTCGGCCAGTGTAACCCTTGCCCCCAGGCGCGACAGCATGATCTCAAGCAGCTTGCGGTTGGCGCGGTTGTCATCGGCCACAAGCACCGCTGTGTCGTGCAACGAAAAGGGTTGGGGTAGGACAGCAGATGCCCCGCGGGGCAAAGGCAGATCCAGGACAAAGACACTGCCTGCGCCGGGCTGACTGTCCACGAAAAGAGTGCCACCCATGGCCTCGGCCAGCTTGCGCGCAAGCGTCAACCCCAGACCGCGGCCCGAATGCACCCGGCCCATACTGGCGTCCAACTGCACAAAAGGGTCAAAAATGCGGTTCCAGTCCTCGGGTGCGATGCCGATGCCTGTATCGGCAATGCGCAGCAAGATGCTGCTCTCACTCCGCAGCACCAGGGTCACCGTCACACCGCCTTGCGGGGTGAAGCGCAGACCGTTGTCGATCAGATTGCGCAGGATCTGGCGCAACCGGTCCGGGTCGCCGCGCCGGTGGGGCGATGCGTCCCCCTCGATGGCAAGCCGCAGCCACAGCCCCTTGGCCCCCGCTGCCGGGCCGTGCCACTGGATCAGCCCCGCCAGAAGCTGCGCGAGGTCAAAATCGACAACCGACAGTGTCAGTTGCCCGCCTTCAAGCTGAGAATGGTCGAGCACATCATTCAGAACCCAAGTCAAGGCCTGAGCGGAACCCCGAATTGTTGCCAGATCAGCGTGCACAGTAGAACAGACATCACTGCCCTCCAGCAGCTCGGTCAGCCCGATGATGGCCGTCAGCGGTGTGCGCAATTCATGACTCATCATGGCGACAAAAGTGGCCTGAGTCCGCGCGGCCTGGCGCGCGGTATCACGCGCCTCGATCAGGTCACTGATATCGCTGGCAAAACCACGAACGCCGTCAAATGCCCCCTCAGCCGTGTAAAATGGGGTGGTGCTGGTTTGCAGCCAGCGGGAGGTGCCATCGGGGCGCTTGAGCCGCAAGCGCAGCCGATCCAGCGGCTGTCGTCGCGACAGCAAGCTGCGAAGATCACCGCCTTCTCCTTCGGGGTCAACGCAGATGCGATCTGCGAAAACATCGATTGACAGACCCTGGATCTGCTCGGGCGCGATATCCAACGCCTTCGCCATGGCGGGCGACACGTAGGAAAAGCACAACCAGCGGTCAAATTCAAAGAACCAGGCATCGCTGATCTGCGCAATATCGCTCAGACGCGCACCCAGCCTGTCCCGCGTGCGGGAAGCCTCCACCTCTGCGGTCACGTCGGTCTGCGTTGCAACGATGAATCGCGCGTTTTCGCCCGGCCCCGGGACAGGATGCAGGTCAATCTGGTTCCAGAACACGTCTCCGTTGCGGCGGCGGTTGCGCAGACGGAATGTGCCGCCCGCCCGTGCGGAGACCGCCTGGCGCAGTTGCAAACGTACCGGGTGATCAGGCACTTCCATGGCCAGAAGGCGGCAGTTGCGGCCCAGCACCTGGTCGCGCGTGAAGCCCGACAAGCGCTCGAAAGCCCCATTTGCATAGATCAGTGGAATATCGGGGAATGAAGCATCGCCGATCACGATACTGGCGGTCGAAGATTCAATCACCGCGTCCAACAGCTTTTCACGCGCCAGAACGTCAAGCTGCGCCTGACGCAGCGCCAGAAGATTGCCAACCCGAAGACGCAACTCTTCAATATTGACGGGCTTGGTCAGAAAATCGGTCGCCCCGGAACGAATGGCCTCCAGCCGCAAGGCGCTGTCAGAATCAGCCGTGACCATGATGATGGGCACATGTATGAACCGCGGATCGGCACGCAGCCTGCGCGTGGCATCAACCCCTGTCTGATCGGGCAGCTGGTAGTCAAGAATGATGGCATCGAACAATGTCTCGCGACAGGCGTCCAGCAAGGGGCCCACCGCGCAGAACTCGGTCACGACGGACCCGGCAAAGCCTTCCATCGCCGCGACCAGCACAGCACGGATCACGGAATTGTCTTCGACCACGGCGACTTTCACCGGCCCCTCCGATAGCGGTTGAGGGCAGATTAAGCGCAGCGGGCTTACGATCCGTTAATCGGTGCGCCCACAAAGATACGCGTCAGAGTGGGACTTTTCTCCGGATGGCCTTCTGCTGCCACCCCCAAAACTGTGCATCCGGACCGCGTGAATGCCATTGGTCGCACCACGCCTTCACTTGCAGGCTGGCGACGAAAGGTCCGATCCCATGTCATCAATCATGCAGCGGACCGACATGTGCCCCAGTCACTCCGCGCCTTGGAACGGTGCGACATGGACTTCCCCTCTTGGCAAAGACAACTGTGAATCGGTGTTTCCATCCGTGATCAGGTGATCAATCTCTTCGGGGCGACAGATCGCCACACGGCTCTCTTTGAATATTTTTTCAGCATGGCACAACATGACACAACGCTTTGAACAGACAATCATTTTTCGCGCCACCTCTGCCTCATGCAACGCGTAATTTGTGGCTCCGCGCGTCGAGTGATAGGCAACGGGCGAGATCACCGCGAAATCCGCGAGAAAGCGATCAACCTCTGAAAGCGTCAACTCCCCATAGGTCGCCGGTACCTCTGAATGCGGTTTGCCGCCCAGCAGCAAAACCTCCAGATTCGGATACGGTGCCACCATCTGCGCAATCTCGATGGAATTTGTGATAAGCCGCAGGTCCTGATGCTTTAAAATCTCTTGCGCGAACGCAAGTGTTGTGGTGCCGGCATCAACAAAGACGGTAGAGCCCGGCGGGATCAATCCGGCAGCAACCCTGCCAATGGCCATTTTGGCACCCGCATGCGTTTTCAGACGATCAGAGAAAGCGGGCTCCGGCAAAATCTTTCGATCTGACAGAACAGCGCCGCCATGAACGCGCTTCAGATTGCCCTGCCCTTCAAGGTCCAGAAAATCGCGCCGGATGGTCTCGCTTGAGACATGCAGTAAGGCCGCAAGCTCGTTGGTTGTCACCTTCCCGTCTCGGGACAGCCGATCCAGGATCATGGAATGCCGCTCGTGCGACCACATTCTTGCGCGCTCCGAAAAGTGTCATTCGCCACCGATAGCGACAGAAATCCACAAATTCCAGCCCGAATGTGGATTTGGGACCGTTTCGCCAGACAGCTAAGCTTGACAGCGGAATTTTCTGCCCAAATTTTGGGCTAAATATGGATACGCGTGTCTTTTGGAGATTTTTTTGTGGATTTGTGTGCGATCACGAGTCAGCTTTAACCAAGTCCATCGGTTGCGATGCACTCCTCAAATAGTCCACATGAGGTCCGTATGCTGGATTTGCACCTTGCCTTGGATTTCGCGAACCTCGCCGCAGACGGCGCAGGACAGATTGCACGCGATCACTTTCGAAAAGCCATCGAGGTTGAACACAAGAGCGATGACAGCCCCGTCACCATCGCTGACCGCAGTATCGAACGGTTTCTGCGCGACAAGATCGAAAATGCCTATCCCGATCATGGAATCCTCGGGGAAGAACATGGTGACCTTAACCTTGATCGCGAGTTTGTCTGGGTCGTCGACCCGATTGACGGAACAAAAAGTTTTGTGACAGGGCATCCGATGTTCGGCGGCCTCATGGCTTTGCTCAAGGACGGAGAGCCGCAGCTAGGCCAGATCGACATGCCCGCAATGGGAGAGCGTTGGTGCGGCATAAAGGGCATGCCGACGACGCTCAATGGCGTACCCGTCAAGACCAGCGGCTGCAGGGATCTGACAACTTGCTATGCCTATACCACGGACCCGATGTTGTTTTCCGGCAAAAACGAACCTGTTTTGACCAGGCTTCGGGAACGGGTCAGACTGCTGCGCTTTGGTGGCGATTGCTACAACTACGCGCTTTTGGCGTCTGGCCATTGCGACCTTGTTCTGGAAACCGGGCTTCAGCCTTATGACTATCTGCCCGTGGTTCAGGTGATCCGCGGCGCGGGTGGTGTGATCTCTGATTGGCAAGGGCAAGACCTTGGCATCGACTCTGGCGGGGACGTACTTGCCTCGGCCACCCCTGAATTGCACGCGCAGATGCTCAAAGAGCTTGAGCTCTTGCGTGTGACATAAGCGGCACAAAGACCGCGTCCCCATCATGAAAAAACCGCCCCATTGCGGGCCCCATCAGGAGAGTGAGACAATGGACCGAAGAAAATTCCTCCGCTACGGCATGACCGCAGGCGCGACCATGGCCGCGATGCGTCTGAATCCTGACTTCTTTTTCAGCTCTGCCTTCGCTCAGGAGGCGCGGCCCCTGACCATCCTTTCAGCGGAAAACATCACCGGAAACTGGGATCCGATGGCGCACACAACGCTGTCGCAATTCAACATTGAAGGTTTCATCATGGGGTTTTTGACCCGCTCGCCGATGATGCCCGACAACCCGGATGAGGTGGTCTACGAACTGGCCACATCGATCACGCAGCTGGACCCGTTCAAGCTGGAGATCAAGCTGCGCGAGGGCGTGACGTTTCATGATGGCGAACCCTTCTCGGCCAAAGACGTGAAGGCAACTTTCGAATACGGCGCCCAGCCCGAGCGGGCGCGGCAAGTCTATCCGGGCTTTGCCGACACGTTCGAAGTGACAACGCCCGACGATTTCACCGTGATCGTGGACACCACCAAAGGTGGATATGGCGCAGGGATGTTCGTCTTCCTTGCGTCCTACCTGCCAATCATGTCGGCCAAGGATATCGAAGCTGGACCGAACGGACCTCTGTCGCAACGGCTGAACGGCACCGGACCGTTCCGGTTCAAGGAACAGGCCGGGAATGACACGCTGATGACCGCCTTCGAGGGCTATTTCCGCGGCGCGCCAAAAGTGCCGGGCGTGAACTTCAGCTTCGTGGGCGATTCAACCACGCGGATGCTGTCCTTGCTGAACGGTCAGGCCGATGTCATCGAACGGCTGGAGCCGGAACAGGTGACGACACTGGAAAGCGAAGCCGGCATTGTGCTGAACCGCGCTGTTTCGGTCGAAAACAAGTATCTGTGGTTCCGTTGCTCGAAACCGCCCTTTGACAATCCACTTGTGCGCAAAGCCGTTTGCCACGCGATCGACCGCAGCGTGATCATGGAAGTCATGGGTACCGCAGGCGAGCCGTCGTCGAACTTTGTCTCGCCGATCAAGTTTGGCTACATCGATCTGGAAAACTATCCCGAATACAACCCCGAGGAATGCCAGCGCCTGCTGGCCGAAGCTGGCTATCCGGGGGGGGAAGGGCTGCCTGATCTGGAATACATCACCTCGACCGGCTTCTATCCCAAAACCAAGGAATACGGCGAGGTGATCACCGCCATGCTGCAGGAACAAGGCTTCCCCGTCACGCTGAACGTGATGGAAGTCGCCGCCTGGAACGAGCGGCTCTATGACCGCCCCGGCGGCGGGCCAGGCCATATGATCGACTGCGGCTGGACCAGTGCCTCGCCCGAACCCGATCTGGTCCTGCGCACGCATTTCCATTCGACATCGAAACGGATCTGCGGGATCGAAGACCCCGAAATCGACGCGGCGCTGGACGAAGAGCGCGATGCACCCTCGATCGAGGCACGTCGGACCAGCCTGCAAACCAACCTGATGCCGATGCTGGCCGACAAGGTTCCTGCCTACAGCCTGTTCACCTCTGTCTTGATGCACGGGGTTCGGGCCGACGTAAAAGACTTGTTCATCTATCCTGACGGCACGATGGATGCCGCCAGCGCAGTGCGCGGCTGATACGGATTGCCGGAACCCCTGCCAGCGGGGGTTCCGGTCCTTCTTCGACACGCTGACCGGAGAAACCCATGTTCATCGCCAGATTTCTTGCCAGACGATTGCTTCAGGGTGCGCTGATCGTATTCCTTGTGTCCGCCGTCATCTTCACCCTGCTCCGTGTGGTGCCGGGCGATCCCGTGCGCCTGATGGCAGGCGGGATGGCCCCAGAAGCATTGATCGAGCAGATTGCCGAAGAGATGGGGCTGCGCGATCCGATCTATCAGCAGTTTGGCCGCTATGTCTGGGGCATCGTGCAGGGCGATCTGGGACAAAGTTTTGTGCGGCCCGCCAGCGGCGCGGCTGTGGGCGGAGCCAGCTTTGACGACAACACCCGCAGCGAGCGCGCCGAAGTCTGGGATCTTATTGCCCAGACGGCCCCGATGACCGTGCAGCTTGCGCTGCTGTCGATGCTGTTTGCCTTGATCATCGCAGTGCCAATCGGTGTGTGGGGCGGGCTCAGGCCAGGGCGCTTTCCAGACAAGCTGGCGCTGTATCTGTCATCCATTTTCGTCAGCTTGCCGAACTTCTGGCTTGGCATCGTGCTGGCTTTGCTGCTGTCGGTAAAACTCAAGCTGCTACCAGCCATCGGCTATGGCGGCTTCGCCTATACAATTCTCCCTGCAATTGTTCTGGCTATTGAAATCGCGCCCTTCATCATCCGCACCCTGACGGTGTCTGTGGCCGGGGTGATGCGCGAAAACTTCATCGACATCGCAGCCGTGCGCGGCCTGACGCGCAACCAGATCATCTTTCGCCATGCCCTGCGCAACTCCTCGGTGCCCTTGCTGAACCTGCTTGGTGTGCAGTTTTCGATGCTGCTGGGCGGCGTCTTGGTGATCGAATTTATCTTTGACTATCCCGGTCTCGGGCTTCTGACGATCAACGCCGTGATGCAGCGAGACTTTCCCCTCATCCAAGGCATTGCCATCGTCACCGCCGCGGCCTTTGTCCTGATCAATATCGTCGTTGACCTTTGTGCAACGGCAATCGACCCAAGATTGGAATATTGATGAGCATCCAAGACATGACCTCTGATCTTCCGGTGCCCCGCAAGGACCGCAAGATTGCTGCCAGGATCTGGTCGGAAGCCTACGCCGCCATCGAGTTCAAGATCGGGCTGGCCGTCTTTTCGGCGCTCGTTCTTGCCGCCATTTTCTATCCGATGTTTTCCGGAATTGATCCGACAAAAATGGCAATCTCCTCCAAACTCCTGCCGCCCCTGTTTATGGGTGAAGGCTGGAGCTGGGCCCGCCCGCTTGGCACCGATCAGTTGGGCCGGGACATGCTTTCGCGCTCCCTTGTCGGGCTGCGCTACTCGCTGCTGATCGGAATTTCGACAACCATCCTGATGGTGGCCGTCGGTGCGATGGTAGGGCTGTTTTCTGGCTATTTCGGCGGGAAGGTCGACACAATCCTGATGCGCCTGACCGATGCGCAACTCGCTATCCCGATGATCATTCTGGCCATCACCATCCTGGGCGTTTCCCGGCCGACCATCCCGGCCATCATTCTGGTTCTGGGCCTGTCAGGCTGGCCCATCTACGCGCGGGTGATGCGATCCAGTGTCATGTCGGTGCGCAAGAAGGAATTCGTGCGCGGTGCCATGGTTCTGGGGGCCACCGACTGGCGGATCATGTTCACGTTGATCCTTCCGTTGGTCCTGCCACCAATCGCCTTTGTCGCGGTACTGGACATCGCGCGCATGATGATCTTTGAATCCGTCCTCGGGTTCCTGGGACTGGGCGTACAACCGCCCACCCCCACTTTTGGGAACATCATTGCAGACGGGCGCAAATATCTGCTCAACGCCTGGTGGATAGCCACAATGCCGGGAGTTTTCCTGGTCTTGACGCTGACATCCATCAATCTGATGGGGTCGTCCCTTGAGCGGGCCCGAAACAGCATTTACGGAGGCGCATGAGATGATGACAGACCCCTCATCCCCGGTCGCACCGCTGCTCTCCGTGCGCAACCTGACCGTGGTCGCGCAAAGCGAAGGCGTCAGCCGCACGATCCTGCACGACATCAGCTTTGATCTGAAACCCCGCCAGATCCTGTCGGTCATCGGAGAAAGCGGATCGGGCAAAACGGTGCTGGCCCGAGCACTGGTAGGCTGGATGGCACCCCAGTTGAAAATCACGACGGGCGAAATCCTGTTCAAAGGGCGCGACCTGATCCGCGACAAGTCCTTTGCCAGCGGCCTCGCCGGACGCGAGATCGCCTATATCGGCGGCAACCCCGCGGGGGCCTTGGACCCCACGATGACGGTGGGGGCGCAACTGGTTGAAAAGCTGCGCGCCGTGCGGCCCGAGATTTCGGGAAAAGACGCACAGGCCAAGGCCATCCGCTTGCTCGAAGCCGTCAAGATTCCATCGGCCGCCAGCCGTTTTCACGAATACCCGTTCCAATATTCGGGTGGGATGATGCAACGGGCAATGATCGTCGACGCCCTGATTTCAGACCCCGCTTTGCTGATTGCCGACAATATCACCCAACCTCTGGATGTAACGGTTGCCGCCCAGATCCTGAAACTGATGCGCGAGCTGAACGAAGAGTTCTCGACCGCGATCCTGTTCATCTGCTCTTCGCTGCCCGTGGCCTGCGATGCGGGGAATGAGGTGATGGTGCTTCACGCCGGCGAGGTTGTGGAACGCCAAGCCTCCTCTGATCTGGTTGCCGAGCCGCAACATGGCTACACGCGCGCCCTGATCACTGAATTGCCAACGCTTTGGGCCAACGGAAAAGACGGGCGCGACGACCGGCAGGACCGCAACCGGCAAGCGATCATGTCGGTGCGTGGGGTGGCCAAATTCTATGAAACACGCGGCAAGGCAGGCAAGGCCGTGGTGCAGGCCGTGCGCAATGTGGAATTTGACGTCTTTCCCGGCGACAATTTTGGAATCGTGGGGGAGTCGGGCTGCGGCAAATCTTCCCTCATGCGTCTGTTGACCGGGCTGGAGCGACCAGACGCCGGGTCGATCATCTTTGAAGGCGAAGATGTAGGCACTGCAAGCCCCGCGCGGCTGCGGCAGTTGCGCAGACGGTTTCAACTTGTGCTGCAAGATCCGTTCGGATCGCTGCCGCCCCAGTCTTCCATTGGTGACATCGTCGAAGAACCCCTGAAAATTCACGGCATCGGCACCAAAAAGGAACGTCAGGACCGCGCGCGCGCCGCCTTGAACGAAGTCGGGTTAGGCGACAGGTTTTATGACCTCCTGCCAACCGGTCTCTCGGCCGGACAGCGCCAAAGGCTTCAGGTGGCGCGCGCCATGGTGTTGGAGCCGCGCCTGCTGATCATGGACGAGACTCTCTCGGCGCTGGATCAGACCGAGCAGGGCAAGCTCTTGGACCTGTTCAGTCGCCTTCAGGCGCAGCACGGGTTCACTTATATCTTCATCTCGCATGACCTGACGATGGTGCGTCAGGTCTGTTCCCGCATTGCCGTGATGTATCTGGGCGAAACGGTCGAGGTCGCCCCCAACGAGCGGATGTTCTTTGATCCGGGGCACCCTTACACCCGCGCGCTTCTGTCCGCGGCCCCAACCCTCGAAGAGCGGCGGTATCGTCCCGAAGACTGCCTCCTGGAAGGCGAGCCACCCTCGCCCATTGACCTGCCACCGGGCTGCGCCTTTGCCGGTCGCTGCCCGCATGCCTTTGACCGTTGCTACCGCGAAAACCCCGCCCTTGTCAGCCGGGGCGACCAGGCGCTGGCCGCCTGTTTTCTTTTGAACGCCACGTCCACAGCGAAAGCCACTGCCGATGCCTGATACCACCAAACTCGCGCGAATAGATGCGCCTATGTTCGATACGCTGATGGAGAAAGTGTCGGAGTTTGGCAGCACCGGCGATGGCGGCGTAGACCGTCCGGCGTTGACAGATGCTCATAAAGCTGCGCGCGACTGGCTCTGCGCCGAGTTCGAACGGCGCGGCTACACCGTTCTGATCGATTCCATTGGCAACCTGTTCGGGCGGCTGGATATTGCGCAGGACGGCGCGCCGCTGGTCATGGTCGGATCGCATCTGGACAGCCAGCCCAAGGGCGGGCGCTTTGACGGGGCATACGGTGTGATCGCCGGACTGGTGGCCATCGAAAGCTGGCGCGCCCACTGCACCCTGAACGGCATCACGCCGCGCTGCAACTATGTCGTCGCGGATTGGATGAACGAAGAAGGCGCGCGGTTTCAACCCTCTCTGCTCGGATCATCGGTCTTTACGGGTGCCCTCACCCGCGATTTCGCCCTTTCGCGCAAAGACCGTGATGGCGCGTCGGTGGAGGCCGAATTGACCCGGACCGGATACATGGGCCCAGAGGAAGGGCCGCGCCCCGATTGCTATATCGAGGTCCACATCGAAGGCGACAGCCACATGGAACGCAGCGGCGCAAAGATTGCGCCCTTTGTACGGCATTGGGGCGCGGTCAAACTGCGCATCGAGGTGGAGGGAAAACAAAACCACACCGGACCGACCCCGATGGAGGACCGCCAGGATGCGCTTCTGGGGGCCGCCTATATCATTGCAAAGGTGCGCGAGCTTGCCGATCAAGCCCAGGACACCCTTTATACCTCTGTCGCCCGTGTTGATGTCACGCCAAATTCGCCAAATGTCGTGCCGGGCAAGGCCGTGCTTTTTGCAGAACTGCGCGCCCCCGAGCCAGACACTCTGACAGCGGCAGAGGCCGAGTTGCGCAAGGCCCTGCCCGAGCTTGCGCGCCGGGCCTCAGTCACTGCCGAAGTGGTCGGCGTTGACATCCGCCCCGCCGGAAAGTTCGATGCGCGATTGGTGGCCTTGGCTGAACAGGCTGCCGATCAGTTTTCCCTGCCGCGCATGCGACTCGATACCATCGCAGGCCATGATGCCGTTGCGCTGAATGCAATCCTGCCCAGCCTTGTGTTTGCTGTACCGTCGGTCAATGGCGTGATCCACCGATGCGACGAGTATACTTCTGCAGATGACCTGAGGGCAGGGGCCGAGGTGGTTCTGGACATGATCCGCCGGATCGATCTGGCAGGCGGGTGCCTTGACACGGCAGCGGGGGCAAAATGACCGGACTTGTTACAGATGCCATGATGGCAGAGGCTGTCACTGCTGCGGGGTATTCAATGGCCGATGTCGTCTCTGACGGCCCTTCGGCGCTCGCTTCCCCCAGCTACAAGGCCCTTGAAAGCCGCTCCGTCCTGACCGCCGACGCATTTGTAAAACGGATGCACCCCGAAATGCAGGGGACCTACAACCTTGAGGCGGCATTTCAGGCCGCAAGAGATGCGGGTGCGGCAGGGGTTGGTCCGAAGGTGCTCTGGTCAGATACGGGCTTAGGCGCAATCTCTATGGACCGCCTTGGAGAAGACTGGATTACGGCGCGGCAAAACGACCTGCAAGAAGACTCGGTGATGACATCCGCCGTCCTGGCGCTGAAGACGCTGCACGCAGGCCCTGTCATTGACCACAGATTTGATCCCTTTGCCGAAATCGATCACCTGATCGCGGCCTACAAAGCCGATGGGGTGGCGCTGCCCGACACTATCGCTTGGCTGCGCAGCCTTGTCTGGATGGCCAAAGGACTCTCCGATGGTGTGCCGCTGAAACCCTGCCGCAATGACGGATCTTGTTCCAATCTGATGATCGGACCCGGCGCACAGGTGATGCTGGTGGACTTTGATCGTGCTGGCATGAATGATCCACTTTACGATCTGGGCTGCCTGCTTGCCGAACGGACCGATCACGAAAGCCAGATGCGGCCGGCGTTCGAGGCCTATGTCGGCCACTTCGATCCGGTTGCATTTGCCCGCGCCCGACTGTGGTCGCATGTGGATGACATGCTGCATGCGCTTTGGTCAGGCTTGATGGCCCATAAGTCCGAACGTAAATCCGTGGAATGGATCAAATACGGCGAATGGCGGTTGCTGCGACTGACGATGGCCTTGCAGCACCCCTTGTTTGAAGAACGGGTTCGCCTGACAGCAAAGGGGGCAGCGTGACCATGAAACCCTTGGGCAATGCGCAAAACGCCATGGAAGAAACCATCGAAGCTGCGATCCGCGAAGCCCCGTTGTTCAAGGGCGGTCAGACCATGGTTTACGGCGCTGTATCTGGCGGCATTTCAAACGAAAACTGGCGTGTGCGCGATACGGCAGGTCCGGGCGACTGGTTCGTCAAGGTTCCGGGCGCAGGCACCGAAATGTTCATAGACCGCGAAACCGCGCTGGATGCTTCACGCAAGGCTGCGAAGGCCGGTCTGGGGCCAAAGGTTCACGATGACCTTGCGGCACGCGGGATCGAGATCAACGATTTTCTCCAAGACAGACGCCCGTCCAACCACAGCGATTTCCGCGATCTGCAGATGTGCAAGGCCGCGATGAGCGCCTACCGCGTCATGCACGGCTTGCCATCCCTGTCCCTGACAAAGACGATTTTTGACATGATCGATGAACACCTGGATCAGATCAGAGATCTTGGGGCACCGATGTATCAGGATGCAGACTGGCTGCGCCTCAACACCCGTTTGGCGCGCGATGCCATGCACGCCTCTGGCCTTGATCTGGTGACCTCATTCAACGATCCGATGCCCGGAAATTTCATGATCGGCAAGGACGGGTCCATCATGCTCATCGACTATGAATATGCGTCGATGAACGACCGCTGTTATGATCTTGGGATCTGGTTCGGAGAGATGTTCTTCAAGCCAGAGCGCGAACTGGAACTGATCGAAGAGTACTTTGGCAGTGTAAGACCTGAGATTGTGTCACGCATCACGGTGCACAAGGCGCTGGCCGACGTGAAATGGTGCTTGTGGTCGATGGTTCAGCTGAAAGTCTCGCGGCTGGACTTCGACTTTCACAAATATGGAATGTGGAAAAAGATGCGCGCCCGTTCGCTGTTTGAACATCCGGACTGGCCCTTGCATCTGGCGCGGCTTTAGCGCGGGAAAACAGCATGGTTTCCCGAATTTCGGGAGGCATTGGACCGGATCCACACCATGTGCACCTCGACCCCCATCACAGTGGCAGAGACCTGATTAAGCACCCGGTTCTTCTGCGGAATGCCGCCGGCGTTGATCACACGCCGGAACGTCAGCCCCCCTTCGCTCATCCGTTCGATGATCAGCCGGAGATGCATCGCCATGCCCTCGATGGCGGCACGCAATTCATCGGCTGCGGTATGGGCCAGATCCCAGCCCAGCCTCACCCCGCCGAGGTCCGGGCGAACCAGCACGGTGCGGTCGCCATTGTCCCACACCATCCGCAACAGCCCGGTAGAGCCCGGCCCGTGATCCGCGATCTTGCCGCTGAGCATCGCCAGATCAGAGCCAGCGCGGCGTGCGATGGCCTCAAGGATGTTGCCAGTGGCGGACTGGCCCGCCTTGATCCCCATAGGCGTGGACTGGCGACCCACCAGTTCCATGTTGCATTTTTAGCACGGCAAAACACAACAAATAGGGATTTCGCACAACAAATTGTCGGCATTTCAACTAATTGTTAACCAAACGTTAACCTTAAACAAGAAAGCCCACGATAGGATTCGATCGATGAGGAAGATTACTTTTGCAATAAGCGCTACGGCGACCATCGTAGCCGGGGGCGCTTATGCTGACAATGGCGTGCTGGAAAATGGCTTTGTAAAAGCTGGCGTGAATGAAATCACCGGCACCTTTGGAAGTGGCAACGGCACGCGGCCCGGGCTGCAGTTTGACGCGACCGGCGGCGGATCATTCCCGGCAGATGGTGAGCAAGGCGACTACCTGACCCCAGGCAGCCCTTTCGACGGATTCAGCGTAAAAGTCGATGGCGTAAATACGGCCAATAACAATGCCGGGAATTCTGCTGACATCGCAGGCGGATGGACCGACGGCTTGGCCCCAACGGCAAGCTTGGCAGACTGGACTGGAACCTGGACGGTTGGCGGCGGCACCTGGAGCCTGCGAAACACCTACAGCCTTCCTTCGGAAAGTGAGTTTGTTGACATCACCACGCGGATCACCGCAGGGAGCGCCGCAGCAGACGTCTGGTTTGGTCGCTTCATCGACCCCGATGCGATGCCGCAACCCGGCGATTCCAGCAGCACAGACAACGTTCTTGGCTATGGCGCTGTGCCAGACAACCATGTCGTGTTTTCCGAAGCCATCGTTTCGCGCTACGCATTGGGAATGTACTCCACTGACGCCAATGTCGATGCCGGCATCAGTGGGTGGACGACCGAAGCAGATGGTTACACAGGCTCTCCTTACACAAACGAAAGCGGCGAGTCGGTAAATTACGGGCGGGGTGACGACACGATTGGTCTGAGCTGGCACTGGACGGCCGTGAATGCTGGGGACATCCTGACAGCGCGCTATGCCTATATCTTTGGCCCGAGCGCCTTTGCCGCTGCGACATCTGCCGTCGAAGGCGGCGCTGGCGGCGGGGAAGACATCTTGACCGGCGAATTGGTGGATGTCGGCAGCGCAACAGACAGTGCGTCGGGGCCAACAGTGGTTGGGGAGACCTTCAGCAGCACTCTGCGCCATGAGTCTTCTGTCGTTGATGGGGTGCAGACACTCGCACGCGAAGAAACGACAGAGGCACGCTATGTTTATAGTGACGGCAGCATCGGCGAAGCACGGCTCTCGAGTGTGACGCTTGAACCTTTCAGCGCTCGCATGGATCAGGGGCAACGCATTGCCAGCGCTCTTGATCTCTATGGCCTGGGGTTCATCCAAGGCGTACAGGCAGGGCACCTGAGCAGCAATATCGGATTTGGGGAGACGGCGAATACGAACTTGCTGCGCTTCGGTTTTTCCGAGCTCACCCAGGAAGGTGTGCATGTTTTTGGTGGCTTTAACCTCCTTTCGACCAACGCAACCAGTGGCGAAATGAAGACACGGCACTTCGGGGTAGGGTTGAAAAAGGACTTCGAGGGCTTCTCCCTGTCGAGCAGTGCAAATTTTGCCTATAAGGATGTGTCTTACGGCCGCACCATCGGTGAGTTTTCCAACACCGGCGCGTTTGACGCCAGCGATCGTTGGGTCGTCGTGAAGGCCGCCGTCAACTCTGGCACCTTCCGGCCACATGTTGCCCTTGTGACGGGCAGACGCGCAACTGATGCTTGGACAGAGGGAGGCGACATCGCCAGCGCTCTCACCTATGAGGCGGATGACGAGTTCTACCGTTACGCTGTGATCGGCGGGTCAGTCCAAATCGCGGATTTTGCCGAAATGTCGATCGAACGGTCTACGAATGGTGTTGTCCGCGGAAGCTTGGATATCTCCTACAACATCGGTCCAAATTACAGCCTCGAGGCCGAGGTCAGCCGGACCATTTCGTCGACATCAAACACGACTGCCTTGACGGCCGGAATGAACATACGCTTCTGATCTGACAGACACCTTGAAAAGTTCTGACTGGAGCCGCCCTACCGGGCGGCTCCAGACATTTTAAAGCTTTAGATTGTTCCCTCTTGCCTGCTGCCCTTTCTGTGCCTGCGCGGCGCGGGCCACAGAACGCACGACGTTCAGCGAGAAACACGCCATCCATTGCCAGATCCTCGCCGCCCCTGCGGGCCCCTGACCTGGCCTTCCACACGGCTGTCAGCTTTGTAACCAAGACCAACTGGCAGGCGTATTCGGGCGAAACACACCCGAGACAGAGCCGCTGCACAGCGTCCTGATGAACGTGATCTCGGAGGGGATGGAGGTTTTTCTTAAGATTTGCGGCCCATGGTCCGGCTGGAGGCAATATGGGGCGAGTCGGAGAATGGAGAGCGGGATTGGGTCTGGCGCGGGCAGGGTACATCTTGTGGATCACGCG
>NZ_PJOM01000004.1 GCF_002900965.1 Pseudotabrizicola formosa | reverse complement strand
GCCAGGATCAAACTCTCAAGTTGAAAAGTTCCGAAGAACTTATCCTTGACGTCGAACCTTCGCACATCTGCCTGCATCCCTTAAGGACACAGGTCCTAACAATTCATGTGCTCGTGTTTCCAAAGAAACAAGAACCCACAAACCGTGAAGCTTTCCCCAGGTCATCGGTCGGTAACCTCTCGGTCACTCCCCTGCTGGGCAGATATGCTACGTGTCAGACGCCGATGCGCCCAAACCGCCCACATATCCCTTCATCACTTTCAATTTTCAAAGAGCAAGAAGACAAAACAAAATCGAGGCGCTAATCTCTTAGCGTTTCCCGAACCGCCGTATCTTCAGATTTTCCGACCTTCCGCTCTGCTTCCGTTCTGCGTTTCCGCGTCGCTTCGTCTTCGCTTCCGTCCGTCACCGTCGCTGTTTCGCTTCGGTGAGGCAGTATTTACGGCGGGGTGCCGGAACCCGCAAGAGGAAAAAACGCAGGCAGTCGCATTTTTTTCACAAAACCCGAAAATCGCGCAAAATCCGGGGGTTGGCGAAACTATCGCCACAAGAAGCGGCGGGTTGCGGCAATTTTCTTGCGGCCCGGCCGGAACATTTCCCCGCCTGCGCGGGTTATCCACAGACTCAGGCGCGAAGCCTCTGTGGCAGACGCAGCCGCAGCAGCAGAACTGCCGCTACGGCACCCGCATAAAGCAAGGGTTCCAGCGGCCAGCCCTTCACCAAAATCACAAAATGAAGCGCCCCGGCCACCGCCGCCACATAGGCAAGGCGATGCAGACTCCGCCATCTGGCCGCCCCCAACCGCCGGATCGCCGCATTGGTCGAGGTCACCGCCAGGGGAATCATCGCCAGCAGCCCGACCATCCCCAGAATGATATAGGGCCGCTTATAAAGGTTGCGCAGGATCTCCTCCCAGCGCAGGCCCATGTCCAGCACCACCCAGGCGAGGAAATGCATCGCTATATAGAAGAAGGCCATCACCCCCAGCGCGCGGCGGAACCGCAGCAGGTTCAGCCCGGTCTTGCGCAAGGGGGTAATGCACAGCGAGGCGATCAGGAGTTGCAGCCCCCACAGGCCCAGCTGCAGCTCGATCGCCTTCACCGGGTCCGCCCCCAGCCGGTTGGTCGCCGCGGCCCAGACCAGCCAGACAAAGGGAATGAAGGCCGCAGCCCAGACCACCCCGGTGGGCAGGCGCCGGGCAAGGCCGTTGACCCGGTCGATCGCGGAGGCCAGCATCTGCACCGCCTCAGAAGTCTTTGCTCAGGTCCATCCCGGCATAAAGACTGGCCACCTGGTCGCCATAGCCGTTGAACATCAGCGTATCCTCGCGCCCGGCGAAAATGCCTGCGCCCACCCGGCGCTCACTGGCCTGCGACCAGCGCGGATGGCTCACCTCGGGGTTCACATTACTATAGAAGCCGTATTCGCGGGCGTTCTGCATGTTCCAGGTGGTTTGCGGCTGGGTGTCGGTCAGCCGGATGCTGACAATCGACTTGATCGACTTGAAGCCGTATTTCCACGGCACCACCAGCCGGATCGGCGCGCCGTTCTGGTTCGGCATCGGCTCCCCATAGAGCCCCGTCGCCAGAATGGTGAGCGGATGCATCGCCTCATCCAGCCGCAAGCCTTCCCGGTAGGGCCAGTCCAGGCTGCGGGTCTGCTGCCCCGGCATCTCCTCGGGGCGGACCAGCGTTTCAAATGCCACATATTTCGCCCCTGGCTGCACGCCCGCCTTGTTGAGCAGATGCGCCAGCTCGAACCCGACCCAGGGGATCACCATCGACCAGGCCTCGACACAGCGGAAACGGTAGATCCGCTCCTCCAGCGGGGCCCCTTGCAGGATATCGGCCAGATCATAGCTGCCGGGCCGGTCCACCAGGCCGCTGATCTCCACCGCCCAGGGGTCGGTCGTCAGCAGCCGGGCGTTGCGGGCGGGGTCGCCCTTGTCCAGCCCGAACTCGTAGAAATTGTTATAGGTGGTGATCTCGGACAGCGTGTTCGGTGCCGCATCGGTGGAATAGGGGCTTTTCGCTAGCCCAGTCTGCGCCATTCCGCTCTGCGCCCCCACAGGCGCCGCCATCAGCGCCCCCGCCCCCGCCATCAGCTGCCGGCGGTTCATCCACTGCGGCTTTGGCGTCACATCCGACCATTTCAACCCAAGCGTCATTTCCATCTCCCATCCTGTCGCCATAGAACATGGCAGGCTGGCGCAGAAAATCAAACGCCGCGCGTCCCAGTCTGGGGCCAGATCGCCCCCGCTGCGGCTCACGTTACATCACCTGCCGTCACAGGTTGTTGACTGGAAAATATCCGACCCCCCGGCTTAGCGCTGCCCGCGCCGCTGACAAGGGCCACTCACCGAAATGTCGCCCTGATCTGATCGCAGGACTGCCCCATATACGGCAGGCCAATCAAGGCGATGATCAAACGGGAGTGACCTATGATCCGCAGAACCTTTCTTGCCATGACAACCGCCCTTGCCTTCTCGGCCCCTGCCTTCGCAGACGGCCATTCCAAAGACATCGTGGACACCGCGGTCGAGGCAGGCACCTTCAACACCCTCGCCGCCGCGCTGACCGCCGCCGGTCTGGTCGAAACGCTGAAGGGCGAAGGCCCGTTCACCGTCTTCGCGCCCACCGATGAAGCCTTCGCCGCCCTGCCGGCTGGCACCGTCGACACCCTGCTCCTGCCGGAAAACAAGGATCAGCTGACCGCGATCCTGACCTATCACGTCGTTCCGGGTGCCGTGATGTCGACCGATCTGACCGAAGGCATGACCGCCGCCACCGTCAACGGGGCCGATGTCACCATCACGCTCGACGGCGGCGCCAAGGTCAACGGCGCCAATATCACCACCGCCGACATCGCGGCCTCGAACGGGGTGATCCATGTGATCGACACCGTCATCATGCCACCGATGTAATCGGCCCTCTGCAAACATCCCGGGGGGCGTGCACCGCGCGCCCCCCGAACCCGGCGCTAACCCTGCCGCCCCATGCTCGCAGCCCTGCCTGACAGGAGCCGCCGCATGACATCTCTCGCCAACACCGACCTCCGCCTGATCCCGCTTGACCAGATCGACGCGCATGCCCTCCCGCGCGACCGTCGCGTGATCGCCGAGGAAGACATCACCACCCTGGCAGACTCGATCCGCGACAGCGGCCTGCGCCAGCCGATAGAGGTTTATACCCTCTCCACCTCGAAACCGCCCTTCACCTATGGCCTCATCTCGGGCTTCCGCCGTCTTACTGCGGTGCAACGCCTCGGGCATGATAAGGTGCAGGCCTTCGTGCGCAGCCCCGAAACCTATGATCAGGCCTTCGCCGAAATGGTGGGCGAGAATGAAATCCGCGTCCAGATCAGCCCGTGGGAAAAGGCCCGTCTGGTGCTGACAGCCGTGCAGGGCCTCTACTACCCCACCCCTGACGCCGCCATCGAGGCGCTCTACCCCATGCTCTCGCGCCAGTCGCACTACCGGATGCGCGGCCATGTCGATGTGGTGCAGGTGTTCGACAAACTCCTCCAGACCCCCGAACGCCTCACCAGCCGCCAGATGGACCGCCTCGCCATCCCCGTGCGCAACGGCTGGGAAAACCTGCTGCTTACCGCGCTGGCAGAGCTGAAATCCCCCAGCCTCGACACCCAATGGCAGGCGCTGCTGCCCCTGATCACCGAAAGCACGACCAGTAAGACGGCCGGAGACTCCCCCCGCCCCCGCCGCCTGCTGCACCTCAAAAAAGGCCTCACCATCCGCCGCGAACACACCCAACACGGCTACGCCCTGCGCTTCTCAGGCCCCGAGGCCCGGCGGGGCGGGCTGATGGATGACGTGATGGATTATGTGGAGCGGTGGTTTGGGGAGGGGTGAGGGAGGGCGATCATACTAGTCCAAAATCACGCATTACCGCGAGAACTTTATCCTCAGTCTCTCCGCGAATCACGCCAGAAATTGCAAAGGCTCTACGTAGTCTATTATTTCTGTCGTTTGACGCCTGCAACGCCGATTTATAATATATTGCAGCAACCTCTGTTTGCTCCACGACGCTGTCAACTTGATCATAAAACGTCGTGAGATTGCTGACGGCACTCGACGGATCAACTTTTAGGTGAGCGATGTTCAATGCACCGTCCAATTCCAGAAACGCCGTGAAGAAGTCTGCCTTCTTCCAAATACGCGACTTGGCATCAAATCCACACTCGTCAATAAACTCAAAGACGAACTCAATTCTTCTCAAGTACTCCGATTCGTCCGGAAATGATTCGTTGTACTTGCTCAGAATGCTCTCATGCTCACTATCCCGATTAAAATATCCATACATCATTGTTGCTACAAGAGATAGACAAAATGAAACATCACCCATTCTCTTTCTGTCACTGGCAAGGAACACCCGATGAACTTCAAAAAACTCATGCTCTGAAAGCCGCTCACAGAACTTTTTCATTGCCCCATCATAGATTGCGTTGTTTACCTCCATATCGCGCAATGTATACTGTGTAGAGTTAAGCCTTCTAAAAACCTCTATTACTTGATCTTTTGTTAGCGTCCCCAAATCGCGAACGACAACATTGTAGTCGAGAAACGCCTCCTTTTCTGGTATCATCAAGTCCTGATATGGATTCGTAAGCGTATGCACGAAGGAGCTAGAGCCGTTAAAATACTCTGCCAAAGTGCTAACGCGTTGCAGGCCATCGACTAGTAGTTGAGTACCTTCACCTGTATCGGTGTCGATTTCTCCGTTACAGATGTAGATTTCTGGAAACGGGTACCCCTTCAAGACAGACTCAATAAACTTATCCTTATCTTTTATTGTCCAAACCAGTCGGCGCTGAAATTCTGGCCGTGGTATAAGAGAGCCATCACGAACCGACTTGAGCAGTTCACGAACTTTTTTATTTGTGGCAGTTGTGACAATCATAAAGGCGACTCCAGTTTCTTTCGGCAAGCGTCAACGCTACGCAATTGGTAAAGCTTCAAATGATGAACATCGTGAAAAATTCCGAAGTTTAGCTTTGGATGTCCATTCACTCGATCTTTTCGAGCCTTTCCCCTTAAAACCTTCAGGCTTTCACACTTTACAAGCCTAGGCGCTACATCATAAGGAATCTGATCAAGCCTAAGCCACCCATATGTAAAGTAGTCTCCTAGCTTACGGCACTTATATGGAAAATAACTCAGCTGATGAAAGTTGGCACTTATCTCATGCCACAGCAGATTGAAAAGAGCCGGACTGCAAATTGAAAGATCAATATCAGAAAATTCAGAAAATGGACGGTATGCAGGAGCGATCCGGCCATCAAATAGCCTTTTTTCGTTTATGCCAAACCCAAGTTTTGAAGAACCAACAACAACAAGTTCTTGGGCTTCAACCTGAATCCCATATTCTTCGTTTATTAGATCAGAAACAAATCGCCTTTTGTTTAAATCAAAGTGAGTTGTGTCTGCACCAAGAATATAGCTATCAACAAAGGCTGATCCTGAGTTCTCAGTCATCGCAGTTTTGAGCGCTGTTTCATCAGTAAAAACTGCCATCTAAGTTCGAACTACTCTCGCAAGTTAATTTGAAGTGCAATCTGTTCCAAAATACCCTCCGTGGCAAGCTTCAGGCAAACTTAAGGCGCTTAATTCACCATCCCCCTCAAACCCGCTCCACACCGCCACCCCAAGCCCGCCGCGCCACCGCCAGTTCCCAGCCCTTCTGCAAATTCATCCAGAACTCGGCACTGGTGCCCAGCGCGGCGGCCAGCCGCAGGGCGGTGTCCCCCGTCACACTCCGCCGTCCGGCCACGATTTCGCTGATCCGGTTGGCGGGCACGCCCACCCGCCGCGCCAGTTCGGCGGCGCTCAGGCCCAGCGGGGCCAGAAATTCCTCGCCAAGCACCTCCCCCGGATGCACCGGGTCCAGCGTTTCCGCGTCAGTGGTAGTCGCAGATTTCAACGTCATAGGCGTCATTTCCTTCCCATCTGAAACACAGCCGCCACTGGTCATTGATCCGGATCGACCATTGCCCGGCCCGGTTGCCCGACAGCGCCTCCAGCCGGTTGCCGGGCGGCACGCGCAGATCGTCCAGCGTGACCGCCGCGTTCAGCATCGCCAGTTTCCGCAAGGCCGCCCGCTCCACCGCCTGAAACGCCGCAACCCGCTCCAGCCGGAACAGCTTTTCACTGCGCTTGTCGGCAAAGCTAACAATCATACGCGATACGTATCATATATTCTCGCCACGTTCAAGCCCCGGTAGGGCGGGGTTCACCCCGCCACCCCTCCCCCCAAAGCTTAACAAATCCCTAAATCCAAAACCCAACCCATTGAAAACAAACACACCTCCCCCCTGTAACACAGGGGGAAGGTGCGGGAAGTCTGTGCGACCCCGGGCAGGGTCAGTGAACCACAGCCTCCACCGGCCGCACCCGGCGGCTGGCGCTGACCCGGTCGCCGATGATCAGCCCGTCCGGCCCGGCCCCCACCACCACGGTGGACCCGTCCAGCACGTCGCCCGACAGGATCATCTCGGCCAGCGGGTCCTGCAGGTGCCGCTGGATCACCCGCTTCAGCGGCCGCGCCCCGAACACCGGGTCATAGCCTTCCTCGGCCAGCCAGGCCCGCGCGGCATCGTCCAGTTCCAGCGTGATCTTGCGCCCCGCCAGCCGCCGCTCCAGCCGCTTCATCTGGATCAGCACGATCCCCGCCATATCGGCGCGGTTCAGCCGGTCAAAGATCACCTGCTCGTCCAGCCGGTTGAGGAACTCCGGCCGGAAGTGCTGGCGCACCGCCTCCATCACCTCGGCGCGAGCGCCCGCCTGATCCGCCCCGTCCGGCAGTTCCGACAGCGCCCGCGCGCCGAGGTTGCTGGTCAGCACGATCAGCGTCTGCTTGAAATCCACCGTCCGGCCCTGCCCGTCGGTCAGCACCCCATCATCCAGCACCTGCAACAGCACGTTGAACACATCCGGGTGCGCCTTTTCCACCTCGTCGAACAGCACCACCTGATAGGGGCGGCGCCGCACCGCTTCGGTCAGCACACCGCCCTCATCATAGCCGACATAGCCGGGCGGCGCGCCGATCAACCGGCTGACCGCGTGTTTCTCCATGAACTCCGACATATCAATGCGGACCATGGCCGAGTCATCATCAAACAGATACTCCGCCACCGCCTTGGTCAGCTCGGTTTTCCCCACGCCCGTCGGCCCAAGGAACAGGAAAGACCCCAGCGGCCGGTTCTCATCGTTCAGCCCCGCCCGCGCCCGGCGCACGGCATTGGCCACGGCGGTCAGCGCCGTTTGCTGGCCGATCACCCGCTTGCCCAGCTCTTCCTCCATCCGCAGCAGCTTTTCGCGCTCGCCTTCCAGCATCTTGGTGGTGGGAATCCCGGTCCAGCGTTCCACAACCTCGGCAATCTGCTCGGGCCGCACGGCTTCCGACACCAGCGCATCGCCTTCCCGCGCCTCGGCCTCGGCCAGCGATTTCTCCAGCCCCGGAATCGTGCCGTATTGCAGCTCACCGGCCTTGGCGAAATCGCCCTCGCGCTTGGCCTGCTCCAATTCGGCCCGCGCCCGGTCCAGATGCTCTTTCAGATCGCGCGCCGCCTCCAGCGAATCCCGCTCGGCCTGCCATTTCGCGGTCATCGAGTCAGACTGCTCTTTCAGATCAGCCAGTTCCTTTTCCAGTTTTTCCAACCGGTCCCGGCTGGCGGCATCGTCTTCCTTCTTCAGCGCTTCGGATTCGATCTGCAATTGCAGGATCTGCCGGTCCAGCTGGTCCAGCTCTTCGGGCTTTGAATCCACTTCCATCCGCAACCGGCTGGCGGCCTCATCCACCAGGTCGATCGCCTTGTCGGGCAGGAAGCGGTCAGTGATATAGCGGTGCGACAGCGTCGCCGCCGCCACCAAGGCCGAGTCGGAAATCCGCACGCCGTGGTGCAGCTCGTACTTTTCCTTGATCCCGCGCAGGATAGAAATCGTATCCTCCACCGTCGGCTCATTCACCATCACCGGCTGGAACCGGCGGGCAAGGGCTGCGTCCTTTTCCACATATTTGCGGTATTCATCCAGCGTGGTGGCCCCCACGCAATGCAATTCCCCCCGCGCAAGGGCAGGCTTGATCAGGTTGGCCGCATCCATCGCGCCATCGGATTTGCCTGCGCCGACCAGCGTGTGCATCTCGTCGATGAACAGGATGATCTCGCCCTCAGCCGCCGTGACCTCACTCAGTACGGCTTTCAGCCGTTCCTCGAACTCACCGCGATACTTGGCCCCGGCAATCAGCGCGCCCATGTCCAGCGCCATCAGCTTCTTGTTGCGCAAGGACTCCGGCACGTCACCATCGATGATACGCAGGGCCAGACCTTCGGCAATCGCGGTTTTCCCCACGCCCGGCTCGCCGATCAGCACCGGGTTGTTCTTGGTGCGGCGCGATAGCACCTGCATGGTGCGGCGGATCTCTTCATCCCGCCCGATGATCGGGTCGATCTTGCCCTCGCTTGCCGCCTCGGTCAGATCCCGCGCATATTTCTTCAGCGCGTCATAGCCCTGCTCGGCGCTCGCCGTATCGGCGGTGCGCCCCTTGCGGATGTCATTGATCGCGGCGTTCAGCTTTTGCGGCGTCACTGCCCCGGCCTCAAGGCAGGTCTTGGCCGCCCCCGGCACCATGGCAAAACCCATCAGGATGCGTTCCACCGGCACGAAAGTGTCACCAGCCTTTTTCGCCAGCTTTTCCGCCTCATCCAGCACCTTCACCAGCGACGCATCGGTAAAGGGCTGGGCATCACCCGACACGCGCGGCAGCTTTTTCAGCGCAGCGTCCACCGCCTCGATCACCCGAGACGGCTCACCGCCCGCACGGCGGATCAGATTGGCAGCCATGCCCTGATCATCATCCATGATGGCTTTCAGCAGGTGTTCCGCCGTCAGGCGCTGATGGCTTTCGCGCATGGCAATCGTCTGCGCGGCTTGCAAAAACCCACGCGACCGCTCCGTGAACTTTTCCAGGTTCATCGGTCATTCTCCTATGTTGGCACCGCTCGTCCGCGCCCAACAGTGGCACGCGGAACTTCGGCCTCAGACAAGACATGGGATGCCACAGGGCTTGATGCAAGATTGCCACAAGGCTGCGGTGCAAATTCATCATCCACCCGCGAATCGGCCCGCCGTCACAGGCGTCAATGGCAGGGCACGGCCCCAGCCTGCGCGGCAGTGCCTTTCCGCCGACGGCAGGCGGCCATATCGGCGGGAACAGGTCACCCCAGGCCGGGCCGCGCCGCAACGGGTTGCGGCCAGCGGCATGGCTGCGGACAACAGGGCAAAGAACAGGCGGGCGAGAGCAGCCGCACCGCCCCTGCCGTGAAAGGCCCCGTCATGAATGATCTGTTGCAACCGCTGATCCACAAGGCCGCCGTACGCGACATCGCCGTGCATGTCGCCCGCACCGGCCTGTCGATCGGCAGCGAAGCCGAACTGCACCTTCTGCCCGATGGGCGCGTGGGCGTCTTTGCCCGGCTGAGCCGGCGCTTTCTGGGGGTCATTCCGCGGACCGTCACCGTCCTGATCGGCGTGCTCGGCCCGCAGGCCAGCAGCCTGATCGCCCCGGCGGTCGAACGCGGCGAGCTGTTGCGGGTGCGGATCGTTGGCCTGACGCCCGAACACCTGACCGCACCTGGCATGGGGCCAGAGGTGCATGTCTCGGTCTGGGGCGACCCGCGCCATATCGCGGTCTGGGCAAATGACGGCACGGTAACGACGCCAAAGCCGCTAAAATCTGAAAATCTGGCCCCCGAAGCCGATCATCAGCCCTAACCCGGCAGCGCATAGCGCATATAGGCAAAGGCACTGCCATCCGGGGCCCAGTTCGGCACATTCATCGTGCCCTGCCCGCCATTGATCTCAAACAGCCGCACGCGGTTGCCGCCATCCGGGTCCATCCGGCAGATCGCCACCGGCAGGTCTGCCGGGTGGCCCGTGGTGCCGGGCGGATAGGCCAGATAGATCACATGGCGCCCGCAAGGCGACGGGTGCGGGAACCAGTTCACGAACCCATCGGCAAACAGCTTGCGCTGCCCAGACCCGTCCGCCGCCATCACCCAGATCTGCGCATGGCCGTCGCGGTCGCAGTTATAATAGATCGAGGAACCATCCGGGCTGTAATCCGGCCCGTCACAATGCCCCTCGCCCTTGGTCAGCCGCAGCTCCACCCCGCCCTGCACCGGCAGGGTGTAGACATCAATCACCGAGCCATCCCGCGCCGCCACATAGGTCAGCGCCTCCCCGTCCGGCGACCAGCCATGCCACCAGCTCGGGGCCTGGGGCGACACCCGGCGCGGCACACCGCCCCCCGCCGCCACCAGATAGATTTCCGACCCGATGCCGCGATGGTGGCTGGAAAACACCCATGTCTTGCCATCGGGCGAAATGCCATGGTCGTTGTTCAGCCGCCCCACGCCATCCAGATCAATCGCCTGCAAGGCGGGCGCCTCCAGCGGCACCCGGAACAGCCCACCTTCCCCGTTCACCAGCAGATAGCCGCCACAGGGCGACCAGTTCGGCGCCTCGATATGCCGCTCGGTCTGCAACACCACGCGCGGCTCTCCCCGTGCGACATCCCAGATCTCCAGCGACGATCTCATTCCCGCACCTTGGGCGTCAGCAACCGCGGCGGGCGCATCGCCTCGGCCGCCTTCAGCAGGCCAAAGGTCTGGTTGACGTAATTCACCACGCCACTGATCTTTTCGAGGTAAGCCGCCAGCTCCGGCGTCCGCTCCGCCTCCACCATCTGCACCGGGCGGCTGGGATCTGCGCCCTCGAACTGGCAGTAAAACAGCGGCTCGCCGCGTTTCAGCACAATGTCCTTCTCCGGCTCATGCCACTCAAACGCCCACATCAACGGGCGCGGCCAGACGTTCAGCGCAAACCGCCCGCCAAAGATCGTGCCGGGCAGCGGGTCCTTGCGGTAATGCGCAAAGGGGCCAAGCTGGGTGACATAGCACATCTCATCGGCGATGAAACAATAGGGCAGCATCAGCTGCACCGTGGGCCGGTCCGGGTAGCGCCATTCGGCCTCGTTCACCAGCGTCAGCAGATCGGCCAGCTTGTTGCCCCGCACCGGGCTGGCGGTGCCAAGGCGGTTGACCAGAACCGCCTTGCCCTTGTCATCGCGCCGAAATCCCAGATGCAGGTCGAACGGGCATTTCACCATGAAATACCGGCTCTCCATCTGACTCACCGCCGGGCAGCGGCTGGCACTCTTGGCATGGGCCTTGTTGGTCTGGCGGAACAGGATGCGCTCGGGCGCATCATAAAGCACCGCCCCTTTGTCCGAGGTCAGAAACCAGCCCACCGTCAGCGGGCCCGCATGCGGCCCCTCCTCCGGCCGGTCGAATGTAATGCTGATCTCCATACCTGCCCTGTTCTTTGTCCCTGCCCCCAAGGCTCCGCGTTTCGGGGCCTTGCGTCAAGCCACGCGCTAGCGCAGCGCCAGATCTGCCAGTGCCGCGCACAGATCGCGCAGGCGGGCGCCATCGGTCCGCCGCCCGATCCGTGGCGCAAAGCCGAAATCCACCACCGGCCCCGAGGCCAGCACCGGGGCCGAACAGGAGGCATGCACCTCGCGCAGCGGCAACCCCTTGAACGGGGCCAGTGTTTCAGCGGAAATGCCGCCGCCCGGCATGATGATGACCCGTCGCTGCGCCTGCGCGATCAGACTGGCCAGACGGTCCGCGCCCTCGGCCGCGCGGCGTTCTCCGCCGCTGGTCAGCACCCGGTGAAAGCCCAGATCAACGGCCTGCTCCAAGGCCTCGGCAAAATCCGGCACCAGATCGAAGCAGCGGTTCAGCGTCAGCCGCATCTTCCCGGCCCGCGCGATCAGCAGGCCCAGCACATCGGTGTCCAGCCGCCCGTCGGGCCGGCTGGCACCCAGCACCACACCCTGCAACCCCGCGCTGCGGGCCGCCTCGATATCCGTCTCCATCAGCGCAATCTCATCCGGCGACCAGACAAAATCGCCGGGCCGGGGCCGGATCATCGCATGGATCGGCACGCCAACCCCCGCTGCCCGGCGCATCATGCCCACCGATGGCGTCAGCCCGCCCAGATCCAGCGCCGAACACAGCTCGATCCGCCCGGCCCCGCCACGCACGGCTTCCGCCAGCCCTTCGGTGGTGTCAACACAGACCTCGACCAGAATGCTCATCACCCAAAGGCCTCCAACCCGGCTTCGGCCGCCCCGATCAGCCCCGGTTCGGGGCGGCACAGGGCGGGCACAATCAGCGGTATATCAGTTGGGCGCAAAATGGCAGCCCGCACCCGCCGGTCCAGCGCCGACAGCAGCGCAGGCACATTCGACAACCCGCCGCCGACCGGCAGCACCGAGGCCCCCAGCACATTGACCACCAGCGCCAGCGGCGGCGCAATCAGGTTCAGCCACAGCGCGACGGTCTGCCCGGCCGGTGCCGCGCCCCTGCCCCAATCCGCAAGGATGGCGGTCGCCGGCTGCGCCCCGCCATGCAATCCGGCATGCAGCTTTTCCAGCCCCCGCGCCCCACCCACGGCATCGACACAGCCGCGCAACCCGCAGCCGCAGGGCAAATCCCACGGCGCGGCCACAACAGGGCCATGCCCCCATTCCCCGGCATAACCGCCCGCGCCCTGCACCAGCCGCCCGTCGATCACCAGACCGCCGCCCACCCCCGTGCCCAGAATCACGCCAAACACGCTGCGATGCCCGCGCCCCGCGCCCTGCCGCGCCTCGGCCAGCGCAAAGCAATCGGCGTCATTCAGCACCAGCACCGGCAAGCGCAATGCGGCGGAAATCTCCTCCGCCAGCGCCCGGCCATCGGCACAGGGAATGTTGGCCACCGTGATCCGCCCGGTCTCGGGTGCCACCACCCCGGCGATGGAAATCGCCACGCCGCGCAGCGCATGGCCCGCGGCAAACCCCGCCAGCGCGGCCAGAAACGCGTCAAAGTCCTGCCCCGGCGTCGGGCAATCGCCCAGAGGGTCAAGGCGACCCGCCTCGGCCACGGCCGCCTTGATCCGCGACCCGCCGATGTCAAAGCACAGGATCATCGCGCGCCCCCTCTTGCTCTCGGCCATGGCTTGACAGCAGTTGCCCACCACCGCAAGACGCTTGGAACCCATCAAAAGGAGCCTGCCATGTCCGATGATCGCCTGATCGTGGCGCTTGATGTCCCCAATGTCGTGCAGGGGCTCGACCTTGCCGCGCGCATCGGCGACGCCGCCAGCTTCTACAAGATCGGCCTTGGCATGCTCACGGGGGGCGGCTTTGCGCTGGCCAATGAGCTGAAGCAGGAACACGGCAAACGCATCTTTCTCGACATGAAGCTGTTCGATATCGGTGCCACCATCGAGGCGGCAGTGCGCGGCATCGCGCAATATGATCTCGACTTCCTCACCGTGCACGGCGACCCGCAGGTGGTGCGCGCGGCCCAAGAGGGCAAGGGCGGCACCGGCCTCAAGATCCTCGCCGTGACCATCCTCACCTCGCTCGACCGCAACGATCTGGATGACAACTGCATCAAGCCGGGCGACATCCATGCCATCACGCTCGACCGCGCCGCCCGCGCGCTGGCCGCAGGGGCCGATGGCGTCATCGCCAGCCCGCAAGAGGCCGCCGCCATCCGCGCCCTGCCCGAGGCGGCAGGCAAGCTGATCGTCACCCCCGGCATCCGCCCCACCGGCAGCGCCAGCGGCGACCAGAAGCGCATCGCCACCCCGGCGCAGGCCATTGCCGACGGGGCCGATCACATCGTCGTCGGCCGCCCGGTCTGGCAGGCGCAAGACCCGGCCGAAGCCGCCCGCCGCGTGCTGGCCGAACTGCCCCCGCGCTGACGGGCGCGGCCCTTGCGGCAGCGCACCAACGTCATGACGCAAGCCATACGCGCGCCATACCGAAACCAGACGCAGATCATACCCTCAACGCGCCCCTCCGGCGCGTCATGAACGCGTCACTTGCACGACCCCCCGTCTGTCGGCTTATATGCCGGATCATTTGACGAGAGATGTTATGCAAGACGGTTTCACACCCCAGACGCCAGACCTGCCCGCCGCGCAGGACTTCACCGATCCCGCCGCCGCCGTTGACCGGCTGGAAGAGCTGTATTTTGCCGCCACCGCCTATCTGGCCGATACCTTCAGCGCCACGGTGACACGCGGCAAACCCCAGACCCGCATCCGCGCCTTCTACCCCGAAATCCGCATCCGGGTCACCAGCCACACCAAGACCGACTCGCGGCTTGCCTTTGGCTATGTTGCCACCCCCGGGGTCTATTCCACCACCGTCACCCGCCCGGATCTGTTCCGCAACTACTTGATTCAACAGCTTTCCCTCTTGATGGAAAACCACGGCATCGCCGTGCAGATCGGCCCGTCCGAAACCCCCATCCCGGTACATTTCGCCGTTGCGGGCAATCCTGCCGTCTCTGTGCCGCAAGAAGGCGTGCTGGATTTCAGCCTGCGCGACGTGTTCGACGTGCCGGATCTGGCCACCACCAATGATGACATCGTCAATGGCCAGCGCACGGAAAATGCCGATGGCTCCATGCCGCTGGCCCCCTTTACCGCCCAGCGCGTGGATTACTCGCTGGCGCGTCTGGCGCATTACACCGCGACCGATCCGCAGCATTTCCAGAACCACGTCTTGTTCACGAACTATCAGTTTTATGTGGATGAATTCGAAAGCCACGCCCGGAAAATGCTGGCCGATCCGTCACAGGGCTACACCGCCTTCGTCGCCACCGGCAACCAGATCATCACCACGCCGGATGGCGAATTGCAGGTGGTGACCAAGCTGCCGCAGATGCCGACCTACCACCTGAAACGCGCCGATGGGCAGGGCATCACGCTGGTCAATATCGGGGTCGGCCCGTCAAACGCCAAGACCGCCACCGACCACATCGCCGTGCTGCGCCCACATGCCTGGCTGATGGTCGGCCACTGCGCAGGCCTGCGCAACAGCCAGTCATTGGGCGATTTTGTGTTGGCCCACGCGTACTTGCGCGAAGACCATGTGCTGGACGATGACCTGCCGGTCTGGGTGCCGATCCCGGCGCTGGCCGAGATTCAGATCGCGTTGCAGGAAGCGGTGGCCGAGGTCACGCAGCTGGAAGGCTATGAACTCAAACGCATCATGCGCACCGGCACCGTCGCCACCATCGACAACCGCAACTGGGAGCTGCGCGACCAGTCCGGCCCGGTCAAACGGTTGAGCCAATCACGCGCCATCGCGCTGGATATGGAAAGCGCCACCATCGCGGCCAACGGCTTTCGCTTTCGCGTGCCATACGGCACCTTGCTCTGCGTCTCGGACAAACCTTTGCATGGCGAACTGAAGCTGCCCGGGATGGCCAGCGACTTTTACAAGACGCAGGTGAGCCGCCATCTGCAGATTGGTATCCGCGCGATGGAGCGTCTTCGCCTGATGCCGATCGAGCGTATCCACAGCCGGAAGTTGCGCAGCTTTGAAGAGACCGCCTTCCTATAACCGCTCATTTTAAACCCTGCCACACGGTTTGGGCTTGATTTGCGCAGCAAAACCCTGTGTAGCGGAACCCGTCGCCGGTAACGGCCAACCCCATATCCGGCCCGTCCGATGGCGGCCTGCAATAAGGAAGAAGAACATGACGACGAAACCGATGACCAAAACCCAGCTCGTTGCCGCGATCGCAGAGACGATGGGCTCCGACAAGAAAACCGCGGGTTCGGCACTGGATGCCATCATCGATGTGGTAACCCGTGAAGTGGCCGCCGGTGGCGCGGTCACGCTGCCCGGTCTGGGCAAGGTTGCCTGCAAGGCCCGGCCAGAGCGTCAGGTGCGCAACCCGGCAACCGGTGAAACCATGACCAAGCCAGCCGACAAGCAGGTCAAGTTCGCCATCGCCAAGGCTTTGAAAGACAGTGTCAACGCCTGATTTTTCAGGACGGCTGACACCTACGCTTTTGCAAGGGCGCCCAGAAGGGCGCCCTTTTGTCATTCGCGGGTCAGACACGTCTGAAACAAATCTCACGCAGCCTTTTCTGGCGCGTGATCAGCAGACACAGCATGATCAGACGTATCGACAAAGGGAGAATGGCAATGCGCCTGTCTGATCTGAAACGTCTGGTCGCCAAAGTGACCCTGCCCGCACCGCTCAAGCCGACCACGGCGGGGCTGGCGTCCTGACCTAGCCCAGAATGCCGCGCAGGCCGCCGGTCTGGCCACGGTCCAGCAGCAGGTGGTCCAGCAGCACGCAGGCCATCATCGCCTCGCCCACCGGCACGGCGCGGATGCCGACACAAGGATCGTGGCGGCCCTTGGTGATCAGGTCGATCTCCTCGCCGCGCTGATTGATGGTCTGGCGCGGCGTCAGGATGCTGGACGTGGGCTTTACCGCAAAGCGGCAGATCACCGGTTGGCCGGTGGAAATACCGCCCAGAATGCCGCCCGCGTGGTTTGACAGGAACTCCGGCCCGTTCGGCCCCATGCGAATCTCATCCGCATTGTCCACACCGGTCAGCGTTGCAGCGGCCATGCCGTCCCCGATTTCCACCGCCTTCACGGCATTGATGCTCATCATCGCACTGGCCAGATCACTGTCCAGCTTGCCATAAAGCGGCGCGCCAAGGCCGGGCGGCACCCCTTCGGCAATCACCTCGATGACCGCGCCGACGGAATTGTGCGACAGGCGCAACGCGTCCAGAAAGGCCGCCCAGTCCGTTGCAGCCACAGGGTCTGGGCACCAGAACGGATTGTCGCCGACGATGTTCAGGTCGACCCGGCTGCGGTCAATCGCGTGCGGCCCCATCTGCACCATGTAACCGGTGATCCGCATTCCCGGCAGCAGCGCCGCAAGGGCGGCCCGGGCCACCCCGCCTGCAGCCACCCGGGCAGCCGTTTCACGCGCCGAAGACCGCCCGCCGCCGCGATAATCGCGGTGGCCGTATTTCTGGTGATAGGTGATGTCGGCATGGCCGGGACGGAAGGCCTGCGCAATGTCGCCGTAATCCTTGGACCGCTGGTCGGTGTTCTCGATCATCAGCTGAATCGCCGTGCCGGTGGTGCGGCCCTCAAAGACGCCCGACAGAATCCGCACCTCATCAGGCTCTTTGCGCTGGGTGGTGAACTTGTTCTGGCCCGGCTTGCGCTTGTCCAGCCAGGGCTGGATATCGGCTTCGGTGAGGGCAATCCCCGGCGGGCAGCCATCAACCGTGCAGCCGATGGCCGGGCCATGGCTTTCGCCCCAGGTGGTCACGCGGAACAGGTGGCCGAAGGTGTTCAGGCTCATGGCGGTCTCCCCTTTGCGGCTGGTTTAGGGGAAATCGGGGCGGGAATGAAGGGGTGGGTTGCATGTGCCCCGCAGCAGGTGGGCGTGGCCCTTGGCGCAGCACCCCGCTATGCTGCCCGCGATGACCGATGACCTGAAATCCCGCCTGCATGCCCGCGCCCTTGAGGAGGGGTTTTCGGCCATGCGGGTGACAACCCCAAACGCCATTCCGCAGGCCGCAGAGCGGCTGGCGGCCTTTGTGGCGCAGGGGCGACACGGGCAGATGGGCTGGATGGCCGAGCGGATGGGGTGGCGCGGCGATCCTACGGCTCTTTGGCCGCAGGCGCGGTCAGTGATCATGCTGGCCGAAAGCTATGCGCCCGAGGAGACTCCTCTGCCGTTGCTTAACCTGCACGACCGGGGCGTGATCTCGGTTTATGCCCAGGGCAAGGATTACCATGATCTCGTCAAGCGGCGGCTGAAGCGGCTGGGACGCTGGCTGGTTGATCAGGCTGGCTGCGAGATCAAGGTATTTGTCGATACCGCCCCGGTGATGGAAAAGCCGCTGGCGCAGGCGGCCGGTCTGGGATGGCAGGGCAAACACACCAATGTGCTCAGCCGCGATCTGGGAAACTGGTTTTTCCTGGGCGCAATCTTCACCACGCTGGATCTGGCCCCGGACGCATCCGAGGTCAGCCATTGCGGGTCTTGCACCGCTTGCCTGGACATTTGCCCCACCGGGGCCTTTCCCGCTCCCTATCAGCTGGATGCCCGACGCTGCATTTCTTACCTCACGATCGAACATTCCGGCCCGGTGGACGCGGATCTGCGCCCCCTGATGGGCAACCGGATCTATGGTTGCGACGATTGTCTGGCGGTCTGCCCGTGGAACAAATTTGCCAAGGCGGCACGCGACATCGGCTATGCCCCGCGTCATGGCGCGCCGCCCCTGGCAGAGCTGGCGCTACTGGACGACGCGGCGTTCCGGGCCCGCTTTGCCGGCAGCCCGATCAAACGCATCGGGCGCGGGCGCTTTGTGCGCAATGTGCTCTATGCCATCGGCAATTCCGGCGATGCGTCCTTGCGGGCTGTGGCGCAGGCTCTGTGCGATGACGCCGATGCCACGGTGGCGGATGCCGCGCAGTGGGCTGTGGCGCGGCTTTAGGCCCCGCGCAGATGGTCGCGCAGCGTGGTGATCTGGTCACGCAGCCGGGTCAGATCCTCCAGTGACAGCCCCGATTTCTCCAGCACGCAGGCCGGAATATGCGCGGCGCGGCCCTGCAGCGCGCGGCCCGCGTCGGTGAGCGTGATGTTGACCTGACGCTCATCCCGGTCGTCGCGGGTGCGGGTCACCACGCCCCGCTCTTCCAGCCGTTTCAGCAGCGGGGTCAGCGTGTTCGAGTCCAGCTGTACCTGACGGCCAAGTGCGCCGACGGTCTGCTTGTCCTGCTCCCACAGCGCCGTCAGCACCAGATACTGCGGATAGGTCAGCCCCAGATCATCCAGCAGCGGCTTGTAGACATGCTGCATCGCATGGGTGGCCGAATACAGGGCAAAGCAGATCATGTCAGGCAGGGCGAGTGTCATCCGGGCAATATAGTCGTGTGCGATTAAATCGCAAGCGGGTTGACGTCAGGGGGCGACTCGGCTATATGTATCGCATACGATTTAATCGCAAACGAAGGGAAATCAGATGTCCGTTGATCCGAAATACTGGACCGAAGCTCAGGCCACCGGCGGCGGCCGCAATGGCTTGGCCAAACTGGCCGATGGCAAGCTGACCGTCACCATGACCAGCCCCAAGGAACTGGGCGGCAACGGTGCGGGCCACAACCCTGAAGAGTTGTTCGCCATCGGCTATGCCGCCTGCTATCTGGGCGCGATGCGCTTTGCGGCGAGCTCTGAAAAGCTGGGAACGGTGCCGGAAGATGCGACGGTCAACGCCCATGTCGGCATCGGCCCGCGCAGTGATGGCGGCTTTGGCCTGAAGGTGAAACTGGTGGTTAAGCTGCCGGGGGTCGAGAAATCGGTGGCCGAGAAAATGGTCGAACGCGGCCATTTCATCTGCCCTTATTCTAATGCGACCAAGGGCAATATCGACGTGGAAACCGAACTGGCCTGAGCCGGTTTGCGCCTGTCCCACGCCCGCGTCCTGGCGCGGGCGTTTGGTCTTGCGGTGATTCTGGGGTAGGGTGAACAGCCGAAACATCCACGGAGGACAGCATGCAACGTGACCCGAAGGGCCGCCATCTGGCCGACACCCGCGCGCCAAGCACTGGCAGCAAGACCGCGCAGTTCCTGCGACTGGCACGCAGCAAACGCGAGGTGTTCCACAGCAGCCGCGCCCCTGCCAGCGCGTCACGCCTGACGCACTTCCTGCGCATCGCCCGGGGGCGGACGGCATAAGGACGAACGGGCACCCAAGGGTGCCCGTTCACACATCAGGCCCGCACCAGCGCCTCGTAATCCAGCGACACCTGCTTGCACAGCGCACCAACCTCGAAATTATAGTCGCCGATCTGGCCCACCGGAGTCACCTCCGCTGCGGTGCCGGTCAGGAAGCATTGCTGGAACGACTCAAGCTCCGCTGCCTCGATCCGGCGTTCGATCACCGGGATGCCCATGTCTTGCAGCATGCCGATCACGGTCTGGCGCGTAATGCCGTTCAGGATCGCATCCGGAATCGGGGTATGAACTTCGCCGTCCTTGACGAAGAAGATATTGGCCCCCGTCGCCTCTGCCACATAGCCGCGATAATCAAACATCATGGCGTCCGAACAGCCCTTCGCCTCGGCCGCGTGTTTCGACATGGTGCAGATCATGTAGAGCCCCGCCGCCTTGGCCGCATGCGGGATGGTGTCGGGTGACGGGCGTTTCCACTTGGCGATGTCGAGTTTCGCCCCTCTGAACTTGGCGTCACCATAGTAGTTGCCCCAGGACCAGACCGCCACCGCCATGCGGATCGGGTTGCGCTTGGCGGCGACGCCCATATCTTCCCCGGCCCCGCGCCAGGCCAGGGCGCGCACATAGGCGTCGGTCAGGTTGTTGGCCTTCAGCACGGCATCCTTGGCGGCCACAATCTCATCCACCGACCAAGGCAGCTCCATATCCAGCAACGCGCCCGATGTGCGCAGCCGTTCCGAATGCTCGCGCGACTTGAAGATCTTGCCGTTATAGCATCGCTCACCCTCGAACACGGCAGAGGCGTAATGCATGGCATGGGTCAGGATATGGACATTGGCATCGCGCCAGTCCACCAGCTTGCCATCCATCCAGATGAACCCGTCACGATCGTCATAGCCTGCCATGATGCCCTCTTTCTTCACAATGTTGCACAACACTGGTCCGTTTCGGACACAATCTTGCGCAAAGCCGTAGGCGGGCTATCAGTCAGGACTTGGAAAGTCAACAAGGCTGACGTAACTTCAGCGTCAGGATGCTGGCATCACCAAACCGTCAGCGCGAGGGAGGCGAGTCATGGCAGATCAGACGCCCAGCGGTGAAAACCTGCTGTTTCTGACCGACGAGCAGCTGCGCAAGGGCATCGAAGCCATGTTCTTTGCCTATCGCGGCTTTACAGCCGACCCCGACCGCATTTTGGAAGGCATGGATTATGGCCGCGCCCATCATCGCGCGGTGCATTTCATCCATCGCAGCCCCGGCACCACAGTGTCCAACCTGTTGACCATTCTGGGCGTGACCAAGCAATCGCTGAACCGGGTGTTGCGCACCCTGATCGAGGAAGGTCTGGTCGAGGCGCGGGTCGGGCGGCGCGACAAGCGCGAGCGGCATCTGCACCTGACCGCCAAGGGGCAAGAGCTGGAGCGTATGCTGTCGGATGCCCAACGCGCGCGGATGCGGGCAGCCTACCGGGCGGCAGGGCCGCAGGCGGTGGCGGGCTTCCGGCAGGTGCTGGAGGCGATGATGGACCCGGAACTGCGCCGGCAATACCAAGGATTGAAGGAGAGCGGCGCATGACGCAAGGTGACGCGCATCTGCTGGTTGTCGATGATGACGAGCGTATCCGGGGGCTGTTGCAGAAGTTCCTGATCCGCAATGGCTTTCTGGTCTCGGTCGCGCGCGATGCCGCGCAGGCCCGCCGGCTTTTGGGCGGGCTGGAATTTGACATGATCGTGCTTGATGTGATGATGCCGGGCGAGGATGGCATCACCCTCACCCGAGACCTGCGCCAGCGGATGCAGACGCCGATCCTGCTGCTGACCGCCAAGGGCGAAACGGCCAGCCGGATCGAAGGGTTCGAGGCCGGGGCCGATGACTACCTTGGCAAACCCTTCGAGCCGAAAGAGTTGCTCTTGCGGATCAACGCCATCCTGCGCCGGGTGCCGGTGGTGCGGGCCGATGCGGCCCCCAAGGTGCTGCATCTTGGCCCGGTGCGCTATGACATGGACCGGGGCGAGTTGTGGCGCGGGCCAGATCCGGTGCGGCTGACCGCGACCGAAGCCGCGCTGATGCGGCTGTTCTCGGCGCATCCCGGCCATGCCATCAGCCGGGAAAAGCTGGTGGCCGATCTGGGCCGCGATGATGCCGCGCAGGAGCGCGCGGTCGATGTGCAGATCACCCGCCTGCGCCGCAAGATCGAGGATGACCCCAAGCAGCCACGCTACCTGCAAACGGTGCGCGGCGAGGGCTATATGCTGCAACCGGATTGAGCGTGCAGGGTCATCCCGCGGCGCCGCCGTGCCGCCACAGGGCAATCAACCCGCGCTGTGCCGCATGCGCGGGGTCTTTTTCTGCCGCTGCCGGGCCGTAGATCGGCACCTCAAGCAGCGTCACGCCGGGCCGCTGCGCCAGAGCGGCGTCAAACCCCATGCTGCGGTAGACGCCCTGATTGATGGACAGCGCAATCAATGCTCCGGGCGCGGCCTGGGTTTCCAGTTGCGCCAGGGCAGCGGGTCCGACATGGCCATGGGTGAAGGTGCCCGAAGACACGAGACCCGCATAAGGCCCGTCAAGCGACAGGCTTTGCGTAATATCAGCCTGCCACAGTTGGCGGTAGAGCCCCTTGGCACGGGCCGCATCCAGCATATGAGGGGACAGATCGACGGCATCCATGTCACCCGCAAATCCCATCTTGCGCAGTTCCCCGGCCAGCAGACCGGTGCCCGCGCCGATATCCAGCACCGGCCCGCGGCCGCCATGCGACAGGAAGGCCGCCGCAACATGGGCGGGCAGGCGGTAATCCAGCCCGGCGGCAAAGCCCGCGTCATAGCTTGCCGCCCAATCGGCATAAAGCCGGGCGCAGTCTTCGGGGCTGGTCAGGGCGAAGGCGGCGTTCAGATCGGTCATGGCCGCAGCATGCCCGGTGGTCCGGATGTGATCAAGTGACTTGCAGCCGGCGCAGGGCGCGCCATAGTGGAGCGCATGAACACATTGCTTTCCCTTGGCCATGGCTACAGCGCCGATGCCCTTGCCCGCCTGCTGATCCCGCAGGGCTGGAGCGTCATCGGCACCACCCGGGCTCCGGAAAAAGCCGCGGGCCTTCGGGCGCGAGGGATCACGCCGCTGCTCTGGCCGGGCGACCTTGCGCCAGCCTTGGCGCGGGCCACACATATCCTTGCCTCAGCCGCACCCGATGCAGCGGGCGATCCCTTCCTGCAAGCCTGGCCCGGCATCGCCGATGCAAGGCCCCAGTGGGTCGGCTATCTGTCCACCACCGGGGTTTACGGTAACCATCAGGGCGGATGGGTGGATGAGACGACAGCACTGACGCCAAACAGCCCGCGCGGCACGCAGCGGGTCATGGCAGAGGAGCAATGGCAAGGCACCGGATTGCCGGTGCACATCTTCCGGCTGGCGGGCATCTATGGCCCCGGTCGCGGCCCGTTCGAAAAGGTACGCGATGGCACCGCCCGGCGGATCATCAAGCCCGGGCAGTTTTTCAGCCGCACCCATGTGGACGATATCGCCCAAGTGCTGGCCGCGTCGATCGCCCGACCGAATCCCGGTGCCGCTTACAACGTCTGCGACGATGAACCCGCGCCGCCAGAAGACGTGCTGTCGCATGCCGCGGCGCTCTTGGGCCTGCCCGACCCTCCCGCCATTCCCTTTGACCAGGCCGAGATGACGCCAATGGCGCGCAGCTTTTATGCCGAGTCCAAACGGGTGCGAAACGACCGCATCAAGGATGAGCTTGGGGTGCGGCTGCTCTATCCCACCTACCGTGAGGGGCTGGCGGCGCTTTTGACCGGCGATTGAAGACCTGGCGATTGTGCTTGCGCCCGCCGGGGCACGCCTTATCTTTGTTTTCACCTCGGGGTGCCAAGCGGTTTTTCCGTCTGGCTGAGATGCGCAAGCGGACCCGTTGAACCTGAACCGGATCATACCGGCGGAGGGAAGGTGCGAAGGATGACCTCCAAGCCCGACCTGTTCCGTCGCATTTGGAGGAAGACATGAAAACTTCGATCCTTGCGACTGGCCTTTGCTGCATCGCCTTTGCCGCGCCTGCACAAACGCCTGTCCTGACCGTTTATGCGGGCGATTATTTCACCTCGGAATGGGGGCCGGGTCCGGCCATCGAATCGGGGTTCGAAGCCTTCTGCGGCTGTGACCTGCAATTCTCCACCGGCGACTTGCTGCCCCGGCTGATGCTGGAAGGCGAGCGCACGCAGGCCGATGTGGTGATCGGGCTCTCCACCGATGTACTGGCGCGGGCGCGAGAGTCCGGTTTGTTTGCCCCGCACGGGCAGGATCTGTCGGCGCTGACCGTGCCGGTGGACTGGCCGGATGACACTTTTGTGCCGTTCAACTGGGGCCATACCGCGTTCATCTATGACACCACACGGATGGACGCGCCCCCCGCCACGCTGGACGCGATGCGCACCCTGCCCGACGGGGTGACGGTGGTGATTCAAGACCCCCGCACCTCGATCTCCGGTCTGGCTTTGGTGCTGTGGGTCAAGGCGGTTTATGCAGATCAGGCCGGGGCATTCTGGGCCGATCTGGCCCCGCATATCCTGACTGTCACCAAAGACTGGTCGGAAAGCTATGGCCTGTTCACCTCTGGCGAGGCGGATATGGTGCTCAGCTACACCACCTCCCCCGCCTATCACATCATGGCCGAGGAGGATCAGACCAAGAGGGCCGCGCTCTTTCCGGAAGGCCACTATTTCATGGCCGAAACCGTGGGCAAGATTGCCGGAACCGATCAGCCCGAACTGGCAGACAGGTTCATGGCCTGGGTGCTGACGCCCGAGTTTCAGAAGGTGATTCCAGCCGCAAACTGGTCCCTGCCCGCCGCCCTGCCGCAGGCCGACTGGCCCGAAGGCTGGGCTGACCTGCCGCTGCCGGAAAAGGTGTTGTTCCTGTCAGAAACCGAGGCCGAAGCCCTTCGGGTGGAGGCGGTTGAAGAATGGCGCGCCGCGCTGTCGCAATAACCGCTGCAGCCGTCGCGGCCTGGGTCGCGACGCTTGTCCTGCTGCCGCTGGCCGCGGTGCTGTGGCGCGCGGGTGCCTGGCCCGCGCTCGCCCAGGGTGACGGGCAGGCGCTGTGGTTCACGCTGTGGCAGGCGCTCTTGTCAGCGGCCTTGTCCTGCCTTCTGGCGGTGCCGGTGGCCCGCGCCCTGGCGCGGCGGCAGTTCTTGGGGCGTGGTGCGCTGATCACGCTGATGGGCGCGCCGTTCCTGTTGCCAACCATCGTGGCGGTGATGGGGTTGATCGCGGTGTTTGGCCGGTCAGGGCTGATCAATCAGGGGCTGGCAGGCCTTGGTCTGGCCCCGCTCTCGGTGTACGGCGCGCCGGGGGTGATTCTGGCCCATGTCTTCCTGAACCTGCCCCTGGCTGTGCGAATGTGTCTGCAGGGCTGGCAGGCGATTCCGGCAGAGCGGTTCCGGCTGGCACAGTCCTTGGGCTTTGCACCGGCACAGGTTTCGCGGCATCTGGAAAGGCCGATGCTTCGGGCGGTCCTGCCGGGGGCCTTCGCGGTGATTTTTGTGCTCTGCCTGACCAGTTTTGCCGTCGCCCTGACCCTGGGCGGCGGGCCAAAAGCCACCACGGTAGAGCTGGCCATCTATCAGGCGGTGCGATTCGATTTTGATCTTGGCCGGGCTGCGATGCTGTCAGGCGTGCAGGTCGCGCTTTGTGCGCTGGTGGCGGCTGTGGTCTGGCATGCGGTCGCCACACCGGGATTCGGGGCAGGGCTGGGCCGCGCGCCGCTGTTGCGGGTGCGCGGTGTGCGTTTGATGCTGGCCGATACGCTCGCCATTGGCGGCGCGGCGCTGTTTCTCTTGCTGCCACTGGCGGCGATCGGGCTGCGCGGCCTGCCCGGCCTGTCTGATCTGCCGCCCGCAGTCTGGCAGGGGGCGTCACGATCGGTCGCAGTGGCGCTGGCATCAACCGCGCTGACGGTGCCGGCCGCCCTGATCCTGGCTTTGGCGGTCACAAAATCCGGGCGCGGTGCGGGCCTCATGGACGCGGTGGCCTTGCTGCCCCTGGCGAGCTCAGGTCTGGTGCTGGGCACCGGGCTTTTCCTGCTGGTCCAACCCTTCGCCGCACCGTCGACGCTTGCCCTGCCTGTCACCGTCGCGGTGAATGTCGCCCTCTCGCTGCCCTTTGTCTACCGGCTGCTGGTGCCAGAGGCGCGGATCATGCAGGCGGATTACGGGCGGCTGTCCGCCAGTCTGGACCTGCGGGGCCTTGCATGGTTGCGGTTGGTGGCCCTGCCCCGGCTGGCGCGGCCGCTGGGCTTTGGCGCGGGCGTGTCGGCAGCCTTGTCGATGGGTGATCTTGGGGTCATCGCTTTGTTTGCCTCTGATCAGAGCGCAACCCTGCCGCTGGTGGTGCAACGCTTGATGGCGGCCTACCGCCTTGAAACGGCGGCGGGGGCGGCGCTGATTCTTGTGGGGCTCAGCTTTGGCCTGTTCTGGGCGTTTGACACATGGGGGCGCCGACATGCTGCAATTTGACAAGGTGGTGCTGGCGGTTGACGGGTTCCGCCTGACGGCGGACTGGTCGCTGCCCGCAGGGGCGCGGGTGGCGGTGATCGGGCCATCGGGGGCGGGGAAATCCACCCTTCTGTCGGCGGTCGCCGGGTTTCTTGCCCCGCAGTCGGGGCAGGTGCTTTGGCATGGGGCCGACCTGGGGCCGATGGACCCCGGCGCGCGGCCGGTGACGATTCTGTTTCAGGACCAGAACCTGTTTCCGCATCTGACGCTGTCGCAGAATCTTGGCCTGGGGCTGCGTCCCGATCTGCGGCTGTCGGCGGGGCAAATCCAGCAGGTCGAATCGGTGCTGGACCGCGTCGGCTTGGCAGGCATGGGCACCCGCAAACCGGCGCAGCTTTCGGGCGGGCAGATCGGGCGCGCCGCCTTGGCGCGGGCCCTGTTGCGGGCCCGGCCTGTGCTGCTGCTCGACGAGCCCTTTGCCGCCCTTGGCCCGGCGCTCAAGGCCGAAATGCTGACGCTTGTGGCCGAGGTGGCCAAGGACACCGGCGCAGTGGTGATGATGGTCACGCATGACCCGCAAGACGCGCTGGCCTTTGCCGGGCAGACGGTTCTGGTGGCAAATGGCGTGGCACATCCCCCGCAGGACACGGCGGCGCTGTTTGCCAACCCGCCCCAGGCCTTGCGCGACTATCTGGGATAAGCGCATGAAAAAACCCCGCCGAAGCGGGGTTTCTTGCGTGGTCAGATCACCGGATCAAACGGTCTTCTTGCCTTTGACACTTGCCCAGATCTTCTTGTTGGTCAGATAAAGCAAGGTTGACAGCACGATCAGGAACAACACGGCCTTAAAGCCAGCTTCCTTGCGGGCCATCATCTTGGGCTCTGCTGCCCAGACAAGGAAAGACGTCACATCCGCCGCCATGTTCGATACGGTGGCCGGCGTGCCATCGGCATAGGTCACCAGATCATCGCTCAGCGGGTTCGGCATCGAGATCCAGCTGCCGGGAACGGTCGAGACGCCATGCTCGTCCTTGCAGCTGTCTGGCACGCCGCCATTGGGGAAGGCGGAGTTGTAATAGAACCCATCCACCCCGTCCGGCGCACAGGCCGGTTCTTCTTCGGTGTAATGGGTCAGAATCGAGTAGGTATACTCGGCCCCGCCGATGCCGTTGAAGAACTGGCTGATACCAGTGCCATACGGACCATGGAACCCTGCGCGGGCCTTGGTCATCAGCGACAGGTCGGGCGCACCTTCAAATCCCGACATCGGGAAATGGTCAGTCGGCACGCCGTCCCGGTCTTCACCGGTTTCCGCATCTGTCACCGAATACTGGGCGGCATAGGCGCGGACCTGATCTTCCGGCATTTCTGGCCCGCCCGGATCGGACAGGCTGCGGATCGGCACGTATTGCAGACCGTGGCAGGCGGCACAAACCTCGGTATAGACCTGAAGGCCACGCTGCAGCTGGTTCTGGTCAAATCTGCCGAACGGGCCTTCATGCGCGAAATCGTAATCGGTGATTTCCGCTGCGCCGCCGGCGGCCAAGGCAACCCCTGCCGAAAGGGCAAGGGCAGCAGTTGCAGTGAGTGCGATGTTCCTGATCATGTCAGTCAGTTCCTTTCTCACTCAGCCGCGACGGTTTTGGTGCCGCCGGTCGTCGGGGAGTAATGGGCGTTGAAGTCTTCTTCGATGGTCGCAGGCTGTGGCAGCGGCTTTTCGATCACACCCAGCAGCGGCAGGATGACAAGGAAATACGCGAACCAATAGGCCGAGGCGATCAGTGAGATCGTGGCATAGGGCTCTTCCGCTGGCATTGCGCCAACCCACATCAGCACCATGAAGTCGACGCAGAGCAGGGCAAACCACCATTTGAACATGGGGCGATAGCGGCCCGAGCGCACCGAGGACGTGTCCAGCCAAGGGGCCAGTGCCATCACCGCGATGGCCCCGAACATGGCCAGAACCCCGAAGAACTTGGCGTCAACGATGCCGAAGGTGATCCATTCGGCGGCAATCACAACCCAGACATCGGCGGTAAAGGCGCGCAGGATGGCGTAGAATGGCAGGAAGTACCATTCCGGCACGATATGGGCCGGCGTCGCCAGCGCATTCGCTTCCAGATAGTTGTCGGGGTGGCCCAGATAGTTCGGCATGAAGCCGACCACCGCAAAGAACACCGCCAGGATCACCGCAAGGGCGAACAGATCCTTGATCACGAAATACGGCCAGAACGGCAGGGTGTCCCGCTCTGCCTCTTCCTTGGACCCGCGGCGCACCTCAACCCCGGTCGGGTTGTTGTTGCCAGTGGTGTGGAAGGCCCAGATGTGCACCGCAACCAGCGCCGCGATCACGAAGGGCAGCAGGTAATGCAGCGAGAAGAACCGGTTCAGCGTGGCATTGTCCACCGCCGGACCGCCAAGCAGCCAGGTCTGGATCGGCTCGCCAATGCCCGGAATCGCGCCGAACAGGCCGGTGATCACGGTGGCCCCCCAGAACGACATCTGGCCCCAGGGCAGAACATAGCCCATGAAAGCCGTGGCCATCATGGCCAGGTAGATCAGCATGCCGATGATCCACGTCACCTCACGCGGGGCCTTGTAAGACCCGTAGTACAGGCCGCGGAAGATGTGCAGATAGACCGCAATGAAGAACAGCGATGCGCCATTCTGATGCAGATACCGCAGCATATGGCCGCCGTTCACGTTGCGCATGATATGTTCCACGCTCGCAAAGGCGTGGTCGACATGCGGGGTGTAATGCATCACCAGGACGATCCCGGTCACAATCTGCATCGCAAGGCAGAAGGTCAGAACGATGCCCCAGATCCACATCCAGTTGAGGTTCTTGGGGGTAGGGATCATCAGCGTGTCATACATCAGCCCCGCGATGGGAAGGCGCTTGTGCAGCCACTTCTCTCCACCTGTCTTGGGCTCGTAATGGTCGTGCGGAATTCCGGCCATGGTTCTGTGTCCTTATCCCAGCCTGATCGTTGAATCGTCCACGAAGGACGCGAGCGGAATGTCGAGGTTGCGCGGCGCGGGCCCGCGGCGGATGCGCCCGGCCGGGTCATAATGTGACCCGTGGCAGGGGCAGAACCAGCCGCCGAAATCGCCAGCCCCGTCGCCGATCGGCACGCAGCCCAGATGGGTGCAGACACCGATCATCACCAGCCATTCACCGGCGTCGTCCAGCGTGCGGTTTTCATCCGCAGCGTCCGTGCCGGCCTTGTTCGGGTTGCCAGAGGTCTGGTCCGGCAGTTCGGACAGCGCGGTGGCGCGGGCGGCCTCAATCTCTTCGGGGCTGCGGCGACGGATGAACACCGGCTTGCCAAGAAACTTCACCGTCAGCTGGGTGCCGACATCGACGCCCGAAATATCGACGAAGATCGAGGACAGAGCCTGAACGTCAGCCGAAGGGTTCATCTGGTTCACAAGCGGCCAGACGGCGGCCCCGGTGGCCACTGCCCCGGCCCCGGCGGTTGCGTAATACAGGAAATCCCTGCGGGTGCCTGCGTGGTCTTCTGCGTGGGACACGAGATATTCTCCCTTTCAAGACCACAGGGTCTGTGGCCCATAAAGATTTCAGGGCTGTGGTTGCCCACGACCCTGCCAAGCGGGTTATTAGCCAAGGCACGCCCCCGCGTCCAGCGGACAATAGAGCGCATGTGATACGGTTTGACCCGTTATTTCTCTGCCTGTGGCTGATAAGGCGCGGCTATAGCAGTCTAAGGGTGTCGCGGCACAGACCCTGTTCAAGACCCTGCGACAAGACGCGGCACCCCAAGGCTGCGGTCCCAAGGCCATCTGCCACGCCCCTTTGCACCGCTCAGCCCGGCGGGCGGGTGGCCTGCATCGACGGGCGCGCGGCGAAACCCGCCTCCCAGGCGGCAAGCAGCGGGTGGTTCATCCGCCAGTGCCGGTCAGCATGGCGGAAATCCAGATAGCCCAGCGCGCAGGCGGTGGCGATCTGGCCCATGTCCAGCGTGCCGTTGAGATGGTCGATCCAGCGGCTTTCCAGCGCATCCAGCGCGCGGCTGATCTTGCTCCACTGCCCCTCCACCCAGGGGTCAAAGCGCTTGTCTTCCGGCCGGATGCGCTGCTCGTAAACCATCAGCAGGGCGGCATCCAGCATGCCATCGGCGGTGGCTTCCACCGTCAGCGTGTCCCACAACAGCGGCGCGGCAGGGTAAAGCGCGGTGCCGGCCTCTGCGTTCAGAAACTGGCAGATCACCCGGCTGTCATACAGGGTGGGGCCATTGTCGCGCTGCAGCGCCGGAATCTTGCCCAGCGGGTTCTGCTCCACCACCCCGGCGTCGGGCGCGACGGGCGAGCCGGAGGCGGTCACCATCTCGATGCCGGTCAGGCCGGTTTCGGCCATCAGCACCAGGATCTTGCGGACATATGGCGAGGTGGGGGAGTGATACAGCTTCATTCGATTTCCCGCAGGCGCAGGCGGGCCATGGCCGCCGCGTCGATTTCATAGGTCTTGCCGCCCATCTGAAAGGTGCGGCGCAGGCGGAAGGTGGTGTTGCGCTGACCCGCCACATCGCGCGGCCGGTGCGAGGCAAGCCCCTCGTCCAGATCATCCAGCGCCTCTTCTGCGCGCTGGTCGGTCCGTCCGGCCTGCCCATACCGCCGGATCAGGCGTTGGGCAACATAGCCAAGCGCCGCAACCGCGCCAAGGCGCAGGGCAAAGGGCAACAACGGGGCAAGTGGCAGTGGCATCATGACCTCCGGTCGGATCAGCGGAGTCTAGGCGGCGGGCGCATGACTGTCCATCCATCCCATGCGGCACGGCGCGGTTTGGCGGCGCTAGGCGGGTCTTTTGGACCGTCGGATCAGCGTCAGTCCAAGCGCGGCACCGACCCCGTAGACCAGCGCCGCCCCCGCTGCCTGAAACGGCAGCGACAGCGTGACCAGCGGCCCCAGAATCGTGCCCGCGCCCGGCAGCACCAGCGTGCCCGCGACCAGCCCGGCCAGGCCGATCATCGCCAGCCACAGTGCCAGATCCAGCGCCACCCCCACCGCGCCCGCCCGGCGGGCAAACAGCGGAAACATCAGCCACTGTGCCAGACCTGCCCCGAACACCATCGGCACCAGCGCCCACAAAACATCTGCGGGGCGGGGCGGCATGCCATTGGCCAGCACCATCGCCAACCCCAGGCTGGCAGCGGCAACAAGCGTGGCAAGACCTCGTGATCTGGACATCTGGAACATGGCCCACACCTAGCCGCAGGGCTGCGGGGTGCAAGCCTGATCACGCCTCCCGCCGCAGACAAGGAAAAAGGCCGCCCGGTTTCCCGTGGCGGCCTTTGTCTGGTGTCGCTGCGCGCGAGATCAGCCCTGACGGGCCTTATAGCGCTTTTGCGTCTTGTTGATCACATAGACGCGGCCCTTGCGGCGCACGACCTGGCAATCACGGTGACGCGTCTTCAGCGAACGGAGCGAGTTGGCGACTTTCATGGTCGTCTCTTTCCTTGGTCGCGGCGCATCACGCGCCAGTTGAAAACAATGACCCCCAAGCATGGGGGCGGTGAATGGTGGGCGGTACTGGGATCGAACCAGTGGCCACTACGATGTCAACGTAGTGCTCTACCGCTGAGCTAACCGCCCACGCTACAGCCGCATTTCCCCCAGGCCCCAAACAAAAGGACGCGGGGAGAACCGCGTCGGTGTGCGGGGGTCTATAGCCAGTTGCGCCCATGGCCGCAAGAGCCTTTCCACCGCACACCCCCCTGCAATCTTGGCTTTTGGCATTTCGGCAAAGCCCGCTATAACATCAGGGATCGGGAGACAGCAGTGCACAGCGAAGCCTTTACCCTTTATCACCCCGCCCGGCGCGAAACGCCGGTTGTCTTCTCGTCCCCTCACAGCGGGCGGGCCTATCCGCCGGCCTTTCTGGCCGGATCGGTGCTGGATTCCCGGCTGATCCGGTCCTCCGAGGATGCCTTTGTCGATGATCTCTTCCGCTCGGCGACCGATCATGGCGCGCCGCTGATCGCTGCCAACGCCCCCAGGGCCTTTATCGACCTGAACCGGGCAGCGGATGAGCTTGATGCCGCCGTTGTCGAAGATGTCCTGCGCAGCCCGCACAACCCGCGCGTGGCCTCGGGCCTTGGGGTGATTCCCCGGGTGGTGTCGGGGGGGCGGGCGATTTATCGCGGCAAGATGCCTCTGGCCGAGGCAGAAGGCCGGATTCGTGACCATTGGCATCCCTATCACGCCGCCCTGCGTCGCCTGACCGAGGACAGCCACGCCCAATTCGGCCAATCGGTGCTGATCGATTGCCATTCCATGCCGCATGAGGCGATCGAGGCGCATTCCCGGCCCGGCCTGCCCCGCCCCGACGTGGTGCTGGGGGACCGATTCGGCGCCGCAGCCGCGCGCAATGTGATGGATCAGGTCGAAGCCGCCTTCCGCCGCGCCGGGTTGCGGGTGTCGCGCAATGCGCCCTTTGCCGGGGCCTATATCGCCCAGACCTATGGCCGCCCGTCGCGCGGCTTTCATGTGGTGCAGGTCGAGATCGACCGGGCGCTCTACATGGACGAGACGCGAATCGAACCGCTGCCCGGATTCGACGCCTTCCGTGATCTGATCGCCGGGGTCGTGGCCGAGATTGCCATGATCGGCCGGCTGCAGATGCCGCTGGCGGCAGAATAGGCGCGGCACAGGGCACGGCCCGCAGCCAAAGGCGGGGAGGATCCCCCGCCTTCGGACCTAACCTCTAATACACCGCAGCGGCAGCAGACAGGCGCTGCGGTGGCAGCACCCGCACCGTCACGCCGTGTCGCACACGCTGACGCAGATCGATCACGTCATGGTCCAGCAGCCGGATGCAGCCGGATGACACGCGTTTGCCAAGATACTCTGGCTCGCAAGCCCCGTGAATCCGGTACAGCGTGTCCACGCCATCCTGAAACAGATACAGGGCACGCGCCCCAAGCGGATTGCCCGGGCCCGGGTCCATCCCGCCATTCGCCACGGAATAGGGTTCCAGCTCAGGCTGCCGCGCGATCATGCTGTCGGGCACCTTCCAGCGGGGCCAGCTTCGGCAGAATTGCAGCCGGGCATCGCCGTGCCAGGCAAAGGCCGCGGCCCCCGTCCCCGCGCCATAGCGCATGGCGCGGCCTTGCGTGCCCACCAGATGCAAAAAGCCAGCGTCGGGGTCGACAATGATGGTGCCAGCCACCTCCAGTGGAAATGGATTTTCAACCTCCTGCCGCCAGAGTTCGGGCGGCACAACGCCTTCCGGCACCGCAGGAATGGGGTAGGGTTCGGTCGTGATCGCGCCATAATGCGCGGGCAGCGGCGGGAAGCGTTCGGCTTCTGGCGCGACCAGCGACGGCGCGGGGGGTTGCGACGAGGGCGGCTGCATGACGCAGGCCGAAAGCAGCGCAGAGGCGCCTCCGGCACCAAAGAGACGACGGGTCAACATATGTGGGTTCCTTATGGGCTGAGGAGTCTTGGTAACCGCAGGTTGCGCGGTCGCGACACTCAGCAGGCCCGGGGCGGGTCCAGGGACCCTGCCGGCGTCACCCCGGCAAGCTGCACCCCATCCGCCGGCAGCAGCGCATCCTCCCCACCCGGCAGGTCCGGGGAAGGCGCAGACCCGGGCAGCGCAAGATCCGGCCCGCATGGCGCGCCAAGCAGAACGGCTGTCCGACAGCGCTTTGGCTTTGACGCAAAATCCAATCCATCGCGCCGGTCATCGCCAGACACCGCCGCACCGGCTGGCTCTGGACCCGCAGCCGCCACGACGGCAGCCTGATGATCCCCGGAAGGCAGGGCTGCGGCACCGGAATAGGCCCCCCAAGGGAGGACCGCCAGAACCAGCAAAAGACGTGCAATGGAAAGAAGCCAGACCATATCCCCTCGCTGAGCGATCGGGCATCGAAGATCAAGACACCAAAGGAGCCCGCACCATCAACACATTGCGACCGCCTCAGCGCAGCGCACGTCCCTTGATGATCGCATCCTTGCCGAAACGGGCCCGAATCGCATCTGCCGCGCGTTCGGCCATGGCGCGCTTGCCCGCGTCCGGGTCCAGCAGGTCAGCGGACCGGTCGGCCTGATCTTCCGGTGCCAGATCCGAGATCCCGACCCCGATCAGCCGGAACGGCCCGGCACGGCCCGCCTGGTCGAACAGGCCGCGCGCCGTGCGATAGATCCGGTCGGCCATCTGGGTCGGGTCCGGCAAGCCATGGCGCCGGGTCAGAATACGGAAATCTCCGGTCTTGAGCTTCAGCGTCACGGTGCGGCCCGCCAGCGCCTTGGCCTTGGCGCGGTCCGACACCTGTTCCGACAGCCGCCACAGATGGCCGTCCAGCAGATCGGCGTCCGAGGTATCCTCGAAAAACGTGGTTTCCTTGGAAATCGACTTCAGCTTTTCATCCCGCGTCACCCGACGGTCATCCTGCCCGCGCGCCAGATGCCACAGCCGATCACCCATCTGGCCAAAGCGCGCGGTCAGATCGGCGCGGTCCCAGCGCAGAAGGTCGGAAATGGTGCGAATACCCGCCTGCTCCAGCGCGGCCTGCATCGCCGTGCCCACCCCCCAGAGAATCCGCACCGGTTTTGGCCGCAAAAAGCCCTCGGTCTCGGCCGGGCCAATCAGGGAAAAGCCGCGCGGCTTATCAAGATCGGATGCGATCTTGGCCAGAAACTTGTTATGCGCCAGCCCGACAGAGCCGGTGATGCCCAGCTCCTCCTCCATCCGTTTCGTCAGCCGCGCCAGCAACACCGCAGGCGGTGCGCCATGCAGGCGCGCGGTGCCGGTCAGGTCCAGAAACGCCTCATCCAGGGACAAAGGCTCGATGGCGGGGGTCAGATCCTCCATCATGGCGCGGATCTGGCGGCTGACCTCGACATAGCGGGCCATGCGCGGCTTCACCACCACCGCCTCGGGGCACAGTTTCAGCGCCTGAAACATCGGCATCGCCGAGCGCACGCCATGGATGCGCGCAATATAACAGCAGGTAGACACCACCCCCCGCGTTCCGCCGCCCACAATCAGCGGCTTGTCGGCCAAAGACGGATCATCGCGCTTTTCCACCGACGCATAAAAGGCATCGCAATCCATATGCGCGATGGACAGCCGGAACAGATCAGGATGCGACAGGATGCGCGGGCTGCGGCAGGCCGGACAGCGGCCCCGCACCGGGGCCGTGTCAAATTCGGTCAGGCAATCGCGGCACAGGGCGGGCATGATGCGCAATCATAACCGGTTGTGGCCGCCGCGCACAGGGGCAAAGCGGGAACGCCAGGGGCATCTGGGGATGCCTCCGGCGGGCCTGCGCCAGCAAGGTGCAAGCCTTGGGCGGTCAGCGCGCCGGGGCGGGGGTCAGCACCGGCCGCGCAGCTTTGGCAGCTTTGGCGTAACGCTCAAACCCAAGATCGCGGCTTTCGATATCCGTGGCATGGCCCGAGACGATATCGGCCAGCAACCGGCCCGAACCGGCGGCCATCGTCCAGCCCAGCGTGCCATGGCCGGTGTTCAGGAACAGGTTGGCCACCGGCGAGCGGCCCACAATCGGCGTGCCATCCGGCGTCATCGGGCGCAGACCCGCCCAGAACGTCGCACGGCTCTGGTCGCCCGCGCCGCCAAACAGGTCTTCCACCGAATGCACCAGCGTCCGCTTGCGCTTTTCCGACAGCGACAGATCAAATCCCGCGATTTCCGCCATGCCGCCAACGCGGATGCGATCCCCAAGCCGGGTGATGGCGATCTTGTGGGTTTCATCCATCACGGTGGACACCGGCGCGCGGCTGGCATCGGTCACCGGCACGGTGATCGAATAGCCCTTCACCGGATAGACCGGCAAGGCAATGCCCAGATCCGCCACCAGCTGCGGCGAATATGACCCCAGCGCCAGCACAAAGGCATCGGCGGTCACCTCCCCTTCGGAGGTCGTCACACTGGTGATCTTGTCGCCTGTGCGGTTCAGCCGGGTGATGCTGACGCCCTGGCGGAAGGTCACGCCCGCCGCCGCCGCCCGCGCCGCCAGCCCTTGGGTGAACTTGAAACAATCGCCGGTCTCGTCCTTGGGCAGGCGCAAGCCGCCCGCGATCTTGCCTGCCGCATCGGCCAGCCCCGGCTCCACCGCCAGACAGCCCGCCACATCCAGCACTTCGAACGGCACCCCGCCCTCGCGCAGCACGTCGATATCCTTGCCGGCCCCATCGACCTGCTTTTGCGTGCGGAACAGTTGCAGCGTGCCCTGCTGGCGCTCGTCAAAGGCAATGCCGGTGGTGGCGCGCAGATCGGTCAGGCAATCGCGCGAATATTCCGCCAGCCGCACCATCCGCCCCTTGTTCACCGCATAGGCCGCAGAGGTGCAATTGCCCAGCATCTGCAGCATCCAGCGGATCTTGGCGACATCCGGCTTCGGGTTCACGATCAGAGGCGCATGTTCCATGAACATCCATTTGATCGCCTTCAGCGGAATGCCGGGTGCTGCCCAGGGCGCGGAATAGCCGGGGCTGATCTCGCCGGCATTGGCAAAGCTGGTTTCCAGCGCGGCGGCAGGCTGACGGTCGATCACCGTTACCTCATGCCCGGCCTGCGCCAGATACCAGGCCGAGGTCACACCGATGACGCCAGAGCCGAGGATGACGATTTTCATGGGGCGACCTTTCGCAACAGGAGTGTTCGGCCGATCATGCATCCGGCACTGGGGGATTTTCTGGCAAAGATGCCCGCGGATTTCTGATTTATTCGAAGAAATCCTTCCATAATCGCTACAAGATGGGAAAATCGCTCGCCTGATCAATAAATGGGCGAAGAATGAACGGTCAGGCAGGGCAACAGCGCAAGATTATCCCTGCGCTTGCCTCTGGCCGATGAACCCGCCATCCTTGCGGCGAAAATGATTTGAACAAGGCGTTCTGCAATGGATTTCACCCCGGTTATGGGCGGCAATGCGGTCCTTCTGGCGATTGCTGTCTTCCTCATCCTGTGCATCTTCCTGGGGGTGCGGATCGTTCCACAGTCGGAAAAGCATGTGGTCGAACGCTTTGGCCGGTTGCGCTCGGTTCTGGGGCCCGGCATCAACTTCGTCGTGCCCTTTCTCGACCGGGTGGCGCACCGGATCTCCATTCTGGAGCGTCAGCTGCCAACCGCCAGCCAGGATGCCATCACCGCCGACAACGTACTGGTAAAGGTGGAAACTTCGGTATTCTACCGCATCACCGAACCGGAAAAGACCGTCTACCGCATCCGCGATGTCGATGGTGCGATTGCCACCACGGTCGCCGGGATCGTCCGGTCCGAAATCGGCAAGATCGAACTGGATCAGGTGCAATCCAACCGCGCCCAGCTGATCGAACGGGTGCGCGAACAGGTCACCGCCATGGTCGATGACTGGGGGGTCGAGGTGACGCGGGCCGAAATTCTCGACGTGAACCTTGATGAGGCGACCCGCGCCGCCATGCTGCAACAGCTCAACGCCGAACGCGCCCGCCGCGCCCAGGTGATGGAGGCCGAGGGCAAGAAACGCTCTGTCGAACTCGCCGCCGATGCCGACCTCTATGCCGCCGAACAAGCCGCCAAGGCCAAGCGGGTGACAGCGGATGCCGAGGCCTATGCCACATCGGCCATCGCCGTGGCGATCCGCGAATCGGGGTTGGAGGCAGCGCAGTATCAGCTGGCTCTGGCGCAGGTGGATGCGCTGGCCAAGGTGGCGCAAGGCCCGGGCAAGCAGACCATCCTGGTGCCCGCACAGGCGCTGGATGCCTTTGCCGATGCGTTCAAGATGCTGAAAGGGCGCGGCTGATGTGGGCGGTCTGGTGGGTCTGGATCGTGGCAGGCTTTGCCCTTGGCGTGCTCGAGGTGCTGGCCCCGGGCTATATCTTCGTGGGCTTTGCCATCGGCGCGGTTGTGGTGGGGGCCGGGCTTGGGCTGGGCATCCTGGGCGGCAGTCTGGCGGTGCTGCTGCTGGTCTTTGCCGTCGCCTCGCTGATCGCATGGCTGGTGCTGCGCCGCGTGCTGGGGGTGCGCAAGGGGCAGGTCCGGCTGTGGGACCGCGACATCAATGACTGAACAGGTTCTGGTCATCGCGCATGACGATTGCATGTCGCATGTCACCCCGCCCGGCCATCCGGAACAGGTGGCGCGGCTGGCGGCGGTCGAACGGGGCTTGCTGGGCCTGCCGCTTGACCGGCAAGTGGCCCCAATGGGTGCCACAGAGGATGTGCTGCGCTGCCACCCCCAGCGCCATATCGACCGCATCCGCAACGCGCTGCCCCCATCGGGCTGGGCGCAACTGGATGGCGATACCCTCCTGTCGCCCGGCTCTTATGCCGCCGCGATGCGCGGCGTGGGCGGCATCTGCCATGCGGTCGATCATGTGCTGGCCAACGGCACACGCGCCTTTGTCGCCACCCGCCCGCCGGGCCATCATGCGGAACGCGAAACCGCCATGGGCTTTTGCCTGTTCGGCACCGTCGCCATTGCGGCCATGCGCGCGCTGGACCACCATGGCCTGTCCCGCGTCGCCGTGCTCGATTTCGACGTGCACCACGGCAACGGCACACAGGATCTGCTGTGGGATGAGCCGCGCGTGCGCTTTGTCTCCAGCCATCAGATGCCGCTCTATCCCGGCACCGGCCACCCCAATGAACGCGGCGCGCATGGCCAGATCACCAACCTGCCGCTGGCTGCGGGATCAGGCGGCGCGCAGATGTGGGCGGCGTGGCAGCCGGCGCTGGAAGGTCTGCGCCGATGGCAACCGGAACTCATCCTGATCAGCGCCGGCTTCGACGCCCACCGCGACGATCCGCTGGCCGGCCTGAACTGGACCACGCCGGATTTCGCCCGCCTGACCCGCGCGATCTGCGATCTGGCGGAGGAATGCTGCGCGGGCCGGGTGGTATCGGCGCTGGAGGGCGGCTATGATCTGGCGGCATTGGCCGAAAGCGTGGCCGCGCATGTGACAGAACTGGGAAGGCAGACCGCATGACCGACAAACCCGCCGAAAAGCCCGTAGAAGGCATGAGCTTTGAAGAGGCCATGGCCGCATTGGAACAGGTCGTGGGCCAGCTGGAACGCGGCGATGTCGCACTCGATGCCTCCATCGCCCTGTATGAACGCGGCGCAAAGCTCAAGGCCCATTGCGAAGCCCGGCTGAAAGAGGCCGAAGAAAAGGTAGACCTGATCCGCGCCGCCGAGGGCCGCGCCATCGGCACCACCCCGGTGGAGGGGATGTGAGCTTTCCCGACGCTCTGGCGCACGCAGGCGGGCTGATCCAGTCCCGGCTCGACCAAGCCCTGTCCGACCGCGCCGATGAACCGGTGATCGAAGCCATGCGCTATGCCGTGGCGGGCGGCAAACGGCTGCGCGGCTTTCTGGTGCTGGAAACGGCGGCGCTGTTCGATCTGCCCCCCGCCCGCGCGCTCAGTGCGGCGGCGGCGGTGGAATGCCTGCACGCCTACAGCCTTGTGCATGACGACCTGCCCTGCATGGATGATGATGACCTGCGCCGCGGCCAGCCCACCGTCCATGTGAAATGGGACGATGCAACCGCCGTCCTGGCCGGTGACGCCCTGCAAACCCTCGCCTTCGAGCTGCTCTGCGACCCTGCCTTGGGCAGCGGCGACACCCGCATCGCCCTGGTGCAGGGTCTGGCCCAGGCGTCGGGTGCGCAAGGCATGGTGCTGGGTCAGGCGCTCGACATTGCCGCCGAAACCAGCCCCACCGCGCTGACGCTGGACCAGATCACCCGGCTGCAGGCGGGCAAGACCGGCGCCCTGATCCGCTGGTCTGCCGAAGCCGGCGCCATCATTGCCGGGCAAGACCCCACCCCCCTGCGCGCCTATGCCACCGCCCTCGGCCTCGCCTTCCAGATCGCCGACGACATTCTGGATGAAACCGGCGATGAGGCGCAGACCGGCAAGCGCCTGCACAAGGACGCGGCGGCCGGCAAGGCCACCTTCGTCTCGCTCCTTGGGCTGGATGGCGCCCGGGCAAGGGCGCGCGCTCTGGTCGCAGAGGCAGAAGGCCACCTTGCCCCCTATGGCGAGCGCGCCAGAACCCTGATAGACGCCGCGCGGTTCGTGATCGCGCGCGAAAGCTAAAGGCAGGATATGACCGACCGACCCAAAACCCCGCTGCTTGACCGCGTGACCCTGCCCTCCGACATGAAGGGCCTGTCCGACCGCGAGCTGCGCCAACTGGCCGATGAACTGCGGGCCGAGACGATTTCGGCCGTCTCGGTCACCGGCGGCCATCTGGGCGCCGGTCTGGGGGTGGTCGAACTGACCGTGGCCCTGCATGCGGTGTTCGATACCCCGCGTGACAAGATCATCTGGGATGTCGGCCATCAGTGCTATCCCCACAAGATCCTGACCGGGCGGCGCGACCGCATCCGCACCCTGCGCACCGAAGGCGGGCTGTCAGGCTTCACCAAACGCTCCGAATCCCCCTATGACCCATTCGGCGCGGCCCATTCCTCCACCTCGATCTCTGCCGCCCTTGGCTTTGCCATGGCCGCCGATCTGGGCGGCGATCCGGGCGATGCGGTGGCGGTGATCGGCGATGGCTCCATGAGCGCGGGCATGGCATTTGAGGCGATGAACAACGCGGGCCACCTGAAAAAGCGGCTGTTCGTGGTGCTCAACGACAATGAAATGTCGATCGCCCCCCCCGTGGGTGCCCTGTCCAGCTACCTCAGCCGCCTCTATGCCGAAGCCCCGCTGCAAGACCTCAAGGCCGCTGCCAAAGGCGCCTTGGGCCTGCTGCCGCCGCCGTTTCAGGAAGGCGCGCGCCGGGCCAAGGAAATGCTCAAGGGCATGGCGATGGGCGGCACCCTGTTCGAGGAGCTGGGGTTTTCCTACATCGGCCCGATTGACGGGCACGATCTTGACCAGCTGCTGCCCATCCTGCGCACCGCCAAGGCCCGCGCCACCGGCCCGATCCTGCTGCATGTGCTGACCAAAAAGGGCAAGGGCTACGCGCCAGCCGAGGCGGCGCGTGACCGTGGCCACGCCACCGGCAAGTTCGACGTGCTCACCGGCGTGCAAGCCAAGGCCGCCTCCAACGCGCCCAGCTATACCAAGGTGTTCGCTCAGGCCCTGATTGCCGAAGGGGAACGCGATGATAAAATCGTCGCCGTCACCGCCGCCATGCCCGATGGCACCGGGCTGAACCTGTTCGCCGACCGCTTCCCCCGCCGCTGTTTCGATGTCGGCATCGCCGAACAACATGCCGTGACCTTTTCGGCGGGCCTCGCCGCAGGCGGAATGAAACCCTTCTGCGCCATCTACTCCACCTTCCTGCAACGCGGCTATGATCAGGTGGTGCATGATGTCGCCATCCAGCGCCTGCCCGTCCGCTTCGCCATCGACCGCGCGGGCCTTGTGGGGGCCGACGGCGCCACCCATGCCGGCAGCTTCGACGTGGCCTTCCTCGCCAACCTGCCCGGCATGGTGGTGATGGCAGCAGCCGACGAGGCGGAACTGGTTCACATGGTCGCCACCGCCGTCGCGCACAACGATGGCCCCATCGCCTTCCGCTTCCCGCGCGGCGATGGCGTCGGTGTCGACCTCCCCACCCGTGGCACGCCCCTGCAAATCGGCAAGGCCCGCCTGATCACCTCGGGGAACCGCGTGGCGCTCTTGTCCTTCGGCACCCGGCTGCAGGAAACCCTGAAAGCCGCCGAAAGCCTCGCGCAAAAGGGCCTTACCCCCAGCGTGGTCGACGCCCGCTTCGCCAAACCGCTCGACCGCGACATGATCCTGAACCTCGCCCGCAACCACGAGGCGCTGATCACCATCGAAGAAGGCGCCATCGGCGGCTTCGGCAGCCATGTGGCACAGCTTCTGGCCGAAGAAGGCGTTTTCGACACCGGGTTGAAATACCGTTCCATGGTCCTGCCTGACACCTTCATCGACCACGCCTCACCCGAAGCGATGTACCGCTCCGCCGGGATGGATGCGGCCCAGATCGAGGCAAAGGTGCTGCAAACCCTCAGCATCGCATCGCTCTCGAGACGCGCCTGATTGTCTTCAGTCTGAAACTCTCCTGAGGGTCCGGGCGCAAGGCCCTCTCAGAAATCCAGATCGGCGTAATGCGCCGGCGGCGGGAACCCCGGCACCTGATCGGCCAGCAAGGTGCGGAAACTGGGCCGCGACTTGATCTTGGCATACCAGTCCTTCACCGTGGCCGACCGGTTCCAGTCCACATCGCTGATATAGTCCAGACAAGACAGATGCGCGGCCGCGGTGAAATCGGCCAGCGTCATGATATCGCCCGCCAGCCAGCGCCGCTGGTCCAGGATCCACGCCATGTAGTCGAGGTGAAACTTGATCCGCCCGGCCCCGAATTTCACATTCTTCGAATCCGGGTAGCCCAGCTTCATCACCTTCTTGTTCACCCGCTCATAGAGCAGTTTCGAGGTAACCTCGGCGTGGAACTTGTCGTCAAACCACGCACAGATCCGCCGCACCTCATAGCGCACCTCCGGATCGCGCGGCATCAGCGCGGGCGTGGGAAAGGTCTCATCCAGATATTCGCAGATCGCCTGGCTTTCACTCAGCGTCTTCTGCTCCATCTTCAGGATCGGCACCTTGCCCGCCGGGTTGCGGCGCAGGAAATCCGGGCTGGGCTCCCAATAGCGCTCCTCCACCAGTTCCACCTCCAGCTTCTTCTCCGCCAGCGTCAGACGCACCTTGCGGCAGAACGGAGAGAGGGGGAAATGGTAAAGGCGGATCATGCAGCACCCGTATAAAATCTGTGCACCTGATACAGGCCATGGCGCCGGGGTTCAATGCGCAACCGCCCTCCGGCTGCCAGGCTGGTCAGTCTGCGCCGGTTCCGGCCTGCAGCGCCGCCACCATCGCCGGCAGGCTGGCAAACTCCGAAAACGCCAGCGCATGCGGCAGATCGGCAACCGGCGTCTTGCGATAGCCCTCGGTGAACAGGGCAAAGGGCACCCGCGCCGCCACCGCCGTGGCCGCATCCACCTCGCTGTCACCGACATAAAGCGCCGCGCCCCCGCCAAGGCCCGCAATGCAGGCCTGCAGCGGGGCCGGATCGGGCTTGGTCACCGGCAGAGAGTCGCCCCCGATCACCAGGCTGAAAAACCCTTCCAGCCCCAGAGCGCGCAGAATGTCACGCGCAGGCCCCACCGGCTTGTTGGTGCACAGGGCCATCCGGTGCCCGGCCCGCTGAAACCCGGTCAGCACTTGGGTCACCCCGGGGTAGACCCGGGTCAGATCGCTTGACGCGGCATTGTAATGGTCCAGCGTCACTTTCGTCAGCCGCGGATGCTGCCCGATGTCCAGCCCCACCCGCAGGATCACCCGCTCCACCAGCTTTGGCAGCCCATGGCCGACAAAGGAGGTGACCGTCGCCAGATCCAGCGCCGCCACCCCCTCATCCGCCAGCATCCGGGTCACCGCCGCATGAATATCCGGCGCGGAATCGACCAGCGTGCCATCAAGGTCAAAGATCAGATGCACAGCACTCACCGGGCCGCCTCGGCCGCCGCCCGGATCGCACGGATGTTGTCGCCATAGGGCCCCGGGTTGCTGACCGACCCGCCCTTGAACACCGCCGAGCCCGCCACCAGCACATCCGCGCCCGCCGCTGCCACCAGGGGCGCCGTCTCCACCGTCACCCCGCCGTCAATCTCGATGTGAATGGGCCGGTCCCCGATCATCTCCCGCAGGCGGCGGACCTTCTCAATCTGGCTGTGGATAAACTTCTGCCCGCCAAAGCCCGGGTTCACCGTCATCACGCAGACCAGATCCACCATATCCAGCAAATACCGCACATCCTCGATCCCGGTGCCGGGGTTGATCGCCAGCCCCGCCTTGGCCCCGGCCCCGCGAATGGCCTGCAAGGTCCGGTGAATATGCGGCCCCGCTTCCAGATGGGCCGAAATCACATCCGCCCCGGCCTGCGCGAAGGCCTCGATATAGGGGTCCACAGGGGCCACCATCAGGTGAACATCCATCACCCCCTTGATATGCGGGCGGATGGCGGCGCAGGTGGCAGGGCCAAAGGTGATGTTGGGCACGAAATGCCCGTCCATCACATCGACATGCACCCAGTCACAGCCCTGCGCCTCGATCGCCGCACATTCCGCCCCGAAATTCGCGAAATCAGCGGCCAAAATCGACGGCGCGATCTTTATTCTGCGGTCAGCTATCATTTCCATTCCCCTTTTGACCCCCAAAACCCTGCAACCGCCTCCTGCGTCCCTGGGGTCGCAGCGCAGCGCTGGCTGCTGCTATTATCTGTTCCTAAATATCCTCGGGGGGGTCCGGGGGGGCAGACAGCCCCCCCGGCCTTTCCCCAAAGCGCTCACCTGAAACACCCGTCGCGCCCGTCTGCGGCAATCGTCTCGGCCCCCGCCATGATTCCCCGCGTCCGGTTGCGCACAAAGCTGCTCGGGTCCGAGGCCGAGCGCGCCTTGGGATCGGGCAGAATGGCTGCCAGCCGGGCCGCTTGCAGCGCGCTCAGGTCACGGGCGTCCACACCGAAATAATGCTGCGCCGCCGCCTGCACGCCAAACACCCCTTCGTCAAATTCCGCAATGTTCAGATAGACTTCCAGAATCCGCTCTTTCGACCAGATCAGCTCCACCGCCGGGGTCAGCACCCCCTCCATCGCCTTGCGCAGCCAGGACCGGCCGTGCCACAGGAACACATTCTTCACCACCTGCTGGCTGATGGTCGAGGCCCCCCGGTTGCCACCTTGGGCCACCGCCGCGCGGATGGCGTTCATGTCAAACCCCCAGTGCAGGCAGAAATTCGCATCCTCTGCCGCCACCGCCGACCGACCCATCACCGGCGCAATCTGGTCAAACGCCACCCACTCACGCTCAACCCCGCCCAGACGCGCCGATTCCTGCAACTGGTAGATATTCACCGGCGGGTTGAGGAAGGAAAACAGCAGCACCAGCAGCGCGAAGAGCGCAGCCACCCCCAGCATCCCCCGCACCGCCCAGCGCAGCACGCGCCGTCGCAGCGCGCGGGCCGGGGCCAGAAGCGGGGCGGCATCATTGCCCTTGCGGGATTTTCGGGGTGCGCTTGCCATGCCCCGTTAGGCCCCAAGCGGCGCGCCGGGTCAAGATCTGACGCCGCAAAGCAAAGGGCCCCGCAGAGGGGCCCTTTTCCGTGTCGTTACTCCGCCGGAACCTTCACCGCCTCGTCGCTCAGCGGATGCGGCAGATGCACCAGCATCTCGGTCGGGCAGACCTGCAGGAAATTGGCCCGCTCCGTCTCCCAGTCCGACAGGATGGCGGCGGCCTTGCGGCTGCCGGTTTCGCGCACATGCGCCTCAATCAGGCTGCGCAGCTGCCGGTCCCAATGCGGGTGGCTGACCGCACAGGTCACCAGCGAGTCCATGTTGATGAAATCCTCGGCCACGCCACTCGGGTCATACAGATAGGCCATGCCGCCGGTCATCCCGGCCCCGAAATTCGCGCCGATCCGGCCCAGAATCACCGCCACACCGCCGGTCATGTATTCACAACCGTTCGACCCGCAGCCTTCGACCACCACATGCGCGCCCGAATTGCGCACCGCAAACCGCTCGCCCGCGCGCCCGCTGGCAAACAGATAGCCATCGGTCGCGCCATAGAGCACGGTATTGCCGATGATGGTGTTTTCCGACGCCTCCAGCGGTGACGACATCACCGGCCGCACCACAATCGTGCCGCCCGACAGGCCCTTGCCAACATAGTCATTGGCGTCGCCCATCACCTCCAGCTTCAGCCCCCGCGCGGCAAATGCCCCCAGCGACTGCCCGGCATTGCCGGTCAGCTTCACCGTCAGATGGTCGGGCTGCAGCGCGTTGCGCATGCCGAACTTGCGCACGATATGGCTCGATGCCCGCGTGCCGATGGTCCGGTGCGTGTTGCGCACGGCGTAAGACAGCTGCATCTTCTCGCCCTCTTCAAAGAAGCGCGCGCCATCCCGGATGATCTCGGCGTCCAGCGTATCGGGCACCGCATTGCGCGGCTTGCTGCGGTCATAGGTGATCCGGTTCGCCCCATCGACGGTGATCAAGAGCGGGTTGAGATCAAGGTCATCCAGATGCGCCGCACCGCGGGAAACCTGCGTCAGCAGATCCGCCCGCCCGATGATCTCATCCAAGGATCGCGCGCCGATCCCGGCCAGCAGCTCCCGCACCTCCTGCGCATAGAAGGTGATCAGGTTCACCACCTTGTCCGCCGTGCCGGTGAACTTCTTGCGCAACTCCTCATTCTGGGTGCAGACCCCCACCGGGCAGGTGTTGGACTGGCACTGCCGCACCATGATGCAGCCCATCGCGATCAGGGCTGCGGTGCCGATGCCATATTCCTCGGCCCCCATCATCGCCGCCATCACCACATCGCGGCCCGTGCGCAGCCCGCCATCGGTGCGCAGCGTCACCCGGTCGCGCAGGTTGTTCATGCTCAGCACCTGATGCGCCTCGGTCAGGCCCATTTCCCACGGCAGGCCGGCATATTTGATGCTGGTGCCGGGCGATGCCCCGGTGCCGCCGTTGTGCCCGGAAATCAGGATGATATCGGCCTTGGCCTTGGCCACGCCCGCCGCAATCGTGCCCACGCCCGACGACGACACCAGCTTCACCGTCACCTTGGCGCGCGGGTTGATCTGCTTCAGGTCATAGATCAGCTGCGCCAGATCTTCGATGGAATAGATGTCGTGGTGCGGCGGGGGCGAGATCAGCGTCACCCCCTTGGTCGAATGCCGCAGCCGCGCGATCAGCTCGGTCACCTTCATGCCCGGCAACTGGCCGCCCTCGCCGGGTTTCGCGCCCTGCGCCACCTTGATTTCCAGCTCTTCACAGGCGTTCAGGTATTCCGCCGTCACGCCAAAACGCCCCGACGCCACCTGCTTGATCTTGGCGCTCGGGTTGTCACCATTCGCCTCGGGCAGGAAATGCGCCGGATCTTCGCCGCCCTCCCCAGAGTCAGACTTCGCGCCAATCCGGTTCATCGCCACGTTCAGCGTCTTGTGCGCCTCTGGCCCCAGCGCCCCAAGGCTCATGCCCGGCGTGACAAACCGCTTGCGGATAGAGGTGATGCTCTCCACCTCCTCAATCGGCACCGGCTTGCCCAAGGGCTTGATGTCCAAAAGGTCGCGGATATGGATCGGCGGATTGGCCCGCATCGCCGCCGTGTACTGCTTCCAGATGTCAAAGCTGGCCCGGTCACAGGCCGCCTGCAGCATATGCATCGTCTGCGCTTCCCAGGCATGCTTTTCACCCGAGCGCCGCGCCTTGTAGAACCCACCGATCGGCAGCACATCGGCGCCGCCCAGCCAGCCCTTGGCATGCACCTCTTCCAGCTTCTGCTCGATGCCGGTCAGGCCGATGCCCGAAATCCGGCTGTGCATGCCGGGGAAATACTCCGCCACCATGGCGCGTGAGAGCCCCACCGCCTCGAAGTTCAACCCCCCGCGATAGCTGGAGATCACGGAAATCCCCATCTTCGACATGATCTTCAACAGGCCACCGTTGATCGCATCGCGGTAGCGCCGCATCGCATCGGTCAGGCTGCCATCCAGCAAGCCACGGGCAATCCGGTCGGCAATGGAATCCTGCGCCAGATAGGCGTTCACCGTGGTCGCGCCACAGCCGATCAGCACCGCAAAGTAATGCGGGTCAATGCATTCGGCAGACCGCACGTTCACCGAACAGAAGGTCCGCAGCCCCTTGCGCGTCAGCCAGCTGTGCACCGCACTGGTGGCCAGAATCATCGGCATCGGCACCTTGTCCGGCCCCTGATGCTCATCGGTCAGCACCAGATGGCTGGCCCCCGACCGCACCGCATCCTCTGCCTCGGCGCGAATACGCTCCAGCCCCTGGCGCAGATCGTCCAACCCCGCCGTCACCGGGAAGGTACAGTCGATATAGGCCACCTGCTCGCCGAAATGCTTGCACATCACGTCGAATTCCGCATTGGCGATGAACGGGCTTTCCAGCACCAGAATCTCGGTCTGGCTGGAGTTTTCATCCAGCACGTTCTTCAGGTTGCCAAACCGCGTCTTCAGACTCATCACCCGGCTTTCGCGCAAGGAATCAATCGGCGGGTTGGTGACCTGGCTGAAGTTCTGCCGGAAGAAATGCGACAGCGGGCGATAGATGCTCGACAGCACCGCCGCAGGCGTATCATCGCCCATGCTCGCGATCATTTCCTTGCCGTCCTCGGCCATCGGGGCCAGAACCTGCTCCAGCTCTTCCACCGTGAACCCCGCCGCAATCTGGCGGCGGCGCAGATCGGCCCCTTCAAACTGCGCGCGCTCAGGCACATCCCGCAGCAGGCTGTTCAGGTCGATGACCTTTTCGATCCACTCGCCATAGGGGTTCGAGGCCGCCAGTTTGTCCTTCATCTGCGCGTCGTGATAGAGCTTGCCCTCGGCCATATCGACCGCGATCATCTGCCCCGGCCCCAGCGCGCCCTTTTCGCGGATGGTGGATTCGTCCACCGGTACCATCCCCGCCTCGGACCCGGCGATCAGCAAGCCATCCCCGGTCACCACATAGCGCATCGGGCGCAGCCCGTTGCGGTCCAACCCGCCACAGACCCAGCGGCCATCGGTCATCGCCAGCGCCGCAGGCCCGTCCCAGGGCTCCATCACCGCGTTGCAATAGGCATACATATCGGCCCAGGCTTTCGGCATATCGGTCGTGGTCTTGCTCCACGCCTCGGGCACCAGCATGGTTTTCGCCATGGGCGCCGACCGGCCTGACCGCACCATCACCTCGAACACCGCATCCAGCGCACCGGAATCGGACGTGCCCGACGGGATGATCGGCTTGATATCCTCGGCCGCGTCACCAAAATTGTTCGACGCCATGCGGATCTCATGGCTTTTCATCCAGTTGACGTTGCCCTTCAGCGTGTTGATCTCGCCGTTATGGGCCAGCATGCGGAACGGCTGCGCCAGCCACCACTGCGGGAAAGTGTTGGTGGAATAGCGCTGGTGATAGATCGCAAAGGCGCTTTCAAACCGGTCGTCCATCAGATCGGGGTAGAACACCGCCACCTGCTCGGCCAGCATCATGCCTTTGTAGATGATGCTGCGGCACGACAGGCTGCACAGGTACAGCCCCTGAATCTGCGCCGCCATCGCTGCCTTCTCGATCCGGCGGCGGATGATGTACAGTTCACGCTCGAACTGCTCCTGATCGATGTCCTTTTCACAGCGGATCAGGATCTGCTCGATCTCGGGCCGGGTGGCATTGGCCTTCTCGCCCAGCACGGTGGTGTCCACCGGCACATGCCGCCAGCCATAGATATAATGGCCCATGCGCAGCACTTCGGCCTCGACAATGGTGCGGCACCGCTCTTGCGCGCCAAAATCGGTGCGCGGCAGGAACACCTGCCCCACCGCGACCAGCTTGCCCGTATCCGGCTCATGCCCGGTGCGGCGGATCACGTCATAAAAGAACTTGACCGGAATCTGCACATGAATGCCCGCGCCGTCGCCGGTCTTGCCATCGGCATCCACTGCGCCGCGGTGCCAGATGGCCTTGAGCGCATCAATCCCCGACTGCACCACCTTGCGGCTGGGCTTGCCGGAAATCGCCACCACCAGCCCCACGCCGCAGGACGAATGCTCATCATCCGCCTTGTACAGCCCGTTGGCATCCATAAAGGCGCGCTTGGCTTCCTCAGACTTTACCCAGGCATCATCATAGATCGTCATGGCTCACTCCTCTGGGCTGGCATTGTCGCCGGACAGCGCAGGCGCTCCGGCACGGCTAAAGTCTGGTGTCTTGCCCGGCCGGAACGCCGCCGGAACCGGCGTGGCATCGGGCAGGGCCTGGGTCATCAACGGGTCACAGTCGAACAACGGCTCGGTGGCCTCGAAACCGGGCTCGCCCGGAAACATGAACTCCACCGGGCTGCCATCCATCGGCAGGAAATCCCCGTCCGAACCGCGCCATTCCGACGGGCCGGAAAAGAAGATGCGCATCTCGGGGTGAATATATTCCCGCCCGCGCGACTGGCGCAGCACCACGCCCGCCTGATCGGTCTCGGTAAACTCGAACTGGGTTTCCTGCAGCGTCACGCCATCAATGGTCACGCTGCGCCCGGTCAGCGTGTCAAACCCGTTCACCCGGGTCCGCTCGCCATTGTCGCGGCTCAGGTTGAACTGAAACGTATCGGTGCCAGAGGCCAGCAATTCGGAAAATGATGCCGGGTCAGACGGGTTTGGGTCCAGCGTCTGGCGCACCACGCCCTCCCCCAGATCATAGCTTTCGACCCATTCGGCCTCATGGTTGATCCGGCTCAGAAAGAACGGCCCCTGCTGGTCAAAATCGGCGCGCCATTTGTCGCCCTCGGCATCGGCGCTGCAGGTGTAATGGTTCGACACCCGGCACTGCCGCGACTGCACGGTCATATAGGTGCTGCACCCCTCGGGCGGGCTGAAGGCCCCGGCAAAGGCGGGGGCGGGCAGCAGGGCTGCAATGATCAGCATCTGTTTCAACATAAACCCTGCCCTCCGATCAGGTCAGCCCTGCTGACCCGCACCACATTTGCCCACCGCACAAGGTGCCATACGCAAGCCATACCTTTGCCAGACGCAGATCATACGCTGGCCAGACCCGTTATTCTGCGGCCACGGCCCCGGTCTGCGCCAGATAGCCCATGATCGCCTCCGCCGCTTCGCGCCCGTCGCGGATCGCCCAGACCACAAGGCTCGCCCCCCGGACGATATCCCCCGCCGCATAGACGCCCGGCAGGCTGGTGGCATGGGTGCGGAAATCAGCCTTGATCGTGCCCCAGCGCGTCACCGCCAGATCGGGCACGCCCCACAGCGTCGGAATCTCCTCCGGCTCAAAGCCCAGCGCCTGCACCACCAGATCGGCGGGCTCGATATAATCGGCCCCCTCGATCAGCTCGGGCGACTGCCGGCCCGAGGCATCGGGCTGGCCAAGGCGCATCTTCTGCACCATCACCCCCTCAACAGCCTCCCCGGCGGTAAAGCCCTTGGGTGCAGAAAGCCAAACAAATTCAACGCCTTCTTCCTCGGCATTCTGCACTTCACGCTGGCTGCCGGGCATATTGGCCCGGTCGCGGCGGTACAGGCACTTGACCGAGGTCGCCCCCTGGCGAATGGCCGTGCGCACGCAATCCATCGCCGTGTCCCCACCGCCGATCACCACCACGCGCTTGCCCTGTGCGTTCAGCTCACCCGAGTCAAACTCCGGCACCTCGTCGCCAAAACTCTTGCGATTGCTGGCCGTCAGGTAGTCTAGCGCCCGCACCACACCCTGCGCCCCCACGCCGGGGGCCTCGATGTCGCGCGACTTGTAGACGCCAGTGGCAATCAGCACCGCATCATGCTGGCCCCGGATCGCATCAAAGCTGATGTCACTGCCCACCGCGCAATTCAGCACGAACTGCACGCCACCCAGCTCCAGCTGTTCAATCCGTTGCATCACAACGGGTTTTTCCAGCTTGAACCCCGGAATCCCATAGGTCATCAACCCGCCTGCCCGGTCATAGCGGTCATAGACCGTCACCTGATAGCCCCGGCGGCGCAGCACATCGGCGGCGGCAAGGCCCCCCGGCCCGGCCCCGATGATGGCCACGCTCTCGGCCCGCTCCACCGCGGGCTTGATCGGCTTGACCCAGCCATTTTCCCAGGCGGTGTCGGTGATGTATTTCTCGACCGACCCGATGGTGACCGTGCCATGACCCGATTGCTCGATCACGCAATTGCCTTCACACAGCCGGTCCTGCGGGCAGATCCGGCCGCAGATCTCGGGGAAGGTGTTGGTGGCCTGGCTCAGCTCATAGGCTTCTTCCAGCCGTCCCTCGGCGGTCAGCCGCAGCCAGTCGGGGATGTTGTTGTGCAGCGGGCAATGCGACTGGCAATAGGGCACGCCACATTGGCTGCACCGCCCCGCCTGTTCGGCTGCCTTCTCGGCGGCGAACTCGCGGTAAATCTCATGGAAATCCTGATTGCGCAAAGTAGGAGGGCGCTTTTCGGGCGTCTCTTTGGGCAGGGTCACGAATTTGAGCATTTTCTGCGTGGCCAAGGCTGCGTCTCCCATGCGGATATCGGGTGCGCCTTCATAGCCAAGCTGCATCTGGAATAAAAGTCAGCAATACTGACCTTATTTACGCTTTTCCTGCCCTTTGGTCAGCCATGTTGACTTTTTTTCGGAAGATTAGGTCAGCATGCGATACCTATACCCTCAGCCGACCGTCAAAAGAGCCACCAAAGCCACAGTGCCGACGATGATTCGCCACCAGCCAAAGACCGCATAGCCATTGCGCCCAACAAAGTTGAGCACGGCCCGCACCACAAGCAGGGCTGACACAAAGGCCACCGCAAAACCAACGGCGATATCGGCCATTGCTGAAAAATCCAGCATATCGCGCGATTTGAACAGATCATAGGCCACCGCCGCCCCCATGGTCGGCAAGCTGAGCAGAAAGGAAAATTCCGCCGCTGCCCGCTTTTCCACGCCCAGCAGCAGCGCGCCCACAATCGTGGCCCCGGACCGCGAAACCCCCGGAATCATTGCAACACATTGGCAGACCCCGATGATCAGCGCGGTCCGCAACGGCAGTCTGGTGGCGTCAAGATGCACAGGTGGCGGGGCGATCCTGTCAATCACCAGCAGAATGACACCGCCCACAATCAGCATCACCGCAATCAGCATCGGCGTGTCAAACAGCACGGTCTTGATGAAATCATGCGCCAGAAGGCCGATGAACACCGCTGGCAGAAAGGCAATCAGCAAAGACAGCAGCGACCGCCGCGCCACGGCATCGGTCCGCGCCTGCAAGGCAATCGCCGTCAGCTTGGCCGCATAAAGCGAGATCAGCGCCAGAACGGCACCCAGCTGAATCACCACCTCAAAGGTGTTTCCCGGACTGTCGAACCCCAGGAAATGGCCCGCCAGCAACAGATGGCCGGTCGATGACACCGGGATGAATTCGGTCAGCCCTTCAAGAAGACCCAGAAGCGCTGCAAGAAAGATATTATCCAAAAACTCAGGCCTTTTTCAGGTTCTTCGCCGATTTCTTGATCGCGGCATATTGGCCCGAAGGGCGGTAACGCCACAGATACTCCGGCAAGACCGACTCGATGGAGGTGGGGGCAATACCAAGCTGGGCAAAGCCCTTTGCATCCTTTGCCACCACATTGTCGCGCGCAAGGTTTTTCACCTGATCGCGGGTCAATGTCTTGTTTTCAAACAGGCCCACTGTCAGCGTTTGCAGCAGATCGAACGCCCCGCCCATCAGGCGCGCCACAAAAAACGGCACGTTCACAATCAGACGGCGGCGCTGGATCACCGCCAGCATCCGCTGCATCAATGCCCGGAAGCTGAGCACATCGGGGCCACCAAGCTCGTAGATGCCGGGTGCGGCCTGGCCCGTCGCGGCCAGCACGGCAGCCTGCGCCACATCATCCACATAGACCGGCTGAAACCGGGTATCCGCCCCCACGACGGGCAGGATCGGGGACAGGGTGGCCATGCCGGCAAAGCGATTGAAGAACTGATCCTCGCTGCCGAAAATCACCGAAGGGCGCAAGATCACCGCCGCAGGATAGGCCGCAAGCACCGCCTCTTCACCTGCGGCCTTGCTGCGGGCATAGTCGCTGTCGCTGCCGGTATCGGCCCCGATCGCCGACAGTTGCACCAGATGCGGCACGCCAAGCTCGGCGGCGATGCGGGCCACGCGCCCGGCCCCCTGCGCCTGAACCGAGTCAAAGGTGTTCTTGCCCGACCGGTTCAGAATGCCCACGCAATTGATCACCGCATCGGCACCCGTCATCACCGCCCGCACGCTGGCATCATCGCGGATGTTGCACAAAACGGGTTCAACCTGACCCGGCACGCCGTAAGGCCGCACGAACAGCGCGTCATTGGGGCGGCGCACCGCAACCCGAACGCGCCAGCCATCCTTGGCCATGCGCCTTGCGATGTAACGGCCCACAAAACCCGAACCGCCATAGATGGTGACAAGCTTGCCCATGCGCAGGACCCCTTTCGGCCAGACGAAACCTGAATGTTCCATAGCTTTCACGTCCCCTGCGGGCAAGATGAAAGGCCGTCGCAGGCTTTGTGCGAATTTTGAAAATCCTTGCTTGCGCCCCGTTGACACCCTCGCATTGCCCGCATAGAAGCCGCCTACACCATCGCCCAGATGGCGGAATTGGTAGACGCACTGGTTTCAGGTACCAGCGCTGCAAGGCGTGGAGGTTCGAGTCCTCTTCTGGGCACCAAATTCAAAACGGCCGTCCCCCGGGACGGCCGTTTTCATTTGTCCCGCCGCCTGCTAGAGCCATTGGCACCAGCGCTGCACGTCTTGAAAAGGGTTTCCGCGTGACGATTCATCTGCATCAGAATGACCTTCCCGATGGCCTGTCCCTTGGCCCCGTGGTGGCGATTGACACCGAAACCATGGGCCTTGACCCGCGCCGGGACCGGTTGTGCGTGGTGCAGCTGTCAGACGGCAATGGCGATGCACATCTGGTGCAGATCGCCCCGGGCCAGACCAGCGCCCCGAATCTGGAACGGTTGCTGACCGACCCGGACACGCTCAAACTGTTCCATTTCGGCCGCTTCGACATCGCCGCGCTGAAGAAAGCCTTTGGCGTCACCACCCAGCCGGTCTGGTGCACCAAGATCGCCTCGCGCCTGATCCGCACCTTCACCGACCGGCACGGCCTGAAATATCTGCTGCTGGAACTGGTCGGGGTCGATGTGTCAAAGCAACAGCAGACCAGCGACTGGGGCGCCGCAACCCTGACCGAGGCGCAAAAGGATTATGCGGCGTCCGATGTGCTTTACCTGCACGCCCTCAAGGCCGAGCTTGAAAAGCGGCTGGCCCGCGAAGGCCGCACCGATCTGGCCAACCGGCTGTTTGCCTTTCTGCCGACCCGAGCAGAACTTGATCTGATGGGCTGGGACGAGCCCAATGACATCTTCCATCACTAGGCGGCAGGCCGCCGAGGGCATGACAGCGCAGGTTGGGTTTTCCTGCCGCGCCCCTTACCCTTCGGCAAACAAGGGCGACGCCAGATGATGGATGCAGATTTTCACACCCGGCTGATCGGCTGGCTCAAGGTCATCCTGCCGCTCGCGGCGCTTGCCCTCCTGTCAACGCTGTTTCTGGTGGCGCGGACCATCAATCCGGACGATGCCCTGCCCTATGCCGAGGTTGATGTCGAAGACCGTCTGCGCGAACCCCGGATGACCGCGCCCACCTATGCCGGGCTGACCAGCGACGGTGCGGCACTTTCCGTCAGCGCGGATGACGCGAGGCCCGTGGCGGCCGATGGCTCGGGGGCCAGTGCCAGCGCCCTGACGGGCCTGCTTGAAACACCCGATGGCGGCACGACACGGCTGGTGGCCGGCGCCGGCCGGCTGGACCCGGCGGCGCGGCAGGTTCTGTTGTCGGGCGGGGTAACGGTCTCCTCCTCCAGCGGGTGGACAGTGGTGGGCGACCGCCTGACCGCCGCCATGGATACGACAGATATCGCGCTGCCCGATCCCGTCACCGCCACCGGACCGGCAGGCGTCGTCACCGCCGACACCATGCGCTTGACACAGGACGCGCGCCATACTGGTGCCTATGTTCTGGTTTTCAACGGAACGGTAAAGCTGATATATACGCCCACGAATTGACCAGATGATCCATTATTGCAGGCAAAATATGTCCCATTTCTTGCGCGTGCTGTGCCTTGCGGCCGCACTCTCCGGCCCAGCCATGGCGCAGCAGACCGATATCCGCTTTGGCGGGCTGCAACAGGACACCACTTTGCCTGTCGAGGTCACGTCAGACTCGCTCTCGGTCGATCAGGCCAGCGGGGCAGCGCTGTTCACCGGAAATGTAACCGCAAAACAGGGCGACATGCGCCTGACCGCAGGAACCATCCGGGTGGAATACGCGGCCAATGGTGCGGGCATCGACAAGCTGATCGCCACGGAAGGGGTGACCCTGGTCAGCCCGACCGACGCCGCCGAAGCGTCCGAGGCGGTCTACACCATCGCCAGCGGCGCCGTGGTGATGACAGGCAATGTCTTGCTGACCCAGGGCGCGGCCGCGATTTCCGGTGACAGACTGACCGTCAACCTGACCGACGGCACCGGCACCATGACCGGCCAGGTCCGGACGATCTTCACCCCGGGTGGCGCGCCTTGACCCCTGTCCCATCCTTGTCCGTCACCACCGGCAGCGCAGGTCTGGTGATCCGGTCCCTGCGCAAAAGCTACAAGAAACGCCCCGTGATCCGGGATGTGTCGATGCAGTTGAACCGGGGCGAGGTTGTGGCCCTGCTGGGGCCGAACGGGTCGGGCAAGACCACCTGCTTTTACGCGATTGCCGGGCTGGTCACGCCCGAAGGCGGGCAGGTCATCATCGATGGCAAGGATGTGACCGCCCTGCCAATGTATCGCCGCGCCCGGCTTGGCATCGGCTATCTCCCACAAGAGGTCAGCATTTTCCGCGGCCTGTCGGTTGAAGACAACATCCGGGCCGTGCTGGAGATCACCGATCTCGACCGGCACAAGCAGCGCGAACGGCTGGAAGACCTGCTGTCCGAATTTTCCATCACCCACCTGCGCCGCGCGCCCGCGCTCGCGCTGTCGGGCGGGGAACGGCGGCGCGTGGAAATCGCGCGCTGTCTGGCGGCCAATCCGAAATATCTGCTGCTCGATGAACCCTTTGCCGGGGTAGACCCGATTGCGGTGGGCGAAATCCGGGGTCTGGTCCATGATCTGAAATCGCGCGGCATCGGCGTGCTGATCACCGATCACAATGTGCGCGAAACGCTGGAGATTGTGGACCGCGCCTATATCCTGCACGACGGCCATGTGCTGATGAGCGGGACCACGGATGAGGTGGTGCGCGATGAAACGGTGCGCCGTGTCTATCTGGGACAAAATTTCCGCATTTCCTGACCCTGCCCGTATGACATCCCTGTGACGATTCGGTTGACAAGGCGGGCCTGCCTGTCGCCAAATACCCGTGATGCGTGCAAGAACCCGCCTGTGCCAGCCCTGCCCCACGGTTGCCTGCCGGCCCGCAACCTTGCAGATGCGCCACCGATCCCCATGTCAAAGACAGAAGACCTTTGCCACCGCGCCCCGGCCCGCTGGCAGACCAAGAAGCCGCGCGGAGGAACCATAATGCGCTATCAGATCAGTGGAAAACAGATCGACGTCGGAGAGGCCCTGCAGACCCATGTGAAGTCCGAACTTGGCGAGGTGGTCGAGAAATACGCCCAGCGACCCACCGAGGCTGTCATCGTCTTTTCCCGGGTGGCGCATGAATACGTGTGCGAAACCGTCATCCACCTGTCCACCGGGCTGACCGCACAGGCCAAGGGCCATGCGACCGAAATCTATGCCGCTTTCGAATCCTGCCGCGAGAAGATGGACAAGCAGCTGCGGCGCTACAAACGCCGGATTCGCAACCATCATTCTGCCCGAACGTCACCTGTTGAGTTTGGCGGGGCATCCTCGTATATCCTCGCCCCAACCGAAGACGCCGAGGATGTGGAGCCGGACAGCCTTCAGCCCATCGTGATCGCCGAGATGGAGACGAAGATTCCTTCGATCACCGTCGGCGAAGCCGTGATGCAGCTGGAACTCAATGGCAACCGGATGCTTGTCTTCCGCAACGAAGGGCACGGCGGGGTGAATGTGGTCTATCGCCGGGATGACGGCAATATAGGCTGGATCGACCCGCGTAACAGCAAGTAAGGGCAGCGTTTCGGCTGTTCGGGAATACGACCGTCCATGGATCTAGCAAAGCTCCTCACGCCCGGCGCCGTTCGCGTCGTCGGGCAGATCACCAGCAAGAAGCGTCTTTTCCAGGAATTGGGAGAGATGGTCGCCACAAGCTACAAGCTCTCGGCGGGCGTTGCGGTGGACGGGTTGCAGGAACGCGAAAGCCTTGGCCCCACCGGGGTGGGCCATGGCATCGCCCTGCCGCATGCCCGGTTGCAGGATCTTGACCGGATCGTTGGCGTGTTCATCCGGCTGGAAAAGCCCCTGGATTACGATTCTGTAGACCGTCAGCCGGTCGATCTGATCTTCGGATTGTTCGCGCCCAAGGATTCCGGTGTCGACCACCTCAAGGCGCTGGCGCTGGTCAGCCGCACCATGCGCGATCCGAACGTGGTGGCCAAACTGCGCGCCAACACCGACCCGGCCAAGCTGCATGCCATCCTGACCGAAACACGCTCGACTCAGGCGGCCTGATCCGATTTTGCTTGCCACGCGGCACGCAATGGCCATCACTGTCCCGGCTTTCGCAGCGCCAGCAGTGGGGGATGACCTGACATGACTTGTGCCACCGCCCCCCGCTTGCCTGCCTATGACCGCAGTCGCCTGACCCCCGGCATTGTCCATATTGGCCTTGGCAATTTTCACCGCGCCCATATGGCAGTCTATCTCGACGACCTGATGGCCATGGGTCTGGCGCAGGACTGGGCCATTCTGGGTGCCGGTGTCCGCCCGGCGGATGCCCGGATGCGCGATGCCCTGATGGCGCAAGACTGCCTCTCCACTGTCATCGAGCTGGACCCGAGGGGCCGCACCGCGCGCCGGGTCGGGTCGATGACAGGGTTCATCGCCGTGCAGCCCGACAACGCCGCGCTGATCCTGGCGATGACAGATCCTGCCATCCGCATCGTCAGCCTGACCGTGACGGAAGGCGGCTATTTCCTCAATTCCGCCACAGGCCGGTTTGACCCTGACGCCGCAGACATCCGGCACGACGCCGCACACCCGGGCAGCCCGAAAACCGCCTTCGGTGCCATCCTCGCAGCCTTGCGCGCCCGCAAAGCGGCAGGCATTCCCGCCTTCACCGTGCTCAGCTGCGATAACCTGCCCGGCAATGGCCATGTCACGCAGGCCGCCCTCACCGACCTCGCCCGCCTGTCAGACCCCGGCTTTGCGGCCTGGGTTCAGGCCAATGTTGCCTGCCCCAACAGCATGGTCGACCGCATCACCCCCGCCACCGGCCCGCGCGAACGCGCCATGGCGGCCGCCTTCGGGCTGGCGGATGACCCGGTGCCCGTCACCTGCGAACCCTTCCGGCAATGGGTGCTGGAAGACCACTTCCCACAGGGGCGCCCGCCGCTGGAACAGGTCGGCGTCACCTTCACCGATGCCGTCCACGCCTATGAGGCGATGAAGATCCGCATCCTGAACGGCGGCCACGCCACCATCGCCTATCCCGGTGCGCTGCTGGATATCGAACACGTCCACGAGGCAATGGCCAACCCTCTGATCAGCGGCTTGCTGGACAAGGTAGAGCGTGAGGAAATCATCCCTTACGTCGCCCCTGTCCCGAAGACCGATCTGCACGCCTATTACGATCTGATCCGCGACCGGTTCAGCAACCCCGACATCGCCGATACCGAACGGCGCCTGTGCTTTGACGGCTCGAACCGTCAGCCCAAATTCATCCTGCCCTCGCTGCGCGATGCCTTGGCCGCCGGCGGCCGGATTGACGGGCTGGCGCTGGTCTCGGCGCTGTGGTGCCGCTATTGCGCGGGTCAAACCGACAGCGGCACGGCAATCGAACCGAATGACCCCGATTGGCCCACTCTGCAACGGGTGTCACAGGCCGCGAAAACCGACCCCTCGGTCTGGATCGCCCAAAGGTCCATCTATGGCGACGCGGGGCAAGATCCGCGCTTTGCCGCCGCCTTTGCCGGGGCGCTGACCGCGCTCTGGGCCGATGGCACCGCAAAAACCCTGCAGCGCTATCTGACGGGCGGAGCCCAATCGGCAAAGCCAAAGGCCAGATAATCCCGCGCATAGGCCTCGCGCGTGGCGGCCTCCACCTGCTCATCATAGATGGCATCCAGCGGCAGAAATCCATGTGCGGGCGCGGGCGGCAAGGCGGGGCAGGCCGCCCCCACCTCTGCGGCCAGATAGGCCAGCCCTGCTGTCAACCCGTCCTCGCGCAGCACCAGATCCGGCCCCTGAAACCCGGCAAAGCCCTGTAACACTGCCGACTGGCTGGCCCAATGCACATCCACCCGCGCACTGGTCTGGCCCGACAGGTTCAGCCGGACCCAGGCCAGAAAGCCGACAAACCCCGCCCGGTGCGCCGCCGCATTGGCATAGTCCATCCCCGCATCGGGCAGGTCCAGCTTGTGGATCTTCCCCATCTGCTCTCGGATCTGCGCAAAATTGCCAGACAGGATCTGCGCACAAAACGCCTCATGCGCCCGCGCCACCGGATGGCGCAGCACGGTAAACGACCGATGGCCTGCGCGCGCCTTCTTCCACTGCCGCAAGGTCTTTTGGGTAAAGCCGCCCTCAACCCCGCCCAACCCCTGCAACCATCCGGTCACCTGTGCCACCGGCCCCCCCGGAACCGGCATGAACAGCAAGCCTGCGAGCCGCGATGCCACAAACTGCGGCACCATCGGCGCGCGGCGTGGCTCGAAATTCGGCGTGCGCGCCAGATTGAACCGGTCCAGCCGCGCCAGAGCCCGCTCCATCTCGTCGGGGTTTACAACCTTCTGGCCAATCTCTTCGGGGTTCTGCTTTTTCAGACTCGCATCCAGCCCCGCCAGCCCCTCAACCCCCAGAAAGCGGGCCAGCCCGTTCAGCACATCCAGATCGTTGATGTCTTCATAATCAATGTAGAACGCCGTCTGCCCGCTGACCTGCAAGCCGTGCATCAGCCGCATCTGAAACGCCTGCAAGGCGGCGACATGTGCCTCGAACTCCGCCGCGTCGAACCGCACCTGCGCGGTTTTCGGGGCCTTCGCCCCGGTCAGCTTCCATTGCCCGGTCTGTTGCGCGATCTTCCAGCTGACATAGCTTTCCACCGGGTTGCGGGTCAGGATGATCTTGGCGCAGAGCGGATCATCCAGCACCGGCTGCAACACCCGCGGGTCATGGTCGTGGAAATAGCGGAACCCGGCCATCCCATCGGTTTGCGCCCGCAGCCGGCGGATCAGCGCAAGCGGGTCGGCCTCACGGTCGGCCATGGAAAAGCCGAACAGGCTGGTCTGACCCAGCTTGCCGATGAAATAGGGGTTGAACACCTCGCCATGGCAGGTGACGCCCGGCATCGCATTCAGATTGGCCTCAAGGAAATTCGACCCGGTCCGCATTTCCGCGAACATCACAAAACTGTCGAACCGGCCCACTTATTTCACCAGATAGGGGCGCCCGCGGCGCGGAGACCGGGCCGCCGGGTCATCGCCCACCGGAAAATCACCCATCAGCACCGGCTGCATGCCCTGATTGCGCAGGTTCTGCAAAAACTGGCCAAAGCCGGTCAGATCAATCAGGCGCGGCGCCTCGGTCAGCCTGCGCGCTTGCCTTGGGCCGATCTCGTCGATGATGGTCTGCAACGGCTCCATCGGGTTTTCAACGAAATCGGCCAGGGACCAGACCCGCACCCGCGCCTTGGTATAGGGGCCGCGCAGGATGTTCAGAAACTCCTGCTCCACCTGCTGCAACCGGGCGGCCTCGCGCCTTATCTCCCCGAAATTCCGGTTCGAATGGAACAAGGGCACCGCCCAGGCGCCTGAAATCACCGAAATCTGCGCATTGCCATCCAGCGCCATGAACCAGTTCAGATCCTGCGTATCAGCAGGACCATACTGAAAGCACTGCCGTTCGCCGCGCGTGTTCCAGATCAGGCTGGTCAGAAAGCTTTTCGGGTTATAGTCGCGCAGCTTGGCATTGTCGGACAGGGCCCCGTTGTAAATGGTCTCCCCCCCGGCGAAATGCACGCGGTCGGGCGCGAACAGATGGCCATGCACCCGGGTTCCGCTGGCCTTTGACAGCCAGATCTCAAAAGTCTCGAACACTTCGGCAAAACCGCAGAACACCGAATAGGGCCCCGCCGTGCGCCCGTTTTCATGGTTCTCATTCGGGAACCGGCTTTGCATGTACAGGCCCGGCCGCCCCTTTACCCGCCGCTCCACCGCCTTGGCGAACAAACGGTCAATCTTGCCGGGGTTCGGTTCCGCCACGGCCTGACGGCTGCGATCCTCCGACAGGAAAGCCCCGTAAAGCTTCACCGCATCGGGCCAGATCTTGCGGGCCACAAAACAATCCGACCGGCGCAGAAGCTGCAGGTGATCGTCGTAAAAGATATGCGGCTTGCCCTGAAAATCGAACTTCGACAGCGTCAAAGACCGGCTTTCCACCGTGCTCGACACCTGCCGCACCAGCGTCTGGAAATAGCTTTCATCCGGAATCCAGACCTTCTGGAAATAGCGGTCGATCGTGGCCCGCTCGGGGTGTTCCAGAATGGCCGACAGGGTCTGCCGCGTCAGGCACCACCACTGGCTGCCCAGATGCGGCACCAGTTCGGCCGGGATCTTGCGGCGAAAGCCCACCTTGCGCTGCAGTTTGACGTAAGTGTCAAACCACCACTTCTGTTTGCGCCAGCTGAACGGAAACCGCAGGGTAAAGCGTTCATAATCCAGACCCCCGACGGTCCAACCCACATCTTCCGTCGTCACGCTCTCGATGAAATCGGTCTTGGGCCGCTCATTCAGATAGGCGCGCAGTTCTTCCACCGGGCGCAGGGGCAAGCAGGAGCCGGAGGCCAGAAACACATGCCGCACCTGCGCAAAATCGCGCAGCATCACGGTGGCGGCCTCCTGACTGGCCGCCACAATGCCCCATGTCCCCCATTCACAGGCATGCCGCCCGGAAAACCGCACATTCGGCAGATCGGCCAGGTCGGCCACCAGCTGCGCATAGGGCTTTGCCGCCACCCGCCGGTCCACATGGATGACAACCGGGCAATCACGCTCGGCCCAGTGCCGCGCCACCTGCGCGGCCCGGTCCAGCGCCGTATGACACAGCATCACAAAGCCGACCGTCATGCCCAGTTCCCCTTGGACATCAGACCCAGAATCTCCAGCTGACGCCAGTTGATGTATTTCTCGCTCCACTTGCACCACATCTCGGGGTGGCTGGACAGGACCTTCTGATAGGCCTTGTATTCCGCACTGGCCGCGTAATGCTGGCTGCGCAGCAGCTCTTCTTCGGCCTTGGCGGCGAAAGTGTCCAGAAACTTGGCGTGCAGCAACACGCCCGAGGCCTTTTCCCCGCCCCATTCATCAAAGGCAAGGTTCAGCCCGCGCGGCAGCATCATATGGGTGGAACTGATATAGGCATAGGACCGATGCCATTTGACCAGCGGGATCTTGTTCAGCGCAGGGGCCTTCTTCGGTGCCTCATCAAAGAACATCCGGCTGCGCGGGCCACCCTGAATCCACAGATTGCCATAGGCCGGGTTGCGGCTGATCTGATAGTTGCCCGAGTCAAACCACTGCGCAATCTCGAACGGGTCCTGCCCTTCACGATAGGCCTGCTCGGTGATCGGCCCTTTGGGATACATGTCCAGCAGCATCGCCGAAAACGTGCGGATCTGCGTCGTGTCCAGCCAGTCGGTCAGCGCCCGGATGGGCCGGGTTTCACAGAACGGATAGACAAAGAACTCATCCGGATCGACCGTCAGGCACCAGTGGCCATGACCATAGCGGCGCAACAGGTGGCTGATCCAGTCCATCCCGAAGCGGCTGGTCTTGTAGCTGGCCTCGGTCCGCCACAAGGACACATCCGGCTGATCGCGCAGATACTCCAGCGACCCGTCGGTCGATCCGTTGTCGACCACAAAGAAATGACTGACCCCCAGATCGCGGTAATAGCGCAGAAAATAGGGCAGCCGGATCTTTTCATTGCGCAGGGTGGTAAAGGCAAAGATCGCAGTCTCGGCCTGCCCCGCCGACCGGTCCGCCACCAGCGTCAGATCACGCCGGCTGGCCCATGCCCGAAAGAGCAGACGCCTGCGATGCCAGCGAAGCCGATAAGACGACAGCAACCCCAAGTCAGCACATCCGTTTTCTGACACCCATAGCCATCATCTGGCGTGATTGTGGGCATCACGCCAGCAAAATTGATGCGAAAGCGTTAACAATTTCCCCGCATTGGCCAGATTATCGCAGCCAGGCCCGCCTCAGATCCATCCGCCGCGCGACATCAGACCAAGCGCTTCCAGCCGCCGCCAACTGGTCAGCGGCTCGGATGCCGCCGTATGCAGAACCGGATCTGCCGTTACGGCGTCATAATAGCGGTCATAAAGGCTGCTGTTGGTGAAATGCTCCTTGCGGTCCTTTTCCTCGGCCGATTTCGCGATGATCTCGGGCAGGAACTTGGTGTGCAACAGCAGGCCGGAAATCTGCTCCCCCCCACCCCGCGCATAGACCGCGTTCAACGCCGGTGGCAGCATGTCATGCGTCGAATTCACATAGGTGTAGCGCCGGTTCCAGAACACCAGCGGGATCTTGTTCATCGTCGGGGCACGGCGGGGATCTTCCGTGAAAAACATCCGCGCCCGCGGACCACCCTTGATGGTCAGGTTTCCCGTGCGCTCCTGCACCCGCAAGCTGTAATTGCCCGCATCGAACCAGCGCAGCACGGTCAGCGGATTGTCCCCGGCCGCACTTTGCGCCTGCGACAGCGGCCCCTCCGGATAGAGATCCAGCATCATGGCCGCCATCGCAGGCAGCCCCTGATCGGCCAGCCACCCCGTCAGGGCCGGCAGGGACCGTGTCTGCCAATAGGGATAGATCAGCAGCTCATCGGCATCCAGCGTCAGGCACCAATGGCCGTGCCCGTGGCAGATCTGCAACCAGGTCACCCAATCCAGCCCGAAACGGGCCCGCTTGTAGCTTGCATCTGTCGACCACAAAGACACATCGGGCTCGGCCGCCAGCAAGGCGCGCGTGCCATCGGTGCTGTCATTCTCGACGATCAGGAAATGATCCACCCCCAGCTTGCGGTGATGGTCCAGAAAATAGGGCAGGCGCAGCGCCTCGTTGCGCACCGACATGAAGCACAGGATATCGCCCGGTCCGATTGTACCACTGCGGTCCTTGACCACGCGCAGCGCATGGCGGCTGCGAAAGGCGCGCCACAGGTTGCGCCGCCGCCGGGTCCGCAAGGCGTAGGCCCGCCCCGCCGATGACATCGCTGCCAACAGGGACTGGACAGGCCCGGTCACAGGCGATGCCTTATTGCGCGGCTTTCTGCAGCGCGACCATATCGTTCAGATAGGCCCCGAATTCATCCCGCAGATCGGGTCGCGCCAGACCAAAGGCAACCGTGGCCTGCAAGAAACCAGCCTTGGACCCGCAATCATAGCGCTGACCGCGGAAGCGATAGCCATAGACCTTGCTCTTGCCGATCTCTTCGGCAATCGCATCGGTCAGCTGAATTTCACCGCCCACGCCCTGCTTGATCTTGTTCAGATTGGTCATCACCTGCGGCGACAGGATATAGCGCCCGATCACCGCAAGGTTCGATGGCGCGGTGCCCGCCGCCGGCTTTTCAACCATGCCCTTGGCTTCCACGATCGAACCCATGTCCTCGGCAATATCCAGCACGCCATAGGACGACGTTCTCTCTGGCGCCACCTCCATCGCGGCCACCATATTGCCGCCGGTTTCGGCATAGGCCTCGATCATCTGGGCAAGGCAGGATTTTTCAGCGGCAATCACGTCATCGGGCAGCAGCACGGCAAAGGGCTCATCCCCGATCAGACGGCGCGCGCACCATACCGCGTGCCCCAGCCCCTGCGGACGGTTCTGGCGGATATAGGCGATGGCACCGCTGTCCATATTGGTGTCTTTCAGAATCTCCAGCAAATGGTCCTTGCCCGATTTGCGCAGGGCCGATTCCAACTCGGGGGCCACGTCGAAATAATCTTCCAGCGCCGATTTTCCGCGGCTGGTCACAAAGATGAATTCCTTGATTCCGGCGGCACGCGCCTCATCAATGGCATATTGAATCAGCGGCCGGTCCACCAAGGTCATGATTTCCTTGGGAATGGATTTTGTTGCCGGTAGAAAACGCGTTCCAAGGCCGGCGACCGGAAACACCGCTTTGGTAACCTTTTTATGCTTCATGACACTCGCTCTTCATTTTTTTCCCACCACAAGTGGCAGATCACTTTTCACTCATATACATCAAACACCGGGCCAAAGAATGGCAAAACTATGATTAACCAGACGCGCCGGCATCCCATCGCTTATCGCGGCAGCGTAACATCAAATTGATGCCCCTTGTTTGTGCAGCTGGACGCCGGGCGCATGGGCGATGAAAAACGGATTGTCCCACCCCGGTTTGCCATAGGTCAACACCTTGTGGTCGTCAAAGCGCACCACATGCCCGCCCGCACCGCGCAACACCGCATCACCGGCGGCCGTATCCCATTCCATCGTCCGGCCCAGACGCGGATAAAGATCGGCCTCGCCGGTGGCGACAAGGCAGAATTTCAGGCTGCTGCCCGCGCTCGTCATGTCCTTCACCTTGTACGCGGCAATATAGGCGTCGGTCGCCGCATCGCGGTGCGACTTCGACGCCACCACCATCAGCGCCTCATTGTCAGGGCTGGCCACGCAAAGCGCCACCAGCGGCCCGGGATGCGCCTTGTCGAACGGCCCGCGTTCTTCCACCGCGCGGCCATCCGCCTGGGTGTAGAACAGCCGCCCCTTGGCCGGGGCATAAACAACCCCCCGCAGCGGCACACCCGCTTCGACATAGGCAATGTTCACCGTGAAATCGCCGCGCCGCTGCACGAATTCCTTGGTGCCATCCAGCGGGTCCACGATCAGAAAGGTGCTGGCCGTCAGGGCGTGGCTGTCGGCCTGCTCTTCGGTGATCAGCGCCACATCCGGAAAGGCCGCGCGCAGACCTGCGCTGATGATGGCATCCGCCGCCTCATCGGCTTCCGTCACCGGGCTGGCATCGCTTTTGGCCTTCACCTCGAACGCCGGCCCGTCATAGACGGCCATGATCCGGTCACCCGCCTCCAGCGCCAGCCGCCGCATCACTTGTGTCAGATGGTCGAAATCCATGTCCGCCTCCGATTCTGTGCGGCACCCGGCGCAACAGTTGCTTAAAATCCAAGCTGGCTTTATCATCGCTTTCAAGGACACAGCAAGATTTCCGTCGGTATGGCAAGGGGTTCCAGCCACAACCCCCATGAGGGCAGACATGTTCCGACCCGCAGTCAGAAAATCTTCGGCGCGCAGCGCCCTGGCGATGCTGGAGCTGATCTTTCACGCCACCGTCCGCTCTGTCCGGCGCACCCACGGCAATGCGGTCATCGGACTTTTGCTCAACATCCTGCAAACCGTCATCATGGTGGTGGTGTTCTATGTGATGTTTGACCTGCTGGGCCTGCGCGGCAATGCGGTACGCGGCGATTTCCTGCTTTATGTCATGTCCGGCATCTTCATGTTCATGACCCATACCAAAGCCATGGGAGCCGTCGTCGGGTCTGATGGCCCGACCTCGCCGATGATGAAGCACTCTCCGATGAACCCGATCATCGCCATTGCCGCTGCGGCGCTGGGCGCGCTGTACATCCAGATCCTGTCGGCCGGTGTGGTGCTCTTCGTCTATCACGCCGCCTTCACCCCCATCACCATCCACGATCCGGTCGGGGCGTTTTCCATGCTGCTCTTGGCCTGGGGCACCGGCGTGGCCATCGGCATGGTGTTCAAGGCGGCCATGCCATGGCAGCCCGAGTTTTTCGGCATCTTTTCAACGGTGTATCAACGCGCCAACATGATCGCCTCGGGCAAGATGTTCGTGGCCAACGCAACACCCACCTATATTCTGGCCTATTTCACCTGGAACCCGCTGTTCCACATCATCGATCAGGCCCGCGGTTTCATCTTCCTCAATTACAACCCGCATTACAGCTCGATCCGCTATGCCGTGACCGTCATGATCATCTGCATCGTGATCGGGCTGATGGGCGAATTCTACACCCGCAAACACGCATCCAGCAGTTGGGGGGCCAAGCGATGATCCGCGGTGTTCTGATTACGCTCTTGAGCCTGTGGCCGGTGCAGGCGATGGCACAGGTCTTTCCGGCCAGCTACGCCGTCACCGGGGTGGCCGCAGATGATGTGCTCAACATCAGGGCCGAACCTTCGGCACAGGCCGCCATTGCCGGAGAGATCGCGCCCTATGCCATGAACGTCGAAGTGCTGTCCCTGTCGCCCGATGGCAAATGGGGCCGCGTCGGTGTGCCAGAGGGGAATGGCTGGGTGTCGATGTCCTATCTTGACCTGACCGAAGCGGAAGACCCCACCCTGGTTCAGCGGCCATTGTCCTGCTTTGGCACCGAACCGTTCTGGTCTGTCAGCCTCTATCCGGGCGGCGCTGAATACAACTCGCCAGAGACCGGGGCGGTGCCGATGTCCGTCGTGCAAGAAGCCGTTGCGGCAGAGGGCTTCCTGATCCAGCTGGAAGAGGGCCCCACCCTGAACCGCACGCTGATCATCCGCCGCACGCAGTGCTCCGATGGCATGTCAGACCGCGCCTACGGCTTTTCGACCCTGATGTTCACCGAAGCCCCCGATGGCAACGCCTCCCTGCCCGGCTGCTGCACGCTGGATCATCGCTAGACCGGCCACGCATGTGAAAAATTCACAACACTGCACAGCCTGACCCCGTTGCAGGCAAAATGCCCCACCCCTATATACAGCACGCAACGGTAAGTCCGGGTTCATCGGTTTTACCACACGCTCCATGGGCAAGGGTGCCGCATCGGGCCCGCGCCACGACCATCGCCTGCAGAAAGGGATTACAACATGGCCAAAGTCATCGGTATCGACCTTGGAACAACCAACTCCTGCGTCGCCATCATGGATGGGTCGCAACCTCGCGTCATCGAAAACTCCGAAGGCGCGCGCACCACGCCGTCGATCGTAGCCTTCACCGAAAACGAGCGTCTTGTGGGTCAGGCCGCCAAACGGCAGGCCGTCACCAACGCCAGCAACACGATTTTCGCGGTCAAACGCCTGATTGGCCGCCGCTTTGACGATCCGGCGATCCTCAAAGACCAGAAGAACATGCCCTACAAGGTCGTCAACGGCGGCAATGGCGACGCATGGGTCGAAGTGCGCGGCGAAAAGTACTCGCCCGCCCAGGTTTCCGCCATCATCCTGCAAAAGATGAAGGAAACCGCCGAATCCTACCTCGGCGAAACCGTGACCCAGGCCGTCATCACCGTGCCCGCCTATTTCAACGACGCCCAGCGTCAGGCCACCAAGGATGCGGGCAAGATCGCCGGTCTGGAAGTGCTGCGCATCATCAACGAACCGACCGCAGCCGCCCTGGCCTATGGTCTGGACCGCAAGGAAACCAAGACCATCGCGGTCTATGACCTTGGCGGCGGTACCTTCGACATCACCATTCTGGAGATTGACGACGGTCTGTTCGAAGTGAAATCCACCAACGGCGATACCTTCCTTGGTGGGGAAGATTTCGACATGCGCATCGTGTCCTATCTGGCTGATGAGTTCAAAAAGGAACACGGCGTCGATCTGACGCTCGACAAGATGGCCCTGCAGCGCCTGAAAGAGGCCGCTGAAAAGGCCAAGATTGAGCTGTCCTCGTCGTCGCAGACCGAAATCAACCAGCCGTTCATCTCGATGGACAAGAACACCGGCCAGCCGCTGCACCTCGTGGTCAAGCTGACCCGTGCGAAACTGGAATCGCTGGTCGATGATCTGGTCAAGCGCTCGATGAAGCCCTGCCAGGCCGCGCTCAAGGATGCGGGCCTGTCGGTCGGCGACATTGACGAAGTGGTTCTGGTCGGCGGCATGACCCGCATGCCCCGCGTGATCGAGGAAGTGACCAAGTTCTTCGGCAAAGAGCCGAACAAGGGTGTCAACCCGGATGAAGTCGTCGCCGCCGGTGCCGCCATTCAGGCCGGCGTGCTGCAAGGCGATGTCAAGGACGTGGTTCTGCTTGACGTTACCCCGCTGTCGCTGGGTATCGAAACCCTGGGCGGTGTCTTCACCCGTCTGATCGACCGCAACACCACGATCCCGACCAAGAAAAGCCAGATCTTCTCCACCGCCGAAGACAACCAGAACGCCGTGACGATCCGGGTGTTCCAGGGCGAACGCGAAATGGCCGCCGACAACAAGATGCTGGGCCAGTTCAACCTTGAAAACATCCCGCCCGCCCCGCGCGGCATGCCGCAGATCGAGGTCACCTTCGACATCGACGCCAACGGCATCGTCTCGGTGAAGGCCAAGGACAAAGGCACCAACAAGGAACAGGCGATCACCATTCAGGCCTCTGGCGGCCTGTCGGATGAGGACATCGAAAAGATGGTCCGCGACGCCGAAGCCAATGCCGAGGCCGACAAGGAACGCCGCGAGCTGGTGGAAACCAAGAACCAGGGCGAAAGCCTGCTGCACTCCACCCAGAAGTCGCTCAAGGAGCATGCAGACAAGGTTGACCCCACCACGGTCGAGGCCATCGAACTTGCCATGCAGCCGCTGGAAGAGGCGCTGAAGGGCAATGACGCTGGCAAGATCCGCTCGGGCATCCAGAACCTGACCGAAGCCGCGATGAAGCTGGGCGAGGCGATCTACAAGGCCTCGCAGTCCGAGGGCGAAGGGGCCGATCCGGACCGTCCGCGCGATGTCGACGAAGACATCGTCGACGCCGACTTCGAAGATCTGGGCGAAAACAAGCGGAAATAAGACCGCAGGAATCGGAACAGGGGGCGGTCTGGCAACAGACCGCCCCTCTCCGGTTCGGGAAAGGGGTTCCAACCCATGGCAAAACGCGACTTTTATGATGTTCTTGGCGTGCCCAGGGGCTCTTCGGCGGAAGACCTGAAAAAGGCCTACCGCTCGAAGGCCAAAGAGCTGCACCCGGATCGCAATTCAGACAACCCGAACGCCGAGGCCCAGTTCAAAGAGGTGAACGAGGCCTATGAGGTGCTGAAAGATGCCGACAAGAAGGCCGCCTATGACCGCTACGGTCATGCGGCCTTTGAAGGCGGCATGGGCGGCGGCCGCGGCGGGCATCCCGGTGCCGGGGGCGGGGCCGATTTTGGTTCGGCCTTCTCGGATGTGTTCGAAGACCTGTTCGGTGACTTCATGGGCGGGCGCGGCGGCGGCGGTGGCCGTTCCCGCGCGCAACGCGGGTCTGACCTGCGCTACAACCTGCGCATCTCGCTGGAAGAGGCGTTCAAGGGCATCCAGAAAACCATCAACGTCCCCACCTCCACCGCCTGCGAGGTCTGTCGCGGCACCGGGGCCGAAGGCGGGGCCGAACCCACCACCTGCCCGACCTGTTCCGGCATGGGCAAGGTCCGCGCACAGCAGGGCTTCTTCACGGTCGAACGCACCTGCCCCACCTGCAACGGGATGGGCCAGATCATCAAGAACCCCTGCCGCGCCTGCGGCGGTCAGGGCCGGGTGGAAAAGGAACGTGCGCTTTCGGTCAACATCCCGGCCGGGGTGGAAACCGGCACCCGCATCCGTCTGGCCGGTGAAGGCGAGGCGGGCCTGCGCGGCGGGCCGTCTGGCGACCTCTATATCTTCATCGAGGTCCGCGAACACGCCCTGTTCCAGCGTGACGGGGTGCATCTGTTCTGCCGCGTCCCCGTCAGCATGACCACAGCCGCCATCGGCGGCGAGGTCGAGGTGCCCACCATCGACGGCGGCCGCAGCCGGGTCAAAGTGCCGGCCGGGGCCCAATCGGGCAAGCAGCTCCGCCTGCGCGCCAAAGGCATGCCCGCCCTGCGCGGCGGCGGCATCGGCGACATGCTGATCGAACTGGCGGTGGAAACTCCGGTCAACCTCACCGCGCGGCAGAAAGAACTTCTGCGCGAATTTGAAAAACTGTCCGAAGAAAACAACCCCGAAGGCTCTTCGTTTTTTTCCAAGGTCAAGGGCTTTTGGGACAGCATGAAAAGCTGACAGGGCGACAGGCCTGGTCTGCAAAACCCCGCCGGGCAACCGGCGGGGTTTTTCTTTGCCCGCCCGCCAAGCCTCACGCACAGACGTCATGACGTAAACCATACGTCGGCCATACCTGAGCCAGACGCAGATCATACGCCGGATTTCGTCGCCCGAAACGGCCTGATTAACCGTTGATTCACCAAGCCCTGCCACCCTGCCACGCATGGCACAGCAGGGCTTTCACGACCGCACCCCCTCGCTCTTCTCCACCACGGGGGATGAGGATGAAGCCCTGCCCACAGCCTTGCCAGCCAAACTGCCCTCCTACATCGCCGACCACCGCAAACGCCTGCGCGACCGTTTCATGGCCGGCGGCGGCGCCTCGATGCCGGATTATGAACTGCTGGAACTGCTGCTGTTCCGCGCCATTCCCCGGCAGGATGTCAAACCGCTGGCAAGACTGCTGATCGACACATTTGGTGATCTCAACCGGGTGATTTCCGCACCGCCATCTCGGCTTCTGTCGGTCAAAGGCGTGGGCGAAGCCGTTGTTTGTGAACTGAAATTATGTGAATCCGTGTCCCAACGCATGATGCGGGCACGGGTCATGCATCAGCCCGTCCTCAGCTCCTGGGATGCGCTGCTGGACTATTGCCACACCACCATGGCGCACCGCGACACCGAACAATTCCGCATCCTGTTCCTTGACCGCAAGAACACCCTGATCGCCGATGAGGAACAGGCCAAAGGCACCGTCGATCATGTGCCAGTGTATCCGCGTGAGGTGGTGAAACGTGCGCTGGAACTCAACGCCTCGGCGCTCATCCTGGTGCACAACCACCCCTCGGGCGACCCCACGCCCAGCCAGGCCGACATCGCAATGACAAACCAGATTCTCGAAGCATGTCAGGTGCTTGGCATAGTCCTGCATGACCATCTGATCATCGGAAAAAGCCGTGAACTCAGTTTCCGCTCGGCGGGCTATCTGTGAACACCGGCTTGATCCAGACCTCCACCCGTCGGTTCAGCCGCCGCCCGGCCTCTGTGGCGTCACAGGCCATCGGCATCGACTCGCCAAAGGCCATCACCTGCGGCAGATCGCCCTCGGCCACCCCGGCCTGCGCCAGCCCTTGCAGCACCCCTTCCGCCCGTGACTGGCTCAACGCCAGATTGGCCTCGGCAGCGCCTGATCCATCAGAAAATCCTGCCAGAACAAGGGCCTGGTCGCGGAACACCCCCACCTCGATCAGGCGCGCCAGATCCATAAGGTTGTTGCGCGAATGGGCGTCCAGCTGGCTTGACCCGTCCTGAAACCGGAAGGTCAAAGACAAACGGTCGGCCCCATCCATCGCATCAGCCAGCCGCTTCAGATCGGCCAAGGTGGTTTCTTCCCCCGCCCCCTGTATGGCATTGATCAACCGCAACCCGTCTTCCGTCAGCGGTTGCCGCTCCGGCTGGCGGTCCACCCACCCGGCCCGGGCCACCACGGCCTGTGCCTGCGGCGTGTCCAGAAAAGACAGAAACTCGCGCACAAACAAGGGCATACGGCGCTGCGGGGTCAGCAGATAGATCGGCAGCGCCAAAGGGTAATCCTCTGCCTTCACCGCCAGCGAAGAGGGCAGCAACGGAAAACCGCAACTGTCGGTCAATGGCAGCACCCGCGCGTCCCCAACGCCGGCCCGCAGTGTCATCGCGAGCCCCCAAGGATCGCGTCGCACCCCCGCGCCCAAAGCCGCAATGTCGCCATGCACGACACCCGCTGCCACATCCCGCCCCAACCGCCCCGCCAAGGCCTGCTGCACCGCTGTGTCGCTGGCCAAACCGTGCAATATCAAGGGCATGTCCGGCCCGCCGATCTCGGCCCAGTTTGCCACCTCCCCTGCCAGCACCCGCGCCAGATCACCCGTGCTGATCTGCGGCAGGGAATTGTCCGGCGGCACGATGGGCAGCATGGCATCCAGTGCCAGAACCCGTGATCCCATGTCAGGCTCTGTCGCGGCGGAAAGGATCATCTCGGCCCGGCCCGCCAGAACCTCGTCACGGGCAACGCCGGGCGCGGCAGCCACAAAGCTGATATCCGCCAATGGCTTGCCGCTCTGCGGATCTGACACCACCGCCGAGTAGCCGCCCTGAACCGCCTCTGCATAGGCCAGGCCCCGCCCTTCGGCAAAGGCGCGCATCAGGGGTGGCAGCAGCCCATCCCCGACCCCCGCCAGGCCGACAATCCGCAACCGGGCTTTCGGCGCGGTCAGATCGGGGCAACCGGGGCCATCGCAAATGACCCCCGCCGCATCCACAGTCAGCAGGCCATAAACGCTGTCGATCCTGTAAAATTCGCCATCATAGCCCTGCAGCGTGCCGGAAATCTCCAACCCACCTTCCCGGGCAGACAGGGTGATATCCTGAGCGGCTGCCGCAGCGGGAGCAAAAACTGCTGCAAAAACAGCAGCACGCCAGAAACATGCCCCCATAACCCCTGTGCGCCCCGCTAGTTTGCAGTGGCCAGTGTCATGTCCTCAAGCAGGTTTTTCAATACCAGAATATCGCCAACAGCGTCGCAATCCGGCATGGCCAGAGTCAGATCACTGATCTTGACCGACCCGTCAACCGCAAGAATGGCCTCGCCCAGAACCTCGCGCCCACAGGTGGCTTGGGTGATGGCGGCCTCCAGCACGATTTCGGTCTTGGCAGCAGCACCAAAGGTATAGACCTCTGCCTGCAAGGGCAGATCAACGGTCGCATCCCCCAGCAGGGTCACTGTGCCGGTCTGCCCAGACATGCCGCCCGTCGCAGACGAAATATGGCCTGGATGGCCATATCTGGCCCCGTTTTCAAAGGCGTGCAGCTGAAAGGCATCACTGGCCTGCCATTGAACGGCAAAGCGTTTCACTCCGGAAAAGTCTGCCAGAGCCACCGTATCGCGCACCCGCTCGCCGCCCGCAAAGATCACGTCAACCTGCGCGAGTGCTTTCAGCGCGGGAAGGGTGCTGAGCAGCGCGCCACTGGCGGAGGTGCGGGCCGTGACGGTTAAACCAGAATGGTTCAGCACCACGCGCTGGTCAGGATGGCAGGGGGCAAGCAGGGAAATGCCGATCATCGCGCCGGGTTGCGGCACCAAACCCAGGCTGACATCGCATTCCGGGGCCGCACCGATGCCAGGAACGGACAAGGATGGCGCGACAGGCACGTCAAAAAGATCAGGATCAGCGGCTGCCAGCACATCGGCCTGCGGAGCGACAGGGGCCAGATCTTGCGGGGGCAGGTCCGGAAGGGCAGCCGGGGCAGCGAGAGGGGGCAAGGACGGGGCGACATCACCCGGTCCCGCCGCGACCGGGCTGATGTCCGATACCACAACCCCCGGCACATCCGCAGTTGCCCGGGTCTCTGCCTTTTGCTGCACGAAATGCCCGGCACCAAGGGCCACAGCCCCGGTTCCGGCGATCAGTGTCAGTTTCCGCAGCAGGTTCATCATTGTCTCCAGCCTCATCCGTCAGCTGGTATCCTGCTGCGCAAAGCAGGCCAATACGTGGCAAATTAGCGATTTGTTAACGGACTTGGTGGCAAATCTGGGGCAGCTTGCACCGCCCCATTCACCTGCCCACCAGCTTGTCAGGCAAGACGTCCATGGCAATGTTTGAACTTTTCCCCTGATCCACAGGGGCACGGGTCATTCCGGCTCGGGTTGCCCCAAGTCGCCGGATCTGCCTCGTCAAATCCCGCAAGGCGTGGGGCGGGGGCTGCGTCGGAACCGGCTGGCACCAGCGCCGGCTCTGCCTCTGCCGGAGCAGCTGCCGCGCGCTGTTGGGCCAGCACCTGCGCCATCATCGCATCCTGTTCGGCCTGGGTCAGCGGCCGGATCGCAGCCAGCTTCTGCGTGACTTCCTGGCGCAGCGAGTTCAGCAGCGATTCGAACAAGGCGAAACTCTCAGTCTTGTACTCATTCAGCGGATCACGCTGGGCGTAGCCACGGAAGCCAACAACAGAGCGCAAATGTTCCAACGTCAGCAAATGTTCGCGCCACTTGCCATCAATCGTTTGCAACAGAACCTGCTTTTCGATCGACCGCATCGTGTCAACGCCGAAAGCCTCGGTCTTATCAGCCATCGCCTTGCTGCTCGCCTCGGTCAGGCGGTCCTTGATCACATCCTGATCGACGCCTTCTTCGGCGGCCCAAGCGGCCAAGGGCATGTCCAGGTTCAGCTTTTCGCGCACCGCCAGCGTCAGCGCATCAACATCCCAGGCATCGGGATAGCTTTTGGGCGGCATATGCAGATCAACCAAATCGTCGATCACCTGATTGCGCATGTCCTCGGTGATTTCGGCCACATCCTCGGCCTGCATGATCTCCAGCCGCTGGCCAAAGATTGCCTTGCGCTGGTCGTTCATCACATCGTCAAATTTCAGAAGCTGCTTGCGGATGTCGAAGTTGCGGCCTTCGACCTTTGCCTGCGCCCGTTCCAGCGATTTGTTCACCCATGGGTGCACAATCGCCTCGCCCTCTTTCATGCCCAGCTTGGACAGAACGGCATCCAGTTTTTCCGAGCCGAAAATCCGCATCAGATCGTCTTCCAGCGACAGGAAGAAGGAGGATCGCCCCGGGTCACCCTGACGGCCCGACCGGCCGCGCAACTGGTTATCGATGCGGCGGGATTCGTGGCGTTCGGTGCCAAGGACGAACAACCCGCCTGCAGCCAGCACCTTGGCCTTTTCTTCGGCGTGCTCTGCCTCGATCCGGCTGCGCACCTCATCCGGGTTCACATGCGGATCGGCAGCGATTGCCGCCATCACCTGCATCTCGACATTGCCGCCCAGCTGGATATCGGTGCCGCGGCCGGCCATGTTGGTGGCAATCGTCACCGCACCAAAACGCCCTGCATCGGCCACGATCTGCGCCTCCTGCTCATGCTGGCGGGCGTTCAGCACATTGTGCGGCACACCGGCGGCCTTGAGCAAGCCTGACAGGAACTCAGACTTTTCAATGCTGGTGGTGCCGACAAGGATCGGTTGCCCTTTTTCATGCGCCTCCTGGATCGACTTCACCACGCCTTGGTATTTTTCGCGCGCGGTTCGGTAAACCTGATCATGGTCATCCTTGCGGGCAATCGGACGGTTGGTCGGCACTTCGACCACGCCCAGTTTGTAGATTTCCATGAATTCCTCGGCCTCAGTCGCCGCGGTGCCGGTCATACCAGCCAGTTTGGCATAGAGGCGGAAGTAGTTCTGGAAGGTCACGCTTGCCAGAGTCACGTTTTCCGGCTGGATCTGCACGCCCTCTTTCGCCTCGATCGCCTGATGCAGCCCGTCAGACAGGCGGCGTCCGCGCATCATGCGGCCGGTGAATTCGTCAATCAGCATCACCTCACCATCGCGGACGATGTATTGCTGATCCTTGGTGAACAGCTTGTGGGCCCGCAGCGCCTGCGTCACGTGGTGAACGATGGTGGTGCTTTCCGGATCATAGAGGTTCTGGCCATCAGGCAGAATGCCCGCTGCGCGCACCAGACCTTCGATGAATTCATTGCCCTCATCCGTGTAGGTCACGTTGCGGGTTTTTTCATCCAGCTTGAAATGCGCATCGGTCAGCTGCGGAATCAGGCCATCGACCTTCACATACAACTCCGACCGGTCCTGCGACGGGCCCGAGATGATCAGCGGCGTGCGCGCTTCATCCACCAGAATCGAGTCGACCTCATCCACGATGGCAAAGAAATGCCCGCGCTGTGCCATGTCGTCGATGCTGCCCTTCATGTTGTCGCGCAGATAGTCGAAGCCCAGCTCGTTGTTGGTGGCATAGGTGATGTCGCAGCGATAGGCGGCCCGCTTTTCGGCATCGGCCTGATAGGGATAGACCACCCCGGTGGTCATCCCCAAGGCACCGTAAACCTTGCTCATCCATTCGGCATCGCGCTTGGCCAGATAGTCGTTGACCGTCACGATATGCACGCCCTTGCCGGCAAGCGCATTCAGATAGGCAGGAAAGGTCGCCATCAGGGTCTTGCCTTCGCCGGTCTTCATCTCGGCGATGTTGCCCTGATGCAGGAAGATCCCGCCCTTCAACTGGACGTCAAAGGCGCGCAGGCCAAGCGCCCGCTTTGCCCCTTCGCGGCAGTTGGCAAAGGCTTCGGGCAGCAGCGCATCAAGGCTTTCGCCAGATTGCGCCCGCTTGGCCAGGGCCTGCGTCTTTTCCTTCAGCCCTTCGTCGCTGAGCGCGGCGAACTCCGGCTCCAGCGCGTTGATCTGTGCGACCAGCGGACGAACCGATTTTACCTTGCGATCATTTGGTGTTCCAAAGACCTTGCGCGTAAGCGAACCCAGACCCAGCATATGTTCTCCGTGGGTATTCCTGACAGCATCGTGTGAACCAAGGGCCTTGCCCGCCCCCAATGCCTTCCATAGAAAGCCCAAGAAGGCCGGCCGGCCCCGTCGCACGCGACCCCCGCGATGTAAGGGACAGGTCCGCCATAGTCAATGTTTTGCGGGCTTTCTGCCCGATCAGGAGGGTGTGAAATGACGAAATGGACCGGGTTTCTGGCCAGTTGTGCCGTGTTGGGCGCGTTGTCGGGGCCAGCACTGGCACAAGACACCACGGCTGACACGATCGTGGCCACGGTAAATGGCACCACCATCACGCTCGGCCACATGATTGCCCTGCGGGAAAGCCTGCCACAGCAGTATCAGGCTTTGCCGGACGATGTTCTGTTCAGCGGCATCCTGGACCAGTTGATCCAGCAGACCGCGCTGGAACAGTCGGTGACCGACATAACCAAGCGCGACCAGCTGGCGCTGGAAAATGACCGTCGCGGCTTTATCTCTGGTGTGGCGCTGCAAAAAGTGATCGCGGGTGCGGTTACTGAGGAAGCGCTGCAGGCTGCCTATGATGAAAAGTTTGCCAACGCGCCGCCGGCAACCGAATACAATGCCGCCCATATCCTTGTCGATTCCGCAGAAAAAGCAGCGGAACTGAAGGCCCAACTTGACGGCGGTGCCGATTTTGCTGAGCTGGCACGGGCAAATTCCACCGATGTCGGTTCAGGGGCCAATGGCGGTGATCTGGGCTGGTTCGGCCCGGGCATGATGGTCAAACCATTTGAAGACGCCGTCATCGCTGCCGAGATTGGCCAAGTCACTGCGCCAGTGCAGTCGGATTTCGGCTTTCACCTGATCCTCGTCAAGGAAACGCGCGTCGCCGCCGCGCCCAGCCTGGATGAGACCCGTGACGAACTGGCTGCCGAAATCGAACGCACCACAGTCGAGGCCCATCTGAAGTCGCTGACCGATGCAGCCGAAATCACCCGCCCCGGCGAAGGGCTTGACCCGACCCTGCTGCGTGATGCAACGCTGCTGGACAACTGATCCCAGGGGGAAGCCATGGCGAAGACCGATTGGAAGGCGGAGGCAAAGGAGCTGAAAAAGCGCCTGCGCAAGCTTAAATCTGCAGTGACGGGAACTGTCTCTGACGTCGCGGGCGATGTGCGCGAAGAGGTGGCAGAGGTCGCGGGCAAGATTGGGGCAAAGCTGAAATCGGCCAAACCCGTGTCGCCTTTGGCACCGAAGGATGGCTTCCCCGCCCTTCCGGTCATCAAGGGGGTGGAATTTTCCGCCGCCGGAGCCGGGATAAAATATGCCGACCGCAAGGATGTGATGCTGATCCGCCTTGCTCCGGGAACGGCAATGGCCGGTGTGTTTACCCGCTCTTCGACCCGATCCGCCTGCGTGCGCGATTGCCAGGACAAGCTGGCGATCAAGGCCCCAGCCGGCGTGGGTGCCGCCATTCTCGTGAACTCCGGCAATTCCAACGCCTTTACCGGCAAGCTCGGTGACAAGGCCGTTGCGGCTGTGACCGGAAGTGTTGCCTCCGCGCTCCAGCTGCCGCCCGCCCGGGTGTTTTCATCCTCGACCGGCGTGATTGGTGAACCTCTGCCGCATGACAAGATCACTGCCATTGTGCCGGATCTGGTGGCCGGTCTGCGTGAAGACGGTATCGAAATGGCCGCGCAGGCAATGATGACCACGGACACTTTCCCAAAAGGTGCCGCTGCGACCGTTGAAGGTGACGGCGGCACGATTCACATCGCGGGAATTGCCAAAGGATCGGGTATGATCGCGCCGGATATGGCGACCATGCTGGTCTATATCTTCACCGATGCAAAGATTTCGCCCACCATCTTGCAGCGCATGCTGTCGCGCAATGTGGACGCAACTTTCAACTCCATTACGGTCGACAGCGACACCTCCACGTCTGATACGCTCTTGCTGGCCGCGACCGGGCAAAGCGAAGCGGCCCCCGTAAAAGGAGCCGTGGCCAAGGCGTTCGAGACTGCCTTGCAGGCTGTCATGCAAGATCTGGCGCTTCAGGTCATCCGCGATGGGGAAGGTGCCACCAAACTGGTCGAAATCCAGGTGACAGGGGCGGCCAGCGATGAGGATGCCGGCAAAGTGGCGTTCTCGATTGCCAACTCGCCGCTGGTCAAGACAGCACTGGCGGGCGAGGATCCCAACTGGGGCCGCATTGTCGCGGCGATCGGGAAATCGGGGGCCGAGGCAGACCGTGACCGGTTGAGCATTCGTTTTGGTGACATTCTGGTGGCCAAGAATGGCTGGCGCAACCCGACCTATGTCGAAGAAGACGGTGCCGCCTGCTTCAAGCAGCAAGAGATCCTGATCCGGGTGGATCTGGGGCTTGGCAAGGCGGCGCGCACGGTCTGGACCTGTGATCTGACCAGCCGCTACATCGAGATCAACGCAGATTACCGCTCTTGAAAATCGTCCTTGTCTCGGCCGTTGCGCTTATCGACCCTGATGGCCGCGTGCTTCTGGCACAGCGGCCGGAGGGCAAGTCGCTTGCGGGCCTTTGGGAGTTTCCGGGCGGCAAGGTCGAGGAGGGCGAATCACCTGAAGCCGCGCTGATTCGCGAGTTGAAGGAAGAACTGGGAATTGACACCTGGCAAAGCTGCCTCGCCCCGCTGACCTTTGCCAGCCATAGCTATGACTCTTTCCATCTTCTGATGCCTCTGTTCGCCTGCCGCCGCTGGGACGGCATCGTTCGTGGCCTGGAAGGGCAGCGTCTTGCCTGGGTGAAAGCTGAAAATTTGCGCGATTACCCGATGCCGCCCGCCGATGTTCCCCTGATTCCCATCCTGAGAGAGTGGCTTTAGAAACATTCGTTTTTAAATCGACGAATTATTTCGCAACGCGACACTTTCTTGATGGTTTTCTGAATTTTTTTGTCTAACCTCCCTCTCACAACGCTAATGGGGGATTGGTGCATGTTGAGGACAATCGCAATCGGGAGCTGTGTCTCCATTCAGGGACTGCTTGTCAGAACCCTGTCTGATGGGAAACTGGTCATCAAAGTGGATGAAAAGATGTTTGTCGGGGTTCCGGTTGCCGCGGCGCGTCCGTCCTGATCATCGCATCACAGATGAATAAAGCCGGGGTTTCCCCCGGCTTTTTTTATTGTTCGGCCTGATCACGCCAGCGAGCGCTGTACCTCTTCGCGCTCGAAAATCTCGATGACATCGCCGGGGCGAATGTCTTCATAGCGTTCGAATGCCATGCCACATTCCTGACCCGAGATCACTTCTTTCACTTCGTCCTTGAAGCGCTTCAGTGTCTTCAACGTGCCTTCGTGGATCACGACAGAGTCTCGAAGCAGGCGAACGCCCGCCGACCGGCGTGCCACACCCTCGGTGACCAGACAGCCGGCCACCTGACCCACGCCCGTAACCTTGAACACCTCTTTGATCTGCGCATAGCCGATAAAAGTTTCGCGCACTTCGGCCTTGAGCAGGCCAGAGGCAGCGGCTTTGATATCGTCCACCAGATCATAGATGATCGAATAGTACCGGATCTCGACGCCCTTCTGGTTCGCGGACTGGCGGGCCGAGGCATTGGCCCGCACGTTGAACCCGATGATCGGCGCACCAGAGGCTTCGGCCAGACCCACGTCGGTGTCGGTAATCGCCCCCACACCATAGTGGAGGATACGCACGCGCACCTCGTCGTTGCCGATCTTTTCCAGCGCCTGCACGATGGCTTCGGCAGAGCCCTGCACATCGGCCTTCACCAGAACCGGCAGTTCGGCAACCGACTGGTCGGCCTTGGCCTTGGCCATAAGCTGTTCCAGCGTCGTTGCAGCACCGGCGGCGGCGCGCTTGTCCTTGGTGGCTTTCTCGCGGTAATCCGCGATTTCACGCGCCTGCGCTTCGGTTTCCACCACGTTCAGGGTGTCGCCCGCAGAAGGTGTGCCAGACAGGCCCAGCACTTCGACCGGAACCGAAGGTCCGGCTTCCAGCACGGTTTCACCCTGATCGTTGATCAGCGCGCGCACCTTGCCCCACTGCTCGCCGACGACAAAAATATCGCCTTTGCGCAGGGTGCCGTTCTGCACCAGGACCGTCGCAACGGGGCCGCGGCCCACATCCAGCTTGGCTTCGATCACCGCACCAGAAGCCGCCCGTTTTGGATTGGCCTTCAGTTCAAGGATTTCAGCCTGCAGCGCGATGGCTTCGAGCAGGTTATCGATGCCCATGCCGGTTTTCGCAGACAGTTCAACGTCCTGAACATCGCCGGACATCGCCTCGACAACGATTTCATGCTGCAGCAGGTCTGTCCGCACCTTGGTCGCATCGGCGCCGTGCTTGTCCATCTTGTTGATGGCCACAATCAGCGGCACTTTGGCGGCGCGTGCATGGTGGATCGCTTCAATCGTCTGCGGCATCACGGCATCATCGGCCGCAACCACCAGAATAACGATATCGGTCACGCTCGCCCCACGGGCCCGCATGCTGGTAAAGGCAGCGTGGCCGGGAGTATCAAGGAAGGACACCAGCGCACCGCTTGGCGTTTTCACCTGATATGCACCGATGTGCTGGGTGATACCACCTGCCTCGCCCGACACCACATTCGCCTTGCGGATCGCATCCAGCAGCGAGGTTTTGCCATGGTCGACGTGGCCCATGATCGTCACGATCGGTGGGCGCGGCAGCAGGTCTTCGTCCCGGTCCTTGACCGAGTCGATCACCTGTTCCACGTCGGAATCAGAGACACGCACCGCTTTGTGGCCAAATTCCTCGATGACCAGTTCGGCGGTATCGGCGTCGATGGGCTGGTTCATCGTGACCATCATGCCCATCTTCATCAGCGATTTGACGACATCGGCCGCGCGTTCGGCCATACGATTGGCCAGTTCCGACACGACAATCGTCTCCGGCAGCTGCACATCGCGCACCTGCTTTTCGGGCTTCGATCCGAACCCCATGGCCTTTTGACGGGCCTTTTCCTGCTTGCGCTTCATCGCGGCAAGGCTGCGGGTCCGCCCGCCTTCGCCATTCAGCGCTGCTGACAGCGTCAGCTTGCCACCACGACGGTTGTCGTCGCCTTTGGCCTTGGCGCTGCGTTCACGCTCTTCGCGCTCGCGGTCGGTCTTGCGCTGCGGGGCCGGGGCAAGCGGAGCCTTGGCGGCCACACCTCGCGGCCCGGTCGCATCCTGGTTGCGGTTGGTTGGCGCATCGGCCGGGGCCGGCGTTGCCGGACCTGGCTTGGCTTCGGCAGGCTTTTCGGCCGACCGGGGGCGCGTACCCAGAACATCGGCCTTGCGCTGCGCAGCGGCTGCAACGCGGGCCTCTGCCTCGGCACGAGCCGCACGTTCTTCTTCTTCGGCCTTCTGACGCAAAGCCTCCAGACGCTCACGCTCTTCGCGCTCTTTCGTCTCAATCTCTTCACGGCGACGCTGGCGGTCTTCCTCGCGCTGACGCTCTTCTTCGGCACGGCGTTCATTGTCTGCCGTTTCACGTGCCTTGGCGGCCCGCAAAGCGGTCAGACGACGCTCCATCTCGGCGTCGGAAATACCGGCCGGCCGCTTGGCCGGATCCCCCAGATTGGGCGAGCCTCCGCCCGTGCCTGATGTACCGGCTGCGCCCGGTTTTGTGGGAACGACCACGCGCTTGCGCTTCGTTTCAACCACGACGCTTTTCGTCCGGCCGTGGCTGAAGCTTTGCTTCACCTGACCGGAACGAGGTGCGCCACCCAAACCCAGGGGTTTTTTGCCGTCTGTATCGCTCATGCGTCCTTCGTATCCTTCCCGGCGATCTCGTCGCCGACCTGCTTGCCATCTGCCCTACGCAGTCCGACAAGCCTTGCCGCTTCCTCTACAACACGGTTGTTGAGTCCACCAGCCGCAAGCGCGGCGTGTATCGCACGTTCGCGACTGAATGCCAAACCCATTTCCCCTGCTGTCAGGCAGGAAATGAGGGAATCTGGCCCATTTGGCGGGCGAAGCTTTTCTTTGCCGCGTTCAGAACCATCACTGGCCTGAATCAGTGTCCGTGCCTGACCCTTGATCAGCCAGTCCTTAACTTTTTCATAGCCGCAAATCGCGTCGCCGGCTTTGCGCCCAAGGGATATAAGGTCGATGACCCGCTGTACCAAGAGCCGTTCCACCAGTTCGGGCAGATCTTCGGGCGCTTTCACCGGCTGCCGCGCAGCGCGGGAGAACAGATTCTTCTTGACCGCCTTGGCCAGAGCCTCGCGATCCGCCGCGACATAGATGCCACGCCCCGGCAGCCGCGCCAGAATGTCGGGCACGATCATACCCTCTGGCCCCAGCACAAAGCGGATCAACCCCGCTTTTGGCTGGCTCTCTCCGGAAACGATGCACTTGCGCTCCGGATCGTCTGGCGATGTCTTCTGGCCGCCACGCGTCATGCGCGTTGCTCCGAGGCCTGAGATCAGGCCTCGGCCTCCGTGGCTTCGGCGTCGTCTTCTGCCGGCTCCATCTCGGTCGGGTCCACCCAACCCAGCATGACGCGTGCCGTCATCACCAGGGTCTGGGCTTCTTCCAGGCTTACGTCGAATGCCTCCAGAATACCTTCGTCTTTCTTGCGCTGTCCGTTTTCGGTGGTCCAGCCGCCGGCCAGTTCCCAGTCGGCGCAGGTTGCAAAGTCTTCAAGCGTCTTGATACCGTCCTTGGCGAGCGCCTCCAGCATCTGCGGCGTCAGACCTTCGAAGTTGATCAGGCTCTCTTCCATGCCCATGCTGCGGGCGGTTTCAAGCGCCTTGCGGGCCTGTTCTTCCAGATTGTCGCGCGCGCGTGCCTGCAATTCAGCGGCAGTGCCTTCGTCAAACCCGTCAATCGACAGCAGCTCGTCCACTTCGACATAGGCCACTTCTTCCAGATTGGTGAAGCCTTCGGCGACCAGCAACTGCGCCATCATCTCGTCCACATCCAGCGCATCCATGAACAGCTTGGTGCGTTCGGCAAATTCAGCCTGACGACGTGCCGATTCCTCGGCTTCTGTCATGATGTCGATGTCCAGTCCGGTCAGCTGGCTGGCCAGACGCACGTTCTGGCCCCGGCGACCGATGGCCAGCGACAGTTGCTCATCCGGCACCACAACTTCGATCTTGCCGATCTCTTCGTCGATCACGACTTTCGACACTTCGGCAGGCTGCAACGCATTCACAAGGAAGGTCGCCTGATCCTGATTCCACGGAATGATGTCGATCTTTTCACCCTGCAGTTCGTTGACAACTGCCTGAACCCGGCTGCCGCGCATACCGACGCAGGCACCGACCGGATCAATCGAATTGTCATAGGAAATCACAGCGATCTTGGCGCGTGACCCGGGATCACGGGCGACAGCCTTGATCTCGATGATGCCATCATAGATTTCCGGAACTTCCATCTTGAACAGTTCTGCCATGAACTGCGGGTCGGTGCGCGACAGGAAAATCTGCGGCCCGCGCGGTTCACGGCGCACGTCCTTGATGAAACAGCGGATGCGGTCGCCGATGCGATAGGCTTCACGGCCGATCTTTTCGTTGCGACGCAGAATGCCCTCGCCACGGCCCACGTCGACGATGACGTTGCCATATTCCTCGCGCTTGACCACACCGTTGATGATGGTGCCCTTGCGGTCGCGGAATTCTTCATACTGACGATCCCGCTCGGCTTCGCGCACGCGCTGCAACAGCACCTGCTTGCCCGATTGCGCCGCGATCCGGCCCAGATCGACCGGGGGAACCTCGTCGATCACCTCATCGCCGATCTGCGGGTCAGCAAGGTAGTTCTTGGCCTGCTTTACGGTCAGCTGCGCATGGTGATTCTCGATCAGATCGTCTTCCATCACCGTGCGCACGCGGGCGAAGGTGGCGCGACCGGTCTTGCGGTCGATGTTGACGCGGATATCCAACTCGGACCCGTAGCGCGACTTGGCGGCCCGGGCGAGCGTTTCTTCCATCGCCTGGATCACCAGATCCGGGTCGATCATCTTCTCACGTGCCACCGCTTCTGCGGTCTGGAGAAGTTCAAGCTGGTTGGCAGAGGTAATCGCCATCGGTCAACTCCCGGTCTTAATGTCTGGTTTCTTCGGCGGGGTCTTCTTCATCGCCCGTCGATTGGTCAATCTCGTCGAAATCCGCCTCGTTGAAGGTGCCGCTTGCCTTTTTCTGGCGCAGCATCTCGGCAATCAGGTCATCGGTCAGAATGAGCTTGGCATCGGACAGCCAGTCGAACCGCAGTCCGATGGTCACCTCTTCGCCGTGTTCCTCAATCTGGATCAGCACTTCGTCATCCTCGACCCCGGCCAGCGCGCCCTTGAACCGGCGGCGGCCATCGATCAGCTCGGTCGTCTCGATCCGGGCCTCCCAGCCCTTCCACATCTCGAAATCCTTCAGCCGGGTCAGCGGGCGGTCGATCCCCGGCGAGGAAACCTCGAGAACATAGTTTTCTTCGACCGGGTCTTCGACGTCCAGAACCGCCGAAACAGCGGTCGAGATCGTCGCGCAGTCATCGACGATGATACCGCCATCCGGCCGGTCTGCCATGATCTGCAGGATGCGCGTCTTGCCGCCCATCAGGCGCACACGCACCAGTTCGAACCCCAGCCCCTCAATCACGGGGGTGATGATGCCGGCAAGGCGGCGGTCGATGGCGGTTTTGGCGATAAGATCGGACATGAAGGTCAGCTATGGGTTCCAAAAACGAAAAACGGGCCTAGCGGCCCGCAAACTTGATCCGGTAGCTTCGGGTGTGGACGCCAAAGCCGCTTTGGACTTGTAGGTAAACCCGAAACTGCGGTCTTGCAAGGGGCAAAGACAGAAAGCCCGTCAACGGTCACAGATCCGCATTATGGAAAGGGCCCGCTCTCGCGGACCCTGAAACACCATGCCAAGGGTCGGCAAGGCAAAATTCAGTGACTTCCTGTCGAATTGTGGCTGCTCGAGTTTTGGTTGGTGGTCGCAGCGACAGCCACCGCAAGAGCGACTGTTCCGGCCGCAACCAAACCTATGGACAGCCCGCCGAATGCGGCTCCGGCCCCTGCGACTCCCGCCGCTGCGGCACCACCCCCTGCAGAGGCGGCTGAACCGGCACCGGCCGCGGCTTGGGTAGACACATGCAGGTTTGCGGGACGCATCTTGATAAGACCATTCCCCGCATCAGACTGGGCGGTTTCCCCGGCAGATGCGAAGGTGGCCGAGGCTGCAAGGCTCAGGGCGGTTGTAAATGCGATAAAACGCGACATCGTTACTCTCCACTTTTGGTTGGGTCTTGGTCAGAACGTACAGCAAAATGGCAGGTGTCAGAAGATAATTTTCCTTAAATTACCGCCTTACGTCTTCAACAGTCAGAAAACCGACATCAGGACTGATCCATTGTCTGGATTTGCGCAGATGGCGATCTTTGCTCAGCCAGTACTCATTCTGGAACGCCACCTGGCCCGCCGCGCAGGATTCGCTGATGCGCGTCACATGATAGGTAATCTCCACCACAGTAATGGTCTCCGGCTCCGGCCACTGGAAGGTGCAGGCAAACACGGTGCGGACGGCCTGATCCTCATCGTTCAGCAGGGTGTGGACGCGGCGATGCGTGGTGGTGCCTGTGATGCCCAGTGGGATGCCAGGCACATCCGCCGCCATAAGATCTGCACCAAAGCCCCGGGTCGCCACGATCATCCCCTTGCGCAATGACAGAGTGACGTCATCCACCGAAGACCAGGTCTGCACGCCGCCATTGGTCTGGAGTTCCGCGACCAGCGCCTGCTGCATGCGGTTCTCGACGGTGACAAGCATCACCGGTGTCAGCACCTGATCCAGCAAGGCCCGGGTAATTTGCGGCGGGTCCGGTGCCGTGCCAAGAACCGAAGCGGCAAAGGCCCGCGTCACGCCGATCAGTTCCGGCTGTTCCGAGCCGCAGGATGCTGCACCCAACAGCGCAAGCAGCGCAGGGGCCAGCGTCCGCTTCATTTCCAGAATCGCCCCCATTGCTCTGTCAGACCGTCGCGGCGATAGCCGCGCAGCTGCTCATAAAGCCGCCCTTCAACCTCCAGCCGACGACCGCCGTCACGGCCGAATGGCCTTATGGTCGCGTATCGCATGCTTTTGCTTTGTCTCCCCAGCACCGAGGCTATCGGAATCTCCAGCGTGATGCCCTTGTCAAACGAACCGCTGCCGAAATCTTCTGCCGAGACATTGGTCTTGGTGACGAAGGCCCCAACCTTCCAGCCATTGTCGAATTCCCGCCGCAGCGAAAGCGTGGCCCCGACATCGCCGGCCAGATACCGACCCAGATCAAGCTGAGCATGAAAGCCGTTCTCGAACTTGTAATAGCCCGATATGTGCCCGGTCAGCACGCGGTAACTGTCACGCGCGCCACAAGCCCCAGTGGCCAGGTCGGGCGTGCAGGCATCATTTTCAAACATATAAGCAGGAAGGGAGAAGCCGAACCTTTGGTCCGGTGCCCGTTGCGCCACCTGGCTGACTTCGGCCCCGATGGCCCAACGACGATCGGTCGGAAGCCAGAGGAGCTCAGCAGAGACGCCACCATACATCCGCTCCAGATAGCCAAGCGAAAGCCGGCCATAAAGCTCGGGCGACAGTTTGCCATAGGCGGTCAGCATCAGCGTGTTCAACGCCGGATCGCCGTCACGATCGTAGAAATACGCCGCTGAGCGCACCGGATGCAGCCGCCCCCGTCCGGGCAGCGGCGGGCGATCATCCAGATTGCTGATCAAGTATTTCGCCACTGATCCGCTCAGCACCAGCCCCGGCGCGATGTCATAGCGCCCGCTCAGCTCCGGCCCCACCCCGATCTTGAAAGGGGAGGTCTGGTCAAAGACCCGGATCAGGGATGCGGGTGCCAGCGACCAGGAAAGCCTCGGATAGGCCGCCCGATCGCGATATCCGCCTGCCCCTCCCGCAGGGGCCGGAAGGATTTGTGCCCGGGCCAGCAGCTTTGGGCCCGCCAATGTGTCAAACTCCAGCGCCTCGATGTCAGCACGGCGCAGCACCACTTGTGACACCGCCATGCCATTGACCAGGGGCTTGATCACAAAGCGGTCGATGGACGCAGGTGCCACATGCGTCAACGCCCGCGCCGTACGCCCCACCGCCTGCGCCTCGGCGTCGATGCCGGTGTTGCGGATGCCGACATGCGCCGTCGTGCCATCAAGCCGGAGTGACTCGACCTGTACCCCATCTGTTGCCAGCCTGCGCGCCAGCTGTGTCCGCAAAGCAGTTTGCGTCTCGGGCTGCGCCAGCGAGGTCGCCGACCAGGCGTCAGGATCTGTCCCTCGGGGGGGGCGGGGCTTCACCGGATCGGGGGCCGAGGTAATGATGCCGCCAGAAGGGCGCCGCTTGGGGTTCAGGCTGAGATGCGCGGCGACGCCGATTTCGCTGCCATGCATGAAATAGGCTCCCAGACGCAGCGCATCACTGCGCTGATGCTCGATGCCGAAATTGACCGGGCTGCGGCGGTCAAACGAGCCACGCCGGCCTGCCTCCTCGCGGTAGGCATCCGATGAGTATTCGGCCTTTGCCGTCCAGGTGTCGGTGATCTGCCATTCCAGCCCGGCAAACGGGGCGGCGGGGCCCCGGAACCATTGATCAAAATTGAAATTGCCGCCGCTCCCCACTTCCAGCGCGGGCCGGTCGCCAAAGGGGCTGCCGATGGATTGAAAGCTGCCCAGCCGCCCCCAACCCAGACCCGCAGACAGCTTCACATCCGGCGTGACATGCTTGGTCGCCACCAGATATTCCCCGGCGATCACCCCGGTTCCCACAAAGTCTTGCAGGCCGAGGGTGAGGGCGGGGCGGTAGCGACCTTCCGTCACAATCTGATACCGCAGATCGAAGGAGCGGTCGTAATAGGTATCAAACTGGTTCACCCCCGCGCAGCACAGCACCTTGTTCCAGTCACGCACGCCGAGAAAGCGAAAGCTGGCCGAGAGTCGCGGCGTGATCTGAAAGCTCAGGGTGGTCCGGCTGACGGGGCCGAAATGGCTGGATGACACCGACAGGATGCCATCCGACTGCATCTCTGCCGAGGGCATGTCGATCATTCCGGTTGCCCCGTAAAGGTTCAGGGTCGCGCGGGATTCCGCCTGGAGCGGTGTCGCGCTCAAGGTGCCCAACAAGGCAAGCGCCACCCCCGTTGCCACGCAGCCAAGGCCGATCGCAGGAACCCGTGGACATCTGTCTTGCATCAGGACGACCCGATCTTGCTGTGCCGCGGCCCGGACACGAACCTGCCGGGAACCAAGACGATGGGGGGGCCGCGGCGGGGGCCTGCATCGCTGCGGCGGAACCCTTCGACATAGGCTTCCATCACCCTGCAGGCGGCATCCGCGCTGTCCATAGCGACCGCACTGCGCAGATCGCGCAACGCCGTTGTCATCTCTATCCGCGACAATCCGCGTTCCTGCACCCGCAGGATCTTTTCGTGTGGCGTGGCCAACATTCCTGGCTGGATCAACAATTCTTCATGCAGTTTTTCACCGGGGCGCAGCCCGATGATCCGAATCTCGATTTGGCCCTCCGGGTTCTCGGGCGATCTGACCGTGTAACCAGCGGCTTTGATCATGCGTTCGGCCAGATCCCTGATCCGGATCGGCTGGCCCATGTCGAGCACGAAGAGATCACCCTCATGCACACCGCGCGACATCGACAACCCGCCGGCAATCAGCACAAGGCTGGCCGCTTCGCAGATCGTCATGAAGTAGCGGGTCACATCCTCATGTGTCAGCGTCACCGGGCCGCCCTTGCGGATCTGCTCCCGGAACAGGGGGACGACGGAGCCTGAGCTGCCCAGAACATTGCCAAATCGCACAATGGAGAAATCGGTGCTGACGGATCGCCGGGCCATGTCCTGCACCACAAATTCTGCCATCCGCTTCGACGCGCCCATCACGTTGGTCGGGCGCACGGCCTTGTCGGTCGAGATCAGGATGAACCGCTTCACCCCCACTTCCACTGCAGCTTCGGCAAGGGTCCGGGTGCCCAGCACATTGTTCACAATGCCCGCGATGGGATTCGCTTCAACCAGCGGCACATGCTTATAGGCCGCGGCATGCAGGATCACATCCACCTGATTGGCCGCCAACACGGCCCGGATCTGCCGCGAATCCGCGATGGTACCCAGCACCGGCACAAAGCTGATTCCCGCCGCATCCACCCGATCCGCCATTTCCCGCCCGATCTGGTACAGCGCGATTTCGCTTACATCGAACAGAACGATGCGTGCAGGTTTATAGCGGATCAGCTGGCGGCACAGTTCAGACCCGACCGATCCCCCGGCCCCGGTGACCAGAATGGTCTTGCCGCCATAGGCACCGCTGGTGTCGGGGTGAAGGTCATTGACCGGCTTGCGGCCCAGAAATGCGCCGGGCGACACCGGCGCGAGCGCATCCAGAATGACCTCTGTTCCCACCAGTTGCGCAAAGGACGGCAGGGCGTGCACATCCAGCCCGCGCGACACTAGGTCTCGCACAATGGTTGCCTGCCGCGCCATGGCCACAGAAGGCATCGCCAGCAGCACACGCTCCACATCGTATCGGGCAACGAGGCGTTCAAGCTGGCTGGCTGGATGTACCTTGATCCCCATCAGGGTCATGCCCTGCAGCTGCGCGCTGTCATCGACAAAGGCCACGACATGGATGTTTTCATGCGACCGCAGCGCCGATGCCAGCATCGTCCCCGTGCGGCCCGCGCCATAGATCACCACATTGCGCCGGACCTGCCCGTGGCGCAGCACGGAGAGAAACAGACTGAGAAGCCCGACCCGCGCAACGACCATAGACAGAACAAAAATAAGCAAGAACAATGGCATTCCTGCAAAGGGCAGCGCAAACCCCGCTCCGGTTTTTGCCAGCCAGAGACCAGCGCCGGAAAACAATGCCAGAAGGCCGGTCTTGATTGCGCCAACGGTCTCATAGGATTTGAGCTTGATCAGCGGGATGCCCAGCACTGGCGATCCGACCGCGGCAAACAAGGTTACCGCCACAAATCCCGGCCACCCAGCCAGCGCCATGCCAGGGGCGACAGAGATCGGGTACAAAAAGCAATAGCTGGCCAACAAGGAGAGCGGAGCCAGAAGCACGTCAATGGACAGCAAAATAAGCTGCTTTTGCAGCCTGGACAGGCGGCCGACAAACCAAAGAAAAAACCCGGATGCCGCACTGGTCAAAATGGACTTACCTCGGAACCAACAAACCGTCGCAACACACGCGCCGTAAGTCAGTGATAGGCAGTCGATGGTTAACAGGTGGTTAAGTCGCCTCGATCATCCTTTACGCTTTTTCATGCCCCGGCGCGGCGCGCGCCGCGCCGTCTGCACCATCAGCATAAAATCCATGCACAGCGACCGGCGCCTGCGGTAGATCTCGTCCAGCCGCGCCTTGCGCGGGATGCACCGCCGCACATAGGCCGCATCGGTCTGATCCGGCGTCAGGCAAGTACTCAGAACCCGCTCTTCGTGCTGATGAAAGTAAAGCGTTGCAAGTCCGGTGATTCCCGGACGCGACTGCAACACACGGGCATAGATCTGTGGATAGCGTTCGACATAGGCGCGCAGCGGCGGTCTTGGGCCGACAAAGCTCATGTCGCCTTTGAGCACATTCCACAGCTGGGGAATTTCATCTGCGCGGTGCTTGCGCAACCATCGGCCCATCGGTGTCACGCGCGCGGCCTTGTCACCACCAGACACGCCGGAATCAGACGCCACATTCCGCATCGTCCGCAGCTTCCACAAGCGGAACGGCTGTCCCGGCGCGCGCATCCTTTCAGAGACATAAAACACTGGCCGTCCCTCGCGCAGCACTACAATGATCAGAAGGATGGCAAAGGGCAGGATCAACACCGCTCCCAGAACCAGGGCGGCGGCGATGTCGAACAGACGTTTGCCAGGCGTCATGTCCCGCTCCCCCTTGCCCGAAACCCAGCGGTCACCTTCACTTCAGCCCTCATCCTCCAGCCGGGTGCGCATTTCACGCAGCACCGGCAGCAGAGCCCGCACCCGCTCGGCACCCAGTTGTTGCACCACCTCGGCAATCAGCGGGGCGACCGACTGCACCGCTGCATCGCGCGCCGACCGGCCCGAAGGGCTGATCGCGACGAATTTGCGCCGGGCGTCATCCCAGTCAGGGCGAATATGCACATGTCCCGCCCATTCCAGCTTGGCCAATGTATTGGTCATTGCCCCCCGGGTCACATGAAACGACCGCGCCAGTTGCGCCGGGGTCCGCTCTTCATTCAGCCGCGCCAGATGGTTCAGCACGCCGAAATGCGACAGTTCCATCCCCTTGGGAAGCACCTTGGAAATCCGGTTGCGCGCCAGCTGATCGGCCATGAACAGCTCGCCGAACAGGGCGACCGCAATCTCTTCGACGCGATCCTTTTCGCTCATGGCCCGGAAAATCCCCGGTCATGGCTCAAGGACGGAATCCGACCTCGGGCCGCATCCACCTGCGACAGATCAAGATCGGCATACACGACACCGGTCTCGCTGCCACCATCGGCCAGCACCTCGCCCCAGGGTGCGATCACCAAGGAATGCCCATGCGTCCGCCGCCCCTTGCCCGCCCGCTCCGGGTGAAAGCCGGTCTGCGCCGGGGCCAGCACGAAGCACCCGGTTTCAATGGCGCGCGCCCGCAGCAGCACCTCCCAATGGGCCGCCCCCGTCAGGTGGTTGAACGCGGCCGGCACGGTCAGAATCTGCGCCCCGGCCTGCGCCAAAGCCCGGTACAGATACGGAAACCGGACATCATAACACACCGTCATCCCGATCCGTCCAAAGGACGTGTCACCGACCACCGCGCGCGCCCCAGGGCGGTAACCCGCCGATTCGCGATAGGACTCTGTTTCTGAAACGGTCACATCAAACATGTGCATCTTGTCATAGCGCGCGACCACCGCGCCATCCGGCCCGATCAGGAACGACCGGTTGGCAAAGCGGCCATCGGGGTCATGGGTTTTCAACCCAAGTGACCCGATCAACAACCAGATGCCAAGTGCCGCCGCCTCGGCCTGCAGCGCGGCGAGGGTGGGGTCATCGGCTTCGTGATGAAAAACCGCCCGCTGCTGATCGCGGCTTGAAGACAGCGCATTGGTGCATTCGGGCGTCAGCACAAACCGCGCCCCACCAGCCGCCGCCTCACGTACAAGCGTCCGGGTTGCGACAAGGTTTTCCACCGGGTCGTCGTTGACCGTCAACTGCACCAAACCGACGCGCATCAGCCCGCCAGCATCGGATCAAGCGCGCCGCGGTGGTCAAGCGCGTGCAGGTCATCAGACCCGCCCACATGCTGACCGCCAATAAAGATCTGCGGCACGGTGCGGGCACCACCTGCCCGCGCCATCATTGCCTGCCGCAGGGCAGGATCGCGGCTGACATCGGTTTCAGTATAGGCCACGCCCTTTTTGTCCAGCAACCGCTTGGCTGCAATGCAATAGGGGCAAGTCGGCGTGGTGTAGATTTCAACGGGTTTCATGGCATGTCCTGCAAACAAAGGCGTTGCGCCGGACTATACGGATTTACCCTTCTTTCGCAACGCGACACAGCACCAGAACACAGACCCCGACGGCTCCCACTGCGAGGCAGGCTTCGGCGGCGGCGGCCAGTGTGGCACCCGATGTCATCACGTCATCCACCAGCAGCACCTGCCGCCCCTCTGCCCGCGCGCGGCGGCGCGGATGCACCCGGATGCTGTCAGCCACATTTGCAAACCGCCCGTCGCGGTCTTTGCCCTCCTGACTATGGGTGTTGCGGCGGCGTTGCAGCAGGTCGGGGCAATGTTCCAGCCCCGACAGCCGCGCCACCTGCGCCGAGAGCAAGGCGGACTGGTTATAGCGTCGCCTGAGCAACCGCAGCCAGTGCAAGGGCACGGGCGCGATCAGCATCCCCGGCTGCACAATCGGCTGCGCCGCGCGCATCAGCCAGCCACCGGCGGGCCGGGCCAGATCCAACCGGTCGCCATGCTTCAGTTTCAGCACCAGATCGCGCGCCCGATCCCGGTACAACATCGCCGCGCGCCCATGCGACCATGGCCGTGCCGTTCTGAGGCAATCATCACAATGCACCGGATGGCCCGGGTCCTCCCCGGGCAAGGGCGTGCCGCAAAGGTCACAAACCAAGCCCGCCACAAACGGCGTGTCGCGCCAGCAGCTGCCACAAAGACCGAAATCGCTCGACACCATGGCGTCACAGGCCACACAATGCGGCGGATACACCATATGCAGCAGCGCGTCTTGCAATCCCATACCGCTCCCCCCATCTTCCGCGCCATGCAGACACCCCCCATCCTGACCGATCGCCCCGCCTTGTTGCGCAACCGCAGCCGGGCCACCGAGTTCTTCTTGCACGACGAGGTGCGCGCCGAAGTTCAGGAGAGGCTGATCGAGGTTAACAGGACGTTTAAATCACCCGCGGTTGTCACTGGTTTCCCTGCGCTCTGGTCGGGCATGGGCGCCACGGTGGCCGATGATGACCTTCTGGCGCTGACCCCTGGCGCGCATGATCTGGTGATCCATGCGCTCTGCCTGCACTGGGCCAATGATCCCGTCGGCCAGCTGGTGCAATGTCGCCATGCCCTGCGCCCCGATGGCTTGGTTCTGGCCCTGATGTTCGGCGGCCAAACCCTGCACGAGCTGCGGGCCTGCCTCGCCGAAGCCGAGGCCGATGTGACAGGCGGCCTGTCACCCCGCGTGCTGCCGATGGGGGAAATCCGTGACCTGGGCGGTCTGCTGCAACGTGCGGGATTTGCCCTGCCGGTTGCGGACAGTTTCAGCAAGACCGTGCGGTACCGCGATGCTCTGCATCTGATGCGCGACCTGCGCCTGATGGGAGAGGGCAATGCTCTGTCCACCCGTCTGCGCCATCCGACCCGCCGCTCGGTCCTGCTGCGCGCCGCCGAGATCTATCAGGCGCAATATGCCGACAGCGAAGGCCGCATCCCCGCCACGTTCGAGATCATCTGTCTGACCGGTTGGGCCCCCGACGCCAGCCAGCCAAAGCCGCTCAAACCCGGCTCTGCTGCCCAAAGATTGGCCGATGTGCTCAATGCGGCGGAAATGCCGCTGCCCTCTGATCCGGCCAAAGGTTGACCCCGGCGCATAAGCCTATATGTCCCGCAGAACTTTGATCAGCCAAGGACGCCCACGATGCTCGATGCCAAGCACGGATTGACTCATGCCCCACAGGGGTCTGTCATCGGGCCCGGTCAGGGCCGCCTTGCCCATGCCCCCGCCGATCACCCGCCGGTGCGGAAGGCAAAGATCGGCGTTCTGGTCGCCAATCTGGGCACGCCTGACAATTACGACTACTGGTCGATGCGGCGGTATCTGAACGAATTCCTGTCAGACAAGCGCGTGGTCGATTACTCCAGCTGGCTTTGGCAACCTCTGCTGCAACTGGTGATCCTGACCAAGCGGCCGCTCAGCTCGGGGGCCAATTACAAGCTGATCTGGAATCATGACCGCGATGAAAGCCCGTTGCTGACCATCACCAAGGATCAGACCGCCAAGATCGCCGAAGGCATCGCCGCACAATATGGCGATGGGATCATGGTCGATTTCTGCATGCGGTACGGCAATCCGTCGACCGCTTCAAAAGTCCGCGCGATGGTCGAGGCGGGATGTGAGAAGATCCTGTTTTTCCCGCTCTACCCGCATTATGCCGGGGCCACATCTGCCACCGCCAATGACGAATTCTTCCGCGCCCTGATGAAGGAAAAGCGTCAGCCGTCCGTCCGCACTGTGCCCGAATACTTCGACCATCCGCTATACATCGATGCGCTCGCGCAATCGGTGGAACGCGCCTATGCCACGCTGGAGACGACGCCGGATGTGCTGGTTGCCAGCTATCACGGCATGCCCAAGCGCTATCTGATGGAAGGCGACCCCTATCATTGCCAGTGCGCAAAAACCTCACGCTTGCTGCGTGAACGGTTGGGCTGGGAGAAGGGCAGCATCGACACGACGTTTCAATCGGTGTTTGGCCCCGAAGAATGGCTGAAGCCCTATACCGTCGAGCATGTGGCGGAACTGGCAAAGCAGGGTAAAAAGAACATCGCCGTAATGGCCCCTGCCTTTTCTGCCGATTGCATCGAAACGCTGGAAGAAATTAACGGAGAAATCCGCGAAGCCTTCGAACACGCGGGCGGCGAGACTTTTACCTATATTCCCTGTCTCAACGATGACGATGCCCATATCGCGGCATTGCTGGCCGTTATCTCCGAGAATCTTGCGGGTTGGCTGCGGTAGCGCAGTCAACACCCCGGGCGTCCCGCGATTTGAACAGAAAAAAGGCGGTGAGTGAACTCACCGCCTTTTTCCTTAGGAACGTGATCGTTAGATCAGTTCGAAACTGCTGCTGCAATGATGAGCAGGAGCAGCAGCGGAACAACGATGCCGCCCGACGACGACGAGGTCGACGCAGCAACAACTTCCGGCTCCATAACCGGCTCAACCATACCACCAGCGTAAGCGGTGGAAGCAGCGACCGTCAGAGCGGCGGCGAGTGCAAGTTTCTTCATAATAACCTCCAGATATAGCATACCGCCGAATGTTGCAGAGGCGACGGCATGCACCCAAGACTGTACCTCGTATCGACTTCATAACCAGCTTGGCACGAGATTTGCAATCTGGCTTGTTGAACCACCGCGCGTCTCACCGCCATGTCGTCAAATTAGCAACACCTGAGTCCCAACTTTGGTCATGGAAAACAGTTCCGAGATATGCTCATTATAAAGTCCGACACATCCATTGGAGGACCGGCGGCCAATTTTGCGCGTGTCATGGGTGCCATGAATGCGATAATAGGTCCAGGACAAGTAAAGCGCATGCGATCCCATAGGGTTATCGGGCGCGCCACCTTCGACAACATCCGGCCATTCAGGGTTGCGTTCTTTCATCGAGGGCGTCGGCCGCCAGCTGGGCGCGACCACCTTTTGCACCACTTCAGTCCGACCTCGGCGGGTCAGATCTTCGGACAGAGGAACTGACGTTGGGTAAAGCCGATAGACGGCCTGATCTTCCGACCAGTAGTGCAGCGCGCGCGAGGTAAGATCGACCAGAATCGCGCCCCCCCGCGTGTTGTCAAAATAATCCTGCCAGTTCAGCATGCGAAAACTGGACACGTTGTTGCGCACAGATCCGCTGGTCACCGGGGCGACCATTTCGGTCGAGCCATCCATGGCCAATGCCGGGGTCATTGCGGCACCAAGGCCAGCGGCTGCGGTTCCCAGAAAAACCCGGCGGTTCAGTTTGATCCGATCTTCGACGCTCATCAGAGGTCTCCTGCCATTGACGTTTTGACAGCTGCATACTCCCATCGGCCAAAACCCGCAAATCAAACCACCGTCAACCGGCGGGGTCGCAGAGTGGGGTTTGAATTGCTGTGCGGTTTTCGCTAGACAGCCTGAAAACAATGTGCCCCCGGGCCGGAACGATCGGAACTCCAGATGAACAGACGCATGGTCCTGACCCTCGGTGCAGTTGGGCTGCTCTCGGCATGTGTCCAGCAAACGGCTGCGGTGCAGCTCGATGCCAGCGGCCAGCCATTGCCGCAGGTATACAAGATCGCTCCGGGCAGCGAGAATGAGGTTTCGTTCCGGCTGCTCGATTCCGTCAATTCCCTGCGCCGCGCCCAGAATGCGGCACCGCTGGCGTTCAACGCCGCGCTGAACGCTGCTGCTGCCACACATGCGCGTGATATGTCGGTGCAGAACCGGCCCTGGCATTTTGGGTCGGACGGGTCTTCGCCGCTGACCCGGGTGCAGCGCGTGGGCTATACCGGGGCGCTGAAAGGCGAGCTGATTTCGGAAACCTTCGAGACCGAACTGGTCACGCTGGCCGCGTGGATGCGACAGCCCGAAACCCGCGCCGTCATTCTGGACCCAGCCGCACGCGAGATCGGCTTTTCCTGGTATCAGGAACCGGGCGGCAAGATCTGGTGGTGCCTGGTGACCGGGGGCTGACCCCCGGCCTCAGGGCAGGATGTGGATCACCGTGCCGTCTTTGACCATGGCATAGATCCGCTCCATCTCTTTGTCGGTCACCGCGATGCAGCCTGCAGTCCAGTCTCGGCGCGACACTTTTCGCTTCGGTGCGCCATGGATGAAGATGTCCCCTCCTGGCTTGTTGCCAAGCGCTTCGGCATAGGCCCGGTCGGCCTGATTGGGATAAGAGATTCCGATCGACAGATGAAATTCAGAATTCGGATTGCGCCGGTCGATAATGTAAGTGCCCTCAGGCGTCTTGCCGTCACCTTCAAACTGCTTGTGGCCCACCGGGGCGAACCCCAGCGCGATGTCATATGATTTCAGGACCTTGTCCTGATGCAGAAGATACATCTTCCGCTCACCCTTGTGCACCTGCACCGATGTGACCGCAGGGCCATTGTAGGTTTTGAACTTGCTGTTGCCACAGGCTGAAATCCCGAAGGCCAGCACCAGCACTGCCACAATCCGATAAAGCCACATCGACAACTGCCCCGCTTTTTTCCAACCGCATAGCCAAATTCCGGCAACCTGCCTAGCGGAGATCGTGGGTCAGCGTCTCACGGATGTGTCATCAACCGATGAAAGGCGCGCCTCTATCGCGGTCAGCCTTGCCAGCACCTCATCACGGTAGGCGTCGGTCTTTAGATTGTCTTCGGCGGAATGGGCATCCTGCATCGAATTCACGATCAGACCGACCAACAGGTTCACCACCGCGAATGTGGTGACCATGATAAAGGGTACAAAAAACAGCCAGGCATAGGGGAATGCCTCCATCACCGGGCGGACGATTCCCATCGACCAGCTTTCCAGCGTCATGATCTGGAACAACGTATAGGCCGAATTGCCCAGATCGCCGAACCATTCCGGGAACGCGCCACCAAACAGTTTGGTGGCCATCACCGCACCGATGTAGAAAATGATCGCCATCAGCAAGAACACCGAACCCATTCCCGGCAGTGCGGTGATGAAGCCTTCGACCACGCGGCGCAGACGCGGAGCCACAGAGATCACCCGCAAGACCCGCAAGATGCGCAAGGCCCGCAACACCGACAACCCCTGCCCGGCAGGCACAAGGGCTATGCCGACGATGACAAAGTCGAAAAGATTCCATCCGCTTCGGAAGAAGCGCGAACCATGCGCATAGATCTTGGCCACAATCTCGGCGACAAAGATCGCCAGACAGATCGCATCCAGCACCAGGATCAGCTCTCCCGCCCGCGCCATTACGGGGGCAGAGGTTTCAAGCCCCAGAATCACCGCGTTGAACAGGATCACGCCGATGATGGCATTTCTGACCATCGGCCGGTCCAGCCACTCACCCACTGCTGCGCGCGTCATCATCATCTCCCGAACCAGATTGTGACGGGGGATATGCTACCGAACGAAGCGGCCCACAAGTTCCACATGCGCCGACCAGCGGAATTGATCGACAACTTGTATCCAGTCCAGCCGGTAGCCGGCCTGAACGAGCGTTTTTGCATCGCGTGCGAAGGTCACCGGATTGCAGGATACCATTGCAATGACCGGCACCTTGGTTTCGGCCAGACAGCGCACCTGGGCCTCGGCACCGGCGCGCGGCGGGTCGATCACCACCCCGGTCACATTCTTGAACTCGTCCGGCTCCAGCGGGCGGCGAAACAGGTCACGCGCCTCGGCCTTGATCGGTTTGAGCCCTTCGGTGTTGCGGGCGGCCTTGTCGAGGGCTGCCACCATCGCCGGGTCCCCTTCCACCGCATGCACCTCGGCCAGTTCGGCCAAGGGCAGCGCAAACGTGCCGATGCCGGCAAACAGATCAACGATCTTTTTCTGCGGCCCCAACGCGTCACGCACCGTGTCTAACAAGGCGTGTTCGCCATGTTCCGTTGCCTGCAAAAACGCACCAGCAGGCGGGGCGACGCGGGCCTTGCCCACCGTCTGGATCGGGGTTGCCCGCAGCGCCACGGTCTCACCATCCCAGGTCAGCCGCGCCAAGGCATGTGCCTCCACCACCCGCGCCAGTTCCAACCGCAAGGCGCCGTCCAATGGCTTGCCCCCCGTGACCACGACATCCGGCCCGCCAAGGGCGCGGGTGACCATCAACGCCACTTCCTGTGAGCGCGACCCACCCAGCCGCACCAGCTCCTCCAGCCCCGGCATCGCGGCCATCAGGTCGGGATGCACCAGTTGGCAGTTCGGGATCTGCACCAGCGCATCCGACCCGCGCGCATGAAATCCGATCATCGACCCGCCCTTGGTGCGCCGCGCGGCAAAGGTCGCCCGCCGCCGTGACCGGGGCGGCGAGGTCAGGATCGGCCGGAACGGGGCATGCAACCCCTGTCCTGCCAAGGCGCCCTCGACATGTGCCGTCTTCCAGTCTGCCACCATCGCATCTGATGCGTGCTGCATCAGGCAGCCGCCGCAGGCGCGTGCGTGCGAACAGGGCGGCTTGATGCGGGCGGCACTGGGGGTCACGATCTTGGGATTTATCAGGCGATCGCCTTCCAGGTCGCCCTCGACCACCTCTCCCGGCAACATCCCGGCCACAAAGACCGGCCCATTGTCGCCTTGGGCGATTCCGTCGCCAAGGTGCCCTAGCCGGTCAATTGTCAGTCTCACTCTGCCGCTTCCTTTTCATCCGACCCGATGAACCCGCCCGACTGGCGGTTCCAGTAGCGGGCATACAGGCCATTTTGCGCCAACAGCGCGTCATGTGTGCCTTCTTCGACAATGCGGCCGTCGTCAAGCACCACAATCCGGTCCATCGCCGCGATGGTGGACAGGCGGTGCGCGATGGCCAGTACCGTCTTGCCTTCCATCACCCGGTCCAACGCTGACTGGATATTGGCCTCTACCTCGGAATCCAGCGCCGACGTCGCCTCATCCAGCACCAAGATGGGGGCGTCCTTCACAAAGGCCCGCGCCAGGGCGATCCGCTGCCGCTGCCCGCCCGACAGCTTGACCCCACGCTCCCCCAGAAACGCCCCATAGCCCTTGCGCCCGGTGTGATCGATCATCTGACTGATGAACCCGTCGGCTTCCGCCGCGCGGGCCGCGGCGATGATCTCGTCCTCCGTCGCATCCGGACGGCCATAGGCAATGTTGTCCCGCGCAGACCGGTTGAACATCGCGGTTTCCTGCGTGACCATCCCGATCTGACGGCGCAAGGATTCCTGCGTTACATGCCGCACATCCTTCCCATCGACCAGAACAGCCCCTTTTTCGCAATCATAGAGCCTGAGCAGCATCGCCACCAAGGTCGATTTGCCCGCCCCGCTGGCCCCGACAATCCCCAATTTCTCACCGGCGCGAATGGTCAGATTCAGGTTTTCCACCCCACCGCGCCTGCGCCCATAGGCAAAACTCGCGCCGTCAAAGGTAATCTCGCCGCGCACCTTCACCAGATCGACCGCATCCGGGGCATCGGCCAGTTGATGCGGTGCCGAGAGCGTTTTCATGCCATCCTCAACCTCACCCACGGAGGTGTAGATCGACATCAGCGTAAAACTGACCCAACCCGACATCTGGGCAATCCGCATCGAAATGGCCCCCGCCGCCGCAATTGCGCCCGCCGTCGCCTGCCCCTGCTGCCAGAGCACCACCGTCCCACCAATCAGCAGCACCGGCAGCACACCCGCCACAGTCATCAGCGACAGCCGGAACCACGTCGAAATCACCCCGAATTCGAGACTGCGCTCGCGGAAAACCTCCATCGCCTTCAGCGCCACCCGGTCCTCGAACGCGGCATGGGCAAACAGCTTGACCGTCTTGATATTGGTGATCGTATCCACCACCTGGCCGGACACCATGGCCCGGGCCGAGGCGCGCGCCGCCGAATTGACGCGCACGCGCGGCATGAAGAACCGGATCAGCAGCACATAGACCACCAGCCAGGCCGCCAGAGCCACCGCGATCCGCGCGTCGATCACCAGCAGGAACACCACCGACCCGATCACCGAGGCGAGCGCGAAACAGACGGTGTTGATGACTTCGGTCGCCACATCGGTGACCGCCCGCGCCGCCTGCATTTGCTTTTGAGCAATCCGGCCTGCGAAATCATTGTCAAAGAAGGTGACCGCCTGCCCCAGCGTCCAGCGGTGCAACCGCGACAACACAAGGGGCATCACGTTCGGCCCTACGACAATGCTGTTCGACGCTGCCGCGATACCAAACGCCAGCGGCCGGAACACCAGATAGAACAGCACGAACATGCCGATCAGAACCGCATGGTCGCCAAAGAACCGCTCCGGTCCCGAATTCAACGCCGCATCAATCACCCAGCCCAGAATGACTGCCGACACGACTTCCGTCGCCCCCGCGAGCGAAGAAAACACCCCCGCCAGACCCAGCATCGGCCACGAACCCTTGAGACTCCAACGCATGAACGGCCAAAGCTGCTGCGGCGGCGCGCCATCTGCGGGGCGGAAGGCATCGATATATCCGCCCAGCGGTTTCAGAACGCTCATGCTGTCTCCTCAAGCCCGATGAACCCGCCAGACTGCCGGGCCCAGAATCGGGCATATAGCCCGTTCAACGCCAAAAGCTCGGCATGGGTCCCTTGCTCGGCAATGTGGCCGTCTTCCAGAACCACGATCCGGTCCATTGCGGCGATGGTGGACAGGCGGTGCGCTATCGCAATCACGGTCTTGCCCTGCATGACACCGAACAGCGCCTCCTGAATCGCCGCCTCGGCCTCGCTGTCCAGCGCACTGGTGGCCTCATCGAGGATCAGGATCGGCGCATCCTTCAGAATGACCCGTGCCAAAGCCACCCGCTGCCGCTGCCCGCCCGACAGTTTCACCCCCCGCTCGCCCACATGCGCGTCATAGCCACGGCGGCCTTCCGGGTCTTCCAGCGTCAGGATGAATTCATGCGCATCGGCACGGCGGGCGGCGGCAATCATCTCGGCCTCGCTCGCATCTGGGCGGCCGTAAAGGATGTTGTCGCGCACCGAGCGGTGCATCAGGCTGCTGTCTTGTTGCACCATGCCGATCACCCGACGGACCGAATCCTGCCCGACCTGCGCAATATCCTGCCCGTCGATGCGGATCACCCCGGCCTCGGCGTCGTAAAACCGCAGCATCAGCTTGACGAGGGTCGACTTCCCGGCACCAGACCGCCCGACCACGCCGATCTTCTCCCCCGGTTCTATGGTCAGGGACAGGTCCTGCAAACCGCCTGATCCGCGACCGTAATGGTGGCTCACCCGGTCAAGCTCGATCTTGCCGGCGGTCAGCGCCAGCGGCTTTGCCCCCGGCCGGTCCACCAGTTGGATCGGCTGACTTATGGTTTCCATCCCCTCGGACACAACGCCAAGCGCTTGGACCAGCGACGTAAAGGCCCACATGATCCAATAGGTCATGTTGTTCAACCGCAACACCAGCGCCGTCGCCGCCGCCACCGTGCCCACCGTCGCCTGCCCCTGATACCACAGGATCAGCGCCCAACCGGTCACCCCCACGATCAGCCCGCCGTTAAGGACGGTCAGCGCCAGATCCATCTTGGTGACGATCCGCATTTCCTTCGCAAAGGTGCTGCGGGCATGTTCGATCGCATCGCGGGCATAGGTCATTTCCATATCATGATGCGCGAACAGCTTGACCGAATGGATGTTGGTATAGGCATCGACCACCCGCCCCGTCACCTGCGACCGCGCATCCGAACTTGCCTTCGCCGCCGGTCCGGCCCGCACAACCGTCCAGCGCACCAGCCAGGCATAAAGTGCAAACCAGATCACCAAGGGCAACAACAGCCGCACATCGGCCCCGGCCAGCATGATCCCGGCACCCACGACCGTGACGCTGGCGAAGGCCACCGCGTCAAAGGTCTGGAACACCGCATCCCCCGCCGCCGGCGGGGTCTGCATGATCCGGTTGGCGATCCGCCCGGCGAAATCGCTTTCGAACCAACCCACCGGTTGGCGGATCACATGGGAATGCGCGCGCCAGCGGATCATGGTGCCGAAATTCGGCAGGATGGTGTTGTGCAGCAGTGCCACATTGGCGACCAGCAGAATGGGCCGCAAAATCAGGATCGCCGCCGCCACCAGCAGGATTTCGGTCCCGTAATCCGCCCAGACCTGCTGTGGCCCGGTGGTCGACAAAAGGTCCACCAGCCGCCCGACGTACCAGATCATCGCGACATCGGCGAAGGCCGATACCACCGACAGCGTTGCCGTCACCGCAAATACCCCCCGGAACGGCCGGATGTATTGCTTGAGGAACGGCCACATCTTGCGCGGCGGCGTATCGGTCTGATCGTAAGGACCATAAGGGTCCACCAGCCGCTCGAAATAAGAAAACACGGGGAACAGCCTTTTGCGGGTTACCCCAAGGCTATACTCCGATTGCTGCCAGAGGAAAACCGTTTAACCCAAAAGCTGCGCGCGGGTCAGCGTCAGGTTGCTGGCCAGCCAGCGCTGACGTGCCGCCTCCAGCGCCGCGCCCAGCGCGGGGCCCTGCAACCGGCTCATCAGATCGGCGGCGCGCAGTGGGAACTCTGCAATGGCACCTCGCGCCAGTTCTGCCTCCCAATCCATGGGCAAAGGCTGCTCCATCACCGCCGCTCGGGCCAATACAGCATCCGCCCCCAGCGCATCGCCCAACAAAAAGCCAAGCGCGGCCGGGGTGTTGAGTGTGCCAATTTCGTCTCTGACACGGCCCAAATCGGTCATTTCCCGGCGCGACAGACGCAGCCTGTCACCTACATCCTGCCCGCCCAGAACCGCCAGCCGTCGCAGCCAGCGCGGAGCCCGCCCGCCTTCCAGGTGCACCAGCGGCCCCAGCGCCCGGGGCTCCGCCCCTGGCAGAACGACGCGCAGCACCCCAGCGGCGGCCATTGACGCCACCGCTGGCACCGGATCGGTCGCTGCCAGCAGCTTGCGCATTTCCACACCGATGCGTTCGCGCGAAAGTGTCTCTAAGCCAGCAGAATTTTCGGCACAGGCGGCCAAGCCATCAGCATCCATCCCGCCTGCAGGATCGCCAAAATGCGCATGGAAGCGGAAGAACCGCAGGATGCGCAGATAATCCTCGGCAATGCGGGCCGCCGGCGCCCCCACGAACCGCACCCGCCGCGCCAGCAGGTCTGCCAGTCCGCCCAGCGGGTCAATCACCGCGCCGGTCCGGTCAGCATAAAGCGCGTTCATCGTGAAATCGCGCCTTGCCGCATCTTCCTCCAGATGCTTCGAGAAGGCGACCAACGCATGCCGGCCATCCGTCTGGACATCCCGGCGAAAGGTGGTCACCTCATGCGCCACGCCAGCGGCAATCACCGTCACCGTGCCATGGTCTATTCCGGTCGGCACGACGCGAAAATCCGCCTTTTCCGCCAAGTCAGTGACGATTTTCGGCACGGCATCTGTGGCGAGGTCAATATCCGCCACCGTCACGCCCATCAGCGCATTGCGCACACAGCCGCCGACAAAAAGCGCCTGATGGCCCGCATCTTCCAACAGCCGGCACAGCGCTTGCGTGCCCGAATGCGTCAGCCAGTCCCCGGCAATCTTCACAACGCAGCCCGCTCGGCCAGCCCACGCAAAATACGCGCAGTCGCCCCCCAGATGTAATAGGGGCCGTAAGGTACCGTGTAATAATGCCGCCACTGCCCCCTCCAGAGCCGCCGCTCCACGCCATAGCGCGACAGGTCGAGCACGTGCGACAGCGGCACTGTAAACACCTCCTCCACCTCACCCCTCTCAGCCATTGGTCTGAAATCGTCTCTGATATGGCCCAGAACCGGGGTCATGCTGAATCCGGTCACCGTTTCATGCACCGGAAGATGGCCGACCACATCAACCAGACCGGGCGGGAGCGCGATCTCTTCCATCGCCTCGCGCAATGCTGCCGCCTGAACCGAGGCATCGACCGGCTCTAGCTTGCCACCCGGCAAAGAAATCTGTCCCGGATGATGCTTCAGATGCGACGCCCGCTTGGTCAGGATCACCTGCGCACCTTGTGGCCGGGTCCAGACCGGAATCAGAACGCCCGCCGGCCGCAGTACACGGCCAGCAGGCAGCTGAAGTCCTGGGTTCAGATCAAAATCAGACGACTCGCCCGCAGGGCGCAACAAGGCGCGCCGCAGACGGGCAATCTCATCCATTCTTGCCCTCAAAGCCCAAGGTTTTGGGGTCCATCTCATAATGCGCGCCGCAGAACTGGCAGTCGGCGGTGACGATGCCTTCAGGTGTCGTCATCTTTTCAATGTCTTTCTGCGAATAGATCGACATCGTGTTGCGCACCTTGTCTTCGGAACACGAACAGCCAAAGCGGATCGGCTGTGCCTCGAACACGCGGGGGCCTTCTTCGTGAAACAGCCGCACCAGCAATTCGGCCGGGGTCACTTGCGGCCCGATCAGCTCGATCTCTTCCACCGTGTCCAGCAGCACATTGGCGCGGGTCCAGCTTTCGCCCTCTTCCCCGGCCAGAATATCGCTGTGCTGCAACAACCCGCCCTCGCCGGTGCCACCCTCTGCCGCAACGCTCATGCCGGCTTTCGGCATATGTTGCAGCATCACGCCACCTCCCCGCCAATGGGCAGGGCGCCCCGGCTCGGCACTTTGGCCAAAGGTTAGCGAAAACCGCGTGGGCAACTGTTCGGATTGCGCAAAATACGTCTCGGCGCAGGACGACAGCGAGCCGCCCGCAATCGGGGTGAAGCCCTGATAGGGCACCATGCCTTCGCCCTGATCCAGCATCACCGCGAAATAGCCGGTGCCAATCTGGCTGAACGGATCGGCGGTCAGATCCAGCCGGTCGGCGTCATAGCTGGCATAGGCGCGGATGCGGGCCGGTTCGCCTTCATCGGTGGGCCCGTAATAATCGGTCGCGATCAGCCGGGCCGGGCCATTGCCGCGGATCTGCAGGCTGAGCTTCCAGCGCAGCTTCACCGACTGACCGATCAGCGCGGTCAGAAGCGCGGCTTCGGCCACCAGCGCCTCGATCAGCGGCGGATAGCTGTGTTGGGACAGCACCTGTTCCAGCACCCCATCCAGCCGGACCACCCGGCCCCGGATGTCGGACTGATCCAGTTGAAAGGGCAGGATGGTATCATCCCAGGCGATCTGCGAACCAATGGTCATGGGGTTTCCTTAGCGAGCCAATCTTGGCATACCGCGCCTATATAGGCAGGGCAACACCACGACCAAGGGGGCAAAGACATGCGACGCTTCGGCGATCCCGTCAGACCGGGCCAGAAATACCGCCCCAGACCCGGCGTCTATGCCGTATTGCTGCGCGGAGCTGAGGTTCTGACCACGCATCAGGCAGAGCCTGTCCCCGAATTTCAGCTGCCCGGCGGCGGGATTGATCCGGGTGAGCATCCGATCCCCGCCCTGCACCGCGAGGTGTTCGAAGAAACCGGATGGAAAATCGCCGTGACCTGCAAATTGGGGGCCTATCGTCGCTTTACCTACATGCCCGAATACGACAAATGGGCCGAGAAGATCTGTACCATCTATCTCGCCCGTCCGATCCTGCGCCTTGGCCCGCCGTCCGAGGCTGGGCATAGCGCGGTCTGGATGACGGTGCCTCAGGCGCTTGATCAGATCACGAACCCCGGCGACCGCGCGTTTTTGGCCCGGGCGCTGCGCGCTTAACCGCGATAGTCAAACACCAGCCCCGACACATCATCGGGAAAGTCCTCAGACCCAAGATGTGCCGCCAGATCCCAGATCAGCGCGTCCAGCAACCGGCGCGAATCCAGCGCAGCATTGGCCCGGATCAGGTGATCCAGCCCGTCATCGCCCAGTTCTTCGCCGCTGCGCGAAGGGCATTCTGTCAACCCGTCAGACACCAGCAGCAACCGGTCCCCCGGAAACAGCTGCGCCGTTACCGGGTCATGCTCCGCATCGGGCAAAAGGCCGATCGGAAGGCCTCCGCTACCCAGCCGGTCAATCCGTCCGTCCGCCCGCAGGATACGGGGGTAAGGGTGGCCTGCCTGCACCAGCGCCACCGCACCGCTGTTCAGATCAACCTGCGCATAGGCCATGGTGAAATACTGATCGACCTGCAGATCCTCCAGCATGGTGCGGTTGAACCTTGCCGCCACCTGTTCCGGCAGCAACCGGTCAAACCCGCCATCCGCCCGGCGCTGCAAGGCGATATTCTGGTCCGGGTCCGACCCTGACAGGTAGCCCGCCAACCGCGCGGTGATCATGGCTGACGCAACACCATGCCCGGACACATCCAGCGAATACAGCGCCACAACGCCCGGATCCAATTCGAAAAAGCCAGCCAGATCGCCACCCACCGGACCAGAAGTGCGCAAAAACAGCGTCGCAGCGCCACGCCCCCAGTCGCGACAGCGGTCGCGCACCAGCGCCTGTTGCAACTTGCGCGCTTCGATCAGATCACGGTCCACAATCTGCTGGGCACGCTGCAACTCGGCCAGCGTCGCGCCCAGCAGACGGTTTTTCTGCACCAACTCCTTGTGCATGCTCACAATCCGCTCACCGGCGCGCAGCCTGGCATGCAATTCATGCGCCGACACCGGCTTGGTCAGAAAATCATCTGCCCCCGATTCAAGGCCCGTGGCAATTTCCGCCGTGCCGGATTTGGAGGTCAGCAGGATGAAATAGGCATAGCCCTCCTGCCCAAGGGCGCGAAAGGCGGCGCACAGATCAAGCCCGGACATGCCATCCATCATCCAGTCTGACAGGATGATGTCGAAAACCTGCGTCCGACATTGCATCAGGGCCGCCTCGCCCGATTCCGCCTCGCGCACGGCATATCCCCAGCGCGACAGGGCTGCGACAAGCAACATCCGCTGGGCCTTGCTGTCATCCACGACAAGCACCTGCAAAGGGCCTCCCGCGAGGACGGCGGGCTCAGGCTGGCCAGGGCTGTCGATAATCGTCAGGGTCATCAAGATCACGGTCCATGCAACGGATGACACTGTCGCCGCGAACAACTTAAGCACCTGTGAAGCCTAAAAGTTTCCATGATTGGTTCAGGGACATGATAACGAAGCCTTAAGAAGCAAGGGCCATGATCGGACCACGAAGCAGTCTGGGAACCGGCCAGACAGGATCGGATGGCATGATGATCGACTGGGCACATGTGGATGAGCTGCGGGCAGAGGTCGGGCACGACTCCTTTGACGAAATTGTTGCCCTCTTCCTCGAAGAGACGGATCAGCTGGTCACCCGCCTGTCATCGCTGACCGACGCACAATCCGTGGAACATGACCTGCATTTCCTCAAGGGCAGCGCGCTCAACCTTGGTTTTGCCAGTCTGGCTCAGGTTTGCCAAACCGGCGAAGGCCGCGCCGCGTCCGGATCTGCCGATATCGCGTTGGACAGTGTGATCAGCACCTATCACCAATCGCGTGATGTCTTTGTCTCCCGGCTCAAGGCCCGCGCAGCCTAGATCAGGAACTCCGACAAAATTCCGTCATTGGTGATATCGCGATAGGGAAAGGCCGCCAGATCCAGCCGCGCAAACAGCTGGGTAAAATTCTCCGGTGCTTTTGTCTCAATTCCAATCAGAACCGAGCCAAAATTGCGCGCCGATTTCTTCAGATATTCAAACCGTGCGATGTCATCTTCCGGCCCCAGCATTTCCAGAAACTCGCGCAAGGCACCAGGTCGCTGCGGCATGCGCAGAATGAAGTACTTCTTCAACCCGGCAAAGCGCTGCGCCCGTTCTTTCACCTCAGGCAGGCGCTCGAAGTCGAAATTGCCGCCAGACGTCACACAGACAACCGTCTTGCCCCGGATCTGCTCGGCCAGCTCTGGCAGCACATCCACTGAAAGCGCGCCCGCGGGTTCCAGCACGATGCCTTCGACATTCAGCATTTCCAGCATGGTGATGCAGATCCGGTCTTCGGGGGCCAGCAGGACATGGGCCGGATCAACCCAATCCAGCAGGGCAAAGGTCTTGTCGCCCAGCCGCGCCACGGCCGCGCCATCCACGAAGCTGTTCACCGATGCAAGCGTTTCGGGTCGCCGCGCGGCCAAAGCCGCCAGCAGGGACGCGCCCCCCAAAGGTTCCACAAAGCGATAGGCCACATCCGGTGCCACGTCGCGCAAATACCGCGTCACGCCCGAAGACAAGCCGCCACCGCCCACCGGAAGGATCACCAGATCGGGATCGCGGCCCAGCAGATCCAGCATTTCGACCGCAACCGAGGATTGGCCCAGGATCACATCGTCATCATCAAAGGGCGACAGGAAATACGCGCCCTGTTCGGCGCAGAACGCTTGGGCCGCCGCCAGTGTCTGATCGAAATAGTCACCGGTCAGCACAATCTGCACCTGACCCGCGCCAAACACCCGCGTCTTGTCGATCTTTTGCTGCGGCGTCGTCACCGGCATGAAGATCGTGCCCTGCACGCTGAAATGCCGGCAGGCAAAGGCCACCCCCTGCGCGTGGTTGCCCGCCGATGCACAGACGAAATGCCGCTGCCCCGGCTGCGCCTCCCGCACCTTGCGCATCGCGGTAAAGGCCCCGCGCAGCTTGTAGGACCGCACCGGCGACAGGTCTTCGCGCTTCAGCCAGATATCCGCATCAAAGCGTTGCGACAGATAATCATTGCGCTGCAACGGCGTCGGATCGAACAGATCGCGCAGGGCATCGGTGGCAAGGCGGGCATCATGGGCAAAATCTGACATACCCTTGGATGCCGTAGCGCCACAGCTTTGGCAAGCATGGCGATATTGTATCCGAAACAGCTGTGTTTCTTGCCCTTTGCTGCAATTCGCCTTAGACCCGCGCAAATCCCAAAGGGAGCGTGCGCATGTCAAACCCGAAAAAAGTCGTCCTTGCCTATTCCGGCGGTCTGGACACCTCGATTATCCTCAAATGGTTGCAGACCGAATATGGCTGCGAGGTGATCACCTTCACCGCCGATCTGGGCCAGGGGGAGGAGCTTGAACCCGCACGGGCCAAGGCCGAACTGCTGGGAATCAAGCCGGAAAACATCCACATCGTCGATGTGCGCGAGGAATTCGTGCGCGAATATGTGTTCCCGATGTTCCGTGCCAATGCGCTGTATGAAGGGCTGTACCTGCTGGGCACCTCGATCGCGCGGCCGTTGATTTCCAAGCATCTTGTTGATCTTGCGCACAAACATGGGGCCGATGCCGTGGCGCATGGCGCGACTGGCAAGGGCAATGATCAGGTCCGGTTCGAACTGTCGGCCTATGCGCTGGACCCGTCGATCCGGGTGATCGCGCCTTGGCGGGAATGGGATCTGACCAGCCGCACCAAGCTGATCGAATTTGCCGAAGCCAACCAGATCCCGATTGCCAAGGACAAGCGCGGCGAGGCCCCGTTCTCGGTGGACGCCAACCTGCTGCACACCTCCTCTGAGGGCAAGGCACTGGAAAACCCGGCAGAACAGGCGCCGGACTATGTGTATCAGCGCACGGTTTCTCCCGAGGATGCGCCTAACACCCCGGAATATATCGAGATTTCCTTTGAACGCGGCGATGCGGTTGCGATCGATGGCGAAGCGATGTCGCCTGCCACCATCCTGACCCGGCTGAACGAGCTGGGCGGCGCGCATGGCATTGGGCGGTTGGATTTCGTGGAAAACCGCTTTGTCGGCATGAAGTCGCGCGGCATTTATGAGACCCCGGGCGGCACCGTTCTGCTGGAGGCGCATCGCGGGATTGAGCAGATCACGCTGGATGCAGGCGCGGGGCACCTCAAGGATTCGATCATGCCGCGCTATGCCGAGCTGATCTACAATGGCTTCTGGTTCAGCCCGGAACGCGAGATGTTGCAGGCGCTGATCGACAAATCACAAGAGCATGTGTCCGGCACCGTGCGGATCAAGCTCTACAAAGGTTCTGCCACCTGTGTTGGCCGCTGGTCGGACCATTCGCTGTATTCCGAGGCACATGTGACATTCGAGGACGACGCCGGTGCCTATGACCAGAAAGACGCCGCAGGCTTCATCCGCCTGAACGCCCTGCGCCTGAAACTGATCGCCAACCGCAATGCGCGCGTGGCAAAGGGCTGACAGCATTCTTTACGCATGCCAAAAAAAAGGGGCCGGTTTTCCGGCCCTTTTTTCATAGCTTATGAGCGGTAAGTTTTTCGTAAAACGGCAGCGCCTCATCCACAATCGCCTGATACTCGGGCGGCAGGTCAGGCAAGTCCCCCTCTGGTTCTTCAAAGCCGGTGGAGCGATGTACCGCGCCGTACCAGTGCGACGCCCAGATTCCGTCATAGGGTTTTGGTCCGGCGGGCCAGTGTAACATGTTGTCGTCAAAAGGAATTGTCAGCGCCGAGCACAGCCTTTCCAGCGCGCCACCGGGGTTGGCGCGGATGTCGGCGCTGTCTATGACCAACGGCGCTTCGCCGGTCCAACCGGCCACCTGATCGAAGAGTTCCGCCTGCTGGACAAAGCCGATATCGGCGAGTGTCGGGCCTTCGCGCTTTTTGGCATAAGAGGCCACGACGCGGGCCGGATGGCGGATCAGAAAGACGTTGGTGAGGCTGCGCATGAACTGACGGTCAAAGTCCGGGATCATGTGGACGGTCATATGCTTTTGATAAAACAGGGTTTTATCTTGCGGCACCGGCCCCATGCAGGCGGCGGCAATCAGGGCCGGGTCATCCTCGTGCACCTCGACAATCTTGTCGCGCATCGGGTGGTCGATGCCGGTGGCGCGCAGATAGGCGGCGTAGAACGGTTCATCCCAGACCGCGCAATCGCCCCGCGCGGCGAAGGCATACATCAGGGCGGTGGACAGGTTGCGTGGCCCGGACCACATGGCGATTTTCATGGCTGTTTTCCGTATGGTTCAGGTATGGCAGGCGTATGGCTGACGTCATGACGTGTGTGCGCAAGGGTCACCCGCCGACGAGGGCCTTGTAAAGCCCGCGAATCCGCTCGGTCATCGGGCCCATTTCCCCTGTCCCGATCCGGCGGCCGTCGATCATGCCCACGGGGGTCTGCGCGCCGAAGGTGCCGGTCAGGAACGCCTCGTCCGCGCCATAGGTGTCAACCAGACTGAAGTTCCGCTCGAACACCGGGATGTCATTGGCGCGGCACAGGTCGATGACCTTGCCCCGCGTGATCCCGTTCATGCAATAGTCGCCGGTGCTGGTCCAGACCGCGCCCTTGCGCACGATGAAGAAGTTGCAGGCGTTGGTGGTGTTCACGAAGCCATGCACGTCGAGCATCAGCGCCTCATCGGCACCCGCCTTTTCGGCGGCGATGCAGGCGAGGATGCAGTTCAGCTTGGAATGCGAGTTCAGCTTGGGGTCTTGCGTCATCGGCAGGCCGCGCAGATGCGGCACCGTGGCCAGCCGGATCGGGCGCGGCAGGTTCGGGCGCGAATGTTCCATGATGATCACCATCGTGGGCCCGCGCTGTGACAGTTTCGGGTGCTGGAAGGGCCGCGTCTTGACCCCGCGCGTCACCATCAGCCGGGCGTGGGCGTCGGTGGTCATGCCGTTGGCCCTTTGCGTCTCCATGATCGCCGCGATGACCTGATCACGGGTCATCCCGATCTCCAGATCAATCGCCTTGGCCGCCTCGAACAGCCTGTCCATGTGTTCATCCAGAAACGTCCAGCGCCCGTTATAGAGCCGCACGCCTTCCCACACGCCATCGCCCAGCATGAAACCGGAATCATAAACCGAGACCAGCGCCTGATCGCGCGGTTTCAGGGCACCGTTTACCCAGATCAGAATGCTTTCGTTGCGGGCGTCATCTTCGGCCTGATGGGTGGAAACGTGGTCGGTCATGCGGTCCTCCGGCTTTGGTGTAACGCTATGCGGGCGGGCCGCGAAGGGAAAGAGGCAGCTTCACCTGTGCGTGACATCACCGATGGGTGAGTGGACGCGCGGTGCGGGCAGGCCGATGTTCGGCCAAGGACAAGGGAGCATGTGATGCAACGGATACTGTCGATTATGGCCGGTTTGGCCCTTATGGCGCTGATCGCCACCACCGGGGGCGCGCAGGCCGCGCAGGAGAAGGCCATCGTGGCCGGGGGCTGCTTCTGGTGCGTGGAATCGGATTTCGAGAAAGTGCCGGGCGTGCGCTCGGTGGTGTCGGGCTATACCGGCGGCACGATGCAGAACCCGACCTATCCGAACCATGAGGGGCATTATGAGGCGGTGGAGATCACCTTTGACAACAGCCGCATCACCTATGCCCAGCTGATTGCGATGTTCCTGCGGTCGGTTGATGTGACCGATGCGGGGGGCCAGTTCTGCGACCGGGGTCCGGCCTATCGCACGGCGATTTTCCCGCTGAACGCGACGCAACAGGCGGCAGCGCAGGCGGCGCTGGCAGAGGCGCAGCAGGCGTTGGGGCAGAAGATTGTGACCCCGGTGCTGCCCGCCAGCACCTTCTGGAAGGCCGAGGCCTATCATCAGGATTATTACAAGAGTTCCGACATCATCCTGACCCGCGCCGGGCCGAAGCAGAAGAAGAATGCCTATACGTTCTACCGCCAGTCCTGTGGCCGCGATGCGCGGGTGAAACAGCTTTGGGGCAATCAGGCAGCTTTCGCCAAGTGATGTAAGGCCCGCCGTTGTGGCGGGCCTTTTGCCTTACTGGCCGATCTTGCAGGCGGCCATGACGGCCATGTTCAGAATGTCATTCACCGTGGAATTGGTGGAACAGATCTGGATCGGCTTTTTGACGCCGGTGAGGATGGGCCCGATCACCGTGGCCCCGGCCATTTCCTGCATCAGCTTGACCGAGATGCTGGCCGAGTGCCGGGCGGGCACCACGAGGATATTGGCCGGCCCGGTCAGGCGGCAGAACGGATAATGCTTCATCTGGTCCATGTTGAGCGCGACATCGACGGTCATTTCGCCTTCGTATTCGAAATCGACACCCATGCGATCAAGCACACGCGGGGCCTCGTGCATCTTGGTGGCGCGTTCGGAGACCGGATAGCCGAAGGTGGAGAAGGATACGAAGGCCACGCGCGGCTCCAGCCCCAGTGACCGTGCCACCCCTGCGGACCGGATGGCGATGGTGGCCAGATCTTCGGGTTCGGGCCATTCCTGCACCAGCGTATCGGCGATCAGGATGATCCGCCCCTTGTGCAGCAGAGCGGTGACGCCCACGGCGCCAGCAGCGGCGGTGGCATCAAACACATGGTTGATCAGCGACAGGATATGCGCCGATTTGCGGGTGACGCCGGTGACCAGCCCGTCGCCATGGCCGTGTTGCAGCATCAGGGCGGAAAACACATGCCGGTCGCGGGCGGCAAGGCGGTGGATATCCTCGCCATCAAAGCCTTCGCGTTGCAGGCGTTTGTAGAGAAAGTCCTTGTAGGTATCGAGGTGGCGGGTGTTGGCGGCGTTGACCACCTCCAGCTCGCGCACGGCATCGGCCAGACCAGCGGCTTCGAGCTTTTCGCGCACATCCGCCTCGCGTCCCACGACGAGGGCCTTGCCCAGACCGGCGCGCTGATAGGCGACGGCGGCGCGCAGCACGCGGGGGTCATCGCCTTCGGCAAAGATCATCCGCGCCTGGGCCTGTTTCGCGCGGGCATGGATGCCTTGCAGGATGCTGGCGGTGGGGTCCATTCGGGATTTCAGGCTTTGCTCATAGGCGTGCATGTCGATGATCGGGCGGCGCGCCACGCCGGTATCCATGCCAGCCTTGGCGACAGCGGGCGGGATCACATAGATCAGCCTTGGGTCAAACGGGGTGGGGATGATGTAATCGCGGCCGAAAGAGAGTTTGCGGCCGTAGGCCATTGCCACCTCGTCCGGCACATCCTCCCGCGCCAATGCCGCCAGCGCACGGGCGCAGGCGATTTTCATCTCGTCATTGATGGCGCGGGCGTGGATATCAAGCGCGCCCCGGAACAGATAGGGGAAGCCCAGCACATTGTTGACCTGATTGGGGTAGTCTGACCGCCCGGTGGCCACGATGGCATCGGGGCGCACGGCATGGGCCTCTTCCGGCGTGATCTCGGGGTCGGGGTTGGCCATGGCGAAGATGACCGGGTTTTCGGCCATGTTTGAGACCATTTCCGGTGTCACCGCGCCCTTGGCCGAGACGCCGAGGAACACATCGGCGCCCCGCATCGCCTCTTCCAGCGTGCGCAGGGGCGTGTTGGCGGCATGGGCCGATTTCCACTGGTTCATGCCCTCGGTCCGGCCCTGATAGATCACGCCCTTGGTGTCACACATGATGCAGTTGTCATGCCGCGCGCCCATGGATTTCAGGAGTTCCAGACAAGCGATGCCCGCCGCCCCGGCCCCGTTGAGCACGATGCGGCAGTCTTCGATGCGCTTGCCTGACAGTTCCAGCGCGTTGATGAGGCCCGCCGCGCAGATCACCGCGGTGCCGTGCTGGTCATCATGGAACACCGGTATGTCCATGATTTCCTTGAGCCGCTGTTCGATGATGAAGCATTCGGGGGCCTTGATATCCTCAAGGTTGATGCCGCCGAAGGTGGGGCCCATCAAGGAAACGGCCTTGATGATTTCCTCGGCGTCTTCGGTATCAAGCTCGATGTCGATGGCGTTCACATCGGCAAAGCGCTTGAACAGGACCGCCTTGCCTTCCATCACCGGCTTTGACGCGAGGGCGCCAAGGTTGCCCATGCCCAGGATGGCGGTGCCGTTGGAGATGACGGCGACCATATTGCCCTTGACCGTATAGTCATAGGCCAAGGCCGGATTGTCGGCGATGGCCTGCACCGGGACGGCGACGCCGGGGCTGTAGGCGAGCGACAGATCACGCTGCGTGGCCATCGGGGTCGAGGCCACGATCTCGTATTTGCCGGGGCGCGGTTCGAGGTGGTAGGCGAGGGCTTCTTCGGGGGTCACGCGGTTTTTCGAGGACATGGGCCATATGTTCCTTGATGGGTCTGGTCCGTCATAGCGGGGCTGCGCGCATCGCACAATCCGCGCAGCAGCTAGAGCAGTTGCTGCACCCAGTCGCGCCCCCGGGCCAGTTCGGCGATGCGGTCGGGGAAGTCGCTTTGCAGCAGGCGGATCGCCCAGACCTGCACCGGTGTCTTGCCCAGACGGCGCGCGCACCAGAGCACCTGCGCCAAGGTCTGCCAGCGGGTCGGGTCTGCCGTCCAGGCGGCATGCAGGGCGACAAGTTCGGCATGCCAGTCCTCGCGCGCCTTGTGCAGATCGGCCTGCGCCAGACAGAGGGCCAGATTGCCGGGGCACAGATCGGCATGCCGGGTCAGCACGGCCTCTGCCCGGTCCGGCTGGCCCGCGCGCAAAAGCTGACCGGCCAGCCGGGCGACATCCTGGGCGCGCGCAAGGCGCGGGCTGTGGCCGCAGAGCGCCGCGACAAAGGCCATCACCCGGCCGAGCCCCCGGTCAGACAGATGCACGGGCGCGATGCCGGTGGTGGCGAAATCGGGCACCTCAAGCGGGGTGCCGCAGGCGTGATCGGCGATGAAAGACACATAGCGGCAGCGGGAGGCATGGGCGACCGGCCAGAAATCGGCCCAGCGGATCTGTGCGGTCTGCAGGGTGCCGATCTCGATTGCCGTGGTGTGCGGATTGGCAAACAGCATATTGGCAAAGCCCGCGCCATGGGCCGATATCATCACCTCGGCCCCTGCCATCAGCGCGATCTGATCCAGCGGGGTCAGATCCTCAAACGCCAGGGCTACAAAGCCGAACGGCTCCAGCAACGCGACCAGCGCGGCTTCGCCCTGCATCTGGCGGTCACGGGCCTGGCCGGGCGCACGGCGGATGTAGACGCGTTTGGGCAGATGGCTGCAATCGCGCCCCGCAATCGCGCGCAAGGCCCGCGCGCGCAGGGCAAGCAGCGTGGTTTCCACCGTGTTCATCGCCAGCATTGCGCGGCTGCTGCGCGTGGCGCGGTGGCCGTGCCAGAACAGATCCGACGGGGCCAGCCCGTCAAGCGCGCCCACCACCTGTGGCGGCATCTGGAAATAGGCCCATTGAAAGCTGTAGGCCGAGAGCACCCGGCGGTAGTGCTTGGGCGCGCGTTCCAGCACCACACGGTTCGCAAGGTCTGGGAACAGCGCGGCGATGAAGCCCTGCACGAAGCTGCGGGTCTTCTCGGGGGCGTTTGGGAAGTGGATGAAGATGCGACCGGTAAAGGCCAGCCCGTCCAGCACGCAAAGCTGGCAGAGCGTTTCGGTCAGAAAGTGGAAGTAGTTGAAGGTGTTGCGGCATTCTATCGCAAAATCAACGTCTTGCGGTATCGTGGCCGGCGGCAGGACCGCCCCCGCATTCGCGGCCTGACAGTCCGCGAAATAGAGGCCCAGCGCCGCTTCGGCATCTGTCCCGGGCCGGTCCCAGCCAAAGCGGTTCAGCAAGCGCGCGCCCGCGGCCCCATTGAGCAGGGCCTTGCCGCCCACCGTGGCGTGGGATTTGCGAAAATCGGCGCCCTCCAGCAGCACCGGGACCACATTCACCTCGGCCACCCGCGCAAAGCTGCGGTGGCGCTTGACCTGCCGCAGATGCGCCTCGATCCGGGTGTTCATGCCGTCATCCTGCGACGCGGCAAAGGCGTCGATCACGCCCGGGTCGCGCAGCCGCCACCAAAAGGCCGGCGGCACGACAAACCCGATGCCGGGGTCGCGCGCAGGATTGAGAAACAGCGCCTGTGGCTCTGCCTCCTGGTCAGCCTGATTGCGCACCCTCTTCCCCGACCCGTCTGCACCCGTGCGTACCCTAGCATGCTGCCCCCACAGGTCTATAGGGATAGGTCTTTCCCCCACCCTGCCGGTTTTGTAGGGTCGGCACGCAGCAGGGAGCCGGGTGTGACGCAGGACGACGCCAATGTGACGCCGATGATGGCGCAATATCTTGAGATCCGGCAGGCCAATCCGGGGGCCTTGCTGTTCTACCGCATGGGCGATTTCTATGAGATGTTCTTTGACGACGCGCTGGCGGCGGCGCAGGCGCTGGATATTGCGCTGACCAAGCGCGGCGTTCATCAGGGTGAGCCGATTCCGATGTGCGGCGTGCCGGTGCATGCGGCCGAAGGCTATTTGCTGACGCTGATCCGCAAGGGGTTTCGCGTGGCCATCGCCGAACAGCTGGAAGACCCGGCAGAGGCGAAAAAGCGCGGGTCGAAATCGGTGGTCAAGCGCGATGTGGTGCGGCTGGTGACGCCGGGCACGCTGACCGAGGATGCGCTGCTGGATGCGCGGCGGCACAATTACCTGTGCGCCTGGTCTGAGGTGCGCGAGGCGGCGGCGCTGGCCTGGGCCGATATTTCCACCGGAGAGCTGCGGGTGATGCCCTGCGCGGTGGCGCGGCTGTCACCGGAACTGGCACGGCTTGCCCCGCGTGAGGTGTTGGTGAGCGAGGCGCAGGAGCGGGAGCTTGCGCCGATTGCGGCAGATATGGGGGCGGCAGTTACGCCACTGTCACGCGGCAGTTTCGACTCTGTTTCCGCGGAAAAGCGGCTCTGTGCGCTGTTTGGCGTGGCATCGCTGGAGGCCTTTGGCGCCTTTGACCGGGCCGAGGTTTCGGCAATGGGTGCCTTGGTGGATTATCTGGATCTGACCCAGCGCGGCAAGCTGCCGCTGCTGCGCCCGCCGGTGCGCGAAACTGCGGGCGGGGCGATGCAGATTGATTTCTCCACCCGGCGCAATCTGGAACTGACGCAGGCGCTGTCGGGCGGGCGCGAAGGATCATTGCTGCTGGCGGTGGACCGGACGGTGACGCCTGCGGGCGCGCGGCTGCTGGAGCGGCGGATTTCGGCGCCGTCCTGCGATCTGGCCACCATCCATGCCCGGCATGAAAGCGTGCGGTTTTTGCTGGAACAGGGTCGGTTGCGCGAGGATTTACGCGCCCATCTGCGCCGGGTGCCGGATATTGACCGGGCGCTGTCGCGGCTGGCGCTGGACCGGGGCGGGCCGCGGGATCTGGCGGCCATCCGCGCCGGGCTGGCGCAGGCGGGGGCGATGCAGCCGCTGTTGGCAGGCGCGCCGGAGGTCTTGGCGCAGGCGGCGGGCGCTTTGCTGGGGCATGAGGATCTGGTGGGCCTGCTGGATGCGGCACTGGTGGCCGAGCCGCCCCTGCTGGCGCGCGATGGCGGGTTCATTGCCAGCGGCCATGATGCGGAGCTGGATGAGATCCGCATGCTGCGCGATGAGGGGCGGTCGGTCATCGGGCGGATGCAGGCGGAATATGCGACGGCAGCGGGCGTGCCGGGGTTGAAGATCAAGCATAACAATGTGCTGGGCTATTTCATCGAGGTGACGACCACCCATGAAGAGGCGATGCGCGCCAAGCCCGAAGTGTTCATCCACCGCCAGACCACCGCGGGGCAGGTGCGGTTCACCACCGTGGATCTGAACGCGATTGAGACGCGCATTCTGAACGCAGGCAATCAGGCGCTGGAGATTGAAAAGCGGCACTATGAGGCCCTGAAGGCCGCGATCCTGGCGCAGTCTGGCCCGATTGGCGCGGCAGCGCGGGCGCTCGCCGAGATTGATCTGGCGGCAGGCTTTGCCGACCTGGCGATGGCGGAAGACTGGGCCGAGCCTGTGGTGGATGACAGCCATGCCTTTGCCGTGACCGGCGGGCGGCATCCGGTGGTGGAGCGCGCGCTGAAACGGCAGGGAGCGGGGCCGTTTGTGGCCAATGACTGCGGGCTGACCGAAGGCGGCACCCCGGCGATCTGGCTGCTGACCGGGCCGAACATGGCGGGGAAGTCCACCTTCCTGCGGCAGAATGCGCTGATTGCGCTGCTGGCGCAGGCGGGCAGTTTCGTGCCGGCGCGGAGCGCCCATATCGGGTTGGTGAGCCAGTTGTTCAGCCGGGTGGGGGCCGCCGATGATCTGGCACGCGGGCGGTCCACCTTCATGGTGGAGATGGTGGAGACGGCGGCCATCCTCAATCAGGCCGATGACCGGGCGCTGGTGATATTGGATGAAATCGGGCGTGGCACGGCGACCTATGACGGGCTGTCGATTGCCTGGGCCACGCTGGAGCACCTGCATGAGACCAACCGCTGCCGCGCGCTGTTTGCCACCCATTACCATGAGATGACGGCGCTGGCGGGCAAGCTGGCGGGGGTGGAGAACGCCACCGTTGCGGTCAAGGAATGGGACGGCGACGTGATCTTTCTGCACGAGGTGCGAAAGGGGGCGGCGGACCGCAGCTATGGCGTGCAGGTGGCGCGGCTGGCCGGGCTGCCGCAATCGGTGGTGGACCGGGCCAAGGCGGTGCTGGAGGCGCTGGAGAAGGGCGACCGTGATGGCGGCAAGCAGATGGCGCTGATCGACGATCTGCCGCTGTTCCGCGCCGCCCCGCCGCAACCCGCGCCCAAACCTGCGGCAAAAGCCTCGGAGGTCGAGGCGCGGTTGCGGGGGATCAGCCCGGATGAGCTGACCCCGATCGAGGCGCTGCGGCTGGTCTATGATCTGAAGCAGCTGCTTTAGCGGCGTCGTTACCAAAATTTCATTCCTCCGCAGGGGAACCGTCACATTCTGCCCCTATGCAGCGCCCAAGTGAATTGGGGGCTGCCATATGCTGGACGTGAAAGACGTGACCCGGATGTTCGGGACCAAGGTCGCTGTTGACCGGGTGAGCTTTGCCGTCAAGGGCCCGGCCTTTGTCGGGATCATCGGGCGGTCTGGTGCGGGCAAATCCACGTTTTTGCGCATGATGAACCGGCTGACCGATGCAACCTCGGGGCAGATTCTGGTGGATGGCACCGATATTCTGGCGCTGCGCGGCGCAGAGGCCCGGGCCTGGCAAAGCCAGTGCGCGATGATCTTTCAGCAGTTCAACCTGGTGCCGCGCATGGATGTGGCGTCAAATGTGCTGCACGGCATCCTGAACCGCCGGTCCACCTTTCAGACCATGTTCAGCCTGTGGCCCCGTGCCGATATTCTGCGCGCGCTGGAGATTCTGGACCGTCTGGGCATTGCCGAACAGGCCCCGAAACGCGCCGAGGCGCTGTCGGGCGGCCAGCAGCAACGCGTGGCCATCGCGCGGGCGCTGATGCAGGACCCCAAGATCATTCTGGCCGATGAACCCATTGCCAGCCTTGACCCGATGAACGCGCAGATCGTGATGGACACGCTCAAGCGCATCAATGTCGAGGATGGCCGGATGGTGATTGCCAACCTGCACACGCTGGATACCGCGCGGCGCTATTGCGACCGGGTGATCGGCATGCGCGACGGGCGCATCGTGTTTGACGGCACGCCGGACCAGCTTTCGACCGGGGTCGCCCGCGACATTTACGGCGCCGATGCGTCGTTCAACGAATCCGCCACATCCACCGCCATCCCGGCCGATGACACGGCGGACCGCTCTTACGCGGATATGATGCTTTCCTGATCCTCAACCAAAGGACCTTTCCGATGAAACTGCTGCTTGTCTCCCTCATCGCCTCTACCGCGCTTTCCTCTGCCGCCATGGCACAGGACGCCATCACCGGCTTTAACATCGGCATCCTTGGTGGCGAAAACGCCCAGGACCGCATGACCTCCAACGAATGCTTCCGCGTCAAAATCGAAGAGGCCCTCGGCATTCCGGTCAAAATCTTCACCCCGGCTGATTATGACGGCGTGGTTCAGGGCATGCTAGGTGGCACCATCGACTTTGCCGGTCTGGGGGCGTCTGCCTATGCCAAGATCTACCTGAACGACCCCGAAGCAGTTGAGCCGGTTCTGACCAAGCAAAACCTTGATGGCTCGACTGGCTATTATGCTATCGGCTTTGCCCGTACGGACAGCGGCATCACCTCGATGGAAGACGCCAAGGGCAGATCTTTTGCCTTTGCCGACCCGAACTCCACCTCGGGCTATCTCGTTCCCGGCGCCGAACTGATGGAAGCCTATGGCCCGCTGGAAAACTACTTCTCGGAAGTCAAAATGTCGGGCGGCCATGAGCAGTCCATCGTCGGCGTTGCCAATGGCGATTTTGATGCAGCCGTAAGCTGGGCTGACGGCCTTGGTGACTGGGAAGACGGCTACAACTCCGGCGCGTTCCGCAAGGCCGCCGATGCCGGTCTTGTCGACATGAACAATATTGTCGAGATCTGGAAGTCCAAGCTGATCCCGGAAGGCCCGTTCGTGATCCGCAAGGCCCTGCCGGAAGACGTGAAAGCCAAGGTCACCGCCATTGCCGACACCATCTGGCAGGATGATCCGGAATGCGCCTATGCCCTGTCGCACGGCGATGCAAAGGATTTGGTTCCGGTTTCGCATGACGCCTACCTTGGCATCATCGCCGCCCGCAAGCTGCAGGAAGGCATGTAATTTTCAAGACCGATCTGCCGGGCCGCCCCATGGGTGGCCCGGTAATTTTTTGGGGGCCACCATGGTTGATATCGCCTTCGGGCCAGAGCGGGGAAAGCGCCCCGACACCGCCAGCATTCAGGACAGCTATCTGGAGATGGTGCGTCGCAAGCGGATGTATGGCGGCATTCTGCTGGCGCTGTTCATTGCCACCATGGCCTCTGGCTGGGTGCTGGCCGACAGCCGCAATGCGGGCGGGTTCTGGAACGGCATCCTGAATGTGTTCGAATTCCCTTCGGAAGTGGTGGCGGAAGCCTGGGAAAAGCGCGCGCTGATCCCGGCGCTGTTTGTCGAGCATATCCCCTCGCTGATCGAGACGCTGAACATTGCCGCCGTGGCCACGCTGCTGGGCGGGTTGGCCGCGATGGCGCTATCGCTGTTGGCGACGCGGGGGCTGGCACGCTGGCCGCGCATGATACCGGTGTTCCGCCGCAGCATGGATGCGCTGCGGGCGATTCCGGAAATCGTGATTGCGCTGGTGCTGATCTATATTCTGGGCGGCGGGCCGGTGCCTGCGGTGATTGCGATTGCGCTGCATACCGGGGGCGCTTTGGGCAAATTGTTCTCTGAGGTGGCGGAAAACGCCGATCTGAAGCCGGTGGAGGGGCTGCAATCGGTGGGGGCCAGCTGGAGCCAGCGGATGTGGCTGGGGGTGATCCCGCAGGTGGCGCCGAACTGGCTGTCCTATGCGCTGCTGCGGTTTGAAATCAATGTGCGCGCCTCGGCCATCCTTGGCTTCGTGGGTGAGGGCGGCATCGGCTATGATCTGAAGCTGGCGATGCAATGGGGACAGGGCCGCTATGATGATGTGGTGGCGATCTTTTTGTTGCTGTTCGCGGCGATCGTGGTGATTGACCGCACCTCGGACCATTTCCGCAACCGTCTGGTAAAGGGGCGCTGACATGGCCGCTGTTGACACCACTCTTGCCACGCAGATCGTCGGTGGCTTTGCCCGCAAACGGCTGTTCGCCTTTGCCGTGCCGGCGATGATCCTGCTGTATCTGGCCTATACTGCCGTGGCCTTCGATCTGGCCGGTCTGGCCTCGCGCGCGCGGATGGACAATGCCGCCATCCTGTTGTCGGATTTCTGGTCGCACAAGACCCATGTCACCCGCGACAACCGCACGGGTGAGGTGACAGCGGCGGTGGAGGGGGAGGCCAAGGGGGCCTATCCTGCCGGGACCTATCCGGATTGGGTGAGCGTTGCCGGAACTGTCACCACCATCGACCTCGGCACCGGGCATGTGGTGACCTATGATGCCAGCGGGGCCAGCATGGTCGTGCCCGATTATGGCACCATCGACATCCGCCCCGAGGGCAATCGTCTGGTGCTGACCGCGCCCGAACCTCTGCCCGACTGGATCAATGCCAGCAACACGCGGGTTTCGGTAACCACCCCGGCAGGCCGGTTCAATTATACAAGGTCAAAGGTGGAAACCTTCCGCTATCAGGCCGGATGGGAACTGTTCTTCTTCACCCTCGACAGCCCGTTTGCAGGCAAGGGCCCGCTGGAGCTTGCCGGTCTGGCGCTTTGGGGTGACAGGGTTGACCCGGACCGCAGCAACTTCGGCTACATGGTGTCAGAGGTCTGGACCAACAAGATGTGGCGGCATTCCGATGTGGTCTGGGCCTTGTTCGAGACGATTCTGATGGCCTTCCTTGGCACCATGGGGGCGGCGATCATTGCCTTGCCGCTGGGGTTTCTGGCCGCCAGCAACTTCAACCCGCTGGGGCCGCTGCGCTTTGCCTTCCGGCGGGTGTTCGATTTCATCCGCGGGGTGGATGGGTTGATCTGGACCATCATCCTGAGCCGGGCCTTTGGCCCCGGCCCGATGACCGGCGCGCTGGCCATTCTGATCACCGACACCGGATCTTTCGGGAAGATGTTTTCCGAGGCGCTGGAGAATATCGACGACAAGCAGGTGGAAGGCGTGCGCTCTACCGGGGCCAACAGCCTGCTGCGGGCGCGCTTTGGCGTGATCCCGCAGGTCACACCGGTGCTGATCAGCCAGGTGCTGTATTTTCTGGAATCCAACACCCGCAGCGCCACCGTGATCGGGGCCATTGTCGGCGGCGGGATCGGGCTTTTGCTGACACAGGCAATCCAGACCCAGAAGGATTGGGAAGAGGTGGCCTATTACATGACCCTGATCGTGCTGATGGTGATGGCCATGGACAGCCTGTCAGGCTGGCTGCGCCGCAAGCTGATCAAGGGGGAATAGATGCCCAGGCTTTCGGCCACGGAGCCGTTGATCCATCCGGGCTGCCAGATTGTGAACAGCCATTTGGGTGCCTGGGTAGAGGTGGGGGCGGACAGCCGCATCCTGAACTCCACATTCGAGGATTATGCCTATTGTGACCGTCTGGCCGATATTGCCAATACGACGGTGGGCAAGTTCGCCAATATTGCTGCCATGGTCCGCATCGGGCCGACCGATCATCCGATGGAACAAGCCAGCCTGCACCATTTTGTCTATCGGTCCAGTTCCTATTGGGATGACGCGACCGATGACGCGGCGTTTTTCGACCACCGTCACAGCCGGCGCACGGTGATCGGGCCGGATACCTGGATCGGCCATGGCGCGATCATCAAGCCGGATGTCACCATCGGGGCCGGGGCCATCATCGCCTCGGGCGCGGTGGTCACCCGGGACGTGCCGCCCTATACCATCGTGGCCGGTGTGCCTGCGATACCGCTGCGGCCGCGCTTTGCCAAAGAGATCGCCGCGCGGCTGCTGACCCTCGCGTGGTGGGACTGGGACCATGACCGGCTGCGCGCCGCACTGCCGGATTTCCGGAGCCTGACGGCCCAAGCATTCCTGGACAGGTACGAAGGTTAAGGCGTGCTGTCCGGGGTGTGGGTCAGCGTCACCCGGTCACCGGCGAACCATGTCAGCCCATATTCCACCGGCTGGCCAGACAGATCCGCATTCACCGCTTCTGACCGCAGGATGGCGTCCCCTTCGGAGAGCCGAAGCGACGCCGCCTGCACGGCTGTGGCCAGGCGGGCGGTGATACGGGTGGTCCGCCGGGTGTAATCTGACAGGCCGCAATCCGCCAATGCGGCGGTGATCGACGGATGTTTCGCCGCGTGGATCAGCAGGTCGGGAAAGCGGCCTGCCGGAAAGACCGAACGGAACAGCGCAATCGGCTGCCCGTCGGCCAGGGATACGCCCTCTATCACATGCACCGGCGCGCCTTCGGTCAGGGCCAAAGCCTCGGCCTCCCGCGCATCGGAGGCCCGGGTTTCCATCCGGTTGAAGTGGCGCGAGGCCGTGCGGCCGGAGGCCGTGATGTTCTGATGAAAGCGCACCCGCAAACCCAGCGGGTAGTCTGTCGGTTGCGCCATCACATAGACCCCCGACCCGCGCCGCGAATGCAAGGTGCCGGCCTGCACCAAGGACTGGATCGCATGCCGGACCGTGTGCCGGTTGACCCCGAACCGGGTGGCCAGCTGGGATTCGGTGGGGAGCTTGTCACCGGGGCGGTAATGGCCCCGCGCAATCTCGGCCACCAGGGTTTCGGCGATGGAGGACCACAGGGCGGTGCGGGCTGGGGGGAGTGTCATGAAAAATTCACGCCTTTGGCGATTGCGGCAGCAGCGCTTGCCCGATATGATTTGTCTAGTTGTATAGTGTACAAGACAGCCTGGCAAGATGTCGGGAGAAGGATGTCGGGGCCAATATGAACACAGAGTCACATAACGACCCCAGCGCGCGGCAGCGCTGGATGTCGGTGCTGGCCAAGGCCGATCCGGCGCGATTGGCGGCCCTGATGCCGGACCTGCCGACGCTGGAGCCTTTGCGCCCGCCAGAGGTGGGTGCGGTCATGGTCAGGGGAAGGGTGGGCGCGACGGGGGCGCCGTTCAATCTGGGCGAGATGACCGTGACCCGCTGCTCGGTCCGGCTGGCGGATGGTACGGTGGGGCATGGCTATGTGCAGGGGCGCGACAAGACGCATGCGCTGCGGGCCGCCGCCGTCGATGCGCTGATGCAGACCGATCAGGCGGCACAGCTTCGGGTTGCCGTTCTGGACCATCTGACGGCAGAGGCCGATGCCAGATGGGCGCTGCGCGCCGCAAAGGCGGCGGCGACCAAGGTGGATTTCTTTACCATGGTGCGGGGAGAAGACGCATGACCGGCAACGCGCTTGGGGGCGGGTTTTCCAACCCGCCGGAGCAATCGGCACGGGCCTTTCGGGCCGTGCTGGAAGCGGTTTCCCGCCCGGGGACGATCTGGGCGGTTGAGGGGGCGGCGCCGCCTGCCCCGCTTTCGGTTGCGGCGGGCACCGTGCTTCTGACGCTGGCCGATGGCACCACACCCGTGCATCTGGCGGGGGGTGCCGATTGCCAACCGGTGCGGGACTGGATCACGTTTCACATCGGGGCACCTTTGGTTGATGCAAGGCAGGCGATGTTTGCGCTGGGGCGGTGGCCGGATCTGCTGCCGCTGGAGCGCTTTCATCCCGGTGATCCGGACTATCCCGACCGGGCAGCAACGCTGATCATCTTGACCGAGGATCTGGCCAATGCCGGCGCAAAGTTGACCGGGCCGGGGATCGCGCAGGCGGCGCATCTGTCGCTGCCCGACATCACCGCGTTTCAGCGCAATGCAGCGCAGTTTCCGCTGGGGCTGGACTTCATTTTCACCGCAGGCGACCGGGTGGCCGCCATGCTGCGGTCAACCAAAGTGGAGGACGCACCATGTATGTAGCGGTCAAAGGGGGCGAGCGGGCCATCGACAATGCCCATGCCTGGCTGGCCGAAGAGCGCCGGGGCGACCCGAGTGTGGCGGAACTGGGTGTGGCGCAGATCCGGGCGCAGCTGGCGCTTGCGGTGAACCGGGTGATGGCGGAAGGGTCGCTTTACGACCCCGATCTGGCAGCTTTGGCCATCAAGCAGGCGCGCGGTGATCTGATCGAGGCGGTGTTCCTGATCCGCGCCTATCGCACCACCCTGCCCCGGCTTGGCGCATCAAACCCGGTGGATACCGGCGCGATGGCGGTGGACCGGCGGGTGAGTGCGACGTTCAAGGACTTGCCCGGCGGGCAGATCTTGGGGCCGACGTTTGACTATACGCACAGGCTGCTGGATTTCAAACTTATGGCAGAGGGCGAGGTGCCAGCGGCCGAGACGGCCCCGGCGCAAACCGGCCCGGTGCCACATGTGACGGGGTTCCTGAACCGCGACGGGTTGATCGAGCCGGCGGCGGCGTCCGACGCCACGCCGCCCGATCTGACCCGCGAGCCGATGGAGCTGCCGGCCGACCGCGCCCTGCGCTTGCAGGCGATCACGCGGGGGGATGAGGGGTTTGTGCTGTCGATGGCCTATTCCACCCAGCGCGGTTACGGGCGCACCCATGCCTTTGTGGGGGAGTTGCGGATCGGCCGGGTCGCGGTGGAGATGGATATTCCTGAACTGGGGTTCGCAATCGAGATTGGCGAGGTCGAGGTGACCGAATGTGAAACGGTCAACCAGTTCAAAGGATCAAAAACCGAGCCGCCGCAGTTCACCCGTGGCTATGGTCTGGTGTTTGGCCAGAGCGAGCGCAAGGCGATTGCGATGTCTTTGGTAGACCGGGCGCTGCGCTGGAAGGAGCTGGGCGAGGATGACACCGGTGCCCCGGCGCAGGATGAGGAATTCGTGCTGATGCATTGCGACAACATTCAGGCGACCGGGTTTCTGGAGCATATCAAGCTGCCGCATTACGTGGATTTCCAGTCTGAACTGGAACTGGTGCGGCGGTTGCGCGCCGAGGCGATGGCCGGACAAGAGATGGCTGGGCAGGAGGCGGCGGAATGACCGATCAGGCCTATAACTTTGCCTATCTGGATGAACAGACCAAGCGGATGATCCGCCGGGCGATCCTGAAGGGGTTGGCGGTGCCGGGGTATCAGGTGCCCTTTGCCAGCCGGGAAATGCCGATGCCCTATGGCTGGGGCACCGGCGGGGTACAGGTGACGGCGGCCTGCCTGACGCCGGAAGATGTGCTGAAGGTGATTGATCAGGGCGCGGATGACACCACCAATGCGGTGAGCATCCGCAAGTTCTTTCAGCGCACGGCGGGAGTGCGGGTGACGGAAAGGACGGCAGAGGCCAGCGTTATCCAGACCCGGCACCGGATTCCCGAAGCGCCGCTGCGCGAGGGGCAGATTCTGGTCTATCAGGTGCCGATCCCGGAGCCGCTGCGCTTTCTGGAGCCGCGCGAGGCCGAAACGCGCAAGATGCATGAGCTGGAGGAATATGGGCTGATGCATGTGAAACTGTATGAGGATATCGCGCGGCATGGCGAGATTGCCACCAGCTATGCCTATCCGGTGAAGGTAGAGGGGCGCTATGTGATGGACCCCTCGCCCATTCCGAAGTTCGACAACCCGAAATTGGGAGACTGCCCGGCGATTCAGCTGTTTGGCGCGGGGCGCGAGCAGCGGATCTATGCGGTGCCGCCCTATACGAAGGTGGAGAGCCTTGATTTTGAGGATCATCCGTTTGTGGCATCGAAAGCCCCGCATGACTGCGACCTGTGCGGGGCGGGTGAGAGTTATCTGGATGAGGTGATCATCGATGATGCCGGCGGCCGGATGTTCGTGTGTTCGGACACCGATTTCTGCTCGGGGCGGCAGGCGGCGGGGCATCGCGGGCGGTTTTCACCGGAGGGGATGTGATGGGCCTGGTGGATGTGGAGATGCAGGCGGCGCTGGACCAGCCCTTGCTGAGCGTGACCGGCCTGACCAAGCGCTATGGCGCGCGGATCGGCTGTGGCGATGTGTCGTTTGAGCTGTTCCCCGGCGAGGTGATGGGGATTGTGGGGGAAAGCGGGTCGGGCAAATCAACGCTGCTGTCCTGTCTGGCGGGGCATCTGGTGCCGGATCAGGGGCAAGTGACTTATGCGGGGCGCGATGTGCTGGCGATGGCGGAGACGGAGCGGCGGCGGCTGTCCCGCACCGAATGGGCCTATGTGCACCAGAACCCGCGTGACGGGTTGCGGATGGGGGTCAGCGCCGGTGGCAATGTGGGCGAGCGGCTGATGGCGGTGGGCGCGCGGCATTATGGCAGCATTCGCGAAACGGCGACGGATTGGCTTGGCCGGGTGGAAATCGCAGCGGACCGGATTGACGACCGGCCGAGCGCGTTTTCTGGCGGGATGCAGCAACGGTTGCAGATCGCGCGCAATCTGGTGACCGGGCCACGGTTGGTGTTCATGGACGAGCCGACCGGGGGCCTTGATGTCAGCGTGCAGGCGCGGCTGCTCGACCTGCTCCGTGGGCTGGTGCGGGATATGGGGCTGTCGGTGATCATTGTGACGCATGATCTGGCGGTGGTGCGGCTGCTGGCCGACCGGCTGATGGTGATGAAAGGGGGCCGTGTGGTGGAACAGGGCCTGACCGATCAGGTGCTGGATGATCCGCAGGATGCCTATACGCAGCTGCTGGTCTCCTCTGTTTTGCAGGTGTGAGGGATGGCGATGATCGAGATTAGCAATCTGTCGAAGACCTTTACCCTGCACAATCAGGGCGGTGTGGTCATTCCGGTGATGGCCGGGGCCAGCCTGCGGATTGCGGCCGGGGAATGTGTGGGGCTGACCGGGCAATCGGGGGCGGGCAAATCGACCCTGATGCGGATGGTTTACGGCAATTACCTGACCGCCGGGGGCAGCCTTGTGGTGGCGGGGGTTGATGTGGCGCGGGCCAGCCCCCGCGAGATCATCGCCTTGCGGCGCAGCACGCTGGGCTATGTGAGCCAGTTCCTGCGGGTGGTGCCGCGCGTGGCAACGGTGGATGTGGTGGCGGAGCCGTTGTTGCAGCTTGGGCGGCCCTTGGGGCAGGCGCGGGCGCGGGCGGAGGAGTTGCTGTCGCGGCTGAACATTCCGCAGCGGTTGTGGTCGCTGTCGCCCACCACGTTTTCGGGCGGCGAGCAGCAGCGGGTGAATATCGCGCGCGGCTTTGCGCATGGGTTTCCGGTGCTGTTGCTGGACGAGCCGACGGCCAGCCTTGATGCGGTCAACCGCGAGGTGGTGCTGAGCCTGATCGAGGAGGCAAAGGCGCGGGGGGCGGCGATTTTGGGGATTTTCCACGATGAGGGCGCGCGGGCGCGGGTCTGTGACCGGCTGGTGGATGTGACGGGCTTCACGCCGGGGCTTGCGGCATGATCTTTGCGGTGGTCGGGCCTTCGGGCGCGGGGAAAGATACGCTGATTGCCGGGGCCTGTGCGCTGGACCCGCGCTTGCGGCTGGTGCGGCGGGTGATCACCCGGCCCGGCGATGCGGGGGGCGAGGATTTCGAGGGTGTGACGGAGGCTGCATTTCTGGCGCGGCGGGATGCCGGGGAATTTGCACTGGACTGGCAGGCGCATGGGTTGCGCTATGGGATTCCGGCGGCACAGTTGCAGGGCGACGGGCCGGTGCTGTTCAACGGCTCGCGTGCGGCGCTGCCAGCGGCGATGGCGCTGATACCGGGGCTAGTGGTCATTCTGGTGACGGCCCCGGTGGAGGTGCTGGCGGCGCGGTTGGCGGCGCGGGGGCGGGAGACGGTGGAGGATGTGCGGGCACGGCTGGAGCGGGCGGCTTTTACCCTGCCGGACGGGGTGGTGCCGCGTGTTGTGGTGAATGATGGCACGGCGCAAGAGGGAATCGCCCGGTTTCTGGCGGCGGTTTATCCGGAGAGCGGAAAGCGGTGGAGCAGATGAAAGCGACCACCCGCATCTTCGCCGAACAGGCAGAGGTCTTCGATGATGAAGGGCTTTGGCAGGACCGGTGCGAGATGGGCGGACAGAACCGGCAGGGTCTGCGCCGCCTGATCCTCGGGCAGGTGGTTGGTCAGAGTCAGGTGGAAGCGGAACTCTTCCATCACATGCGGGTAGCCCCATGTGTCGAGCAGCGCCAACTGGTGGGGGGTCAGGCTTTCCGGACGGCGGCGGGCGCGTTCGGCGTCGGTGAGCGGGGCGCGCAGGGGGTTGGTTTCGCGCAGGACGCTGGCCGCAAAGGCATTGAGCGCGGAGTGGTCGCCCGTGGGCGTCAGCGCAAGAAAGCCGTGCAGGTTTTCGACGCGCAGGCCGTCGCAGCTGACAGGGGACAGTTTGCGCGACAGGCTGCGGACGGCATCGGCTACATCCTCTGCCCCCAGCCCATCCGCAGGTCGGAACGGCGCGCGCAGGGTGCCGTGAAAGCCGTATTTGTGCGGGTCAGTGGTCAGGGCCGCCAAAGGCAGCGGCACTCCGGGCAGATCGGGTTGCGGCACCGGGCGGGCGCTGGCACTGTCCCACCCAAGCAAAGCGGCAGTGGCCTTGGCAAAGGGGCCGGGGCGCGGGGCGTAATAGACGGCGAAGCGTTTCATAAGGTCCATGGTGGCGCAATAGGCAGGATTTGTCACATGGGTGTGACGGGTTATGACCTTTGTCACATGCCTGTGACGGGTTGGTGTCATTGCACCCCCTGCCCCACGGATCGCAAGACAGGACGGAAGACATGAGTGAAGTTATTTTGCAGAACGCCGTATTGGTGCTTCCGGGCGAGGTGATCCGGGGCAGCCTGCAGATGAAGGATGGCCGGATCGCGGATATCAGCGAGGGCCCCTCCCAGGTGGCGGGCGCGGTGGATTGCGAAGGTGATCTGGTGATGCCGGGGCTGATCGAGCTGCACACCGACAATCTGGAGCGGCATATCGAGCCGCGCCCGCGGGTGAACTGGCCACATCAGGCGGCGATCATCGCGCATGATGCGGAATTGGCCAGCGTCGGGATCACCACGGTGTTTGATGCGTTGCGGGTGGGATCGGTCACATCGAATGCCAAGGCGAATTACGGCGAATATGCGCGGGCGCTGGCGGACGAGATTCTGGACCTGCGGGCGCGGGGGGCGCTGCGGATCAGCCATTTTCTGCATCTGCGGGCCGAGGTCTGTTCGGAAACGCTGGTGGCGGAGATGGCGAAGTTCGGCCCAAAGGACCGGATCGGCATTGTCAGCTTGATGGACCATACGCCGGGAGAGCGGCAGTTTCGCGATGTCTCGAAGCTGAAGGATTATGTCTGCGGCAAGCATGGCATGAGTGACGACGAGTTTGACGCGCATGTCAGCGGTCAGCGCGCGCTGCGCGACCGCGTGGGGGCGCTGCATGAGGCGACGGCGGTGGCGGAAAGCCGGCGCTATGGGGCGACGCTGGCCAGCCATGACGACACCACCGCGCCACAGGTGGCAGTGTCGGCCGGGCATGGGGTGACCTTTGCCGAGTTTCCGACCACGGTTGAGGCGGCGATGGCCTGCCGTCAGCATGGGATCAGGGTGATGATGGGGGCGCCGAACCTGATAAGGGGCGGGTCGCATTCGGGGAATGTGGCGGCCAGCGCCTTGGCCGAGGCGGATCTGCTTGACATCGTGTCGTCAGATTATGTGCCGTCATCCCTGTTGTCGGCGGCCTTGCTGCTGGGCGATCTGTGGGGGGATGTGGCGCGCGGTGTGGCCTGTGTGACGCAGGCCCCGGCCCTTGCGACGGGGTTGACCGATCGGGGCCAGTTGATGCCGGGCGCGCGGGCCGATGTGCTGCGCGTGGCCCGTATCGGGGCGGCGGCGGCGGTGCGTGGCACCTGGGTTCAGGGCAAGCGGGTGGCCTGAGCGGCCACCCGGGGGATGATCAGTTGGCGGGCGTGGATGACACGCCAACCTGCGCCGGCCGAAGCAGGCGGTCATGCAGCATGAAGCCTTCGGTCATCACCTGAATGATATTGCCGGCCTTGGTGCCGGGAACCGGGGCTTCGAACATTGCCTGATGCAGCTGTGGATCAAAGGCATCGCCGGGCGCGGGGGAAATCGGGATCATGCCGTGTTTGGTCATGACCTGGGTCAGTTCCCGCAGGGTGAGTTCCACACCTTCGATCAGGGCCGCAGCCTGGGTGCGGGTTTCGTCGGTTGATGCCTCAAGCGCGCGCTTGAGGTTGTCAAACACCGGCAGCAGATCGCGGGCAAGCCGGGTGCCGCCATATTGTTCGGCTTCACGACGGTCACGGTCGGCACGCTTGCGGGAATTTTCGGCATCTGCCAGAGCGCGCATGAACCTGTCACGCAGGTCATCCCGCTCGGCGCGCAGGGCGTCAAGTTCGTCTGCTTCGATGAAATCTTCGATCTCTGTCGTTTCAGGGCTGGGGTTTTCCTGCGCCATGTTTTCGTCTTCCTTACACAAACCTTTGGTCGATCACGCCTTGCCGCGTTCGGATACCATCCGCCCGACAAGCTGCGCCGTGTAATCGACAATCGGAACGATGCGGCCATAGTTCAGCCGCGTCGGACCAATGACGCCAACGGCACCGATGATCTTACGATCAGCGTTCATATAGGGAGAGACCACCAGAGAGGAACCCGAAAGTGAGAAAAGCTTGTTCTCTGAGCCAATAAAAATGCGTACACCGTCGCCCGCCTCGGTCAGTTCAAGGAAATCGGCGATGTCGCGCTTGCGCTCCAGATCGTCGAACAGGCTGCGGATGCGGTCAATCTCTTGCCCTTCGGTGGCCCCGTCGAGCAGGTTGGCGCGGCCCCGGACGATGAGCCGTTCGCCCTGTTCGCCGCCGTTTTCCCAGATGGCAATGCCGCTTTCGACGAGATCGCGGGCCAGAACGTCAATCTCTTGCCGATGCTGGGCGATATCCTGGGTCATCGTGCGCCGCAGATCAGACAGGGTGCGGCCTTCGGCAAGCGCGTTCAGGAAATTCGCGGCTTCGCGCATCGAGGACGGCGTTTGCCCGGCAGGCGGGGTGAACAGGCGGTTTTCGACATGGCCATCGGCGAAGACCAGCACGACCAGCGCCCGGTCTGCCGCCAGGCTGACGAATTCGATATGCTTGATGGGCGCCTCACGCTTGGGAGACAGCACCAGACTTGCGCCACGAGTGATGCCGGAGAGCGCCGAGCCGACCTGATCCAGCAAGGAGGCCACATCACGATCAGACTCGCTGAAGGTTGCATCGATCTTGTCACGGTCTTCCTGCGCCACGGTGCCGACTTCCAAAAGACCATCGACGAACATTCGAAGCCCGCGCTGGGTGGGGATGCGGCCGGCAGAGATATGCGGGCTGTCAAGCAGGCCCAGAAATTCCAGATCCTGCATCACATTGCGGATGGTGGCAGCCGAGACCTTTTCGGTCATGCTGCGGGAGAGACTGCGCGAGCCGACGGGTTCACCGGAGGTGAGATAGCCTTCGACCACCCGCCGGAACACTTCACGCGAGCGGTCATTCATTTCGGTCAGCAGTTTTGCGCCATCGGTCATCTGCGACTCCTTTTGGATTGCAAGAGTATTCCGATCGACGGGATGGTCAATCGGGGTTGCATCGCCCCCTTTGCCACGCCTATCTGGCTAAAATCCATGGAAAGGAAGACTGATGCGCCCCTCTGGCCGGAAACTGGACCAAATGCGGTCGATCTCGATTGAAACGGGCGTGATGCGGCATGCCGAAGGGTCTTGCCTGATCAAGATGGGTGACACGCATGTGCTGTGTTCGGCGACCATCGAGGACAAGGCCCCGTCCTTTTTGAAAAACACCGGCCTTGGCTGGGTGACCGCAGAATACGGCATGCTGCCGCGCGCCACAAACAGCCGCACGCGCCGGGAGGCAGCAGTGGGCAAGCAAAGCGGAAGAACACAAGAAATTCAAAGGCTTATCGGACGATCCCTGCGGGCTGGGGTTGACCGGAGCGCACTGGGAGAGCGGCAGATCGTGGTCGACTGCGATGTGCTGCAGGCCGATGGGGGAACCCGCTGCGCCTCGATCACCGGGGGGTGGGTTGCGTTGCGGCTGGCGGTGAACCGGCTTTTGGCGGCGGGGGCGATTGTCAGTGATCCGATCATTGACCACGTTTCTGCTGTGTCTTGCGGCATTTATGCGGGGCAGCCGGTTCTGGATCTGGACTATCCGGAGGATTCGGCCGCCGGGACGGATGGCAATTTCGTGATGACCGGGCGCGGCCGGCTGATTGAAGTGCAGATGTCGGCGGAAGGCGCATCTTTTTCGCGCGAAGAGATGATGGAATTGCTCGATCTGGCGGAGGCCGGGTCGAAACTGCTGGTTGCGGCGCAGGCTGCGGCATTGAAAGGCTAGACATGGTTGTGGACCTTGGACCCAGACTTTTGGTAGCGACGCATAATTCCGGGAAACTGGAGGAGATTGCCGATCTGATTGGCCCCCACGGAATTGAAGTGGTGTCCGCGGCGGCCTTTGGGCTTCCCGAGCCAGAGGAAACCGAGGACAGCTTTGTTGGCAACGCCCGGATCAAGGCCCATGCTGCAGCGCGGGCCACCGGATTACCCGCATTGGCGGATGATTCCGGCATCTGTGTGGATGCGTTGAACGGAGCGCCGGGCGTTTACACCGCCGATTGGGCGGAAACGCCGGCGGGCAGGGACTTTGGTCTGGCCATGGCGCGCACTTGGGACGCGTGTGAGTCGGTTGCTGCGCCACTGCCGCGCCTGGCGCAGTTTCGGTGCACGCTGGTTCTGGCCTGGCCCGATGGGCGTGATCTTGTGTTTGAGGGGAAGGTCGCTGGGCAATTGGTCTGGCCGATGCGTGGCGCTCAGGGTCATGGGTATGACCCGATGTTCCAGCCTGACGGGTATGCCCAGACCTTTGCCGAAATGGACCGCGCCGTGAAAGGTGAGATCAGCCATCGCGCGGATGCGTTCCGCAAGCTTGTCGCGCGCTGTTTCACGTGAAACACCCCTGCCGCGCGGGCATCTGAGGGGCCTTGGAGAACGACATGCAACGATGGCAGCAAGCGGGTTTCGGTCTCTATGTCCACTGGCCATTTTGCCAGTCAAAATGCCCCTATTGCGATTTCAACAGCCATGTGTCGGATGCAGTAGACCACTCAGAATGGGCGGCAGCCTACCTGAATGACCTGCGACGCTATGCGCTGGAAACCCCGGGTCGGGTGTTGAGCAGCATCTTTTTCGGCGGGGGGACGCCCTCGCTGATGAGGCCGGAGACGGTTGCCGCCATCGTGGACGAGGCTGTAAAGCTCTGGACCCCGGCGAATGATATCGAAATCACGCTGGAGGCCAACCCGACATCTGTTGAAATCGGCCGGTTTGCAGAGTTCCGATTGGCCGGGATAAATCGGGTTTCGATCGGCATTCAGGCTTTGAACGATACCGATCTGCGCCGACTCGGCCGGATGCATGATGCCCGCGAGGCCCGAAAGGCGATAGAAGTGTCACAAGCGGTGTTTGATCGCAGCAGCTTTGACCTTATCTACGCGCGCCAAGACCAGAGCATCAGCGCGTGGGAGGCCGAGTTGCGCGATGCCCTGTCACTGGCAGCGGGACATCTGTCCTTGTACCAACTGACCATAGAGCCTGGCACGGTGTTTGGTGCCCGTTTCGAGCGCGGGCTGCTGCAGGGTCTACCCGTAGAAGATGTTGCGGCTGATATGTTCGAGCTGACGCAGGGCATCTGCGAAGCGCATGGAAAGCCAGCCTATGAGATCTCGAATCATGCCCGCCCCGGCGAGGAATCGCGGCACAACATGATCTATTGGCGGTGTGGCGATTTCCTGGGGATTGGCCCGGGCGCGCATGGCAGGCTGACGGATGCAGCCGGACAACGATACGCGACCGTGGCGCGGCACATGCCTGGCGACTGGCTTAAAGCCAACCAGGCAGGGGCGACGCATGACGGGCGAGAGATGCTGTCTCAGGATGCCCAGGCAACAGAGTTGCTGCTGATGGGTATGCGGGTAAATTCCGGTGTTGATCTGACGGAATATCAGACCATTTCAGGGGCTCCCTTGAGCCCGACAAGACTAGAGCCGCTGAGGGCACAGGGTCTTGTCGAGATTACGAATGGGCGGCTTCATACGACACCCTCGGGAAGACTTGTTTTGAACTGGGTTCTCAAAGAGTTACTCGCGTAACCCTCCGCGCCTCAGGCCGTGAAATCCCGCGGTAGCACGGACAGCGCCTGGCAGATCATGTCCAGTTGGTCCAGATTTCGGTAGTGCAGACGCAACACACCCCCCTCCCCTGATGCATCGTGATCAATGATCACGCTCATCCCCAGGTTGGCACTCAGGTCCAGTTCGATTGCACGGGTATCGGCGTCTTTCTCACCACGGCCAGACTGCTTTGGCTTAGCCACCTTGTCCATGCCGGCGCTGCGAACCAGTTTTTCGGTCGCGCGAACTGAGAGGCCTGCGCCGACCACCTTCACCGCAAGCGCGAGCGGATCCGGAGTTCCGATCAGCGTCCGCGCATGTCCGGCGGAAAGCTTGCCGCTGCGGATCATTGTGAGGACCTCGTCGGGAAGGTTGAGGAGCCGCATCGTATTGGCGATATGAGACCTGCTTTTGGACAGGGCTTCGGCCAGCTTTTCTTGGGTGTGTCCGAAGGTGTCCATCAGCTGCCTGAAGCCCAGGGCTTCTTCGACGGCATTTAGGTCGGCGCGCTGGATATTCTCTATTATGGCGATTTCCAGCACTTCATCGTCAGAAAAGTCGCGCACAACGACCGGCACGTCATGCAACTGGGCCATCTGCGCCGCCCGCCACCGGCGTTCACCCGCAACAATCTGATAGGTGCCAGTTTGGCTGCCGGCGCGGACAACGAGCGGTTGAATGATGCCTTTGGCCCGGACGGAGGCCGCCAATTCCTCTAGCAGCGCTGGATCAAAGTCACGACGCGGCTGATTTGGGTTCGGGAAGATCTTTTCGACCGGAAGCACCATGACGCCGGATGGGGCAAGCCTGTCATTGCTGTCCACATCGTCCCTCAGAAGGTTTACATCTGCCATTAAAGCGGACAAGCCCCGCCCCAGACCTTTGCGATCTTGTTTCTTTTCCATAAGATTCCCTTTGGTCAGGCGGCGCGACCATTTGATTTTCGCGAAATAACCTCAAGAGACAAGCGCCGATAGGCGTCTGCCCCCTTCGACGACGGGTCATATTGAAGAATGGGCAGTGCATAGGACGGTGCTTCGGAGACCCTCACATTTCTGGGGATCGTCGTCGAGAACACCATATTGCCCAGTGTCGCCCTGGCATCTGCTTCGACCTGCTGCGACAGGCGATTCCTGCTGTCTGTCATCGTCACCAAAACACCTTCGATCCGCAACCGTGGGTTTGCGGATTTTCGGATCTCCCTCACGGTCAGCATCAGTTGCGACAGCCCCTCGAGTGCGAAAAACTCGCTTTGAAGCGGGATGAGCACCGATTCCGCCGCGACCAGGGCATTGACCGTCAGCAGAGACAGCGAGGGCGGGCAATCCACGAGAACAAAATCATGGCCGAGGGCCAGGAAGCGCGCTTCCTGAATGGCATCAGAGAGCAAAAAGGAACGCTTTTCACTTGCGACCAGATCAATGTCTGCCGAGGCAAGATCAGCATTTGCCGGGCAAAGGGTGATTCCGGGGACCGTTGTCTCCTGGATCAGGTCGATCAGCAGCGCCTGATCCAAGAGCAGATCATAGGTGGTTTGCTTTCTTGCCTCTGGGGCAACACCCAAACCTGTTGACGCATTGCCCTGCGGATCCATGTCGATGACGAGGACCTTGTAGCCAAACTCTGCAAGACCAGCCGCCAGATTGATGGTGGTTGTGGTTTTACCCACCCCACCCTTCTGATTCGCGATGGCGATTACCCGGGGGGTCCGGCGTTGAGCGTCTTCAGACATGTTGAATATTCCTGAGCTCGAGTATCGCGGCGGCTGGCTCCGTCTTACTTGGGTGGAGTTTCAAATCAAAGGTCCAATCCGCTCGCGCAGCCGCCACTTCGGAGTCGTGATTGAGTCCCTTTGGAAAAAGGGCCACGCCGCCTTTGCCCAAATGGCGCGCAGCGAACCCACAGAGTTTGGGGAGTGGCCCCAAAGCGCGCGCGGAAAGAACGTTCGCGGCCAGCGGAGCGGCCTCTTCGATCCTGGCGTTGATCACCACCGCATTCACATCGAGCTGACGCGCGGCCTCTCGCAGGAAAGCGGCCTTACGGCTGTCTGCCTCAACCATCCTGATGGTAAAATTCCGGCCCGAACCAGCTGCCACACACGCAACCACCAGAGCTGGGAAACCACCCCCACTCCCCAAGTCTCCCCAAACGCCCTCCTGCAGATCTGTCAGATCAAACAGCTGGAGCGAATCCAAGATATGACGGTCATACAGCTGCGCGATGCTGCCTTTTGAGACGAGATTTATGGTGGGATTCCACTTGCGGACCAAAGAAGCGAACATCTCCAGCCGTTCGACTGTTTCACGTGAAACAATGCCGAGCGGCTCAATTGCAGTCGTCCCGGCCATCAAACCGCCTCCTGCAGAGCCGCTGTCCTCCGGATATTTGCCAGTATGAGGGCGAGAGCTGCAGGCGTTATTCCTTCGATTTGTGCCGCAACGGCCAAAGATGCCGGCCTTTGGCGCTGCAACTTCGATGTCAACTCGCCCGATAGGCCGGAAAGGTCACTATAGGAGAAATCAGCCGGGATAACCGTACCTTCCTCACGCTTCAACTGATCAATCTGAATCTGCTGCCGATCCAAGTAGCGGCCATACATCGCATCTCGCAAGACTTGCGTCCGGATCTCGGGCTCGGCAGTCAGCAATTCTGGCAGCAGCGCGTTCTGTTGTTCCGTTGTCATGACGAAAGCGCCCAGAACGTCCAGGCCACTTCTGCGCGATCCATCTGCACTCACATGCACGCCTGACTCCAACAAGTCTCGCGGGGTAAAATTCCGTTGCTGAAGGCGGGCTTTCAGATCATTCAAGCTGTTCATCTTGGAGTAGAAACTTGCCTTACGGCGCTCAGATATGATTCCCAGGCCGATTCCCTGTTCGGTCAGCCTCTGGTCGGCATTGTCGGCACGAAGCGACAGGCGGTATTCAGCGCGTGAGGTGAACATCCTGTAAGGCTCCGTCACACCTCTGGACCGCAAGTCGTCCAGCAATACACCAATGTAACTGCCCGATCGGTGGAACTGAACTTGGTCTGCGTCCATTGCCAGCCGCGCTGCATTCAGCCCGGCGGCCAGCCCTTGTGCCGCGGCTTCCTCATATCCCGTTGTACCGTTGATCTGACCTGCAAAGAACAGGCCAGGCAGGTTTTGCACTTCGAGCCCCGCCGACAAGGCACGCGGATCAAAGAAGTCGTATTCAATCGCATAGGCAGGCTGCAGGATCTTTGCCTGTTCCAAACCAAGGATGGAACCAACATAGGCAGTCTGGACCTCTATCGGCAAAGAGGACGAAATTCCGTTCGGATAGACCGTGTGATCGGTGAGGCCTTCGGGCTCCAGAAAGACCTGATGGCTGTCCTTGTCTGAAAATCTGACCACCTTGTCTTCGATGGATGGGCAATATCTTGGACCAACACCGTCAATGTGGCCTCCATACATCGCCGAGCGAGACAGATTTGCCCGGATGATGTCATGTGTCTTTTCATTCGTGCGGGTAACGCCGCATGACACCTGGCGTGCAACTGGCGCACTGTTCAGAAACGAGAACATCGTGGGCGCATCATCACCCTTTTGCTCCTCAAGAATTGACCAGTTGATGGTACGCCCGTCCAGCCTCGGCGGGGTTCCGGTCTTTAAACGTCCGCGTTTCAAATCGAGATCATTCAGCCTGTCACCCAGGCGGGTGGACGGCGCATCGCCCATCCTCCCCCCAGCGTGACGCTGGTCACCGATATGGATCAGACCATTCAGGAAAGTTCCCGCGGTCAAAACGACTGCATGCGCACTGATATGCTGCCCGTCAGCCAGAACGACCCCCCCCACGCGCGTATTGTCGACAATAAGATCAACGACTTCGCCCTCAAGCAGGCTGAGATTTTGTTGATCTGCGAGTTCCCGCTGAACGAATGCACGGTACAATGCGCGATCCGCTTGTGCGCGCGGCCCTTGAACAGCCGGCCCCTTGCGGCGGTTCAGCAGCCTGAACTGAATACCGGCAGCATCGGCAGCACGCCCCATCAGCCCGTCCAACGCGTCAATTTCGCGGACAAGATGCCCCTTACCAAGCCCTCCGATCGCCGGATTGCAAGACATCATCCCGATGGTGGAAATCTTCTGGGTCACGAGGGCCACCTGCGCACCCGCCCGTGCGGCAGCCGAGGCTGCCTCTGTGCCGGCGTGGCCTCCTCCGATGACAACAACGTCAAAATGTTTCACGTGAAACACTCCTACTTTCCAATACAAAAACTGCTGAAGATCTCATCGAGCAAAGTTTCTACACCGATTTTTCCAACCAGATTATCCAGTGCATGACTTGCCGTCCGCAGATCAGCCGCAACAAGTTCCAGGGATGGATCCCCATCATACAGAGATTGCCGCGCGGACGCCATGGATTCGCTCGCCAAACTTAACGCAGAACGGTGACGCTCCCGGATCAGCAGGCCAGACCCCGAGACTCGCTGCTGAAGACCCGTGCGAATTTCTTCGACAAGCCAGTCGAGGCCCTGCCCGGTCAGACCGGAAACACTGTTCGGCCCAGGGACAAGGTCCGCCTTTCCCCAGGCAATGATATCTGCCTCAGTATCAGACGCAGTCTCGCCCGGCTCAAGCAAAAGAACGGTCAGATCTGCGAGGCGTGCCCTCTCACGAGCCCGGGCGACGCCGATCCGTTCGACCTCATCTGTCGCCTCGCGCAGCCCCGCAGTGTCCAGCAAGGTAACGGGGAGCCCGCCAAGATCCATGCGGACTTCAATCACATCACGCGTCGTCCCCGCAACAGCAGAGGTAATCGCCACCTCCCGGCCAACCAAAGCATTCAAAAGGCTGGACTTTCCGACGTTCGGTGCCCCAATGATGGCGACCTCAAACCCGGCCCTTACCCGTTCGGACCCGCGGCTTCCTTCGATCTCAGCCGCGAAAGAGGCGGAAAGGCGCTCAACGATATCACGAACCTCCGGAAGGACGTCGACCGGAATATCTTCATCGGCAAAATCAATCGTTGCCTCGATCAATGCGGCAGCCCGAACCAGGTCCTTGCGCCAAAGCGCCGCGCGCTGCCCGAGTCCGCCTGCAAGCACCCGCTGCGCCTGCCGCCTCTGCGCTTCGGTCTCTGCATCAATCAGGTCTGCAAGCGCCTCAACCTGAGTCAGATCCAGCATCCCGTTTTCAAGGGCACGGCGTGTGAATTCCCCCGGCTCTGCCATCCGAAGGCCAGGAAGGCTGGTCAGGAAGCGCAGCAGCGCCGAAACAACGGCTTCGCTTCCATGTACTTGAAATTCAACAACATTCTCACCCGTAAAACTGGCACCCGCCGCGAAGAACAACACAAGTGCGCTGTCCAGAAGCTCATCGCCGATCATCAGATTGCGCAGAACACCCCGCCGCACCGGCAACGGACCAACGCCCAAGGCCGCGGCGGCATCAAGGGCTGAAGGGCCAGATACCCTGACGACAGCAATACCCGCCTTGCCGCGGGCCGTGGCCAGCGCAAATATCGTGTCCGACATGGTCTGACCTCTGTCCCAAAGACCTCAGGTGTTCATCGATTCGAAGAATTCAGCGTTCGACTTGGTCTGCTTCAACTTCGAAATCAGGAACTCCACCGCATCGGTGGTTCCCATCGGGTTCAGGATCCGGCGCAGCACATAGGTTTTCTGCAGATCAATCTTCTCCACCAGAAGATCTTCCTTCCGGGTGCCGGATTTCAGGATATCGATCGCCGGGAAGACGCGTTTGTCAGCCACCTTGCGATCCAGAACGATTTCGCTGTTGCCGGTGCCCTTGAACTCTTCGAAGATGACCTCATCCATCCGGCTTCCGGTGTCGATCAGCGCGGTTGCAATGATGGTCAGGGATCCGCCCTCTTCGATATTTCGCGCCGCGCCAAAGAACCGTTTCGGCCGCTGCAGCGCATTGGCATCCACACCGCCGGTCAGAACCTTACCCGAAGACGGCACCACCGTGTTGAAAGCCCGACCGAGCCGGGTAATCGAATCAAGCAGGATCACCACATCGCGCTTGTGCTCGACCAAACGCTTGGCCTTTTCGATCACCATCTCGGCCACCGCCACATGGCGGGTTGCGGGCTCGTCAAAGGTCGAGGCGACAACCTCGCCCTTCACCGACCGCTGCATGTCTGTCACTTCTTCCGGCCGCTCGTCAATCAGCAGCACAATCAGATAGCATTCCGGATGATTGGTCGCCACCGAATGGGCGATGTTCTGCAACAGAACGGTCTTGCCCGTGCGGGGCGGTGCCACGATCAGCGCGCGCTGGCCCTTGCCAATCGGGGCCACCAGATCGATGATCCGGGCAGAACGATCCTTGATCGTCGGATCTTCAACCTCCATCTTGAAGCGCTCATCCGGATACAGCGGCGTCAGGTTGTCGAAATGCACCTTGTGCTTGGCCCGCTCCGGATCATCAAAATTGATCTTGGTGGCCTTGATCAGGCTGAAATACTTCTCATTCTCCCGTGGGGCCTGGATCACCCCCTCAATCGAATCCCCGGTCCGCAGGCTGAACTGGCGGATCATCTCGGGGCTGACGTAGATATCATCCGGGCCAGACAGGTAATTGGCAGAGGGGCTGCGCAGAAATCCGAACCCGTCCTGCAGAACCTCCAGCACACCATCGCCGCCGATCTCGAACCCTTCCTCGGCATGTTCCTTCAGGATCTGGAACATCATCTCGCCCTTGCGCATGCTGGGCGCGTTCTCGATCTCCCATTCTTCAGCCATTGCCAGCAAATCCGCCGGTGTCTTGGCTTTCAGATCGGCAAGGTTCAAACGTTCTACAGTCATGGAATGGTCCTCTCGCCACCTGTGGGGAACAGGCAGCGCAACAGCATCAAGGGGGAAAACAACGACCGGACGGCCATCTCACCCCTCCGATACGACCGGATCTGCGAAAAGTCAATAAATCAGAACTTCACGATCACCGAAAACACGATCAGCACCAGCAAGACCGTCGGAACCTCATTCATCATCCGGTAGTGCCGCCCGCTCAGCGCATTGGTCCCATTGGCAAAGGCCTTGCGCCGGGCTGCAAGCCACATGTGAAACCAAGTCATCCCAAGCACCGCCGCCGCCTTCGTCCAGGGCCAGAGCATTGACCAGTCCACGATCCCCGGCGTCATGACCAGCATCAGACCAAAGACCCAAGTCGCGATCATGGCAGGGTTCATGATGGCACGCAGCAGCCTGCGTTCCATGGTCTGAAACAGATCATCAGTGTCCGAACCGGTCCTAACGATTTCTTCATGATAGACATACAACCTTGGCAGGTAGAACAGCCCTGCCATCCAGGCGATGACAGAGATGATGTGCAAGGCCTTTGTCCAAAGGTACCAGTCGGCCAAAATATCCGTCATGCGATCCTCACCTGTTCCCTCCTTCTTTATTAAAAGAAATATAAGAAAGGAATGTTGTTGTAGGGGCTGTGGACAACAGAATTGAGGCGCTTTTCCCCAGTTCTGTGCACCGCGGCGGGTGGTTGGATAACTCCGTGGAAAACAGGGTACCTCTGTGGATAAGAATGAAAAAATCAAATTTTGTCATAGGGTTGAAGATGCTATGATCTTTGCCTGACCTCTCGTGCATCTGGCGCGGTGCTCTGGAAAGGCACTCTGTCCGCACCCTTTGAAAATGTCTGTCCACAGCGGGATATCTTTCCTGCTCCGCTTGACAAAGCGGCCCTGCTTGGCACCCTTCGCCCAAACTCCCCTGCTGCGCACAAAAAGCGCCGCGTGAACAAAGCAAGCATATCCACAGGGTTGGCCTGACTGAAATGATCCTTATCCTGGCATCCCGGTCCGAGATCCGGCAGCGATTGTTGCAGGCGGCAGGCGTCACCTTCACAGTTCAGTCGGCGCAGGTCGATGAAGACATGATCCGCCGCGCGCTGCAGGCAGAACAGGCGCGCCCAAGGGACATGGCGGATGCCCTGGCCGAGATGAAGGCCCGCAAGATTGCCGAACGCCGGCCCGATTGCATGGTGCTTGGCTGTGACCAGATTCTGGAGGTCGAGGGCGAGGTCTTTGCCAAGCCTGAAACGCCGGCTGACGCCTGCAACCAGCTGCGCAGGCTGCGTGGCGGGTGGCACAAGCTGTGGTCTGCGGCGGTGATCTACCATGAGGCCCGGCCGGTCTGGCGGTTCACCGCCGAGGCGCGGCTTTTGATGCGGCCGCTGTCTGACGCCTATCTTGAAGAGTATGTTGACCGGAACTGGCACAGCATCCGGCACAGCGTTGGCGCCTACAAGCTGGAGGAAGAAGGCTGCCGCCTGTTTTCCGCCATTGAAGGCGATTCCTTCACCGTGATGGGCCTTCCCCTTTTGCCCGTTCTGGGCTACCTCGGTGACAGAGGTCTTATTCCGACATGACAGATCATCCCCGCATCCCGCTTGCCGGCGTTATCGGATATCCTATCGCGCATAGCCGCTCGCCCGCATTGCATGGCTATTGGTTGAAGCGCTACGGGATCCGCGGCCACTATATCCCGCTCGATATCGCCCCCACTGATCTGGCTCAGATGTTGCAGGCCTTGCCGAAGATGGGCTTTGTCGGGGTCAATATCACCATCCCGCACAAAGAGGCGATCCTGCAGATTGCCGATGTGATCACGGACCGTGCGGCCCTGATCGGGGCGGCGAATACGCTGATTTTCCGAAAGGATGGCAGGATCCAGGCAGATAATACCGATGGCTCGGGATTTATCGCCAATTTGCGGCAAAACGCGCCGCACTGGCGGCCAGCGGACGGGCCTGCCGTGGTCTTTGGGGCGGGCGGGGCGGCCCGGGCCGTGGTGGCGGCCCTGATAGAGGTTGGCGTCCCGGAAATCCGCATCACCAACCGCACCCGGGTGCGGGCCGAGGCGCTGCGGTCCGATTTCGGCGCAAAGCTTGTGGTCGGTGACTGGATTCAGGCCGCCAATATGCTGGACGGCGCGACCACCGTGATCAACACCACCGCGCTCGGGATGACCGGAAAATCCGATTTCCGGGTGCCGCTGGATGGGTTGCGTCAGGACGCCGTGGTGACAGATCTGGTCTATACGCCGTTGATGACCCAGTTCCTGCTCGATGCGCAGGCAAGAGGATGCACCGTCGTGGACGGGCTGGGCATGTTGCTGCACCAGGCGGCACCGGGGTTTGAGCGCTGGTTCGGGCATCGACCCGAGGTGGATGACGCGACCCGTCAGGCCGTCTTGTCGGCATGAGCGTGTTCCGGCTCGGGTTGACCGGCTCCATCGGCATGGGCAAATCCACAACAGCGGGCCTGTTTGCCGCCGAAGGTGTTCCGGTGTGGGACGCTGATGCCGCCGTGCACCGGCTTTATGCTGCAGGCGGGGCAGCGGTCCGGCCTGTGGCGGATCTGTGCCCTGCCGCGTTGCAGGATGGCCAGATTGACCGCACCGCCTTGAAGGCCTGGATCGCGTCCGACCCCGCTGCCTTGCCCCGGCTGGAAGCGATCGTGCATCCGCTTGTCGCCGCAGATCGTGAGGCGTTTGCGGCGCAGCGCAGCACCGGCATCGTCGTTTTCGACATTCCCCTGCTGTTTGAAAAAGTCACTGAGGCGCAGATGGACGCAACCTTGCTGGTCACCGCGCCGAAATCCTTGCAGCGCCAGCGTGTTCTGGCGCGACCGGGCATGACCGAGGCGCAGTTTGCCTTGCTTTTGTCCCGGCAGATGCCGGATGCGGAAAAGCGGGCCCGGGCCACCCATATCGTTGAAACCCTGACCATCGACCAGACCCGGGCCTATGTGCAGGCCCTGATCGGCCATTTGCGAGGCAGCCATGCGTGAAATCGTCCTCGACACCGAAACCACCGGCTTTGAACCGTCAGAGGGTCACCGCATCGTGGAAATCGGCGCGGTAGAGCTGTTCAACCACCTGCCGACCGGCAAAACCTATCACCAATACATCAACCCTGAACGCCCCATGCCGAAAGAGGCGTTCGAGGTTCATGGCCTTGGCGATGACTTTCTGAAGGATAAGCCCCTGTTCGCGGCGATCGGGCAGGCCTTTCTGGATTTTGTCGGTGAGGCGCAGCTTGTCATCCACAACGCCGCCTTCGACATGAAATTCCTGAATTTCGAGCTGCAGCGCGCAGGCTTGCCGACCCTTCCCAACAGCCGCGCCACCGATACGCTGCTGATTGCGCGGCGCAGGTTTCCGGGGTCGCCCGCGTCGCTTGATGCGCTGTGTCGCCGGTTTGGCGTCGACAATTCGGCGCGGGAAAAGCATGGGGCCCTGCTCGATTCCGAGATTCTGGCAGAGGTCTATCTGGAACTGGTCGGTGGCCGGCAACCGGATTTTGCACTGGCCACCGGTGTCGACAAGACCCGGCAAGCGGATGCGTCGGGCCTGCAAGCCGATTGGCGCCCCCGTCCCCGCCCCGTTGCCCTGCCCCCCCGCCTGAGCGAGGCGGAAGCGGCGGCGCATGCCGCCTTTGTGGCCAAGATGGGCGAGGCCGCGCTCTGGCTGAAACGCGGCTGACAGAAGAAAGCCGGCCACTCAGGGCCGGCCCTGGTGCGGTGCCGGGGGTGGATCAGTTCGGCTGGCCCTGTGGGGCGGCAGCGGTGGCCTGCGCCCGGCGTGCCAGCTCTTGCCGGTACAGCGAGAGATAATCGACCGTGTCGATGTTCAGCGGGGGGAAACCGCCATCCCGGGTCACATCGCTGATGATGCGGCGGATGAACGGGAACAAAAGGCGCGGACATTCGATCATCAGAAACGGGTGGATCTGTTCGTCCGGCACGCCTTCGATATGGAACACACCGCCGTAATCCACCTCCAGCAGGAACAGTGTTTCGGCATTGGTCTTGTTCTTCGAGGTCACGCGGAACTTCTGGATCACCTCGAACTGGTGGTCTTGGGTGCGCTTGCGGGCATCAAGGCTGACGGCAACCTGAATGTCTGGCTGCACTTCGCCGCCGTTCAGGCCCTTCTGTGCCACCGCATTTTCAAATGACATGTCACGGATGAATTGCGCCAGCACCTGCATCTTGATCTGCGGTTGTGCCTGTGGTTGCGCGGCTGCGCCATTTTCCTCGGCCATCGTGTGTTTTCTCCCTGAGAAACGGTTCGGATATGCTCCTATCAGGTCATTGGCCCGTTCTCAATGCCGGGTCCAGCCAGAGGGCGGCTTTGGCGGCTGGTTTTCATTCACCTCAAAGAACTCTCCGTCGAGGACAATCGGACCATCGGAGCGTGGCGCAGAAGCTGACGTGCCAAAGCTCTGTATCTTTACCCGCGCGCCGACAAAGGCGATCACAAACTCCCGGACGCGTGGGGCCATCAGCAAAAATCCGATGCTATCGGTGAAAAACCCCGGGGTCAGCAGCAGGAGCCCCGCCAGAACGATCAACGCCCCATGTGCCAGCGGAGAGAGCGGATTCTTCAACTGGCCCAGATCGCCCCGCAGCTCTGCCAGAACCTTGAGCCCCTGCCAGCGCATCAGAACGGTGCCGATCACCCCGGTCAGAAGCACCAGGCCAAGCGTCGGCCACAGGGTCAGCCAGCCGCCCACGGTGATGAAAAGAGCGATCTCGATCATCGGAACCAGCAGGAACAGGGCAAAAAGCCACATCTTGGCCTCCTTCATCGGCATTTGCGGGCCGGGTGGCGTAGACACCGCCCGTTACCAGCCCTACATAAGGACCGACTGTCCAACTTACCAACCCCAATGCTGCCGGTCTTTCACGGCGCCTGATCGAGGTTTTGAATGAACTCTTCCCTGATCCAGCTTCTGGTGCTTGCCGGGATTGCAATTTTCCTGATCCTGAAGCTGCGAGCCGTTCTGGGCACCCGCGATGGGTTTGAAAAGCCGCCGGTTCCGCTGGAAGAGGTGCGCCCGCGTGTCAAGCGTGATTTTGAAGTGATCGAGGGCGGGCCGGACCGCGACATCAGCGATCATGTGGCCGATGGGTCGGATGCGGCCAAGGCCCTGGCTGCCATGAAACTGGCGGAGCCGGAGTTTTCGGTGAACACCTTTCTGCAAGGTGCGCGCGGTGCCTATGAGATGATCCTTATGGCCTTCGAGCGTGGCGAGCTGGACCAGATCCGCCCCTTTCTGGATGATGAGATCGAGGCCGCCTTCGCACAGGCCATCAATGCACGCGAGGCCGAGGGGCTGACGGTTGAGGCCAATTTCGTTGGGCTGCGCGAGCTTGCCCTGCACAATGCCACCTTTGACCGCGAGACCCGGCGTGCCGAAGTCTCGGTGCGCTATGTCGGCGAATTGACGACCGTCATCCGCAACAAGGCTGGGGAAATTGTCGAGGGCGATGCCAAGACGATCAAGCGGCAGCGCGATATCTGGACCTACGCCCGGGTGATGGGGTCGTCTGATCCGAACTGGCAGCTTGTCGCCACCGGCGACTAAGGCGCTGATGTGGGTGTCCGGAATGCAATGCGCGCCGTTCTGGTCGGGGCCAGCCTGATGGCCGCCCCGGCAACCCCCGCGCAGGTTCTGGACTTTGCCGCACTGGACGGCTGGGCCGAGGATGACCATCAGGCCGCGCTGGAGGTGTTTCGCGGTACATGCGGCCTGATGCGCGATCCGGAGTGGGCACCGGTCTGCAATCTGGCCGCAAAGGCCGCCGACACCCCCGAGGCCGCCCGGCAGTTTTTTGAACTGTTGTTCCGCCCGGTCATCGTGGGGGATCCGCCTGCCCTGTTCACCGGCTATTATGAGCCGGAACTCAAAGGGTCGCTGACGCGGACGCCGCGCTTTGCCTATCCGCTCTATCGCAAACCACCAGAGCTGATGGATGGCCAGCCCTTCCATCCGCGCGCGGCCATCGACGCGGGTGCCCTGCGCGGGCGTGGGCTGGAACTGGTCTGGCTGGATGATCCGGTCGAGGTGTATTTCCTGCAGGTCCAGGGGTCTGGCCGCATTGTTCTGCCAGACGGGCGCGTGCTGCGGTTGGGCTATGCGGCCAAGAACGGGCATCCCTACCGGTCCATCGGGCAGGAGCTGATCCGCCAGGGCGCGTCAATGGCGGATGTATCGGCGCAGGATATCAAGGCCTGGGTCCGTGCCAACCCCGCGCCGGGGCGCGCCTTGCTGAATTCTAACCCGTCTTTCGTGTTTTTCCGCAAGCTGGAAGACCTGCCACCGGAAAGCGGCCCGATCGGGGCCATGGGGCGACCGATTGCCGATCTGCGCTCGGTGGCGGTTGATCCGGCCTTTGTGCCTCTGGGCGCCCCGGTCTGGATCGAGACGGACGGACGTGAGCCGATGCGCCGCCTGATGATCGCGCAGGACACCGGCGGTGCCATAAAGGGTGCGCAGCGGGCGGATATCTTCTTTGGCACCGGATTTTCGGCCGGGGAAACCGCAGGCAAGATCAAGGATGGCGGCCGAATGATCCAGCTTTTGCCCATAGAGCGCGCCTATGCGCTTTTGTCGGGCGGATGATCGATGGCACGGCGTCGCACCCTTCGACCGGATGAATCAGAGCTGTGGCAGGCGGTCGCCCGCACCGCCCGGGCCATGCATTCCAACGGGGCACAGATCCTGCATCCGGAAGACACGACCGAGCTGGCAAAGCCCTTTGCGCCAGAGGAAACGCCACGCGCGCCAATTGCCCCGTTCCGCTTGGGCGAAAGGGTCGCCGGGGTAACGCCGCGCAAGCCAGGGCTGATCCCGGCCAAGGCCGTGCCCGACACGGCGGTGCAGATGGATGCCAAGGCCTATGGCCGGATGACACGCGGCAAGCTCGCCCCCGAAGCGCGCATCGACCTGCACGGGCTGACGCTGGCCGAGGCGCATCCGGAACTGATCCGCTTTATCCTGAACACACATGCGCAGGGGTTTCGGCTGGTTCTGGTCATCACCGGCAAGGGCAAGGCAAAGCCCGATCACGGCCCGATCCCGTCACGAATCGGGGCACTGCGGCATCAGGTGCCGCAGTGGCTGCGCCTGCCGCCCATCGGGGGCTTGGTGCTGCAAGTCGCTGAATCCCACGCAAAACACGGTGGATCAGGAGCCTATTACGTCTATCTGCGGCGCGCGAAGTAGCGCTACAGCACGTAGCGCGACAGGTCGGCAGATCGTGCCAACGCCCCGACATTGGCTTCGACGAAATCGGCATCAATGCTGACAGCCTCTCCCGACCGGTCGGGGGCAGAGAAACTCAACTCTTCGAACACCCGTTCCAGAATGGTGTACAGCCGCCGCGCCCCGATGTTTTCAACCGATTGGTTCACATCGGCGGCGATGCGGGCCAAGGCTGCAATGCCATCGCTTGTGAAGGTTACGGTGACCTGTTCGGTTGCCATCAGCGCCGAATATTGCAAGGTCAACGCGTTTTCCGTCTCGGTCAGGATGCGCACGAAATCGGCTTCGGTCAGCGGGCGCAACTCAACGCGGATCGGCAGTCGGCCCTGCAATTCGGGCAAAAGGTCCGATGGTTTGGCGATATGGAAGGCACCGCTGGCGATGAACAGGATATGGTCGGTCTTCACCGGCCCGTATTTGGTGGACACCGTCGTGCCTTCGATCAGCGGCAACAGGTCGCGCTGCACGCCTTCGCGCGACACATCGCCGCCGCGCGCATCGCTGCGGGCGCAGATCTTGTCGATCTCATCCAGAAAGACGATGCCATTTTCCTGTACCGCTGTCAGCGCGGCGGTCTTCACCGCTTCATCATCCAGCAGCTTGTCAGCCTCTTGCCCGATCAGCAGATCATAGCTGTCAGCCACGGTAACCTTTTTGCGCAGGGTGCGGGTGCCGAAGGCCTTGAACAGATCCTGCAACCCCTGCATCTGCTGCTCCATCCCCGGCCCACCCATCATGGGCAGCGGGCTCGAGGTGTCGGCGATCTCCAGTTCGATCACCGTGGCGTCCAGCTCGCCCCGGCGCAGCTTGCCGCGAAACATCTCACGGGTCTGCTCGCGGGCGTCTTTTCCGGCCAGGGCCTCGATCACCCGCTCTTCCGCCGCCGCCTGAGCGCGGGCTTTCACATCCTCGCGCATCCGTTCGCGCGTGTCGATCATCGCGGCATCGACCAGATCGCGGATGATGCTGTCGACATCGCGGCCGACATAGCCCACCTCGGTGAACTTGGTCGCCTCGACCTTGAGGAAGGGCGCGCGCGCCAGTTTCGCCAATCGGCGCGAAATCTCGGTCTTGCCCACACCCGTTGGCCCGATCATCAGGATGTTCTTCGGATAGACCTCATTGCGCAGGTCATCGGCCAGCAGCTTGCGGCGCCAGCGGTTGCGCAGGGCCACGGCCACGGCGCGTTTGGCGTCATTCTGGCCGATGATGAAGCGGTCCAGCTCGGACACGATTTCGCGGGGAGTCAGGTCAGTCATAGGATGCTCCCATAAGGGGGAAGGTTGGTTTTGCCGGGAAACGCCGGCAGAGCCCGCATCAGGGCCGACCGCAGACGGTCCCATTGCGCGCCAAGGAAGACGAGGGCGAAGCCAAGGAACAGGATCACCATGGCCGACCCGTCAAACAGCTCGAAGATCAGCCAGACCGCATAGCCCGCGCCTGACACGAGGAAAGACCGACGGTCGATGGCCAGTGCGACCAAGGCGATTGCGATCAGGAAGGTCAGCAGCAGCAGCTTGCCCCCCTGCCCGCCCGCCAGCAGGAATACCGCCACGGTATTGACGATCGCTGGGGCCGCCACAACATGCAGCCAGAAGCCGGTGGTGCTTCGGGTCGATACGCGCAGCGGGTCGGCCATGTCGAACCGCATGGCCAGCGCGAATGTCAGCAGCCCGAAGATCAGCGACAGGATGGATAAGGGCCCTGTGCCGGACAGATGCAGCAGGCCCATGCCATCTTCTGGCAAGATCCCGCCAATGGCCAGCAACGACCAGACGGTCGAAAACACCGCCGTGGCAATGATGGCCGCATCAAACGGCACCCGAAAGCGCTGATAATGCAGCAACATTAACCCGGCGACCACGGCAGAGGCTGCTGCTGATCCCATCAGCCCGCGCAGCCCGACCCCATCCGCCAAAGCCGCACCCAGAACCCAGGCTGTCAGCGCCGACATCACGGCAAGCGTTATTGATGGCGCAATCATCCGGCGGGTCAGAGTGAAATATCGCTGCACCACGGCGAGCCCGGCCAGCGTTACCAGTGCCACCAGAATAGTGTCGAACCCGCCGGGATTGAACACCTCGGCCCCAAGGGCTGCAGAAATGCCGACCCAGCCGGTAAACAGGATGGTCAGGCCAATGACGATGAAGATCTCGTTGAAGCCCTTGAACAGCACAAACGGCTCTTCCCCGGACGCCACCCCCGCCACCGCTTGCCGCCGCGCCTCGGCGATCGCCGTAAGCCCCGCCGCCTGCGCCTCGGTGATCAGCCCGCGCTGCACGGCGGCGCGAAGGTCTTGTGGGTCGATCATGGGTGCTTCCGTTCATTCATGCCGAACAGATAGCCATTCTGGTCAGGCGTTCCAAGGGCGGGGATTTTGTATTGACATTTTGTAATTACATTGATAAGGCGTATTTTGTGAAGAAGTGGGTTCAGAGCGCTTCTTCTCATGTGATGATCAATCCAGATCGTGAGGTGAACTTATGAACCATTACTAATGATCATAATGAACCTCTGAGATGTTCGAATGGGACGAAACCAAACGTCTGGCTACGCTTGAGAAGCACAGCATAGACTTCATCGACGCCGCAGAAATCTTTCTGCAAGAGCATCTGCTTCTCATGGCCCGCAGCGAGATCGAGGATCGCAGGATCGCGGTTGGTCAGTTCCATGGCGTCTTTCTGGCTGTGATCCACACCAGACGAGGCGATTCAATTCGCATCATCACGGCAAGAAGGGCACGAAAGCATGAGCGTGAGCAATTTGAAGCGTATGTCGCTCGCCGAACTTCGGGCGAGGAAGGGTGAAACCGATTGGGATCACCTCAGGAAGGCGGGGGACTATGATGGCCCCGAAGAATTCCCCGTCGATTGGGATAAAGCCGTTCTGGTCGAGCCTGCAAACAAGCAGATGGTGTCGCTCCGACTGGATGCCGACATTCTGGAATTCTTTAAGTCCAACGGCAAAGGCTATCAGACCCGCATGAACGCTGTCCTGCGGGCCTATGTTCAGGCGCAAAAAGTCAGACGGCCTTGATGGTTTCCACCGTCAGATTGCCATTTGTATAGACACAGATGCTGGCGGCAATCGCCATCGCCTTCCGGGCCACATCCTCGGCGGTTAGGTCGGTTTCCATCAACCCGCGCGCGGCGGCCAGAGCAAAGTTGCCGCCCGATCCGATGGCGGCGACATCGTGTTCGGGTTCCAGCACATCGCCGGCACCCGTGATCACATAAAGCTCCCGCCCGTCGGTCACGATCAGCATGGCCTCAAGGTTGCGCAGGTATTTGTCCATGCGCCAGTCCTTGGCCAGATCGACACAGGCGCGGGCGAGCTGGCCGGGGGCGGCCTCGAGTTTTTTTTCCAACCGTTCCAGCAGGGTGAAGGCATCGGCGGTCGATCCGGCAAAGCCGCAGACCACGTCATGCCCGCCGGGCGACAGGCGGCGCACCTTGCGCGCCGATCCCTTGATGACCGTCTGGCCAAGGCTGACCTGCCCATCGCCCGCCACCACAACCTCACCGCCCCGCCGCACCGCAAGGATGGTGGTGCCGTGCCAGCCCGGGAATTTTTCGTCTGCCATATCAAGCCTCCGTCACTTGCCCCCTTATATGGCGACGGGGGCGCAAAACAAAAGGGCGGCCCCGCAGGACCGCCCTTGAGGTCTGTCAGCGGTACTCAGATTGCCGACTGAATCCAGGTGGCAAGCGCAGCTTTCGGGGCGGCACCAACCTTGTTCGATACAACCTGACCGTCCTTAAACAGGAACAGCGCCGGAATGCCGCGCACGCCCAGTTGGGCCGGGCTTTCGGGGTTTTCATCCACATTGATCTTCACGATCTTGACCTTGCCGGCGTATTCGGTGGCCAGCTCTTCCAAAGCCGGGCCGATCTGGCGGCACGGGCCGCACCATTCGGCCCAGAAATCCACCACGACGGGAAGGGCCGACTGGCGGACCTCGGCATCAAAGGTGGCGTCGGTGACAGCAACGGTCGCAGCGCCCATCTTGTATCTCCTGAATGGAATATCTTCACCGGCAAAGCTAGGCACTGCCGGTCGAAAGGTCAAGCAAGGGGGCCCGGCCAAGCGCCGCAGCCACGGTTCCGGGATCAAGATACATGAGTTTTGGCGCAGCTGTCCACAAAATCGCCGTCTCGATCCTCCGGTCTGGGTAGATCTGCGCCATGGCATGGGCATAGGCCCCCATTTGCCGCAGGATGCTTTCGGGCACCTGGGCTGCGGTCTCTGGCACCACCCGGTTGGTCTTGAAATCGACCACAAGCACGCTGTGAGGTGTGATCACCATCCGGTCAATCGTGCCTGCCAGCTGCTGGCCGTGCAGGGTTGCGGTGACCGAGACTTCGGCCAATGTGTCAGATGCAAACAGGCTGGATGCCTCTGGCAGGGCCAGCACCGCGGCTGCCTCGGACAGGAAGGCTTGTGGATCAAAGATTTCGGGGGTCAGGGCGCGCGCGGTTGCGGGCCAAAGGGCGCGATCAAGCGCGGGCAGGGTTTCGAGCAGGCGGTGCAAGGCGGTACCGCGTGCCTTCGCCAGGTCGACCGGGTCGCCTTCGCCCGGCAGGGCCTTGGCACCGCCAAGGTCGGAGGGGGACAAAGGTGGCAGAGCCCGCGGCGCATCGGTTGCCGGAGTGGACACCCAATCCGGCAGGATGACCGCTGCTTTCGGTGCAACCGGCGCAGGCGCATTGGCTGGCCACAGACCGGTCTCATGGCGCAGCCGCCCCTGTGCATCGGGCCGCGCGCCCAATGTCTGCAACCCGGCTTCGACTTGCCGGTGCCAGGCCCATTTCTCACGCGGCTTGGCCTCTTTGCCGCTGGTGATCTTGGCCTCGCCCGCCCCGGCCACGATCAGCCAGGACCGCGCCCGGGTCAGCGCGACATAGAGCAGCCGGAGATTTTCCTCAGCGATTTTGGCCTTGCGAAGCTCCAGCGCGGCGGCACTGTCGGGCGGGCTGTCCTTTTCGGCGGTTTTCCAGACGGGCAGCCCGTCCGCCAGCCGGATCACCTCGGCATGGTCGCGCGGGCTGCGGTCGGCGCAATCGGGCAGGATGACGATCGGCGCCTCCAGCCCCTTTGAGCCATGCACCGTCATCACCCGGATGTTCGCGCCCTCGCTGTCCAGCTGGCGCTTGACCTCGACCACATCGCTTTCAAGCCATGTCAGAAACCCGGTCAGGCTTGGCACGTCATTGGACTCGTAGGCCAGCGCCTGATTGAGCAGCTCGTCTATGCCATCTTCCGCCTCGGGGCCCAGACGGGTCAGCAGGCGCTGACGGCCGTTGTGGCGGGTGAGGATGCGTTCCAGCAGCTCATAGGGCCGCAGGAAATCGACCTGACTGCGCAGGTCGTTCAGGATGGGCAGCGTGTCGGGCGCCTCGGCATTGCGCAGGGTGGCCCAGAGGTGCCGCTCCTCCCGCCCATGCGCCAGCCGGAACAGCCGGTCTTCCGACCAGCCAAACAGCGGCGAGCGCAGGGCGGCGGCAAGCGACAGGCTGTCTTCCGGCGTGGCCACAAAGGACAGCAGTGCCACCAGATCCTTGACCGCCAGCTCTTCGCCCAGCTTCAGCCGGTCGGCCCCGGCAATCGGCAATCCGGCCTGCTTGCAGGCCCGGATGATCTGCGAAAAGAGGGTGCCCCGGGTCTGAACCAGGATCAGCACATCGCCCGCCTGAACCGGGCGGCTTTCGCCTTTCGCGGTTGGGATATGGACGCCTGCGTCAATCATCGCGCGGATTTCCGCCGCGATCAGCCGGGCCAGCTCCACCGTGTGATGGCTGTCAGAAATCAGGTCGACCGGGTTCCAGCCGTCTTCATCCGCCGTGGTCTCAGCCTTGGCGATCAACGGCCACAGATCGACCCGGCCGGGAAGGGTGTCAAAGAAGGCCAGATGTCGGGGCGGGTCGCCCAGGGCTGCTGGAAATGCGGTGCCAAAGGTGGCGTCCACCACATCGAGGATCGCGCGCGAGGACCGGAAGGAATAGTCCAGCGTACGGTCCTGCATCGGCTGCGCAATGGCTGCGAACTTGGAGCCGAACTCCTGCCGCCGGGCCTCGAATGCGGTCAGATCCGCGCCCTGAAACGAATAGATCGACTGCTTCTTGTCGCCCACCACGAAGAGCGTGCGGGTCTTGTCGCTGGCCCCGCGCCCGGCGGTGAATTCAGCGGTCAGCTTTTCGATGACCTGCCATTGCGCGGGCGAGGTATCCTGCGCCTCATCCACCAGAATATGGTCGATGCCGCCATCCAGCCGGAACAGCACCCAGGCGGCGAGGCCAGGGTCATTGAGCAGGCGGCCTGCCTTGCGGATCAGGTCATCGAAGTCCAGATAGCCGCGGTCAGCCTTGCGGCTGGTGTAAAGCCGCAGGAAGACACGGGCAAAATCATGCAGGGCGAGGGTCTTTTCCGCCGCCTCCAAGGCCACGCGCGCCGCCCGTGCGAGCTCAACCCGGGTCATGAGCTTTTGCAGGCGGTCGCCGAGGGGGCCCAGCGCATTGCGCAGGTCTTTGGCGGGGAAGTCGTTCACCTTGGCTTGATGGGCGCGCGCACCCGATCCGAACAGGAAAACGCCCTCCAGCACCTGCAGGGCGCGCAGGTCCGGCGTGAACGGATCTAGGGCGGCCAGCTTGTTGCCGGCCTTCTGGTCATTCACGCCACTGCCGGCCAGACGCGCTGTCAGCTCGGCCAGAATATCGCCCTCATCGCCCAGAAACACCGATGCCAGCAGCCGGTCCAGCGTCAAGGTGTCCGGTTGGCCAAACCGGGCCAGGGCATCGGCACGCGACAGGGGCTGTGCGAAATCATCGGCGCGGATGCAGATTTCAGTCATCAGCGCCGCGAAATCCTCGCCCGTATAGTGCCGCGCCAAGGTCGCCACCTGACCGGGCGCAAGCCGGTCTGCCATGTCCTGCACGATGTCGTCGCGCAGGGTTCTGGCGGTACGGTCATCCATTTCCTTGAAGCCGGGGGTGACTCCGGCCTCCAGCGGATAGCGGCGCAAGAGCGTGGCACAAAAGCTGTGGATGGTCTGAATGCGCAAGCCGCCCGGCGTTTCAATCGCCCGGGCAAACAGCTGGCGCGCCAGCGCCAGTTGGTCAGCATCCAGCGTCTGCCCCTCGCCCAGTTCGATCAGGTCGCTGCGCAGGGCGTCGTCCGGTTTCATCGCCCATTCGCCCAGACGGCGGAACAGGCGGTTCTGCATCTCGGTTGCGGCGGCTTTGGTATAGGTCAGGCACAGGATGTGTTGGGGCTGCACCTTGTTGAGCAAAAGCCGCGCCACCCGGTCGGTCAGCACCCGGGTCTTGCCAGACCCCGCGTTTGCCGACAGCCAGGTGGACAGCGCCGGTTGCGCTGCCGCCCGTTGTGCAAGGCTGGCATCATGCGTCATTGGCATCCCCCACCGGTTGCGGGTCTGGCGCATCGGTCATTTCCCATTCGCCAAAGCGGGCCAGATGGTCATAATCTCCGGGGAAGCGTTCGGTAAACACTGCACGGCGTGAGGTGTAACCTTGCCCGGCCCGCGCGTAAGACCCGATCAGATGGTAGAGCCCGTCGCGCACAGCGGCGAGCTTCTCTTCGGTGATCTCATCCTCTGTCACCTTGCCTGACGCGCCAAGGCCGACATAGGTGATCTTGGCCACCTCCTGCGGGCCCAGACCCTTGAAGCCACCCTCTTGCGCAAGCAGGGCGGCAAGGTGCAGCTGCTTGGCAAAGGATTTCTGTGCCGCCTCGCTTGGCGGGCTGCCGGTCTTGTAATCGATCAGATGCAGTTTGCCGCCGGGCAGCAGGTCGATGCGGTCGGGGGTGCCGAACAGGGTGAAATTCAGCCCCTGCAACACCAGCTCGCCCCGGCCTTCGACCAGGATCGTCTGCCCACCGTCGGCGGCATCCACTGTCAGAAAATGGCTGGCCGCCCGTTCCATCCGCGCGGCCCACAAGGCACGCGCGGCTGGCCAGGGCACCGATGCGTCCAGCACCCGGGAGGTAATCTGCATCAATCGGGTATAGGCTGCGTCGCGCGCCTCATTCGGGGGTCTTTCGCGCGCGAAACATTCCAGAATTTCATGCACCACTGTGCCCCGGTCGCGGGCATCGGGGGCCTGGCGGATCGGGTCCAGCGGGCGCAGGTTCAGCACCTTGTCGGCATAGATCGCATAAGGGTCGCGGATCAGCACCTCGATCCGGGTCAGCGACAGCCTGTCGGGCCGCGTGGTCAAAGGCGGGCAGGGGGCCGGGCGGCGGGCAGGGCGCAAGCCTGCATCGGGGTTGGCCAATGGCCTGTCCATCGCGGCAGCACGGTCCAGCCAGATCTGGCCCCGCGCGCGCATCTGGCGCAGGGCCAAGGGGCCACCATTGTCGGGCAATCCGGCCATCAGGTTGGTCAGGCGGTTGATCCAGCGCGATGGGACGGTTTCGGCTTCGGCATTGCGCAGCGCCCGCGACAGCACCACCTGTGGAGCACCAATCGCTTGCTGAAAATCATGCGCCGACAGGCCGATCCGCCGTTCGGGCAACAAGAGCCCCGCCTCCATCCGCATCTTGCGGTTCAACCAGGGGTCAGGCGGCGGCAGGGTGGGCCATGTGCCGTCGTTCAGGCCCGCAAGAATGACCAGATCGGCCCCTTGAACCCGCGCCTCCAGCGTGCCCCAGATCATGATGCCCGGATGGGCGATCATCGGCGCGCGCACCTCTTCGCCGGACATCAGCCCTTCGAACAGATCCCGGAATTCGCCGGGGCTCAGGGTGCCGCCATGGGCGGCTTCGGCCTCCAGCTGCACCAGAAACGTCTGCGCGGCCTCGCCCGCCGCCTCTTCCCACAGCCGCCCGGTGCCCTCGGGAGCAGGCCCACGGGACAGGCGTTCGGCCAGGGTGCGGGTGCGGGCAAGGTGGTCGGCCAGCGGCACCGGGCCGGCCTCTGCCAGCCCGTCCAGCGCTCCGGCCAAGGCGGTGGCCCAGCCAAGGGCGTGTTCATTGCGCTGCGCCATCGCCCAGCTGATCAGATCGGGCCCGGTCGGAAAGGCCGGACCTTCGCGCCGCAGCTTCAGCTCCAGATCACGCGACAACAGCAGGTGCTGGCCCCGGTCCATGGCAGAGGCGGTCAGCGGGTGCTTCAGCAGGGTCAGCAGCGCGTCCGAGGTCAGCTTTTGTCCAAACAGCCGTACCACATGGCGCAGGAACCGTCCGGGTGCCGATTGGTTCAGCGGCACACCGGCGCTGTCATCGGGCCGAATGCCCCAACGGTCCAGCGCTGCCGCAACCTGACGCGTCAGCACCCGGTCAGGCGAGATCAGCGCGGCAGGCACCCGTCGCTCTGCCGCGTCGCGCAGGATGAGCGCGATCGACAAGGCTTCTTGCCGGGGGGAGGCGGCCTCCATCAGCGTGACCCCGTCCATCGCCTCGGACAGGTCGGGAAGGTCAGGCCCTTCAACCAGCCATTGATCGGTCACCGGGGCAGGGCGCAGGGCCAGCGACACCACCTTGTTGCGCGCAGCGCTGGGCGGGGGCGTGTCGTGCCAGGGGCGGATGTCAGCCGGGGTAGTGCCGGTCAGCGCCATCACTTTGCGGAACCGGTATTGCGGATGATCTTCGCTGGTCAGCGCATCGTCGAGGCCGTGCCAGACCCGTTCCGGCATGTCGACATCATAGCCCGGAAGGATAATCGCACCCTTGGGCAACAGGGCCACCGCCTGCATCAAGAGCGCAGTGGTTCCGCGTGATCCGGTCGAGCCTGCAATGATCACCGGATCTTTCGGCGGCATGGTGGCCCAAAGGTCTGCCAGCATCTGCACGAGGCGCCTTTGCCGACCTTCGGCATCCATCTGGTGATCATCGGTGAAAAACGGGCTGATGATGGTCAGGAAGTCACGTGTGCGCGCCCAGTGTTCGGAATGGTCCGACACATCCAGCGCGGCCACCCTGTCAGGCGTGACGCCCTCGCCCTGCATTTCCGACATCAGCGCAGACAGGCTTTCGGCGAGGTCGGCAAGCGCAGAGCGGGGTGCCAGATCGGGCAGAGTGTCAAGCAACCGCCCGATCAGCACGGTCAGTTGCAGCTTGCCGCGCAGGGCGGGAATGGCGGGGGGCAGGGCGGGGGTCGCCGCGCCCATATCCAGATCGGTGACCAGCCGGATGCGCGGCAGGAACCCGGCCCCTTGCTGGCCGAACAGCTGCACCACCCGCCGCCGCATGCGGGTTGTGTTCAGGTAAAGCGTCACCCGCGCCATCGCCTCGGGCGGCTGGCCCCGCAATCTGGCCCGCAGGCCCGCCACTACGGCCGCCGGGAAATCCACGCCGGGCGGGACGCCGAACAGGCGCGGCTCTTCGGGGCTAAACATCGGGCCATTCCTTTGCGGCGCGCAACATCGCCTCGGCCTCGGCAATACCCTCGGGATGGCCGACATCGCACCAGTCGCCGCTGTGCAGGATGCCAAAGGCGCGACCGGCGGCGATCGCCCGGGTCCATGGCCCATGCAGGGAAAACGCAGGCTCGGGGTCCGTCAGCAGGCGCGGATGAATGATCTGCGCCCCCAGATAGAGAAAGCCAGTGCGGCCATTGGCCCATTCCACCCGACCCGCGCCGTCCATCACAAAATCTGACCGTCCGGTGGCACTGCGGGCCTGTGCTGCGGGCAGCAGCAGGAACAGCTGGTCCATCCGGCCTGCGTCCCACGCCTGCATCAACTGCGTCAGGGGATTGGCCCCGGTCCAGACCGCATCGGTGTTCAGCGTCAGCACTGGACCGGTGCCCAGCAGCGGCAGCGCGGCTTTCAGCCCACCGCCAGTGTCAAGAATGGCATCGCGTTCCCATGACACAGCGATGCCGCTGCCCTCAAGATGCGCGGCCAGCTGGTCGCCCCGGTAGTGCAGGTTTGCCACCAGATGCGTTACCCCGGCCTGCGCGGCGACCCGCCTTGCGTGATCGATGAGCGGCAGGCCGGCCACCTTGACCAGCGGTTTGGGCTGATGCGCGGTCAGCGTGCCCATGCGGGTGCCGAAGCCGGCGGCAAAGAGCATCAGGGGGAAGGGGTGGCGCATTGGTCCCCGATCTTTTGCAAGATGGTGTCGGTCGGTTCGGGCAGAAGGTCGTTGCATATAGGACGAAGCTCAGCCAGCGCCGGATGGGCCAGGTTGGACTGTAGCTGCCGCCAGACCCGAGGCATCAGGGTCAGGTACCCGGGCTTGCCGCCCACTAGGCACAGGCGGGCGAATATGCCAAGTATGCGCAAGGCCCGCTGCGCCCCCAGAACGGCGCATGACGCCTGAAAGGCCTGCAGATCGCGCCCCGTTTTCGCGGCAAAATAGGCCATCATCTGTGCCGCCACCCCGGGTGAGACATCGCGGCGCGCATCTTGCAGCAAGGAGACCAGATCATAGCCAGGCTGGCCCATCTGGGCGAGCTGAAAATCAAGCAGACCGACCGCCGCCACACCTTGCCTGTCGGGCAGATGCAGCAGATTTTCCGCATGATAATCGCGCAGGATCAACACCCTCGGTCCATCGGCATGGGTTTGCAGGGCTATGGTCAGGGCCTGGGAAAACGCGACCAAAGACGGACGCTGACCCGTTGCAGCAAAGGCGTACCAGTCCAGCGCAAATGTCGCGGCCTGCGCCCAGTCTGCCGCCGACAGGTCTGGCAGGCCCTCCGGTGCGGCCTGGTCCTGTATCCGGACCAGAACATCCGTCGCCGCGCGATAGAGCATGGTTTCCTGCGCGGCAGAGCTTTCCAGCACGCGGGCAAACAACGCATCACCAAGGTCTTCGATCAGCAGAAAGCCCTGCGCCAGATCCTGCGCCAGTATGGCGGGGGCAGACAGTCCGATCCGGCGCAGATGACCCGCGATGGTGACGAAAGCCGCAGAGTCATCCGCCGTTCCGGGGGGGGCGTCCATCAGCACGGCGGTCTGGGCCCCCCTTGTCAGCCGGTCATAGCTGCGGTCAGAGGCATCCCCCGCCAAAAACCGCCGGTCGGCCTGCCCCCAGCCGTTTGCCGCCAGAAAGGCGGTGGAGGCTTCAAAACGCCGGGTCATGCAGCGCCTTTTTCAATGCGGGGCGGCCCTGAAAGACAAATTCGGCCAGCCGGCCCTGTGCCTGCGGGGTCAGTGTCAGATGGATGGCGGACTGGGGAAGGTGGCGGCCAAGCCGGTCTGGCCATTCGATCAGACAGATTGCGGTGGACATCGCATCTTCCAGCCCAAGCTCCAGCACCTCATCCGGGTGGGAAAGCCGGTACAGATCGGCGTGCCAGATATCGCCCGCCGCGTCTTCATAGGTCTGCACCAGTGTAAAGGTGGGGGATGGGACATCCTCCATCCGGTTCAGCCGCGCCCGGATGAAGGCGCGCGACAGATGCGACTTTCCGGCCCCGATCGGACCGGTCAGCAAAAGCGTATCACCCGGCACCAGATGCCCGGCCAAAAGCCTGCCAAGGCTGTCGGTAGCGTCTTCGGAGGGCAGGAAGACCTGGAGGCGCGTTGATTGGCACATGCGCCCTGTTTTACGTCTCCGCCGCGCCGCCGCAAGTCTCTGTGTTCAGGCGCTGCGTCTTTCGGAGCTTTCAGGCACCATGTCGGCAGCACCGCAACGGACCTTGAAGCCCACAAGGGTGGCACCCCCGGTGAGCGGCAACAGGCGGCAGGTGACCAGGCGACCGTCAAGCAGGCGCACATCTGCAACCCAGGGCTGGCGGTCGCCGATGGTGCAGACAAACTCCTCTGCCTCGGCCCATAGGGCGCTGGGGGCAGATTTGCTGCGCCAGTGGCGTGACAGGGAGGTGATCCCGACACTGGCCAGACTGTCTGACGGGTCGTGATCCCAGAGCTTTGCATAGCTTGCGTTGGTCATCACCAGCAGCCCGGTTTCGGAAAACACGGCCATCGCTTCGTCCATGGAATCGATGACGGACTGGCCCAGTTCCATATCGGCACGGTAGCGGCGGGTCCGGGTGATTTCGGTCGAGATGTCTTCGATCATCAGCGCAAGCGCCCCGTTTGGGTGGGGCCGTCCCACCACCTTGTAGGTCTGACCGCCCGGCAAGTTCCAGGTCTCTTCATAGACACCCGAGGCCGCCGCCCGTTCGATGTCTGTGATCTGATTGCGCCAGTCATGGTAATCCTTGGGTTCGGGAACCATGCTGCGGTCGCGCAAGGCGTCTAGCACCGAAAGAAGCGACGGCCGCAGGGACAGGAAATCCGGCTGCAACCCGGTCAGATCCAGAAGGGCGGGATTGAAAAGCTGCAACTGCCGCCGGTTGTCGAAAATCGCCAGTCCGATCGGAAGATGCGCAAAGGTCTTGGTCAGGGTCTGCATGAAATCGCGCAGGGTGGATTCTGCGTGCACGGCCGAATCTGCCGGCAGGGCATAGATCCTGCGGCCATCGCCATCCGGCATGCTGACAAGTTCAAACCACTGCTCACGGCCATCGGGAAATCGCAGGATTTGCCGCTGGCCGCTGACGCCTTGCAGGATGGCGGTCCGGTCAAACAGCTTTGGCAAGGGCCATGTAAGCTCTTGCCCCTGCGGCAGAAGATCGCCGGCCCGCAGCAGATAGGCGGTATTGGCCCAGATCACATCTCCATTGTCCTTTTCGCGCCAGGCCAGAAATGGGGCGTGTGACACGATGGACCGCAGGAAAGCCAGATCATCGCTCATGGAGCGTTGGGCCAGCAGATCATACCCAAATGATGCGCCACGCGACTCTGGGTCGATCAGGGTGATATGTGTCAGACCGCCCCGATATTCCGCCAGCAACAACAGGGTCTGACCAGACTCATCCTCGGCGGCAAGGCTGACCGCGCCCTGTTCGGGCAATTTGGCAAGATGCTGGTCGATTTGCGGAAATGACAAGGACAGATGGACAAGCAGCTTTGCCCAATCCGACCCCGGCACAGCCGAAGCCGCGATCACGGCGCGCCCGCCCGGTGTACAATCGATCAGGGTCTCGCCATCGAACAGGAACAGGGTGCCCTTCTGACGGTCGTCGAAAATGCTGCTGCGAACGGGCTGGCTGTTTGCTTGAAACCCGGCCACCAGCAGGATGCTCCCCAAAGCTGACAGAACCGCGGCAAGGCCCATGCCGAGCCCCAAGACCAAATGCGTATCCATAAAGCTTCCAATGCCAGCACTCTTCACAACTTAAACGGTAGTCCATGAGTGAAAAGTTAGCCAAGATTGTCCAACAACACTATCTAAAGTTCGGCGTTCAAATAAAAAAACTTACGATTGAATCGGCTCATTCGGGCCGAGCCCATGCTGGCCGGTCTGCACAAGCCGGTCTAGCGGCCAGTTGACCTCGACAATGGCACCTTTGCGCAGGGGCCGGTCTTCGGCTTTCAGAAATGGGTCTGTTCCGTTTGAAAAGGTTAATTCCGCCCCTGTACGCTCCAGCAAGGTCTTGGCAATGAACAGACCAAGACCCATGCCTTCATATTCAGGCCGCTTCACAAGATCCTGCGACGTTCTGCGGCTGCGCACGAAGGGGTCGCCTATCCGACCGATGACCTGTGATGGAAAACCGTCGCCATCATCGACAATGCGGATGGTCAGAGTTGTGGGGCTCCATTCCCCCTGAATCCAGACGGTCGTTTGCGCAAAATCCACCGCATTCTGTATAAGATTGCGCAAACCGTGAATGACCTCGGGGCGGCGCCTGACATTGGGCTGCCGCTCGCCCGCGCCATCCCGGGGCAGGAATGCCAGATCCATACGCTTGCCGCGGCCCTGATGCGGCTCTGCGGCTTCGCTCACCAGCATCGACAGGGGAACGGTGCGCATGTGCAGGTCATCCTTGCCGGCGCGGCCCATCGAATGCAGGATGTCGCGGCAGCGGTTGGCCTGATCGCGGATCAGGCGGGCGTCATCCTGCAACTCTGGCTGATCCTCGAGGGCGTCGATCATCTCGGCAGACACCAGCTTTATGGTGGCGAGGGGTGTTCCCAGCTCATGCGCCGCCGCGGCCACCACGCCGCCCAGATCGGTCAGCTTTTGTTCCCGCGCGAGGGCCATCTGGGTTGCAAGCAGGGCATCGGACATTGACCGGATCTCTGTCGCCACCCGTCGCGAATAGAGACCCAGAAACAGGATACCGATCACGATCGACAGCCAGAACCCAAAACCGAACAGCACTGGAACCGACAATGTCGATCCGTCGGCATAAACCAGCGGCACATGGACAAAGGCGATCAGCGTGATGAAGATGATCGACAGGCTGCCCAGCAACAGCGTTGTCCGCAGCTCCAGCGCCGAGGCCGATATGGTGACAGGGGCAAGGATCAGCAGGGCAAAGGGGTTTGCCAGACCGCCGGTCAGATACAGCAGGAACGTCAGCTGCGACAGATCGAACAACAGCGTCAGCATCGCCTCGGTTTCTGAGAGGCGCTTGCTTTCGGGGAAGACGAACACTGACACCAGATTGGCCGTGATCGAGGCGCCAACCGCAAGATAGCAAAGCCCAAGCGGCAGCTGCATCTCGTAATACCGGTCCGCGACAGTGATTGCGGCAAGTTGTCCTATGATGGCCATCCAGCGCAGCAAAATAAGGGTCCGCAGCCGGACCCAGTCACTGCGTGTCTCACGGGAAAGCAGGCCGGTATCGGGGGAAAGCATGGCATCTCTTGTTCAAAGATATTAGAAACGCCAGTGTTAGGCCCGCCGGGGGCAGGGATCAATGCGGCGATTGCGCAGGTAGGATGCTTGAAATGACGAAAATGTATGCTGCGGTCGCAGCCGCTGCCGTTGTGGGGCTGCTGGGTGGGACGGCGCTGTATATCTTTCTTCAAGCCGATGACGATGCCTTTGCGCAATGCCGGGGCGGTCAGATCGGGGGCGGGGATATCGGCGGCCCCTTCACGCTGGTCGATGAAACCGGTGCCACGGTCAGCGAGACAGAGGTCTTGGCCAAACCGGCGCTGATTTATTTTGGCTACACCTTTTGCCCCGATGTCTGCCCGATCGACGCCGCCCGCAATGCCGAAGCCGTGGATATTCTGGAAGAACAGGGGTTTGACGTGACACCTGTTTTTATCTCGGTTGATCCAGAGCGTGACACGCCAGAAGTTCTGGCGGAATACACCGATTATCTGCACCCCAACATGATTGGTCTGACCGGTTCACCCGAACAGGTCAGAGCGGCGTCCCAGGCCTATAAAACTTTCTACCGCAAGCAGGATGGCGGTGATCCGGAGTATTATCTGGTTGATCATTCAACTTTCACCTATCTTACCTTGCCAGGCATCGGGTTTGTGGATTTTTTCCGCCGCGAAGATACAGCAGTTCAGATGGCTGAACGGGTGGCATGTTTCGTTTCAAACGCGCCAATGTCGCAGGCCAGCCGATAAATTGACGCCGGGGGCAGGCAAGCTACCTTTGCCAGCATAAAGACAGAGCAGACTGGAGAAACAAATGGCTGAAGATGTCACGGCAGATCTGGGCCCGGATCGCACGCTGCTTTTGGTCGATGACGATGAGCCGTTTGTAAAACGCCTTGCCCGGGCCATGGAACGGCGGGGGTTCATTCCCGAAACGGCTGAAAGTGTTGCGGCAGGAAAGGCCATCGCCCAGTCCCGGCCACCGGCCTATGCGGTGGTGGACCTGCGGCTTGAGGACGGCAACGGGCTGGACGTGGTGGAGGCGCTGCGCGAGCGCCGGCCTGACTGTCGCATTGTCGTGCTGACAGGATATGGGGCTATTGCGACGGCAGTTGCTGCCGTGAAAGTTGGCGCGACGGATTACCTGTCAAAGCCGGCCGATGCGAATGATGTAACCAATGCCCTGCTGTCGAAAGGCGCCTCGATGCCGGCACCGCCCGAAAACCCGATGTCTGCGGACCGGGTGCGGTGGGAACACATTCAGCGCGTCTATGAAATGTGCGATCGTAACGTTTCTGAAACCGCCCGCCGGTTATCGATGCATCGCCGCACGCTTCAGCGGATTCTTGCCAAACGCGGACCAAAATAAATCTGTTACAAAGCTTGCTTGAATTGAGATGGCTTTGGGATTAATCAGGCATGGAAAACTGCCTGCAAGGATATAAGACATGGACATCGATCTGAATGGAATGTCGCTCAAAGAGCTGAAGGATCTTCAGGCTCAGGTTGCAAAAGCGATTAACGGTTATGAAGACCGCAAGAAGAAAGAAGCTTTGGCCGAGTTGGAAGACAAGGCCCGGGCTATGGGCTTTTCACTGGCAGAGCTGACCGGGATTGCCCCGATGCGCAAGAGATCGCCCGCTGTCGCGAAATATGCCAATCCGGCCGATGCGTCCGACACCTGGTCAGGCCGTGGGCGCAAGCCTCGATGGTTTGAAGCGGCCCTGAAGGCCGGCAAACGGCCTGAAGATATGTCAATCTGATCTGAAAATGCCATCCTTCGGGGTGGCATTCACGTCTTAATACTCATCCAAGCTCGGCCAGCAGTTCGGAATGGCGTCTGATGAAATCGGACCGTACCTCTGCTGGGGCGCGCGGTTGTATGTCCAGACCTGCGACCAATGCGGCATCGGGCTTTCCGAATAATTTGCTGGCTTCCGCTTCCGAAAAACCAGCGATCCGCACCGCCTCCATCCAGGCCGAGATGCGATCTGCCGATTTGATCTGCGCCTTGATGGCGGCCGGCAGAAGCGCGGGCAGACCGAAGCGCAGATGAATGGCGGCTGTCAGCCGTTCGTCCAAGGCACCATATTCCGGGCCGATCGCGGCTTTGACGGGCGATATCATATCACCGATCACGTATTCTGGCGCATCATGCAGCAGCGCGGCCAGCTTCCACTTCGGCAAACTGTCTGGAGTTTGGCGGCAGAAGATCGTTTCAACCAGCAAGGAATGCTCGGCGACCGAATAGGGCCAGTCACCGCTGGTCTGGCCGTTCCAGCGGGCAACAAAGGCCAGCCCATGGGCAATATCCGCGATCTCGATATCGACGGGTGTCGGGTCCAGCAGATCCAGCCGCCGGCCAGACAGCATCCGTTGCCACGCCCGCTTTGGTTTTGCCACAGTCAGCCTCCGTGCATCATTCCAATGCGCTCGTATCCCAGCGGCAATTGGGGATCAAATTCAAACCGGAATGCCTGAATGGAACTTTTCGGGGATAAACCCGTTTTCCTTGTGATTGTCTGATTGAAAGAACACGGATAAAAGAAATGTTCAATCCGCTTCCCTTCCTCGCGCTCGCTGCCGTTGCCCTGGGGTATTCCGGTGCCATTGATCGTGTCGAAAGCCGTGTGCAGCCGACGCCTGTTGCTGCATTTTCCGCAACGCCCAACTTGTCAGTTCAGGATTACGTTGCCGCGCTTCCCGAAACCCTGCAAGACCCGCTTTGCGGCGCGCGTGATGTAATCACGGCCGACCTGTCGCAGGCTTTTGCGGAAACATTCGAAGCATCAGTGGAGCATGAGCCGGGTGTCAGCCTTGAAGTCTGGGCCTCTGACATGATGGGGACCTGGACCGTGGTTCATGTCGAGCATGAGGGACTTGCCTGCATCGTATCATCCGGTTTCGGCTGGGAAGAGGGCATGACTGCAGCCGATGTCCTGCAGGACCGCCCGCTCAGCTAAGTCATCTCCGCGGGACACGGCATCCGCCGCATTGTCTGGTTTGTCGCGTTGTTTCAGAACAGCTTCGATGATAAGGCCACGTTCAAATGACAGGAGTTTTTGAACATGGCTGACTATATCGTAAAAGACATCTCGCTGGCCGAATTCGGACGCAAAGAACTGACCATCGCGGAAACCGAAATGCCGGGTCTGATGGCCTGCCGCGAAGAGTTCGGAGCCAGCCAGCCGCTCAAAGGCGCCCGTATTGTCGGCTCGCTGCACATGACAATCCAAACCGCCGTGTTGATCGAAACACTGACAGCGCTGGGGGCCGATGTGCGTTGGGCGTCTTGCAACATTTTCTCCACGCAAGATCATGCCGCCGCCGCGATTGCCGCTGGCGGGACGCCAGTCTTTGCGGTCAAGGGTCAGACCCTGACCGAGCATTGGGATTACCTGGATCGGTCCTTCATGTTCCCCGAAGGCGCGAACATGATCCTGGATGATGGCGGCGATGCCACCTTGTACGTGCTGCTGGGGGCCCGCGCCGAAGCCGGTGAGGAGATTCTGGCCGTTCCCACCTCGGAAGAGGAAGAGGTGATCAAGGCGCAGATCCACAAGCGCATGAAGGAAAGCCCCGGCTGGTTCACCAAGACAAAGGCCGCGATCAAGGGCGTGTCGGAAGAAACCACGACAGGTGTTCACCGCCTCTACGACTTGCACAAGAAGGGCGAGCTGCCGTTCCCGGCGATCAACGTCAATGACTCGGTAACTAAGTCGAAGTTTGACAACAAATACGGCTGCAAGGAATCGCTGGTTGACGGCATCCGCCGCGCGACCGACACGATGATGGCCGGCAAGGTTGCCGTGGTCTGCGGCTATGGCGATGTGGGCAAAGGGTCTGCCGCGTCGCTGCAAGGTGCCGGTGCGCGCGTCAAGGTCACGGAAGTTGACCCGATCTGTGCCCTTCAGGCCGCGATGGACGGGTTTGAAGTCGTGCTGCTGGAGGATGTGGTGGATTCCGCCGATATCTTCATCACCACCACCGGCAACCGCGACGTGATCCGCATCGAGCACATCCGCGAGATGAAGGACATGGCGATCGTCGGAAATATCGGCCATTTCGACAATGAGATTCAGGTTGCCGCCCTGAAAAATCACAAATGGACCAACATCAAGGACCAGGTTGACATGATCGAGATGCCGAACGGCAATCGGATCATCCTGCTGTCCGAAGGGCGCTTGCTGAACCTTGGCAATGCCACGGGCCACCCGTCCTTTGTGATGTCGGCGTCCTTCACCAATCAGGTGCTGGCCCAGATCGAACTCTGGACCAAAGGGGCAGAGTATAAGCCCGGAGTCTATATCCTGCCCAAGGCGCTGGATGAAAAGGTGGCGCGCCTGCACCTGAAAAAGATCGGCGTGAAACTGACAGAGCTGCGTCGTGAGCAGGCGGATTACATCGGCGTTTCGGTCGAAGGTCCGTTCAAGTCTGACCACTATCGCTACTGAGATTATCTGACGGCAGAAGCCGCCCCCAGCCGCTGGGGGCGGCATCAGCAGTCTTGTGCCAGGTGCCCCGTTCCGGCTTTTCTGAGTTTTCTCTTGGTCGGTTGACCCTTTTCTGCCTAAAGTTTTACGGGCCAAGGCAAAACCAGCCGTGGCAGGGTGGAACCAGGACCGACAGGGACAAAAGCATGAGCAAGCGCGACGAATTGATTGCAAAATACGCCGAAGATCTTTCCTCAAAATGCAACATGACAGCCGATATGCCGCTGCTGACCAAAGTAACGATCGGCTGTGGCCCGGCCATTTACAGCGATGATGCCTCAACCGTCGCGGGCAGCGACCCTGCAGAGCTTGAGACCATCAGGAAAAACTTCCTGATCAAGAAGCTTGGGCTTGAAGATGGCCCCAAGCTGATGGAGGCGATCAACGCCGTGATCGACACTTATGGCAGGGCGAACCGCAACAAATACCGGGCCGTCGTCTATTACATGTTGGTCAAGCACTTTGGCAAAGAGGCCGTTTACAAATAACCGCTCCGGCCGCCGTCAGGCCGAGGCCCAGTGCGGGCGCAGACAGTTTTAACTGTCCGGCGCTTGCACGGGTACCTGCATAGGTCTAACGTCAACTCATCAGGCAGAATGCCTCGGACCTAATTTCAGACACGTGTGGTGCTCGGGGATCACGTGGGGTGAATGGAGGGTCCTTGTTTGCGCATTGGGCCCTCCATTTCCATGGATTCATATTATCGGCAGACGCGGACCTGGAGGCAGCGGCCACAGGCTATTTCAGTGGCTGTCCGGCCTGTCAGCGCTTGTTTCCGCAAGTTTGCAGACGATTGCCCATTCCTGTTCGGTCACCGGTTGAACTGACAGGCGGGAGCTTTTGACCAGCGCCATGTTTTCCAGGCCGGGGGTGATTTTGCACATCTCCAGCGAGACGGGTTGTTTCACGGCTGCGATTGCCTTGATGACCACGCAATCCCAGCGCGGGTCATCACTGGTGCTGTCCGGCGCACTGGTCCGGATCACCTCGACGATGCCGACAATGTCTTTGCCTGTATTGGAGTGGTAGAAAAACCCGCGGTCGCCAACCTTCATGGCCCGCATGTTGTTGCGGGCCTGATAGTTTCGCACCCCGGTCCATTCTTCGCCCGCGTCGCCCCGGGCAACCTGCTGATCCCAGCTCCAGGTGTCAGGCTCAGACTTGAACAGCCAGAAGTTCATCCGACCACCTTTTTCCATTCGCGGATTGTCACACTTTGGAACAATCCGGCCTTGGCATAAGGGTCTGCCTCGGCCCAACTGCGGGCCTGATCCATGGTATTGACCGTCAGGATCACCAGACTGCCGATCATGCCACCCTCTGCGTCCAGAAACGGGCCTGCCATTTCAACGATCCCGCTGGACGTGATGTGGTCCAGATGGGCCGCGCGATTGTCGAGACGGGTTTGAAGATGATCGGGCTTGTCGATGCAGATCAGGGCAGCGCGCATGGGTCATTCCTCTTTCAACGGGCGGGACATAAGGGCCTGAATGGCCATGGGGACGGTGATGGTTCCGGCTGTCACCTGGGCGATCATGCTGGTAACCGGCAGCTCGTCCAACAGGCCAAGCGCCATGGTCTGGCGCAAAACAGCTTGCGATGTGGCCACACCTTCAACGGTGACCGCCGTATCGGGGCAATCGCCACGGCCCAGCGCCACTCCGTGGGCGTAATTGCGTGACTGACCGGAGGTGCAGGTCAACACCAGATCCCCCAGGCCCGACAGGCCCATAAGCGTTTCCGGCCGTGCGCCAAGCCTGACCGAAAAGCGCACCATTTCTGCAAAGCCCCGCGTCATCAGGGCAGCCCGCGCGCTTTCGCCCAGACCTGCCCCCATCACGATGCCTGAAGCAATTGCGATCACATTCTTCAGCGCGCCACCCAGTTCGGCACCAGGCACATCGGTATTGCGGTAGATCCGCAGAATGGGCCCGGACAGAACGGCCTGCATGCGCTGACTGGCCGGCTCGTCCAAGCTGGCAAGGGTCAGCGCCGTGGCGAGGCCCTTGGCAATATCGGTCGCAAAACTTGGTCCGGTCAGGATCATGGCGGTGCCATTCGGGCAGGCATCCGCGATCAGGGCGGTCGGCCCCTTTTGCGTGGTCAGATCTATGCCTTTGCAGCAGGCAACCAATGGTTTTCCATCAAGCGCCATGGCATGCATGGCCAAAAAGCCGGACAGTGCCTGCATCGGCACGGCCAGCAGCACCACCGGGCAATCCGACAGATCCTCCATTCGCGCCGTAACAGACACGGTTTCGGGCAACACAGCGCCGGGCAGGCGCGGCACGCGCCGGGTCTTTGCCATCCTGTCGGCAGCCGCGGTGTCGCGCCCCCAAAGCCGGACGGTCTGTCCCTGCCTGGCCAGCGCGATGGCCAAGGCTGCGCCAAAGGCTCCCGCCCCTGCGATCCCGATGGCCGCCGTCATGCCTTGGCCCCCTTTTTGCCCGATCCGATCATCGCCGGTGCCGTCTGGTCAAGCGGCCAGCGCGGACGGGCCGACAAGGTGAAATCATCACAGTGGCCAAGCCGGAACCGCTCGATCCCGGCAAAGGCGATCATGGCTGCATTGTCGGTACAAAGACGCAGCGGCGGGGCCAGAAAACGCACGGAGTTTGCATGGCAAAGCGTCTCTAACCCGGCGCGAATGGCTTGATTTGCGGCCACCCCGCCTGCAATCGCAAAGGCCGGCACGGGGGGGCGAGCGTCCAGATATACATCCAGCGCCCGACGGGTTTTTTCTTGCAGGACCGAGGCCATGGCGGTCTGGAACCCGGCGCAAAGATCCTGCCGGTCGGCAACCGTTAGCCCCCCCTTTGCCGCGATCACTGTGTCGCGTGCCCGCAGCACGGCGGTCTTTAGGCCCGAAAAAGACATGTCGCACCCTGGCCTGTCAAGCAAGGGCCGTGGCATCACGAAGCGGGCCGGATTGCCCTTTGCCGCCTCTGCTTCCACGGCGGGTCCACCAGGCTGGGGCAGGCCCAGCAGCTTGGCGATCTTGTCAAACGCCTCTCCGGGCGCGTCATCTATGGTGCCGCCGATGCGACGAAACATCTCTGGCCCGTCGACGATCAGGAATTGGCAATGCCCCCCCGAGACCAGCAGCATCAGATAGGGAAAGCCCAAGCCATCGGTGAGCCGTGGGGTCAGGGCATGGCCCGCCAGATGGTTCACGCCAACCAGCGGCAATCCGGTTCCAGCAGACAACCCCTTTGCCAGCATCACGCCGGACAGCACCCCGCCGATCAGGCCGGGGCCGGCGGTGACGGCGATTCCATCAAGCTCTGCAAAGCCTACCCCCGCCTCTGCCATCGCGCGTTCGACGCAATGATCCAGGCGTTCTGCATGGGCGCGCGCGGCAATTTCGGGAACGACGCCGCCAAAAGCCGCATGAAGAGGAACCTGCCCTTCCACCACCGAAGACAGGATTTCAGTATCCGTCCCGGACCGCACCACTGCGGCAGCCGTGTCATCGCAGCTGGATTCAATTCCAAGGAAGGTCAGACTTTTGTGCATGGTCCGCCGTTGCGCCAGGGGATATCAGCAGGTAACACCCTAAGCATGCCCTCGCAATCCCGCGCCCTGCCAGTGTTGATCACCCGGCCCGAGCCGCAGGCAAGCCGTTTTGCCGCTGCGCTGCGCCAGCGCTATGCGGACCGGGTTGTGCCTGTGATGACGCCGCTGCTGGCACCGACCTTCTTTGACCCTGATCTGCGGGGCATGGAGGTGCGGTCGCTGGTGCTGACGTCGGAAACCGGGGCACGCGCGGCAGCCCGGCTTGATGGCCTGCCACGCCATGCGTTTTGCGTCGGGGACAGGACGGCCGATGTCGCCGCCGACCTTGGGTTTCAGTCCCGCTCCGCCGCGGGGGATGCCGATGATCTGTTCCGGCTGTTGCTGCGCCAGCCTGAGCATGCGCCGTTTCTGCATTTGCGCGGGCAAGACACGCGGGGCGATCTGGTGGCGCGGTTGCGTACTGCTGGACTGGCCGCTCAGGAGGCCATTGTCTATGCTCAGGAACCGGTCGCACTGGCGCAAGCTGCGATCGACGCCCTGTCCACTGCCGAGACCATCCTTGTGCCGCTGTTCTCACCGCGCAGTGCCAGTTTGTTTCGGGCCGCGCTGTTGCGTGACCTGCCCAACGAGTCTGTGTTGCTTCGGCTGCGCATCGTTGCCTTCAGCGCCGCAGTGGCCGAAGCGTTTACCGACTGTCCACCCGAACATCTTGCAATCGCCGCCGCGCCCAGTTTGGCGGAACTGTTCTTTGCGCTGGATCGTTTTATCTTCACAGCTTGATGCGCCAAGAGATGCAGGATTAGGATTGTACAGCACGCGCGCATCGGTTCCGTTCTCTCAAGTTCATGTCAGGAATGTCTACTATGGCCAAACGCCCTCCTTCAAACCCACCGGAAGAAGCGGATATTGTGAAGCCGGCAGATCCTTTCGGTCCTGCGGAGTCGGGTGTTGAGCCGGTGTCAGACGCGGTGATCGGGGACCCCGTGGTCATGGACGAGCCGCCACGTACGGAAACGGTGGCGGCGGACGAGACTTCTACGCTGTCTGATACCACAGGGCCTGTCGTGCCAGATGTGGACAAGCCGGCCCCCCAGACACCAGCTTCGCCCTCTGAAAAATCGGGCGGCGGCGGGTTTTTGGGCACCGCTTTGGGCGGGGTGGTGGCTGCCGCCGCCGGCTATGCCCTGGCAGTCTTTGTGCCGCTTCCGGGAATGGGTGTCTCGGACGCGCCCCCGGTGGCAACACAAAGCGATCTGCAGGCTCTGGCAGGACGGGTCGAGGCCCTTGAGGCCGCGCCTGCGCCTGACACAACGCTAGAAGAACGTCTTGCTGCGCTGGAGGCAAGGCCAGAGCCGGAGGCGGTGGCTCAACCCGATCTGTCAGCCCTGACAGACAGCCTGACCGATCTGGAAAACCGCATCGCTGCCATCGAATCGCGCCCCGCTGCCTTGTCTGGCACCGGGGCTCCGGCGGATCTGGTGGCGCTGGTGGAACAGCTTCAGGCAGAGATTGCCGAAATCCAGTCTAACGGCGCATCATCTACGGCAGAGCTTGAAGCGCTGGCTGCCCAGACCGAAGACCGCTTGGCACAGGCCGAGGCGCAGGCGGCAAGCTTGCGCGCAGAGGCAGAGGCCACGGCACAACGCGCCGTGACCGCGGCCGCCCTGAGCCGGGTGCAGGCTGCTGTCGAAAGTGGCGTGCCGTTTTCCGGGGCGCTGGCAGATCTGGCGGGCACAGAGATCCCGCCATCCCTTGCCCAGCTTGCCGAAACCGGTGTGCCGTCGCGCCAGGTATTGGAAGACGGCTTTCCCCCCGCCGCCCGCGCCGCTTTGGACGCCGCGCGTCGGGCAGATATGGGCGATGGGTGGACCGAACGGCTTGGCAGCCTGTTTCAGGCCACAACCGGCGTGAGGTCGCTGACCCCGCGGGAAGGCACCGACCCGGATGCCGTTCTGTCGCGCGCCGAGGCGGCCGTTGCCACCGGCGATCTGGCGCAGGCGCTTGCCGAACTTCAGGGCCTGCCGCCCGAAGGGCTTGCGCAAATGGCAGAGTGGTCTGCACTGGCCCAGCAGCGTCTGGATGCGTTGGAGGCTGTCAGCGCATTGTCAGCTGCCGTGGAAGAATAGGATAGACAGATGCTTTGGACCTTGCTGAAAGTCGTTCTGTTCTTGTTTTTCATTGCGGCGCTGACCTTTGGCGCTGGCGTTCTTCTGGAGACGGGGGGCGGAATACAAGTCGCAGTTGCCGGGTGGGAGTTGACCCTTGGCCCGCTGCAATCGGTGATCCTGTCGTTGATTCTGATTGTTTTCCTTTGGGTGGTGTTCAAGATTGTCAGCCTTGTGGTGGCAATCCTGCGCTTTCTGACCGGTGATGAGACTGCGATTTCGCGCTATTTTGACCGCAACCGCGAACGTAAGGGCTATCAGGCCCTGACGGAGGGCTTCCTTGCCCTCGCCTCGGGTGAGGGGCGCGTGGCCATGGCGCGGGCCCAGCGGGCTGAGCGCTATCTGGCCAAGCCGGAACTGACCACTTTGTTGATGGCGCAATCAGCCGAAGCTTCCGGAGACACCAAGCGCGCCTCGGATGCCTACAAACGTCTGCTTGCCGACGACAAGACCCGTTTTGTCGGGGTGCGCGGGCTGATGAAGCAAAAGCTGGCGGAAGGCGATACCGATACGGCGCTGAAGCTGGCCGAAAAGGCGTTTGCGATGAAGCCGCGCCATGCCGAAACCCAGGATATCTTGCTCAAGTTGCAGGCGGAGCATGCTGATTGGAAAGGGGCGCGGCAAACGCTGGGCGCAAAGCTGAAGGCGGGGGAATTGCCCCGCGATGTCTATCGCCGCCGTGACGCCGTGCTGGCCTTGCAAGAAGCCAAGACCGTCATCGACGACACTGCCAGCATCGAAGCGCGCGAGGCCGCCATCGAGGCAAACCGTCTGTCACCTGATCTGATTCCCGCCGCCGCCATGGCCGCGCGCAGTCTGGTGGCAAAGGGCGACCGCAAAGGGGCCACCCGCGTGCTCAAGAAGGCTTGGGCAGTGCATCCGCATCCTGATCTGGCCGCCGCTTTTGCCGAGATAGAGCCGACAGAAACACCGGTTGAGCGCATCAAGCGATTCAGGGCTCTGACCGATGTGCAGCGCGACCATGAACAGACCCGGTTGTTGCTGGCCGAGCTTCACGTATCGGCCGAAGACTTCCCGGCAGCGCGCCGCGCTCTGGGGGAGATCGTCACCACGCACCCGACACAGCGCGCGCTTGCCATCATGGCGGCCATTGCCCGGGGAGAAGGGGAGGACGAATCTGTCGTCCGCGGCTGGCTGACCCGCGCCCTGACGGCCCCGCGCGGCCCGCAGTGGTGCTGCGACAAATGTCAGGCCATCCATGCAAGCTGGCACCCGATCTGTGACAATTGTGGCGGATTTGATACGCTGAGCTGGCGAGAGCCGCCGGAAACCGCCGGCCCCAGCGCCACGGGCACCGAATTGCTGCCGTTGATCGTTGGCCAGCCCGCGCCTGCAGCCCCTGCGCCCGAAAGCCAGGTCTCCGAAGGCCCTGCGGCAGAAGATGCTGAAATCGTCGCAACCCAACCCCGACCAGATTGATCGGCGCTGATTGAGGTTGCAGTAAGGAATGCGCGTGGTGCCCCAAGACGGACTCGAACCGCCGACCTCTTCATTACGAATGAAATGCTCTACCAGCTGAGCTATTGGGGCTACGCGACGTGTCGTTTAAACGGTCGCCGACGCTCCTGCAAGGTCTAAACGCGCTTGCCTGACAGGGTTGCTGCGCGCTGTGGCTTGGCGCATGGTGCGGGGCTCAGACGGCGATGGAAAGGACCCAGGATGACCCAGACCAAGATGGCACAGGAAGTGGCTGAAATTCCTTTGGCTGCTGCACGGTTTCTTGATCAGACCGGGCCGGCCGTCCGCGAGGCTGCCGCGGCGTTGCGGCGGCTGGACCCGGGCCTGTTGATCACGGTGGCTCGGGGGTCTTCCGATCATGCCGCGACCTATCTGAAATATGCGGTCGAGTTGTTGGCGGGCATTCCGGTTGCCTCGGTCGGGCCTTCGGTTGCCTCGGTCTACGGTCGCCCCCTGCGGCTGAAGGGCGCGGTCTGCATCGGCATTTCGCAATCAGGCCAAAGCCCTGACATCATCGAACTGATGCAGGCTGCCCGGACCGGTGGCGCTTTGTCGGTTGCGATCACCAATCACGCGACCAGCCCGATGGGCGTGGCGGCCAGCCATTGTCTTGCCCTGCAGGCCGGGGTCGAACACAGCGTGGCCGCCACCAAGACCTTTGTAACCTCGGTTGTGGCGGGCCTGGCGCTTCTGGCCGAGTGGCAGCAGGATGCTGCCCTGCTGGCGGCGCTGGACAGGCTTCCCGTGTCTTTGGAACAGGCATTGCACCTTGACTGGTCGCCCCTGGCAGCCCGCCTGTCACGGGCGCAATCGGTCTATGTGCTGGGGCGGGGCCCTGCCTTTGCCATCGCCAATGAATGTGCCCTGAAACTGAAGGAAACCTGCGGTCTGCATGCCGAAGCCTATTCGACAGCCGAGGTGCTGCATGGTCCTGCCGCGATTGTTCAGGCCCAGTTTCCGGTGCTCGCGCTTGGCGTCGGCGATGCGGCTTTGCCCCATGTCGTGACAACGGCAGAACGTCTGGCCGGTCAGGGCGCCGATGTGTTCCTGACCGGCGCAGCAGCGCAGGGAGCCACCGAACTGCCCTGGGTGCCCGACCTGCATCCGCTGGTCGCGCCCCTGGTTCTTGGCGCAGCGTTCTACAGCTTTGTCGAGGCCCTGGCACGGCGTCGGGGGTTTGACCCCGACACACCGCCCCATCTGCGCAAGGTGACGGAAACCGTCTGATGCCGACCGCTTTCGTCGGGGCTGCGGTGTTCGATGGCACGGTGCTGCACCGCGATGCGGTGCTGCTGACCGACGGGCCATGGGTGACCGGAGTGTCCAGTTGCGTGCCCAAAGGCACCACGGTGGTTTCGCTGGCCGGCGGCATTCTGGCACCCGGCCTGATCGATCTGCAAGTGAATGGCGGCGGTGGGCGGATGGTTGATGACCAGACCGATGTCGAGACGCTGCGGGTCATCTGCGAAACCCACGCAAGGCTGGGGACCACCGGGCTGTTGCCCACGCTGATCACCGCCACACCGCAGGCGACCGCGCGGGTCATCGCGGCTGGGGTTGCCAGCCTGTCTACCCCCGGTTTTCTTGGCCTGCATCTGGAGGGGCCGCATCTGGACCCACGCCGCAAGGGTGCACATGACGCGGCGCTGATCCGGTCCATGACGGATGAAGATCTTGCGGTGCTGACTGACGCCGCCAGCCGATTGCCCGCGCTGATGGTCACGCTGGCCCCGTCTGCGGTACGCCCCGATCAGATCGCCGAACTGGCCGCTGCGGGGGTGATTGTCAGTCTGGGGCACACAGAGTGCAGTTTTGACCAGGCAGAGGCCGCCATTGCCGCAGGCGCGTGCTGCGCAACGCATCTGTTCAATGCGATGAGCGGGCTTGGCCACCGTGAGCCCGGCCTTGTTGGCGCGGTGCTGACCCATGACATCGCGGCAGGTGTGATTGCCGATACCATCCATGTGGCCCCGGCGGCCTTGCGCATTGCTGCGACTGTCCGGCAGACCGGGCTGTTTCTGGTGTCAGACTGCATGGCGGTTGCCGGCACCGACCAGGAACAGGCCACGCTTGGCGGCCGCAGCATCTTGCGCCGGAATGGGCGGCTGACCTTGCAGGATGGAACACTGGCCGGGGCGGACCTGACCCTGCCGCAGGCGATTGCAAACATGGTTAACAGGGTTGGCCTGTCGCCCGAGCGGGCGCTGTCCATGGCCACGCGCTGTCCTGCACAGGTGATCGGGCGGGAGGATCTTGGTCAACTGACCCCGGGCACCCGCGCCGACATCGTTCATCTGTCAGAGGCGTTTCAGCTCCAAGCGGTCTGGCAGGGAGGCCAAAGGCGGCTCTAACCTTGCCAATTCCACAATGCACGGGCCTGAGCCGCCGTGTAGCGCCCCAGCCTGACATCTTCCGCCACCAAGGCCGGGTCACGCCGCAACGGGTCGCCAAAGCCGCCACCGCCGGGGGTGCGGACTCGCACCCGATCGCCGGGCGTCAGCACGATATCCTGCGCTTTTGACAGATGTGGCGGCACCAGCACCTCGGTCCCGCGCGTCACCTCTACCCGATTGACGCCACCGTCCTGCCCGCCCTGCGCGCCCAATGGCCCCGAGCGGCCGTGGTCCATCACGAAACTGGCGCGCGCCTGCCCGCGCAACAGTTCTATCTCGTAATCCAGACCAAAGCCGCCGCGATGGGTGCCCGCCCCGCCGCTGCCTTCGTGCAGGGCGTAATGGCGGTAGAGCACGGGAAACTTCTGCTCCATGATCTCCACCGGTGGGGCTTTCGAGATGCCAATGGTCGAGCAGCCGTTGGACAGCCCGTCGTGATCGGAGTTGCCACCATATCCGCCGCCAGAAATCTGATACATCACATAGTCTTGCCCAGAGTCAGGGTCATGCCCGCCCAGCCCGAAATTGCCGCTGGTTCCGGCAGGAGCCGCCGTCACCCGGTCGGGTATGGCCTGTACCAAGGCGGCAAAGACGGCCTCGGCAATCCGCTGGCTGACCTCTGCCGCGCAGCCCGACACCGGGCGCGGGTATTGGGCATCAAGGAAGGTGCCTTCGATCCCCGTCACCACCAGCGGCTCGAACGCTCCGGCACTGATCGGCACATCGGGGAAGATATGCCGCATCGCCAGATAGACCGAAGACAAGGTTGTGGCGCGTACCGAATTCATCGGCCCCAGGCAGGGCGGCGCGCTTTGCGAGAAATCGAAGGTCAGCTGATCTGCGGTCTTTGTCACGGTGACGGCAATGCTCAGAGGTTCATTGACCACCCCATCAGAATCGACGATCGCCGTTGCGCTGTATGCGCCATCGGCAATCAGCCCGATCATCGCCCGCATCTGCTGGGCGGCACGGCTGCGCATTTCGGCAATGGCCTCCGACACCGTGGCATCGCCATAGCGGTCCAGCAGCACCGCCAGACGCTCTGCCCCGATCAGCAGGGCACTTGCCTGCGCCTGCACATCGCCGATCCGCTGATCGGAAACCCGGATGTTGGAACAGATGATCTGCCAGATTTCCGTGTCTAGCACGCCCTTTTTAAACAGTTTCACCGGGGGAATCCGCAGCCCCTCCTGCTCGGCGCTGATTGCACTGGCGCTGAATCCGCCGGGGACCATACCGCCGGTATCGGGCCAATGCCCGGTGTTGGACAGCCAGCAATAGATCTGCCCGTCACGCCAGACCGGCATGGCAAAGCGCACATCCATCAGATGGGTGCCGCCCAGATAGGGGTCGTTCACCATATAGATGTCACCCGGTTCGGGCGCCGCGGTCAGGCCGGTGCGGATGCGGTCCAGAATTGTGCGGGTCGAAAACTGCATCACGCCGACAAATACCGGCAACCCCTTTGACCCTTGGGCGATCAGGCTGCCATCTGTCGCACTGTAAATCCCGTCCGACCTGTCGTCAGCTTCTGCGATCACCGGCGAAAAGGCGGCGCGGCTGAAGGTCAGGTCCATCTCGTCGCAGACCTGCTGGAGCCCGGCCTGAATGACAGCCAAGGTGACGGGGTCAAGCATGGGGCACCTGCACGACCAGATTGCCATCAGGGTCGGACGTGACGGTACAGCCGGGGTCGATCACAATCGTTGTGTCCATCTGTTCGATGATCGCCGGACCCGAAAGGTCCAGATCCAATGGCAAGTGATCGCGCCAATACACCGGGGTGTCGACCCAGCCGCCGAACCACACCGGGCGCGAGGCCTGCGGCACCGCCTCGGCCTTGCGACCGGCCCGGTCGATCAGGGCCGACAGGTCCATCTCTGGCCGCGCGCCGATGACCGATACGTTCAGGTTCACCAGATTGGCCCTTATCGTGGGCAGGGTGACGCGAAACCGTTGATGATAGGCGGCTTCGAACAGGCGTTGCAGATCGTCCCGTGTCGGCGCGCCATCCGGCAAGGCCACGCGCAGCAGATGCGTCTGCCCGACAAATTGCATATCAACCGAAAACTCGGTGCGCACCGAGGCAAGGCGGATCTTCTCGACCCCAACCAGTCGCCGCCCTTCGGCCTCTTGCCCGGCAAAGATCGCCTGCACCATGTCTATATCCACCGTGTCGAGCGGTCGGTTCAGGGTGCGCACGAAATCCTGCCGTAGATCGGCAACAACACAGCCAAGCGCGTTGGTGATGCCGGGCCGTGCCGGGATCAGCACCTTTGGCACCGCGAGTTCGCGCGCCAGGGCCACCGCATGCAGCGGCCCGGCCCCGCCAAAGGCAAACAGCGCAAAGTCGCGCGGATCGGCCCCCATCGAGATCGACACCATGCGGATTGCGCCTGCCATATGGATATTGGCAATCCGCACCACCGCCTCGGCAGCTTCCTCAACCGACAGACCCAAAGGCGTGGCGATCTGATCCGCCATCGCCGCCCGTGCCGCCTCTGCCGCTTGCCCGAACCGCGCGGCGGGCAGGCGGCCCAGCAGCAGGTTGGCGTCGGAAATCGTCACCCGTGTGCCGCCCCGGCCATAGCACACCGGCCCGGGGCTGGACCCGGCACTTTCCGGCCCGACGCGCAGCATCCCGGCAGCATCCAGCCGCGCGATCGATCCGCCGCCCGCTCCCACCGTGCGCACATCGACCATCGGCACATGGATCGGCATGGCATATTCCACCTCGATCTCATTTGAAACCGGGGCGCGTCCGCCCTTGATCATGGCGACGTCGGTTGAGGTGCCGCCCATGTCATAGGTCAGCAGGTTTGTCATTCCGGCGCGGCGCCCGGTGGCCAGCGCCGCCATGACGCCCGAAGCGGGGCCGGACATCACCGTTTTCACGGCCTCTTTCGACACGGACCGGGCCGAAACCATGCCACCATTGCCGTTCATCACCAGCAGCTCATGCGCATAGCCCTGTGCGGCCAGCTGATCGGCCAGCCGACTGACATAGCGTTCCAGCAGCGGCTGCACGCTGGCATTCACCGCCGCCGTCACCCCGCGTTCGTATTCGCGGCTTTCCGACAGCAGGGCATGGCCCATGGTGATGAACGTGTTCGGCCAGATCCCTGCCACGATCTGCGCCGCGCGCCTCTCATGTGAGGGATTGGCATAGGCGTGCAGAAAATGGATCACCACGCTTTCGCAACCCATATCGCGCAAGCGCAGAGCCGCTTTTCGTACAGCGCCCTCATCAAGTGGCGTCAGGATTGACCCACGCGCATCCATCCGCTCCGGCACCTCAAATCGCAGATCGCGCGGTATGATCGGCACAAATTGCCCATGCATCCCGTAGGCATGGGGCCGGGTGCGCCGCCCCAGTTCCAGCACATCGCGAAAGCCCAATGTGGTGATCAGTCCGGTCTTTGCCAGAGTGCGTTCCAGCACGGCATTGGTGGTGGTGGTGGTGCCATGCACGATCAGATCTATATCGGCCAGCTCCGCCCCGGCCTCAACCAGCGCGTTCAAAACGCCGGGGGCCTGATTGGGCAGGGTGGTGGGCACCTTGGCCAGCCGGACCGCACCTGTGCCAGGATCGACGATCACCAGATCGGTGAAGGTGCCACCCACGTCGATGCCTGCGACCAGACCGGCCATCATACCCCCACAAACTGCTGAAACAGCGTCGAGTCGGCTGACAAATCGGCCCGTACTACCTGCGCCTCCACCCTGCCATGCGCCATGAAGGCCACCTGGTCCGCCATGCGCAGCACGGTATCCACCCGCTGTTCCACCAGCACCGTGGCCAGCCCGGTATCGCGCAACCGCAACACCGTATCGCGGATCAGCGCAATCATCGACGGCTGCAAACCTTCGCTGGGTTCATCCAGCAGCAACACCGACGGCTCCAGGCACAGCGCGCGCGCAATCGCCAGCATCTGCTGCTCCCCTCCCGAAAGGGTGCTGGCGACCTGATCCAGCCGTTCGCGCAGGCGCGGGAACAGGTCGAGCACGAACTCCCGGGTCTGCGGCCCCTTGCGCCGGGTCAGCAACCCGACCTCGATATTTTCGGCCACGGTCAGCGGCCCGAACAGCCGCCGGCCCTGTGGCACATAGGCAATCCCTTCGCCGGGCACTTTATGAGCGGGCAAGCGGTGCACTGGCGCGCCATTCAGTGTGATCTGCCCCGTCTGAACCGGAACCTGCCCCATGATTGCCTTCAACAGGGTCGATTTTCCCGCGCCATTGCGCCCCATGATGCAAGTGACCTGCCCGGCCTGCGCCGCAAAGGACAGATCGCGCAGAATGGTGACGGGACCATACCCAGCGGTGATGCCCTCAACCCGCAGCATGATCGCCCCCGAGATAGGCATCCTGCACCGCGCGGTTGGCGCGGATCTGATCCGGGGTGCCGACGGCCAGCACTTGCCCGAAGTTCAGCACGGTGATCCGGTCGGCCAGATCCATCACCACATCCATGTTATGCTCGATCAGCAGGATGGTGGTCTGCGGCACCAAAGACCGGATCAGCGCCTTGAATCCATCAATCTCACCCGAAGCCAGGCCCTGCGTCGGTTCATCCAGAATGAGCACCAGCGGGCGCAGCGCCAGACCCATCGCCACCTCCAGCAACCGCTGATGCCCATAAGACAGCGTTCCGGCCATGGACTGATCCAACCCGGTCATCCCGACGCGGGACAAGGCCTGTGCCACTTCGGCTGCCACATCCCCGGCGCCGCGGCCTTGTGCGGCCAGAGCCACATTGTCGAACACCGTCAGGCGCGGATAAACCGAGGTGATCTGAAACGTGTAGGCCACGCCCTTGCGCACCCGCAGATGCGCGGGCAGGTGGGTGATGTCTTCACCGTTCAGGGTGATCACGCCGGACTGCACCGGAATCCGCCCGGACAGCAGGCTGACAAAAGTGGTCTTGCCAGCGCCGTTCGGCCCGATCAAACCATGAATCTCGCCTTGTTCGAGCCTGAAATCCACCCCATCCACCGCGCGCAGCCCGCCGAAGTGCCGGGTCAGGCCGCGTGCCTCGATCACGGCAACCATCGCCAGACCCTTTCGCGCAATGTGCCCAAAATGCCCTTGGGCGCGAACAGCACCAGCCCGACCAAGGCCGCCCCGACCACGAACAGATAGGCGTCGGTGTAATTGCTGGTGATGTCGATCAGGTAGAACATCAACAGAGCACCCAGAAATGGCCCCAGCACCGTGCCCGCTCCGCCCAGAAGCACATAGAGCATCGGCAAGATGGAATACTGGATGGTGGCAAAGGATGCGCCCACATAGCCGAACAGCATCCCATAAGCCGCCCCGGCCAACCCGGCATAGAGACCCGACACCGCCAGCGCCAGCAGCTTGATCCGGAACGGGTCATACCCCAGCATCCGGCTGCGCTCCTCATTTTCCCGCATCGCCACCATCACCCGGCCAAAGGGCGACCGCACCAGCAAAAGGCAGGCCAGCAGGCCCGCTGCAAACAGGGTGAATGCGGTGATAAAACGCGCCGTATCCGTGGCCAGATCAAAGCCGAACAGCACGCGCGCCTCTGACAAGACGACAAACCCCTCATCTCCGCCTGTCCATGTGTTCAGATACAGCAGCGTCAGATACCCGGCCTGCGCAAACATCAGCGTTACGATCATGAAGCTGACCCCTGCCGTGCGCAGCGCCAGAAGGCCGACCACCCCCGCCAGTGCCCCGCCGGCCACCAGCCCTGCAATCAATGCAGGCAATGACAGCCAGCCCAGATGCCAGACAGGCAGGCCCATGCCATACATGCCTGCCGCAAAAAACAGCGCGTGGCCGAGCGACAACAGCCCGGTGTAGCCAAAGGCGATGTTGTAGCCCATCGCAAACACCGCCAGCACCATGATCCGCGCCAGATTGGTGGCGTGATAAGGGGGCAGCAGGAATTGCGCCACAAACACAGCTGCCAGAACCAGCAGGTGAAGCGTCCAGATCTTTGCTCCGTCTGTCATGCCTTTGCCCCGAACAGGCCCTGCGGGCGGAACACCAGCACCAGCGCCACCAGCAGCGTGGCGATGATCTTGGCCAGCGTCGGAGAAAAGAACATGCTGATGATCCCATCCGACAGGCCAATGACAAGCGCGGCCACCAGCGTCCCCCGGATCGACCCCAGCCCGCCGATGATGACAACGATGAAGGACAGCAAGAGGGGGTCATGCCCCATCAGGTAATGGGCCTGCTGGATTGGCACGATCAGCACCGCCGCCGCCGCCGCCAGTGCGCCGCCAAGGGCAAAGGTGCCTGCATAGACCCTGTCAACGTTGATGCCGAAGGCTTGCGCCGTCTCACGGTCAACCTGCGTTGCGCGCATCACCAGCCCGGCCTTGCTGCGGGTCATGAACAGCCAGACCGCGGCCAGAATGACCACGGCCGTCAGCACGACAAACAGCTTGTAGCCGGAATAGCCGAACCACGGCAGCTGGATGCGCCATTCAAACGGGGCGACCACGGGCCGCGCGTCAGGGCCGTAAAACGTGAGCGCCGCCTGTTGCAGCATGTAGAGCAGGCCGATGGTGGCCACGATCGTGGCCTCGGGATCATAGTTCAGGCGTTTCAGAATCAGCGTATCCGTCAGCGCCGCAATCACTGCCACGATCAAGGGCGCAATGATCAGGGCCGCCAGCCAGGCAATCGCGGGCGGAAACGGCAGGTAATAGGTCACAAACCATGCCAGAACCGCGCCCAGCATGTAAAACTCGCCATGCGCCACGTTGACCACACGCATTACGCCGAACACCAGCGACAGGCCGACCGCCGTCAGCGCCAGCACCGCCGCCATAACCGTGCCTTCGAGCAGGGCCAGAAGCAGGAACGGACCAAAGCTCACTCTGGCGCGCCCTCTTTGGCGAAGGGCGCGCGCGCATTCAACCTTGGCAGGGCATGCAAGGACCGCACTCAGAAGCTCTGGGTCGTGTAGTCAACGGCATCGGGGTAGATGCTGTCTTCGATGCTGGTGGTATGCACCTTGACCAGCTTGCCGCCTTCGACCTTGCTGATGAACTGATGCCCGAACACCTGATGGGTCTTGCCGTTGAACACCTTCGCCCCCTGCACATGGGCAAGGCTTTCCGGCATTTCGGTCATCGCCTCCACCGCCTCGACAAATTTCTGCCGGTCTGCGGTGCCTTGGTATCCGGCACTTTCCATCCCGGCCTTGATGATATGCAGCGTCTCCCAAACCGAAAACATATGGGCATAGGTCGACACGTCCTTGGCATCCGACACTGACGCGCCGTTTGCATCGACCCCGACGGCGGCGCGATAGGCGATTTCATGCTCTGACGCATCGGCCTGCTGCCCCCGGCAATGGCCTTCCCAGAAATGGGTGCCTTCCAGAAATTCCAGACCCGGCGAGGCGATATCCACCGCTTCCAGCGAGTCGATGAAGCCAAAGATCTGCGGCTTGGCCCCGGTGCCATAAAACTCGCCCAGCTCTTTCACAAAGGTCAGTACCGCGGGGCCCACCATCACGTGATACAGAACCTCGGTCTCCTGCGGGATCTGCGGCAGATACCGGGTAAAGCTGGTCTCGGTCGGCGGCACGGCGATCTGCGCCACGACCTCGCCGCCCCCGGCTTCCACCGCGGCTGTAAAGAAATCGCGGTGATCGTGGCCAAAGGCATAGTCGGGGAACACCATGGTGACCTTCTTGCCAAGGTTGGCCAGAACCCATGGCGCCATGGATGACACCTGCGCGCGGACATCGGTGATGCCGGGCTGCATCGTCCAGCGGTTCAGCATGCCGCCCGCGACATGAAAGCCTTCGGAGCAGACCAGATAGGGCACTTTCAGCTCGCCCGCGCGCGGGGCGGAGCCGATGACCACATGCGAAAACAGCGGCCCAAAGATCAGGTCGCAATTGTGCTGGCTGACAAGCTTTTCCACCACCTCGGCCCCGCGCTTGGGGTCGGTGCCGTCATCCTCGAACACAATCTCGACCGGGCGGCCATTGATGCCGCCCGCGTCGTTCACCACCTTCAGCGCGGCCTGTGCCGTGCGTTCGTACCAGCGGCCATAGGCGGCACCGATGCCGGTGCGGTGCAGCTGGAACCCCAGCTTGACAGGCGCGGCCTGTGCCCAGACCGGAGCGGCAAAGCCAGCGGTCAGCAGCCCGGCCCCCGCGCCCTGCAACACGGCACGCCGCGACGGGGTCACTCCGAAAAGTTTCTGCGTCATCTCAAACATCTCCACTGTTGCGGGGCACCTCTGCGGGCGCCTCTGGGTTCAACCTTTTGCCGGGACGCCGCATTTGTCCACGATTTTTTCACCCCGTCCGCGCGGTGGACAGCAGCCACAGCCCCAGCACGGTATAGCCGACCATCAGCACGGTCATCGGCAGATGCGCCATTGCCCGCATCTCGCCCACCAGACGCAGCGACAGCAGCACCGCCAGCAGATGCGCGCCCAGAATGGCGGCAAATTGTGCGGCATAGATCAGCGGCATGATGGTCTGATCGGTCAGAAAGCCGAATGACACATAAAACGGCGGCAGGCCCAGATAAGCGTCACCGCGAAACCACGGGTCGTTCAGCGCGGCCAGCGTGTACTGGCCCGCGGTCAGCAGGGTCACCAGATAATGCGCGGCATGATAGCCCGCCGCGATGGCGAGAAACGACAGCATCACCGGCCCGGTGGCAAAGCGCGCGCCGCCAATCACCCGCCCCAGCCGGATCACTGCCCAAAGCGCGGCAATGGTGATCGCCCAGACCGCCAGCAGACCCAACGTATTGACCCCCATCACTGCAGATCGCCCGCTTGGCTCCAGCGGGTTTTCCCCGATCACCGCATGCCACCAGAAGGTTTCCATCAACCCGTCAAAGGTCAATGCGGACAGCGCCAGCGTGATGAAGGCCATAGCAGAAACTGAAAGCGGAGCCATCCGCAGCACCTGCGTTCCGGGCCAGCCGCGCATCAGCCGGACACGCGTGCCATCAAGCTCCAGCCAGAAGGGCGCCACCTTGGCCAGATAGCCCATCAGCACGGTCAGAAACTCGCCCTGTTGCAGCCAGTCTTCTCCCTCGGCCACCGCGAAGGCAAAGATCACCAGCCAGTAAATCAGCGCGGTAAGGGCCAGCACATAGGGATCATCGGGGGACATCGACACGAGCTGAAACCAGACAAAGCCCATGTAGAATATCACTGCAGGCCAATGCCCGAGCCGCGACAGGCCAATGTTGCCGCTGCGCCCGAGCAATGTGCGGGCAATGCGCACAGGCGCGGTCCAGGGGTTGATGGCGCGCCACAGATTGCCCAGCAGCATCGACCCCAACGGCACCGCGATCCAGATCCCGGTCCAGAACACCAGCGTCATCAGGTTGTGCATCGGATCACGCGCGCCGAACAGGCCAACCAGGACCAGTCCCAGAAAACACAGGAACGACAGGTAGGAGGATACCGACACCGGCACCCATACCCGCCGTTCCAGCACCGGCACTGCCTGCAGGCGTGGGAGGCGCTGTGCCATCGCGCCCATCAACGCGGTCAGAGCCACTGTCACCGCCGCTCCGGCGATGTAATGCCCGGTCGGCAGGGTCAGGATCACCGAAGGTGGCAAGGCGCAGGCAAAGGCCGCGCCGGGCAGGAGCGTGAGGGCCCCTGCAAGCCCCCTCATCTCAACCCGTCCTCGCCCTTGACCTGATCGATTTCCAGCCCGCCCATCCGGCTGTGCACCCGACCGCCGCGCCCCATGGCCAGCGCAAACAGCACCTCGCCTGCGCGCGGGCCATCCTCGCAGGCCACGGTGATCACATCAAAGCGCGACCGAACATAGGCGGCGTTCAGATGGCCCAGCGGTATATCCAGCGTGGCCCCCAGGCCGCCCACCTTCATCGCCGAGGGCACAATCGCCCGGCACTCGCCCAGCCGTTCGCGCATGCCGTAACCGCCCGCCACATGCCAGATCGCGCCGTGCTCGCTTTCCCCGGCCTCGCCCACGATGGCCCCTTTGCCATAGGCGTCGATGCCATCGCGCCCGCCCATGGCGGCGACCAGACGATCGGTCAGGTTCAGTGCCAGCGGTTTCAATGCCTCCATCGCAGGCATCAGGTTTTCTTCAAACCGCCCGGCGAAAGGGTTGGCACAAATGGCATAGACCGCGCCACGCAGCGGCGGCGGGTCGGCAATCGGCCCCGATTCATGCAGGATTTCCTCAATCTGCAAGGTGATCTTGCGGATGGCAAAGTCAGACAAGGGCAGGCTCCTTCAACGCAACCGGGCCAATGACCCGCGTTTCAGACTGCAGGAAAAGTGCGGCCGCTTCAATAAGGCCGCGCCTGCGGAACGACTCTGCCGCGGCACTGCCAGCGGCAAGCGCCGCGGCAACCTCGGCTGCCGACAGCCGCGCCACAGCCACGGTGACAGGCCGCGTGCCCAGATCGCTGTCGGCTTGCAAGTCCACCGCCGGGCGACGGCAGATGCCTGGGTGGCCGGGCAGGTCCACCGCATTGGCGATCATGGTGGCCGCCGCATCGGCCATGGCCGCCGTCCGTCCCAGCACGGTCACGGAATCGGCAATCCCCAGTGACCAGCTTCGTCCCCGCCAGCCCGAGGTGGCAATGCCGCGCACCGCATCTTCGGCGCGCAAGGTAAGGCGGTCAGGCCAGCCGGGCTGCGTGGCAATGGCACAGGTCAGACTCTCACCCGGGATCAGATGCAGCGCTATGTCTCCGCCGTTGTTGACATAGGCCCGCGTCACGCCAGGAATGGCCAATGCGGACAGCACAGCATCTGCCACAGCGCCCGCCACCGCTGCCATCGGCGTGATGAAGCGGGGGGCAAAGGCCGCGGTGGCCTGTGCCATCTTCTGCCCGATGCTGCCAGTCGGCTGCCCCGCCTCGCGGCGCAACACCGGCAGTTCGGCGGCCAGTTCCGCCAGCACAGAGCCGAATCTTGTGGCCGCCAGCCTCTCGCCCTCGGCGACAGCCGCTGCATCGCCCCAGGCCTGTGCGATGATGTCGATCGGCCCGTGCTGCAGATGCATGCGCCCGTCTGGAAGGCGCGCCACCACCGCGCCGGTCATGGCAGCGGCCTTGGCGGTTGCATCAGCCGGGCGTGCGTCTGATATTCGCCACCCTCCGCCCGGGTGGCCTCGAGGGTACGGATCGCCGTTTCATGACCGCCCATTGCCAGATACTCCGCGCGTGGCAGGGTAAATTCCAGCGGTGCCACCAGCGCGGGCGTGGGCACATAGCCAAAGGCACCCGCAGGCAGGCGAGTCACATCGACCATGAAGGTGATGCCGCCGCCCGGCCAGACATAGCAGTCAGCCCCGCCACTGGTCAGCCGCGTCTGCCCGGCTTGCACCGACCGGGTCAATCGCACCGGGTTCCGGGTCACCCCGGCACGAAGAGAGCCGCCCGCGCCGCCCATGAACAGCACCGTGCACAGCGATGGCTCGCAATTCTCGTCAATCAGCCTGACGGTGGCCTGCAGCGCCTCGGGGAGCGGCTGTTTTTGCGGTGTCAGAGCCTCATCCAGCACGTAATAGGCAAATTCCTCGCCGGTTGTGGACACCATCAGAAGGGTCAGCCCGGGCCTTGCGCCCTTGCGCGCCTCCCAGGGGCCCAGAATGGTCAGCGGATCTGTCAATTGCGTGCCGCCCCAGCCTAAGCCCGGTTCCGACACCCGGAAATAGCGGCCCGGCGTCGAGCGGTGGCCCTTGATCCGGATGCCGGTGGGCTGCCAGCCCAGCACCTTGCCGGCCTGATGTTCGCTGACCACGCCGGTGATGTGGTCATCGACGACCACCACCTCATCCACCAGCCCGACCCATTGGCTGGCAAACATGCCGATGGTGGCTGACCCGCAGCCTACCCGCATCCGCCGCTCGGCCCGGCCATCAACGATCGGTGGCTGTCCCGCCTGCACCGTGATGGCAGAACCGCCATCGATGGTCAGATCGACAGGTGCCGCATTGCACAGCGAGAGCAGGGTGGCGCAGGTGACCCGGCCTTCGGGCTTGCTGCCGCCGGTCAGGTGATGCACGCCGCCCAAGGCGAGCATCTGGCTGCCGTATTCCGTGGTGGTGACATGACCAACCGGTTCACCCCCGGCCCGGACAATCGCACCTTCTGCGCCCAGATGCCGGTCGGTGTCGATTTTCACCTTGACGCCGCAATAGGAAAAGATCGCCTCGGTGACCACCGTAACCATATCGGCCCCGTCAACAGTGGACGCAATGACAAAGGGTGCGGGCTTATAGTCGGGGTAGGTGGTGCCCGACCCGATGCCGGTGACAAAGGCATCGGCAGGGAAGGGATCACCGTCCCAGTCACGGGTGGCAAAGGGCACGACATGCCCACCTGCCGCAACGGTGCGGGACAAAAGGACCACCGGATCGGTGCGCAAGATACGCCCGTCAACATTGGCATAGCGGTCACAGGCCCCGCTCTGGCCGGGGGCGATGTAGCACATCACCGGACAGGCATCGCAGCGGATCTTTTCGGCTGGAGCAGTCATGCGGTGGCCCTTGTGGCTGAAGTCGGACCGGGGGCCAGCCCCCGGACCCCCGGGATATTTATGAACAGATAATGACTAAGAGGAGGAGTCATCTGAGGGCGGCCAGCAGGCGATGCGGCAGGACCGGCACTTGGGTCAGGGTGGCCCCGGTGGCGTGGCGGATGGCGTTCAGGATGGCGGGGGCGGTGGGGATCAGCACATGTTCACCGAGCCCTTTGGCACCATAGGGGCCTTCGGGATCTGGCACCTCGGTCAGCAGGCTTTCGATCGGGGGCACGTCGCCGATGGTGGGGATCAGATAATCGTGCAGGTTTTCGGTGCGGCCGGGCAGGTATTCTTCCATCAGCGCGAGGCCGATTCCCTGCGCAATGCCGCCCTCGATCTGGCCGGTGGCAAGCTGGGGGTTGATGGCGCGGCCCACGTCATGGGCAGCGGTGATCTTCAGCAGGCGCAGGGTGCCGAGGGCAGGGTCCACCTCCAGTTCCACCATCTGCGCGCCGTAGCCATAGAGCGCATAAGGCACGCCTTGCCCGTTTTCATCCAGCGCCGAGGTTGGTGGGTCATAGCTTTCCTCTGCCGTGAGGGCATAGCCGTGGTGGTCGCGGGGGAGGGTGGAGAGATCAATCTGGCGGCGGGTGCGGCCTTCGGTGAGGGTCAAAGTCGCGCCAGTGAGCGCCAGCGTCGCGCCGTCTGATGCATTTCCCAGCCGCAGGATCTGACGGCGCAGCGCCTCTGCAGCGGCTTTGGCGGCGCGGCCCGAGACAAAGGTCTGCCGGCTGGCTGAGGTTTTGCCCGCGTCGGGGCTCAGGGCGGTATCGGGGCCGATCAGCGTGAACTGCGCGAGCGGCAGGCCGAGCGCCTGCGCCGCGATCTGGGCGATCACGGTATTTGATCCCTGGCCGATATCGGTTGCCCCCTGATGCAGCATCACGCGGCCCTGGGCGGAGAGGCCAATGCGGATGGTAGACGGGTTGGGGAGCGCGGTATTGCCGCAGCCGTACCAGCATGCGGCGACACCGACCCCCCGGCCCGGAACAGTCTCTGACATGGCTCTTTTCCAATGTGGGCGAAGGGCTGTCAGGCAAGGCCCTATTCCTGCGGCCTGCATCACCTGTCCGGTCGCCGTGGCATCTCCGTCACGCAGGGCGTTCAGGATGCGGAACTCCAGCCGGTCCAGCCCGGCCTTTGCCGCCAGTTGGTCAAACAGGGTTTCCTGCCACAGCGCCGCCTGCGGCACGCCAAAGCCGCGGAAGGCACCGGAGACCGGGCCATGGGTGTGGATGGCGCGGGCCCGGGCGTGGACGTTGGGCGTCAGATAAGGACCGCTCACATGCACCGGCACCCGGTTGGCCACGGTCGGCCCCCAACTGGCATAGGCCCCGGTGTTGAATCGCCCTTCGAAGACCATCCCAGTCAGCCGACCGCTGGCATCACAGCCGATGCTGCCCTGCATCTCTGCCGGATGGCGCTTGGTGGTTGATGTCATGCTGTCGCGACGGGAATAGACCATGCGACAGGGCCGCCCGGTTTTCAGCGTGACCAGCCCGAGGAGCGGTTGCAGGCTGACATCCAATTTCGACCCGAACCCGCCGCCCACGGCCGAAGGGATGATCCGTACCCGGTCTGGCGGCAGGCCCAGGACCAGGGCCGTTTCGTCGCGGTCCATCACCGGGGCCTGGGTGCAGGCGCGGATGGTCAGGGTGTCGCCCTCCATCCATGCGGCCCCGGCCTCGGGTTCGATATAGGCGTGCTCGACATAGCCGGTCTGCATGGTGCCGGTGACGATATGCGCCGATTGCGCCAGTGCCGTCTTTGCATCGCCCCGGATAACGCGGCCTTCGATCAGGCGGTTTGCCGCGCGGTCGGGGTGGACCTGCGGCGCGCCCTGTGCCTCGGCTTCGGCAGGGGTGGTCAGCGCCGGCAGAGGCACCCACTCCACCGGAAAGCCCGTCAGATCAGGCTCTGTTCCGGCCTCAAAGGCCATCAGCGCCACACATTCCCCGCGAAACCGTGCCGGGCTTGGGGCGATGGCAGGCTGGTCGGCGAAGGCGGGGATCACGCCAAAGGCGTTGCGTCCGGGAATGTCGGCGGCAGTGAAAATGGCTGCCACGCCGGGGCTGCGGGCAAAGCCCGACAGATCGCCGAAGCGAAACGCGGCATGGGGGTGCGGGGATCGCAAGGCGACCACGGTCAGCGCGCCTTGCGGCCAGTCATCCGCGCCGAAACTGTCGCCGCGCACCTTGGCTTGCCCGTCCAGCCGGGGGACGGATGCGCCGACGCCTTCGGTACAAACAGGGTCTGACACAGCGGTATCGCAGATCGCCGTAATGATCTTGCGATAGCCGGTGCAGCGGCAGAGCACGCCGCCCAAAGCATCCTGCACCTGTGCCTCGGTCGGTGCGGGCACGCGGCGGCGCAGATCGACCGCTGCCATCAGCATCCCCGGCGTACAGATGCCGCATTGCGCCGCCCCGTGGCGCAGGAAGGCATTGCGCAGATTTTCCAGATCTTCGGCGTCCGATTCTATCGTTTCGACGATGGCGCCCGCGACCCGCGCCGTAGGCACCATACAGGCACAAACCTGTGCGCCGTTCAGAAGGACCGTACAGGCCCCGCAATCACCGGCGTCACAGCCCACCTTGGTGCCCATGGCCCCCAGGTGATCGCGCAACACCTCGGTCAGGCGCGCGGTGGGGGCGGCCTTGGTCGTGACCGGCTTGCCGTTCAAGGTGAAGGCGATCATGCCAAGGCCCCGGTGACGGCACGGCGCACCAGTTCGGTTGCGGCGACGATCCGATAGCTTGCGCTGGCCCGCACATCATCGATGGGTGACAAAGCGGTTGCCACATCTGCGGCGCGCACTCTGGCGGCGGCTTCGGCGACGGGTGCGCCTGTCAGCGCCGCCTCTGCCGCGGGCAGGCGTTGCGCCACGCCAGAGCAGGCGCCCACCGCAATCGCGGCCTTGGTGATCTGACCGTTTGTGACCTGAATCCGTGCCGCGACCATGGCGATAGAGATCACCAGATAGGCCCGCGCGCCCAGCTTCTCAAAGCTGGATTGCCCGTACAGCGCCGCATCGGGGAGGATTACCGCAGTCAGCACCTCATCCGTGGCGCGCAGGGTCTGTCGGGGACCGGTCAGGAAATGGGTCAGGGGCACCTGTCGTGTCCCGCCCGGACCCGAAAGCTCTACCACCGCATCCAGCGCCAGCAGCGGCGGCACGCCATCTGCGGCGGGGGAGGCATTGCACAGGTTGCCGCCGATGGTGCCCGCATTCTGCACCTGCCGCCCACCCACCTGCCGGGCCGCCTGTTGCAGACAGCGCAGCGCGGGGGGCAGATCGGCCTCGGCAATCGCGGTCCATGTGGTGCAGGCCCCGATGCGCAACCCGGCCCCATGCGTAACGCCAGAAAGTGCGGGAATGGCGGTCAGGTCCAGCACGTCGCCGTCAAGCTGCATCCCGGCACTTGGGTAAAGATCGGTGCCGCCCGCCAGAATGCGGTGCTGTCCCTGCGCCAGCAGGCCGATGGCTTCGTCGAGTGTCTGTGGCCGCGCATAGCTGCGCATGTCTTCCCCCGTGTCGGTCATGAGGCAGAGTGCGATTGCCCGGCCCGCGCTGTCAACGCCGCTCAGGCGGCTGGAACAGACATTCAGCGGTCGCTTTCGGTTATGCGCGCAGGCCGCTGCAAACCTAGGCTGCCGGAAAACAACGAAGGTGCCCGATGTCGAATGATCCGCTGCTGCAACCCTATCAGCTGAAACATCTGACCCTGCGCAACCGGATCATGACCACCAGCCATGAGCCCGCCTATCCCGAAGATGGCATGCCCAAAGACCGCTACCGGCTGTATCATCTGGAACGGGCGCGTGCCGGCGTGGCGTTGACCATGACGGCCGGATCGGCCGCAGTGTCAAAGGACAGCCCGCCGGTGTTCAACAATATCCTCGCCTACAAGGACGAGGTGGTGCCGTGGCTGAAGCGGCTGACCGATGATTGCCACGAGGCCGGGGCGGCGGTGATGATCCAGTTGACGCATCTTGGCCGCCGCACCCGCTGGGACAAGGGTGACTGGCTGCCGGTGGTGGCGGCAGGGCCATCGCGTGAACCGGCGCATCGGGCCTTCCCCAAGGTGGCGGAAGATTGGGACATCGAGCGCATCATCACCGATTACGCCGATGCGGCAGAGCGGATGCAGGCGGCGGGTCTCGATGGGGTGGAATTCGAATGCTACGGCCACCTGATGGATCAGTTCATGTCGCCCTTCACCAATGCGCTTGCCGCCCCCTATGGGGGAAGCCTTGAAAACCGGGCGCGGTTCGCGATGGACGTGCTGGCCGCCTGTCGCAAGCGGGTGGGGGAGAATTTTCTGCTGGGCGTGCGCTTTACGGCGGATGAGGCGGAGAAGGGCGGGATTGACGCCGAGGAGGGCATCGCCATCGGAAAGATGTTCCGCGAGTCTGGCCTCGTGGACTTTCTGAACATCATCAAGGGGCGCATTCACACCGACCCCGCGATGACAGATGTGATCCCGATTCAAGGAATGAAATCTGCCCCGCATCTGGATTTCGCCGGCCGGGTGCGGGCCGAGGTGGGCCTGCCGACCTTTCACGCCGCGCGCATCCCCGATGTGGCGACTGCCCGCTATGCGGTGCAATCCGGGCAGTTGGATATGGTCGGCATGACGCGGGCCCACATGGCCGACCCGCATATCGTGCGCAAGATTGTCGAGGGGCGGGAACAGGATATCCGGCCTTGCGTGGGTGCCACCTATTGCCTTGACCGGATCTATCAGGGCGGCATGGCGCTGTGCATCCACAACCCGGCAACCGGGCGCGAAGAGACGATGCCGCATGAGATTGCGCCTGCGACGTTGGCAAAGCATGTGGTGATCGTCGGCGCAGGTCCTGCTGGGCTGGAGGCGGCGCGGGTGGCATCAGAACGCGGTCACCGCGTGACGGTGCTGGAAGCGGCGGATCAGCCGGGCGGTCAGATCCGCCTGACAGCGCAAACCAAACGCCGGGCCGAGATGATCGGCATCATCGACTGGCGCATGGCGCAATGCGCCGCGCGCGGGGTGTCCTTCCAGTTCAACACCTATGCCGAAGCGGCAGATGTGCTGGCGCTGTCGCCCGATGTCGTGATCATCGCCACGGGCGGCATGCCGGAACCGGCGGTGCTTGGCTTTGGCAACGAGCTGACCGTCAGCGCCTGGGATATTCTGTCCGGCGATGTGAAGCCCGGCACCAACGTGCTGCTGTATGATGATGCGGGCGATCATACGGCGTTGCAGGCCGCGCAACGCCTGGCCGAGGCCGGGGCCACGGTCGAGGTGATGACCCCTGACCGCAGCTTTGCACCCGAGGTGATGGGCATGAACCTTGTGCCCTATATGCGGGCGCTGCAGGACAAGCCCGTAACCTTTACCGTCACCTACCGTCTGCGCGGGGTACAGCGGGACGGTAACCAGCTGCGCGCCGTGATCGGGTCGGATTATATGGATGTGACCAAGGAGCGGCTGTTTGACCAGATCGTGGTCAACCACGGAACCCAGCCGCTTGCCGATCTGTACTTTGATCTGAAGCCGCAGTCGCAGAACCTTGGCGCAGTGGATTACGACGCATTGATTGCGGGTGACCCCCAGCCCATGGGGGATGGGCCTACAGGCTTTGTCCTGTACCGAATCGGGGATGCGGTGGCGTCGCGCAACACCCATGCCGCGATCTATGATGCGCTGCGTCTGGTGAAGGATGTCTGACAAAGCGCGCAGCCAGCCCTCAGACACGGCCTGAAAGCGGGCCGATTTTCCAGATCCGGGGTCGTGGCACTTGACGTTTCTGGAAATCTCGCCACTGATGAATGAACGTTCATTCTTTGGCATCACATGAGCCTTTCCCCCGATACCCCGCTTGCCGATCTGCGTTCGGCCGAAATTCTTGAAAGCGCCCGCCGCGCCTTTGCGGAAAAGGGCTTTGACGGCGCATCAATGCAGGACATTGCGCGCAAGGCCGGGATGAGCGTGGGAAATTTCTACCGCTATTTTCCGTCCAAGGCGGCGATTGTCGAGGCGCTGATCGCCTCTGACATGGAAGAGATGGCGCAGGATTTTGCCGCCATTCTGGTCAACGCCGACCCGTTGCAGGCGCTGCGTGACACAATAGAACGCAAGATAACCGAGGCGGAGTGTCAGGGCGACGGCCAGATCTGGGCCGAAATCACCGCGGCGTCCCTGCGCAAACCGGACATCGCCGAGATCGCCTATCGGATGGAGACAGGCATCGTCGCGCATCTGATCGGCATTTTCGCCCATACCGCCAAGGTGCCTGTCGCCGAGGCGCAATCCCGCTGGACTGCCCATGCCCATCTGTTGGTGATGATGGTCAAGGCCTGCGCGATGCAGCCGCCCGAAAACCCGACCACGGCTGATCTGACGCGGTTGGTGTTGCGTAACATCAACCGCACTCTTGATGACATTGCCACCTTAGCTGCCGCGAAAGGCTGACCTGATGCGCCCGTTGTTTTATGGTTTTGTGTTCTGTTTTTCCCTTTTGCCCGGCTCGATTGCGCTGGCCGAAGCAGCCGCCACCGCCACGGAATCCGCCGCATCGGCACAGGTTGCCCCCGCCATCACAGTATCGCCCGTCACCAGCCGGGTGTTGCGCGACCGGGTGATCGCATCCGGGCTGGTTTCGGCGATTGAAAATGTGCAGGTGGCACCCTTGATCGAAGGCCAGCCGATCGAGGCGCTCTTGGTTGATGTGGGTGATGTGGTAGAGGCCGGGCAGGTGCTGGCCGTGCTGTCGAAAACCACGCTGGAGCTGCAGAAAAGCCAGCTCAATGCTTCGCTTGCCTCGGCCCGCGCCACCGTGGCGCAAGCCGAGGCCCAGATGCTGGAGGCCCGCAGCACGGCGGATGAGGCGCAGCGGGTGAACGAGCGTACCGCGGCGCTGCGCCAGCAGGGCACTGCGTCACAGGCTGCCGCCGATACCGCCCAATCCAACGCCATTTCTGCCACCGCGCGGGTGACCGTGGCCGTGCAATCGCTGGAGGCGGCCCGGGCGCAGATTGCGCTGGTCGAAGCGCAAATGGCCAATATCGACCTGCAGCTTGGCCGGACAGAGGTAAAGGCCCCCGTTTCCGGGGAAATCACCGCGCGCAATGCCCGCGTCGGCTCTATCGCCTCAGCGGCAGGCGAGCCGATGTTCACCATCATCCGCGACAACGCGCTGGAGGTGCTCGCCGATGTGGCCGAGGCCGATGTGATGCGGCTTGCGCCCGGTCAGAGCGCAAATCTGCGGTTGGTCGGGGCCACCGCCCCGCTGAAAGGCACGTTGCGCCTTGTAGAGCCGACCATCGGCGCGCAATCCCGGCTTGGCCGTGCGCGCATTGCAGTGGAAGACGAAACCGGTGTGCGGGCCGGCATGTATGTCGAGGCCGAAATTCTGGTGGCCGAGCATGATGGCATCGCGGTTCCGGTGACAGCCGTCGGATCAGGCCCCGATGGGGCGACCGTGATGAAGGTTACCGGTGAAACGGTGCAGCAAGTGGCGGTGCAGACCGGCATCCGTGATGGCGGCTGGGTCGAAATCCTGTCCGGCCTGAGTGATGGCGATGTGGTGGTAACCAAGGCCGGGGCCTTTGTCCGCGATGGCGACCGGATCAATCCAGTTCCGGCTACGAACTGACGGGGGCGTGCCATGAACTTTTCCTCCTGGTCCATCAAGAACCCCATTGCGCCGATCCTGGCCTTCTTCATGTTGATGGTGCTGGGCTGGAACAGCTTCAACACCTTGCCGATCACCCGCTTTCCCAACATCGATGTGCCGTTGGTGGGGATCACCGTGGTGCAGCCCGGGGCCGCCCCGGCCGAGATGGAAAGCCAGGTCACCAAGGAAATCGAAGATGCGGTTGCCGGCATCAACGGGGTGAAGAATGTCACCTCCACCGTCAATGACGGGGTTTCGACCACCGTGGTCGAATACCGGATGGAGGTGCCGACCGAAGAGGCGGTGCAGGACACCAAGGATGCGATCGACCAGATCCGTGGTGACTTGCCGGCAACGATCGAGGCCCCGATTGTCAGCAAGATCGACGTGGAAGGTCAGGCAATCATGACCTTTGCCGTCACGGCCCCCGACATGACGCTGGAAGAAGTATCCTGGTTTGTCGATGACACCATTACCCGCGGCCTTCAGGGTCGCCCGGGCATTGGCCGGGTGTCACGCTTTGGCGGGGCAGACCGTGAAATCAGGGTAGAGCTTGATCCGGTACGGCTGGACAGTTTCGGCATCAGCGCGGCGGCGGTGAATCAGCAACTGCGGGCCACCAATGCCAACCTTGGCTCTGGCCGGTCCGAACTCGGGTCTGGCGAGCAGGCGATCCGCACGCTGGGCGATGCCGCAACGGTGGAGCGTCTGGCGGAAACCACCATTGCCCTGCCATCGGGCCGCAAGGTGCGGTTGAGCGACCTGGGTGAGGTGATCGACAGTTATGAAGAGCTGCGCAGCTTTTCCAGCCTGAACGGCGAGCGTGTCGTCAGCTTTGCCGTTTACCGCGCCAGCGGCGCGTCTGAAGTGTCAGTGGCGGAAACCGTGAATGCGCAGCTGGACGTGATCCGCGCCGCGCATCCGGATGTTGGTATCGAACTGGTCGATGAAACCGTGTTCTACACCTATGGCAACTATGAGGCCGCGCTGCATACCCTGATCGAGGGGGCGATTCTGGCGGTTCTGGTGGTGCTTGCTTTCCTGAAGAACTGGCGCGCCACCCTCATTGCCGCCGTGGCCCTGCCGCTCTCTGCTGTGCCGACCTTTTTCATCATGGACCTGCTGGGCTTTTCGCTCAACCTAGTGTCATTTCTGGCGCTGACTTTGGCCACCGGCATCCTTGTCGATGATGCCATTGTCGAGATCGAGAACATCGCGCGCCACATCCGCATGGGCAAAACCCCGTTTCGCGCCGCAATCGAGGCGGCGGATGAAATCGGTCTGGCGGTGATCGCCACCACCTTCACTATCGTTGCGGTTTTTGTGCCGGTGTCTTTCATGCCCGGCATTCCCGGCCAGTATTTCCGGCAGTTCGGGATGACGGTGGCGATTGCCGTGCTGTTCTCGCTGATCGTGGCGCGGCTGATCACCCCGATGATGGCCGCTTACCTGATGCGCGACAAGGACGGGCATGAGGAAAGCCACAGTGATGGCTGGATCATGACTGGCTATCTGCGGCTGATCCGGACCTCGTTGCGGTTTCGCTATGTCACATTGATGTCGGCCATCGGGGTTCTGGCGGTCTCGGTCTATTACATGATCCAGATCCCCGGCTCTTTCCTGCCGCCCGAAGATGTCAGCCGGATCGCCGTTTCAGTCGAACTGCCACCGGGCACCACACTGGCAGAAACCGAGGTCACGACCGCGGCAATCCATACGGCCATTGCGGATGTAGGTTGGATCGACAATGTTTTCATTCTTGGCGGATCGTCACCCACGGGTGATCTGGATGTCCGGCGCGCCTCTGTCACCATTCTGCTGACCCGGCTGGATCATTCCCTGCTGCTGAAACTGTCGCAGATCGGCAGGTCTATTCCGGTGATCGGCGGTCTGGTGCCCGAGGTCGAAAACACCGGTCGCACCGTCCCGCAGAACGTGATCGAGGAAGAGGTGTTCCGGCGTCTGGCATCGGTGCCCGATATGCGTGCCTTCAAGCTGAACGACCGCGGCCAGCGTGATATATCGTTTTCGATCCTGTCTTCGAACGAGGCGGACCTGACCCTGGCCGTCAGCCGTCTGGAAGCCGCCTTGTCCGGCGATCCTTTGCTGGCAAATGTCGCCACCGAAGGCGCATTGCCCCGGCCGGAAATCCAGATCACACCGCGTATGGATGAAGCCGCCCGTCTGGGCATCACCACCGCGCAGATTGCCGAAGTCGTGCGGGTGGCGACCATTGGCGATGTGGATGCGGCCTTGGCCAAGCTGTCGATTGACAACCGGTTGGTGCCGGTCCGCGTGCGGTTGAACAATTCGGCACGCGAAGATCTGGCCCGTATTTCGGCACTGAAACTGACCACCGGCACAGGCGGCGTGGTGCCGCTTGCTGCCGTGGCCGATGTAGAGATCGCCGAAGGTCCGTCAACGGTGAACCGCTTCAACCGAGAACGTCGTGCCACCATCGGGGCCAATCTTCCTGTCGGCGTGGCGCTGGGATCAGCGACCGCGCGTTTCAACGAACTGGTCGCAACCGTCGATCTGCCCCCCGGTGTTCGGGTGCAAGAAGCGGGTGACGCCGAAGTGCAGAATGAAATGGTGGCCAGTTTCGGCAATGCCATGTTGCTGGGCCTGATGCTGGTGCTGACCGTTCTCATCCTGCTGTTCAAATCGGTGATCCAGCCCTTCACCATTCTGTTCTCGCTACCGCTTGCCATCGGCGGCGTGGCCGGCGCGCTGATCCTGACCAGCTCTGCCGTGTCGATGCCGGTCTTGATTGGCATTCTGATGCTGATGGGCATTGTCACCAAGAACGCCATCCTGCTGATCGACTTCGCCATCGAAATGCGCGCGCAAGGCATGGAGCGGTTTGCCGCCGTGATGGAGGCTGGGCACAAACGGGCACGACCCATCGTCATGACGTCCATCGCCATGTCTGCCGGCATGCTGCCGTCGGCATTGGGCGTGGGCGAAGGCGGGTCTTTCCGCGCGCCGATGGCCACGGCGGTGATCGGCGGCATCATCGTGTCAACCGTCCTGTCACTGGTGGTGGTTCCGGCGTTTTACCTGATCATGGATGACCTGAGCCGTCTGCTGGCCAAAGTCTTCGGCCGCTTTGTCGGGCCCAAGGAAGCCGACCCCGAGGCCCCGCCGGCCGAGGTTCTGGCGGAACGGATCGCGGTGCTGGATGCCGAACAACGCCTGCTGCGGGATCGGCTGGACGCACTTGCCTCGCCCCGCCCGGCCCCACCTTTGGCAGCGGCAGAGTGATTTGCAGCGCCGGGCGACGACGCGAATGGAACATGCTTGTTCGCAGCCGGTCATTCGGGTGTAAGGGCGGCTGATTATCATCCGCCGCATGCCTATCGGCGACACCTCCTGTGAAAGACCACCCCATGACCAGCTTTGCGCTTCGCGTCCAATGCCCCTCGACCCGTGGGATCGTCGCGGCCATTTCGACCTTTCTGGCGGACCAGTCCTGCAACATCACCGACAGCTCGCAGTTTGACGACACCGGCACCGGCAATTTCTTCATGCGGGTCAGCTTCCGCTCCGAGGGCGGCAATGGCTTGGACGATCTGCGCAGCGGTTTTGAGCCGATTGCCAAACGGTTCGGCATGCAGGCCGAATTCTTTGACGAGTCGGTCAAACGCCGGGTGATCATCATGGTGAGCCGGTTTGGACATTGCCTCAATGATCTGCTCTACCGCTCCCGCATTGGCGCTCTGCCGGTGGAAATTGCCGCCGTGATCTCGAACCACATGGATTACCAAAAGGTCGTGGTCAATCAGGACATCCCTTATTACTGCATCAAGGTCACCCCGCAGAACAAGGCGCAGGCCGAGGCCGAGCAGATGCGGATCGTCGAGGAAACCGGGGCCGAACTGATCGTGCTGGCGCGCTATATGCAGGTCTTGTCCGATGAGATGTGCCGCAAGATGTCGGGCCGGATCATCAACATTCACCATTCCTTCCTGCCCAGCTTCAAGGGCGCCAACCCCTACAAGCAGGCTTTTGAAAAGGGCGTCAAACTGATCGGGGCCACGTCGCATTATGTGACCGCTGATCTGGACGAAGGCCCGATCATCGAGCAGGACATCATTCGTGTCACCCATGCGCAATCGAATGAGGATTACGTCTCGCTGGGCCGCGATGTGGAAAGCCAGGTGTTGTCGCGCGCGATCCATGCCCATGTGCATGGCCGGGTGTTCATCAATGGCAGCAAGACCGTGGTTTTCCCTGCGTCCCCGGGGTCTTACGCGTCGGAGCGGATGGGCTGACCGTCAGCTTTCGCGGAACGCCTGCGCGAAGTAGTCGGAAAAGGGTTTGAGCAGATAGGCAAGGGGCGTCCGCGCCCCGGTTTGCAGAAAGGCATCTACCGGCATGCCCGGCACCAGGGTTTGACCCAGCCGCGTCGCCTCTGCCGGTGGAATCGCAATTTCGGCGCGGTAATAGAGAGACTGGGTTGTCGGGTCGGTCAGCACATCGGCTGAAACGGTGGTGACAAAGCCGGTCACCTCTGGCGTGGTCCGGGCCGAATAGGCCGGAAACATCAGTTTGACCGGCTGGCCTGAATACACCTCATCAATATGGATCGGTGCGATCCGGGCCGCAATCACCAGCGGCCTGTCCTGCGGGATGATATGGGCCACCGCTTCTGCCGGGCGCAGCACGGCGCGCGGGGTCGTGATCTGCAGGCCAAGCACAATGCCCGCCACTGGCGCGCGGATATTAAGTTGCGCAACCTGGTCTGACAGGGCGCGTTGCCGCTGGATCAATTCCAGTTCGGTCGTGCCGATATCGCGCAGCTGCAGGCTTGCGTCTTCGCGGCGCTGCGACGACAGGCCAAGGATTTCCATTTTGATTTCCGTGATCTGCCCTTGGGCCTGCGCGCGTGATGCCGCCAATTCTCCGGCCTGACCGGCCAGCCTTGCCGCCTCGCGCTGCAATGCAAGCACGCGCGGGGCCTGGGCCAAACCCTTGGCCAGAAGCGCCTGCTGATCTGCAAGCTCTTGCCTGATCAGGTCGCGCTGGTCAGACAGCGCCTCCGCCTGTGCCTCGATACCCGCGATGTAGGACGATATCTGGGCGATACGCTCCGTCAATTGAAGGGTGGTGCCGGCAAGCGTTTCCTGACGTGCCGCGAACAGGCGTTGCTGGCCTTGGATCTGGTCTGCCGTGTCAGGGTTTCCCTTTGCGCGCTGTAACAGCGCCTGCGGCACAGACATTTGCGCCGCACCCTCTCGCTCTGCCTCCAGCCGCGCGCGCCGGGCCTGCAATTCCGACAACTGGCCTTCGATGATGGCCAGATCCGATTTGATGGGTCCGCCTTCCAGCCGCAGCAGAACCTCGCCTGCAACAACCGTTTCCCCTTCGGTCACCATGATCTCGGCCACAACGCCGCCGTCGGGGTGCTGCACAATCTGGCGGTTGCGCTCGACCTCGACCTGACCGGGCGCGACGATGGCCCCGGCAATCGTCGTGGTCACCGACCACAGACCAACACCGCCGATCAGCGCCAGAAGCGTCAGGCTCCCAAGCCAGAGCGGGCCACTGGCCCCAAGGCCGGGTGGCACGTGCTGTGCCGTCATGCCATGCTCCCACGCACCAGTTCGGTATGGTTGCGCACCATGCCGCGCAGCACATCATCTCGAGGGCCGAAGGCGCGGCACTGGCCTTCTTCCAGCACCAACAGGATGTCACATTCCTGAATGGCGGCGGGGCGATGCGCGATGACGATCACCGCGCCGCCCGAGGCCTTTACCCTGCGGATTGCTGCGTTCAGAGCCACAGATCCGTCATTGTCGAGGTGCGAGTTGGGTTCATCCAGCACCAACAGAACCGGGTCATCATACAGCGCGCGCGCCAGACCGATGCGCTGTATCTGCCCGCCTGACAACGGCGCCCCGATTGAGGACAGTGGCGTATCATAGCCTTTCGGAAGCCGAAGGATCATGTCATGCGCCGCCGCCGCGGTGGCGGCGGCAACCACCTTTGCGGCATCAGGCTGCGGGTCCAGGCGTGCGATGTTTTCAGCCACGCTGGCATCGAACAGCGTAACCGATTGCGGCAGATAGCCGATATAGCGCCCCAAGGTATCCGGATCATATTGCGCCAGATCTGCGCCACCCAGCCGAATCTTGCCCGCGAACGGTTGCACTCCCCCGACAATCGCCCGTCCCAGCGTCGACTTGCCCGCGCCCGAAGGCCCGATGATGCCAAGCGCCTGCCCCGGGTCCAATCGGAAACCGATGTCGCGCAGAACCGGTGCCGGGGTGCCGGGCAGAATCAGCGACACCCCCTTCACCTCCAGCATGGCGCGGGGTTTGGGCAGGGCGGTGCGGGCGGTGTCGGGCGGGTGGGCAGCCAGCAGCCGCAGCAACCGCGCCCGCCCGTCGCGTGCGCGGGTCAGAACCGCCCAATGCGCCACCGCCTGCTCGATCGGGGCCAGAGCGCGGCCCATGATGATGGATGCCGCGATCATTGCGCCCGCGCTCAGCTGATCCTGCAGCACCAGCCAGGCGCCAAGGCCAAGGATGGCCGATTGCAGCATCATGCGCAGCGCCCGGGTCGCGGCACCGAACCTGCCCGTCAAATCACCACTTTGCACCAGGCTGCTCAGGGCGGTGCCACGCGCGGCAGACCAGCGCTGAAAGGCTGGCCGCACCATTCCCAAGGCGCCCAGCACTTCTGCATCTGCCTTCAGCCGGTCTGCCATCTGGTCGGCCACGCGTAGTGCCGCCGCAGTCTGCAGCACCTGCCCCTTGCCAGTGACCTGATTCCCCAGCGCCAAAGCCACCAGAACCGCGCCACCGGCCAGTGCGAGCCAGCCCAGCATTGGATGAAACAGAAAAATCGCCAGCAGAAACAGCGGCGTCCACGGCAGATCCATCACCGCTGAGGCAAGGGGCGAGGTCCAGAACCGCTGCATCGCCTCAAGGTCGCGCTGGGCCGAGGCGGCAAGAGGATCCTCCGGGGACAGGCTGGCGCGTGCCAGCGCGGCAGTGAACACCCGGTGGTCCAGCCGCATTTGCAGCCATGCGCCGATTCGCGCCAGCAACCGCCCGCGCGCATGGTCCAGCAGCCCCATCGCCAGAAACAGGAGCAGCACCAGAAGGGACAGTGCCACCAGAGTCGCCTCTGACCGGCTGCCCAACACCCGGTCATAGACCTGCAGCATATACAGCGGACCTGTCAGCATCAGCAGGTTGACGAAGACACTGAACACGACAGCTGCGATCAGCAGGCCCCGAGTCTGCCGGGCGGCTCGGGTCAATTCGGCGCGAGCCGTTTCAAACTGACCGGCAGCCAGGTCAACGCTGACGGGCGCAACTTTCATTTTCTGCACGTCCTGTCTGAACCGGTCCGGGCTCTTGCCGCTGCAAAGATGCTGTCACGGCAGGCATGAAGATCACCCTAACGCCCGCGGCAGACAGGCTAGCGTTTCAGGCTGGACGTCACGTAGTTCACGCTCAGATCGCGCGATGACAGGCTCCAGGACCATGTGACCGGATTGAACACCATTCCCTTGCGATCCACCGGGTCCAGCCCGGCTTTGCGGATCAGATCACACAACTCATCGGGGGTGATGAACTTTTTCCAGTCATGTGTGCCTTTGGGCAGCCAGCGCATCACATGCTCGGCGCCGATGATGGCCATCAGGAAGGATTTCGTGTTCCGATTCAGAGTGGAACAGATCATCAGCCCGCCGGGCACCAGCAAGTGCTGGCAGGCGGTCAGATAGGCCAGCGGGTCCGACACATGCTCGACCACCTCCATGTTCAGCACCACGTCAAACTGCTCGCCCGCCGCTGCCATCGCTTCGGCAGTGGTGTGGCGGTAGTCTATGGTCAGCCCCGATTGTGCGGCATGAACCTGTGCCACGGGAATGTTGCGCGCGGCAGCATCGGCCCCAACCACATCGGCCCCCAGCCGCGCCATCGGCTCGGCCAGCAATCCGCCGCCGCAGCCAATATCCAGCAGGCGCAGCCCCTTGAACGGCAGCGGCTTTGTCAGATCCCGGTCAAACTCGGCCGCGATCTGGCTGGTGATGTAATCCAGCCGGCAGGGGTTGAGCATGTGCAGTGGCTTGAATTTTCCATTCGGATCCCACCATTCGGCGGCCATAGCCTCGAATTTCGCCACTTCTGCCGGATCGACGGTTGTTTGACTTTCCATCACTTTTCCCTTCCGAATGCCCTTTGGATGCAGGACGCTTCGGCGTTATATAGAGCGATGATGGATCAGAGATCAGGCCAAAAGCGCGCAGTTGAATATCTTTACCCGCCGGTCGATCCGTTCGACCAGCGGCTGATCGACATGGGCGACGGTCACAAGATCTATGTCGAACAATGCGGGCGGCCCGATGGCATTCCGGTCCTGGTGCTGCACGGCGGGCCGGGGGGCGGCTGTTCCCCCGCGATGCGGCGCTATTTCGACCCGAGCGTTTACCGCGTCGTGCTGTTTGACCAGCGCGGCTGCGGGCGGTCGCGGCCGCATGCCAGTGTATCGGACAACACCACCTGGCATCTGGTTCGGGATATCGAAACCCTCCGCAAGGCGCTGGGCATACAGGCTTTTGTTCTGTTTGGGGGAAGCTGGGGGGCAACCCTGGCGCTGATCTATGCGATCAGCCACCCGGACCGTGCCCTGCATCTGGTGTTGCGGGGCGTGTTTCTGATGACCCAGGCCGAGCTTGACTGGTTCTATGGTGGCGGTGCGGGAGCATTTTTCCCCGAACTCTGGGCACGATTTGTTGCGCCCATCCCACCGGATGAACGCCGGAATCTGATCGCCGCCTATCACCGGCGCCTGTTTTCCGGCAATCTGATGGAGGAAACCCGTTACGCCCGGGTCTGGGCCAATTGGGAAAACGCCTTGGCTTCGGTGCATCATGACGGGCCGGTGGGTGAAAGCCCGGGCGAGTATGCGCGGGCCTTTGCGCGGCTGGAAAACCACTATTTCCATGCGCGCGGTTTTCTGGAGGAAGACGGCTGGATCTTGCGCGAAAAACACCGGATCAGGCATCTGCCTGCCCATATCATCCAGGGCCGCTATGACATGATCTGTCCCCCCACCTCTGCCTGGAAACTGGCGGAAGGGTGGGATGGTTGCCATCTCAACATGATCCCGCTGGCCGGTCATGCGCTGTCAGAACCCGGTATTTCTGCCGGACTTGTCCGCGTGATGGACAGTTTGCGCCCCTGATGAACGATACGGGCAAGACAACACCAGAGCTGACCCTGCGGGGCTTGCGGGTGTTTGTCGCGCTGGAGGAGACGGGGTCGGTCATCGGGGCCGCCACGCGGATTGGCGGATCGCCCTCAGGCGTCAGCCAGCACATCACCGCGCTGGAGGCAGCCGTGGGCGCACGGCTGTTTGACCGCAAGGCCAAGCCTGTGACGCTGACCCCGGCAGGGCAGGTGCTGCGCCGCCACGCGCACAGGCTGCTTGCAGCCCTGTCAGAGGCGCAGGCCGATCTGGCCGAGATCAGCCTTGCCAGCCTGCCGCAGCTGAACCTTGCAATCATCGACGATCTGGACGCGTCCCTCACTCCGGTCCTGGTGTCCGCGCTGCAATCACGGCTGTCGCGCTGCTTTGTGCATGCGTTTTCAGGCAGGTCCGACCATGTTATCGACAGATTGATGGCGCGTGAGGCGGATATCGGGGTATCGGCAATGATGCCGCCTGACCCGTCGGCCTTTCGCGTGCTGCCAATCCTGCGCGAACCCTTTGTGCTGGTGGCGGGCAAAGGATCGGTGCGCGGCGATGTGCGCGCGGCACTGGATCGGCTGCCATTCGTGCAATATTCCGAAAGCCTGCCGATCGGGCAGCGCATCGCACGGCATCTGGCCCGCGTGCGGCTGAACCCCGACCGTCGTTTCGCGCTGGAGGCAACGCGCTCGGTTCTGGCCATGGTGGTGCAGACCGGCGGCTGGACGATCACCACGCCCCTGAACCTGATGGATGCCGAACGCTTTCTGCCGGACCTGGAGGTGATGCCGCTGCCCTTTGCCGGCGATGTGCGGCGGGTGCATCTGATCGCGCGGGTGGATGAACTGGGGCATTTGCCCGATGCGCTGGCCCGCGATTGTCGCGCGCTGATCCGCAGCCGTCTGGTGCCCCGGTTTGACGCGATTGCACCGGCATTGGCCGGCGCGATCGAGGTGGCAGAAGACGACTAAGGCTCTAACCTTGCGAAAACCGCAGAATTTCTGCCACCAGACAATCCAGACTGTCGGTGAACGCGCTTTCGATTCCTGCGGACAGCAAGGACAGTTCTGTGCAAGCCACCAGCAGATGGTCGCTTTCCTCCGCCATCTGTTGTGCAAGCTGGGCGAACTCTGCCTGTGCCCCCGGCCCGCTCTCCCCCGCCTTGACCCGTTGGATCAGGGCCAGAAGCGGGGCGTCGCTTTCGGGCCAGACAGGCTCTATCCCGGCGGTTTTGAAGGCATCGTCAAAGGCACCGGTCCGTCGCAGCGCTGGCGAGGCGAGCATGCCGACCCGTCCAGGAGGCAGGGCTGCCACTGTTGCCTGCCGCATGTCCAGAAATGGCAGCGGTGTCGCGGCAAGGATGTGCGGCGCATAGGCATGGGCGGTGTTGCAGGGCATTGCCAGCGCCTGCGCGCCTGCCGCCAGCAAATCTCGCGCCATGGCGGCCAGCACCGGGCCGGGGTCATCGCCACGCCCGTGGATCAGCCGGACAATCCGGCTGGGCACCGCGGGGTTCTGGTGGACGATCAATGGGATATGGTCGGCGTCATCGCGGGCAGGAACGGCCCGCAACAGTCTCTGCATCAGCAGAATCGTCGCCTCTGGCCCCATGCCGCCAAGGATGCCCACGGTTTTCATGCGTGGGGCAGAACGTGGGTATAGCCGGTCAAGCCGATGGCTCCGCCGGTGTGCAGGAACACCACCCGCTCCCCCTTTTTGAAATGACCTTTGCGGATGAGGTCGATCAGCCCGGCTGCGCCTTTGCCGGAATAGACCGGGTCCAGCAGGATCGCCTCTTGCCGGGCAAAGAGGTCGATGGCCTCCAGCGTGCTGTCAGCGGGGATGCCATAGCCTTGCCCGATGTAATCACAATTGGCCACCACATCGGCGCGGCTGACCACGCCTTGCGTGCCCAGCTTTTCCTCGACCGCTTGCGCAAGGCGGAACACATTCCCCTCCTGTACCTCCTGTGGTGCGCGCACGCCGATGCCCAGCAGCGGCAGTTGAGCATTCAGTGCCTTCAGCCCCACGATCAGGCCGGCATGAGTTCCCGCAGAGCCGGTGGCGGTGACCATGTGGTCAAAGGCGAGCCCTCGGTCCACCATCTGCCCCAGCAGTTCCAGCGCGCAGTTGACATAGCCAAGCGCTCCGGTGGCATTCGAACCACCGCCTGGAATGGCATAGGGCCTGCGCCCCTTGCCGCGAAACGTCTCTGTTACGGCCAAAAGCTCGCCATTCATGTCCAGCCCCGGGCCGCGGTGCTCGATCGTGGCACCATGCAACACATCCAGCAGCACATTGCCGTTGAGCCGATAGTTCGGCTCGTTATAGCCGGTGCGGTCTTCCAGGATGATATGACAGTCCAGCCCCAGCTTTGCCGCCGCCGCCGCCGTCTGGCGCGCGTGGTTTGATTGCGTCGCTCCTTGGGTCAGCACCATATCGGCGCCCTGTTCCAGCGCCTCGGCCATCAGGTATTCGAGCTTTCGGGTCTTGTTGCCGCCTGTCGACAAGCCGGTGCAATCGTCGCGCTTGATCCACAACTCTGGCCCGCCCAACAGCGCGGTAAGACGCGGCATGGGTTCCAGCGGGGTCGGCAGATGGGCCAGGCGGATCCGGGGAAAGCGGGAGAGGTGCATGATGAGTGTCTTTCTGCTGGATGACCGGGCTTTGCCCGCCAATATGAACCCGACTTAAAGCTGCGCTGCAACCTTATGCAGCCGCAGATCGGCGGTGCGGGCGTGGCCTTCCATTCCTTCGAACCGGCTGATGTTGGCGGTGACAGAAGCAAGCCGGGGCAGGGCCTCGGCGGTAACCCGCTGCCAGGTGACGGTTTTCAGGAATTTATGGACCGACAGCCCGCCGGTATAGCGTGCAGCACCCGAGGTTGGCAGAACATGATTGGTGCCCGCCGCCTTGTCGCCAAAGGCCACTGTCGACTCCTCGCCCAGAAACAACGAGCCATAGGCGGTGAGCCGGGATTTCCACCAGTCCAGATCGGTGGCCTGCACATGCAGGTGCTCGGGAGCGATACGGTCGGCCTCGCGCGCCATCGCCTCGCGGTCGGCGCAGAGGATGATCTCTCCCAGCGTCTGCCAAGCGGCCTCGGCCGCCGCGCGGTTGGGCTGCGGCAGGTCTGCGGCGCATAGCGGTGCCAGCCGCGCCACCTCGGTCGCCAGTGCAGCGCAGTCGGTTACCAGCCAGACCGGTGAATTCGCGCCGTGTTCGGCCTGCCCGATCAGATCCCATGCGACGGTCAGCGGGTCCGCCGTCGCATCCGCGACGACGAGCGAGTCAGTTGGCCCCGCCACCATGTCGATGCCGACGCGGCCATAGAGCAACCGCTTGGCCTCGGCCACATAGGGATTGCCAGGACCGACGAGGATATCGGCGCGGGGCAGCCCGAACAGGCCAAAGGCCATGGCCGCGATGCCCTGAATGCCCCCCAGCGCAAGAATCCGGTCGGCCCCGCAGTGGTGCAGCGTGTACAGAATTGCGTCTGGAATGCCGCCCGCAGCGCCTGCGCGTGGCGGCGAGACGGCGGCGATATGGGGCACTCCCGCCACCCGCGCCGTGGTCACTGTCATCATTGCGCTGGCGATGTGGCTGTAGCGCCCCCCCGGCACATAGCAGCCCGCAGCCTGTACCGGGATCAGCCGCTGCCCCGCGGTCAGGCCAGGGCGCAGCTCGACTTCGGTTTCCGTGATGCTGTCGCGCTGGGCCTGCGCAAAGCGGGCGATGTTTTCATGTGCATAGGCGATATCGTCTTTCAACGCTTGCGGGACACGGGCGCAGGCCTCTGCGATGGTCTGCTCGGACATCACGATATCGCCGGCATGGCCATCAAGATCCCGCGCCATGCGCCGTGCCGTGGCCTCGCCCCCGGTCTCCAGATCGGCCAGCATGGCGCTGACTTTGGCCGACAGGTCTGCGGCCTGCGCGCCCATTGCCGTGCCGGTCTTGAAATGCGTCGCCGTCATGCAACCTCCTGATCTGTCGTCCGATTGTCAGGCCCTCTGCCCCGTGTTGACAACGCTCTATTCCTGCCTTCAGGCAAATGGAGCGAGGCGTTCCACCGCGCAGAACCTGCCCTGGTGTCAGTTTCGCTATACATCGGGGGGGTTTTGCGCTATTGCGCTTGCTGTCGGCCCGAGGATTCCGGGGGCACGTCGGGCGAGGAGGCCCGCGGCCAAAAGGGAAAGAAGGCGCCGCACAGGGCTTCACGGATGCAATGGCATCCTCTCTTTTGGAAAAACGAATGATCGATGTAAACGTGGCCGCGCCGCTGGCGCAGGCTTTGGAAGCCAAGGGCTATGAAGCCCTTACGGCAGTGCAGATGGCTGTTTTGGCCGATGGTGTCGAAGGGCGCGACCTGCTGGTTTCGGCGCAGACCGGGTCGGGCAAGACGGTGGCCTTTGGTCTGGCGATTGCGCCCGAAATTCTGGCCGGGTCTGACCGCCTGCTCTATGCTGACAAGCCGATTGCGCTGGTCGTCGCCCCGACGCGCGAACTGGCCCTGCAGGTCAAGCGTGAGCTGGACTGGCTGTATGGCGTGGCGGGAGCGCAGATCGCGTCCTGCGTCGGCGGCATGGATTACCGCACGGAAAAGCGCGTGCTGGACCGGGGCACGCATATCGTGGTCGGCACGCCCGGCCGTCTGCGCGACCATATCGAACGCGGCTCGCTGGACCTGTCTTTCTGCCGCGCCACCGTGCTGGACGAGGCTGATGAGATGCTGGATCTGGGCTTCGCCGAGGATCTGGAGTTCATTCTGGGCGCGGCCCCGCAGGACCGCCGCACCCTGATGTTTTCGGCCACCGTGCCGAAAGAGATCGAAACGCTGGCCCGCACCTTCCAACGTGATGCCATGCGCATCATCGCCAAGGGCGAGACCAAGCAGCACGCCGATATCGAATATCGCGCCATGTCGGTCGCGTCGCGCGACCGCGAGCATGCGATTTTCAACACGCTGCGCTATTACGATGCGCCCACCGCGATCGTGTTCTGCAAAACGCGGATGAACGTGACCCATCTGATGGCCCGCATGACGAATCGTGGGTTTCAGGCTGTGGCCCTGTCGGGTGAACTGAGCCAGCAGGAACGGACCCACGCGCTGCAATCGCTGCGCGATGGCCGGGCTCGGGTCTGTATTGCCACCGATGTGGCCGCGCGCGGCATCGACCTGCCGGGTCTGGAACTGGTGATCCACGCCGATCTGCCGTCGAATTCCGATACCCTGTTGCACCGGTCTGGCCGCACGGGGCGCGCAGGTGCCAAGGGCGTGTCAGCGCTGATCGTGCCCCCGGCGGAGGCGAAAAAGGCCCAGCGTCTGTTGGCCGGGGCCAAGGTCGTGGCGCAATGGGTCAAGGCCCCCAGCGCCGAAGAAGTGCAGGCCAAGGATGACCAGCGCATTCTGGAACACCCCGCCCTGACCGAGGCTGTGGGCGACGAAGCGGCGATGGTCTCGACCCTGATTGAACGGTTCGGTGCGGAACAGACCGCTGCCGCCTTTATCCGCTTGTGGCGCGAAGGCCGGTCGGCCCCCGAAGTGCTGTCCGACAGTCTGCCGCCGCCGCCGGCAAGTGCCCCGCGTGAGCGCAGCGAATTTGGCCCCTCCGTCTGGTTCACCCTGACCGTCGGCCATTCCGGCCGGGCCGAAGCGCGCTGGATCTTGCCGAAAATCTGTGACGGGGCCGGCATTTCCAAGGACGGGATCGGCGCGATCCGGGTCAAGGAAGATGTGACCTATGTCCAGATCGCGGAACCCCTGGCAGGCCGTTTCGGACCGCAGCTGGAGCTGGAACCCGGCTTGACCATGTCGCGCATGGAGGGCGAGCCAAGCCTTGACCGGCCTGAGCGGGCCCCGCGCCCTGCGCCGCGCGAAGACCGCCCGGCCTATAAGCCAAAGCCATCGCGTGTGGTTGAGGATGATGCGATCATCGCTGCCCCGGCCCCGGCGCGCAAACCCTATGCCAAGCGCGACGACGCCGAGCGCAAACCGTATACCCCGCGTGAAGACAAGCCCTACGCGCCACGCGCCGCTGCAGAACGCAAGCCCTACGCGCCGCGTGACGGCGCGGAGCGCAAGCCCTATGCCAAGCGCGAAGACGGTGACCGCAAGCCCTATGCCCCGCGGGATGGGGCAGAGCGCAAACCTTATGTAAAGCGCGAGGACGGTCCGGCTGGTGGTGCCAAGTTCAAATCGGCTGGCTACAAATCCTTTGGCGGCAGTGATGGCAAACCGGCCCGTGCGGCCGGGTTCAAAAGCCACGCCGCGGAAGGCACCGGCTATAAGCCAAAGGCCGAAGGCGACCGGGCCGAAAAGCGCACCTATGCCCCCAAGGGTGATGATGCGCGGCCCTATGCCAAGCGCGACGGAAAACCGGCTGGCAAACCATCGGGGTTCAAAGCGGGTGGTGATGCCAAAAAGCCCTTTGCCCGCAAGTCTGACGCCCCGGCCCGCCCGCGCGCCGATGCCAAGGATACCTCGAAACGCTTTGTTCCGCCAAAGGGCGCGAAGCGCTGATCCTGCCCTTGATTGAAATGACAAAGGGGAAGGCTGTGGCCTTCCCCTTTTTTGTTACAACCGTGCCATGATGGCGCTGTGCAGGGCCGGGTTGGTCGCAATAATCCCCGCCGTCATGGCACCGGGAGAGTTGAACCGCAGCGCGGCACCGATGCGGTCGGTCACCCGTGCTCCGGCGCAGTCGCAGATCAGGCTGCCCGCCGCGATGTCCCATTCCCAGGTGTCGCGGAAGGTGATCATCCCGTCATAGCGGCCCTCGGCCGCCAGGCACAGCCGATAGGCGAGCGAGGTGCGGAAGCTGCGTTTCAACTCTGGCACGCCGCCTGGCCAATGCGACGGTTCCATATTGGCCTTGGTCGCCAGCAGGTTTGACCCCACCAGATCGGCCCGCGTGCCAGTGCGGATCACATTGCCATTGCACCGTGCCGGGCCGTCGATTTCGCCGGTATAGAGCCGGTTTTTGGCGGGCATCATCACCGCCCCCGCAATCACGCGCCCAGCTTCTGCCACTGCCAGCGACACGGCAAAGTTGTCTTCGCCAGCCACAAAGGCCCGGGTGCCATCAATCGGGTCCAGAATGAACACGCGCTGCGTTGCCAGACGCTCCGCCGAGTCCGGCGTTTCCTCGGACAGCCAACCGTAATCTGGCCGCGCCGCCAGCAGCCGTGATTTCAGCATGTCGTTGACGGCCAGATCCGCCTCGGTCACCGGACCATGATCGCCGCCCTTGTCCCAGACCTGCGGATCGCGGCGCCAGAAGCGCATGGCAATGTTGCCCGCGTCGCGGGCCGCCTCGGCCAGCAGATCCAGATCACGCTCCGGCAAGGGTCATCCCGTCGATCAGCAGCGATGGCACGCGGGTGGACAGATGCGCGCGCGCATCATTGGCCGGGATGATCCGCAGCAGCATGTCGCGCAGATTGCCGGCGATGGTGCATTCATTCACCGGATACTGGATCACCCCGTTCTCCACCCAGAACCCCGCTGCGCCGCGGGAATAATCGCCGGTGGTCGGACTGATGGTGGAGCCGATCATTGAGGTCACCAGCAACCCGGTGCCCATCTGCGCCAGCAGATCATCGCGGCTGAGGCTGCCTGGTGTCAGGTCGATGTTGCTGGTCGATGGCGAAGGCGGCGAAGAGGCCCCCCGCGCCGCATTGGCCGTGGATGGCATCCCCAGCTTGCGCCCCGTGGCCAGATCCAGGGTCCACCCCGTCAACACGCCGTTTTCCACGATCACCCGACGCTGGGTCGGCAGCCCTTCGCCATCAAACGGGCGGCTGGCCCCGATCCGCACCCGGTGCGGGTCCTCTATCACCGACAGATGCGCAGGCAGCACCTGCTGGCCCAAGGCATCGCGCAGCCAGGACGCGCCCCGTGCAATGGCCGCGCCATTGGTGGCCGACAGCAAGTGCCCGATCAAACTGGAGGCCACGCGTTCATCAAACAGCACCGGATAGGTGCCGGTCTTGGGTCGTACCGCCCCCGCGCGCTGCAAGGCGCGTTCGCTGGCCAGTTGGCCGATTCCTTCTGCCTCCGGCATGTCACTGGCGTAAATGCGCCCCTCTGCAGCCCAGTCACGTTCCATCGCGGTGCCTTCCCCGGTGAAGGCGACCGCTGACAGCGAATGTGATGTGCGGCCATAGCCGCCGGAAAACCCGTTCGACGCCGCCAGATGCATCGCCCGGCGGCCATAGCTGGCCGATGCCTCTACTTGGGTGATCCCGGCCCGGTCCATCGCCGCCGCCTCTACCGCCCGTGCCGCCGCCTCCAGCTCTGCTGCACTGGGTTCTGGAGCCGGATCGGCCAGTTCCAGTGCGGCAAGATCCCAGCTGCGTGCAATCTGACCGGGGTCTGCCAGCCCCACGGTCGGGTCTGCCGGGGCCTCACGCGCCATGGCGACGGCCCGTTCGGCAAGGGCTGCGATCGTCGCATCAGAGATATCCGAGGCCGAAACGCAGGCCTGCCGCCCGCCGATGAGGACGCGCAGACCGATTTCTACCCCTTCGGAGCGTTCCGCCTGTTCCAGCTTGCCCGCACGGATGTCGATCGACAGCGAGGTGCCACCCATGGCAAGCGCATCCGCCTCATCCGCACCGGCGCGCCGGGCGGCAGACAAAAGGGCATCGGTCAGGCGCGAAAGATCGGTCATGGCGGTTTCCTTGCACTGTGCTCTGGCCGAGGTAGTCCGTCAGGGCCGGGCCTGCAAGTCATCACACTTGCCCCAGAACGGCACAGGACGCTGCTCCTGTTGCGTCTCGCATACTGCACCTCGTGCGCCAGCCTTTGGAATGAACCACATCCTTCCCGGGCCACACAGGCGGGTCAAGACTTTCCGACTGTGGTCCGCTGCTGCTAACTGTGCCTGTCAAAGCAGAATGGAGCGGACCATGACCGATAAGACCGTCATCATCACCGGGGCCAGTCGCGGTATCGGGGCCGCTGCGGCCCGTGTCTTTGCAGATGCGGGATGGCGGGTCGCGCTGGTCGCCCGGTCTGGGGCCGATATAGAGACGCTGGCAGACCAGATCAGTGCTGCCGCCATGGCGCTGCCCTGCGATGTGGCCGATCCGGCTGCCATGCAGACCGCCGTGCAGACTGTGCTGCACCGCTGGGGCCGGCTGGACGCACTGATCAACAATGCCGGCATGATCGACCCCATCGCCCGGTTGGAAGACGCGGATGCGCAGATCTGGGGCCAGTCCATCGATGTGAACCTCAAGGGGGTTTTCAACGGCATGCACGCGGCCATACCGGTGATGAAGGCGGGAGGGGGCGGCACGATCATTACCGTAAGTTCTGGGGCGGCCAGTAACCCTTATGAAGGGTGGAGCGCCTATTGTGCCGCCAAGGCCGGGGCCGCCATGCTGACCCGCGCCGCCCATCTGGAAGAAGGCAGCAACGGATTGCGCATCATGGGCCTGTCCCCGGGAACGGTCGCCACCGACATGCAGGTCAGAATAAAGGCCAGCGGGATCAATCCCGTCGCTGCGCTTGACCCGGCGGTGCATGTGCCGCCGGAATGGCCCGCAAAGTGCCTGCTGTGGATGTGCGGTCCGGGCGGTGACGCCTGGCTTGGCGAGGAAGTGAAACTGCGCGACGAGTCCATTCGCCGCGCCATCGGAGTGTTGGAATGATCAATGTCGAACTTGACGGCCGGCTGCTGACCCTGACGCTGAACCGTCCGGACAAGGCCAATTCACTGACCCGCCTTATGCTGGAGGAACTGGATGCCGCCCTTGCGCATGCCGAACTCAAGGGAGTGCGTGCCGTTATCCTGACCGGGGCGGGCCATGTCTTTTCTGCCGGGGCTGATCTTGATGATGCCCGCGCCGGGCTGGCCGTTGACCCGGTGTGGGAACGACTGTCTGCCCGGGTGGCCGGCCTGCCCTGTCTGACCATCGCCGCGCTGAATGGCACGCTGGCGGGCGGCGCGATGGGAATGGTCTTGGCCTGCGATGTGCGGCTGTCGGTGGCTTCGGCCAAATTCTTCTATCCGGTGATGAAACTCGGCTTTTTGCCGCAACCCACTGACCCGAGGCGCATGGCAGCGCTGATCGGCCCGGCGCGCACCAAGATGATTCTGATGGGCGGCGTTCACATCGACGCGGCCGAAGCCCTTGACTGGGGGTTGATTGATCGTGTCACCGCTCCAGAGGCTCTGATGGTCGAGGCGCAGGCGCTGGCGCAGGATGCCATGGCTGCAAGTGCAGACCATGTGGCCGCGATCAAACGGCTGGTGCCGCCGACCTAACCGTTGCGGATGGTGTCGCCCCGTTGCAAGGTTGGCGACAGCTCGATGATCTCACCGCTGACAATCCCGTCGGGGCGCTTGCCCGCGATGATCTCTGCGGCCAGCCGTCCGATATCCAGGCGGCACGCGTCCATCGTTGCCAGGCGTCGCGGCAGACCGTCCAGCAACTCCACCCCGTTGAACCCGGCCAAGCCTACGCGTCCCGGCACGTCAATTCCTTCGGCAAGACAGTACAGCAACCCGCCCGCACCAATCATATCATTGGAGTAATAGAGAAAATCGACATCCGGGCTGCGCTTGAGAACCGCTTCGGTCATCTCGCGGCCTTTCAGCAGGGCAGACCCGCCCGAATAGAACTCCCGATCGGCCAGTGTCAGCCCTGCACGGGCCAGGGCTTCTTCAAATCCGGCCAGCCGCTTCTTGGCACGGTGGTCATTCGGCATTTGCGTGCCCAGAAAGGCAATGCGCCGATACCCCGCGGCCACAATTTCTTCGGCCATTTGCCGCCCCGCCCGGCGATGGGAAATCCCCACGGCGGAATCCACCGGCGTGCCGTCGATATCCATGATCTCCACCACTGGCACACCCGCCTGCGCCAGCATGGCCTGACTGGCTTCGCTGTGTTCCAGCCCGGCCAGGATCAACCCGGAAGGCCGCCAGCTCAGCATCTCATAGATGACCGCTTCCTCGCGTTCCGGCAGGTAGTTTGTGACCCCAACCACCGGCTGCAACCCGGTGTCTTCCAGCACATCGGAAATTCCGGTCATCACTTCGGGAAAGACCATGTTCGACAGCGAGGGGATGATGACTCCCACCAGATTGACCCGCTGGCTGGCCAAGGCACCCGCGATCTTGTTGGGCACATAGCCCAACCGCCGTGCCGCCTCCAGCACGCGCTCGCGCGTGCTGTCCGAAACATCGCCACGGTTGCGCAGCACGCGGCTGACAGTCATTTCACTGACGCCCGATGCTTCGGAGACATCGCGCAAGGTCAGGGTACGGCGGAAATCGGGAACAACGGGCTTTGTCAATGGATACGGCCTTCTGCGGCGGAGCCTTTTCTTGTTAGCGCCAAACAGATCCCTTGTCCAAGACCGTTTCATCTGTTATGTTACCGCTAACAGCCGCATCGACAGGCTGGTGAAATCCTGCGCGCCTTGCAAGCTCTCAACCCGGACGCGCTGGACCCTGAGGGGGAGTGGTGGGCCAAAACTCACTCCCCCTTTTACCGCCCGCCACGTCTTTGTCCCGAAGTCCACGCTTGAAACCAGATGGGTTTTTCCGCATGAAGGAAATGCGTGGTCCCGTGGCTCAACTGGATAGAGCAGCCCCCTCCTAAGGGGCAGGTTACAGGTTCGAATCCTGTCGGGGTCACCAAAAAACCCAATAAAACATAGAGTTTTGTCAGGGGCTTGCGAAGGCGGCTGCGGAAACGCCCGTTTGATTTCGCGGGAAATCTGGGGCGGCAGTCGGGATTTCTGTACAAAACCTGTACAAGTTGAGGCCCTGCAATGAGCTGGCGCGTTGCGAACGAATGTGCCGACCGCAGGTTCGGCAGTGCCGCCCGCAAACAGATCATCATGTTCCTGGCCGACAAGGCGAGCGACGATGGCTCTGGCATCTGGTGCTCAAAGGGCACGGTCCAGCGCCACACCGAGCTGGGCGAAAGCACCGTGAAGCGGACGATCAGCGATTTCCTGCGCGAGGGCATCTTGATCGAAACCGGACGCCGCCCCTGCAAGAATGGTTTCACAGTGATCTATCGCATCGTTCTGGCACGCGTGATGCAATTGGAATCGATGGCCGAACCCGATGACGGGACGGGGTCCACGGTGGACCCCGTCCAGCCTGAACCCGGTACGGGGTCCACCGTGGACGGGGTACGGGGTCCACTGTGGACCCCAAACCACCCTAAAACCATCCATAAACCACCTACGCGCGAGCGCGCGAAGGCGGCGGCAGTGGAGGATGAAAGGTTCGAGAAGATCTTGGCCGCCTACCCGAAGGACCGGCAACGCGGCAAAGCTGCGTGCCTTGCCCGGATCAGGGAGGCCGTGAAGGAGGGTGTTGACCCCGACGACCTGCTGCGCGCTGTGCAGGCCTACGCCACCGAGAGTGTGGGCTTCACGAGGTCAAAAGTCTGTTTCGCGGATAACTGGTTCGCCGACCGGCGGTGGCAGCGCTTCCTCGATGCGTTGGCCGAGGAGCGGCAGGCGCAGACGGCCCTCGCGGCCGACCACCACGCCCGGCTGGCCACTTGGGTCCGCGACCGCAGCCCGATGTGCAAGCACATCACCGCCCCGCAGTTGGCGGCGCTGGTGACGGCGGGGTTGGTGACCGATGGCCAGCTGCGCGCGGCGGGGCTGGCGGCATGAGAGGCGCGTTCTTGGCAGGGCGCACCGCGCACTGCGTCCCGTGCATTGGGCTTTCTGGACCGTGCATCGCGCCCCGTGTCTTCTGCACCTCGCCCACCGCATTGCGTCCTCTGCGCCGCGTTCCGTGCTCGCCGCCACACGCTTCACGTTTCCCGCATCGCGCCCCGCATCCCGCCCCACCAAGCAGAACCACTGAAACGGACTCCAAGCCTCTGATCCGCCTCCGCTGACGCTGGGAGGCGGGAAGCTTGGATGAAGTTGGCAAGAAATAGGAACGTAAACTTCACATGCGCCACCACCGCAAACTGACCGACGACGAACGCCGCCAGATCATCGAAACCCGCGCCGAAGGCACGCCCGTCAAGGCGCTTGCCCGCCAATTCGGGGTCTCGCGCCGGACGGTCTACAACACGTTGACCAAGGCCCAAGGAGCGTGCCCGTCGCGCACCCGAACGATCAGCCTACGCGTCAGTAGACGCGAACTGGCGGGCTTCAAGAACGGGATGGTGAAGCGGGACATCACTGACCACCCCGCCGCACTGCGTTGCCTGATGGGTGCTGCGGATGTCCTGCTGCGTCCGACCGATCAGAGCCTGATCGACCAGATTCAAGACTGGGGCGCAGAGATTAAGACACACGGCGCCGCAATCAACCAAGTGGCCCGCAAACTCAACGAGGCCAAACTGCGCGGCCGCCCGATCCCTTTCACCGTCGAAGACATGACCACTATCCGCACCTTCGCGGGGTTCTTTGTCGACTTCGTCGAAAACTTCCGCACCCTCTGGGAGGCAAGACAAGTTGCGATGACGCGAGAGGTTGACAAGGCGCTAGCAGGGTTGGCCACCAAGGGGCCAGATCCCTAAAGCAGTTCCTTGACCTGCGCAGCCCGCTGCATCGCGTCATCTGCTATCGGGTCGCTGACGCTTTGAGGCACCTGGGTGCCGACTGCCACCATCGCGCGTTCCAGCGCCGGACCCAGCTGGTCCGTCACGTCCTGCAGCAGCTCCAAGGCGCGGCCCTTGGGAAGACCTGCGGCGCGCCCTTCGGACTCGAAGTGTCGGGGCACGATCTCGTCAACGCCGTAATGGCCATCGACCGACATGGCGAGCCGGTAACGCTTGCGCTGCAAGCGCCCGGCGCGAACGACTGGAGCGACGCTCAGGATGTCATACAGGGGCGCGAGGCTGAAGCGGCCCTGGCGTCCCAGACGCAAACTAAAATTCTTGGCATGGCCATCCGACGCACCGATCAGGAAGTAGAAAATCTGCGCCTGAAAGAAGGTCTCCCGATCCTCGATCGGTGTATCGGATTCCCGCAAAAGCTCCATGATTTGCGCGATGCCCGGGCCGCCCACCTTCTGGTACTTCATAGCTGAGGGGTACCCCAGCGACTGGCAAATATCCTCCTGTGGCAAACGTTTTAGCGTCTCACCCTGCCAAACCCGATCGAATCGTTCGACCGACAGTACTACTTGCCCGGGAAGGACGATCTTCTCGACATGCGCGGCGGGCAACCCGATTTCCCGTGCAAGGGTCATGCAGAACAGTTCGTTTTCGACGCTGTCGCTTAAGTCGATCTGGTCCGGGCCGGGCAGGATGCCCATGGGTGTCTTAAAGATATGACTGGTGGGCGTGATGCCGCGCGGCTTTGCCCACTGACCATCCACATGCAGATAGGCAGTCTTTTCCTGGGCGCCTGCGATGGAAATCCTGAAATCCTCATCGTCGCCTTGCGCGAGCGGGGCAGCCGCGAGATTTCTCAGATCGGCAACCATCTCTTCTTCCGAGATGAGCCGATACTGCATGTCCTGTTCTGCAGGGGCCTCATCCATCGGCAGAAACTGGAGCGCACCGACGCAGTCGCGCCCCAACACCGATAGCAGCGAGAATACATCCTTGCCCTGTGCACCAACTCGTGCGGCGATCTTTTCGCGCAGCTCACCCTCCGCGTCGGGCAGAAGGTTGTCGAAGGCCGCCACCACGGGATCGCCTTGCCATCTGGCCTTCAACAGCGGCAAGGCGCTGGCCACAGGAAAGGCTGTCTCGGACACGAGCCATGCAGCATCATAGGTGAAGCTGATCGCTCCATCGGTCGCACGCGCCAGCGTGCCTACCCTGGATCTCTCGTACCAGACTGCGGTCTGGCTCTGGCGTGTGCCGCGAGCAGCGCGGGCAATACGCGCCATCTCAGGTCACGTCCCGGTCGACCAGACGATCGGTCGCTGACAACTCCGCATCCAGAGCTTCGAGGAGGCGCAGATAGACATCGAGGCTGACCGACACCACGCCATTCTCGATGTCCGAGATGGTAGATTGTGCCGTTCCCGTCATCTGCCCCAATTGCTTCTGGCTGATCCTGCGCGAAGCACGCCTGGCGCGCAGGACGGCCCCGGCTTGCCGAAGGCTTCTGATGGGATATGCAGGCGCGTTCAGCATAGGCTCTGATAGTCTTTTGGCGATATTCTGTCAATATAGTCCATAGACGATAATCAATCATCATAGCTCAAGGGCTATTAGCCGCGCTACGCAAGAGCGAGCAGTGATTATATCTGCTGCCTTATCCATCGCGAACCTGGTGGACTTCAACCTTGCAAAAGCATCCCCGTTTGGGGCTTCCTGTAGCTCGCCGGAGGTGCGCTAAGCCTTGGCACAAAGATCAAGGAATGAAATAGGCTAAGCGCGCCGACGATGCGCAGCATACGGAGGGTTTCCGTCGATCAGAATCTGATTTTCACCGTGATCAGATTTGGGTAGGAGCTTGCCCAAGACTGTCGGCTTTTCGGAAATTGGGGACGAAAAGCTGCCCTACGAAGGCGTGTTTCAAGGTCTGCTGAGCGTGTAGCGGGCAAGGACTCGCATTTTGTTCTTTGTCGCTGACAGAAGCGAAAGTATTTTTGCTCATGAAGATTGCATCCTTGGACCGACGCGTCCTTGTTCACAGCGAGGCAGAAGCGAGCGAGCGCCAACTGAGCTCGCTGCGCGACGAACCGTTCGTCGTTCTGCTTGGCGAGCCCGGCCTCGGGAAGTCGACGGCGTTGCGCTATGAGGCCGCGGCCGAAGGGGGCGAGGTCTTCACCTGTCGTGAAGCGATGAGTGGCGCGGCGCTGCCGGCCGCCGATACGGTATATCTCGATGCCTTAGACGAATATCGGACGGGCGAGAACGGCAAAGACAAGCTCCTGCAACTTGCCAGCGCGTTGTCAGCGAGCAAACGCCATCGCTGGCGCCTGACCTGTCGGGCTGAGGACTGGCGTGATGCCGCAGATCTTGGGGCCATGCGACGGGCGGCCAACAACGGCTCCATCGTCGTCGCGCGCCTTCTGCCCTTGGACGAAACTGAGGCCCAGGCCGTCCTCACAGCGCTTGGCGCTGCTGATCCGCGAGCATTCGTGATCGAGGCGCGGACGCGCGGCGCAGCGGCCTTTCTCGAAAGCCCCCTGAGTCTCCGGCTACTTCACTCGGTCGTGGTGGCCGATGGAACATGGCCTCGAACGCGCTTCGAGTTGTTCGAAAAGGCCATCTGGGCACTGGCCCACGAGTACGATCCCGAACGCGTGACCGATCCCAGACCTAGCGTCGAGGCCATTGTCGAAACTGCTTCCAGACTATTCTTTTACGTCCTTGCTTCCGGTGCCAGGGCGGTCTGGCGCTCCAATGCCATGCCGCCTCATTCGGATAGCGCGAATGAGTATCTGAGCACCAACGGGCTCGACATCGAGCCTGCACAGGTCGCTGCCGCCTTGGACACGGCGTTGTTTCGCGGCGAGGGTCATGCCTTCGAGGTCTGCCATCGCACAGTGGCGGAGTTTCTCGCTGCTCGTTTCCTGGCAAGGATCGTGACGGGGACGGGAAACAATCACGCTTTCCCCCTGCGTCGTGCCCTCGCGTTCATCACCGGCGCGGATCGCCAGGCACCCAGCGAGCTTCGAGGACTTTATGCCTGGTTCGCGGCGCATCTTCATAAGCTGGGAGACACCCAGGGCGCACTCCGTCTCATCGATCGCGATGCCGCGACCGTGCTCGCCTATGGCGATGCTGCCGCTTTCGACACCTCCGGGCGAAAAGCGATCCTTTTCAATCTTGACCGGGACGATCCCTATTTCCTGTCGGCGCAGGACGACGCGACCGTACTGGGCGGGCTTGCCGGCGAGGATCTTGCCGGAGATTTCGCGACGATCTTGGACACGGACGTCCGTAGGCATCTCCAACTTACCGTCCTGCAGGCTCTTGCAGATGGACCGCCGGTGCAGGGAATACAGAGCAAACTTCGTGAGATCGTTCTCGAAGCCGGCCGACCGTTGTGGATGCGGGAACGCGCCTCGGAAGTGACCGTCAGAGCCGGAGGGGACCGAACGGCAATACGGCGAGCCCTGATATCGGAGCTGGAGCGTCAGCCCGTCGACGCCGGCCAGGTGGTACTGAGGGCGAGACTGCTGGCGGGGATGCCGGCCGACGCGATAGCGGCATCCGAGATCCGAAAACTCCTGGCTGACTTCAGCGCACTGCCCGCACCATCGGATGATGATGATGAGGTGAAAGACCGCGGGGCTTTGAATGCGCTGGCTCTTGCCCTGCGTCGGTCTACCCCGGAAGACCTCTTCGAACTACCGATTTTGCACGGGTCGACTGGCGGGCGCCGACAGAAATCGCAAGTTCGCTTCTTCATCGATCAGGCGCTGGTCTCCACAATTGAGCGTCGTCCCGATGTTGACGCCGAGCGCTTGTGGACTTGGATAAACAATGCCCGCGAGCATGTCTGGGACATGCTCGATAGCGGCGTGGTCGAGGTGATACAGAAGTGGATGGACGCCGAACCTCAGCCGCGGGAGCTGGACTTTTTTCTCGCCATGGCGAAATCCGGCGAACCCACAGATGGGCCTTGGGTTGTTGTGAACCAATACATTTCGACCATGCGCCGCCTTCCGTCGGAGTCCTTGGTGGAGGCGCTGATTGCGTTGGCCCGGGACGAGGCGAAGGGACCACGGCGCAAACGGCTCTTTCAGATTGCCGCGTACACGGCGCGCGGTGAGGCGCATTGGTCGACGTGGCGCGAAAAGATGGTCGTCATTCTCAAAGAGGAAGGTGGCCACGTTGGATTCATAAAGTCGCTGCTGTCCGATCCGAACGCCAAGTGGAAAAAGCAGCAGGCGCAAAGGCAGGCTCAGCAGGACGCAAAGACAGAAGTCTCACGGAAAGACAACATCGCTGAGTTGACACCGAAGCTCGCCGCGATCGCGAGCGGCGTCGCGAGCGAGTTCGGCGCGCTGAAGTGGGCCGCCGACCATTACCGCAACGCGAGAATATCAAAGAAGGAGGAGCCGCTCGCCAAAGTCACGACCTATACCAATGAGGAGATTGCCGCAGCCATTGCAGAAGGGTTTGTCCAGTTCGCGATACACACCGACATCAAGGTCGATGCGGAGAGTCTCGGACGGGCGGAGGCAACCAACGGCGCCTACGCTCAGGAATATGTTGTAGCCGCTGGAATACATCAGGGGCTCTTGCATGGTCGGGAAGCCGAGCTTGCAGCGGCCCCACTGGTCTGCGCGCTGGTTGGAATGCGTCAGAGCTATTTTGCGGGCGACGACGGACCCTGGCTTGCCACTTGGGCGGTGCAACGTCTCGCGCAGGATCGCGAGCAGGGCGTCAGCCAGATGTTGCGGTACTGGAATGCTGCCCTTGACGCTGGAGACGACGATCTCGATGGCCTTCATCACTTGGTGAGCGCCGAAGAGCATGGGTTCATCGCCGCCATCCTTCATGAACTGCTGAACCATCGGCCCCACCTGCCGATGCCCGCATTGCGGCAGGCTTTGGTCGCTGCTGCATCTGTTCTTGCTGACGACGATTTGGCGGGCTTTGCCGACGAGGCACTAAAGCGAACCGATCTAGGTGATGAGCAGCGCGAGATCTGGAGCTTTGTTGCGCTGGCTCTCGATCCGACTACTTTTTCTGCCGAAGTTCCCGATGAGCAGGTCCGAGGCGCGTTGTTGCGGCCCAACGGCGATCTGGCGACTGCCCTCTTTGAACTATCTCCGCAGCCCAATGTGCTGGATCGCATCCGAATCGCAGTTCTTGGGAAAGCCCACGAGGCCGACGACGATGACTGGCTGCACTCCAACACCGTCAGCGGGATCATCAGGGCAGCCATCCGTCGTCTGAGCGCTTCGAAAAGTGCCGACGCAGGCGAGATTCTAAGAACGCTCTCATCAGAGGTACATCCGAGTTGGAAGCCGCAACTCGCCCACGCGGCCGCCGAACATGCCAGGATGAAGCGGGATGATCTCTATGCGGCGCCGCCGGTGGGTGACCTCGTCGTGGCGCTTTCTGGGGGAGCCCCTGCAAGTCCGGCAGATCTCACAGCAGTGGTTCTTGAGGAGATCGATCGGTACAGGAGCACGTTGCGAACAGGCAGCGAAACCCCATGGAAGCGGTTCTGGAACACCGACAAGGACGGAGCGGCAACGACACCACAGATCGAAAACGAGGATCGGGACCGTCTGCTCGAACTAATGCGGGTTCGTCTGGAGAGATACGGGATTGTCGGCAGTTTCCCTGAAGCACGGCGCGGGGAGAACAAGCGAGCCGACGTTCTGCTACTCAGCCACGCCGGCAAGAACCTGCCGATCGAAGCAAAGCGGCACTACAATAGGGAGCTTTGGACGGCACCCCTCAGTCAGCTCAATGGCTACGCATCGGACGTGGGGGCCGATGGCTACGGAATTTATTTGGTCTTCTGGTTCGGGACCGAGTTTTCGATCCCCGCCCGGAGCGATGGCCGGGAAGCCCCTTCAAGCGCTAAGGGGCTGGAGACGATGCTCCTTGACGATATTCCGATACCCCTGAAAGGCAAATTGGAGGTCATTGTGTTGGATGTATCGCGGCCGGCAGAGATGACCGCCGCCTTGGTCCGACGCAGTCAGAAGCGTTCAAAGAAGCAGACCGGTGGAAAGGGTGCATGCCCGGACTAAGCCGTCGATGGGAAGCGGACCGTTCCCGGGCGATGGCTACGATTTTTCCGCGGCGCGTAGTGCCATAAGGACATCTGGGTCGTTGGCAAGCGTCTGCGCAACGGCAAGGCCATCGCGAATATCGGTCGGCCCGCCGCTCGGATGTCGCCCATCCTGCATGCCACGGACCTCAGCGAAAACCGCATGCAAGTTCAACTTGGGGTGTGCCCAGTCAATGTCAGGGCCCAGATCAATCCATTGCGGACGGTCGCCGCCGAATATCGCCATGTCCACGTAGAATGCAGGACCGGGAAGTTTGCCCTTCGTCCCGGTCTGCTCGGCGATGTAGGCTTTTGTGAAGGCGAAGTTCGCTTGCAGTTGCGGGACGATATCAAAGCGCGGCCGCATCGATGCTGCCTCGCGTACCGCTTGCTCGGCGCCGATATCGCCCCTCTGCAACCGATCGACGATTGATTTGAAGTGGTCGCGAGACGCGTCCAGGCCGGCACGCCGTCCCAGCATGCGAAACCCGCAGGCCAAGACCATCCGCGGTCCTGGATGGCCACTCTTCATGTCCTCGATCCGGACCGCCTCGAACATCTTCCACGCCCGCACGAGAAAATCGTGAGTAGGTGAACGCGCTCGCAGGGAGAGATCACGATAGGCGACCGCCCCATCATTCATCACCAATGTCGGAAAGTATCTCGCGCTGTGGTCGGCGACGATGCGATGAAACGTCCTGATGCGAGCGAGGGCATCGCGCGCTTCGGCGTGCAGTGGATTGAACCCGGAGGCGGAGATCATCTCGCCATAGCCGAGCAGGTCAATCCAACAGGATACGGCAACCTGGAAGGGAAACCTGGTGCTCTTGCTGACCATCGCGGACGGCTTCTTCATGTGCCTTTTCCTCCCCGTGTGCTCCGCTTCCTGTAGTTCGAAAGGTAATCGATCCACGACTTCTGGATCGTGTCCGCCGAGACCGCGGATACCACCTCTTGATTGCGCGCATGCCGGAGAGCATCGAAATGGTGGAGGATCGCCTGCTCCATGCGAAAGGCATCTATGGCCGTGTCCCACAGTTCGTGGAGGATCGTGCGGTATCGAACGCCACCGAGCTCGGGCATGGCTGACTGGTTGAAATTGCGCTCCCGCCGCCTCCAGTCAAAGGCCCAGCCAATCTTGAACGAAGGGGGTGAAGCGCCTTCGATCATCATGGCGTAGGTGAAGGCTGGTGCCCTCCGCATATGCATGATGCCGGTGCGCTTGGTCGTTGGTGGCGGTGCGCCTCGCCGGCGAGCTGCCTCTAGACCCGCGACCCGTGCCTCGGTTCGAGCGGGCCGGAGCAGCGCGACCGGTTCTCTGGGCAAGAGCAGGATCGCCTCGGCCTCATCTGCGAGGAGCGGTACGATTCCCTGCGCGGAATCCATGCTGAAGCGCCGTGGCGAGATCGCCGACAAGGCGGTCCTTGTTTCGAGGAAGCGCCAGGCACGCAAGAGTTCGAGCCCGAACGGCCAGCGGTAGTTGCCAGCCTCATCGAAATCGCGTGGGCCACGGGCGAGGTCGTAGTCGAGTGAGCTGACGATCGTCGTGGTCGGCTCCATGAGGCCAAGGATCATGCCGCGCTCTTCGGAATGGGTTTCATCGCCCATCGTGCCGACGATCACTACAAGATCGCCTGGCCGGAGGAGGCCGCGGGCTCGGTCCCGCCACCCGCGCTGGCTAAATTGAAGTGGCCCGGATGGCGATCCAAATCCCCACGTCTTCGTCATATAGACGGTCATGCGACGCGCCTTGTCAGGCGCTCATGCTCCGCCATGAGAAATGTCAGGTAGCTACGGATGAGATTGCAGTAGAGACGCGCCTCTTCGATTCCCAGAGCGAGGCCTTCCTTGAGATCGACGCCATGGCGCACCCCGCCGCCGGTGGGGGAGGACAGGTATCCATGCAATGTCATCATCCATTGCAGGATCTGTTCCTGATGCCCGCGACCGCGCAGGCGCAACTCACCGACTATTTTGTTGAAGTAGCGTCCCTGAATGGTGCCGTCGAACACCTCAGGACTGCGAAATGCAGTGGAGATGGTCTCCAGTAGCCACAAGACTTCCTGGACGGCCTGTCGGCCGTTCCCCTCGGCCAGGGCGTGTTCTGAGGCTTGCAGCGCCTGCTCGATGAGCGACCGGGCCTGCACATCCAGTGATGGGGGCGGGGTCGGAACCGCGATGGGGATATGCACACGGGTGGCAACCAGCAGGGGCGGATCGAGCTGATAGCCGGCGTTTGTGTCGGTGAGGATGCGGTTGATCCGACCCGCGTCGGGCAACACCATTTCGGGATGACGGAGCCGGAGTTCCTCACAGCCGAGCCAGAACGCTTCGATGAATAGAGGCGCGTTCGTCGCTGCTGCGGACATGGCGGTCGTGAGATCCTCGGCGGCGAACCGCTCGTTGCTGCTCGGCCAGTATTGGATGTTGGCCGCAGAGGCAAACCGTGACTTGAAATGCTCGAGGATGGATTTACGCGGAGCTTGTCCAGCAATCCGATTAATGAGGTCACGGAAAGCGTTGTCGACGCCGGTTTCTATCGGACCTGGACTGTCAAATCTCCAACGGCCGTCGAACTGGAGCATGGGGGTCACCGCGAAGACGCCGACCGGCGACTTGCTACGCCGCGCTCGGAAGGAATTAGCGTCGGCACCGCCGAAACATCCACGTCTTGGCAAGCATGCCATGCGTCATAGACACCCTGCATCCTGATCCAGAACAGGGGCTCATTTCCGAAAAGCTTGGCAAGGCGCACAGCGACCTCTGGACTTACCCGCTTTCGCTCGGCCAGAACGCTATGCAGGTGCTGACGCGAGATGCCGAGTAACCGTGCGACCGCTGCCTTGGATTCCCCCGTCGCAGGGATCACATCCTTGCGGAGCAGTTCCCCCGGGTGTGTGGGACAGCTGTTGGGGTCGCGCTTCATTTTCGCCTCCTCATAAGCTCCTACCTGTCATTCGGTCGCCAGACGTTGCAGTTTTCGACTGGCGAAATGCAGAGTGAGCACCGATCCGGTGAGGATCGGCATAAGCGCACCCGCGAACGCAACGATCAGGAGTTGCGTCCCAGTGATCCAAGTGAAACCTGCCGCGGGGTCGAAGAACTGAAAGCGCACGAAGCCAGTAAGGTAGCAGATGCAGACGCCGAAGTAGATTAAATGTAGGTGCTCAAGCGGTTGTATCGCTGCTCTGCGGGCTCGCTCCAAAGTTGCCCTGCGCACGCTCTGCCACTTTTTGCTCGGTCTTTCCAACAGTCTAGTCCCTTACCAGTTCGATCCAAGTGTGCACATCGTCGTCGACGACCTCGCGCCCTTCGATATGCGATTGATACCAGCGGGCGATGATCGCCCCCCGCTTCTCGCTTTTGATCTTGATGCCTTCCGCCATCAGATGCCTGTCCAGTGAGTTTTCGATGTTCTTCAGCGCCTCAAAATCATGGTTTGCCCGTACCGATTTTGCTCCGATCAACAACCAGCGCACGTCTAGGTCGAACCGTTCGATCATCGCGACCAAGGCCTCGACTGGTATACCGCGCTTGCCTTTTTCGTAGCTGTGATAGGCCCGAGGGGACACGCCCAGCGCTTCCGCCATGGCCGCTTGCGACAGGCCAATGTCGTTGCGAGTGATCGCAAGGCGCGGGCCCATCTCGGCGAACAGATCTGATGGCTCTCGCGTCATGTGCGTTTTCCGATTGACGTGCATTACCATTTGGGCGAATGTCGCACAAAATGACGACAATATACGTTTGATCCCATCTGAACACGTCAGATGGTGCTGAACAAGCGATTCTATGCGTAGGCGTAGTCGTGGACACATGCAAGAAAGGACGATCCAAGTGGCGGAGATTGAGATAATTGAAAGCTCCCAGATCCTCACCATCGGCAAGACCCCGGCCCAATGGGTCGAGATCATGGCCGACCACGGGATCGAGATTTCTGAGCGGACGCTACGCGAAAAGGCCAACGACACCGGCGCGTTCTTCCGGCTGGGACGGACCATGCTGATCACCCCCGCGCAAATTGACACCATCTTCGAGGAAGGACAGGCATGCCGCTCGAAATCTACAAGCGTGGCTCCGTCTTCTGGGTCAAGGGCTGGGTCGAATACAATGGCCGACCGATCGCCGGTCCATACCGCCAAAGCACGCGAGCGACTACTGAAGCTGGCGCGCGGGACTGGATAAACGACGAAACCCAGCTTCAGGTCCGCAAGTACCTGATCGGGGAAGAGCACAGTCTGCGCTTTGCCGATGCAGTCGATTTCTATCACCCCTCCGCCAAGACGGCGAAGCAGCTTCTGCCGATCCTCGACGAGATCGGGGATATGCCGCTGGGCGCGATAACGGGCGCGCTGCTGAAATGCCTCGGTCGCAAGCTCAAGCCGAACGCCTGCACCGATACCTGGTGGCGCGAGATCGTGACGCCCGCGCGGGCAGTCATCAACAACGCGCATGAGCACAAGGGCACGCCGTTACTGCGCGTGAAGCGTTACGACAAGTTTGAGCGCATCGCGCAGGACCAGCGGCGGCGCAAGCCCAGCCGGATCGAGCGCATCCCTGCGACGCGCGACTGGATCGAAGCCTTCTGTGCCGCCGCCGACCCCTACAACGCCGCCATGGTGCGTTTCATGTTCGAGACAGCGGCGCGGATCGATCAGGCGGTGTCCATCGAACCGGATGATCTGCGGCCTGCCACCTGCGAGGTGTGCATCAAGGCGCAGAAAGGCCACCCGGAGGGCTGGATCACCGTTTCGCCGCAGATGATGGCCGAGCTGGTGGTGTTGAAGCCGAAGCGGCCCAAGAACCTAAAGACGGGGCAACTGTTGTCGCCACGCGTCTTTGGCTATGGCAGCCCGACCGGCTACAACAACCGCTGGAAGACGATATGCAAGCGCGCGGGCATCCCTTACCTGTCGGCACACCCCGCCGGGCGGCACGGGTTTTTCACCGAACTGGTAGTGCGACAAGGCGTCGATCCGGTCACGGCGGCCAAGGCCGGGCGCTGGTCAGACCCCAATCTGCCCATGCGCATCTATGCCCACGCCGAGACGGACGAGGCCGATGTCAGGGCGCGGTTTCGTACAAACTATGTACAACCGACCGAACCTCGACCGCTCAAGCATAAGAAAACAAAGAAGGATCAGGAAAATGAATGAATCCCTCCTAAGGGGCAGGTTACAGGTTCAAGTCCTGTCGGGATCACCAGAAGGCTCATTGAAATTTGGCGGTTTGTCAGGGGCTTGCGACAGCGGCTGCAGAAATGCCGGTTTGATTCCCGTGCAAACCGCCCGCGGCAGGTGTTCACCGTCAGCACCATTGCCCGCCATGTCGGGCTTTCCCATCGCAAGTGACGGGCAGCCCCTTGGGGCTGCCCGAATGCTCAGCGCGGTTCGTTCATCAGGCCGCGCAAGATGGAATAGCAGGCTGCCAGCAACACCAGAGTAAAGGGCAGCCCGGTTGAAACCGCCATGGCCTGCAAGGCCGCCAGACCACCGCCCAGCAAGAGCGCAATCGCCACCAGCCCTTCGAAAGTGGCCCAGAACACCCGTTGCACGACTGGCGCATTGGTCTTGCCCCCTGCTGCGATGGTGTCGATCACCAAAGAGCCGGAGTCGGACGAGGTGACGAAGAACACAACGACCAGCACGATGCCGATCAGAGAACTGATCGCCGCCAGCGGCAATTGGCTGAGCATTTCAAACAGCTGCAGTTCAAGTGCCGCCGTCTGAACTCCGGTAAAGCCGTCGTTGACAACCTGAGAGATTGCGCTGCCACCCATCGCTGTCATCCACAGCACCGAGAACAGGCTTGGCACGATCAGCACGGCAATCAGAAACTCCCGCACCGTTCTGCCGCGCGAGACGCGGGCGATGAACATGCCGACAAAGGGTGACCAGCTGATCCACCATGCCCAGTAGAACGCCGTCCAGCCTGCGGCAAAGTTGGCGTCGTCCCGGCCGAACGGATTGGCCAGTGCCGGCAGATATTCACCATAGGCCACAAGGTTGGTAAAAAATCCGGTAAAGATGCTGGCCGTGGGCCCAAGGGCCACGACAAAGATCAGCAGCGCCAGGGCCAGAAACATGTTGAGCTGCGACAGGATCTTCACCCCGCCTTCCAGCCCCCGCACCACCGAGACAATCGCCAGAATGGTGATGAACACGATCAGCATAATCAGCCTCGAATCCGACTGGCCAAAGCCGAACAGGTAGTCCAGCCCCGCCGCCGCCTGTTGCGCGCCGATGCCGAGCGAGGTGGCAAGTCCGAAGATCGTGGCAAAGATGGCCAGAATGTCGATGATATGGCCCGGCCAGCCCCAGATTCTTTCCCCGAAGATCGGATAGAAGGTGGAACGCAGGGTCAGAGGCAAGCCCTTGTTGTAAGAGAACAGCGCCAAGGCCAGCGCCACGACCGCGTAGATTGCCCAAGGGTGAAGGCCCCAATGAAAGATCGTGGCCGCCATGCCCAGACGCGCGGCCTCTGCCGTGTCGCCTGCCGCCCCCCCGAGCGGTGCCCAATCGGTGCGGGCACCGGTTTCATCCACGGTCACGCCGCCCAAGGCCGCAGTGTAATGCGACAAAGGTTCTGACACGCCATAAAACATCAGCCCGATTCCCATGCCGGCGGCAAACAGCATCGAAAACCAGCCGATATAGCCATAGTCAGGCGTGGCCTCTGGCCCGCCGAGGCGGATCTTGCCCAGCGGTGAGACGATCAGGAACAGGCACAGCAGCACAAAGATGTTGCCTGCGATCAGGAAGAACCAGCCCAGATTTCCGGTCAGCCAGTCGCGCATGCCGGTGAACACCGGCTCGATCTGGTTCTGGAACGCCAGAGTCAGAATGGTGAAAGCCACGATCCCAAGCGCAGAAATGCTGAAGACCTTCTGGTGAAAGTCGAACTGCAGGATGTAGCTTGGCGCCACATTGTCCTGCCCGATGGAATAGTCGGTGGTGATGATCTCGGTCTCACCCTCGGGTTCGGGGATTGCCTCGATGTCGCTGATCGGTTCGTCGTCGCGCTGAAGCGCGTTTGGGGTGTCGGTCATGATGTCCCTCTTTTGGTGTCAGACCCGGCGCGGTTTACGCTTGGTTTGCCCGTCAGCAGATGACGGCGGGTCGTCCCGGATGGATCGGCCTGCGACCACAGGCCAGGTTTGGACGCGCCGCTGTTCCCCTGCTAATGCGTCCGTGCGAAAGTTGTGTTGCCCAAGGGCGGCACATAGGCGCGTTTTCGCCGGTTTGGAGCGAAAGTTCAACCGGAGGATGGGGCTGCATCGCAGGGAATGTGCTGTGAAGGCCGTCAAACGGTCGCCTCTCGCCCGTTTTACCTTTGCATGTTTGCCGAAACAGGCAAAGATTGAAGGCGTGCGATGATCGCGACCGCTGCGGCGCTTGGAGAGACAAGACAGGCAGTGGCCCGCACGCAAGCCTCGGTGGCGCTGCCCTGTTGGCAGAGGGCGGACGTAAAAATCTTGCCCGATTTAGTCATCTGTGGCGCAATATACGCGGTAGAGGGTTTCCAGCAGGGCGCGGACCTTGGCGCTGGCAAGGCTGTAATAGATGGTCTGTCCGTCGCGGCGCGTCACCACAAGGCGCAAGGCCCGCATCTTGCCAAGATGTTGCGACAAGGCGGCGGGTGTCAGCTGGACGATCGCGGCCAGATCGCCAGCCGATTTTTCACCGGCCAAAAGCGAACACAGCACCAGCAACCGCTTGGGGTTGGCCATGGCCGCCAGGGTTTCAGACACTTCTTCAGCCTTGGTTTCCAGGGCTGTCATGTCTTCAAGAGTGATATCGGTTTTCATACTTGACATTTAAGCACTTTCGAAAGTAATAAGCAACATCGCTTGTAAACAAGGAATGCGGAATGACAAACGTTGGACCTCTTGATCGGCTGCTGCGCGGTGTTCTGGGTGCGGTTCTGCTGGCTGCGCCTTTTCTCCCCGTGTCTGCAGATCTGCTTGCTGCCTGGGGCGCATGGAAATTTGCTTTGGCGGCTGTCGGCGTCGTGATGATCGGAACCGCCCTCTTTCGCTTCTGCCCTGCCTATACCCTGTTTGGCATCAATACTTGCCCGATGACAAAGAAATAAGCCATTCCTTCAGCGCCACGGCGCTGAAGGCCCGAACGTCCCGACCGACGGGTGGTGCGGCGCCTGTGACAAAGCATCTGATCCCCCTTTCATGCCGGAGCTTGCCATACGATGATCACTGACTTTACCCCCTGGGCCTCCCTCTTTGGCGGCATCCTGATCGGCCTTGGGGCCGTTGTTCTGATGGTCTTCAACGGGCGCATCGCGGGCATGACCGGCATGTTGAGTGGCGTGCTGGACCCCCGAAACCCCGACAGTCCTTGGCGGCTGGCGTTTCTGGCCGGTGCGGTGGTCGCACCGTTTCTTGCGACGCGATTTGGCGCAGAATTTGACTTCGTCTCACCGACCAATGGGGCGCTGCTGGCCTTGGGAGGGGTGATCGTGGGGATTGGCGTTACATTCGCTTCGGGCTGCACCTCGGGTCATGGCGTCTGCGGTCTGGCCCGGCTGTCACCCCGGTCGCTGGTGGCAACGCTGACCTTCATGGCCACGACCTTTGCCACCGTCACGCTGATCCGACATGGCTTTGGAGGGTAACGCAGATGAAACATATCCTGTCTGCCCTTGTCGCGGGCCTGATCTTTGGGCTTGGTATCGCCATCTCGGGCATGGGCAACCCGGCCAAGGTTCTGAACTTCTTTGATCCCCTCGGTACATGGGACCCAAGCCTTGCCTTTGTGATGGGTGGCGCATTGATCACCACGGCCATTGGTTATCGCGTCATCTTTGGCCAGCGCAAAGCGCCGCTGTTCGACACGACATTCCATCTGCCGATGGCACGAGTGATCGATGCCAAACTGATCGGCGGTTCTGCCGTGTTCGGCCTGGGCTGGGGCATTGCGGGCTTTTGTCCCGGGGGTGCCATTCCGGCCTTGGGCTTTGCGCCCTGGCCGACCGCCCTGTTCCTGATCTCGATGGCTGGCGGTATTGTCATTGCACGCTGGCTGCAAGCCTTGCCCCGTCGCCGAAGCACCTGACAGTCCGGAGGACACACCGATGACAAATTTTGCAACGATTCCCCATGCCGTTGACCTTTCGGTCAAACCAGAGGTGATGGCCTTCTTTGATGAACCGACCAACACGGTTACCTATGTGGTGCGCGATCCGGCCAGCACCGCCTGCGCCGTCATCGATTCCGTGATGGACATCGACTATGCCGCAGGCCGCATTTCCTATGCCTCGGCCGATGCGGTGATCGACTTCATCCGCGCGCAGGGCCTGACGCTGGAATGGCTGATCGAGACGCATGTTCATGCCGACCACCTGTCTGGTGCCCCCTATATTCAGGGCAAGCTTGGCGGCAAGATCGGCATTGGTGAACACATCACCCTCGTTCAGGACACCTTTGGCAAGATCTTCAACGAAGGCACCGAATTCCAACGCGATGGGTCGCAGTTTGACCGGCTGTTCAAGGATGGCGACACCTATCAGATCGGTGGCATGACGGTGTTTGCCCTGCACACGCCCGGTCACACGCCAGCCTGCATGACGCATGTGGCGGGCGATGCCGCTTTTGTCGGTGATACGTTGTTCATGCCGGATGGCGGATCGGCCCGTGCCGATTTCCCGGGCGGGGACGCACGCACGCTGTACCGGTCGATCCAGCGCGTGCTGTCGCTGCCCGCCGAAACGCGCTTGTTCATGTGCCATGATTACGGGCCCAACGGCCGTGAAATTCGCTGGGAGACGACCGTGGCCGAACAGCGGGCCCATAATATTCATATCAAGGACGGTATCACTGAAGATGAGTTCGTCCAGCTCCGTGAAGCGCGGGATGCGACCCTAGCCATGCCGAAACTGATCATCCCATCCCTGCAGGTGAACATGCGCGCGGGTGACCTTCCGCCCCCGGATGAAAGCGGCAAGCGCTTTCTCAAAGTGCCGATCAACGGGCTTTAAGCCTTCAGGACCACACCGCCGCCCCCGGCTTTCTGCGCGCGACTGAAAAGGCCAAGCCGTTGAAACGTTTCTCGTCTCTGTTCCCCATCCTTGGGTGGGCACCAGCCTATACGACATCCGACGCGCAAAGCGATCTGATCGCGGCGGTGATCGTGACCATCATGCTGGTGCCGCAAAGCCTTGCCTATGCCATGCTGGCGGGCCTGCCGCCGCAGGTGGGGCTTTATGCCTCGATCCTGCCTCTGATCGCCTATGCAATCTTTGGCACCAGCCGGGCACTCGCGGTCGGGCCGGTGGCGGTGGTGTCCCTGATGACAGCGGCGGCGGTGGGGCAAGTGGCGGACCCCGGGAGCGCGGAATATCTGACGGCGGCTATCACGCTGGCATTCTTGTCCGGGCTTGTCCTTGTGGCGATGTCTTTGCTGCGCTTGGGGTTTCTGGCCAATTTCCTGTCGCATCCGGTGATTTCGGGCTTCATCACCGCGTCTGGACTTCTGATTGCGATCAGCCAGCTGCAGCACATTTTGGGGATCAGGGTGGAGGGCGACAGCCTGTTGCGCGTGCTGGCCGGGATCGCCGCGGGACTTGATGGACTGAACCCATATACCTTTGTCATCGGCACCACTGCGACCGCGTTCCTGTTCTGGACACGCAAGCAGTTGAAGCCGCTGTTGCTGGCACGCGGGGTGCCGGCACGGGCGTCGGATCTAATCGCCAAGACCGGTCCTGTGGTCGCCATCGTCTTGTCCATCCTTGCGGTGGTCGGCTTTGGGCTGGCGGATAAGGGAGTCAGGATCGTTGGCAATATCCCCGGCCATTTGCCACCCTTTGCGCTGCCATCGTTTGATCCGGGCCTGTGGCAGGAATTGCTGCTGCCTGCGGTGCTGATCAGCCTGGTCGGTTTTGTGGAATCGGTCTCGGTGGCGCAGACTCTGGCCGCGAAACGGCGGCAACGCATTGTGCCCAACCAAGAACTGACTGCCCTTGGTGCGTCCAACATCGCCTCTGCCCTGTCGGGTGGTTATCCGGTGACGGGTGGGTTTGCCCGGTCCGTGGTGAATTTCGACGCAGGTGCCGAAACCCCGATGGCGGGTGCCTTTACCGCGGCAGGTATCCTTGCGGCGACCATTTTCCTGACCCCCCTGTTCCAACTCCTGCCACAGGCCGTGCTGGCCGCAACGATCATCGTGGCCGTCCTGTCTCTGGTGGACATCGCCGCGATCCGTCGCACCTGGGCCTATTCCAAGGCTGATTTCGCCGCGATGGCCGTGACCATCCTCGCGGTGCTGCTGGTGGGGGTCGAAGCGGGGATCCTGGCCGGTGTGTCGCTTTCGCTGGCGCTGTTTTTGTGGCGCACCTCGCGCCCGCATATCGCCATTGTCGGCCAGGTGCCGGGGACCGAGCATTTTAGAAACGTTGAGCGCCATGATGTCATCACCGATCCGCGCATCCTGTCGATCCGGGTCGATGAAAGCCTGTATTTCGCCAATGCCCGCGCCCTTGAAGACGCGATCTATGACCGTGTTGCTGGTCTGCCGCAGTTGCAGCATGTTGTCCTGATGTGCCCGGCCGTGAACGCCATCGACGCAAGCGCGCTGGAAAGTCTTGAAGCCATCGCGCACCGTCTTGGCTCTGCCGGGATCGGCTTTCACCTGTCCGAGGTCAAAGGTCCGGTGACGGATGCATTGATGCGGTCGGATTTCATGGATCACTTCAAGGGCCAGATTTTCCTGTCGCAGCACGAAGCGTTCATGACGCTGACCGGCGGGGCTCCGGACGGTGCTGTGGTGCTGGCTGGTTCCGGGCCGCGCTCCGGCCGTTAACTTCTGAACGCAGCGATCAATCAGTCTCGACCTCTGGGCGATCATCGCTTAGGATTTGATCAGATCGTCCGGAAGGGCGGCAGCATTTCGAGGAAAGACCACCTAGGAGGTAGGCATGAAAATCATATCCTTCAACGCTCTGGCAGGGGCCGCGCTTGCGGTCGGGCTGATGGCACAAGGCGCAGTGGCGCAGGACATGCAGTTTTTCCGCATCGGCACCGGCGGCACGGCAGGCACCTATTACCCAATCGGTGGCCTGATCGCGAACGCGATTTCCAACCCGCCCGGGTCGCGCGCCTGTGAAGAAGGTGGCTCTTGCGGCGTGCCGGGCCTGATTGCCACGGCTGTGGCGTCGAATGGGTCGGTCGGCAACGTGAACTCGATCAACGGCGGCACGTTGGAGGCTGGCTTCAGCCAGTCTGACGTGGCCTATTGGGCGCAAACCGGCACCGGCCTGTTCGAGGGTCAACCTGCGGTCGAAAAACTGCGGCTGATTGCCAACCTCTATCCTGAAAGCATCCATCTGGTGGCCAGTGCGGACTCGGGCATCGCCTCGGTCGCCGATCTGCGCGGCAAGCGCGTGTCGCTGGACGAGCCGGGATCGGGCACGCTGGTGGATGCCAAGATCATCCTTGAGGCGTTTGGCCTGACCGAAGCCGATATTACCCCGGAATACCTCAAGCCCGATCAGGCATCGGACCGGATGCGCGATGGCGCGATGGATGCGTTCTTCTTTGTTGGCGGCTATCCGGCAGGCGCGATTGCGGAACTGTCCAGCCAGCATGATGTCGTGATCGTGCCGATCACCGGCCCGGAAATCGACGCACTGCGCGAGGAATACAGCTTCTTCGCCACCGACACCTTCCCAGCCGGCACCTACAACGGACAGGACGCTGAAGTGGCCACCATTTCGGTGGGCGCGCAGATGGTGACCTCGGCCGATCTGTCCGAAGATCTGGTCTACGGGATCACCAAATCGCTGTTCAACGAGACGACGCAGGGTCTGTTCGCCAATGGTCATGCCAAGGGCAAGTTCATCACGCTGGAAAATGCCGTCCAAGGGGCAGGCATCCCATTCCATCCGGGTGCGGAGAAGTTCTACAAGGAAGTCGGCGCGATCGAGTGATCAGCCCGATCTGACCTGACGACCGGGACGCGGCCTGCGCATGGGCCGCGTCCCTTTCATCTGCATGACAGCTTGCAAGGACCGTCTGATGAGCAACGACACGCGCACCCTGACCGAGGCGGAACTGCGGGCAATCGAAGAAGAATTTGATCCCGAAGCGCGGTTCAGAACCATCACACGCCCTGTGGCGCTGCTGTCAGGCGTTATCTTGTTCGCCTTGGCGGTCTATCATTATTACACAGCCGGTTTCGGCATCCCGCGCGCGACCACGCATCGCGGCGTGCATATGGGCGTGTCGCTGTTCCTGATCTATCTGAGCTTTGCCGCCTTCTCTTCGGGGCGTCAGAAGACCACAGGCTTTGTCATCCTTGGCCTGCCAGTGCTGGACTGGCTGTTTGCCATTGCTGCGCTGATCAGCGCACTTTACGTGCCATGGATCTATGACCAACTGGCCTTTCGCATCGGCAACCCGCTGCCGCTGGATGTGGCGATGGGCACTGTCCTGCTGGTGACACTGTTCGAGGCTGTCCGCCGCTCGATGGGCTGGCCGCTGCCGGTGATTGCGCTGTTGTTCATCGGTTACGCCTATTTCGGGCAATCGATGCCTGGCATTTTCGTGCATCCCGGCTCTGACTGGGCCGGGATCGTCAATCACCTTTATCTCTCGTCCCAAGGTGTCTACGGCACCGCGCTCGGCGTGATTGCCACCTATGTGTTCCACTTCGTGCTGTTCGGCGTGATGGCGCAGAAGATCGGCCTTGGGCAATTGTTCATCAATCTGGCCACCGCGCTGACCGGGCGCTATGCCGGGGGGCCGGCCAAGGTTTCCGTCGTGTCCTCCGCCCTGCTCGGGTCAATCTCTGGCTCGTCCATCGCCAACACGGTCACCACCGGCGCGCTGACCATTCCCACCATGATCAAGATCGGCTTCAAGCGCCATTTTGCGGCGGCGGTCGAGGCGGCTTCTTCCACCGGCGGGCAGATTACACCGCCGGTGATGGGGGCCGTGGCCTTTCTGATGGTGGAATACCTGGGCATCCCGCTGCGCACGATTCTGATTGCGGCCATCGTGCCGGCCTTCATGCATTTCTTCGGCGTGTTGGTGCAGGTGCATCTGGAGGCAAAGCGTCTGGGCATCCGGGGCCTGACCAAGGAAGAGCTGCCCAACGCTGTAAAGGTTCTGCGCGAAGGCTGGCTGTCGATGTTGCCGTTGCTCCTTCTGGTGTGGATGCTGATGTCGGGGCGCACGCCGTTTCTGGCAGCATTCTGGGCCATCACCGCCTGTATCGCGGTCTACGCAATCCAGCGCGTCATGGCGTCCGGCGTTACGGACGGGGCCAAGGAATTTGTTGCCGGGATCTACGAAGGCTTCGTCTCCGGCGCCAAGAGCTCTCTTGCCGTTACGGCGGCGGCGGCTTTGGTGGGCGTGGTGATCGGCGTGGTTACGTTGACCGGAATCGGCTTCAAGATCGCCTTCATGTTGACCAGCCTGGCGCAAAGCTGGGCAGTCAGCACCCATGCTTTCCTCGGCTTCCTGCCGTTCGAGCTTTTTGGCATCCAAACGCTCGCGCTTTTGTTTACTCTGATGATGACAGCGGTGGTCTGCATCCTGATGGGCTGCGGCATCCCGACCACGGCGAATTATATCATCATGGTCGCTGTCGCCGCCCCGGTGCTGAGCATGATGAATGTCGAGCCGCTGGTCGCCCATTTCTTCGTGTTCTATTACGGGGTGCTTGCCGATGTGACACCGCCGGTGGCGCTGGCGGCCTATGCCGCCTCGGGCATCGCGGGGGCAAATGCGTTCAAGGCGGGCAACACCGCCTTCCGCCTGTCAATGGGCAAGGCCTTGGTGCCGTTCATGTTCGTCTTCTCGCCCTCGCTGCTGCTGGTGACCGAAGGCTTCACGTGGAGTGCCTTTGCGCTGGCCTTTACCGGGGCTGTGCTGGGCATCCTGGCGCTGTCTGCCGCGATCACCAATTGGCTGATGGCCCCGCTGTGGAAGATCGAGAGGGTGATTCTGCCTATCGCCGCCCTTTTGATGATCGCACCGGAGGTCATCTCGACGGCACTGGGGGCTGCCATCCTCGGCGCGGTCGCCTTGCGCCAGTGGCTGGCCCTGCGCGCCGACCCTAGCATCGGGGCCCCTACAGGGCCCTGATGCGATCGCGGAACCGGGACGCTCCCTCGACGATGTGATCAAGGACCACCTCGACCGCCCAGTGTTTTTCGGCAATGTCATAGGGGATCGTGCGGCTGTGGACGCAGTCGAAGGTGCCGATCCGGCGGTGGTAATGCTTGGCCAGCTTGGGATAGCCCATGCCTTCGGACATGGCCGACAGCACGAGGAAGGTGTCCAGCTCCGCCGCCAATTCGGGATGCTCGCGGCCATGGTCCATCAGCCAGCGATAAAGATCGGGATGAAAGTTGTTCATCACGCCGGAAAAGCCGTGACCGCCCGCCAGAATGGCAGGCCAGGCGATCGCCGCGTTCGCATTGTTGATCGCCAGTGGCGAGCCTTCGACCAACCGCAGCCGCCGCTTTACGTCATCAAGATTGCAGGTCACGTCCTTGAGGAAGGCAAACCGCCCGCTTTGTGCGCACCAGCTGACCTCGTCATCCGTCAGCAGGCGGCGATAGGGCGCGGGGCATTCATACAGCCCCAGCGCCATGTCGGATGGCAGGGCGGTCAGCAGGTCATCCATCCGCGCGCGGAACACGTCGCTGCCCTCATCCGCTGCCGCCAGACGGTTGGTCACCAGAACCACCGCATCGACCCCGGTTTCGGCGATGGTGCGCAGCTCCAGCTTCTGATCGTCCATTGCGGCCGAGATATGCCCCGAGGCCACCACCGGCACCCGGCCCGCCACATGCCTGACCGTGAAGGCCGCCAGATCGCGGCGTTCTTCCAGCGTCAGAAACAGCATTTCCGATGATTGGCACACCGCAAACAAGCCATGCGAACCGTTGTCGATGTACCAATCGATCAGCCGGGCATAGCCCTCCCAATCGATGGTGTTGTCTGGTTTGAACGGCGTGATGACGACCGGAAAGATACCTTGCATGGCATGCGACATTGGGAGAGTCCTTGGAACTTGGGATAAGAGGAGGTCAGCCGGCATAGCCAAAGGCGCGCGGCAGCATCAGGATGACATCTGGCACCAGGATCATCACCAGCAGCGCGGCCACCAGAACCGCCAGAAACGGCCAAACCTCTTGTATGATCTCGGCCAGCGGAATGCGGGTGACGGCGTTGATCACAAACAACAGGATGCCGTAAGGCGGTGTGATCAGCCCAATCATGCAGTTGACGATGGCCACCACACCGAAATGGACCAGATCAATGCCAAGTTCGCGGCAACTGGGAATGAACAGCGGAATGATGACCAGAATGATGGTCGACGCGTCCAAGAAGCAGCCCAGCACCAATAGCAGCAGGTTCACGCACAGCAGGAACACGAGCGGATGAATGTCGAGGCCCACAAGCGCCTGCGCCACAACGCCCGGAATGTTTTCTGACGCCACGATATAATTCAGGATCAGCGCCCCGCCGATCACCAGACCGACTGCCGCAGATGACCGCGCAGAATCAACCAGAATGCCGTAAAAGGTTTTCAGTGACAGCGATCTGTAGAACACCGCCGCAAGGATCAGCGCGTAAAACGCGGCCACGGCTGCGGCCTCGGTCGGCGTGGTTACGCCGCCATAGATGCCGTAAAGCAGGATGGCGGGCATCAGCAGCGCCGGACCGGCCCTGAAGGTGATGCTCGGCAGTTCGCTCAGCGGGACCGGTTCATCCTTGGCAAAGCCACGCCGGTGCGAGATCCAGGCATTCATTGCCATCAGAACACCGCCCATGAACAGCCCCGGCACGATGCCGCCCAGAAACAGGAACCCGATCGACGTGTTCGACACCAGCGCATAGAGCACCATGGGAATGGAGGGCGGAATAATCGGTCCGATCGTTGCCGACGCCGCCGTGATCGCTGCCGCATAGCCGCGCGTGTAATGGCCGGACTTGACCATCATGTCGATGATCAGCTTGCCGATCCCTGCGGCGTCCGCCACAGCCGACCCTGACATGCCGGAAAACACCAGCGAGGCCATCACGTTCACATGGCCAAGCCCGCCCCGGAACCGCCCCACGATAGCGATACAAAACTGCAGCAGCCGATCAGACACCGTCCCGGCGTTCATGATATTGGCCGCCACAATGAACAGCGGCACCGCGAGCAGGATATAGCTCTGATACAGCCCGTCCATCAGCACCTTGCCGCTGATCCCGATGCTCTGGCCCGCCGCCACCAGATAGGCCATCGAGGCCACCAGGATCGCATAGGCAATCGGCATTCCGATGGCGGCCAGACCCATCAGCGCAACCAGGCACAGAAGAAATTCGAAGCTCATGGTTTTGTCCGTTCCGTGCCCGGTGGTTCCAGTCCAGGCAGCACGGGTTCTTCCACGCCATGACGAAAGGCATGCCAGACCATCCAGAAATAGCGTGCGGCGACGGCCAGAAGGAACAGCATGTAGATCACATAAATATCGCGCATCCGGATCCAGTCGCCGAACAGATCGCCCAATGTGGCGGTGGTCTTCAGCCGAAGGATCATGAAGCGATCCCATGTCGGCAAGACCGAGGCCAGCAGGGCGATGCCGATGGCCAGCCCGGTGATGATGGTGAACACCCGCCGCACCCGGGGCGGCACCGCGATGTACAGGATGTCAAAGGTCACGTGATCGGCCTGGCGTACGATAAAGGCATTGCCCCAGAAAATCAGCCAGACCCAGACCGCGAGGCAGAATTCCAATGTCCATCCGTAATAGAGCGGCTGCAACCACGGCAGGGTCTCCGTCACCCACTCGATCCGAGCGGCATAGCGCACCACGACCTGCAGGATGAAAGTGGCGAACATTGCGGCCATCAACGCCGCAGCAAAGCCTTCGGCAGACGTGCGCAGCAGGGATATAACACGGGCCATGAACTGCCTCCGGCACGCCACAGGGCGCGACGCAAAAGGGGAACAAGGCCGGGGTGCTGCGCAGTGGCTGCTCCCCGGCCAGGATATCACGCCAGATCAGTTGCCAAGGGCGTTGATCTGTTCCAGCACGCCTTCGGGCCAGGATTGAGCGAATTCGGACCCGATGTATTGTGCCTGCACATGGGTGCGGAACGCTTCCAGATCGGGCTCGTAGACTTCGAGCCCCTGCTCTTTCAGGAAGGTGACAAGCTCTTCTTCCTTGGCCATCTGCCCCTCACGCGCGGCCGTGGCAGCATCATCTGCCGCCTGTTGCACGGCCGTTTGCTGGTCTGGTGTCAGCGTGTCCCAGACTGCCTTGGACATCGCGATATAGTTCAGGTCCACCAGATGAGCGGTCAGGCTGACCTGCTTGGTCACCTCGTAGAACTTGGCATCCACCACCGTGGGCAGTGGGTTGTCTTGCCCGTCGACCGACCCGGTCTGCAGCGCGGTGTAGATCTCGGTAAAGGCCATTGGCGTCGGATTGGCACCGATGGCGCGACCCAGGAACTGCCAGGCATCGGATCCCGGCATCCGCAGGTTCACGCCGGCCAGATCTGCGGGGGTCATCACTTCCTTTTCGCTGCGTGGAAAGCGCAGGTTTACATGGCGCTTGCCCAGATACATGACCGAGAGCAACTTGACCCCAAGCTCATCCTCGACCTTTTGCTTGAACGGGTCCATCAGCGGGTCGCTGAACACCGCAAGCTGATGCTCGGCACTCTGGTGCACATAACCCGCCGTGAAGATCGAGAATTCGGGGAAGAAGTTCGCCAGTTCCTGGGCAGAGGCGATCGACATCTCCAGATCACCCGAAGCAATCGCTTCCAGCTCAGACCCTTGCGCCACCAACGATGCATTGTAATGCGGCTGGTAGGTGGCGAATTCGGCGATGGCCGGGCCGAACACGGTGGCAAGTGCGACCGACCGCTGGTCTGTCTCGGATGCCGGGGTCGACATGCGGATCACAGGCAAGTCCTGGGCCGCTGCGGCAAACGGGGCAAGGCTGGCGGCGAAAAGTGCCAAGGCTCCGGCAGACGCCAGGAAAGCCCGGCGGGGTGTCGAATATGTCATTCTGTCTACTCCTCCCAGAATATATCGGTGTCCGCGCCTGTCTTCTTTTGACCGGCGCTCCTCTGCCGGCCGGAAAACATTGCACTACCGTTCCTGCAACTAACATGTTAGTGTCATGTTAGCAATAGGTCAGTGAGCAACGCAATGTCCGAACCGATGGTCACCCAGCCTGCCGCAGCCCGGCGCGACGCGGCCGGCTCTGCTGCAGAGCCCTCATTGCGCCAGATTGCCTATGACCGGATTGAGGAACTTCTGAACTGGGGCAAGGTCCGACCGGGCCAGATCATCTCGCAGCGCGAGTTGATGGAAATGGCCGGGGTCAGCTTGGGTTCGGTGCGCGAAGCCATTCCGAGGTTTGAGGCGGAGGGGCTGCTTCTGACCCTGCCACAGCGGGGTCTGATGGTGCCCAGTCTGGATGTCACCTTCATCCGCGAAGCGTATCAGATGCGGCGCATGATCGAGCTGGAGGCTGTGCCGGACATTCTGGCCCGGCTGGACCGTTGCCTTGTCACCGAATGGATCGACTGGCACCAGGCCGCGCAGGTGCGGCTTGGGCAGGGTGACGGATCTGACGTGGCAGAATTTCTACGCGACTTTCAGCTTTATGACTGGGACATGCATGCACAGATGGTCAGCGTGATGGAAAATCGCCTGATTTCGAATGTGTACCGTGTGACAGCCATCAAGATCCGTATGGCGGCGCAGTCGCGCGTCAGGGTGACCCGGCAGAATGCGACGCGGGTGATCAAAGAACATCTGGCGTTTCTGATGCCGATGCTGGCGGGCGATGCCGATGCCGCAACCCGTGCTCTTTCGCATCACATTGATCAATCCCTGACCCTTGCCTTGGGCGGCATGGTTCAGGGGTAGGTCGGGATGCACGCAGGGCGCTAGCCCGCGGCTCTGACCGCCGGATGGGACAGCGCCGTCATGATGCCGCGCAGTTCTGCCAGCCCCTTGAGGCGCCCGATGGCCGGATAGCCTGGTTGAGCCTTGCGATTTTGATCATCCAGAATGTCCTGTCCGTGATCCGGACGCATGGGGATCTGCCAGTCGGCGCGACCCACAGCCTTGCGCTTGGCCTGCTCGGCGAGAACTGCCGCGATCATCGCCACCATGTCGGTGTTGCCCTCAAGATGTGCCGCCTCATGGAAAGACCCACCCAGATGCCGTTCCTCCAGCGCCACATTGCGCAAATGCAGGAAATGCACGCGGTCGCCCAGCCGCTTCATCATACCCGGCAGATCATTGTCGGCACGCGCGCCCAAGGATCCGGTGCACAGCGTGATACCGTTGGCGTGCAGATCCACCGCATCCATCACGGCCCGGTAGTCGGCCTCGGTCGACATGATGCGTGGAAGGCCCAACAGCGGGAAGGGTGGGTCATCCGGGTGGCAGCACAGCCGTACCCCGATTTCTTGTGCGATCGGGCTGACCTCAGCCAGAAAATCGATCAGATGCCCCCGAAGCTGTTCGGCCGAAATGTTGTCGTAGCGGGCCAGATGCGTCTTCACATCCTCCATCGACATCCGCTCTGCTGACCCGGGCAGGCCAAAGACCACGTTGCCGCACAGCTCTTGCTTGCGGGCATCTGACATGTCGGCAAAGCGGGCACGGGCTGCTTCCTCCACCTCGCGGCTGTAATCAGACTCGCCGCCCTTGCGCTGCAACAGGAACAGATCAAACGCAGCAAAGTCGACGGCGTCAAAACGCATGCATGTTGCGCCATTGGCCAGCCGGTAGGCCAGATCGGTGCGTGTCCAGTCCAGAATAGGCATGAAGTTGTAGCAGATCACCTCGATCCCCGCAGACCGCAGGTTGCGCATGGAGGTGATCCAGTTGGCGATATGGGTCTTCCAGTCACCGGTCTGTCGTTTGATGTCTTCCGACACTGGCAGGCTTTCCACCACCTCCCATTTCAGTCCGGAGGCGGCACCGCTTTTCATCACCGCCAATTCTGCCTGACGCTGCGCAATGGCTTGCGGGGACCAGACATCACCGGTCGAGACCTGGTGCAGCGCCGTCACGACCCCTTCCACACCGGCTTGCAGCATGTCGTCAACGGATACCAGATCCTTGGGGCCGAACCAACGCCACGTCTGTCTCATCTTCACTCCTCCCAACAGATACGCCGCGCTCGGGTGCCGGCAAAACAAAGTTGCAGCCTGACCACTTTGGTGCGGTCGCAAGTGGCGTCATGGGCGGCCAGTGCCGTGGCCAGTACAAAGGTGCCGGTGATCATGGGCCCGTTCGATGATGCCTGGCCCAGTTAGCACGATGGCGCTGACACTGCGGTATCAAGGCATCGCGGCTCGTTGAACACAATTTCCTTGCCCACCCCAATGTTGCGCCACAGCGGTGTTGGTCCGGCCACACCCTGCCGTACCTTGGCACCACGCGATTGCAGACCGTAGACCGCATCGCGGCGGCTTCGACCAGTACGAAGGCGCAAGGCAATTTGCCATTGCGAATCTCTCTGCTGGAATAATTTAAACCATACTACCATACCAGGCAAGGCGATGCCCTGCTCCGCCATTGCCCGGCAGCCCGCTTGGCGCTACCATACTAGTGGCGAAAGACCGTTCCGGACGCGACCGGTCTGCTGAACAGAAACATGAAGCGGCATGGCTACAGGGATCAACAGCGATCAGATCGATCCGCGTGGCTCTGTCGGGCGGCAATTGGTTCAGATCCTCCGGACACGGATTATTGAAAACCGGATGATGCCTGGGGAACGGGTATCAGAGGCCGAGCTGAGCGTTCAGTTCGGCGTCAGCCGGCAGCCCGTCCGTGAAGCATTCATCAAGTTGGCAGAGGAAGGTCTGGTTCAGGTTCGTCCACAGCGTGGTACCTTTGTCTGCAAGATTTCTTTGCGTGCCGTTGAAGATGCCCGCTTTATTCGCGAAGCGATCGAAAGTGATCTGGTAAGGATTGTTGCGGCGGCGTCAGACGGCGCGTTGGTACGGGAACTGCGGCGTCAGCTGGAGGCGCAGACCCGCCTGTGCAGCCTTGGTCTGACCCAGCCGAATCGCACCGAATTCCTCCGGCTTGACGATCTTTTCCACCGGACGCTGGCCGAAGCGGCCGGGCGTCAGCATCTGTGGCAAGTCATGGATGGCGTGAAGTCGCAGATGGACAGGGTGCGCTATCTGACGACCCAAAATCTGGACATAGATCGCATTGTCACACAGCATGCTGCGGTCGTTGACGGGATCGAAGCGAAAGATCCACCCCGGGCCGAAGCTGCGATGCGCCTTCATTTGCGCACCATCCTGCAGGATCTGGTTGTGCATCAGGCGCGAACCCCCGAGGTCTTTGAGGGGTCGGACATCGACCTGCACGGCATGGCGCGCGTTACGCTGGATCAGCGCGAACAGCTCTTGGCACCGGAAGATGCAACCGGCTTTTCACCAGAGAGGCGCTCAAGAGGGTAAGCCAAGCAAGGAGCGCTCAAGAACAGGCCGGCAGACCGTCATTCGCTTTGGCAGAAAGACCTTGGAGATGAGACGCCCGAGCGCTCTCTCGGATCTCTGGCGCAGCAGGATTTCGCCATCAGTCAAAGTGCAGCAAATCTTTTTATCCTGTGCATCTGCCCATTTTCTTGCTATTTCGAGCCTTCCAAATTGGAAAAGGGGCCTGCCGAGAGGACCGGTTTCAATCCGGCTCCGCGCTCTGCGGGAGAGTCGCATGTGATAAACTGCTGGAAGTCATGCCTTTACCATGCAATCTGCTTTCAGGTTGACCCAAAGGCCGACACATTCTGAGGACGACGTGATGAGAGAGCTGCAGCGGATTCTGCACGTAGATGATGCCGAAGACGTTTTGTTCATAGCGAATCTCGCGCTGAAACAGATCGGCAAATTTGAGCTTCTGCAATGCAGTTCCGGCAAACAAGCAATCGCAGAGGCTGTCGCCTTTGGTCCGGACATGTTCCTGCTGGACTACATGATGCCGGAAATGGATGGCAGGGAAACGCTTTACGCACTCCGCAAATTGCCCGGCCTGAGCGATGTCCCGGTTGTCTTCATGACGGCGCGGATCGGGGAGGAATTTTCGAATGGTCTGATCAAGGAAGGCGCCTTGGAGGTTATTCCAAAGCCCTTTGATCCGATGCGTCTCGCCGACCGGCTGCGTGACCTGTGGCGTACGTATAACGCGTCACAGTAAGCGCGCCTCTGGCCCGGGCGATGTTTTCTGTCATACTGTGGTTCCGCTTGCGACATCCGGACTGGCACCTGCGTTTATCCCGTCCTTACCCGTAAGGCGCTCAAATTCAATGAAAAATGTCGATCCGACACCGAGTTCGCTGATATAGTCGATCATGCCGTGGTGGCGCTCGACGATCTGCTTGGTGATGTTGAGTCCAAGGCCGGTGCCACCGACCTTGCGTATATCCGAAGAATCGACCTGACTGAATCTGCCAAAAACGCGCTCATTCGCCCCGCTCGGAATGCCAACGCCTTCATCCTCGACCAGGATGCGGACACGCGAGCCGCGGGTTTCAACGCGCACCGTGACGGTGCCGCCCGGTTTGGAAAACTTGAGTGCGTTGGAAAGCAGATTGTTCATCACTTGGATCATGCGGCTGCGGTCGCCCATGAAGCGGCACGCGTCACCGCAGGGAACGGTTGCAACCCGGAGACCGAGCTTGTCTGCATAACCGATGGTCGATTCCACGGCATCGGCCACCAGATCGTTTGCGTCTATTGGTTTGAGATGAAACACGATCTCTCCTGCCTCGATCTTCTGCAGGTCCAGCAGGTCGTCAATCAGGCTGGCAAGCCGATGTCCGTTTTTGGCCGCGACGCCGATCACGGGCCTGAGGTTTTCAGGCACCTCACCAAGGACGCCATTGTTGACAAGGTCCAGCCCGCCGATGATCGAGGTCAGCGGCGTGCGCAATTCATGGCTGACCGTCGAAAGAAACTGAGACTTGATTTCCAAGGCAACTTTGGTCCGCTCGTTTTCCGCCTCGAGCAGTTTCATCTGGTCCAGCCGGTCCTGATAGTTTCGATAGAACTTCGCCGAGATATCCACGATGAAATAGAGCACGAATATGATCGTGAAGAACTCCAGCCAGACCGGAGAGCTCAGGGGAGGAAAGTAGCGGTAGACGTCAAGAAACGCGATAAAGAGAAACGCGGCCCCGTAGATCGACAGACGCAAAAGCAGGATGCCGACCATCTGGCTGTTGTACATTGCCGCGAACAGGGATGCAGAAAACAAAAAGAACAGGGGGGTGAAATGTCCCCCGGATGTCTGCTGAACCGCTATGTTGATACTGAAAATGCTGATCGCCACAGCACTGAGGACCGTGTTAACAGCAATGCCCCTGAGGATTTTTCGGCCCACCACGGGGTCTCGTCCATCCCAGGCATTGGATTTTCGGGCAAGCATCAAGTCCAGCATCTCGGTGACAACGACCAGCGCGTAAGATGCGAAGGTAGAGATCGGATCAAAATACAGCGCCGCCAAAACGGCGGCGGCAAAGAAGCTCGCCTGCCGCTGCCAGACCACCTGGTTGAGAAGGACCACGTAATCTCGGATCAGTTTTTCGCGACCGTCCGTGTTGAACCGGTTCGCCCAGGCCGCCCTAACCATCTGCAGGTCAATCATGCATGCCTCTGCCGCTGTCGTAAATGCGAGCCCTATTGTGCCAATGTGTCGAAATTCGGCCATACGACGGGCGGCGCGTGGCTTTTCCTCAGATGATAATGGCAAATATAAGGCTGACATTGCAAGTTGCGCTTTGCGCGACAATCAGCAAAGGCGCGGCGGTGTGGCTTGTCTTGTACCGTGTTGCGCCATCAACGCCACATCAGATGCCTGTCAGGCGGCCTCGGACCTGCCCGCCTTCGAAGCGGTATAGACCCCCGAAAGCGCCGGAAAGGCGATGTCGGCATGCGGGAATTCTTCGATGGGGCCAAAGACCGGTGAACGTGCCAGAACGGCGTCGCGCTGTTTTCTGAAATTTGCAGTCAGAAGATGCAGCGGCTTTTTTAGCCCAGGATAGTCGCGCGCTTTGATCGCCAGCGTATACCCAAGGTACCGGCGGTAAAATGCAATATGCTCAGTTCTTACAGAGGCAAGCGCCAAGTCTATATCGTAGAAGATCGCGGCAAGAAACGGAATACGCAGGGCCAGAAAATGTATTGGCACGCGCATCTTGCGGGCCTCTGGATCGATCACGAAGCGGGTGGGATCCAGAATTGTCTGCCCCTTCTTGAGATGCTCCGCCAATTCGGGAAACACATCCAGCGTCGGCGAAGTAAGCGAGAGATCTGACAGAAGGTGCAACCGCATCGCCGCCTGCACCTTCCCATCGACCTCGATCGCGACATGGACGCAGTTCGGCGCGTCATCGAGCGCGTCGGTGAGCATCCCCGTCTCATTTTCGCCAATCGCTTCTTCGGCGAGATAGCATTTGTAGCGCAGGCGATAGATCTCTTCGAGCTCGGCCCTTTCGCTGAGAACTTTATAGCGGGAGCGTTGCAGCGCTTCGATGACATGTGGGTTCATCATTGGTTTTTCTGTCTTTCTGCGCCGCTATGCCCGTGCGCGACAGACGAGCAGGTCACTGTATCCACGATAGACAGATTGCTTCCTGACGATTTCGAAACCGGCAGCGGTGGCCGCAGTTGCCAGCTCTGCTTCGCTATGCGTCCAGTAGTCGCCGGCCTTTTGTGCCTCGAAGATGTTCTTGTTCTGCTTGGCGATTTCGCGACCCTGCCAGAAGACCCGAAGCGCGCCCGCCAGCCCGAGTTGTTGTCTCAGACTCGAGAACAGGTAATTGCGCCAGTCGCGTACATCCATGTGCCGACCCATATCGATCAGATAGAGCCAGCCGCCCGGGCGCAGCAGCCGACGCAGGTCAACAAGCCGCTCCTCTGGGGAGGGCATAGTGTAAAGCGCGTGCACGCAGATCACCAGATCTGCGGCTTCGCTTGCAGCGATGTCTTCCAGAGCGAGGGTGCCATAGCTGATGTTGCCATGCGTCGCGAGTTTGGATTTGGCCATGCCGATCATGCCTGCATCGGGCTCCATCAGGCGAATTTCGCTCTCGGGGCAGATGCGCGCGGCAATCTTGGTATAATTTCCGGTGCCGCCACCGATGTCATAAATCAGCCGCGGTTTTTCTATTGTTGCCAGAAAGGCCTCAAAGTCGTGCAGCAACGCTTGATACTCTGGGTTGTGCTCGGACAGCAGATCGTAGGCCGATGCGTAGCTGTTCCAGTCGACGCGGACACTGCGATCGGCAGCATCACTTTTTTGAAGAGTCACAAGATCGGACCCCTCGACACGTGTGTGTGACGGCATGGAAGGAAGACTCCAGAGTTCGGTTTGGAAGGGCCTGCTGCACGACCTCATTAGTTAACAATACGTTAAGATGCGAGGCGGACATTGCAAGGACTTTTACCAACTGCGCGGATGGTCTTTGCGAAATGTTTCCAATTTTGCAACTGGCGGTCTGGCCGAAGGACCAAGGCTCGGGTCGTCGTTACAGGGGCTGATGCACCTCTGTTTCCCTGTGGGACTTACAAAATGTACGCGGTCCGGCCAATACAACCTCGAATTGTGGTGAAGATGCGGGTTTGTTCGCTGCTCCGAAACCATTGGCGCGGCCCAGTCTGGCCGCTTCATACCGCGTTGCCGAAGGCAAGACTCGGGCCAGAACCCCACAACAAAATGTGACCACATTACGGCAAAAAGAACACAGTCCATGGGGGAGCTTCGCTGTTAAGACAAATTGCAACCCCAATTCTGAGCGACAAACGTGCGAATCGGTTTGGGGCAAAGCCTCGGGAGGGGTGATGGTAGTGGTAACGAGTTTGGACTGCCGGGCGGCGCTGGATCTTGTGGCGCATTTTCTCGGCATCGCAACACATGACAATATCAACGCCGCCCCTTCGGCCGCGTCTGTACCGAGGGTCGCCCGTTCAGGGCCAGTATCGGGGACAACGGGCTATTGCTGAGCCCCTCCGGATGGTAATGTGCGTGCGCTCTTGCTTGATGGACATTTGCCTGCACTAAGAGCGACTCGATCATTGATTTCGTAAAAAAGTCTTGGCCTTGCGAAGGGTTTCGGCAGGCCATCGACGCGTGGTGTGGCCGAAGACTACATCTCCACCAGGGCAAGTGATCCCGCAGGGGACCGGTCGTGCCTGACAAGGGCGGTCGTCTCGGCCGCATGCGGCTATTCCGTTTGACGTTCAGAGCTCCTAATACAAGGTGCGAACAACAAACAGGCAAAACAATGCGAAACGCACTCCTTGGTTCGATCGTGGCAGCCATGCTGGCGACCGTGTCCGCGATCACCCCTGCTGCGGCCGATCCCTTGGGCAGGCATGAGGTTTTTGGCGTCGATGACGATGACATGCTCAAGATGCGTGCCGGTCCGGGGGTTGGGTATGTGGTGATCGTCGGCCTGCCGAACGGTGCCGTGGTGCGGGTTCACCGATGTGAACAATCCGGAAGCACCCGTTGGTGCAGCGTCACGCTAGACCGGGTGCGCGGGCTCAAAGGCTATGTCTCTGCGTCCTATCTGCGCAAACTCTGACCAATACTCCGCGGGCCGGAAAGGGGCTCTGGCGAAACCGGGCGGGCAGCGCGCCGCGATCTGGCCAGAATGAAGCAGGTTAACGCCGCTGGCACCGGGATGCCCGTCCCGCACAAGGTCATGCTATGGGGACCGTTCCGCCCCGCAGATTTCGCCGGCTGTCAGCAAACATGACGGGTCATTGTGAACGGATTTCAGCAAAACGATACTTAGTGCAGGCACCCGACCTGCCGCCAGCGGAGCATGGCGCGAGCAAAATCCGTCGATCACACCGCGGGCATCGGGCTGCAAAGAGCCCGGGCGACTCTGTGGGCAGCGACCTTAGATCAGATGATCGCGGCACGCACGCGGGCCGACACCCATTCTGACGCCACCACGGTCAGAAGAATCAGCAGCAGGATCATCGTGACCTGCGGCCAGGCCAGAGTATTCAGAGAAGCCTGCAGCTTCAGCCCCAGCCCACCGGCGCCCACCAGCCCGAGAATGGCGCTTTCGCGGATGTTAATATCCCAGCGAAACACCGTGATGCCCCAGAAGGCAGGCATGATCTGTGGCACAATGCCATAGGTGAGCACTTGCGCCGCGCTCGCCCCTGTCGCCGTCACCGCCTCGATCTGGCGGATGTCGGTTTCCTCGATCGCCTCATACAGCAGCTTGCCGATGAACCCGATCGAGCGGAGGCCGATGGCGATGATCCCGGCCAGCAGCCCCGGCCCAAGGATGGCCACCAGCAAAAGCGCCCAGATCAGCGAGTTGATCGACCGCGAGGCCACGATGATGAACAGCGCCACAGGCCGCAGGAAAAGCAAGGAGGGCGAGGTGTTGCGCGCCGCCAGAAAGGCCACCGGCACGGCGAGGATCACCCCCAGCAGCGTGCCCAGTGTCGCCATGTTGAGCGTATCCCACAAGGGCACCAGCAGTTCCGGCAGATAGGACAGGCGCGGTGGCATCATCCGCCCGCCAATGTCCGCCGCTTGACGCGGAGCATCCCAGATGAAGGCCCAGATGGTATTGGCGGTCATCACCTGCCAACAATAGACGAACAGCGCCACCAGGCACAGCCAGCCAAACCACAGCGCCAGCCGGGCACGCGGGCTACGGAAGGTCCATGTTTGTGGAAAGGTACTCATTGCAGGAACTTCCGCAGATAAGACGACGAATACTCCGCCACCATCACGATGGCGATAACAACCAAAAGGATCGCCCCCGCACTGTCATATTCATAGCGGTCAATCGCCGTGTTAAGGGTGGCCCCGATGCCGCCTGCGCCGACAATGCCGATCACCGCGCTTTCGCGGAAGTTGATGTCCAGCCGGTAGAGGGACAGCCCGATCAGGCGGGGCATCACCTGCGGCTGCACGCCGTAATGTACCAGTTGCAGCCAGCTTGCGCCCGTTGCGCGGATCGCCTCGGCCTGCGCTTCGTCAATGTCCTCAATGTCTTCGGCCAGCAACTTGGCGATGAATCCGATCGTGGCGAAACTCAGCGTCAGGAACCCGGCAAAGGGGCCAAAGCCGAACATGGCCACCAGAAAGATCGCGATGATCACTTCTTGCAGCGCGCGGCTGACCGCGATGATGCTGCGGCAAATGTAATAGATCCACGGCGGCGCAATGTTCCGGGCCGCCCCGATGCCGATGGGCACCGAGATGGCGACCCCGACCACAGTCGAGGTCAGCGTCATCGTCAGACTTTCAATCAGCCCGTTCGAGATGTCGCGCCAGCGCGAGGTAAAATCGGGCTGCAGAAACCCGTTGATAAAGCGCAAGCCCCGTTCACCGCCCTCGATCATCCGCGCCCAGTTCACCTCGACGCTGCCCATCCCGATCACCAGATAGGCAAGCACCGCCACGCTCAGCGCAATACGCCACCGCCGGTCGGTGACAATCTGCGGCGGACGCCGCCATGTGGTGGGATAGCCGCTCATGCGTTGATCATCGCCAGACGCGCTACGGCTTCGGCCTCGGCCACGCGGTCTGCCTCGCCATCCTTGCGCATGGCCGTCCAGTCCTCGGCCCCATAGATCGTGGTCAGCACGCTTTCGGTCAGCTGTTCGGGCGGTCCGTCAAACACCACCTGCCCGGCGCGCAGCCCGATGATGCGCTGCATGAACTGCTGCGCCAAGGGCACGTCATGAATGTTCACAATCGCGGGCAGGCCGCGTTCGGCACAGATCTCGATCAAAAGCCGCATGATCTGACGGCTCGTCTTGGGGTCTAGGCTGGCCGTTGGCTCGTCCACAAGCAACAGCTCCGGCTCTTGCGACAATGCCCGCGCAATGCCCACCCGCTGGCGCTGCCCGCCCGAAAGGGCATCGGCGCGCTTGTCGGCATGGTCCACAAGGCCAACGCGGTCCAGCAAGCGATAGGCCCGCTCTATATCCGCCGGGGGAAAGCGTCGCGTGAAGCTTTGCCAGAACGACACATAGCCCAGCCGCCCTGACAATACGTTTTCCATCACGGTCAGCCGCTCGACCAGCGCGTATTCCTGAAAGATCATCCCGATCCGCCGCCGTTCCCGGCGCAGGGCGCGCGTGCCCAGACCGGAAAGCTCGGTTCCCGACAGGGTGATCCTGCCGCTGCTGGGTTCCACCAGACGGTTGATGCAGCGGATCAGCGTTGACTTGCCCGCCCCCGATGGTCCGATCAGGCCCACCACCTGCCCCTTCGGCACGGTCAGGCTGACTTCGGCCAGTGCCTTGTCTCCACTCCGATAGGTCTTGGTCAGATCAGTCAGGGTCAGCATGGGATGTCCTTGGCAGAAATGCAGGATGCGGGCGGAAATCTCCGCCCGCATCAAGGTCTGTCAGTCGGTCACTGGCAGGTGTATTCAACACCCATTGCCGCGTCGATTTCGCGCACGACAGTCCAGTTGTCCTTGAACGTGATCGGAATGAACTGCGACTCCCCCGATTTACCGAATTCTGCCTCAAGGCTGGTGCCGGCCCAGTCAAAGCTGAAGAACCCGTCACGGATCTTGTCCTGCAGGTCCGGCGTCAGGTTATGGGCAACGCCATACCCTGTGGTCGGGAAGGTATCGGATTTGTAGATGCTGACGACCTGGTCGGCCTTGATCACGTCGCGTTCGATCATTCGGGCCATAACCGAGTTGGCAATTGCGGCAGCGTCATAATCCTTGTTGGCGACACCAAGGATGGAATTGTCATGTGCGCCTGAAAATGCCGGGGTAAAGTCGGTGCCGGCGACCATGTTGTAGGTCGACGCCAGCAGGGCCGACGGTGCCTTGAAGCCGGAGTTCGAGGTTTCCGCCGTAAAGGCCATGGTGCGGCCCTTGATGTCCTCCACTGACGTGATGCCCGATTCCGGATGGGTGATGAACTCCATCTCATAGCCAAAGCTTCCATCGGCGGCGGCCATCATCGCAAAGGGGCGGAACCCCGCACAGGCCACGGCCAGCGGGTTCGACCCGGTGTTGAAGCCGGAAATATGCAGACGGCCCGCGCGCATCGCCTCGATCTGGGCGGCGTTGCTGTTGATCGGGAAGAACTGCACGGTCTTGCCGGTAACGGTTTCCATATGGGTGATGAAATCGGCCCAGGCTTCGGCATAGACGGCCGGATCTTCGACCGGAGTATAGGCAAAGATCAACGTGTCAGGGTCTACCAACTGGGCAGGGTCGGTCGGAATATCGGCAATCATGTCGCCGTCCGCGTCGGTGTAGCGCTGATCCAGCGCGAATTCGGCGGCGGCGGGGAAGGCGACAACGCAGGTCAAGGCGGTTGCGGTCAGGATGGTGCGGATGGTCATGGCGATCTCCTTTTCAACTGGAGGTCGCCTAGCAGCCGCATGTCACAGCCAGATATCGTGCAAGTGACGATTTGGTGACGGACGGGCGCTTCAAAAGCCCTAGATGCCGGCAGGCTGTTGCATTTTACTGCACCGCCGCTTATCATTTTTTCTGATATAAACCATTCAGTGATTAGAAAAGGAAATGTGTTGCTGACGCTGAAGCATTATGAATTGCTGTGCGTTCTGGCCGAAGAGCTGCATTTCGGGCGGGCGGCAGCCCGGCTTGGCGTGTCTCAGCCGCAGCTTACCCAGCATCTGAAACAAATGGAAGAAATTGTCGGGGCTCTTCTGTTTGATCGGACCCGGCGCCGGGTGTCGATTTCGCCTGCAGGCGCGCTGATTCTGCCCGATGCCCGGGCGGTTGTGCGCCATGCCCGGCGCGCCGAGGACGTCGCCCTGCGCGCCGGGCGCGGGATTTTGGGAGAGCTGTCGCTGGGCTATGTCGGTGCGGTCGCTTTCAATGGCGTGTTGACACGGATTCTGACCGATTTCCGCGGCCGTGCAGCCCAGATCGACCTGCGGCTGGTGATGATGGATCTGGACCGCCAGTTTCCAGAGGTCGCCGCCGGCAACCTGGATGTGGGGCTGGTGCGGCTGCCCTATCCTGATATTCCGCCCGATGTCGTGGCGCACACCCTGCATCACGAGGCCTTGTGGATCGCGCTGCCTGAAACCCATGAACTTGCTGGCGCGGAGGAAGTTTCGCTTGCCGATCTGAATGGGGCCGATTTCATCGCGACCCATTTGCCGCCGAACACCGGTTTTTCAGCGGCCGCCCATGCCGCCTGGGCCGAGGCGGGGGTGACCCCTAATATCGTTCACCGTGCGCCGCAGTTTGCGGCCATTGTCTCTTTGGTCGGGGCCGGGCTTGGCGTGGCGATCGTGCCGGAGGCCATGCGGCATGCGCTGTTGCCCGGAGTGGTCTACCGCCCGTTGCGGGGCACCTCGCGGACGGCGCCGATCGCGCTGATTTACCGGGCCGACAGGGAAAGCCCGCCGCTGAACCTGTTTTTGGCCAGTATTAGAGACGTTTTCGACGGAGGGATCGCGACGTGACGCCGATGAGTGTAGAAGAGTTCGGCGCGCTGCAAGGCGTGCATTATGGCTATCGTCCTGCGCAGGGAGAGGCCCCTGTGCTGGTCTTTGCCAATTCGCTTGGCACTGACCTGCGGGTCTGGGACCGGGTCTGCGCGCGACTGCCGGCTGACTGGGGTATCTTGCGGCATGACAAGCGCGGGCATGGGCTGAGCGTCGCGCGTACTTCACCGAGCATCGAGACCATGGCCGATGATGTGGAGATGCTGCTGGATCATCTGGAGATCACCCGTTTTGCGGGCGTCGGCCTGTCCGTGGGCGGGCTGATCATGCAGCGCCTTACGCTGCGCCGGGCGCAGGCCATGCCGCATCTGGTGCTGGCGGATACGGCGGCCAGGATCGGCTCACCCGAGCTTTGGAACCCCCGAATTGCTGCGGTGCTGGACAATGGCATCGCGTCGATTTCCGATGCCATCCTGTCACGTTGGTTTGCCCCCGGCTATGCAACGACGCCCGATTTCCAGATGTGGCGCATGATGCTGGAGCGGACACCGGCGCAGGGCTATGCCGACGTTTGTGCCGCGATCCGCGATGCCGATTATACTGCGGATCTTTCGCGCATTCGGGCGAAAACGCTGGTGGTGGTGGGGCGTGACGATGCATCGACACCGCCAGCGCTAGTGCGTGCCATGGCAGAGCAGATTGCCGGGGCGCAGTTTGTCGAAATTGCCGATGCGGGGCATCTGCCATGCGTGGAGCAGCCAGACCGGTTTGTGGCATTGCTGACGCAGCTTCTGGCCTGAAGGGGTGGGGCCATCAGGCCCCGCCCAAGCCCACCGTAACGCCGCCGCAGACAAACAGGGTCTGTCCTGTAACGAACCCCGATGCGGCCGCGCAGAAGAACGCCACCGCATTGGCCACATCTTCGGGCTGGCCCATGCGGCGCAAGGGCACTTTGTCGATGATCTGGCGGGTCAGAGGCGCATCCGGGGGATTGTTGGCCCAGAACGCTGCCGTGCCTATGGGTCCGGGGGCAACGCAGTTCACGGTGATACCGCTGGAGGCCAGTTCCAGCGCCCAGGTCCGGGCCATGGCCTGCGCTGCCCCCTTGGTGGCGCTGTAGAGCGTGCGCTGTTCCTTGCCCAAGGTGACCCGGCTGGTGTTCATCACAATGCGCCCGCTGCCTGCCGCCTTCATGCCGGGCACAAAGGCCTGCGCGCAGATCAGCGAGGCGCGCAGGTTCACATGGAACAAATGGTCAAATTCGTCCAGATCCACGGCTTCCAGCGGGCCGGGGGCGACGATGCCGACATTGTTGACCAGACAGGTGACACTTTCCGTGGCGACCAGGTCTGCCGTGACGGCGCGCGTCGCCTCGGCATCGGACAGGTCGACCTGGACGAAGCGGTCGGGGCGGATTTCGGGGTCAGCGGTGTCCAGCACCACGGTGCGGAACCCGTCAGCGGCCAGTCGTGCGGTGATGGCCGCGCCGATTCCGCCCGCGCCGCCGGTGATGACGGCGGTCTGGGTCATCGGTCATCCTCATGGATTGAGGAGGGGTGACGGCACAGCGGTGCGACGGTGATCTTCATCCACTGGTACAGCGGCAGGCCGGTCAACACCTCGTGCAGATGGGCGTTGTCGCGGCAATCAAAGATCGACAGGTTGCTGTAGCTGCCTGCCACCCGCCACAGGTGGCGCCAGATACCCTGACACTGAAGATCCTGTGCATAGGCCTTTTCCCGCGCCTTGATTTCTGCCGCCTGCGCTTCGTCCATGTCAGCGGGCAGCAGAACGGTCATCTCTACCTGATACAGCATGTCAGCCTTCTTCCAATGTGTTGCGCCTGTCCAGATAGGCCTGTCGCCAGCGGGTGATGACCACCCGGTCAAACAAATCGCCCTGATGGAAGGGATCGGCGGCGATGAATGCCTCTGCCTCGGCACGGGTTTCGAGTGCGACAAGGTACAATCCACCACTTGCCGCGCGCCCGTCATCTGACAACTTGGCACCGCAGGCCAGCAACAGGTGGCGGTTTGCCTCCAGATACTCCAGATGCGCGGGCCGAAGCCGGAGACGCAGGTCTCCGGCTTCGGCTTTGTCGTAGGTTTCGATCATGTATGGCATCTGGTCAGGCCCCCATTTGGCCCCAGATCGCGACGGCAGCACCGAAGATCACACCCAGATAGATCAGGATCAGCACCATATAGCCCATGATGTCGCGCAGCTTCAGCCCCGAGATCGCAAGGGCGGGCAACAGCCAGAACGGTTGCACCATGTTGGTCCACTGGTCGCCGATCTGCACGGCCACGGCGGTGGCAGGGATTGGCGCGCCCAGCTGGCGGGCGGCTTCCATCATCACCGGGCCCTGAATGACCCACTGACCGCCACCCGAAGGCACGAAGATGTTGATCAGGCCGGCCGAAATGAATGACCAGATCGGCAGCGTTTCGGCGGTCGATATGCTAACAAACCAGCTGGCGAAGGTCACGATCAGGCCGGATCCGGACAGGATGCCAAGAATGCCGGCGTAGAACGGGTATTGAATAATCACACCCCCCAAGATCTTCACCCCGTCCGTCAGGGCCGCCAGAAAGCGGTTGGGGGTGACAAACAGCAGGATGCCAAGAAACAGGAACAAGGTGTTGACGAAGTTCAGCGTGATGGCTCCACCGTTCCAAAGGTACAGCCCGGTATACAGCACCCCAAACAGGCCGGTACCGACGCCGATGATGGCGCTGTTGTTCAGCTTTTCGGCAACCGAGTCGCGGGCGGTGTCGGGTTGGGTTACGCGCGCTTGCTCATTGGCCGCCACCTCCTTGATATCCGCCGGGTTTTTCGGCAGCAGCATGGCGTTGAAGAAGGGCAAGGTCAGCACGATAAACGCGCTGGTGATCAGCATGATGGGCGAAAAGATCGTCTCGCTCAGTGGAATCAGACCAATGGTCTCCTCCAGAAAATGTCCCGGCGTGTTGATCAGCAAGGGGACCGAGCCAGACAGGCCGATGCCATAGATGGCAAAGCCGGAATAGCCCGCCGCGATGACGAGCGGATAGTGCAGCCCCTTGACCTTGTGGCCCAGTTTCTGCGCGATCAACGTGCCGATGACCAGACCAAAGCCCCAGTTCAACCAGGTGGCGACACCTGCGATCATGGTTGCGGCAATGACGGCGCCGCGCGGGGTGGTAACCGGGGCAATCAGCTTGTCCATCAGCCAGTTGACCAGCGGCGTCCGTGCCAGAATGTAGCCGGCCAGCAGGATGATGGTCATCTGCATGGTGAAGGCCAGCAGGCTCCAGAAATTGTCGCCCCAGTACTGCGTGGCTTCCAGAACACCGGTGCCCTGGCTCAGCACCGCAAAGACAACGGTCAATGCGGTCAGGATAATGGCCACGACCAAAGGGTCGGGCATATAGCGGCTCATGATCCGCATGAAAAAATTGGCGATCGCGTTCATCTGTTCTCCTCCGAAGGTTTCCCCGAACCTTATATGTATTGCTTATCAAACCTTCGTAGTTATATTGTCAACGCATAAATTGCGATGGATGTGGTTGCGCAAGCCTTGCGTCGCGGGTCATATCAGTGATGTGCGCCACCTGTGGACTGCCGAGAGCGCGGAACGGTTGAGAAGGCAAAACGGGGGATGGAATGAAGCGGTGGAAGAACAGCCCCGAAGGGTCAAACTGGGGCCGGTTCGGCCCACAGGATGAACTGGGCACGCTGAACCATATCGGTGCTGCGCAGCGGCTTGCAGCGGCAAAGGAAATCCGGGAAGGGCTGGTTTTTTGCCTGTCATTGCCGCTGGACATCCCCGGCACCGTCTCGATCCACCCGCGCCGCAAACCGCCACGCCTGCAGCCGACGTTTCTGGGCGATACGCCCTATATCAACTATCCGCTCGAAAACGTGGCGGCGGGGCTGCAGGATGTGCTGAGCGACGATCAGGTGCTGCTGTCCACCCAGTATTCAACGCAATGGGATTCGTTGGCCCATGTCGGTGCGCTCTTCGACGCGGATGGCGACGGCGTGAGCGAAGCGGTCTATTACAACGGGTTCCGGGCCGGTTCCGACATTGAAGGCCAGACCGATGGCAGCGTGCACGGGTCTTTTGCCCGACATCTTTCGGTAGCGGGAATGGCGGAAAGCGGGGTGCAGGGACGCGGAGTGCTAATTGATCTGCTGCGCGCTTTTGGGCCAGAGCGGCGGAGTGTCGGGCTGAATGATCTGCAGGCGGTGATGGCAGCGCAGCAGGTTGAGGTGCGGCAGGGCGATATCGTCATGCTGCGCACCGGATATGCCGAGGCTTTGCTGGACATGCAGTCAGCACCCGATCCGGCGGCACTGGACCGGTTTGGCGCAGTGCTTGACGGAACAGATGACGCGTTGAAACGCTGGATCAGCGACAGCCGGATCGCTGCGATTGCGGCAGATAATTATGCGGTGGAAAATCCGCATCTGACCCCGGATGATTGCTGTTTCAAGCTGCCCTTGCACCACCATTGCCTGTTCAAACTGGGGATGCCACTGGCCGAGTTGTGGTACATGCGTGATCTGGCCAGTGCCTTGGAACAGCGCGGGCGTACGGCTGTGTTTTTGACGGCACCGCCCTTGCGGTTGCCGGGCGCGGTGGGATCGCCAGTGACCCCGATTGCCACGATCTGACACGACCGCACGGTTGCCTAGACGGGCCTTGACTGTGCAGCGTGTCGTGAGCAGCGGGTCAGAAAAATTCGATCTCTGATGCTGTTGGTTCAGGCTCTGGCAAGGCGATTCCGGTCACAGCGCCATGAACCTCACGCTCGCTTGCCATTGTGTAAATGGAGATGAACTTTTCAAGGTTGCCGGGATTGGGCCGCCCATGATTGATCGGTGCCGCCGAGTTCCGCAGGATGCGCAGCGAGGCCAGAACACGGGCCATTGCCGCCTGACTGTCCTTGGCGGCGTGGTCCAGTGCAGCAACGGCAACGTCGATATCTGACAGCAGCGCAGCAATCCGGCGCTGGCTGTCATCAGCGGCATCGATTCGGGCCGAAGAGGTTTGGACCGATTCATCAAATCCGGCCAGACCCTGTTCCAGCGCGGCGATGACGCTGCCATCAAACCCGTCTGACAGACCCTTGATCGACAGGCTGGCAGCGGCAGTCTTGTCGCGGAAAGCGGCCGAACTTTCTTGCACTGCCTTGGCCAGAACGCCAAGCGGCAGCCGTGCTTCGCCGGTACGACCGGGCAGCAGCAGGGCGTTGGTTGCTGCGATGCTGACGCTGGCGGCGCTGGCGCGCAGGGCATCAAACTCGCGCTGCGCCCCGGCGAGCGCGCCGGAGATCTGGCGCGCGGCCGCCGCTGCCGAGGACAGCGAGGCCGCAGTTTCCTGATTGCAACGCTGCACACAATCCAGGGCGGCCCGTCGGCTCTGCAACAACCGGCCAAGCGGGCTGGACGCAAGCGCCGCCCCATCCACCAAGGCAGAGCGCCGTGCCAGCTTTGCAAGACGGTCAAGGCTGTTGACGGCGGCCGAACACACCGAACCCGCATCCGCAACTAGCGCCGCCTCCAGCGCGGCGGCCAAGGGGGCAGTGTCGACAGGGTCGACATCGGACGTCAGGATCGTTTCGATATGCTCCAGCCTTTGGGCAAACTGATCGGCGAACTGGACCATGGAAATCAAAGCCGAAATCTCTGTCCGCCCCCCTTGCGACAGCCGATCAATCCGCCGCGTCAGATCGGCTCGGAACGCCCGTTCTTCGCTTGCGAGGCCAGCACTGGCGGCATGGGCCTGAGCCAGTTCATCCAGCATGCGTTGCAGGCCGGTCGTCGCCATACGCTGGGCCGCAACCGCTGGGCCGCGTTCAAGATCGATCACTTCCACACATTCGGTCAGCGATTGGGCGTTTTCCTGCACGGCTTCGGCGATCTGCTGCACCTCGACCACATAGGCTTGCAGCACATCCACCCGCAACGAGGCGGCGGTGAGCCGGGTCAGCGCGGCATAGGCCTTGAGCGACCGCGCCTCTTGCGCAATCTCATGCAGGGCGGCGCGGGTTTCACCAAGGGCGCGGATATAGGTATCGCCAGAGATGACTGGCAACACACCCACCAATGTGCGGGCGGCATGATCGGCCTCGGCCACGGGATCGGGACCGGTACCTTCCGCCGCCAGATGGTCTGCGAGGGCGGCAAAAAGCTCTAGCAGCGCGAGAACGGCCGCCTGAACATCCCCCAGACGCACGGCAAGTTCGGCAAAGGAGTCACGGCTGGCAATCCCTGCTTGTGAGAGGGGGGACTGTGTTGCGTTGGATGCGCTCGCGGCAAGTGAACCCATGCGGTTTCTGTGTGCTCCTCAGCTTTGTCCTGCCGGAGGTTAGCAGCGGGTCCTTACGGGGGGATGAACGTGATCTTGGAGGGGATGGAGGTTTTTCTTAAGATTTGCGGCCCATGGTCCGGCTGGAGGCAATATGGGGCGAGTCGGAGAATGGAGAGCGGGATTGGGTCTGGCGCGGGCAGGGTACATCTTGTGGATCACGCG
>NZ_PJOM01000003.1 GCF_002900965.1 Pseudotabrizicola formosa | reverse complement strand
GGCCCTATCCGGCCAGCACCAATTTCGGGGCCACCTCGGTCGGCACATTGTCGATCCGCCGCTGGCTGCGCCCGGTCTGCTATCAGAACCTGCCAACCGCCCTCCTCCCCCAAGACCTGCGCTAGCGATGGGAGCGCTGCCGGTGAAAGACAATGGGCTGGCTTACGTCGCGTCTGCGGCGCCGCGCAGTGCCGCAGCTGCACGATCAAAGAAGTCCAGCCCACCCATCTGGCCACCCTTCAGCGCCAGACACAAATCCCTGCCCTGCAGGCAGGTGCGCAAGATCGGAACACCTGGGCAAAGGCCGCCCGCGTAGTCCAGCCATTCTGGCGCCAGCCTGTTGAGGATCGCGCTTGATGTGTCGCCACCCGCGACGATCAGGCCGCCCACCCCCCGAGACGCGCAGATCGCGTGAACGAAATCTCCAGCGCGTTTCGCAAGGACGGCGGGTTGGATGTGGCGACCCGCAGCGTCGGGGACCAGGTGAACGAGGCAGTCATGTCCTTGCTCCAGCCGTTCCAGCACGTGACGCCGCAGCGCCAGAAGGCTTTCCCCGTCCTCGACCATCTCCGTCGCGGACACGGGCAGGCAGGACAGGGCGGTTGTGGCATCAACCTGTGCGGATGTGAGCGAAGAACGCGACCCGGCAAAGGCAAAGATCGGCCCTGTCACAGCGCAAGGTGGCACTTGCGACAGGGGCCGGGCGGGTTGTGCCGACAGCCAGGCCTCGGCAACGGAAGACGCGCCCATCACCAGCAAAGGGCGTTTGGCCACGGCAAGATCATGGCCCGCCTGCACGACATCGCCCTGATCCAGCAGATCATACAGTCGCGGAAAGGCCGCCCCCGCGCCTCCCCGTGGGACAAGATGCAATCCGTGCAGCCCCAGGGCGTCCAAGTGCCGCGACAGGTCAGCCTCCTGCATCGGGGTCACAGGATGGGCGGACATGACCGGATGCCGGTCAATCCGGTGGACCAGCCCATCTGGCCCCCGGGCAAACAGCGTCCCGAACACGCAGTAGCGCCCCAAGGACGGTTGCCCGGCCAGTACGGCGATGGCGTCGATGTCAAGCTCTGCCGCCAACCCTTGCGCCAGCATAGCCACATTGCCGGTGGTGGCGCTGCTGTCAAAGGTAGAACAGATTTTCACATGCAGAAAATCGGGGTGGAAGGCACGCAGCCCGCGCCCGATGCGGGCAGACAGCGCCACCATATCCGCCTGTCCAAGCGAGCGGGCATCGGTAGCGATCCCCCAAACATCCAGCCCTTTCAGATCCTCGACCCCGGGCAGATCCCGGAAAAGCCGGACCCGCAGACCGGCCTTGGCCAGCGTCGCCAATGTATCAGAGGCGCCGGTGAAATCGTCGGCGATAAAGACATAGGACACGCGCCTAATCCTTGGGGCCGAAGGTTGCCAAGGCCTGCGCCAGTTCGGGATGCGTGCGGGCGTGGTCGGTCAGGGCAATGCCTGCCACGACCGCTTCATGCGCCTGCCGCAGTGACGCCAGCCCAGCCGCCGGCCCCGACGGATGGGCCATGATACCCCCGCCGGACAGGAACATCAGATCCTCCGAGCCGATATGTGCCAGCGTCTGCGGCAAGGTGCCCGCCCATTGCCCCGACGAAAAGATCGGCATCACGCGATCATCTTCGGCGCCCATCTGTTCCAGGCAGTGCCGCGCGGCTTGCGTCACATCTTCGTCCAGATCCGAGAATTTGCCACCCATGCCGTGAACATGCATGTGGTCGATCCCCGCCAGCCGGTACAGCATCTGATAGGCGCGCACCCCCATGCCCAGCAGCGGATGCCGGCCCATGCCACCATAGCCGTTGCGGTGCCCGTGGATGGCAACGGGCGTGTGCCGCCGCAAGGTCTGCACTGCCGACAGCCCCACCCAGTTGAGCGAAACCATCGCGCAGGTGCCTTCTTCGGCCATCAGAACGTCGGCATGGCGGCGCATCGCGTCTGTCTCGTCGGTGATGTTGAAGGCAACCATCACCCGTTTGCCGGTGCGATCCCGATGCCGGCGGACACGGTCCATCACTGCGCGGATGCGCGCCTCGACGGGCGCGTGCGGGTGGGTGCCCGCAATCTCGTCATCCTTGACAAAATCGGTGCCGGCCTCGCACAGCCGCTGCACCAGATCGGCAATCTCTTCGGGGGCAAGCCCGATGTTGGGCTTGATGATGGTGCCAAACATCGGGCGACCCTGCACGCCCGCAGACCGGCGGGTGCCGCTTACGCCCAGCACCGGCGTGTCATACTGCGCGCGATAGGCCCGGGTCACGGCCACATCTACCAGCCTAAGCCCCGTCACCTCGCCCAGGTCGTACAGATTGCCCGCCACGACCGCGGCAAGCGTGGGCAGGTTCACGCCAACATTGTCTTCAGGATAGTCGATCACCACACGATAGACACCACGCGGCCCGGTCAGACCACGCCGTTCCGCCCAGGCAGAGCGCAGCGACGGGGTCTCGGACCGGTCGATCTGTTCTGTGGAGACGACGGTGGCCCCGAACCGGGCGCGCAAGGCGTCGGTCTCTCCCTCCACCCGCATGAAGGTGCCGGCACTTTGTTCGCCCGCCATCATCGCCGCCACCTCTGCGATGGCACAGGGGGTCTCTACCAGATAGGTTGCTCGGATCATGCAAGGGCACCCAGATCGGGGAAGGGACGCACAGGATCTGTGCCGTCCCAGCCTTCAGAGGCCGCGCGGATCAGGTCGAACATCCGGCCTTTCGGGCCTTTGACCTCGGACAACTCGATACAGGTGCCGGGATGATCCTCGCGGTCGAAATAGGCAAACCGTCCATTCCGACCGACCGCCCCGGACATTCTGACCTTGAAACCCTGATCGGTCATGATTTTCAGATCACGGTCATAGTCTTCGGTCCAGTAAGCGGTGTGTTGCAGCCCGCTGTGCCCGGCGTCGGTGAACTCCTTATAGCAGGACGGCACCGCATTGCGGCACTGGATCAGCTCGACCTGAACATACCCGGCATTGGCAAGCGCGACCGAATTGTGCGGCTCATAGCGCTGCCCGTCAAAGGTATAGTCTTCGATCGGCACCTGCGGGTTGTAGTAAAACGGGCCAACGCCCATCACGGCGGACCAATGCCGCATTGCGGCCTCGATATCGGGAACGACAAAGCCAAGCTGGCGGATCGGGCCTAGAAAGCGGCTCATAAGGATCACTCCATCAGAAAGGTGGGCAGCCCAGTGGTCAGCCCCGGAAACAGGGTGACCAGCGCCAAGGCCGCAAGAAGGGGAAGGATGAAGGGTGCCGTACCGCGCACGACCTCGGCAAACGGCAGTTTCACCGTGATCGACATCATGTATAGGCTCATGCCGACCGGCGGGGTCAGCAACCCGATCATCAGGTTCAGCACCATGACGACACCGACCTGTTCGGGCGGTGCCCCGGCGGCAACCAGGGCCGGGGTGATGATCGGTGCGATGATCAGAATGGCTGCGATGGATTCCAGGAACATCCCCGCCACCAACAGAACGATGTTCAGAATAAGCAGCAGGACCAGCGGATTGTCAGAAATCCCCAGCAGCCAGGCACCCGCGCGGGCCGGCACCTGATCCATGGTCAGAACCCAGGCAAACAGCGCCGCTGCGGCCACGACAAACAGGATATTGGCCGTGGCCAGCACCGTCTCGCGCGCCGATGAGATCAAGGCGCGCAGCGTCAGGGTGCGATAGACCACAAGACCGATCAGGATGGCATAGGCCACCGTGATGCCTGCGGCTTCTGTCGGTCCGAAAGACCCCGAAAGCAGCCCGCCGATCAGCAGCACCGGTGTCATCAACGCCGGAAAAGAGATCAGCGACAGCCGCAAGAATGCAAGCGGCGTGGGCGACACCGGATCCCGCGGCAGGTTGTGGCGGCCTGCGATCAGCATGATGTACCCCATCAGCATCGCTGCCAGCAGCAAGGCCGGCACGATCCCCGCCAGCAGGACCCGAACCGGCGAAACCTCGGCCGCGGTCGCAAAGATGATCAGTGGGATCGATGGGGGGAAAATCGGCCCGATGGTGGCCGAGGCAACAGTCAGGCCGGCAGCAAAGCGACGGGTGTAGCCCTGCTTTTCCATCTCGCGCACCTGCATGCCGCCAAGGGCGCCGATATCGGCAAGCGCCGCACCTGACATGCCCGAAAACACCAGGGACAACAGCACATTGACATGTGCCATTCCGCCCCGCATCCGACCCACGATCATGCGCACCAGATCGAACATATAGGTGGTCACGCCTGTTGCGCTCAGCAGTGCCGCGGCCATGATGAACATGGGCACCGCCAGCAAGGGCGACGAGTCGATCGAGTTGACCGCGCGTTGCAGCAGCACCGAAGCGGGCAGACCATGCGTCAGGATCGTGATGGCCGAGGACAGACCAAGCGCCACAGCGATCGGTGCGCCGATCACCAGCAGCACCGCAAAGGCCAGCAAAAGGGTCAATGTCATGGCTGGGGTCTTTCCGCGCGCAGAACAGCAAAGATGCGCCACGCGGCAATGAGGATCAGAAGGGCAAAGCAAAGCAGCACAGGTGCAAACAGCCAGATGTTCTGCAGTCCAAGCGCCGGGGTCCGGAACTTCCAGGCCCGGGCCAGATACAGCCAGCCGCCCCAGATCGTCAGCGCCGCAAAAATCAGCATCGACAGCTCTGCAAGCACAAAGCACACCAGCCGCGACAGGCGTGGCATCAGGTTGGTGAACACGTCTACCGCCACATGCTGCCCCTGCAACGCCAGAAGTGGGGCCGTGAAATAGACGGCCAAGACACCGGCAAGGCGGGAAATCTCTTCCGCGCGTGGCAGGCCGGTGTTCCACAGATTGCGCGCGGCCACCTGTGCGATGATCAAGGTGATGATCAGCAGCAAAAGCCCGGTGGACAGCGCAAACAAGGCGCGCGCCATCAGGTCCAGCGCCCGCGGTGGGGCGGGCGCTGAAAGGATCGGGGCACCGGGTTCCGCCATGGTTACGCTACGGCTGCGATCTTGGCGTAGAGCTCGCCCCATTCGGCATCGAACTCGCTGGAAACGCGGGCCTTCACGCTGTCTCGGAAGGCCGCAAGATCAAGCCCCGCCGCCTCGTCCACCACTGTCATGCCCGCGCTGCGCAGGGCTTCCAGATCGGTGGCTTCCGCGGCCAGCATCTCGTCTGACGCGCGGGCGCGCGTTTCAGATGCCGCAGACGCAACCGCCTCTTTATGGGCATCGGACAACCCGTTCCACACATCGTCATTCATCATCACGACCTGCGCTGCGCTGATGTGCCCGGTCAGCATGACATGGCTTTGCACCTCGTAAAGCTTGGCCGACACCAGCACGTTCATCGGGTTCTCCTGCCCGTTGACCACGCCTGTCGCCAAAGCGGTCGGCACTTCGGACCAATCCACCGGCACCGGCACACCGCCCAAGCCTTCGACCGTCGCCATATAGATCGGGAACGGGATCGAGCGGATCTTGATGCCGGCAAGATCGGCCGGGGTCAGGGCGGCACGATCCAGCGTCAGGTTGCGGGTGCCGAAGTAAAAGGCGTAGAGCGCTCGGGTGCCCGAAGCCTCGATCAGGCCGGTGTTCAGCTCTTCCATGACGGGGCTGGCCGCATCCATGACATTCATCAGATGCGGGATGTCGCGGTACAAATAAGGCGTGTCAAACGCCGCAAAGGGCGCATAAAGCGAACCGACCGCGCCCGCCGTGTTGTGCGAGAACGCGATAGACCCGGTCGAAACCGCCTCGGCCAGCTCCTGCAACTTGCCCAGTTGCGAGTTCGGAAAGATCTGGATCTCGATCTCGCCCCCGGTCTTTTCCTTCACTGCAGCCGCAAACCATTCAGCCTGCGCGCCCGCAATCGAGGCCGGTGTGTGCATGTGGCCATAGCGCAGCGTCGTGGCGGCACGGGCCCCTTTGCCCAGAAACGGCGTCGCCAGCACCGCGGCCCCTCCGGCCAGCAACAGGCCCCGACGTGACAGTGCAACAGAATTGGTCATGATCATCCTCCCATCTGCAAAACGCTGATGCGAGGCTCCCTCCCCGCGTCATTGACGGCCACTCTAGAACATGGCCCTATCGGGTCAATCGAGGGTTTTTGATGGGTTTTGATGGATATGGCAGGGCGGCCGGGCATTCGGGACATCGCAAGACTGGCGGGCGTGTCCGAAGCGACAGTGGACAGGGTATTGCATGGCCGACCGAATGTGCGGTCTTCCACGGTGGAGCGTGTGCTAAAAGCCACGGCGGACTGTCGCTATCTGTCCGACGAAGATCTGGCGCGGCTGACGCGGCCCGAACGGCTGCGTCTGACCGTCGTCCTGCCAGCCAGCGCCAACCCGTTCATCCGCTCTCTGAACGCCGAATTGCGGGCCTGGGCGCAACTGAGGGACCGGGGTGTGCGCATCCACAGTTTCCTGACCGATGCCCTGAACCCCGCTGCAATGGCGGCCAGCCTGCGCCGCTTTGGCCGCAGGTCTGACGCTTTGGCCTTCTTCGGGGTCGACCATCCCGAGGTTTGCGAGACGGTAAACGCGCTGACCGACAGTGGAAAACTGGTGCTGACCCTTATCAGCGACATCAGCGGCTCGCGCCGGCGTGCCTATATCGGGATCGACAACCTGGCGGCGGGCCGCACGGCTGCCTATCTGCTCGCAAAGACTGCACCACTGGGGCGGGGTGCTCTCGCGGTCATCGCGGCAACGCGGCACTATCGCGCCCATGTCGAACGGGAAATGGGCTTTCACCAGCTGATTCAGCGCGATTATCCCCATCTGACGGTGTCAGAGACCATTGAAGGGCAGGACGATCCGGTCACCAACATGCGGCTGACCCTGGAAATGCTGGAGACAACCCCGGATCTGCGTGGGATCTACAATGTTGGCGGCTCGTCCGAAGGCATCGGTATGGCCTTGCAGCGCAGTGGCCGGGCCGGGCAGGTCCAGTTGATAGGTCATGGCCTTGGCCCCGGCACGCGGCGACTGCTGCAGGACGGCACGATGATGGCCGTCTTCACCCAACGGACAAAGACTCTGCTGGAGGTGATGCTGGACCAATTGCACGCGCCAAGCCTGCCCTCTTTGCTGCCGATGCAGATCGTGTTTCCAACCAATTTGCCAGCGGAAGAGGGGTTCGGCGCTCCGCCCTGATCTGCCTCGCATCTAACGGAAAGCGAACAAGAAGGTGCCGCCTGTAAAGGCTTGCGCGGCACAAGCGCCAGCCTGAAATCAACGCAACCGGCAGCAGCCGCGAAACCGGGCCGTTTTGGCACGCCAAGCGACGCCAGACGCGCCTGACCGCCCTAATCCAGCAATTCGGTCGCCAATGCGAAATCCGTCAGTTCTTCCTCCAACAGAATATAGATCTTGTCCGGCGGAGTCTGCATGGCCTTGGCCGACAGCCGCAGGTCAATGCCCATCATGGCCAGATAGTCCAGCACCTCCCCTTGCCCGTGCTGGATGCTTTCCACCGCGACAAAGGCGGGCAGCAGGGTACTTTCGCCGAAGTAATGCTGGTGCACCCCCACCAGCGCCTTGCGGCTGACTTGCCGCACGGTTCCGGCGGCAAGGATGTAGGGGCAGGCCGAAAAACACGCCGCCCCGGCCTGCATCTGTGTGGGCAGACCGGCATCGCGGATCATGCGCCCGATTTCCAGCGCATCGGTGACGGACCCGCCGGGACTGTGCAGGGCGATCTGGTCGGGCAAGGTGAGGCGCTGATCCAGATATTCGGCAAAGCGCGCGCTGTCGCCAGGTTCAATCGCGCCTTCCAGCAGGACGGTTTCCTGGTCGCCCGACCAGGTTGCGGTAAACTGCAACCGTTCCGGCACGTCATCGCCGCGCGGAAAGCCCGGCCCGGCAGGCTGGTCGCGCGGCAACTCACGAGGCGCATAGCGACGGGTCTGATCGCCGGGGCGCACGGGCACGGCGGCAGGTGGCGCGGGATCTCGCTGCCACAGGCCGGGTGCAATCCGCTGAAAATCCCCCAGCACGATGACCCCGGCCAAGGCGATTTGGGCCACCAGCATGGCTTGCAACACCCGCCCGGAGCGGGAGGTTTTCACGCCCGCCATTCAGCGCCTGCCGCTGATCACATGCGGCGCGGGCAAATCCTGTGCGACCGGATCGGAGACTGGTGCAACTGGTGCCGGCCGCTCGGCCGAAACCGGGTCTTCGACCACAGGCACCGGCTGGGGTGCAGGGGTCTCCAGCGCGCGCAACGCCGTCACGGCCGCACGGATTTCGGCCAGCGTCATCGTCTCTTCAGGGGCGGCCGTGCCCCTGTCCGACCGGATGGCGCTTTGCGCCACCATCATTATCAGCACCAGAACGGCGGGCAGCAGATCAATGGCAATCGCCCCCGCCCAGGACGGGATGAAGTCGCCCGCATAGCGCAGCACCGCATCGGCCGTGGAAATCGGTGCATAGGTGGTGTCATCCGGCGTGGGCATCGCCAGCACTTCATCTGCCGCCGCCTTCAACGTGGTCGCGCGCTGCGCCAGCAGGGTCAGCACCGCATCGATCGTGCTGCGCTGATCGTTTCGGATCGTGTCGGTGGAGCCGTCCAGTTCCGGTACGACAACCGAGGCTGACAGATCCTGCGCCGCCCGCGCCACCAGGGGCGCCACCGACAATTGCCGCAACTGCGCGATCAACCCGGCCAGACGCACCGATTCCTCGGCAAATTCGACCGACCGCTGCTCGACGTCGCCGGAAGATGCCGTCAATGCCCGCATCCGGCTGAGGATCTGGTTGCCCTCGGAAAAAGCGGCGTCCACCAAGGGGCCCTGCGCCGTGATCTGCGCTTCCAGCCCGGCAAGCTCATCCGCCTTCTGGATCAGCACCCGGAACACGGCCCCCCGCCCTGCCGTGCCCGACAGGTTGCCGGTGGCCTCCTGCGCCGACAGATCCTGAAAGCTTTGCCGGGTGCGCGCGACATCCAGACCCAAGCCTTGCGCCGCCACCGTGACCCTGTGGGCCTGTTCCAGCCCGACCTGATAGTCCTGCACGGTTTTCGCCAGATGCTGCTCCACCGCCGCAGACCCCGCCAATGCAGCGGCGTTCAGCCAACTGGACATGGCGATGATCGCTAGCGACCCCAGCGCCATCGACAAAAACAACCCCAGCCGGGACGCGGCAGAGCGCATCGCAGGCAGCAAGCGGATCAGATAGCTCCAGAACACAAAGATCGCGACCGAGACCGCCAGCGAATAGGCGACAGCAGCGAAGAAGCTCATGGCGCCATCATCGCTCAGCAGCGAGGACACGCCAAGATAGGTGTAGATCCCCGATGCCACCGAGAGCACCCCCAGCGCAATCGGCGTAAAGGTCTCCAGCGCCTTGAGATGGCCTTCGATTTCACGCGCGGATTGCAGGCCACGTGCCTCAGAGGGGGTGGGCATCTGGGTCATGCGGCGGCGGCTCCTTTGGATGCGGCCGGAACCCGGCAAACGGCTCTGTGCAAGATAGGCGCGGCAAGTCCCGCCACCAAATGCCAACAGCGTGAACGTTGTTCTATGCAATCCGGCCCCGGAAAGGAACCGCTGTGATGGGCCTTGCGTTGATGGGCGACAGGAAAGCAAGGGCAGCAGCCCCTGCCCCATTCCCATGAAAGAGGTGAGTCATGTCGACTGAGAAATTCTGGAAAGAACTGGAAGGCGTCCACTCCGCCATGCTGTCCATCGGATCGGCGCGGCATGTGCCGATGTCGCCCTATGCGCGCGGCGATGATGGCGCGATCTGGTTCATGACCGCGCAAGGCACGGCGCTGGTCGAGGCCGTCACCAGTGGCGAGACCGACGCGTCGCTGATCGTCACCGGGGAAAGCAACATCCACGCCCGGATCGAAGGCCACGCCGCATTGGTGCAGGACCGCGCCAAACTGGAAGAGCTGTGGAACCCGGTCGCCAGCAGCTGGTTTGACGGGATCGACGACCCGGACATCCGGCTGATCAAAATGACACCGGCGATGGCAGAGGTCTGGCTGACGACAGGCGCGATGGGATTTGCTTTCGAACTGGTGAAAGCCAAGCTGAGCGGCAAGGAACCCGACATGGGTGAGCATTTCAGCCTTACCTTCTGAGCTGTCAAACCCCCCACATATCCAAAGCCCCCCGGTCCAGTCTGACCGGGGGGCTTTTTCCTATTCTGCGGCCTCTGTCTGCGACGGGTGCTGGACGCGACCTTGCAACGTCACAGTCGGTTCTTGGTCCTGACGGATTTCGACGCGAATCTCGCCAGCTTCGGTGTCGCGCCGCACGACATAGCACCCGGCGTCCTGCGTCAGGCGTGTGGCCCCCGGTCCTCGCAGATCCTCGATCCGTTGAGCCCGCAGCAACAGCAGGCAACGGGTGAGACGGTACTTTCGACCGGCAAAGCCCTCCGCCTCTTCCAAACCTTGCAGTTCCACCGGGTCAACCGGCATCCGGTTGTCAGGATCGGTCAGCCAGAACGACGGCCCTTCGCAACCGCGATAGATATCGGGCACCCCGCGCGACAGGCACTTGAACGCCAACTGGACCAGAGACAACATCTCTGCCCGGTCGATCAACGCCGCCGCCGCCTCAGGCAGCTTGTCCTGCCACTGCGCCGCAAGATCCCGCGCGAGAGCAAGCGCCGGAGCCTCTGCCCGCGCATCCGGGAAAGACGGCGATGTGATCTCTTTGGCCTCGCGCATGGCCTTTTCCAGATAGGCCGGCACCCTGCCCGGCAGATCAGCGCGCTGTGCAGCCGGTTGCCATGCGGCAAGCAGCGCATGCATCAACACCCACACCTCATCCTTGCGCACTCCGTCTGCCTCTGCCTCTGCCACGCGCGGCAGATCGCACAGATCGCGCCACAGCACCTGCACCGCATCCGGCATCGACGCACAGGCCACCATCCGCATCCGGGCATCTTCGCTGCGCTTTGTGTCATGGGTAGAGGTCAGAACCATAGCACCTGGCACCACTTCGGCGGTGGCCTTGGCAAACTCATCCTCTGTCATGACAACATCATCGGGTGAGGCCCCAACCTCCGAGGCGGCGAGATAGGGCACGAAGCGGTAAAAGCCGGTATCCTCGGCCGCTTTGGCCATCACCGCACCGCTGGTCTGCTGAAACAGATCCCGGAACCGCTCTTCCGCCGGGGTCTGCGCCTGCGCCACACAGTCGATCAGGCGCAAAGCCGTGGTGGGCGGGCGGACATGCAGGGTGACAAACTGGCGCATGGCCTCGGCCATCTGCGCGGCAAAGCCCTCAGACTGCGCGCCCTCACCGAAATAGGTGCGGTAGACGGGCATGGCCTCCAGCATCCCCAGAACCGACTGGCGCAGCGTTTCGGGGCCGGGATCATGGTGGATGTCGCCCGAAAGGGCGTCACTCGCGCGCTCGACCAGCCGCAGCACCTCTGCCGCCAACTCGTGGCGCAGGATATCCCGCTTTGCAGTCTTCAGCGTGGCGGCAAAGTCAAGGCTGCGACCGGTGGCCTCTGACCACAGCGACATCAGCGCCTCTGCCCCCGCGGCCGGCGTCAGCACCCGCGCAAAGCTGCGGGCGTGTTCGTAGCCGGTCGTCCCCTCTACCGGCCAGTCCGGCAGCGGCTCATCCCCGACCAGGATCTTCTCAACCCAGATCGGAACACCTGACCCGACGCGGTCACGAAGCCGGGCCAGATAGGCACCGGGCCGGCGCAACCCGTCCACATGGTCGATGCGCAACCCCTGCACGTGGCCACTGTGCACAAGATCAAGCACCAGCCGGTGCATGTCGTCAAACACCTCGTCGCGGTCCACCCGCATGCAGATCAGATCGGTGATGTTGAAAAAGCGGCGATGGGTGATGCGGTCGCTTTCCGCCTCCCAATGGATCAGCTGCCAGGGCTGACGGCTCAGCACGGCGTCCAGCGTGCCCTCCCCCCCGCCGTGCAGCGGCACCCGCAGCCCTTCGACTTCCAGCGCTGGTCCAAGCTGCGCGTCCTCGACCACACGCACCGCGCCCTGGGCGCGCAGCGCATCCAGCGTACGCGGCAGCCAGGGCAGCACCAGCGGCCCCGCCGACCAGTCGATATCGAAATGCCGGGCATAGCGGCTGTCTGTTCCGTGGCGCAGCACATCGCACAGCCACGGGTTTTCCAGCGAAAACGCGGTATGGTTTGGCACGATATCCAGAATGACCCCTAATCCCTTGGCCTGTGCGGCATCGGCCAGCCGGCGAAAGCCGTCCACCCCCCCCAAAGCGGGGTCCACCGCATCGGGCCGGGTCACATCATAGCCATGGGTGGACTCCGAGGTGGCGGTAAAGATCGGCGACAGGTAAAGATGGCTGATCCCCAGCCGCGCAATCGCGTCCAGATCGGCGATCACCCGGTCAAAGGTCACGCCCTCGCGCAGTTGCAGGCGATAGGTGGCAACAGGCAGCATGGGTCTTGGTCCCCTTCGGCAGGCGTTTTGTGAAAATGCTCTGACAGCCAACCCTGCCGCCTGTCTTCGGTTCCCGCGACCTGCGCTCATGCGGCAGCGGTCGCTGCTGCATCGGCCCTTTGCTCCGCCACCGTGGGGCGATAGGATCGTGCCATGACAGCCCGGCCCATGAAACACTCGCTCACCTTGCACGGCCACCGCACCAGCGTGTCGCTGGAGGCCAGCTTCTGGGAGGCTTTCCGCGCCATTGCCGCAGAACAAGGCGAAACGGTGAACGCCCTTGCGGCCCGCATCGACGCGGGCCGTCAGGGCGACGAAGGGCTGGCCTCGGCAATCCGGGTGTTTGTCTTGCGCCATTATCAGCGCAAATAGCCAATTCCCGGACTGGAAGCGGCACGCCGCTTGCGCTATGGCCATCGCATCGCATCCTCAGGGAGAGTCCCATGAAAGCCGCCGTCATCACCTTCCCCGGTTCGAACTGCGACCGGGATCTGGCCACCGCTTTTGATCAGGCCGGCTTTCAGGTGACTCGGATCTGGCACAAGGACACCGACTTGCCCCATGGGGTGGATGTGGTGGGCGTGCCGGGCGGCTTTTCCTTTGGCGATTATCTGCGCTGCGGCGCAATTGCAGCACAGTCTCCGATTGCCCCGGCGATCAAGGCGCATGCGGCAGCGGGCGGCTTTGTGCTGGGCATTTGCAACGGGTTTCAGGTGTTGACGGAAATGGGCTTGCTGCCGGGCGCGCTGATGCGCAACGCCGGTCTGAAATTCGCCTGCAAGCAGGTGACGCTGCGAGTGGAGACCACCGACAGCGCCTATACCGCCGAGTATGGGCGGGGGCAGGATATCCAGATCCCGATCGCGCATCATGACGGCAATTATACGATTGATGCCGAAGGTCTGGCCCGCTTGCAGGGCGAAGACCGCATCGCCTTTACCTATGAACAGAACCCCAATGGCTCGATGGCAGACATCGCCGGGGTGCTGTCTGCCAACCGTCGCGTGCTGGGCATGATGCCGCATCCGGAACGCGCCTGCGAGCCGGTTCACGGCGGCACCGACGGGGCCGGGATGTTCCGGTCATTGATGGGCGGGATGGCGCTTGCCTGACCGGCCAGAGCTTGAGGCGGTCGTAAGCTGGGCCTAGAGTCCCGCGCATGGCGGACACACGGTATCAAACAGACCAGGGCGAAGACGCACAGGGAATTTCCTGGCCGGTCAAACTGGTGATCGCTCTGATGGTCGTGCTGGCCATCGGCGTGGTGCTGGTGACCAACCGCTGGCTGACCGAAAGGTTTTCGGAAACCACGCGCAACCGGGCCGACCTGCGCCTGGCGCTGTATTCCGGCAATATGATTTCCGAACTGCAAAGAACCTCGGTGGTGCCACTGCTGCTGTCCACCGATCCGGCCTTTGGCGAAGCGTTGCGGAGTGGCAATTTTTCCCAGACCTCGCAGCGCCTGATCAAGGTGCAGTCCGAAATCGGCGTGGCGTCCATCATGCTGATGGACCGCGATGGCCGGGTGGTCGGGGCCACCAACCGCAACCTGCTGGGCACACCCTACCGCACCGAAAGTTTCTACGTCGATGCCTTGCGCGCCAAGGATACCATCTTCACCGTGGCACGCCGCGGCACGGCGGGTTTTGATTTCACCTACTCCCGGTCGATCATCGTGGACGGGCGCCCCGTCGGGGTGATCGCTGTGGCGGTCGACCTGTTGAAATACGAACGCGCCTGGACCGGGTTTCAGGATGCCGTGCTGGTAACCGACAGCGAAGGCACTGTCATCCTTGCCACCGAGCCCCGCTGGCGCGGCCTGCCGCTGGCCGAGGCGATGGCGGCGCGTGAAGCCCCCACCGCCATTGGCCGCGCGCTGCAGGCCACGGCAGACTGGGCGCAGAACCCGCCTGATGCTTATCTGTCCGGTCAGGCGGTCATGAAGACCGAAGCCCGGGTGCCGTTCCGGGGCTGGCGCATGGTGACCTTTACCGCCTACGATTCGGTGCGGGAACGGGTCAACGGCGTGCTGGCGCTCGAGATCATGGGCTTTGCCATCCTGCTGGCGCTGACCTTCTATGCCCTGTCGCGCAAGGCCTGGTCACAAAGCATGAGTTTTCAGCGGGAGTCGGCCGAGCTGCGCCTGCTCAACGCCCGGCTTCAGCGAGAGATCGCAGAACGCGAAAAGGTCCAGAAAGATCTGGCCGTGGCCGAGCTGACGCTGGCGCAATCGTCCAAACTTGCGGCTTTGGGGGAAATGTCGGCTGCCGTCAGCCACGAGCTGAACCAGCCGCTGGCCGCGATGAAAACCTATCTGGCCGGGGCGCGCCTTCTGTTGCAGCGCCGCCGTCCCGAAGAGGCGCTGTCGTCGTTCCAACGGATCGACGACCTGATCGAGCGGATGGGCGCCATCACCCGCCAGCTGAAATCCTATGCCCGCAAGGGCGGTGAGGCGTTCGAGCCGGTGGATCTGCGTCAGGCGCTCAGTTCGGCCCTGTCAATGATGGAGCCCCAGCTCAAGGCGCGTGTGGTCAAGATCACCCGCACCCTGCCCCGCCAGCCGGTGATGGTCATGGCCGACCGCATCCGGCTGGAACAGGTGATCATCAACCTTCTGCGCAATGCGCTGGATGCCACAAAGGATCGTCAGGGGCCCCAGATTGACCTGATCCTCAGCCAAGGCGATACCGCCATGCTGATGGTGCGCGACAACGGGCACGGGATTGCCGATCTGGATAACCTGTTCGAGCCCTTCTACACCACCAAGAAACCCGGCGAGGGCGTTGGCCTTGGTCTTGCGATCTCCAGCGGCATCGTTGGCGATCTGGGCGGCCGGTTGACCGCGCGCAATGCCGCAGGTGGCGGCGCGGTCTTTGAAATGCAACTGCCTCTGATGAGGCCAGCAAATGAGCAGGAAGCTGCGGAATGAGGTCTTCATGTCGCGCGCAATGAAAGTGGCCATCGTCGATGACGAAGCCGATATGCGTCAATCGATCAGTCAGTGGCTGGCCCTGTCGGGCTTTGACACCGAAACCTATGCCAGTGCCGAAGAGGCGCTCAAGGGTATCAGTGCCGATTTCGCCGGTGTTGTCGTCAGCGACATCAAGATGCCGGGCATGGATGGCATGGCGTTTCTGAAACGTCTGATGAGCATGGATTCCGGCCTGCCCGTCATCATGATCACCGGCCACGGTGATGTGCCGATGGCGGTCGAGGCAATGCGGGTCGGGGCCTATGATTTTCTGGAAAAGCCGTTCAATCCCGACCGGATGACCGAACTGGCGAAAAAGGCCACGCTGGCCCGCCGCCTGACTCTGGACAACCGCGCGCTGCGCCGCGAATTGTCCGATGGGTCGGTGCTGATGAAAAAGCTGATCGGCGGCAGCCCGGTGATGGAGCGTCTGCGCGAGGATATCCTTGATCTTGGTCAGGCGGACAGCCACGTTCTGATCGACGGCGAAACCGGCACCGGCAAGACACTGGTCGCCCATGCGCTGCATGCGGTGGGGCCGCGCGCGTCCAAGAAGTTCGTCACCATCTCTTGTGCGGCTTGGTCCGAAGACCAGTTGTCGGCCAAACTCTTCGGCCCGGCCGAGGATGGCACGATCCCCCTGGTAGAAGAAGCCCGCGGCGGCACCCTGTGTCTGGAGGATGTCGAGGCCCTGAGCCATTCGCTGCAGGCCCGTCTGCTGACCCTGATCAACGAGTCCGGCACGCCGCCTGAAACGCGGATCATCGCGATCTGCAATGAACATGCCGCGGACAAGACGCTGGAAGATATCCTGCGCGCCGATCTGTTCTACCGGCTTGGGGCAATGACGATCCTGTGCCCGCCGCTGCGGTCGCGTGGTGAGGATATTCTGACCCTGTTCACCCGCATGTCCGAGCAATTTGCCGAGGAATACGGTTGCGAGGCCCCGCAGGTCACCGCGCAAGAGGCGGCACAGCTGTTGCAGGCCCCATGGCCGGGCAATGTACGCCAGTTGGTCAACATCGCCGAACGCGCCGTGCTGCAGAACCGGCGCGGGTCAGGCTCCATCGCCAGCCTGCTGATGGCCGATAACGAGGCCTCGGGCCCGGCGATGACCACCGAAGGCAAGCCGCTCAAGGAATATGTCGAAAGCTTCGAGAAAATGCTGATCGACAACACCATGCGCCGCCACAAGGGCAGCATCGTCGCGGTCATGGATGAATTGTGCCTGCCGCGCCGGACGCTGAATGAAAAGATGGCAAAATACGGCTTGCAGCGGCAGGATTATACCTGATCCCGTCGCACTGCTGTTACACAGCCAAAGCTATCACGGCGGGACATCCCTGAAAGGTGCCCGCCGTGACCACGACGATGACTTCTCCTGCGCAAGACTGGCTTCAGGCTGAACTGGCCGACACCTTTGACGAAGACTTCGAGCTGGAGCTGGAAGATGCCCAGTTGTCGCTGGAAATCTCGCGGATCTACAAGGAAAAGCATCCGAACACGATCGACCGTCACGAATACTTCCATGCGCTGATCCGCATGCAGTCCGAGCTCATCAAGCTTCAGGACTGGGTGCAATATCACAAGAAAAAGGTCGTGGTGATCTTTGAAGGCCGCGACAGCGCGGGCAAGGGCGGCGTGATCAAGCGCCTGACCCAGAGGCTGAACCCTCGCGTGGTGCGCGCGGTTGCGCTGCCGGCCCCATCGGATCGCGAAAAATCGCAATGGTATTTCCAGCGCTATGTGCCGCACTTACCTGCCGGCGGCGAGATCGTGCTGTTTGACCGCAGCTGGTACAACCGCGCCGGGGTCGAACGGGTGATGGGCTTTGCCAGTGAAGAACAAGTGGAACAATTCTTCCACGACGTGCCGGAGTTTGAGCGCATGCTGGTACGGTCTGGCATCACTGTGATCAAATACTGGTTTTCGATCACCGATGAAGAACAGCAGATGCGGTTTCTCATGCGCATCCACGACCCGATGAAACAGTGGAAACTGTCGCCGATGGATCTGCAAAGCCGCGTGCGGTGGGAACAGTACACCAAGGCGAAAGAGGAGATGATGGCGCGCACCAACATCCCCGAAGCGCCATGGTACATCGTGGAAGGCAACGACAAGAAGCGCGCGCGACTGAACTGTATCGACCATCTGTTGGGCCTGATCCCGTATGAACCGGTCCCCCACGAAGAGGTTCACCTGCCCGAACGCGTGTTCAACCCCGATTACGAACGCGCCGTCCTGCCGCCGGAGCTGTATGTGCCCGCGAAATACTGAACAAATGCCGCGCCTGGCCTGCCCGCTCGGGTTGCAAAGGCCGCACCTGCCGTAAAATTGCCCATTGCCCTTGCGCGCGCTTTCCCGCTAGGGTTGGCGAGCATGGGTTTTCCCTGCACGGAATTCTCTGCCTGCCAAGGCCGACGCGATGAAGCGCGACGCAAAGGCAAGCAGCCGGATCGGCCGCAAGGCTGTTGTCATTGCCCGCAAGTCTTTGGATGAACGGGCCTTTTAAAGGTGGGGGGCCAATCGCCCCTCAGAGTTGAACCGCGATGACGCGCGCGACAAAGACGATAGACGGCGTGGGGTGCCCAATGGGCATCCCGCCGTCACGCCTGACGCGAACGCCCGCCCGAACAAGACGCCTTTCCTCGTATCAATGCCCCTCTGGTCCGCCAGGGGGTTTGCTGCGTGGCAGGCGCAATGGAATGTTATGGCCAAGAAAATGCTTATTGATGCCACCCACCCCGAGGAAACCCGGGTCGTGGTGGTCGACGGAAACAAGGTCGAGGAATTTGACTTTGAAACCGTCAACAAACGCCAGCTTGCAGGGAACATCTACCTTGCCAAGATAACGCGGGTCGAACCCTCGCTTCAGGCGGCTTTCGTCGATTACGGCGGCAACCGGCACGGATTTCTGGCTTTTGCCGAAATTCATCCCGATTATTACCAGATCCCGGTCGCTGACCGCAAAGCGCTGATCGAAGAAGAACGCGCCTATGCCCGCGCCGAGGAAGAGGAAGAAAACCGCCGCTCGCGCCGCCGGTCGCCCCGTCCCAAGCCCGCCGCTGAAGAAGCCAAGGCGCAGGATGCCACAACCTCCGGCCCGGCGGGCATGGATGTGGTCGATCTGGACGAAGATCAGAGCGACGATGCGGCTGCACTGGTCAACGGGTCCGACGGACACGACGATGAGGCGCATGACCACGACCATGGATCGGAGCACGGCAACGGCGACACCAACGGCAATGGCAACGGTGAAACCCCCTACCGCGCCATGGACCATGCCTCGGACACCGACGATGAGATTGAATCCATCGCCGAGGAGGATGTCTCTGAAGAAATCAGCGCGCCGCGCAAGCCGCGCGCCCGTCGCTACAAGATCCAGGAAGTGATCAAGGTCCGCCAGATCATGCTGGTGCAGGTGGTAAAGGAAGAACGCGGCAACAAGGGGGCCGCGCTGACGACCTACCTCAGCCTCGCCGGTCGCTACTGTGTGCTCATGCCCAACACCGCACGCGGTGGCGGCATCAGCCGCAAGATCACCAATGCGCCCGACCGCAAGAAGCTCAAGGAAATCGCGGGCGAGATCGAAGTGCCGGAAGGTGCCGGCCTGATCATCCGCACTGCGGGTGCCAAGCGCACCAAGGCGGAAATCAAGCGCGATTACGAATACCTGATGCGCCTGTGGGAACAGATCCGCGAGCTGACGCTGAAATCCATCGCCCCCGCCCCGATCTATGAAGAGGGCAACCTGATCAAACGTTCGATCCGCGACCTGTACAACCGCGAGATCGACGAGGTTCTGGTCGAAGGGGCCGAAGGCTTCCGCGTTGCCAAAGACTTCATGCGCATGATCATGCCCAGCCATGCCCGCGCAGTGCAGCTGTATCAGGACCCGACCCCGCTTTTCGCCCGTCATCAGGTCGAAGGCTATCTGGGGGGCATGTTCAACCCGACCGTGCAGCTGAAATCGGGCGGCTATATCGTCATCGGCATCACCGAGGCGCTGGTCGCCATCGACGTGAACTCGGGCCGCGCGACGAAAGAAGGCTCCATTGAAGAGACGGCGCTGAAAACCAACCTGGAGGCCGCCGAAGAGGTGGCCCGCCAGCTGCGCCTGCGCGACCTTGCCGGCCTGATCGTGATCGATTTCATCGACATGGAAGAGCGTCGCAACAACGCCGCCGTCGAGAAGCGGCTGAAAGACAAGCTGAAAACCGACCGCGCCCGCATTCAGGTGGGCCGCATTTCGGGCTTTGGCCTGATGGAGATGAGCCGCCAGCGCCTCCGCCCCGGCATGCTTGAATCCACCACCCAGCCCTGCTCGCATTGCCATGGCACCGGGCTGATCCGGTCCGATGATTCCATGGCGCTGCAGGTGCTGCGCGCCCTGGAAGAGGAAGGCACGCGCAAGCGGTCGAAAGAAGTGCTGCTCAAGGCCCCGGTCGGGATCATCAACTACCTGATCAACCAAAAGCGCGAACATATCGCGCTGATCGAGGCCCGCTATGGCATGGCCGTGCGGATGGAGGCCGATCCGTCGATGATCAGCCCCGATTACACCATCGAAAAGTTCAAGACCGCTCTGCGCGTGGTGCCGGAACCGGGGTCGGTGATCTCGGGCAATTCCAGCCTGATGGGCGCGCCGGTGGCGGAAGAGGAAGACGACGATCTGCCGATCGAGGAGGATGTCGAAGACGAGGTTGAAGCCGAGGCAGAGCCGGCAGAAAAGGCAAGCGCCCGGCCCGAGGCCCGCGAAGGCGACGGCACCAAGAAAAAGCGTCGCCGTCGGCGTCGCCGCAAAGGTGCCGGAGCGAATGGCACCGATGCTGATGGCAATGCAGTGGCCGAAGATGGCGAATCCGACGACGAGGAAGAGGCCGAGGCTGCAGAAACCCCGGCAGAACCAGTGGCATCGCCCGCTGCGGTCGCCAGCACTGACGTCCCCGAGACCGTAGAAGCCGCCGAGGCCCCGAAAAAGCCGACGCGCAGCCGCAGCCGCAAGCCCAAGGCCGCCTTGGCCGAAGGCGCGGTGGATCAGACCGGTTCAGCGCCCGCTGCACTGCCGGACCCTGCCCCCGAGGCTGAGCCGGAAGCGCCGAAAAAGCGCAGCCGCAGCCGCAAGCCAAAGGTGGCAGAGGTTGAAGCACCGCAAGCCACCACGCCAGACACTGTGACAGAAGCTGCGCCAGAGACGCTGGCAGAGATCGTGACAGAGACCGCGTCTGTGCTGGCTGCCGAACCACCGGCGCAGCCCCAGCCAGAGCCTGCGCCGGCCCCACAGGCAGAGCCGTCTGCCGCTGTGGCAGACCCCGTCGTCAACGCCACCGAACCTGCCGCCGAACCTGTGCAGGCAGAGGACGAAAGCCCGGCCAAGCCCAAGCGCAAAGGCTGGTGGTCCCTGGGTCGCTGACCCATCACAGGATACACAGGGCGGCAGGATCTCCTGCCGCCCTGTGTCATGCGCGGTTGTTTCACCAAAGCCACGCCGATGTGACACCCCGCCCCCGTGACGCGCGCCGCCGACCAAGCTATCACTTCGGCCGAAGGGGACACCCATGTTTGGAATCGATCTGATTGACGCAGCCTTGCTGCCCGCCATGCTGATCGCGCTGATGGCAGGCGTGCTGTCGTTCCTGTCACCATGCGTGCTGCCCATCGTGCCACCCTATCTGGCCTATATGGGTGGGATCTCGATGGGCGACATGCGCGACAATGCGACCGCGCGGCGTCGGGTGATTCTTCCTGCGCTGTTCTTTGTCTTGGGCCTGTCGACGGTCTTCCTGCTTCTGGGGTTCACGGCTTCGGTCTTTGGCGCGTTCTTCCTGCAAAATCAGGTGCTGTTCTCGCGCATTTCCGGCGTGGTGGTCATCATCTTCGGCCTGCATTTTCTTGGCCTGTTCCGCATTCCTGTGCTGGACCGGGAAGCCCGGCTGGATGCGGGCGACCGCGGCGGCACGGCCTTTGGGGCCTATGTCCTTGGCCTTGCCTTTGCCTTTGGCTGGACCCCCTGCATCGGCCCGCAACTGGGCGCGATCCTGTCTCTGGCCGCACAGGAAGGCTCTGTGCAGCGCGGCACGGTGCTGCTGGGGATCTATGCTCTCGGCCTTGGCCTGCCCTTCCTGCTGGCCGCACTGTTTGTGGAACGCTCCATGGGCCTGATGCAGCGCCTGAAACCGCATATGAAGATGATCGAACGGGTCATGGGCATCCTGCTGCTGGTGGTGGGTCTTGCGCTGGTGACCGGGGCCTTCACCGATTTCAGCTGGTGGCTGCTCGAAACCTTCGATCGCTTTGGTATCCCGCTGCTGGGCTAAGACCCCTTATATTCGCCGGACTCCCCGCCTAGACTGCCAGAGCAGGAGCGTGGATGACCAAACCGCAAGCACCACAGACGAACCCCACGGGACCGGGCAGCGCGCCCTTTCGCCGCCGGGTGTTCTATATCCCTGGCTACGACCCGATCCATCCCCGCCGCTACCGCGAGTTGTACCGCCGCGAATCCGCCGAACAGGCAGAGGTTTCCGGCTATGCCATTACGGTGCAGCCCAAGGCCACCACCGGCCCCTATGGCTGGCGCGTGCACTACAGCATGAACGGCCAGCACGCACAGGCCGACATAGACGTGCTGGTCTGGTCCGACATCGTGCGGGGCAGCATGTCACATTCCATCCCCGCCACCTATGCCCAGCTGATCCGCACCGCATGGACCTATATCGCCTCGGGCGCGCTGTTCCGGCTGATGCGGCTGCGCAAGGGGCCGGTGATTGCCGCGCTCTATCCGATCGTGGTTCTGCTTGGTCAACTGGCCTTGGCCTGCGCCTTGGGCTGGGGGTTTGGCTGCCTCCTTGCCGCCTTCACCCATCCCGCCCTGATCGTGGCCGGGCTGATCCCCATTCCTTTCATCCTGCACTGGTTCAAGGCCCATGATAACAGGATCTTTGCCTATTACCTGATGCACGACTACGCCTTCTCCGCCCAATGGCACGGGGCCAATCCCCCGGCGCTGGAGGCACGGATCACGGAGTTTGGTTCCATCTTGCGCGCCGCGCTGACCAGTGATTGTGATGAGGTGCTGGTGGTCGGCCATTCCTCGGGCGCGCATCTGGGGGTGTCCATCCTGGCCGACCTGATCCGCGCAGGGCTGCCCGCAAACCACCCGCCGCTGGCCTTTCTGTCGCTGGGCCAGGTGGTGCCGATGGTCAGCTTTCTGCCCGGTGCCACGCGCTTGCGCGGCGATCTGGCCTATCTGTCTACGCGCGATGACCTGACATGGGTCGATGTCACCGCCCCCGGCGACGGCTGCGCCTTTGCGCTCTGCGACCCGGTCGCGGTCTCTGGCGTGGCCCCGCCCGGGCAACGCTGGCCGCTGGTGATCTCGGCCGCCTTCAGCCAAACCCTGTCGCCCGCGCGCTGGAAGGCCTTGCGATGGCGGTTTTTCCGCCTGCATTTCCAGTACCTTTGTGCCTTTGACCGGCCCGGGGATTACGATTATTTCCAGATCACCGCCGGGCCGCAGACCCTTGGCGCGCGCTATGCCAAGCGCGCCCCGTCAAAAAGCCGTATCCGAACCCCCATCAACCGCTATACCACCACGGCATGACCCCGCCCAAACCCATCCCGCGTCCTGACCGCGTTTCGCTCTGGCGGCATCTGCAGCTGTTCCGGCACGACATCCTGTCGGCGCAACCAGCGCGGCTCTACCGGGCATGGATGGCCGAATTCCGCACGCCATTTTTCAGAAGTTACCTGTGCAATGACCCAGACCTCATTGATCTGGTTCTGAAATCCCGCCCGCAAGACTTCCCGAAGTCGGACCGCATCCGCGAAGGACTGGCCCCGCTGTTGGGCAAGTCGGTCTTTGTGACGAATGGCACGGTCTGGGAGAGGCAGCGCCGCATCATCGACCCGGCCTTTGAAGGCGGTCGGCTGCGTGACAGCTTCCCCGCCATGTGGCAGGCGGCCGAGGCCGCCACCTCCCGCCTGCGGACTGGTACGGTTGAAATCGAAGCAGAAACCAGCCATGCCGCCGCCGACGTGATCTTCCGCACGCTATTTTCCATTCCTATCGAGGATCAGACCGCACAGGCCGTGTTTCACGCTTTCCGCGCCTATCAGCGCAGCCAGCCCATCCTGAACCTGGCCGCCTTCCTGCCCCTGCCGCACTGGTTCCCCCGCCTGCACCGGCGCACAACGCGCGCGGCCGCGGCAAGGATCCGCGCCCTGATCACAGAACTGGCCACCGCACGCGCAGCGCAGATCGCCGCAGGCGCTGCCCCCGATGATCTGGCCACAAAGATCATGCAGACCCCCGACCCACAGACCGGGGAGGTCTTCAGCACCGAGGAGATGGTCGATCAGGTCGCCATCTTCTTTCTGGCGGGCCATGAAACCAGCGCCTCTGCCCTTGCCTGGGCGCTCTATCTGCTGGCCACCCATCCGGACGCACAGGACCGTGTCGCGGCAGAGGCGGCCTTGCTGCCCGAACAGGCCGATTTCGCCGCCATGTCCCGCCTGAAATTCACACGCGACGTGTTCCGCGAAACCCTTCGGCTCTATCCGCCGGTGCCGATGATGGTGCGTGAGAACCGCTGCCCGGAAACCTTCCGCGACCGCGCGATCACACCGGGTGCACAGATCGTGCTGTCGCCCTGGCACCTGCACCGGCACGAGCGGCTCTGGACCAACCCCGACGGCTTCGACCCCGACCGTTGGTCGCGCGCGGAAACCAAAATCTGTGCGCGTGACGCCTATCTGCCGTTCTCGGCAGGCCCCCGCGTGTGCCCCGGTGCCGGGTTTGCCATGGTCGAGGGCCCGCTGCTGCTGGCGCATCTGGTCCGCCACTGGCAGTTCACACCCATCGCAGGCGACGTGCCGGTTCCTGTCGCCCACCTTACGGTGCGCGCCGCAAACGGGCTCCGCCTGCACCTTGCCAAGCGGAACTGACGGTCATCTTCTGTCTGATCGCCCTATCCGGAAGAGGCGCGCCCTGTCCTGCGGCACCGTTGGCCGCTTAGAGAATCTCGACGCGGTAGGATTCGATCACGGTATTGGCCAGCAGCTTGTCGCACATCGCTTTCACATCAGCCTCGGCCTTGGCCGCATCCCGCTCGGCCAGATCCAGCTCGATCACCTTGCCCTGGCGGACACCATCGACCCCGGCAAAGCCAAGGGTGCCAAGCGCGTGGCGCACGGCCTCGCCCTGCACATCCAGAACGCCGTTCTTCAGCATGACGGTGACGCGGGCTTTCATGGCACTTCCTCATTGACTGACGAGATTGGGGCTGACCGGAGTCCGCACCTCCCTTATCGCCCCCTCCCCGTCGGAGCAAGGGGGCGTGCGGGGGTCACCAGGCGCAGACCGGCGCGGCGCTGCACCGGGCCCAGCTAATTGATCAGCGTCGGCTTCGGCGTATGGGTCACGTTGGTGGGCAAAACCCCCAGCCGCCGCGCGAGTTCCGTATAGACATCGGCCATCGGTCCCGGCTCGGCCACCGGTTGACCATCGCCGCGATCAATCACCGGCCGCATATCCCAAAGCCGGCAATTGTCGGGGCTGATTTCGTCGGCGATGATCAGACGCATGAAATCGCCCTCCCAGACCCGGCCGACCTCGATGCGGAAATCGGCCAGACGCACGCCCACGCCCATCATCACACCTGACAGGAAATCATTCACCCGCAGCGCCAGCGCCACCACATCATCCAGATCCTGCTGGCTGGCCCAGCCGAAGGCCACGATATGCTCTTCGGCCACCATGGGCGAGGACAGCCGGTCATCCTTGTAGTAATATTCCACAATCGGACGCGGCAGCGCTGTGCCTTCGGGAATCCCCAGCTTGGACGACAGTTCGCCAGCGGCAAAGTTGCGCACCACCACTTCCAGCGGCAGGATCTCGGCCATCCGCACCAGCTGCTCGCGCATGTTCAGCCGCTTGATGAAATGAGTCGGCACGCCAATGCTGTTCAGACCGGTCATGAAAAACTCGGACAGCCGGTTGTTCAGCACGCCCTTGCCTTCGGTGCCCTTGGCCTCGCTGGTCACCGGAGCTTCGGATGAGATGCCTTCATCCTTGAAATACTGGATCAAAGTGCCGGGTTCCGGACCGTCATAGAGGATCTTCGTCTTGCCCTCATAGACCTTCTTGCGCCGTGCCATGAACTCTCCGCGACAAATGCAGTAAGGGGCGGTGAAGCACCGCCCCAACTGGCTTTGACTGGCCTATACGTGAAGCCGCCCCCCGCTGCAAGCCGATGGCCGCAAGGCTCCAAAAGACGCGCACCTGCGTTGCGCAGGGGCAAAGCCATCCCCCCCTTGCGGCGACTCGGTGGGACGGGCATATCAGGGGCTGCAGATCTTCAATCAAAGGGCCGCCCATGACCAGCTTCGATGACCGCGAAAATGCGTTTGAAAACAAGTTTGCCCATGATGCAGAAATGCAATTCCGCGCCGAAGCGCGCCGCAACAAACTTGTGGGCCTTTGGGCGGCAGAGCTGATGGGCCTCTCCGGTGAAGCGGCGTCGGCCTATGCGATCACGGTTGTTGAAGCCGATTTCGAAGAGGCAGGCATCGAGGATGTGGTGCGCAAGGTCGCCGCAGATCTGGCCGGCAAGGCCAGTGCTGACGACATCCGCCTGAAAATGGCCGAGCTTCTGCCGGTTGCCAAAGCACAGCTGATGTCCGAAATCTGACACCGGCCGGGGCACTCAGCCGGGGGGTGCCCCCGGCAGAGCGCCCTGCTCTTTATCTACCAGAGTCCCCTTCCCCCATACCGAGGTCACGATGCCCCAGGACGCCCTTTCCAAGCTGCTTGCTGTCCGTGACTGGCTGATGGCCGATGGCGCGACAGGGACCAACCTGTTCAACATGGGCCTGTCTTCGGGCGAACCGCCCGAGTTCTGGAACATCGACCAGCCAGACAATATCCGCAAACTCTATCGCGGCGCAGTTGAGTCCGGCTCGGATATTTTCCTGACCAATACCTTTGGCGGCAATGCCAGCCGATTGAAACTGCATCAGGCGCAGGACCGCGTCCATGAGCTGAACCGCGTCGGCGCGGCACTGGCACGCGATATTGCCGATGCCTCGGGCCGGACCGTCGTGGTGGCGGGATCTGTCGGCCCCACAGGTGAGATTTTCGAGCCGATGGGCACGCTTACGCATGCGCTTGCGGTCGAGATGTTCCATGAACAGGCCGAAGGGCTCAAGGCAGGCGGGGCCGATGTGCTCTGGGTGGAAACCATCTCTGCGCCCGAAGAATACAAGGCTGCGGCCGAAGCCGCCGCACTGGCCGGGATGCCCTGGTGCGGCACAATGAGCTTTGACACTGCAGGCCGCACCATGATGGGCACCACCTCTGCCGCAATGGCAGAGATGGTCGAAAAGCTGGCCAACCCGCCGCTGGCCTTCGGGGCCAATTGCGGTGTGGGCGCGTCGGATCTGATGCGCACCGTGCTGGGCTTTGTCTCCACCGGCAGCGCGCGCCCGATCATCGCGAAGGGCAATGCCGGTATCCCGAAATATCACGACGGACACATCCATTACGACGGCACACCCGAGCTGATGGGGGAATATGCCGTGCTGGCCCGCGACGCGGGTGCGCGCATCATCGGCGGCTGCTGCGGCACCATGCCCGAGCATCTGAAGGCGATGCGCAAAGCCCTGGAAGATACCCCCATGGGTCCGCGCCCGACGCTGGAGGATATATCGGCCAAGTTGGGCGGCTTTTCCTCGGCTTCGGACGGCACCGGCGACACCACGAACGACCCCAAGCGCGAACGCCGCAACCGCCGCGGCTGAGACCGGACATTCGGCAGCGATCACACCCGGCCCAAAGGGTCAGGGGCCCGCCGCGCGGGTCAGAGCAGCGCCTGCCGATCCCCCGCCCGGGGCGGCGGCGCAAACAGATCGCAGCGCAGGGGCGGCATCCCCTTGACCAGCCCCAGCCGCGCCACAGCCTTGTCGAAGCGTTGCGCAATCAGGTCGGCCCAGACCCCTTCCCCCCGCATCCGCCTTCCCCATTGCGCGTCATAGTCCTGCCCGCCGTGCATCTCGCGCACCCGCGCCATCACCTTGGCCGCCCGGTCCGGCACATGCTGCGCCAGCCAATCCTGAAACAGCGGCGACACCTCACGCGGCAGGCGCAGCGCGATCCAGCTGGCGGCCTGTGCGCCCGCTTCGCGGCAGGCGGTCAACAGCGGTTCCAGCTCATGATCGGTCAGGCCGGGAATGACCGGAGCAAGCATGGCCCGCACGGGAACGCCGGCCTCTGACAAGCGCCGGATCACCGCCAGGCGCCGCATCGGTGCCGGGGCGCGCGGCTCCAGCCGCCGCGACAGATCCGCATCCAGAGTGGTCACCGAAATCCCCACGCGCAGCAGCCCCTTGGCGGCCATCGGGGCCAGGATGTCGAGGTCACGTTCGATCAACGTGCCCTTGGTGGTGATCGCGGTCGGATGGTTGAAGGCAGACAGCACCTGCAGCACCTGCCGCATCAGCTGATGCTCGGTCTCGCAGGGCTGATAGGGGTCGGTGTTGGTGCCCAGAGCCACCGGTGCCACCTGATAGGCCCTTGCCCGCAACTCATCGGCCAGCACATTGGCAATGCCGGGCCGGGCAATCAGCTTTGTCTCGAAATCCAGCCCCGGTGACAGGTTCAGGAAAGCGTGGCTGGGCCGGGCAAAGCAGTAGATGCAGCCATGCTCGCAGCCCCGATACGGATTCACCGACCGGTCGAACGGCAGATCCGGCGATCGATTGTAAGTCAGCGCCGACCGGGGCCGCTCTGCCCTGATTTCGGTGCGCAGCAACCGCGCGTCTTCCGCGATATCCCAACCGTCATCCACCCTCACCCGCGCCTGCGGCTCGAAGCGGCCCGCCGCATTCGACGCCGCGCCGCGCGCGCGGACCCGATGTCCGGGCAGCAAGGTGGGATCAGGCTCTGACATGCGCCCAAACATGAACATTTCACGAACAAACTGCAAGCCAATACCTGCCGGTTTCCTGCGCTGTCGGCTTTCAATCCGGGCATGTCGTAAACCGGAAAGTGGCATCGGGCGTTTGGCCCCATGCAGACTGCAAGAGACCCCGCCGCAGGAGCGCACCCCAATGGCCGATGACGAAATCATCCTTGCCGATCTTTCGGATGACGAACTTGTGCTGCAAATGCACGATGACCTGTATGACGGGTTGAAGGAAGAGATCGAGGATGGCGTGAACATCCTGATCGAACGCGGCTGGACCCCCTATGACGTGCTGACCAAGGCGCTGGTGGCTGGCATGACCATCGTCGGCAACGACTTCCGCGATGGCATTCTTTTCGTGCCCGAAGTGCTTTTGTCGGCCAATGCGATGAAATCGGGCATGTTCATCCTCAAGCCCCTGCTGGTTGAAACCGGAGCCCCCCGCATGGGCAAGATGGTGATCGGCACGGTCAAGGGCGACATCCATGACATCGGCAAGAACCTGGTGGCGATGATGATGGAAGGTGCAGGGTTCGAAGTTCTGGATCTGGGCATCAACAATTCGGTCGAAAAATACCTTGAAGCCCTTGAGGCGGAAAAGCCTGATATCCTTGGCATGTCGGCCCTGCTGACAACGACGATGCCCTATATGAAAGTCGTGATCGACACCATGAAGGAAAAGGGTCTGCGCGACGACTATATCGTGCTGGTTGGCGGTGCGCCCCTGAATGAAGAATTCGGCAAGGCAATCGGGGCCGATGCCTATTGCCGCGATGCTGCCGTTGCGGTGGAAACCGCCAAGGCCTGGGTCGCGCGCAAGCACAATCAACTCAGCGCCTGAGGCGACATCCCTTTGCAAAAGTCCCGGCGTCCCTGACGTGCGGGGCTTTTTCTTGCCTTGGGGCTTGGCAATCCCCCAACCAAGCGCCACATTCATGACAGGTAGAGGAGAGTCGAATGCCCCTTCCCTTGTTTCTGATGATGCTTGTGTTCGTGATTGCCGCGGCTGGTGCCACGCTGGCTTTGGCCTTCTGGGCGCAGGTGCCGATGATGGCCGTCGCCCTTGCCGCGCTGTCCGCCAGCCTGATGCTGGGCCTGCGGCAGTGGCGCTGACGCCACCCGATGATGCGACCCTGACCCGCGCCGGACTTGCAGCCACAGGCCAGGGGCGGACCCTCTTGATCGCCTGTGGGGCCCTTGCCCATGAAATCCTTGCCCTCAAACGCCTGAACGGCTGGGCGCATCTGGACCTTCAATGCCTGCCTGCAAACCTGCACCTCTGGCCCGACCGGATTCCTGCCGCGGTGGAGCAAGCGGTCTGCACCCACCGCGCCGCCTATGATGACATCTTCATCGTCTACGCCGATTGCGGCACCGGCGGTTTGTTGCAGGCCAAATGCGCCAAGCTTGGGGTGCAGATGATCGAAGGCCCGCATTGCTACAGTTTTTTCGAGGGGAACGCGGCCTTTGCCGCCAAGGCCGATGTCGAGTTCACCGCCTTTTACCTGACCGATTTTCTGGTGCGCCAATTCGATGCCTTTGTCTGGCGCCCCATGGGCCTGGACCGGCATCCAGAATTGCGGGACATGTATTTCGGCCATTACACGACCTTGATCTATCAGGCCCAGACCGATGACCCGGCGCTGGACGCCAAGGCGATGGACTGTGCCCGCCGGCTGAACCTTGCCTATCAGCGGCGGTTTACCGGCTACGGCGACCTTGCCACCGCCCTGGCACCGGTTGCAGCGGCTGCCGCCGCGCAGTAGGTTGACGCCTCAGCCGGAGGACGCTTGTGAGCCCTGACACCCCCCATCCCCATTCCGCGCCAAATAGGAAACGCTCTGGCCAGTCGCGCCTGGTGCTGGTCCGGCGATGAGCGATCCTGCAGATTTCCCCCGGGCTTTCGCAAACGCTTTCGGCAGTCAGAACGCCGAAGGCATCGCCGCGCTGTTTGCCGAAGATGGCAGCTTTCACGCCCTCACTGGCCATTGGGCCGAAGGCCGCAAGCAGATCATCGAAGGCATCCGGCAGGAATTCAGTGGCTTGTCGCGCATGGCCCGGCTGGTGAGCGGAAAAACCACTTTGCGCCCGATTGGTCCCGGGGCAGCCATCCTGCATCAGCGTTACGTCGTCACCGGATTGCGCGATGCCACAGGGGCCGAACTGCCCCGCATTGGCGCGCTGCTGACCGCCGTGCTGGCCGCAAAAGGCGATGGCTGGCAAGCCCTGACCGCCACTTTCGCGATGGTTGAAAGCTGAGACCTGTTAACCCAGCAGGGCCCGTGCCGCCTCGCGCGCGGCGTCGCTGACAGTGTCGCCGGACAGCATCCGTGCGATTTCCTCCACCCGTTCCGCTGCCGAAAGGGGCAGCACGGTCGAGAGGGTCTGGCCGTCCTGCACCCGCTTTTCCACACGCCAGTGATGTGCACCCAGCGCCGCCACCTGCGGGCTATGGGTCACCACAAGCACTTGGGCGGTGTCGGACAGCAGCTTCAACCGCCGACCAACCGCATCGGCAGTCGCTCCGCCAACGCCCCGGTCGATTTCGTCAAAAATCATTGTAAGGCCTTCGGTCTGCGCGGTCAGGCAGACTTTCAGCGCCAGCAGGAACCGGCTCAGTTCCCCCCCCGAAGCGATCTTGTTCAGCGCGCCAGAAGGCGCCCCGGGGTTGGTTGCAACGGTAAAGGTGACGTCATCCGCCCCTTCGGGCCCGCCATCACTGCGGGTCACTTCCGTGGCAAAGACCGCTCGCTCCATCTTCAGCGGTGCCAGTTCCGCCGCCATTGCCCGGTCCAGCCGCGCGGCGGCCTCAACCCGCGCCGCGGTCAGCCGCGCCGCCTCGGCACGCCAGGCGGCTTCCGCTTCGGCCAGCGTCTTTTCCAGCGCCCCGATCCCCGCCGCGCCATTGTCCAGCGCCAGCAGACGTGACCGCAAGTCTTGCGCAAAGCCCCCCAGATCATCGGGCAGCACCCCATGCTTGCGGGCCAAAGCGCGAATGGCAAACAAACGCTCTTCCACCGCCTCCAGGTCTCCGGGATTGACGTCCAGACCCGCCAGACACGCCTCGACCCCGGCCTGCGCATCCGACAATTCGATCAGAGCCCGACCGATGGCCGCCAGCGGTGCCTCCAGCGCGCCCTCGGCCTTGTCAGACGCCCCTTCAAGCCAGCGGGTGGCGTCACGCAAGGCAGCCTCGGCCCCGTCTTCGGACAGCATCTGCAAGGCGCGCGCCACATCAGCCCGGATACGCTCTGCCCCCTGCATCGTGCGCCGGCGTGCGTCCAGCACCGCCTCTTCGCCCGGCTCAGGGGCGAGTTTGTCCAGTTCCGCCACCGCGTGGCGCAGAAAATCTTCCTCGGCCCGCGCCGCCGCAAGCGCAGCCTCGGCCTGTGCCAATGCGGTGCGCGCCACGCGCGCCGCGCCCCATGCCGCCCGCGCGGCGGTCAGGTCAATCCCGGCAAAGGTATCCAGTAGCGCCCGGTGCCCGCGCGGGTTCAGCAATCCCCGATCATCGTGCTGACCGTGCAGTTCCACCAGCACGTCCGACAGCGCCCGCAACACCTCGCCCGACACCCGGCGATCATTCACAAAGGCAGTCTTGCGGCCATCTGCGGTGTTCACCCGGCGCAGGAACAGGTCATCTTCGGCTTCGATCCCGGCCTCTTCCAGCACGGCGCGGGCCGCATGTCCCGGTGGCAGATCGAACACCGCCGTCACTTCACCCTGCGCAGCCCCGGCGCGCACCAGCTCTGCCCTGCCCCGCCAGCCCAGCACAAAGCCCAGTGCATCCAGCAGGATCGATTTTCCTGCCCCGGTCTCACCCGTCAGCACATTCAGTCCCGGCCCCAGTTCAAGGGTCAACCGGTCGATGATCAGCACATCGCGGATGTCGAGCGAGCGAAGCATAGATTTTCCCGTAGGGCGGGGTTCACCCCGCCATGATCACAGCCATTCGCCCCGGATCATCTGGCGGTACACCTGACTCAGCCAGCTGTCGCCCTGCGCCTCGGGCGCAAGCCCGCGGCCCTTCAGCAAACGGAAGCTGTCGTCGTAGAACGGCGAGGACTGGTAGTTGTATCCAAGGATCGCCGCTGCGGTCTGCGCCTCGGCAGTCAAGCCCAGACCCAGATAGGCCTCAACCAGACGGTGCAATGCCTCGGCCGTGTGCGTGGTGGTCTGAAAATCCTGCACAACGGTGCGGAACCGGTTGATCGCCGCCGTATAGTTGCGCCGTTTCAGATAATACCGGCCGATTTCCATTTCCTTGCCAGCCAGATGGTCGAAAGCAAGTTCGAATTTCAGCATGGCCGAGCGGGCATAGTCGCTGTCGGGATATTGCTCGATCACGCCGCGCATTGCTTGCAGCGCCTGAAATGTCAGGCCCTGATCGCGGCCGACTTCGTCGATCTGGTCGTAGTAGGACAGCGCCATCAGATAAGAGGCGTAGGCTGCATCATCATCGCCCGGATAGGTGTCCAGAAAGCGCTGCGCTGTGGAGCGCGCCTCTTCATACTCACCCGCCTTGTGCTGGCTGAACGCCTGCATGATCAACGACCGCTTGGCCCATTCGGAATAGGGATAGAGCCGCTCAACTTCCTGGAAGTAGCGGATTGCACCTTCAGGCTTTCGCCCGGTTTCCAGCTCCAGCTCGCCCTGTTTGTAGATCTCTTCCGCCGTGAAGCTTTCCAGCGACCGCTCTTGCGTCCGCGATCCACAGGCCGCAAGAACTGACAAAACGAGCGCGATGCCCAGCCATTTCGCGCCCGATTTTCCGACTGCCATCGTCTGCCTATCCATCAATCCACCCGAAACCTGCGCAAGATGTCGCGCGGTTTCCGCCTAGTTGCAGACGTCCTAGCACAGAAAAATCCGCTGCGCAAAACGCCTTTGCACCGACGATCATAACCCTGTCAGGCCGTTGCGGGAAGGTCGCTGCGATGCACGCCCACGCCGGGCAGCTTTCCCACGGTCAGCGCGCTGCATTCCACCATCCGCCAGGCGGTCGGATCGGCGAACAGCGCAACCAGCAACCGGTTGGTCATCGCATGCCCGGCGCGGATGCCGGTATAGCGCCCCAGAATCGGCCCGCCTGCCAGATAGAGATCACCCATGGCATCCAGCATCTTGTGGCGCACGGGTTCATCCTCGTGCCGCAAGCCGCCCGGCGACAAGACACGATCGCCCTCGAACACCACCGCATTGTCCAGCGTACCGCCAAGGGCAAGCCCCCGCGCCCGCATGGCATCGACATCAGACTGACGGCAAAACGTGCGGCTGTCAGCCAATTCGCGGACAAAGGTGCCATTGGCCAGGTTCAGATGCTTGGCCTGAAATCCGATTGCAGCCTCATCGAACTGGATGGAAAAGTCGATTTCCAGCATATCCGCCGGGTCCAGACGCGCCAAGGCCTCACCCTCTGTCACCTCGACCGGCTTCACGACCCGGATCGCCCGCACCGGTGCGGCTTGCTCGATCAACCCCTTGGCCAGAAAGCCATCCACAAAGGCCAGGGCGGAACCGTCAAGGATCGGCACTTCGGGGCCATCAATCTCGATCACCGCATTGTGGATCGCGCAGCCCGCAAGGGCGGCCATCACATGCTCGATCGTGGAAACTTCCGTCCCCGAGTCGTTGCGGATCAGCGTACACAGGCGCGACGGCACCACCTGATCCCAACGCGCAGCGATCATCGGGTCGCCAGACAGGATGTCGGTGCGCTTGAACCAGATCCCGTAATCTGCCGAAGCAGGCCGCACCACCATGCGCACGGGCGCGCCGGAGTGCAGACCCCGACCTTCAAACACCACAGCGGATTTCAGCGTATTCTGCACAGTCAGACCTCTGGTCTTCGATGGATCGGATGCACCCGGCGGGAGGTCGCAGGATGCCATAGTTGTTGATATTGAATTAAGGACTCAGCCCTCAAAAGCCAATTCACGCTTTATGTCGGAAAACGACAATCAGAAACGGCTGCAAGTTACTGATAAAAAACAAAAAAGCCCGCGGAATCCGCGGGCTTTCCTGCAATTGTTACAGCTCTGTATCAGTTCGCCTGCCGACGAAGAAAGGCTGGAATCTCAATCCGTTCCTGATCGGCGCTCAGTTCCGGCTCTTCGTCATAGGATGTCACCGGCGGTTGCTGGCGGGCCGGCGCGGCGCGCTCGGCCGTCTGCGGTTCGTGACCGCCACCAGCCATGCGGTTGATCAGCGAACCGATGCCAAAGCGGGGCCGGGCCTGCTCGACGGCCTTCTGGCCACCGGCCGGCTGGGGGGCTGCGGCGGCCGGGCGCGGGGCCGCGGATTGCCCCGGAGCGCGCGACACGGCCGCCTGCAACCGGGCCAGCGCTTCGGGCGAAGGCGTGCCGGCGGCACGTGGGCGGGGGGCAACAAAGGCCGCTGCGTCGTCATGCATCGGCACGCCGCGCGATGGGGCCGTGGCAGCCGGTTGCGGACGGTAGGCTGGTTCCGGCAGCTCATCGCTGTGGTCATCGGCCTGCGGCGCATAGGGTGCACGCGCAGCCACGGCATCAAAGAGCTGCGGTTGCGGCTGCTGTGCCGCAGGCTGAACCGGCTGCGGTGCCGGTGCGGGCTGCTGGACCGGTGCATAAGCCGCAGGCTGCGGAGCCGGAGCCTCAACCGGAGCGGTCAGGTGCGACGGCAGCGGGGCAGCCATCGACCGGCGCGCCACGGGGGTTTCCGCCTTTGCCACAGCAACATCGATGCCGGTCGCCACAACCGACACGCGCAGCATGCCTTCCATGTTCACATCCAGCGTGGAGCCCACGATGATGTTCGCATCCGGATCGACCTTTTCGCGGATGATGTTTGCGGCTTCATCCAGTTCGAACAGGGTAAGATCATAGCCACCGGTGATGTTGATCAGCACACCCTTGGCACCATTCAGGCTGATTTCATCCAAGAGCGGGTTGGCAATCGCCTTCTCTGCCGCCTGAACTGCACGATCCTCACCGCTGGCTTCGCCCGTGCCCATCATCGCCTTGCCCATCTCGTCCATCACGGCGCGCACGTCGGCGAAGTCGAGGTTGATCAGGCCCGGCCGCACCATCAGGTCGGTCACGCCCTTGACGCCCTGATACAGCACGTCATCGGCCATGGCGAAGGCTTCGGTAAAGGTGGTGCGTTCATTGGCCAGACGGAACAGATTCTGGTTCGGAATGATGATCAGCGTATCGACCACCTTTTGCAGGGCCTCGATCCCGTCCTCGGCCTGCTTCATCCGCTTGGCGCCTTCGAACTGGAAGGGTTTGGTCACCACGCCCACGGTCAGCACACCCAATTCACGCGCGGCCTGCGCGATGATCGGGGCCGCCCCGGTGCCGGTGCCGCCGCCCATGCCAGCGGTGATAAAGCACATATGCGCACCGGCCAGATGATCAACGATTTCCTCGATGGTTTCCTCGGCAGCAGCAGCGCCCACGGTCGGACGGGCCCCTGCCCCCAGACCCTCGGTCGCCTTGATGCCCATCTGGATCTTGGAGGTGGCCTTCGACTGCTGCAGCGCCTGCGCGTCGGTGTTCGCCACAACGAACTCGACCCCTTCAAGGTTCTGCTCGATCATGTTGTTGACCGCGTTGCCGCCAGCCCCCCCGACACCAAACACGGTGATCCGGGGCTTCAGCTCTTCGCGCTGCGCGTTCACGATGAAGTTGAGTGCCATTGCCTATCCGCCTGTCTTTTGTTGCGCCGCCAGAGGTCTTGGTGCCACCGCGTCTGATTTCCTGATCGGGGGCAATGCGCCTGTCCCGGACGCGTCTTTCCCCGAATTAACAGTTAGAATATCCGCAAGCCCGTCAGTCGTCACTTAAAAAAGCGTCAATAACCCACAAAATATGGGGTATCACTCCGCTTTTTTCAGCGGGATTTCGCCGTCAACACAGAATGTGGGGGTTACCAGTTGTCTTTGAACCACTTTACCACGCGCTTGAGCGATCGGGCCGGGTAGCGTTCGGTCGGAATCTCGAAATCCCACCATTCATCCTGCGGGTGGGCTGCGAACAGACACAGGCCCACCGTCGACGAGAACGCCGCCCCCGTCGCCGCCTGTGGCAGCCCCTGAACCCGCAGCGGACGGCCCAAACGCACCCGCTGACCCAGAATGCGGCTGGCCAAACCGTCAAGCCCCGGGATCTGGCTTGCGCCGCCGGTCAACACGATCTGCTGACTTGGCAGGCTGTCAAAGCCCGCCGCGTCCAGCCGCGCGCGAACCTCTTCCAGAATTTCCTCGACGCGTGGCCGCATGATGCCGATCAGTTCGGCCCGGCTGACCTGACGGCGGTCCTTTTCCCAGTCGCCGGAATCGCCGCCGACCTCGATCATCTCGCGGTCGTCCATGCCGGTCGCCTGCACACCGCCATGCTTGGTCTTGATGCGTTCAGCCACTGCCATCGGCACCATCAAGCCCTTCGAGATGTCGCTGGTGACGTGATCGCCGCCCATCCGCACGGCATCCGCAAAGATCATATGCTTCTTGATGAAAACGGAAAGGCCAGTCGACCCGCCGCCCATGTCGATGCAGGCTGCGCCCAGTTCCTGCTCATCCTCGACCAAAGCCGAGATGCCGGAGACATAGGCCGAAGACGCCATCCCCGCCAGTTCCAGATCGCAGCGCTGGATGCAGTGCAGGATGTTCTGGACCACATTGCCATCAATCGACAGCAAGTGCATGTCGGTCGCCAGCCGGTTGCCGATCTGGCCGCGCGGATCGCCAAGGCCGGACCGGTGGTCGAGAGCAAAGTTCACCGGCTGCGCGTGCAGCACCTCTCGGTCCGGCCCGATATCGGGCACGTCGCAGGCGGCCAGCACCCGGGCGACATCCTGTTCGGTCACGACCGAATCTTCCAGATCAATCTCCCCGGCCAGCCCATAGCTGCGGGGTTCAGCACCCGAGAAGCAGGCGATTACGTGATCGACGCGCACATTGGCCATCTTCTGCGCGGCCTGCACGGCAGTGCGCACGGCGCGTTCGGTTTCCGCCATCACGGTGATTTCGCCAAAGCGCACCCCGCGCGACCGTGTGGTAGCTGCGCCGATCACCCGGAACGACGATTGCCCCGCCATCGGCCCCACAGCATCGTCACCGAAGCTATCGATCCCGTCAAACCGCAGGATCAGGCAGGCGATTTTCGAGGTGCCGATGTCCAGAATGGCAATGACGCCGCGTTGCATGGCGGCACGGCGCATGTTCCGCATGGCGCGTTGCGCCTGATAAAGGTCGGTCATAGCTCGCTCCCGCTGGTGTCGATGCCCTGTGATTGCCGCAACTGATTCAGCGCATAGGGCGCCAGTCGCAACACGGGTCGGTGTTCTGTTCTCAGGTCTACGGCAAGGATATCCCGGCCCAGAAGATCCCCCGCCTGATGCAGGGCAATCAGCCGTTCGATGGCGGCAATCGGCTGCTCCTGTGGCAGCAGGATGCGCTGGTTGCGGTCCAGCACCACATCCCAGCGCCGCTCCCCCACCCGGACCAGCCCGCGCACGCGCGAGGCGATCGGGGCCGCAGCCTGCAACAAGGCCAGCGCCTCTGGTGTCGCACTGTCGGCGGCGTCGCCCGCGATGATCGGCAGGTCAGGCCGGTCACTGCGGGCGGCAAGACTGGCCACCCGGTGCCCGGTGGCATCCAGCATCTCAATCCCGTCATCCGTGCGCCAGAGCAGCGCCGGTTCGCGCTCGGTGATCGCCACTTCCAGCACGCCCCCCGACCGCACGATTAGGTCGGCGCGCGCAATCGCGTCCAGCTCCTGAATGCGCGCCCGCGCCGCCGCCAGATCAATGTCAAACGACGACTGCGGCAGTTTCAGATCCAGCCGGGCCCGCACAGCATCTGCCAGTTCGGGCGAGGCACCGGTCACCGAAATCAGCCCCACCATGAACTCTGGCCGGTTCTGAAATTGCGTCCGGATCTCGGTGATCCCGCCGGCAATCATGTCACGCCGGTCCTGATCGGCCAGAAATATGCCAACGGTCGAGACCAGCACAAAGGTTGGCAGCCCAACCCGGAACATCACCCGAAACAGCGGCGTCAGCCACAGCCGCTGCATCCGGTAGGCCCATTTCGTCGGGGCCGGATCGCGGCGCAGCGGAATGGCCGCCAAGGGAGGACGGCGCGGCGCGTTCAGCGGTTGCATGACGCATCCTCCACGATCCAGCGGCACAGTTCGGGAAACGGGATGCCCATATGCGCCGCCTGTTCAGGCGAAAGCGATGTGGGCGTCATCCCCGGCTGCGTGTTGGTTTCCAGCAGGATCAAGCCGTCAAGCCCCCGGCTTTCATCCCAGCGGATATCGGTGCGGCTCAGGCCCCGGCATCCCAGCGCCCGGTGCGCGCGCAGCGCATAGTCCAGACAGGCAGCCTCGATCTCAGCCGGGATCTGCGCGGGCACCTGATGACGGCTGCCACCCGGTTTGTATTTGGCGTCGTAGTCATACCAGCCGTCGGTGATGATATCTGTCACGCACAGTGCCCGGTCGCCCATCACCGAAATCGACAGTTCCCGTCCAGGCGCATAGGCTTCAACCATCACCGTCGCGGGCATTTCCGCCGACAAGCGCGGCGCGTTGCTGCCGGGATGAACGATATACACCCCGACCGATGAGCCCTCGTTGTTGGGCTTGACCACATAGGGCGGTGCCAGCACATGCCCGGCCTCGACCGCTTCCCGTGGCACAATCACCGACTCCGCCACCGGCAGACCGGCGGCACGGTAAATCTCCTTGGTACGCTGCTTGTCCATCGCCAGAGACGACGCCAGCACCCCGGAATGCGTGTAAGGAATGTGCAACCATTCCAGCATACCCTGTACGCAACCGTCTTCACCCCAGCGGCCATGCAGGGCGTTGAACACCACATCGGGGGAAATATCTGCCAGACGTGCGGGCAGGTCCGGGCCAGCATCGACCTCGACCACTTGAAATCCCGCCTCGCGCAGCGCGTTTCCACAGGCATTGCCCGTGGATAAGGAAACCTCCCGCTCTGCGGATGGCCCACCCATGATCACCGCCACGCAGGACACCTTGCCAGATGCACCCGCCATTTACTGCCTCTCGGGTCACTTTGGACCCTTGTTCTTGTTATTTTGCGGATTGTTGGCCGTTACGCTTCACCAATCCGCATGATTTCCCATTCTAACGTGATCCCACTGGTTTGGAAAACCTTTTTTCGTACCGCCTCGCCCAGATTTTCAAGATCGGCGGCAGTTGCCCCGCCGGTGTTGATCAGGAAATTGGAATGCATCGGGCTCATCTGCGCGCCGCCAAGCCTTGCCCCCCGCATCCCGGCGTCATCGATGACTTTCCAGGCCTTCAGCGCGTGGCTGTCATCGGCCCGTCCGGTGGAGGAATGCCCCACCGGATTGCGGAACGTCGATCCCGCGCTGCGGTCTTTCACCGGCTGGCTGGCGTCGCGCTTTGCAATCTGCTCTGCCATCCGCGCCTCCAAGGCGTCCGGGTCACCTTGCTGGGCCCGGAACGTGGCACGGATCACCACCGCACCATCGGGCAAGTCTGATTGGCGATAGCGCAGGGCCAAGGCCGATGCCGGCAAATCGACCACCTGCCCGGTCCGCAACACAACACGCACCTCTTCCAGCACATCCGCGACATAAGACCCGTAGCATCCGGCATTCATCCGCACCGCGCCGCCGATGCTGCCCGGGATGGTGCGCAGAAATGTCAGATCCAGGCCCGCCTCGGCGGCCCGGCGCGCCACATGCGCGTCCAGCGCCGCCGCACCGGCGTGCACGCGATTTTCGTCAATATCGATCCCGTTGAAGCCCCGGCCCAAGCGGATCACCACGCCCCGCAGTCCGCCGTCGCGGACAATCAGGTTCGACCCCACGCCCATCGGAAACACCGGCACATCTGCCGGCACCGCAGCCAGAAACGCCGCAAGATCATCGACATCCGCCGGCTGGAACAGCCAGTCTGCCGGACCACCGACCCTGAGCCAGGTCAGATCGGCCAAAGACCGGTTGGACGTCAGCGTGCCGCGCGGGGTGGGAAGGGTCTGGGTCATGCCCCTTGGTAGCCGCGCCCGCCCACCGAAGACAAGTCCCCCCGGCCAAGATCATACCAGTCCGACATCTGGCCACAGACCAAAGCGGGCGCAGCCTTGCTGCGCCCGCCCTAGGTTCGCCAAAATTCTGTTCAAACCCGGAGTATCAATCCGGGTGCCAGCAATCTTGCGGCATCACAGCCAGTAGGGGGCCACCCCGTAATAGTCATGGCTGCGCTGCTGCCAGTCACGGTTTTCGCGCCAGCTTTCGTCCTGCTTCGGGGCATTCTCGAGCTGTTCTTTGGTCAGATCGGTGACATAGCCTTCGCGCGCCGTATCATACTTCAGCTTGCCAAAGGGAATCGCGTGGTGGTCGCTGCCGATTCCCAAAAAGCCGCCGAATTCCAGAACGCCGTAAACGGTTTTGCCGGACGTGGCGTCGATCATGACATCCTCGATATGTCCAAGCTCTTCACCGGCCGGGCTGTACACCCGCGTGCCCTGAATGGCCTTGCCCGAAATCAGGCTGCTGCCGGTGTGATTGGTCGATGCGCTGTCCGCAAAAGATTGGGTTTGCATAGCAAGTCCTCCTTTAGGGCAGGCCCGGTCACCAGTGACCTTTTCGCCTGCCGTACACAGGACAAACGGCTCAAGCGCGCCAAGGTTCCGGCAAATCTTCTCCAGACGCTGCGCAGATGTGGTGCCAGAACGCGTTGAGCACATCCCGCACAGGAGCATTGGTCAGCGCCCTGCCTCGGGCACCCAGAGGAAATTCAACAGGGAACGCGACTGCCCCTGCACGCGTTGACCAAGTCCAACACAGACTTAAAAGGAGACCGGCAATGGCTTTTCCATACCTGCGATCCACCATCCTTCCGCTGGTCATCGGCTGCATCGCCGGGGTTGTTGTGATTGCGGGCCTGACGGCGGGTTACTACGGCTGGCAACTCTTTGCCGTTGCGGTTCTCATTGGGGTCGGCCTTGGCGTGCCTTTCGGCTTGTGGAACGTGCGCCGCATGCGGGCAACGCCTCCGCTGACCCGGCCTGCAAGTCCGACAATGGACCCGAGCGCGGCAGCGCGCGAAGTTGATCCGCTCCGGGCGGAACCCTATCCGCCTGCTCCCGATCAAGGCCGCGCCTGAGGGCAGATCACTCTGCCGGGGTTCCGGTCTTGCTGCGCAACCAGCGCAAAAGATGGATCAGCGGCCAGCGCAACACGCTGGCTCCGGCCGCAAGGATCAGCATGCCCCAAACCGGGCCGTTTTGCGCCGTAACCCAGCCCACGAGTGGAATGCCGACGGCAATCAGGGCGTAGGCCGCACGCCAATGGTGATCACGGCTGGGCAGCATTGCCACGACATTCGCGGCAACCAGCCAGAGCAATGCGGCACCAAGCGCGCTGATCATGCAGCCTTCTCCACCAGCTTGGCCGGCAGGTTGTTGGCCCAGACGCTGATCGTGCCTGCCCCAAGGCAGACAAACATGTCGCCCGGGCGGGCCTGTTCCCGGAACAGGCGCGTCAGATCAGCCTCATCAATCACCGCGCGGGCATGGCGGTGGCCATGCGCGATAAGCCCGGCCACCAGATCATCGCGGCTGGCACCGGCAATGGGGTCCTCACCCGCCGAATAGACCTCTGAAATGGCCACGACATCCGCCTCATTGAAGCAGGTGCAGAAATCTTCGAACAGGCTGGACAACCGGCTGTAGCGGTGAGGTTGGTGGACGGCGATGACCCGCCCCTTGGTCGATTGCCGCGCGGCGCGCAGAACGGCGGCAATCTCGACGGGGTGGTGGCCGTAATCGTCGATGATGGTCACGCCATTCACCTCGGCCACCTTGGTAAAGCGCCGGTTCACCCCGGCAAAGCTGGCCAAGGCCTCGCGGATTTCGTCTTTCTTCATCCCAAGGTGCCGCGCAACGGCAATGGCCGACAATGCGTTCGACACATTGTGATCCCCGGGCATCGGCAGGACACAGCCTTCAATCTTCGAACCTTCATCCTCGTTATTCAGCAGCACATCAAAATAGGCGCTGCCATTTTCGAACCTCAGGTTCACCGCCCGCACATCGGCCTGCGCGTTGAAGCCAAAGGTGACAATCCGCCGGTCCGCCACGCGCCCGACCAAAGCCTGAACCTCAGGATGATCCGTGCAGCACACCGCCAGACCGTAGAACGGGATGTTCGACACGAAATCAAGAAAGCCTTTGCGCAGCGCATCAAAGCTGCCCCAATGCTCCATATGCTCGGGGTCGATGTTGGTGACGATGGCAATTGTCGCGGGCAGGCGGTTGAACGAACCATCCGACTCGTCCGCCTCCACCACCATCCACTCGCCTGCCCCGGCGCGCGCGTTCGACCCATAGGAATGGATCACCCCACCGTTGATCACCGTGGGGTCAAACCCGCCCTTGTCCAGAAGCGTCGCCACCATCGTCGTCGTCGTGGTCTTGCCATGCGTGCCCGCCACCGCGATGTTGGACCGCATCCGCATCAGTTCCGCCAGCATCTCCGCCCGGCGCACCACCGGCAGCTTGCGCCGCCGTGCCTCTTCCAGCTCGGGGTTGCCCTTTCTGATGGCAGAGGAAATCACGATCACCGCCGCGTTGCCGATATTTTCCGCCGCCTGCCCCTCAAACACCGTGGCCCCCAGCGACACCAGCCGGTCAGTGATCTTGCTGGCCTTGGAGTCCGATCCTTGCACGCTATAGCCAAGGGTCATGAGCACCTCGGCAATGCCCGACATGCCGATGCCGCCGATCCCGACAAAGTGGATCGGCCCCAGTTCCAGCGGCAATTTGGTGGCAGCATTCATGGCTGGGTTCCTTTGGTTTCAGGCTCAGAGGCAAGCGCCTCGACAAGTGCCACCAAGCGGTCGGTGGCATCGGGACGGCCCTGCGCCAGGGCATTGGCGGCCATCCGGCTGGCAGCCTCGGGCTGCGACAGCACCGCTGCCATGTGGCCGCTGAGGCCTGTGGCGTCAAGCAGCTTTTCCGGGATCACGATCGCCGCCCCGGCTCCGGACAGCCCGCGCGCATTGGCGCTCTGGTGATCCCCCGTCGCCGCAGCGTAGGGAATCAGGATTGCCGGCCGTCCGATCACCGAAATATCGGCAATCGACGACGCGCCCGACCGAGACACCACCAGCTGCGCTTCGCTCAGCCGCGCCGGAATATCGGCAAAGAAGGGTTGCACCTCGGCCCGGATGCCCGCCTCTTCATACGCCGCCACCACCCGGTCGGTATCTTCGGCCCGGGCCTGATGCGCCACCCGCAGGTTGCGTCGGAGCGCCTCGGGCAGCAGCGCCACCGCGGCCGGCACCATATCCGACAAGATGCGCGCGCCCTGGCTTCCGCCAATCACCACCAAGGACATCGGGTAATCCCCGGGCGCGATATAGCCCGCGCCAGCCCGGTCCAGAACCGCCAGCCGCACCGGGTTGCCGGTGTGAACCCCCGCCACGCCCTCGGGCAGATCCGTCGGCCAGGTGCCACAGGCCACCCGGTCGACACGCGACGCAAACAGCGTGTTCACCCGCCCCAGCACGCCGTTCTGTTCATGGATCATTCTTGGCCGCCGCAGCACCCAGGCCGCCGCCAGCGCCGGAATCGTCGGATAGCCGCCAAAGCCCACCACCACCGCAGGCTTGTCGCGCAGCTGGCCGAACACGGCGCCCAACACACCGCCGGCAATGCGAAAGGGCACCGCCGCCCGCGCCAGCAGACCGCCGCGCGCGAATGTGGCCGAAGCCATCTGCTCCACCGCCACCACATGCGGAAAGCCCCCCGCATAGCGCGCGCCGCGGGCATCGGTCGAAAGCTTCACCCTCCAGCCCTTGCGCACCATCGCTTCGGCCAGCGCCTGCGCCGGGAACATGTGGCCGCCGGTGCCGCCCGCCGCGATCAGAAGCAAAGGTCCGCGCGCCATTACCGCCCCCTGCGCAGGATATCACCAATCTCACCCTGCGGGCGGGTGCGGGTCAAGGCCAGCAGCATGCCCATCGTGATGCCCGCTGCAATCACCGACGACCCGCCATAACTCACAAAGGGCAGCGTCATCCCCTTTGCGGGCAGCAAGCGCACCGCCACGCCCATGTTGATCATCGCCTGCACGCCAAAGATGCAGGCCAGCCCGGTGCCCGCCAGCCGGATGAACGGGTCACGTTCCCGCATCAAGCGGAACAGCGACCGCACCACGATGGTGCCGTACAGCGCCAGAATGACGAGGACAAGAATCAGCCCATATTCTTCGGCCGCGACCGCGATGATGAAGTCGGTATGCGCGTCGGGCAGAGTCCATTTCACCTGGCCCTCGCCGACGCCGACACCAAAGAAGCCGCCTTCCTGAATGGCATTGGTGGCATAGCCAATCTGGCTGCGCGGGTCGATCTCGGGGTTCAGAAAGCCGTCAATCCGCCGGGCAAAATGCTCGGAACTTTCATAGGCGATGGTGCCGCCAAAGCTGACCAGCCCGATAATGATCGCAATCAGGGTCATCGGTGCGCCGGCCACGAAATAGATCACGCCCCAGCCGAACAGGATCAGCGCTGCCTGACCAAAGTCGGGCTGAATGACCAGCAGCAGGATGACCGCCACCGTCAGGCCAAAGGACACCGATTTGCCGGGTGGGCCGTTCAGATCCTGCCCCGCCGCCATCAGCCAGGCCACGATCACCATGAAGCCCGGCTTCAGAAACTCGGATGGCTGGACCGATGCGAAGCCAAAGGAAAACCAGCGCACCGCCCCCTTGCCGAAATCGGTGCCAAACATCGGCAGCAGCATCAGGGCGACAAAGGACCCGGCAAAGCCGATCACCCCCAGCCGCCGGATCATCACCGGCGGCATCATCGACACCCCCGCCATGGTCAACAGCGCAATCACGCCGAACACCGCCTGACGTTGAACGTAATAGAAGTCATTCAAGCCGTTCCGGCTGGCCAAGGGCACGGATGCCGCAAGCCCCAGCAGCAAGCCGATGCCGAACAACACCATGATCGCTGTCAGCGACCATTTGTCGATGGTGCGCCACCAACGAGGAATCACCGGCTCTGTCACCCGAACGGGACTGGAGCCATAGACCATTTCAGTCATGGGAAAACCGCCTGTAATGCCTGCACTGCCGATTGCCCGTTAGCCGGGTCTGTCTAAAACTCTACTCAATGCCGGGCCGCAAAGCCAGCACAAAGCGGTGCCACCACGCGTGTGGCACCCCCCCGAGACTCGGGGCAAAAGCCGGCCGCCGCGCCACCCTTCGGCCCACCATGCCGCCACGGATGGCCGCCTTGCCCGAAACGTTCCGCCAAAGGGATCTGTGGCGCAGGGCCTGGCTCGCCAAGGCGCTTGCCGGTCGCTGGTGTCAGCCGCGCGCAAAGATCTGGCCCGATGTCCTTGCCCTATATGGCAAAGCCGCCCCAGTCGCAGCGGATGACGGTCGCCGGGAAAGACTAACTGCCCGCCGCCGCGATCAGTGCATGGACCTGCGCCACAAAATCCTCGCCCCGTTTTTCGAAGTTGGGATACTGATCAAAACTGGCAGCCGCCGGGGCCAGCAGCACCACCTCGCCCGGCTGGGCCTCAGCCGCGGCACTTGCCACCGCCTTGGCCATGGTCTCGCAGATGTCATGCGCGGTATCGCCCAGCTGCAAGGCAAAGTCGCGGGCCGAATGGCCGATCAGATAGGCTTTCACTACCGAGCCGAGACAGGGCTGCAACCCGGCAATCCCGCCGTCCTTGCCCATCCCCCCGGCAATCCAGCGGATGCGTGGGAAGGCCTGCAGCGCCTTGGCCGCGCTGTCAACATTGGTGGCCTTCGAGTCGTTGATGAAGCGAACCCCGCCACGCTCGGCCACCAGCTGACTGCGGTGCGGCAGCCCGGCAAAGGACTGGAACGCCCCCTCGATCAGCTTGGGCGCGATCCCCAGCGCGCGGGTGGCGGCATAGGCCGCGCAGGCATTCTGGTGGTTATGCGCCCCCGGCAGGCCCGACACGTCGCGCAGGTCGATGCTGGCCACCTGCCGCCCCTTGCGCCATTCCGACAAAAAGCCCTTGCGGGCAAAGACGCTCCAGCCAAACTGGTCCAGCTTTTGCCCCGAAGAGATGCGGATCACCCGGTCATCCAGCGGCCCCATGCCCATCTGATTGGCCAGAAACTGTCCCTCTACCTCATCCACCCCTATCACCGCCCGGTCGGGCCCGCCTTCGGAAAACAGGCGCCGCTTGGCTGCGAAATAGCCGCCCATGCCATGGTGCCGGTCCAGATGATCGGGCGACAGGTTGGTGAAGACCGCGACATCCGGGGTCAGCGCCCGGGCCAGATCGGTCTGATAGCTGGACAGTTCCAGCACCACAACCTCGCCATCCTGTGCGGGGTCGATCGACAGCACCCCCTTGCCGATGTTGCCCGCCATCTGCACGGGTCGGCCCGCGACCTCCAGAATATGATGGATCAGCGCCGTGGTGGTGGACTTGCCGTTCGACCCGGTCACGCAGACCACGCGGGGCATCACCTCGAAATCTTCCCAGTCCGACGCGGCGAAGCTGCGGAAGAACAGGCCGATGTCATTGTCCAGCGGCACCCCTTCGGCGAGCGCGCGGGCGAGGATCTTGTTGGGGGCGGGATAGAGGTGCGGGATGCCCGGGCTGGTGATCAGGCAGGCCACCCCGTCGAAGGCGTTGGCGCGGCCCAGGTCGGTCAGGGTGAAGCCCTCGGCTTCGGCGGCGGCGCGCGCCTCGGGGCTGTCGTCCCACAGCAACGGCTCCGCCCCGCCCGCGATCAGCGCGCGGGCGGTGGCGAGGCCAGACCGGCCGAGGCCCAGAACGGCGACCTTTGCGCCTGCGTAGCCCTTGACTGGAATCATCTGCCGCCCCTTTTCATTGATCCCTCACGGGATAGGGGATGGCGGCGCATCTTGGAAGAGGGCGGCATGCCCGGTGGCGGACAAGGTGTAGCGGCCCTTGGCGGGGTGATCGAACCAGCCATAATGATTGTCCCGCAGGATGGCACCCGCCCGCAAGACCCCGGTGGCGCGCGCGAGGGCGGCGGGGCCGGTGCCTTCGGCCAAGGGTGCCAGCGCCGCGGCAAGGCGCAGGGCATCCTGGCGGTAGGCGGTCATCCGCTTGATGCCGGTGGTGCCGCCGATGTTGGGGTCGCCCTGCCGCTTGTGGAACTCGCGCAGCAGACGCGCCGCCTTCGTGGTGTTCTTGCGGGGCTGATAGGGGGCGGGATCGAGATGTGGTTCGACCCTGCCTGCATGGACCGTCAACAGGCCGAGGCCAAGGCGACGCAAAAGGGCCGTCAGGTCGCGGTAGCGGTGGGTCCAGCGCCTGGGCTGGGGCACGGCGAGGTAGACGTGGTCAAACAGCCCCTGCCGCGCCACGCCCTGCAGGATCAGGGGCAGGGTGAGGGCGGTCTTGAGCTCGACGATCACCGGCGGTTCCGGGTCGCGGCAGGCCATGACATCTGCCGCCCCGACCTCGGCCTTGACGGTATAGCCTTGCGCTTCGAGGAAGGCTTTGACCGGCAGGTAGAGATCGGATTCTTTCAAGGGCTGCCCACAGTGTTACAGGGATGCGGGATAAATGATATCAAGGGGTTGGCATGTTGATGTTAGGGGATTTTTAACAAATGGGGGGCGGGGTGAACCCCGCCCTACCGAAGCTGACATGTTGCGCCCGGATGGTGGGTCAACCGTCGCGTGCCGCGAAGAACGGACCACCCTACGGCGGCTGCCGGGTCGATGCGGCGGGTCAAGCGCGCGCATGGGGCTGGTGTGGAGCCTGCCAAGCGGTCTGATCACCGCACCTTGAGCGTCGCCAGACCGATCAGCGCGAGGATCAGGCTGATGATCCAGAAGCGGATCACGATCTGGGGTTCGGCCCAGCCTTTTTTCTCGAAATGGTGGTGGATCGGGGCCATCAGGAAGACGCGTTTGCCGGTGCTCTTGAAGTAGAGCACCTGAATGATCACCGAGAGCGCCTCGACCACGAACAGGCCGCCGACGATGGCCAGCACGATTTCATGCTTGGTGCAGACCGCGATCGCCCCCAGCGCCCCGCCCAAGGCAAGGCTGCCGGTGTCGCCCATGAACACCGCTGCTGGCGGCGCGTTGTACCACAAAAACCCCATGCCGCCGCCGAACAGGGCAGCGCAAAAGATCAGAAGCTCGCCGGTGCCGGGCACAAAATGCACGCCAAGGTAGCTGGTGTAATTGAAATTGCCGACGACATAGGCGATCACGCCAAAGGTGCCTGCGGCGATCATCACCGGCATGATGGCCAATCCGTCGAGCCCATCGGTCAGGTTGACCGCATTGGCGGAGCCCACGATGACGATCATTCCGAAGGGAATGAAGAAGACCGACAGGTTCAGCAGCAGATCCTTGAGGAAGGGAAAGGCCAGCTGACTGGTGAGTTCAGGCGGATGGAAGCTGGCGGCGGCAAAGGTGGCCAGCGCCGCAATCCCGAGACCGGCCGAAAAGCGGACCTTGCCCGAGACGCCTTTGGTGGTCTGTTTGGTGACCTTGGCATAGTCATCGGCAAAGCCGATCAGACCAAAGGCGATGGTGACCAGCAACACGATCCAGACATAAGGATTGTCGAGCCGTGCCCAGAGCAGGGTGGAAAACAAGAGCGCCGACAGGATCAGCAACCCCCCCATGGTGGGCGTGCCCGCCTTGACGAAATGCGAGGCCGGACCGTCATCGCGGATCGGCTGACCCTTGCCCTGCTTGCGGCGCAGGATGTTGATCAGGGGCTGGCCGAACATGAAGCCAAAGATCAAGGCAGTCAGGAACGCCCCGCCGGCACGGAAGGTGATGTAGCGAAAGAGGTTGAAAACATCCCCTCCGCCAGAAAACTCGGTCAGCAGATATAGCATTCAGGCGGTCCCTTCTGTGGAGGCGCTGCCTTGACCCATTTTGCGCAGGGCGTCAACGACGAGGCTGACCTTTGACCCTTTGGAGCCCTTGACCAGAACGATGTCGCCTGCATCCACCAGCTGGCGGGCATGGGCGGCGAGATCGGCGGCGGTTTCGACCCATTCGCCGCGCTGCGGGCGCGGCAAGGCCATGTGCAGGGCCCGCATGCGCGGACCGACGCAATGGATGGTCTGGATCGCCGCCAGCCCCGGATGACGGGCGATGGCGACATGAAGCGCGGTCTCTGTCGGCCCCAGTTCCAGCATGTCGCCCAGAACGGCGATGCGGCGGCCCTGCCCCACACGGCCGACCCCGTTTTCAGGCTGCGCCGCGATGAGCACGTCGAGACTGGCCGCCATCGAGGCGGGATTGGCGTTGAAGGCGTCGTCGATCAGTTGAAAGCTGGTTTCGTCAATGCGGTCGAGCAGGATGGTTTCGCGCGTGCCGCGCCCCAGCGGTGGCTGCCAGTTGCCGATATCGCAGGCGGCGATGGTGGCATCACAGCCAAGGGCATCGGCAACGGCCAGCGCCCCCAGCGCATTGAGCGCAAAATGCTTGCCGGGGGTGCGGACCTTGAACAGAAGCGGCAGCCCGTTGCGGGTGGCGCGGACGACGGTGGCATCATCGGTGATGTCGGCGTGGTCCATGTGGTAGCGCGCGCCGGGGCTGGCGCCAAACAGCACCGCCCTGGCACCGCTGTCTGCGGCCTTGGCCAGCAGGATCGGCGTGGTGGGCAGGTCGGCATTCAGGATCGCGGTGCCGCCCGGCAGAAGGCCCTCCATGATGGCGGCCTTTTCCTGCGCGATGGCGTCAACATCCGGGAACGCCTCCAGATGGGCCGGGGCGACAATGGTGATCAGGATCACATGCGGTTGCGCCATGCGCGCCAGAGGGGCGATTTCGCCGGGGTGGTTCATGCCGATCTCGATCACGGCGAAGTCGGCGTCCTGCGGCATGCGGGCCAGCGTCAGCGGCACACCCCAGTGGTTGTTATAGCTGGCCTCTGCGGCATGGACCTTGCCCTGGCCGCCAAGGATGGCGCGGAGCATTTCCTTGGTCGATGTCTTGCCGACCGAGCCGGTGACGCCGACAACCTTGGCCCGGGTGCGGGCGCGGGCGAAGGTGCCAAGCTGTTCCAGTGCGCGCAAAACATCGGGGACGATCAGCAGCGGGGCGTCTTCGGCAACGCCCGCCGGACGGTGTGTGACCACGGCGGCGGCCGCGCCTTTGGCAAGGGCTTGCGCCACGAAATCATGCCCGTCGCGCAGGTCTTTGAGCGCCACGAACAGGTCTCCGGGGCGCAGGGTGCGGGTGTCGATCGAGACGCCTGTGGCCTGCCACGCGGTGGTGGTGAGGGCGCCGGTGGCGGCCACGGCATCGGCAGATGTCCAGAGCGCGGGCACCATCAGATCACCCCATCAAGGGCGGCGACAGCGACGCTGGCCTGTTCGACATCATCAAACGGGTAGACCTGGCCCCCGATGGTCTGGCCGGTTTCGTGCCCCTTGCCCGCGATCAGCAGGGCATCGCCGGGTTGCAGGGCATCGACACCGCGCAGGATGGCCTCGGCGCGGTCGCCGACCTCGGTGGCCTCCGGGCAGGCGGCCAGGATGGCGGCGCGGATGCTGGCGGGGTCCTCGGAGCGGGGGTTGTCATCGGTGACGAAGAGCACATCGGCATGGGCGGCGGCGGCGGCCCCCATCAGGGGGCGCTTGGTGGTGTCACGGTCGCCGCCTGCGCCGAAGACGATGATGATCCGGCCCATGACATGCGGGCGAAGCGCCTTGAGCGCGGTCTCGATGGCGTCTGGCGTGTGGGCATAATCGACATAGACGGCCGCACCGTTGCTGCGCGTGGCGGCCAGTTGCATGCGGCCGCGCACGCCGGTGAGTTTCGGGAAGGTGGCAAAGACTGCCTGCGGGTTGTCCCCCGAGGCGATGGCGAGGCCCGCCCCGAGGGCCACGTTCTCGGCCTGAAACCCGCCCACAAGGTTCAGGCGGGTCATGTGCGGCTGGCCCTGCCAGGAAAAGCGCAGATCCTGCCCGGTGGCGTCATAGCGGTGCGACAGCAGGCGCAGATCGGCGCCCTGGCCATGGCCGATCGTCATGGTGGGCAGACCCCGGTCAAGGCAGAGCTCCACAATCTCTGAGCCATGCGCGCCGTTCAGGTTGACCACGGCCACCGCGTCATCGGGCAAGAGACGCGAGAACAAGGCGGATTTGGCGGCCAGATAGGCCTCCATGGTGCCGTGGTAATCCAGATGGTCCTGCGTCAGATTGGTGAAGCCGGCGGCACACAGGCGCACGCCATCCATCCGGCGCTGGTCAAGGCCGTGGGAGGAGGCCTCCATCGCGCCATGGGTCACGCCCGCCGCAGCTGCCTGCGCCAGCATCGCGTGCAGCGTGATGGCATCTGGCGTGGTATAGGCCGAAGGGGCGGTCCATGCGCCCTCGACCCCCGTTGTGCCGATGTTGATGGCGGGGTGGTCCAGCGCTTCCCAGATCTGGCGGGTGAAGGTGGCGACCGAGGTCTTGCCGTTGGTCCCGGTGACGGCGACCATGCGGGCGGGCTGGGCCATGAACCACAGGCTGGCCGCGCGGGCCAGCGCCTCACGCGCGTCTTCGACCACCACAACCGGGGTGGGTCCGGAGGGCAGCAGGCGGGCACCGGCGGCATCGGTCAGGATGGCAGCGGCCCCCTGCTCCAGCGCGGTGGCCGCGAAGCTGGCCCCATGCACCCGGCTGCCGGGCAGGGCCGCAAAGAGAAAACCGGGCTGCACCGCCCGGCTGTCGACCGTAAGCCCGAGGATCACGGGATTGGCACCGGCCCGCGGCGTCAGACCCAGATCTGCCAGAGTCGCGCGGCGGGGTGCGCGAGGATGTGCCCGTTGCGGTGCCATGTCATGTCCCCCTAGTTCCGGACGGCTGTTAGCTGATCAAGGGGGGGCGCTTCAACCACCGGCCGGATATCCAGCAGCGGGGCAATGCGCCTTGTGATCTCGGCTGCAACCGGAACGGCGGTCCACCCTGCGGTGCGGCGGGGTTCGGTGCCCGAGGTTTCCACCGGTTCATCCAGCGTGACAAGCACCACATAGCGCGGGTCGGAGGCCGGGAAGACCGAAGCGAAGGTGTTGATCACCTTGTCTTTGTAATAGCCGCCCGTCCGCTTTGGCTTGTCGGCGGTGCCGGTCTTGCCTGCGACCTCATAGCCCGGCACTTCGGCCAAGCTGGCGGTGCCTTCGGTCACGACCTTGCGCAGCATCATCACCGACTCTTTCGCCACGTCTTCGCGCATCACCCGCACGCCGGGGCGCGGACCGGTCTGTTTCACCAGCGTCGGCTTTACGGTGATTCCCCCGTTGGCGATGGTCGCATAAGCGGTTGCCAGGTGCAGCGGGCTGGCCGACATGCCATGGCCATAGGATGTGGTGATGGTCACGATATCGGGCCATCGCGCGGGCAAAAGCGGTTTGGCCCCCGGCGCTTCGGTCAGTTCCACCGGCGTCGCATCGAAAAAGCCCAAGGATTTGAGGAAGGCTTGCTGGCGCAATCCGCCGATCTGAAGCGCCAGCCGCGCGGTGCCGACATTCGACGACTTCACGATCACATCGGTGACCGATGCCAGCGGTCCATAGTTCTTGCCCTGAAATTCCTTGATCAGATGTCTGCCCCAGCGCATCGGCGCATCGGCATCTACCATGGTATCGGGGCCGACGAGGCCCAGTTCCATCGCCTGTGCCGTTGTGAAGATCTTGAAGGTGGAGCCCAGTTCGTACACCCCCTGCACCGCGCGGTTGAACAGCGGGCTGTCGCCGGGTTCGGCATCCTTGGGCAGCACAGGGTTGGGCCGGTTGTTGGGGTCGAAGGCCGGAAGGCTGGCGAGTGACAACAGCTCGCCGGTGCGTACATCCATGATGATGGCGGCGCCGCCCTTGGCGTTCATCATGGTGATGCCGGCGTCGAGAATCTCTTCGACAGCCGCCTGCACCGTCAGGTCGATGGACAGTTCCAGCGGTGTGGCCGACAGGGCGGGGTCACGCAACCGGGCGTCAAGCGCGCGCTCGACCCCGGCAGTGCCGATGACTTCAGCAGAATGAACGCCTTCGGCCCCGAAAGAGGTACCGCCCAGCACATGCGCGGCAAGCTGGCCGTTGGGATACAGCCGCATCTCGCGCGGGCCGAACAACAGGCCCGGATCGCCGATGTCGTGCACGGCCTGCATCTGTTCGGGCGACAGCACCTTGCGCAGCCACATGAAGCTGCGGCCATCGGTGAAGCGGCGGGTCAGGTCTTCGGCGTTCATCTCGGGGAAGATCGCAGCCAGTTCACCTGCGACGCGGGCCGGGTCCACCATGTCTTTCGGATGCGCATAAAGCGCATGGGTCAGCATGTTTGTTGCCAGCACCCGACCGTTGCGGTCAGTGATATCGGCGCGTTGGGCAAGGATTTCTGCGCCCGATGCAAAAGAGCGCGGCTCGGCGGCTTCGGTGGTGGCGACAATGCCCATGCGCGCCCCGATGGCCGAAAACGCCACAAAGAAGGCAAAGCCAAGGATCAGCAGCCGCACCTCGGCGCGGTTGCGTGACGCGTCGCGCTGCTGTTCATGGCGCAGGCGCAGGTTTTCGCGCTCGATCACATCGGGGTTTTCGCCCTGAGCGCGGGCCTTGAGAATGCGGGCAAGCGGGCGGAGGGGGGTGCGGGTCACAGCGGTTCCTCCTCTGGGTTCAACTGGCCGGTCACCATGACCGAATTGTTGATATCGCCGAAGAATTCCTCGACCGCCGGGTAAGACAGATTGGCGGCATCGCCAAATTGCGTGGGTTCCAGCGGCATCAGGCCCAGACGTTCGAAGTTGAGCGAGGCCAGTTCGCGCAAACGGTCGGGCCGGTTGAGATAGGCCCATTCGGCGCGCTGCAGGGCAAGCGCCTCACGCAGGCTGGCGATTTCAGCGTTCAGGCCGGACACGTCACGCAGGGCTTGCCGCGTATCATAATGTTCGCGGTAGGCCCAGAACCCAAGGCCCAGCACGGCAATGAAGGTCAGAACATAGATGACGGGGCGCATCAGCGGCGTCCTTTCTTCTGGGGCGGTTCTGGCAGGCCAAGCTCTGACGGATCAAGGCTTTGGGCCGGGGCCGTGGTGCGACGCCCGATGCGCAGCTTGGCCGACCGCGCGCGCGGGTTTTCGGCAAGCTCGGCGTCATCAGGGCCAACGGCACGTTTGGTCACGATGTCGAACCGCGCGGTGTTCAGCGCGGTTTGCGGCGCATAACGGTTGGCATTGGCTTCGGTGCCCGAGGCCAGCTGGAAGAAGCGCTTGACGATGCGGTCTTCCAGGCTGTGAAAGCTGACCACGGCCAGCAACCCGCCGGGTTTGAGCGCGCGTTCCGCCGCCATCAGCCCTTCGGCCAGTTCGGTGAATTCGGTGTTAACGGCAATGCGGATGGCCTGAAAGCTGCGGGTGGCCGGATGGCTTTGGCCGGGTTTGGGGCGCGGCAGGCAGCGGGCAACGATTTCAGCCAGTTGCAGGGTGGTCTCGATGGGGGCCCGGGCGCGGTGTTCGACGATGGATCTGGCAATGCGGCGCGAGGCGCGTTCCTCGCCGTAGTGGTACAGGATATCGGCGATACGGGTTTCATCGGCCGTGTTCACCAGATCGGCGGCAGAGGGGCCATCTTGCGACATCCGCATGTCGAGCGGGCCGTCTTTCATGAAGGAAAACCCGCGCTCGGCCTGATCGAGCTGCATCGAGCTGACGCCCAGATCCAGCACCACACCGTCAAGCGGTTTGGGGGCATATTGGTCGAGGCTCGAAAAGGTGCCCGCCACCAGCGTCAGCCGGTCGCCATAGCTGCCACGCCAGCTTTGCGCCATGTCCAGCGCCATCGGGTCGCGGTCGACGCCGATGACATCGGCCCCGGCCTCCAGCAGGGCGCGGGCATAGCCCCCTGCCCCGAAGGTGCCATCCAGCCACACCCCGCCGATGGGCGCGCACAGGTCCAGAATGGGGCGCAAAAGCACCGGGATATGCGGGGCGCGACCCTGTTGCTGATCGCCTGCCTCTGTCATCACCCGACCTTTGGATAACGGCCAACCACCGCAAGCGCATCTTCGCCGTCATCGTCCTCATCATCATCGCCGAAGACGTCGCGGTAGGCATCGGCGCGCCACAGCGAAAAACGGTCGGTCGCACCGGCCAGGGCGGATTCGACGCCTTCCTTGATCATGTCGGGCGTGATCCCCAGCTTTTCGCGCACCGGTCCGGGCAGGACGATGCGGCCATCATCGTCGATTTCGACGGTGGCAGAGCGGGTGATCAGGTCACGTTCGGCCTTGATCCGGTCTTTGCTGCCCAAGGGAATGGTTTCGACCCAGCGGGCCAGCGCATCGGCCCCTGCCATCGAATAGCAGTCGCAGAACTGGCGGTTCTTGCCACCATAAACGATGATCATGCGGGTGCGGGGGGTGTCGGATGTGCGGGGATCGCCGGCATCGAGGACACGTCGGAACGGTGCCGGGATCAAAACCCGGGCCTTGGAATCTACCTTCTGGTAGTATTCACCGCGAAACATGTCCGACATATTGCCTGAGCTTTCGCCCGTCCCTTTCCGTCGAGGTGACCCCGTTGCGGGGGCCAGAAATGAATACGGCGGACCGAGCTGCTGCCACTGCTCGATCCGCCGCCTGTCCCATCGCTGGGCGTCCAGCTACGCGCGCCACCTGGGGGAGATGTCTGCTCGCTCGCGCGCCGGATCTGTTTGTCTAAACGGGGTTGCCTGTATGAAGCCTGACTGTTTCGCCTGTTTGCGGTCTTGAAGCTGCCGCTGCTGTTCGTACTGCCCGTTTCGATGACCAAGGGATGCCATGGGATGATCTGGGAAGCAACGGGAATTTTTGGGCGCGACCGGGACAATCAGGGCGGCGTGGCGGGTTTGGAACAGCATCTAGCGGCATGAATGCAAAGATTTCAGCAAACTATAGGCAATCACGTCCACGTGAACGCTATATATAGTGAGGACAGATTTTCCCGCCGTTTCCCGGCCACCCGCCAACTATTTTGCGGCACAGGATGGAAATTGGCCTTTTGTGACAGGAAGATCACCATGAAATGCCAGAAACCGGGGTTTTCACCCCGGTTTCCCAGAAAATCCCGGTTCTGTGATTCGGCGTGAACGGGCGGTCCCGGATCGTCCCACCCCGTCCCGGTGCAGGCTTCACCCCAGCAGGCCGGTCACGCCATGCCGCCGGCGATCAGGCGGTGGGCAAGCCGGGCATAGGCCTCTGCCTCTGGCGCATCGGTGGCGGCGATGGGGGTGCCGGAGTCGCCGGCCTCGCGCACGGCAAGGGTCAGCGGCAATTCCCCCAGGAAGGGCAGATCGAGCCGGGCGGCATCGGCCTTGACCCCGCCATGGCCAAAGATCTGCGTCTCATGTCCGCAGTTGGGACAGCAGAAGGTCGACATGTTTTCGATCAGGCCGAGCACAGGGGTTTTAAGCTTGAGGAACATATCCAGTGCCTTGCGCGCATCCAGCAGCGCCACGTCCTGCGGAGTTGACACAACGATGGCGCCGGTCAGTTGCGTGCGCTGGCACAGGGTCAGCTGGATGTCACCGGTGCCGGGGGGCAGGTCGATCAGCAGGATGTCCAGCTCTCCCCAGGCCACCTGCGTGAGCAGTTGCTGCAACGCGCCCATGATCATCGGACCGCGCCAGATCACGGCCTCATCCGCCTTGAGCATCAGGCCCAAGGACATCATGGTGACACCATGGGCAATGACCGGTTCGATGATCTTGCCATCGGGGCTGGCGGGGCGGCGGTTGACCCCCATCATGCGCGGCTGACTGGGGCCATAGATATCGGCATCCAGCAGGCCGACGCGGCGGCCTTGCCGGGCAAGGGCCACGGCGAGGTTTGACGAGACCGTGGATTTGCCCACCCCCCCTTTGCCCGAGCCAATGGCAATGATCCGGTCGATTCCGGTCAGCTTTTGCGGCCCGCCCTGCTGCGGTGTCGGGTGCTGGCCGATCTTCAGGCTGGGGGCTGCAGGCTTGGTGGCAGGGCCGTGGGCGGTGGTGACAGCCTGTACGGCCACCACACCGGGCAGCGCGCGCAAGGCAACCTCGGCCTGTGCCTGCACAGCGGACATCTGACGCGCCGCCTCCGGGCTCGCAGCCTCGATCACGAATCGCACGGTTGCCCCGGCCTCGGCATCGTCGATGGTCAGCGCCCGGATCATGTCTTGCGACACAAGGTTTCCGCCGCCGGGCAGGGCGATTCCGGCCAGCGCCGCCATCACCGTTTCGCGCGAGACACCCATGGTTGTTTTCCTTTTGCCTGTCCTTGCAGCACAGTTGCGATCTTTGCACGAAAGCTCAAGGATTGCTTGACCAAACGCTCAAAATTTGCGCGAAGATGCTGTAAATAATGACGTTTCTGTGACGTTAAGCCATGCGGGTTCTGCATGGCAGCATTGCGCAACCGCCCTATTGTGCAGATGCAGCATTTGCCCCATGTTACCCCTAACAAAGCGGCAGAACGCTGCAACCGAACCGAAATCGAGAGGCTAAACAGCTATGGCATATGTAAACTCATCGCGTACCGCGTCCTACGGTATTGCTGACCGGGCTGCGGCCATTGTGAAAACCATTCGCGTCGGTCTGGAACGGCGCCGGGTGTTCAAACAGACCGTGCGGGAACTGCAGGCGCTGTCGAACCGCGAACTGGCTGATCTGGGCATTCACCGCACCATGATCACGCGCGTGGCCAACGAGGCTGCCTACGGCAAGTGAATTTCTTTGCGGGGCCCCCTCCTCCTCCCTGGGGCCCGTAGCAAAAGCGTCGGCATCAACCTCCTCCCTGATGCCGACGCCCTTTAATACAGAGCTAACGCTCTTACGTTATACGGACGGTCTCTACCTCCTCCCGGAGACCGGTCGGAACAGCGGCACCCTTTCTCCTCCTCCCTGAGGGTGCCGCGGATCATTCGAGGGTGACCTGCGGGTCTGTCCCTCACCACAGTTCGAACGGCCCCTCCTCCTCCCTGGGCCGGTCGGATCAGCGGCGGCCCCCTCCTCCTCCCTGGGGTCGCCGCGCCCGAAATTCCGGGGGCATGGCCAGCATGGTCTTGACCCTCACCACAGTTCGAACGGCTCCTCCTCCTCCCTGAGCCGGTCGGATCAGCGGCGGCCCCCTCCTCCTCCCTGGGGTCGCCGCAACCGAAATTTAAGGGTTTGACCCTTACACTGGTTCGGTCTTGCCCTCTCCTCCTCCCTGGGGTCGGACTGAAAAGCGGAACTTGCGCCCCCTCCTCCTCCCTGGGGTTCGGGTTCCCGGATACGCTGGCCCCCTCCTCCTCCCTGGGGTCGGTTGTGAATGATGCGGCGGCGCCCCTCCTCCTCCCTGGGCGTCGCCGTTTTCAGTTTCAGGGGTTGCGGTTGCCGGTGCAGACCGGAATAGTCGCGGCAAATGGGGGCATTATGCGGATTTCCTTGATTTCAGCGGCAGTTGTCGCGGCGCTTGTCGGCTATGGATCTACCATTGCGCTGGTGCTGGCGGCGGCCTTGGCCGTCGGGGCAACCCCGGCGCAGACCGCCAGCTGGGTGCTGGCGATTGCGCTGGCCAAGGCCATCGGCTCGGCCGGTCTTTCGGCGTGGAACAGGGTGCCGGTGGTGCTTGCCTGGTCGACCACGGGGGCGGCCCTGATCGCGGCGACCAGCGGACTCACCATGCCGCAGGCGGTGGGGGCCTTCGTGCTGGCGGGCGGATTGGTGGCGCTGACGGCAGCGGTAAAGCCGCTGGGCCGGTTGGTGGCGGCCATCCCGGATGGAATCGCGGCGGCCATGCTGGCGGGGGTGTTGTTGCCGTTCTGCCTGCAAGGGGCGGTGGCCGCGCAGCAGCGGCCCGCACTGGTTTTGCCCATGGTCGCGGTCTTTGCGCTGGTGCGGCTGTGGAACCCGGCCCTGGCGGTGCTGGCGGCACTGGCAGCCGGGGTGGCGCTGGCGTTCGGTACCGGCGCGACGGATCTGCCCGCGCTGACCTTTCCGGCACCGAGGCTGGAGTTCATCCCGCCCGAGTGGGACATCGGGGTGATGATCGGCCTGGGCCTGCCGCTGTATCTGGTGACGATGGCAAGCCAGAACCTGCCCGGGTTTGCCGTGATGCGGGCGGCGGGCTATGAGCCGCCCGTGACGCAGGGCTTGGCCGTGACTGGCGGATTGTCAGCAGTGTCGGCTGTGTTCGGAGCCCATACGATCAGCATGGCGGCGATCACGGCGGCCATCTGCATGGGCGATGATGTGCATCCCGACCGCAGCCAGCGCTGGAAGGTCGGGTTGGTTTACGCGTTGGCCTGGGTGCTGCTGGGGCTGGGATCCCCGCTGATCCTGCTGCTGCTGGGGGCCCTGCCGCCGCAGGTGATGGTGGCCTTGGTCGCACTGGCATTGCTGGGCGCGCTGACGGGCGCACTGGCCGGAGCCTATGCGGCGCCCGACACACGCTTTGCCGCAACGATCACGCTGGCGGTGGGCGGTTCGGGCGTGGCGGTGTTTGGCGTGGGGGCGGCGTTCTGGGGGCTGATTGCCGGGCTGGTGATCTATGCGATGGAACGGGTGAAGCGGGCCTGAGCGCGCGCCGCTTTCCTGTCAGAACGGCACGTCATCGGCCTGCGCGGCGGGGGTGACAAAGCGGGCGACGAGTTTCTTTGCGCCCGCGTGTTCAAAATCAACGTCCAGCTTGTCGCCTTCGATGTCGGTCACATGGCCGTAGCCGAATTTCTGGTGGAACACCCGGTCACCGATGGTGAAGGCGGAAATCGCCTCGGCATCGATGGTGACGTGGCGCGATTCCTTTGGCTGCTGCATGGGCCGGGTCGATTGACCGGCCTGCAAGCGGCGCCAGCCGGGGGAGTTGTAGACATCGGCCTTTGACACCCGCTCTTCCAGCCCGGAGCCGAAGCCGACGGGGGCTGCGGCGCCAAAGCCGCCGCCGTAAAGGCCGGGCGGGGTGAGCACCTCGACATGCTCAGGCGGCAGTTCGTCGATGAAACGCGAGGGCAGCTGGCTTTGCCACTGGCCATAGACCCGGCGGTTGGAGGCAAAGCTGATGGTGCACAGCTCTTCCGCGCGGGTGATGCCGACGTAAGCCAGGCGACGTTCTTCCTCGACGCCCTTCAGCCCCGATTCGTCCATGCTGCGCTGGCTGGGAAACAGCCCGTCTTCCCACCCCGGCAGAAAGACCACGGGGAATTCGAGGCCCTTGGCGGCGTGCAGGGTCATGATCGAAATCTTTTCCGACGCCTCTTCGGTCTCGTTGTCCATGATCAGGCTGACGTGTTCGAGAAAGCCTTGAAGATTGTCGAACTGTTCCAGCGCCTTGACCAGTTCCTTGAGATTTTCCAGACGGCCCGGTCCTTCCGGTGTCTTGTCGTTCTGCCACATGGCGGTGTAGCCCGATTCGTCGAGGATCTGCTCGGCGAGGGCGATGTGGTTGTATTCGGGTACCAGTGTGGCAGCGTGCCAGCGGTCCACCCCTTCGACGAACTGGCGCAGCTGGCCGCCGCCCTTGCCGCCGATCGTGCCCTTGGCCACCGCCTCGCGCGCGCCATCCAAGAGCGGCACACCGGCGGCGCGCGCCATGCGCTGGATGTCGCCCTGCGCCTTGTCACCTAGGCCCCGCTTGGGGGTGTTGATGATCCGCTCAAAGGCCAGATCATCCTCGGGCGAGACGGCGAGGCGGAAATAAGCCATGGCGTCGCGGATTTCGAGGCGCTCGTAAAAGCGCGGGCCGCCGATGACGCGGTAGGGCAGGCCGATGGTCAGGAAGCGGTCCTCGAAGGCGCGCATCTGGTGTGAGGCGCGGACCAGAATCGCCTGATGATCAAGGCTGACCGGACCCATGCCACGGGTGCCGCGTTGCACGGCCTCGGCCTCCTCCCCGATCCAGCGCGCCTCTTCCTCCCCATCCCAATGGCCGATCAGGCGCACCTTTTCGCCCGGCTCCCCCGCCGTCCACAGGGTTTTGCCAAGGCGGCCCTTGTTGGCGGAAATCACTCCGCTTGCGGCGGCGAGGATATGGGCGGTGGAGCGGTAGTTCTGTTCCAGCTTGATCACGGTCGCGCCGGGAAAGTCCTTTTCGAACCGCAGGATATTGCCGACCTCGGCCCCGCGCCAGCCGTAGATGGACTGGTCGTCATCACCCACACAGCAGATGTTCTTGTGCGATTGCGCCAAGAGGCGCAGCCAGAGGTATTGGCAGACGTTGGTATCCTGATATTCATCCACCAGAATATAGCGGAACCAGCGCTGGTACTGGCCCAGCACATCGGGGTGGGCCTGAAAGATGGTGACGCAATGCAGCAGAAGGTCGCCGAAATCGGTGGCATTGAGCGTGCGCAGACGATCCTGATAGGCGGCGTAAAGCTCGGTCCCCATGTTGTTGAAACCCGACGCCTCGGCCGATGGCACGTTCATCGGCGTCAGCGCGCGATTCTTCCAGCCGTCGATCATCCCGGCCAACATCCGGGCGGGCCAGCGTTTTTCGTCAATATCGGCGGCGGCGATCAGTTGCTTGAGCAAGCGGATCTGATCGTCGGTGTCCAGAATGGTGAAATTTGGCTTGAGGCCCGCCAGTTCGGCATGACGGCGCAGGATTTTCACCGACAGCGAGTGGAAGGTGCCCATCCATGGCATGCCTTCGGCCACCTGGCCCAGCAGGCGGCCGACGCGCTCTTTCATCTCGCGCGCGGCCTTGTTGGTGAAGGTCACCGACAGGATTTCATTCGGACGGGCGCGCTGGGTGTTCAGAAGGTGCACGATACGGCTGGTCAGCGCCTTGGTCTTGCCGGTTCCGGCGCCTGCCAGCATCAGGACCGGGCCATCCAGCGCCTCGACCGCCGCGCGTTGGGCGGGGTTCAGGTCATCCAGATAGGGCGCGGGCCGGGCGGCCATGGCGCGCTGCGACAGCGGCACGGGCTGCGGTGCGGTGGCGGCCTCGAAGGCATCATTTTCATCCCAATCGGTCATGAGCCATTTATACGCCGGATTGGCGGGATGAAAAGCGTCTGTTCGTGACTTGTTCACATTTTCACCCGCGGAAAGCGGAATATCGCGGCGCGCGCGCCGCTGGTGCAAAAGTTGCAAACTTTAGGCTCTGGCCGCACAGCGCCCTTGCGCTGCAGTGCAGCGCCAATAGAGTGAGACGCAATGCCGCGCCATTGCCGCGCCGCCGCCACCTCTTTGATGGAGTGACCGATGCCCGAATTCCGCAAGATCCTTGTCGCCAACCGGGGCGAAATCGCCATCCGGGTGATGAGGGCCGCCAATGAAATGGGCAAAAAGACGGTGGCGGTCTTTGCCGAAGAGGACAAGCTGTCGCTGCACCGGTTCAAGGCCGATGAAGCCTACCGGATCGGCGAGGGCCTGTCGCCGGTGGGGGCTTACCTGTCGATCCCGGAAATCATCCGCGTGGCCCGGATGTGCGGCGCGGATGCGATCCACCCCGGGTACGGCCTGCTGTCGGAAAACCCGGATTTTGTCGATGCCTGCGATCAGGCCGGGATCACCTTCATCGGGCCACGGGCGGAGACGATGCGCGCCCTTGGCGACAAGGCATCGGCGCGGCGGGTGGCCATCGAGGCCGGGGTGCCGGTGATTCCGGCGACCGAAGTGCTGGGCGAGGATATGGCGGCGATCAAGGCCGAGGCCAAGGCGGTTGGCTATCCGCTGATGCTCAAGGCCAGCTGGGGCGGCGGCGGTCGCGGCATGCGGCCGATTGCGTCCGAGGAAGAGCTGGAAGCCAAGGTCCGCGAAGGCCGGCGCGAGGCAGAGGCGGCCTTTGGCAATGGTGAAGGCTATCTGGAAAAGATGATCCTGCGCGCCCGCCATGTCGAGGTGCAGATCCTGGGCGACAAGCAGGGCCAGATCTATCACCTGTGGGAGCGCGATTGCACCGTACAGCGCCGCAACCAGAAGGTGGTGGAGCGGGCCCCTGCCCCGTATCTGACCGAAGCACAGCGCGCCGAGGTCTGCGAGATGGCGCGCAAGATCTGTGCCCATGTGAATTACGAATGCGCCGGAACGGTCGAGTTCCTGATGGATATGGATGATGAGAAATTCTATTTCATCGAAGTGAACCCGCGCGTGCAGGTGGAGCACACCGTCACCGAGGAAGTCACCGGCATCGATATTGTGCAGGCGCAGATTCTGATCGCCGAGGGCAAACCGCTGGCCGAGGCCACCGGTGTGGCCGATCAGACCGGGGTCAAGCTGAACGGCCATGCGCTGCAATGCCGGGTCACCACCGAAGATCCGCTCAACAACTTCATCCCCGATTACGGGCGGTTGACGGCCTATCGCTCGGCCACCGGCAATGGCATCCGGCTGGATGGCGGCACCGCCTATGCGGGGGGGGTGATCACGCGCTATTATGATTCGTTGCTGGTCAAGGTCACCGCCCATGCGCAGACGCCGGAAAAGGCCATTGCGCGGATGGACCGGGCGCTGCGCGAATTCCGCATCCGGGGCGTGGCGACAAATATCGAATTCGTCATCAACCTGTTGCAGCACCCGACATTCCTTGATGACAGCTATACCACCAAATTCATCGACACGACGCCGGACCTGTTTGCTTTCCGCAAGCGGCGCGACCGGGCAACCAAGATCCTGACCTATATCGCTGATATCACCGTGAACGGGCATCCGGAAACGGCGGGGCGCGCCAAGCCCGCGGCCGAGGCCAAGGCGCCCAAGGCGCCAAAGGTGCGGGCGGAACCGGCCATGGGAACCCGCAACCTGCTGGAGCAAAAGGGCCCGCAGGCGGTGGCAGACTGGATGCGCGCGCAGACCAAGGTGCTGATCACCGACACCACCATGCGCGACGGCCACCAGTCGCTGCTGGCCACGCGGATGCGGTCGATCGACATGATCAAGGTGGCCCCTGCCTATGCCGCCCATCTGCCGCAACTGTTCAGCGTGGAATGCTGGGGGGGGGCCACGTTCGACGTGGCCTACCGCTTCTTGCAGGAATGCCCGTGGCAGCGGCTGCGCGACCTGCGTGCGCAGATGCCGAACCTGATGACCCAGATGCTGCTGCGCGCCAGCAACGGTGTGGGATACACCAATTACCCTGACAATGTTGTGCAGGCCTTTGTCAAACAGGCGGCGGAAACCGGGGTAGACGTGTTCCGCGTGTTCGACAGCCTGAACTGGGTGGAAAACATGCGCGTGGCGATGGATGCCGTGCTCGACTCCAACAAGGTCTGCGAAGGCAGCATCTGCTATACCGGCGATCTGCTGGACCCGGACCGCGCGAAATACGATCTGAAATACTACGTCGAGCGCGCGCGCGAGCTGAAGGGGGCGGGCGCGCATATCCTTGGCCTGAAGGATATGGCCGGCCTGCTGAAGCCGGCGGCGGCGCGGGTGCTGATCAAGGCATTGAAGCAGGAGGTGGGCCTGCCGGTGCATTTCCACACCCATGACACCAGTGGCGCGGCGGCGGCGACGATTCTGGCCGCCTGTGACGCCGGGGTGGATGCGGTGGATGCGGCAATGGATGCGTTTTCGGGCGGAACGTCGCAGCCCTGCCTTGGGTCCATTGTCGAGGCCTTGCGCCATACCGAGCGCGACACCGGGCTGGACATCGCCGCGATCCGCGAGATTTCCAACTATTGGGAACAGGTCCGCGCGCAATATGCCGCCTTCGAATCGGGCACCCCTGCCCCGGCATCGGAGGTTTATCTGCACGAAATGCCCGGCGGCCAGTTCACCAACCTGAAAGCGCAGGCGCGGTCCTTGGGGCTGGAGGACCGTTGGCCCGAGGTGGCGCAGGCCTATGCCGATGCCAACCAGATGTTCGGCGATATCGTGAAGGTCACGCCATCCTCAAAAGTGGTGGGTGACATGGCGCTGATCATGGTGGCGCAAGGGTTGAGCCGGGCGCAGGTGGAAGACCCGTCGGTCGAACTGGCCTTCCCCGACTCGGTGGTCGATATGCTCCGGGGCAGTCTGGGGCAGCCGCATGGCGGTTGGCCCGAAGGCATCCTGAAAAAGGTGCTGAAAGGCGAGGCCCCGCTGACCGAACGGCCGGGCAAGACCTTGCCCCCGGTCGATCTGGATGAGGTGCGGGCCAAGCTGGCGCAGGAACTGCATCTGGGCCAGGACGAGGCCGATGGCGAGATGCTGGATGAGGAAGACCTGAACGGATATCTGATGTACCCCAAGGTCTTCATGGATTACCGCGCCCGCCACCGGCTCTATGGCCCGGTGCGGGTGCTGCCGACCCGCACATTCTTTTACGGCATGGCCTCGGGCGAGGAAATCACCGCCGAAATCGACCCCGGCAAGACGCTGGAAATCCGGCTGCAGGCGGTGGGCGATGTATCGGAAGACGGCGATGTGAAAGTGTTCTTCGAGCTGAACGGCCAGCCACGGGTGATCCGTGTGCCCAACCGTGCCGTCAAGGCCAAGACCGCGGCGCGCCCAAAGGCGGCCGAGGGCAATGCCGCCCATATCGGCGCGCCAATGCCGGGGTCAGTGGCCAGCATCGCGGTCAGTGTGGGCCAGACGGTGCGGGCAGGCGATTTGCTGCTGACCATCGAGGCGATGAAGATGGAAACCGGGCTGCACGCCGACCGAGAGGCCGTGATCAAGGCGATTCATGTGCAGGCGGGCAGCCAGATCGACGCCAAGGATTTGCTCGTCGAACTGGAATAGGTAAATATTCCAGATGCTTGAAGGCCCCGCCCTTGGGACGGGGCCTTTCTTTCAGCCGCCAGACAAGACGGCGCGAAAAATGCGGCGGGCCGTGCATTTTCCTCTTGCAGGCACCCGCGCCATCCCCTAAATCACCGCTTACCGAAACGGTGCGGGCGTAGCTCAGGGGTAGAGCATAACCTTGCCAAGGTTAGGGTCGGGCGTTCGAATCGCCTCGCCCGCTCCATTTCGGTCTGAAACGGGCAGCATTCGCTGCCCTTTTTCATTTGTGCGAAGCGACCATCATTCCGGCTTGTGCATCACCAGCACGGCCGCAAGCGCAAGGGTCACGCCAAGCCCATCGCGCAGGCCGAAACTTTCCCGAAACACCATTACACCCAGCAAGGTCAGCAGGATCAGCGTGGCGGTGGAATACAGCACCGCGACCATTGCAAGGCTATGGGTCTGCATCAAAGCATACCAAGCAACGGCAGGGGCCCCATAACACAGTGCCCCGATCGCAAACTGTGCCGACCGCAGACCCTGCGGTGACAGCGTTGCAAGCTTGATCAGATAATCGCCCATAATCGTCAACAAAGTCGCAAGCGCAAGCCAGAACAAAGTGGCCATAAGAACCTCTTAAAAACTAGGAAACGTGAGAGTCGCAGGAAATTACGCGCAGATCGTGCGGATGGCGCCCTGATCTGTCAAGAATGAGGAACAGCGTCCCAAGGGGGAACGCCGCGCCATCCCTCCGATTGCAACGCCAAAAAAAACCGCCCGAAGGCGGTTTGTTTTGTCGGTGTCATCCCCATGAAACATGGTGGGTGACCCTGGAATCGAACCAGGCGTGGGTCGCCCCGGCGGAGTTACAGTCCGCTGCCGCACCTTGCAGCTCGTCACCCGACGGGGGCGGAATACCCAAGGGGCCGGGGGGCGTCAAGCACCGAATGCAAAACCGATTGCATTGGAGCGCCAAGAGTTTTGGCTTGCGCATCCCCCCCGCCCCGCCGCATTCTGCACCACTGAAAAACCAAAGGCTGCGAGATGAAGACCGGAACCACCAAACCGACCTGGGTGATCGACAAGGAACGCGGCAAGCGGGCCGAGGCCAAGGAAACCGTCTGGCTGTTCGGCCTGCACGCGGTACGCGATGCGCTGGTCAATCCGGCGCGTGAAAAGCTGCGGCTGGTGCTGACCAAAAATGCGCTCGACAAGCTGGAAGAGGCCGTGGCGCAGTCGGGGATCGACCCCGAGATTGCTGACCCGCGCAAGTTCGACGTGCCGATCGACGAAGGCTCGGTGCATCAGGGCGCGGCGATGGAAGTGCGCCCGCTGAATTGGGGCAAACTGGCCGATGTGGCGATTTCGGGCGCAGGCGCGCCGCTGGTGGTGCTTCTGGACCGGGTGACCGATCCGCATAACGTGGGTGCGGTGCTGCGCAGCGCCGAGGTCTTTGGCGCGCGGGCGGTCATCGCCCCCCGCCACCATTCGGCACCGGAAACCGGGGCCCTGGCGAAAACCGCAAGCGGTGCTCTGGAGCGCCAGCCCTATCTGCGGGTGGGCAATCTGTCCGATGCCATGCAGGAATTGCGCGACATGGGATATATCCTGATCGGGCTGGAGGGCGAGGCCGAGCACACGCTGGAAGGCGCATTGGATCTGGCCAGCAAGCGCCCCACCGCGCTGGTGATGGGGGCCGAAGGGCCGGGATTGCGCGAAAAAACCCGCGAGACCTGCGATTATCTGGCGCGGATTCCTTACACGGGTGCCTTTGGCAGTCTGAATGTTTCAAACGCGGCGGCAGTGTCGCTTTATGCAGCCAGCCAGCGGCTGGTTCACAAAACCGCGACATGAGCTTTAAGCCCGAACAAAACTGCCTATTTGACGTTGAGGGGATGCGGGCTGGAACTCCCGCCTCTCAATCACTGTCCCTCGTTCCGCGACTGGCGCCCGGGCTTACCCCCGTGGCGCCTTTTTCTTTACAGGTGATCTGATGACCAAGACCGAAGACGCGCGCATCGCCGGGCTTCTGACCCGCTGCCGCACGATTGCACTGGTTGGCTGGTCTCCCAACCCGGACCGGCCAAGCCATCGGGTGGCGGCGTTTCTGGCGCGGCAGGGCTACCGCGTGATCCCGGTCAACCCCGGTCAGGCCGGGCAGATCGCGCTGGGGGAAACGGTGCGCGCCAGTTTGGGCGACATTGAGGGCCATGTCGACATGGTGGACATTTTCCGCCGGTCCGAGGCGGCGGGCGCGGTGGTGGATGACGCCTTGGCCCGGTTTCCCGAACTGGTCTGCGTCTGGATGCAGCTGGGCGTCGAGGATGAGGCGGCCGCCGCACGCGCCCGCGCGCGCGGGGTGGAGGTGGTGATGAACCGCTGCCCCGCCATCGAGATTCCCCGGCTTGGGCTGGGATAAAAAAGCGCGGCTTGCAGCCTTGCGCTCCTTGCTGACCGGTGGGCACGAAGACCCGCGGTCAGGGCTGCCGGGCAGCTTTTTCGGCCAGGCCGGACAAGCCTTCGCGCCGGTCGAGTTCTGCCAGAACTTCCGTCAGCGCCACATCACGCGCCGCAAGCATCACCAGCAGGTGATAGAGCACATCCGCTGCCTCGGATGTCAGTTTGGCGCGGTCGCCCTTCACCGCCTCGATGATCGCCTCAATTGCCTCTTCACCGAATTTCTCGGCGCATTTCTCGGGGCCCTTGGCCAGCAGTTTGGCGGTCCAGCTTGAGTCGGGGTCCGCGCCCTTGCGCGCGGCGATTGTGGCGGCAAGGCGGTTGAGGGTATCGGTCATGTCAGCCGCACCGGGATACCGGCTGCGGCCATATGAGCCTTGGCCTGACCGATGGTGAACGTGCCAAAGTGGAAGATGCTGGCCGCGAGCACGGCGCTTGCATGGCCGTCGGTTACCCCTTCCACCAGATGGTCCAGCGTCCCGACCCCGCCCGAGGCGATGACGGGAATGCTGACCGCATCGGCAATGGCCCGGGTCAGCGGCAGGTTGTAGCCGCCCTTGGTGCCGTCCCGGTCCATGCTGGTGAGCAGGATCTCTCCCGCGCCCTTGGCGGCTACGGTGCGGGCAAAGGCGACCGCGTCGATGCCGGTGGGTTTGCGGCCGCCATGGGTAAAGATCTCCCATTTGCCGGGGGCGACGGTCTTGGCGTCGATGGCCACCACGATGCACTGGCTGCCGAAGCGGTCGGCAGCATCGGCCACCACATCGGGGTTTGCCACCGCCGCCGAATTGAAGCTGACCTTATCGGCCCCGGCCAGCAGCAGTGCCCGCACATCGTGATGCGTGCGCACCCCGCCGCCAACGGTCAGCGGCATGAAGCACTGTTCCGCCGTGCGGGTCACCAGATCGAACATCGTGCCCCGGTTTTCATGGGTGGCATGGATGTCGAGGAACGTCAGCTCATCCGCGCCCGCCGCATCATAGGCGCGCGCGGCAGCGACCGGGTCGCCGGCGTCGATCAGGTTGACGAAGTTCACGCCCTTGACCACGCGGCCATCAGCGACATCAAGGCAGGGAATGATGCGGGTTTTGAGCATATGCAGAGCCTAGCGCCTGTGGGGGGCCGGGGAAAGGGGGGCGCTGCCCCCCGCGCGTGCCGCGCTCCCCCCGGGATATTTGGAAACAGATAATGATCAGTCTTTGAGCCTGTTCAGGGCTGTGGCGAGGTCGATGGCCCCGTCATAGAGCGCGCGGCCCGAGATGGCGCCTGCGATGACCCCGGTGGCCTTCAGTGCCGCAAGGTCGGCCAATGAGGAGACGCCGCCGCTGGCGATCACGGGGATCGTGACAGCGCGCGCGAGGGCCTCGGTTGCCGAGATGTTGGGGCCCTGCATTGCGCCGTCGCGGTCGATGTCGGTGTAGATGATCGCGGCGACGCCGGCATCCTCGAAGCTGCGGGCGAGGTCGGTGGCCTGCACGGTGGTCTCATGCGCCCAGCCCTTGGTGGCGACAAAGCCGTTGCGGGCGTCGATGCCGACGGCGACCTGCCCCGGAAAGGCACGGGCCGCCTGTTTCACAAGGTCCGGGTCTTCCACCGCAACGGTGCCGAGAATGACACGGGCGAGACCTTTGGCCAGCCACATCTCGATGGTGGCCATGTCGCGGATGCCGCCGCCGAGTTGGGCGGGGACGGTGATGCGGTTCAGGATCGCCTCAACCGCCGCCGCGTTGACCGGCTGGCCAGCAAAAGCCCCGTTAAGATCAACCAGGTGCAGCCATGTGCAGCCCGCAGCCTCGAACTTGGCGGCCTGCGCGGCGGGATCATCGCCGAAGACCGTGGCGGCGGACATCTCGCCGCGCAACAGGCGGACACATTGGCCATCTTTCAGGTCTATGGCAGGATAGAGGATCATGGCGCACCCTTTGACTTTCCCCCCCTTTGGCATGGCAGGCCGCCGATGCCAAGAGGGCCGCAACGCCACGTCATGCTTGCAAGGCAGTGGGCGGTTTGTCGATGATCGCGACAGCTTCAGGGAGGAGCCCATCATGAACAGATTCGCGAAACGGCTGGCATTGGCGGCAGCTTTTGTCGTGGCAGGCGGCGCGGCCTTTGCCGAGCCGATTGTCGGGCTGTGGCAGACACAGGAAGACGACGGAGCATATGCCCATGTGCAGATTGCGCCTTGCGGCGGAAATTTCTGCGGCACCATAGTAAAGACCTTCAGGGCCGGGTCCGAATACGCATCGGAAAACATTGGCAAGCAACTGGTGCGCGACATGGCCGCAAAGGGCAATGGGGCCTATGAAGGCAAGGTGTGGCGACCTTCGAACAACAAGGTCTACATGGGCAAGGTCGCGATCAGTGGCAGCAACATGAAGCTGTCGGGCTGTGTTGCGGGCGGACTTATCTGTTCCAAACAGGACTGGAAAAAAATAAACTAACCGCAGGCTTCGGGTCGCCAACAGGCACGGCCAAGGGCATCCTGGCCGTGCCTTTTCAGTTTGGAGCGCGGGCATGACAGATCATCATATAACAGATCAGGACTGGGCGGATCTGGTAGCGCGGCGGGCGCGGCCGGGGGTGATCGGAGTGACAAGCACCGGACTCTTCTGCGGCTTCGGCTGCGTCGCGCGCACGCCCCTGCGCCGCAATGTGCGGCTGTTTGACAGCCGCGAGACGGCGGTCGCGGCGGGGTTGCGGGCCTGCAGGCGTTGTGGCGGTCAGCCAAAGACCGACCAGCCCGTGGCCTGAGCCAACCGCTCCATCGCCTCTGCCCCCAGTTTGGAATTGCCCTGTTCGTTCAGGCCCGGCGACCACACGGCAATGCTGGCCTGTCCCGGTGCGATGGCAAGAATGCCGCCCCCCACGCCGGACTTGCCGGGCAGGCCCACCTGATAGGCGAAATCGCCCGAGGCGTCGTAATGGCCACAGGTCAGCATCAGCGCATTGATCCGGCGCACGCGGGACGGCGACACCAGCCGCGGCGCATCCTCGAAACCCGCCAGAAAGCGCCCGGCCCGGGCCAGTTGCACGCAGGTCATCTCCACCGCGCATTGATGGCAATAGGTGCCGATGGTCAGCGCCGTGGGGTTTTGCATGTTGCCATGGGCCGCCATGAATTCGGCCATGGCAATGTTGCGATGCGCATGGGCGCGTTCCGACAGCGCCACATCCTTGTCGATATGGATGTTGTCATCCTCGGCTGCCGTGCGCAGGAATTGCAGAAGTTCGGCCAGCACATCGCGCGGCTGCAGGCCGTGCAGGATGGCATCGGTCACCGCGATTGCGCCGGGATTGACGAAAGGATTGCGCGGAATGCCGTTGTTATGCTCCAGCGCCACGATGGAGTTGAAGGCCAGCCCCGAAGGTTCACGCCCGACGCGGGCCCAGAGGCTGTCGCCCAGGCGACCAAGGGCGATGGCGAGGGTGAAGACCTTGGAAATCGACTGAATGGAGAAGGGCGTGCGCGCATCGCCCGCCTGCAGGGTTTCGCCGCCGGGCAGGCACAGGGCGATGCCGAATTGGCCGGGGTCCACATCGCCCAGTTCGGGGATATAGGTGGCAGGTTTGCCGCGGTCGGTCGCCTCTGCCATCTCATGTGCGATTGCGTCAAGGATGTGCTGCAGATCGACCGGGGTCATGGCGTCCATTGCAGGAAATTCGCAATCAGGCGCAGACCGGTCGCTTGCGACTTTTCGGGGTGGAACTGGGTGCCGACCATGGTTCCGCGCCCGATGATGGCGGTGACATCGCCGGCATAGTCGACATGGGCCAGACGCTGGACAGGGTCGGTGACGCGGAAATGGTAGGAATGGACGAAATAGGCGTGGTCGCCGGTTTCGATCCCCGCCAGCACCGGGTGCGGGTGGTCGATCACCAGATCGTTCCAGCCCATATGCGGCACTTTCAGGGCCGGATCGGCGGGGGTGATTTTCACCACTTCGCCTGGCACCCAGTCAAAACCCCTGGTGTCCGAATATTCGCGGCCCCAGCTTGCCATCATCTGCATGCCGACGCAGATGCCAAGGAAGGGACGGGCCTTGTGTGTCACCGCCTCCTCAATCGCCTCGAACAGCCCTCCAACGTCGCCTAGTGCGCGGCGGCACGCCGGGAAGGCACCGTCGCCGGGCAGCACGATCCGGTCGGCACGGGCGACATCCTCGGGGCGGGAGGTCACGAGGATGGTTCCACCACCGGTCTCGGCCGCCATGCGCTGAAACGCTTTTTCGGCGGAGTGGAGGTTGCCGCTGTCATAATCGACGAGGACGGTGAGCATGATTCTGGGCCTTTGCGCGCGGCGGAGCTGTGTGAGCCTCCGGCGGGGATATTTCAGAACAGATAATGGGTCAGAGCGCGCCCTTGGTGGACGGGAGTTGACCTGCCATGCGCGGATCAGGTTCCACCGCCATGCGCAGGGCGCGGGCGGTCGCTTTGAACGCGGCCTCGGCAATGTGGTGGCTGTTCACCCCGTGGATGCGGTCGACATGCAGGGTGATGCCGCCATGGGTCGCAAAGCCCTGGAAGAATTCGCGCACGAGTTCGGTATCAAACGTACCGATCTTGGCGGTCGGGAAATCGACATTCCAGACCAGGAAGGGCCGGGCCGACAGGTCCAGGGCGCAGCCGATCTGGGTGTCGTCCATGGCCAGCGCAAAGTGGCCGTAGCGGCGGATGCCCTTTTTGTCGCCCAGCGCCCGTGCCAGCGCCTGACCGAGTGCAATGCCGCAGTCTTCGACCGTGTGGTGATCGTCGATGTGCAGGTCGCCCTTGGCACGCAGGGTGATGTCGATCAGCGCATGGCGGGCAAGCTGGTCAAGCATATGGTCGAAAAAGCCAACGCCGGTGTTCACATCATACTGGCCGGTGCCGTCGAGATTGATCGCGACGGTGATCTCGGTCTCGGCGGTTTTGCGGCTGATTTCGGCGGTGCGCATCGGGTTGCCCTCGCGTTGGGTTCGCCGCCTTATAGGGCGGCGCGGGCGAGATGGGAAGCGATGAGCGCAGACAGGGCCAGGAGGAGGCCGGAGACCGTGGCGATCATGCCAGAGGCCGAGAGGGTGAAAGGCAGGCCCAGCCACAAGGGCGCATAGCCGGCAAGGACATAGCCCAGCAGGGCCGAGGCGACGGCGAAGCCGAGCGAGGCCATGATCTGGGCGGGCAGCGTGCGGGTCAGCAACCGGGCAGAGGCGGCGGGGCAGATCAGCATGGCGATGGTCAGGATGGACCCTACCGCCTGAAAGGCGGCCACGGCGGCAAGGGCGGTGGCGGCGGTGAGGCCCGCGCGCAGCCAGCCGACAGGGATGCCTTGGGTCTGTGCGAACACCGGGTCGAAGGTGGCAAGCACAAGGGGCCGCCAGATCAGCCGCAGGGCAAGCGCAAGGCCCGTCGCGATGAGGGCAAGGCGCAGCAGTTCGGGCGGGGGGCCCCCCAGCCAGATGAGGCTTTCCAGATTGCCATAAAGCGCGTGTTCGACATCCAGATGCACGCCGGATGTGCCGGTGGTTTCCAACAGGACCACGCCCAGCGCGAACATCGTGGTGAACACCACGGCCATCGCCGCCCCCGGCTCCAGCCGCGCGCGGCGGGTGACCCATTCGATCAGCAGCGCCGACAGGCCCGCCGCTGCCAGCGCCCCCGCCCCCATCACCACGCCGCTGCCTGACCCCGTCAGCAGAAAGGCGGCAACGATCCCGGGCAGGACCACATGGCTCATGGCGTCGCCCAGCATGGCGCGGCGCGACAGCAACAGGAAATTGCCCGGCAGCACGCAGGCGATAGCGGCAAGCGAGGCGATCAGCATCGGCGGCAGGGAAAACAGCAGGAATTCATCCATCGCGGCGTCCCCGGATCAGCAGCGTCAGCCCAAAACCACCCGCTGCCAGCAGCACGATCACCGGACCGGTGGGAAGGTCGGGCACCGAGGCCGAGATCGCGGCACCAATGTAGCCGCAGACCGCGCCGATCACCGCCGACAAGGTTGCGGTGCCGGTGACAGTCGTGCTCCACATCCGGGCCGAGACGGCAGGGGTCACCAGAAGCGCCACGATCAGGATCAGCCCGGTGACGTTCAACCCGACGAGGACCACCGCCAGCACCAGCGCCATCAGCGTCGCATCCATCCGGCGCGGGTTCACGCCCATCATCCGGGCATGAAGCGGATCAAAGGCCACCATGGCCAGCGGGCGGCGCAGCGACCAGAGCGCGCAGATCACCGCCAGACCGCCAAAACCGATCACCAGCGCATCCGCGCGCAGCATCCCCGCGGTAGAGCCCAGGAGCACGGTTTCCAGCCCCGCCGGGCGCCCGGTGCCAAGGCCCTGGATCAAGGTCAGGATCACGATTCCTGCGCCATAAAAGCTGGCCAGCACCGCGCCGGTGGCCGCGTCTTCGTGCATTTGGCGCGCAAGGCGCTGCACCGCCCAAAGGCCTGCCGCAGCGGTCAGCGCTGCGCCCAGCATCAGCCCGGGCAGAAAACGCCCATCGCCGCCAAGCGCCACCATGGCCAGAAAAGCAAGGCCAATGCCCGGCAAGGTGGCATGGGCCATGGCATCCGACATCAGCGCCCGGCGGCGCAGGGTCAGAAACGCCCCCGCCGCACCAGCGGCAGCGCCCAAGAGGGCGGCCCCGAGGCTGACCAGCGCGGCGTTGTAACCGGCTTGCAGCAGCAGGGCCTGCCAGATCATGCGGCAGGCCTTTCCGTTGGGCCTTCGCTGCGCAGGTCTGTCGGATCAAGCATCAGGGCCGGGCCATAGGCCTGCGCAAGGGCCGCACGGGTGAAGGTCGTGGCAACCGGACCTTCGGCGACGGTACGACGGTTCATCAGCAACACCCGGTCAAAATAGGCGGCCACCGAACTGAGGTCGTGATGGACAGCGATGATGGTCGCGCCATCCTTGCGCAGGGCTTTCAGCACCGCGATGATGGCAGCTTCGGTCGCGGCATCAACCCCGGCAAAGGGTTCATCCAGCAAAAACAGATCCGCCCCCTGCGCCAAGGCCCGGGCCAGAAACACCCGTTGCTGCTGGCCGCCCGACAGCGCGCCAATCTGGCGGCGGGCGAAATCCTGCATGCCGACGCGGGCGAGCGCCGCCATGGCATGCGCAGACGTTGCGGCGTCGATCAGGCCCAGCAGGCCGGTCTTGCGATAACAGCCCATCAGCACGACATCGATCACCCGGACCGGAAAGCTCCAGTCCACTGCCGCGCGCTGCGGCACATAGGCGATGCGGGGCATCGACTGCGCCACCGGCCCGCCAAAGGCCGCCACCGTGCCCGCTGCCGCGACCAGACCAAGCACGGATTTCAGAAAGGTCGACTTGCCCGCGCCGTTGGGGCCGATGATGGCGGTCATGCTGCCGATGGGAAACTGCGCCGAGGCTCCGTCCAGCGCCAGCACCTCATTATAGCGCAGGGTCAGCCCCTGCACCCGGAGCGCCATCTGGTCGGCGGCCTGGACCGGCCGGTGGCCTGCGCCATCCTCAGCCATTTGCGGCCAATCTGCCTGAAGCCCCACGCTCTGGCGCGGTGCCGCCCAGAGCACGGGCGATGGTGGTCGCGTTATGATCCATCATGCCGACCCAGGTCCCTTCATAGCTGCCCTCGGGGCCCATGGCGTCGGAGAACAGCTCCCCCCCGATGCGGACGGTGTGGCCCCGCGCCGCCGCCCCCTCGATCAAGGCGCGCAAGGCGCGGTCAGAAACCGAGCTTTCAACAAAGACCGCAGGCACCTGCCGGTCAACCAGCAGATCGACCAGTTCCGCGATGCGTGACAGCCCGGCTTCGGAGTCGGTGGAAATGCCCTGCACCCCTTCCACCTCAAGCCCGAAGGCGCGGCCAAAATAGGCAAAAGCGTCATGCGCGGTGATCAAAAGAGGCGATGACACGGGAATGGTGCCCAGCACCTCCTTGGCATATCGCGCCATCGCATCGACCGATGCGCGGTATTCGGCCCCGCGGGCCGCCACGTCGGAGGCGAAAACGGACAGCGCCGGCTCCATGGCAAGGGTTGCCTGCGACCAGAGCGCCGGGTCGAACCAGATATGCGGATCCGGACGGTCAGGATAGGCGGGATCGGCCAGCAGCAGATCGGCCGGCAGGGTTTCCGCCACTGCAAGCACGCTGGCCTTTTGCGACAGGCCCGCCATAAGATCGGCAAACTGCGCCTCAAGGTTCAGGCCGTGCCAGAGCACGAGATCGGCACGCGACAGCGTCAGAATGTCGTTGCGGGTGGGGCGATGGCCGTGCGGGTCCATCCCCGGGCCGATCAGCGCCGTGACAGGCAACCCGGTCAGGGCGCGGGCCGCATCGGCGATCATGCCGGTGGTGGCAACGATGGCCGGGGCGGCAGCTGCCGTGTCGGCAAGGGCAAATCGAGGGGCAAGGCCCGCAGCGGGGACCAAAGCCCCGGCCATCAACCCCAGAAAACCGCGTCGCGCCAGCATGAAGGGTGTCCTTTACAGGTGCTACAACTTTGAATGAAAGATATGCGAATTATTCTCAATGTCAATAGTTTTGCGAACCGTTCGCAAGAGTAGGCCCAGCGACACTTGGGGCTGGCCGCGTCCGGCACAGGCTTTCGCAAGGCTGCAAAGCCCGTTAGACACGGCAATACGGCCTGCCCCGCAGGCCTAACCGTCTGTGGAAGCCCCGATGCCAGACCCCGGCCCGATGCAGCGACAGGATTTCACCATCATGGCCATTGGTCAGGCCGGACGGCTGCAATATGAGGCGATCCTGCTGGCCGGGTCGCTGCGGCTGACCAACCCTGATGTCACAGGCCGTCTGGTGATCTGCGAGCCGCAGCCCGGGCCGCTGTGGCAAAACGATCCGCGGATGACCGATGCAGCGCATGCGGTGCTCAAAGATCTGGGAGCGGTGATCATCCCCTTTCAGTCTCGGGTGTTCGGGCAGGATTATCCTTATGGCAACAAGATCGAGGCGCTGGCCGCTCTGCCCGATGCGCCGTTTCTGTTTCTGGACACAGACACGCTGATCACCGGCGATCTGGCCACATTGGCGATCGATTTCAGCCGCCCCTCTGCCAGCATGCGGCGGCAAGCGACTTGGCCAAAGACCGAGTTGTACGGGCCGGGTTACGGCACGATCTGGAAATCCCTTTATGATCGCTTCGGGCTGGACTTTGCCACTTCGCTGGATCTGGGTCAGCCGGATGAATACTGGCAGCGCTATCTCTATTTCAACGCTGGCTGGTTCTTTCATGACAGCCCGCGCCGGTTTGGCACCAGATTCCTGACCTATGCCAAGTCGATCCGCGACGACCCGCCGCCCGAACTGGTGCTGCAAGAGCTTGACCCCTGGCTGGATCAGGTGGCGCTGCCGCTGGTGATCCATTCACTGGGCGGCGGCAGGCCCGGGCCGGGGCTTGCCGGGCTTGATGGCGATGTGACCTGCCATTACCGCAGCCTGCCGTTGCTCTATGCCCGCGAAAGCGACCGGGCGGTCGAGGTGCTGGAGGCGGTGGCGAAAGCCCCCCCTCTGCGCCGGGTGCTGCGCGACCATCCGCCGGTCAAGTCGATGGTGCTGCAAAATCAGGGCCGCCGCGCGCGAGCGCTGTTTGACCGCGCCAACCTGCCCCACCGCGAACAGGTGATCCGCAACACGCTGAAACGTGAAGGATTGTGGCTGCGCTGAGCCCGGCTGCGCTAAAGCCGCAGGATGGGCCAGAGCGATGCCACCAGCAAGACTGCCATCGTCCAGTTGAACACCTGCAACCGCCGGTTCGTGGTCAGCCAGCGCCGCAGTTGCTGGCCCGCGACCGTCCAGACCGAGACCGAGGGCAGATTGACCATCGCAAACACAATGGCGACGGTCAGCATCGCCCACGCCCCCTGCCCGGCCGCATAGACAGTCACCGCCGTCAGCGCCATGGCCCAGGCCTTGGGGTTCACCCATTGGAAGGCCGCCGCTTGCAGAAAGCTGAACGGGCGGCCGCCGACCGTGCCCTCTTTGGGCGCGGCAGCATGGGCGATCTTCCATGCCAGCCACAGCATATAGCCAACCGAGGCGATTTTTAACAGCAGTCCCAGCGCAGGCAGGATCACAAACACCTGCGCCAAGCCCAGACCCAGCAAAAGCACCATCAGCGCATGGCCAAGGCTGATGCCCAGCATATGCGGCAAGCTGCGACGAAATCCGAAATTCGCGCCAGAAGCCAACAACATCATATTGTTCGGTCCCGGTGTGACCGAGGTCACGAAAGCAAAGCCGATCAAGGCGGTCAGAAGGTCATATGTCATCACGGAGTTTTGGCACGGCGCTTGCCGCATGAAATTGCGAACTGCGGCGCGGCATGCGATACAGCACAACAAATGACGAAGATTGACCAGACTAACGAAAAGATATTGCGCGAACTGACCCGCGATGGCCGGCAATCCAATCTGGAGCTTGCCGCGCGCATCAACCTGTCCGCTTCCGCCACCCTGCGTCGGGTGCAAGAGCTGGAACGGCAGGGCGTGATCAGGGGGTACCGGGCCGTGCTGGACCCTGCAGCCATCGGCGTGGGTTTCATCGCCTATGTCACGGTCGGGCTGAACGCCCACACCAAGCAGTCACAAGAGGCCTTTGAACGGGCCGTCGCCCGCGCGCCCCAGGTCACCGAATGTCACAATGTGACCGGCAGTGTCGAATACCTGCTGCGGGTCGAGGCGGCGGATCTGACGGCCTACAAGCACTGGCATACCGAAGTTCTGGGCGTTTTGCCCCAGGTCCGGTCGATCACCACCTTTGTGGTGATGGGCAGCCCGAAGGACCTACGCGCCTGACGGTACAGGCCGCTGCACCATGAACCTTTGTCAAATGCACGCGCCGCAGGCACCTCGGGGCGTATCCGGAAAAGGGTCAATGCACACCAGCGCCCCTGTTTTCAACCATGGCAACGGTTGATGGCTGCCGCAATCCCCGGTAGCGTCCGGCCACATCCATTACGGGGGGACATCAGATGACAGACACATCCAGCTACGGCTTTGACACCTTGGCGATTCATGCTGGGGCGGAGCCCGACCCGGCGACGGGCGCGCGGCAGGTACCGATCTACCAGACCACGGCCTATGTGTTCCGCGATGCGGATCATGCAGCCAAATTGTTCAACCTGCAGGAGGTGGGCAATATCTATTCCCGCCTGACCAACCCCACCGTATCGGCCCTGGCCAACCGGGTCTGCGCGCTGGAAGGCGGGGCCGGAGCGGTCTGTTGCTCATCGGGGCATGCGGCGCAGATCATGGCGCTGTTTCCGCTGATGGGACCGGGGCTGAACGTCGTGGCCTCGACCCGGCTTTACGGCGGTACGCTGACCCAGTTCAGCCAGACCATCAAGCGCTTTGGCTGGTCTGCCAAATTTGTCGATTTCGACGATCTGGCAGCGGTGGAAGCGGCGGTGGATGACAACACCCGCGCGATTTTCTGCGAAACCATCGCCAATCCGGGTGGCTATATCACCGATCTGGATGCGATTGCCGCGATTGCCGACAAGGTCGGCCTGCCGCTGATCGTCGACAATACCACGGCCACGCCTTACCTGTGCAAGCCGATTGAGCATGGCGCGACGCTGGTGGTGCATTCGGCCACCAAATACCTGACCGGCAACGGCACCGTCACCGGTGGTGTGGTGGTCGATTCGGGGAAATTCGACTGGTCGGCCAGCGGCAAGTTTCCGTCCCTGTCCGACCCCGAGCCTGCCTATCACGGGCTGGCCTTCCATCCGGCACTTGGCGCGATGGCCTTCACCTTCCATTCCATCGCCGTGGGCCTGCGCGATCTGGGCATGACGATGAACCCGCAAGGCGCGCATTACACGCTGATGGGAATTGAAACCTTGTCGCTGCGGATGCAGCGGCATGTGGAGAACGCGGTTGCCGTGGCCCGCTGGCTGGAGGCTGATCCGCGGGTCGAAATGGTAACCTATGCCGGTCTGGACAGCAGCCCCTATGCTGACCGAATTCCCCGGATCTGTCCGAAGGGCGCGGGAGCCCTGTTCACCTTTGGGCTGAAGGGCGGCTATGACGCCTGCGTCAAGCTGATCGACAACGTGAAGCTGTTCAGCCATGTCGCCAATCTGGGGGACACCCGCAGCCTGATCATCCACCCGGCATCGACCACACATCGCCAGTTGCCAGAGGCCGACCAGATCAGGGCCGGGGCCGGACCAAATGTGGTGCGGCTGTCGATCGGGATCGAGGATCTGGCCGATATCATAGCCGATCTGGATCAGGCCATGACGGCAGCGCTTGCCTGAGCTTTGGCTCGTAACAGGTTGATCCGAAATCAATCTGCCGGGAGCAGCGCAGATGCGCCCGGCAGATTGTGACGCGCGGCTATTGCGCGATCTCGAAGACGATGGTGACCGAGGCGGTGGTGGCGACTTCGCCAGCCGCGACCGGGACCGCTCCGGCTGAATCAGCAGACTGGCGGAACATCGGCTGAGGCGGCATGTACCCGCCACCTTCGGTGATCGATACGATCGGTCCCAGGCTGGCCCCCGCCGCCTCGACCAACAGCGTGGCGCGGGCGCGGGCATCTTCGACCGCCGCCTTGCGGGCGGCGTCCAGTGCAGGGCGCGGTTCGGACAGGCCGAAGCTCAACCCGTTCAGGGTATTGGCCCCATCCTGAATGGCGGCGTCCAACACTTGGCCCAGCCCGTCCAGATCGCGGATGCGGACGGTAAGCTGATTTGACGCAGTGTAGCCGTCGATGCGTTGGCGTGCACCGTTGTCATATCCTGTCCAGTTTGGATTGACCGACAAATTGGTGGTCTGCATGTCACGGTCGGCGATGCCCGCCGCTTTCAGCCGCGCCATGACCGCAGTGAGCGCCTCGGTGTTGCCGGCCATGGCGGCGGCCGCCGTTTCGCCCGTGGTGGTGACCCCCAGCGACAGGGTGGCAATGTCAGGAATTCCATCGACCACGCCTTCGCCGGTCACGGTGATCTGCGCGGTGGGCGCGGTGGTCTGTGCCTGCACCGCCGTCAGCGCGGTGGCCGAAAGCAGGGTGGCGACAAGGGCGGCGTTCAGAATGCGCATGAGGTGTTCTCCAAAAGGCTGCAATCAGTTTCCGGCTATGGAACGCGCGCCGCAAGGCGATCCTTGGCGCATCACGGGGCTTTTTCTTTCTTTCGGCGGAAAGCTGCTGTAGGAAAGACTTAGCCAGCAAGACGCGGTTCCCGCATCTTGCCTCATGATGCTAGAAGCCGAACATGACACCCAGTTTTGCCCTGAACTTGACCGAAGACAGCATCACGCTCCTGCACCGGACATCCGGGGGGTGGCGCGATCTGGGATCTGTGGCCTTTGACACGCCCGACCTGGCAGCCGCGCTGGACGATCTGCGCAGCCGCGCCGAGGCAGAGTCGCCCAAGGGCATCACCACCAAGCTGATCATCCCCGAGTCTCAGATCCTGTATCTGCAGATTGAGGCAGCGGGTCCGGATGACGCCAGCCGCCGCGCGCAGATCGAGGCAGCGCTGGACGGGCGCACGCCCTATACGCTGGATGAGCTGATTTATGACTGGTCGGGCACAGGGCCGATGGTGACCGTGGCGGTTGTGGCCCGCGAAACCCTGAGCGAGGCCGAAGCTTTTGCCACCGAGCATAAGTTCAACCCGGTGGCCTTCGTCGCCCGCCCGGAGACCGGGTTTGACAAGGAGCCGTTCTTTGGCCCCTCAACCCTGGCCCCCAGCCTGGTGAAGGCAGGTGAGAAGGTCGAGCCGGACCCGGCACCCGTCAAGGTCATCGGGCAAGAACAGCCGCAGGCCAAAGTGGCGGCCTTTGCCGAGGAACCGGCAGCGTTTGCAGGGGCCCCCGCACAGCCATCGGCCGCTGAACCAAGCGTCGCGCCGGCACCGCTTGCCGATGCACCGGTCGCAGAGCCTGCGCCAGCGACGGCTGCCGATCTGCCAGGGCCAGAGATGCCGGGCCCCAGTGCGCCGGAACCTGAAATGCCCGATCCCGGCCTGCCAGAGCCGGCACCGACGCCAGAGCCTGTTCCCGGCCCCACCCCAGAGCCTGATCTGCCGCCGCAGGCCCCACCCCACGCTCCGCCTGCCAGTCCGGTGACCGAGCCCGACCTTCCCCCGCCAGCGCCTTCCGGGCCGCAGTTCACCGCTGCCTCGCGGGGTCAGGACATCTTGCCGTCTGCGCGGCGGGCCACGCCAGAGCCAAAGGCAGAGGCAGAGGCAAAAGCTCGTCCGGATCAGGTCGCAGCAAAGACCAAGGCAGAAGAGTCGGAAGCCCCGATGGCGGTGGATGTGCCGGCCGAAGACGGTTTTGATGATGTGCCGCCCATGCCGCCGGGCGCACGCGCTTCGGTTCTGGCCTCCCGTCAGGCCCCCGCCGACGACGATCTGCCGCCGCCGCCTTCGGCAGCAGCGCTGACCGCATTTGCCAGCCGCAGGCAGGAGGGTCAGCCGCGCCCCTTGGGGGCTGCGACGGGGTCTGACACGGCCCCCGCCCGGCCGGCCGAACCAAGCGTCGCACGCCCCGCCGCGCCGCCCAAGCCCGTGGTAGAGCGGCCCGCCGCCGCCCGACCCGCCCCGAAGTTCAGCTATGACGATCCGGTGCCACCGCCGCCCCGCCTGCCCGGCGACCCGCCGACGCCTTCGGCGGCGGTCGCGGGCAAGACGGGCAAGGGGTTTCGCGGTCTTGGCGGGCTTGTGACTGCCCCCAGCATTCCGGGCACCCGAAAGAAAAAACCGACCCTGAATGGTGCGACAGCCAGCGGGGTCCGCCCCGCCGCCCTGACCGCCGGATCGACCCTTGCGGCACCGCTGGATGGATCTGCGGCCACGGTCCGGGCGGCGTCCCAGTCGCTGGGGCGTCAGCAACCGGTGTCGCCGGATGCGATCGCCAAGGGTCTGAGCGCGCGGACGATGCCGCAGCGGGGCAAGCCGAAGTATCTGGGGCTGATCCTGACGGCGGTGCTGCTGCTGCTGCTGGCGCTGGTTGCGGCCTGGTCATCCTTCATCATCGCCGGTGGCGATGATCCGGCAACCGAAGTGCAGGTTGCCACCGTCGATGACGAAGCGCTTGCAGATGGTCAGGTGCCGGCTGCAGAGGCCGAGATGTTGGCCGATCTGCAAGACCCCGCGGATCTGCCCGTCGATGTGGATCTGACGGCGACGGAAGAAGCGGTCGGCGTCGCACCGGTAGACAATCTGGCCGAGATCACACCCGCGCCAGAGAGTGCCGTCGCAGAGCCAGGCGCTGCGGACCCCGCTGTCGCAGAACCTGTCAGCGCGGAACCCGCACCGCAGACCGGCATGCAGGATGTGGTCGCCGAGGCAACCCAGCCCGACCCGGCCAATCAGGACGAGATTTTTCTGGCTGGCATGGATGTGCCTCCCGCGTTGAGCGATCCGCTGGTGCTGCCCGCGCCTGCGGCGCAGGGCGATGCGCCACCCGCAGCCCAGATGCCGCCCCCGCCCTTTGGCACAGTGTATCAGTTTGACGCCGATGGCCGCATCGTGCCGACCGCCGAAGGGATCATGACGCCCGAAGGGGTGCGGCTGGTGGCGGGCCCGCCGTCGGTCGTGCCACCGCCCCGTCCCGCTGCGGCGGCTGCGCTGGCCGAGACGCCAGCCGCCCCGGCCGAGGCAGGAAATGCATCAACGGCGGCAATCACCAGTGCCGTAGCCGAGGCAACAGCCCCGCCCGCCGATGGCGATCTGCTGCCTGCACAGACCTTTGCCGCGGACCCGGCCCTGGCAAATGCTCGCCCGCGCTCGCGTCCCGAAGGGCTTGCCGCGCAAGCCTCGGGTGAGGATGACGCTTCGCTGGCCCCGGCCGAGGACAGCCGCTTCGCCAGCCTGCGCCCGCGTTTGCGCCCTGCTGCAATTCTTGCAGCGGGCGAAGCGGCACGCCAGGCCTCCGAGTCTGCATCGCTGGCAGTGCAGATGGCCGTGGCCGAGGCCGCAAGTGACGGAAGCATCAGCCCGCTGGCCGTATCGGTGTCGCGCGTCCCTGCCCCACGCCCGCGCGATCTGAGCAGCGCTGTCGAGGCGGCCGTCGCCGCAGCCACCCGCCGCGCTGCGCCGGATGTGCTGGCCTCTGCCTCGACCGCAGCCCCTGCGGCCCGCTCTGGCCCTGCTGCAGATGAGGCGGATGACGAACCCGAAGTCGCAAGTGCCGCCCCGCGCATTCCAACCCGCGCCAATGTTGCCAAGCAGGCGACTTTCGTGAATGCGATCAACCTGTCGAAGATCAATCTGATCGGGGTCTATGGCACGCAATCCAACCGCTATGCCCTGGTGCGCCAAGCGAATGGCCGCTACCGGAAGGTGGGCGTCGGCGACAATCTGGATGGTGGCCGGGTCCAGGCGATCACCGCATCGGAAGTGCGCTATCAGAAGGGTGGACGGATGTTGGCCCTTGCAATGCCAAAGGGCTGAGCCTTTCCCCAAGAGTTCAGGCCCCGCTGACCCCGGCTTCGGCAAAGGTCGCCATTCCCGAATGGCAGGCGACAGCCCCCTTAACGATCCCCAAGGCCAGTGCCGCGCCCGAGCCCTCGCCAAGCCGCAGACCAAGGTCAAGCAGCGGCTTCTTGTCGAGTGCGGCCAACAGGCGACCATGGCCTACGTCGGCGCTGACATGGCCGGCAAGGCAATGATCGAGCGCACCGGGCTGCGTCTGTTGCAGCACTAAGGCGGCGGCGCAGCAGATGAAACCGTCCAGCACCACCGCAATGCGCTCAGCCCGAGCGCGGGCGATGGCCCCGGCCATGGCGGCAATCTCGCGCCCGCCAAGGCAGCGCAACACCTGCAACGGATCTGACAGCAGCGCCGCATGGGTGGCAAGCCCCGCGCGGACAGCCGCGGCCTTGCGGGCAAGGCCATGGTCATCCACGCCCGTGCCGCGCCCCACCCAGTCTTCGACCGCACCGCCCAGCAGAGCCGCCGCGATAGCGGCAGCAGAGGTGGTGTTGCCGATGCCCATCTCGCCGGTCACCAGCAGGTCGGCCTTTGGGTCAACCGCGTCCCAACCGATCGTCAAGGCTGTCATCACCTCTGTCTCGGTCATCGCCGGGCCTTGGGTGAAATCGGCGGTGGGGTGATCAAGGTCAAGGGCATGAACGGTCATCGCTGCGCCGAAGGCTTTCGACAATTGGTTGATGGCTGCGCCGCCATGCCGGAAATTCGCAACCATCTGCGCCGTCACCTCGGCCGGAAAGGCAGACACGCCACGCGCGGCGACGCCGTGATTGCCAGCAAAGATCACCACCTGTGGCGCATCGGCGCTTGGCATCTCGCGCCCCTGCCATCCGGCCAGCCAGATCGCCAGATCTTCCAGCCGTCCCAACGCGCCGGGCGGTTTGGTCAGCTGGCCATTGCGGGCTGACGCCGCAGCACTGGCGGATGTGTCGGTGCCGGGTTGCGCGGCCAGTGCGGCGCGAAAGCAGACAGGCGAGGTGAACATGGACAGGGTCCTGCGTTGCAAGGGGCTAAGCCCTTGGCTACAGACAGACGCAACAAGATTCCAGCCGGGAAGGGACAGGGTGACCACCGAACGCGACAGACCTGTCTGGCTCCTGGCCGACCTGGCTTCGGCCTTCGGCCTGCTCAGCCGCCTGCCCTTGCCACAGACCCGCCACCACAGAGCCGCGGCCTGCTGGGCCTGGCCGCTGGTCGGGCTGGTGGTGGGCGCGCTGGCGATGGCCGCCGGCTGGGGCGCGATGGCGGTCGGCCTGCCTGTCGGGCTGGCGGCGGCGCTGGTGCTGGCGGTGGGGGCCATGGCGACGGGTGCGCTGCACGAAGACGGGCTGGCGGATACCGCCGACGGGCTGTTCGGCGGTTGGACGCGCGAACGACGGTTGAGCATCATGAAAGACAGCCAGATCGGCAGCTATGGCACGCTGGCGCTTCTGCTGGTGACACTGGCATCCTGGTCGGCGCTTGGGGCCTTGCTGACCGCCGAAGCCTATGGGGCGATTGTGGCGGCGGCGGTGATCTCCCGTGCCCCTATGGCAGTCATCATGGCGGCCCTGCCCCATGCACGGGCGGACGGCTTGTCGCGCAGTGTGGGGCGGCCATCGCGGCTGGCGGCACTGTGCGCGGTGGCGGTGGCGATGGGGATTGCAGGGCCGCTGGGGCTGGTGGCCGGGGGGATGATCGGGGCCGCAGCGGTTGCCTCTCTGATGGTTGCCGTGCTGGCGCAGGCGCGGATCGGGGGGCAAACCGGGGATATTCTTGGAGCAAGCCAACAGCTTGCCCATCTGGCGGCACTGGCCACTGCGGCGGCCATGCTGGCATGAAAACGGCGGCCCCAAGGGCCGCCGTTTCCAAATACCTAGGATGAGTTACGCTGCGCGGCTGACCAGAACGTCATCGACCGTTTTCGCGGCAGAGCCTGCATCGATGCCGGACACGGCAGCAACTTCGCGGGTCAGACGCTCGAGGGCGGCTTCGTACAGCTGCCGCTCAGAATACGACTGCTCACGCTGGTCATCGCTGCGATGCAGGTCGCGCACCACCTCGGCAATGGCCATCAGGTCACCGGAGTTGATCTTTTGTTCATATTCCTGCGCGCGGCGGGACCACATGGCCCGCTTGACCTTGGCCTTGCCCTTCAGCGTATCCAGCGCCTTGGACACCACATCGGGGGCCGACAGCGCGCGCATGCCGATTTCGGTGGCCTTATGGGTGGGAACCCGCAGTGTCATCTTGTCCTTTTCGAAGGTGATGACGAACAGCTCCAGCTTGAACCCGGCAATTTCCTGCTCTTCGATGGACATGATCTTGCCCACGCCATGAGCGGGATATACAACGAATTCATTCGGGCGGAACTCGGGTCTTTTGGACTTGGTCATTCAGTCGCTTCCTAACAGCGGAGGCCCTCTGGCGACAAAAGAACCGCCTAGACCTGAAAAGGTCCGGCGATGCGGCAGCAGATGTCACAAGAATTTCCATCTCAGGCGAGCAGCGCTGAGCGGAGGTCAGGCGTCCATGATTGTTTGTCATATATGTATAGCACAAATTTCACCTGATTCCAACTGCTCCAAATCAGAGCGCGTCGGGCATCCACTGTTGAAATCATTGGCCTTTTTTAGGCAGCGCCGAATCAAGGTTGCAGCGTTGCCGAATCACTGCCTGTGAGGGCGCTACCGTCACGCGCGGTTAAGCCGCGCCGACGTCAGCTGCCTTCGCCCGGCGCTTCCGAGAAATACTTCTCGCGCTTGTCCTTTTCGCCATCCCGCGCCTCTGCCTCGGGCAAGGGGTCGCGGCGCACTGTGATCACCGGCCACATTTCGGAGTACTTGCGGTTGAACGATACCCAGGCGTCCATATCCGGTTCCGTATCCGGGCGAATGGCGTCGGCAGGACATTCAGGTTCGCACACGCCACAGTCGATGCATTCATCCGGGTGAATGACCAGCATATTCTCGCCTTCGTAAAAGCAGTCCACCGGACAGACTTCTACGCAGTCGGTGTATTTGCAGGCAATGCAGTTATCAATCACCACATAAGTCATCGGATCAGGCCTTTGGCTGGGTCGGGTCACTAGCTAGAGCAAGCCGGAGGATCATTCAAGCGCCTCTGGCAGCGGGGGTGGGTCAAGGTCGAGATAAAGCGATTGCGCCTCGGCAGCCGGGCCGCGCCGCAGCCCAAGCGCCTGAACCTTGATGACCCGGACCTGCTGGCCTTGAACAAAGGTCAGCACATCCCCGATGCAAATGCCGTGGCCGGGCTTTTTCGTGCGCTGACCATTCACGCGGCAATGTCCGCTTTCGATCACCTCGGCAGACAGGCCGCGCGATTTGAAGAACCGCGCCTGCCAGAGCCATTTGTCCAGCCGCAGACGCGGCCGGGCATCGGGCGCGGGTTTCGCCCCCGGCCCGGCCAAGCGTCAGACCTTGCCCTTCAGTGCAAGCAGTGCGGCAAAGGGGTTGTCCGGGTCGATCGGTTTGTCGGCACGCTGTGGGCGGGCCTCGAACTGACGTGGCTTGTTGGCATCGTTCCGGTCGGGGCGGTCGCCCTTGCCCTTGGGCTTGCCACGGTCACCCTTGGCATGGGGTTTGCCATCCCCCTGCGGACGCGGCCCACGGTCGCCCTGCGGCCTATCCCCTTGCGGCCTGTCCCCCTGCGGTTTGTCGCCGCGCGGGCGGTCTCTCTTGGGGCGATCCGCCTGCGGGCTGTCACCTTGCGGACGGTCTGCTTGCGGACGCTCGCGCCGGTCACCCTGCGGACGAGGGCCGCGTTCCGGGCGGGCATTGCGCGGCTTGGGGGCCCAGGTGAAGGTGTAAAACGACTCCATCTCAGGTGCGGCGGCCTCGGCCTCTGGGGCCTCCGGCGCAGCCTCTGGCACCGGAGCCAGCACCGACACTTCCTCGGGAATCGGGTTCTGCGGCAGCTCGGGATCGACCGTGGGCAACACCACCGCCGGCTCTGCAGCCTTGACCTTGGGACGTTCAGCCTTTTCGCCCTTGTAGCCCAGACCAGCCATCAGATCGGCGAATTGGTCCAGCGTCATGCCCGTGATCGACAGCATGTCGGGCGTTGCCTCAAACCCGGCGCGGCTGTCTTTCTGGCGCAGGATATCGGCCAGACGTTCCAGCATATCAATGCGGATCGCGCGGCTGCCAGCCGGGTGGTAACCGGCCAGCGTGTAATGCGCCTTGGGCACCTCGGCCACATTCGGGATGGTGACCAGACCGGGGGGCGGACTTTCGGGAAATTCGTCCAGACCGTTCCACAGCGACCACAGCACCAGACGCAACCGTGTGGGTGCGGGCTTCAACAGCAACGGCAGGAAGATGGTGAACTGGCCAAAGCGCACCCCATGCTTGCGCAGAGCACCGCGCGCCTCCTGGTCCAGTTCCTTGACATCATTTGCCACCACGTCGCGCGGCAGCACGCCCAGGCCTTCGACCAGACGGAAAGCAAAGCCGCGCGCCAGCCCGGTCAGCGCTTCATCGCGGCTCATGGCGGCCAGCGGCTCGAACTGCGCCGCCACCTTGCGGTCGATGAAATGCTGCAGGCGACGACGGACCTTTTCGGCAACCTCGAAGCCGGCCTCGTCATCGACGAAAGCCTCGACCGACGGGCGCAGCGCCTCGGCCCCCTTGACCAGCTTGCCGACAGCGGTGGTGCCCCACATCAGCCCCCCCTGCTCGGTGAAATCCATCTCGGTATCGGGTGCGTTGTAGAAACGATCCGCCCGCAGGTGGAATTCCGGCTTGAGCGCCTGAACGGCAGCCTGCGCCATCACCTTTGCCTCGTCAGGTGACGTGCTGGCATCCTGGCGGAACCGGAATCCCTCCAGCTTGCCGACAAACTCGCCCTCAACCGTCACTTCGCCTTTGTCATTCACCTCGGCCACGAGGGTCTCCTTCTGCTTCAACCGGCGAAGCAGCACACTTGTCCGCCGGTCTACAAATCTCTGCGTCAGTCTTGCGTGCAATGCATCTGACAGGCGGTCTTCTACAGCGCGCGTCTCGTCGCGCCAATGGCTTTCGTCATCGACCCAGCCTTTGCGCTGCGCAATATAGGTCCAGGTGCGAATATACGCCAAACGTTTGGAAATGGCATCAATATCGCCATCGGTCCGGTCGATGCGCGCGACAGCCTTGCCGATCCAGTCCGAAGGGACCCTGCCCCCGCCCAGCCCCCGACCGCAAAGGTATTCGAAGATGCGCGCCAGAAGGCCCGCATGGTCGCTGTCACTTGACCCGCGGAAATCGGGGATGCGGCAGACATCCCACAGCAGTTGCACGCGCTTGGGGCTGGTCAGGCGGTCGCGCACCTCGGCCATTTCCACCAGCGCCTTGAGTGCCAGCACATCATCGGCATCGCGGGCGCGGGTCAGCCATTCGTTGGATGTATGCTCTTCAAGACTTCGGATCAGGCGGTCGGCCGTGCCGAAATCGAGCGCATGGTTGCGCCACATCAATTTGCGCACCGGGGCGAACTGATGGTTTTCGATGGCCTCGATGATCTCTTCGTCAAAGGGCCGGGCCTCGCCCGTCACCCCGAAGGTGCCGTTTTCCGTGTGCCGTCCGGCCCGGCCCGCGATCTGCGCCAGCTCTTGTGGATAGAGCGCGCGCATGCGGCGGCCATCGAATTTGGAAGTGGCGGAAAAGGCGATATGCTTGATGTCCAGGTTCAGACCCATGCCGATGGCATCGGTGGCGACCAGATAATCGACATCGCCGTTCTGATACAGCGCCACCTGGGCATTCCGGGTCCGGGGGGAGAGCGCGCCCATCACCACCGCGCACCCCCCCTTTTGACGGCGGATCAGTTCGGCAATGGCATAGACGTTTTCAACCGAAAAGCCGACAATGGCGCTGCGTGGCGGCATCCGGCTTATCTTTTTCGAACCCGTATAGGTCAGAGTGCTGAACCGCTCGCGCTTCAGGAAGGTCACGCCCTGCACCAGACCTGCAATCGCCGGGCGCATGGTTTCGGCCCCCAGAAAGAGCGTTTCATGCAACCCGCGCGCCCGCAGCAGACGGTCGGTGAAGACATGGCCCCGATCCGGATCGGCACAAAGCTGGATTTCGTCGATCGCCACAAAATCCGCGCCGATTTCCAGCGGCATCGCCTCGACCGTGCAGACCCAGTATTGCGTGCGGTCTGGCACGATGCGCTCTTCCCCTGTCACCAGCGCCACCACCGATGGCCCGCGCAAGGCGACGATGCGGTCATAGACTTCGCGTGCCAGCAGACGCAGCGGCAGACCGATGACGCCGGTGCGGTGGCCCAGCATCCGGTCGATGGCGTAATGCGTCTTGCCGGTGTTGGTCGGCCCAAGGACTGCCGTGACCCGGCCGGTGGTCGCGCTCATGCTTTCGGTGCCTTTACGCCCTGCCGTTACAGATCGGTGCCCGCGACCTTTGCCTCCAGCCGCTCTACCGCCTCTGATACGCCGCGCAGGTTGGGATGTATAGCCAAAGCGGCGCGGTACACCTCAAGCGCCTTTTGCGGATTGTCCAACTCTTCATACATCGCGCCCAGTCCCGCCATCGCCCCAAAATGCCGGTCATTCAGGGTGAGCGTTCGGGCAATGTCCGCAATGGATGGGCCGAACTGGCCGGCCTGGTAATAGGCGGTGGCCCGGGCGTTCCAGCCTTCGGCAAAATCCGGGGCATGATCGGTCAGCGCGGTCAGATGATCAATCGCCTCACCCGGGTTGCCTGCGGCCAACGCATCACGCCCGCGTTGCAACAACAGATCCATCGCGGGCGAGCCGCTTTTGGACCATTCGTTCCAGATCTCACGCTCCAGCCTGGCGGCGGCGCGGGCATCGGCAGATTTCAGCCGGTCGAAAAGCCCGTCAAGCGGTTCTTCCGCGACAACGGGCGTCGCCAGCAGAAAAACTGCAAGAAGTGCCGCAACGGTAGGATTGAGAAACTGACGATGAACTTTCATATGATGATGGTAGCGCATTGGCGCAAGAACACCATATCCAAGCCGTCACAAGGCAGAGAGGACGTTACATGAGCGACGTGGTAACAGAAGCCGTCGAAGTGCTGTCGAAAAAGCTGTCTGGCGGCTTTGACGGTGTCGCAAAATTCGTGATCGAAGGCGAAGGCGCGATCATGCTGGACCCGACCGGCGTGCGTGCCGGCGACGAACCGGCCGAAGTGACGATGACGGCCAGTGCCGATGTGTTCAAGCGCATTCTGGATGGCGACCTGAACCCGACAATGGCCTTCATGCAGGGCAAGCTGGCTGTGGATGGCAGCATGGGTCTGGCGATGAAACTGGGATCGGTTCTGGGGTGACAGAGGGGCCGCTGCTCACTGCACCATTCTACGCCGACCTCGCCCTTGGCCCAGAGGGCGGGGAGGCGTTCTGGCTTGTCACCGAGGACAGGCTGCGCATCCGTGCCGGTGTCTGGCCGATGGGGACGAAAGGGACCGTGCTGCTGTTTCCCGGCCGCACGGAATATGTCGAGAAATACGGGCTGGCCGCCGCAGATCTGCAGGCCCGCGGCTATGCGACGGTGGCGATTGACTGGCGCGGGCAGGGTCTTGCCGACCGGATGCTGGACAACCGCATGCTGGGCCATGTGGCCCGGTTTCAGGATTACCAACGGGATGTGCAGGCTGTTCTGGGGCTGATCCGGCGGCTTGGCTTGCCCGAACCCTTGTATCTTCTTTCGCATTCGATGGGCGGTGCCATCGCCCTGCGCGCCTTGATATCCGGCTTGCCGGTAAAAGCCGCCTCGTTTTCGGCCCCGATGTGGGGCATTGCCATGGCGTCCTGGATGCGGCCCCTTGTGCAGCCGATGGCGCAGCTCTCGGGCTGGTTCGGGCAGTCACACCGGCTTGCACCCAGTACATCGGACAAAAGCTATATCGCAGAGGCGGACTTTGGCGGCAATGTGCTGACCACTGACCCCGGGATGTGGCGCTACATGAAGCGTCAGGTGACAGAGCGGCCCGAGCTGGCGCTTGCCGGTCCCAGCATGGGCTGGCTTCAGGCTGCCCTGGCGGAGTGCCGTGAACTGGCGCTGGCCCCCGCCCCGGATTATCCGGCGCTGACCGCTTTGGGCACGGCAGAAAAGGTGGTGGATCTGGCCCCCATCCACCTTCGAATGGCCGGATGGCGCGGTGGACGGCTGGAAATGTTCGTGGGGGCCGAGCATGAGATCCCGATGGAAACGCCAGATCGGCGCAAACGGTTCTTTGATCTGACGGCCGGCCTGTTTGACTCAAATCGCTGACGGGGCTGCCGGGGCACCGGCAGGTCAGATCGTGATCTGGCTGAAACCGTCACGCAAGGCATGGGACCAGGCGTCGCTCATGGCACGAAAGGATTCGTCCCCCGCCTCGATCCGGCGCAGGGTGCAGATACGGAATTCGTCACGGTTGATGACGCACAGATCCAGCGGCATGCCAACCGACAGGTTGGACCGCAGCGTGGAATCCATTGACAGCAGCACGGCCTTTTGCGCGTCGCCAAGCGATGTGCTGGGTTTTACCACCCGGTCGAGAATGGGCTTGCCATATTTGTGCTCGCCGATCTGAAGGAAGGGCGTGTCTTCTGTCGCCTCGATGAAATTGCCTTCTGGATAGATCAGAAACATCCGCATGCCGCCGCCCTTGCGCTGGCCGGCCACGATCATCGTTGCACTGGCCCCCTGTGACATCGACAGCTTCTCATCGATGTCGCGCCGGACCTTTGCCAGCACATCACCGATGATTTCCGCTACAGCCAGCATCGTGGGTGCCAGCAGGACCGACGTCTGCGGCGTGGCATCAGGACTGTCAATGGCATCGCGCAGGCGAGCGATGGTGGTCTGAGTCACCGACAGGCTTCCGGCGGTCAGCACGGTGATGATCCGTTCGCCCGGGTTTTCGAAATGGAACATTTTCCGGTAGGTGGAAATGTTGTCGAGACCGGCATTGGTGCGCGTATCGGACAGCAGCACCATGCCTTCGTTGAGCAAAAGTCCGACACAATAGGTCATTTCACGGTCCCCATGACATTCCGGCTGCACGCTAGCGCCGGGGCGCGGCGATGGAAAGGGGCGACGGTGCCACACGCCCGGCTGTACATCGCTTACAGGCTGGCAATGACGGAAAGTGCCGGGCCGCTGACCATCTGCATCGCCCCAAGCATCAGAACGGCGGCGGCAGCGATCCGGAAATACCGGCTTTGCCAGAAATTCAGGCGGGCCGGGCTTTGGGCGGCCGGTGGCGGCGCATCGCTCAGGGGCTGCGTTTCAAACCGGGGTGGTGCAGAGCCGCGGCGGGGCAGCACACGCCCAGCGCTTTGATCGGGGTTTGGATTCCGCACCGGGGTACCTGCGGCCGCGCTGTCATCGGGACGCGCCGCCTCCAATGCCTCCAGAAAGGCTCCCAGACGAAACACATCGCCGCCCTCGGCACAGTCCTCGGGCCGGGGCAAGGCAAAGCGGGGGGCATTTTCGGCCAGCCGCTGGATCAGGTCCAGCCGCGCGGCTTCATCGCCGGGCGGGTATCGGCCAGCCGGGGCACCGGAGGAGTAGGTGTTCAACCCGAAGCCCGAGTCCAGCAGATAACTGCGCAGGCCGGAAGGCGCACGGCGCAGCGCCGCGGCGGTGCGCGGGTCCCGAAACAGAGCGACCGTGGCGGCATCCTGCGGCCCTGCGACACCCACATCCTTCAAGAGCCCGGCAAGCGCCGGATCTGATGGCCCGAAATCAGGGACGATCCTGAAAATGTCAAAGTCATAGGCCAAGGCCATGGTGTATCCCTCGCGACCCTCTCGCAGACAGGACGCTGCCCAGAGGATGTGGCAAGAGCGCGGCAAAATAAGGGAAATCTACCGCGAAACCTGGACCTATTGCTGCGTTTGCGACTGCGTTTGCGAGGCCTGCACCGTGACCGAGACATCAAGGCTTTCCTCGCCCTGCCCCCGCGCGATCCCCCGGATCATCGCGGCGTGCAGCGAATCGAGACCCGACCCAAGCCGGATATAGCGGTCGTCCGGGCAGCAGCGGTTGGCAGGATCAAAGCCCACCCAGCCAAGACCGGCAATGAACACCTCGGCCCAGGCATGCGCGGCCTCATCCGCGGCACCATCGACGCCGACCAGAAGATAGCCCGAAACATAGCGTGCCGGCAGGCCGATGTGGCGCGCTACGGCAATCACCGCATGGGCCTGATCCTGACAGACGCCAGTGCCTTGCGCCAATGCCTCGGCGGCGGTGGTATGGGCAGTGGTGGTGTCGGAGGTGTAGACGATTGCATCGGACACCCGGGCCGATATTTCATGCGCGGCGGCAAGCGCATCCTGTAACGGTGCCAACCCATCCGCAAGCGCGGCAAGGGCAGCATCGGCCTCGGTCGGGTGTGTGCTGCGCAGATAAGCCTCGGGCGGGGTCAGTTCCTTGTGGCCGCGCAGCACGCCGGCCATGTCGACCGTTTCGATCTGCCCGGTCACCCGCACGGTGATTTCATTCACCGGGCCAAGCACGGTCCAGCCCTGCACCCAATCGCCCGCGCCGTCGCGGAAGCCGCCACCCATCTGGCCATCGCTAACGCTGACCTTCCAGCTCACCAGCTTCTGGCCGGCGCATTGCGACGGCATCAGGCGATGGCTTTGCACCACGCCGCGCACCGGCTGATCATAATAGTAGCGAGTGACATGATCCACACTCAACAGCATCAGCGCACATCCCCATTCAGATAGCAGTCACGGATGACAGAGCCGGCCTGTGCCATATCCCCGATGAAACGGCTGAGAAATTCGTGCAGCCCTTCTTCGAAGATATCCTCGACCCGCAATTCGGCCAGTTCGGCCTGGATCCCGCGCGCCTTTTCCTGAGCGCGCGTCTTGCGCTGATAGCCGCGCGCCAACCGGTCCAGATGGTTGGTCATGCCTTCGACACTGGTGATCAGGCTGCGCGGACATTGCGGGTTCAGGATCAGGAAATGCGCGATCTTGGGTGCCGTCACCTCACCGCCATAGGCCCAGTGAAACGCCCGGTGCGACGACATGGCGCGCAACAACGTGGTCCACTGGTAATTGTCGAGACCCGAGCCGACAAATTCGATCTTGGGCAAAAGGACGTAATATTTCACATCCATCAGCCGCGCGGTGTTATCAGCGCGTTCCAGATAATAGCCAAGGTTCAGGAAATCCCAGCCATCATTGCGCAAAAGCGTGGCATCGATCGATCCGCGCACCAGCGCGGTGTTGCGCATGGTCCAGTCGGTCAGCAACGACAGGTCAAGCTCAGACCGGGGGCGGCGTTCCAACTGGCGCAAGTCCTGAAAGGCGGTGTTCAAGGCATCCCAAACCTGCGTGGTCAGCGCAGTGCGCACGATACGGCCGTTTTCGCGCGCCGCCGTGATGCAGGACATCACCGAGGACGGATTGTCGGCATCGAAAAAGAACCAGCTTTCCAGATTGCGCTGGACGGCATCGCCGTATTTCCTGGCAAAGCCATCGGCCGTGCCACTGGCGTGCAAAAGCGATTCCCATTCGTTGCGATAACCTGCGGCGGAGGGCATCAACGCGATGCGCGCCCCCACCTCAAGCAATCTGGCCGAGGTTTCTGCGCGTTCCAGATAACGGGCAAGCCAGAAAAGATTGTCTGCGGTTCTGCTCAGCATGATCTGTTCACTCCGCCAGCACCCAAGTGTCCTTGACGCCCCCGCCCTGCGACGAGTTCACCACCAGCGATCCTTCGGTCAGGGCCACACGGGTCAGGCCACCGGGCACAAGTTCGATCCGTTCCCCCACAAGGCAATAGGGGCGCAGGTCAACATGACGGGGCGCAATGCCTTCGGCCACAAAGGTCGGTGTGGTGGACAGCGCCAGCGTGGGCTGGGCAATGTAGTTGTGCGGGTTGGCAGTGATGCGGGCTCGGAACTGCTCGACCTGCTCGGCCGAGGCCTTGGGCCCCACCAGCATGCCGTAGCCGCCCGAACCATGGACCTCCTTCACCACCAGATCCTTGAGGTTGGACAGCACATATTTGCAATCATCCGCTTTGCCACATTGCCAGGTTGGCACGTTTTTCAGGATCGGCTCCTCGCCCAGATAGAACCGGATCATTTCGGGCACATAGGTATAAACCGCCTTGTCATCGGCAACGCCGGCCCCCGGTGCCGAACAGATGCTGACCCCCCCGGACCGGTACACATCCATCAGACCCGGAATGCCCAGCATGGAATCGGGTCGAAAGCACAGAGGGTCGATGTAGGCGTCATCCAGACGGCGATAGATCACATCCACCCGGCGCGGGCCTTCGGTGGTGCGCATGAACACAAACTCGCCTTCCACAAACAGATCCTGCCCTTCGACCAGTTCGACGCCCATCAGATCGGCAAGGAAGGAATGTTCATAATAGGCCGAATTGAAATGGCCCGGCGTCAGGATCACGACAGTCGGGTCGCGGTCACATTTTGCAGGAGCCACCGAGGCCAGCGTGCGGCGCAGGATTTCGGGATAGCTGTCCACCGGCTCGATCCGGTTCTCGCGGAACAGATCGGGGAACATCCGCATCATGATCTCGCGGTTTTCCAGCATGTAGCTGACACCCGATGGCGTTCGGCAATTGTCCTCCAATACGAAAAACTCATCCGGCCCGGTGCGGACAAGGTCGATGCCGACAATATGGGAATAGACGCCTTTGGGTGGCACAAAGCCCACCACCGATTTCTCATAGGCTTCGTTCAGATAGACCAGCCGGCCCGGAATGCGGCCTGCGCGCACGATTTCGCCCCGGCCATAGACATCGACCAGAAAGGCATTCAGTGCCCGCGCCCGTTGTTTGATGCCGCGCTCCAGCTTGGCCCATTCGGCCCCGGAAAACACGCGCGGAAACATATCGAACGGGATCAGGCGGTCGGGATCTCCGCCCTCGCCATAGACGGCAAATGTAATCCCGATGCGGCGAAACAGTGCCTCAGCCTCGGCCTGTTTCATCTGGCGCAACTCGGCCGGCATGGAGGTCATCCAGTCTTGCAGCCGCGCATAGGGTGCGCGCACGGCGCTGCCCTGATACATTTCATTGAAGTAACTTGTCACAAACGGCCCCCGTGCCCTCGTCCTTACGGGTCAGTTAATCAGGCCGTTTCCATCTGTGAAAGAGGGAGCCTGCATTTCCTGCCCGTATTCCCCCCATTCGCCCGCATTTTGTGCGGCGCGAATGTGTCCTGTGACCTTTCCCGTTGGACCGGACGTGCTAGGCTCTGGTCATGTCCTCAGAATTGCTCAGTTTTAGCGAACGCGGCATCTATTGCGCCGATGGCGGGTTCTACATCGACCCCTGGCGTCCCGTAGACCGGGCGCTTATCACCCATGGCCACAGCGACCACGCCCGATGGGGACACGGCCACTATCTGTGCACGCATGCTGCGCTGCCGGTCATGCGGCACCGGTTGGGGGATATACATGCCGAGGGCATCGCCTATGGCGAAACCCGGCAGGTCGGTGGGGTCAAGGTCAGCTTTCACCCTGCCGGCCATGTGCCTGGATCGGCGCAGATCCGGGTGGAGCGCGGTGGTGAGGTCTGGGTCGTCTCGGGCGATTACAAGGTCGAGGATGACGGGTTGTCCGAGGCATTCGTGCCAGTGCCCTGCCATACGTTCATCACCGAATGCACCTTCGGGCTGCCATTGTTTCGCTGGCAGCCGCAACATGTGATTGCCGATCAGCTTGCCGCCTGGTGGCAGGCCAATGCGGCCCAGGGGCGGGTTTCGATCTTGGCGGCTTACGGTCTGGGCAAGGCGCAGCGGTTGATGACATTATTGCCGGATGCCGGGCCGATCCTGACCCATGGCGCAGTCGAGGAAACCACGCGCATCCTGCGCGATCAGGGCTATCCCCTTCCCGCCACACTTCGCGTCACACCCGGGATTGATGCGAAATCTCATCCCGGCGCATTGGTCATCGCCCCCCCATCGGCGCTTGGCACGTCTTGGGCGCGACGCTTTGGCCCAACGGCCGAGGCCTTTGCCAGCGGCTGGATGGCGCTGCGCGGCATCCGCCGCCGCCGGGGTTTGGGCACCGGCTTTGTCATTTCGGACCACGCCGACTGGCCTGGCCTGAACACGGCGATCCGCGCCACCGGGGCGGAACGGGTCTTTGTCACCCATGGCTACACCACGCCCTTCCGCCGTTGGCTGGAGGAACAGGGCTATGAGGCCGGGATCGTTCAGACCGAATTTGGCGGCGATGAGGCCGATACCGACACCGCCACAGACACCGGGCCGGACACCGGGTCAGACACGGGGGCGGACACAGCATGAAACGCTTCGCCGCCCTGTTCAACGCGTTGGATGCCACCACCAAAACCGGCGAAAAAACCGCAGCCTTGGCCAGCTATTTCGGCACCGCGCCCGAGGCCGACCGGGTCTGGACCATTGCGCTTCTGTCGGGCCGTCGGCCGAAGCGGGCGGTCAATGCCACCGAACTGCGCGTCTGGGCGGCAGCAGAGGCAGGCGTTCCGCTGTGGCTCTTCGAAGAGTCCTACACCATCGCCGGCGATCTTGCTGAAACCATCGCCCGCCTGCTGCCTTTGCCGGCCCATGAAACGGACCCGTCGCTGGACAGCACCCTCCGCGCGCTGATTGCGCTGACCGGACGGCCAGAGGCCGAGCGCCGCGCCTTTGTCACCACGTCCTGGGCGGCTTTGGGGCCGGATGAGCGGTTCCTGTTCAACAAACTGCTGACCGGCGGCTTTCGCATGGGGGTCAGCCGGGGGTTGATGACCCGGGCCCTGGCGCAGGCGACGGGGGTGGAAGAGGCGGTGATGGCACACCGGCTGATGGGGGATTGGGACCCCGCCCGCACCCGCTTTGCCGATCTGACGCAGGAGGGCGGATCAGATGGCGCAGCACGGCCCTACCCATTTGCGCTGGCCAGCCCGCTGGAGGCCGCGCCAGACACTCTGGGCCCGGCGACCGACTGGCTGGCCGAATGGAAATGGGATGGCATCCGGGGGCAAATCATCGCGCGGCCCGGGGCCTTTGCGATCTGGAGCCGTGGCGAGGATCTGATCACCGACCGCTTTCCTGAATTTGCGCCGCTGCAAGACCATCTGCCCCCCGGAACGGTGCTGGATGGCGAGATCGTTGCTTGGGGTGGCACGGCCCCCCTGCCCTTTGCCGAGCTGCAAAAGCGCATTGGCCGCAAGACCGTGCCGAAAAAGCTGCTGGCCGAGACACCGGGGCATTTTCTGGCCTATGATCTGCTGGAAGCCGATGGCGCGGACCTGCGCGACGCGCCCCTATCAGAGCGCCGGGCGCGGCTGGAAGCCTTGCTTGCGGCCTTGCCGCCGGGCCTGCCGCTCTCGCCTTCTCCGGTTGCGTCAGGGGATTGGGCAGACCTGACCGCCCTTCGCGCAAAGGCGCGGGACCGAATGGCCGAGGGGCTGATGCTCAAGCGGTTGTCGTCGCCCTATCACACCGGGCGGAAGCGGGGCGACTGGTGGAAATGGAAGCTGGACCCGTTCACCGTTGATGCGGTGATGCTCTATGCCCAGGCGGGCCACGGGCGGCGGGCCAACCTGTTCACCGACTTCACCTTTGCGCTGCGTGACGGCAATGATCTGGTGCCTTTCACCAAGGCCTATTCCGGCCTGACCGATACCGAATTTGCCGAAATCACCCGCTGGGTGGGCAAGCACACGCTGGAACGCTTTGGCCCGGTACGCCGTGTGGTGCCAGAGCTGGTGTTTGAAATCGGGTTCGAAGGCATTCAGGCCAGCCCCCGCCACAAATCCGGTATCGCCTTGCGGTTTCCGCGCATGCTGCGCTGGCGCAAGGACAAGGGCGTGGCAGAGATTGACACGCTGCAAGGCTTGCGCGACATGTTGCGGCAGGTGTCCGAGCCTGGGCTTCTGGTGGCGGGAGAAAAAGAGACAGGGGCTTTGCCCGCCGATAAAGGACAAACGGGGGCGTCGCCCGCCGATAAAGGGAAAACGGAGGCTTTGCCCGCCGATAAAGGAAAAGCGGGGGCTTCGCCCGCCGATAAAGGAAAAACGGGGGCTTCGCCCCCCGGACCCACAGGATATTTGAAGACTGAAAATGGGCGGTGGGTTGTCTTTCAGGTGTCGGCGGCCCTATCTGAGAGAAAGAGTTTTCAGGAAGGATGGTCCATGACCCTGCCGATGCCCCGCCCCGTTTTTGATGCCAACGCAGCTTCTGGCGGGTTTGGGAACCTGCCCGAATGGGATTTGCGCGATCTTTATCCTTCGCCGGAGTCCAAAGAGTTTGCGGCAGATATGGGCTGGCTGGAGACGGCCTGTGCGGAGTTTGCCGCCGCCTATGAGGGCAAGCTGGCTGACCTGGACGCGCAGGGCCTGCTGGATTGTGTGCGGGCTTATGAACAGATCGATATCACCGCCGGGCGGCTGATGTCCTTTGCCGGTCTGCGCTATTATCAGAACACCATGGACAGCGACCGCGCCAAGTTCATGGCCGATGTGCAGGACAAGATCACGACCTTCACCACGCCGCTGGTGTTTTTCAGCCTCGAATTCAACCGGCTGGAAGACGCGCGCCTAGATGACCTGATTTCTGCCAATGTCGATCTGGCGCGCTACAAGCCGGTGTTTGACCGGATGCGCGCGATGCGGCCGCATCAGCTGTCGGATGAGTTGGAAAAATTCCTGCACGACGAATCCGTGGTGGGCGCCAGCGCCTGGAACAAGCTGTTCGACGAGACCATGGCCGGTCTGATGTTCACGGTCGAGGGGGAAGAGGAAGAGCTGAACCTGGAGGCGACGCTCAACCTTCTGACCGACCCGGACCGCACCAAGCGCGAGGCCGCAGCACGGTCCTTGGCGGTGGTATTTGACAAGAACATCAAGCTGTTTGCCCGGGTTCACAACACTCTGGCGAAAGAAAAGGAAATCCACGACCGCTGGCGCAAGATGCCTTCTCCGCAACACGGGCGGCACCTGTCGAACCACGTCGAGCCGGAAGTGGTTGAGGCGCTGCGCAATGCGGTGGTTGCGGCCTACCCGAAGCTGAGCCACCGCTATTACCGCTTGAAAGCGAAGTGGCTGGGGCTGGAACGGCTGCAGGTCTGGGACCGCAACGCTCCACTGGCACTGGAAACGCCGCGTGTGGTCGGCTGGGAGGAAGCGACCAAGACGGTGCTGGACGCCTATGGCAGCTTTGCCCCGGAGATGGCAGATATTGCCAGACCGTTTTTTGACAAAGGCTGGATCGATGCCGGGGTCAAGCCGGGCAAGGCGCCCGGTGCCTTCGCGCATCCCACAGTGTCGACCGTGCATCCCTATGTGATGCTGAATTATCTGGGCAAGCCGCGCGACGTGATGACGCTGGCACATGAACTGGGGCATGGCGTGCATCAGGTCCTGGCGGCGGGTCAAGGCGAGCTCTTGTCATCGACCCCGCTGACGCTTGCCGAAACGGCAAGTGTGTTCGGCGAGATGCTGACCTTCCGCAAGCTGCTGGATCAGGCGAAGACCCCCGCCGAGCGCAAGACTCTGCTGGCGGGCAAGGTCGAAGATATGATCAACACGGTTGTCCGCCAGATTGCGTTCTATGACTTCGAGTGCAAATTGCACGCGGCGCGCGCCGAGGGCGAGCTGACACCGGACGACATCAACGCCTTGTGGATGAGCGTGCAGGCGGAATCGCTGGGTGATGCCTTTGATTTCATGGACGGCTATGAAACCTTCTGGGCCTATATCCCGCATTTCGTGCATTCGCCGTTCTACGTTTATGCCTATGCCTTCGGCGATGGGCTGGTCAATGCGCTTTACGCGGCCTACGAGGATGGCCTGCCGGAGTTTGAGGCGAAATATTTCGAGATGCTGAAAGCCGGAGGGTCGAAGCATCACAAGGAGTTGCTGGCTCCCTTCGGGCTGGATGCCTCGGATCCGAAATTCTGGGACAAGGGCCTGTCGATGATCGCGGGCTTTATCGATGAGCTGGAGGCGATGGAGGGCTGATCCTCCGCGCCTACACGCGGTTGGACCGGCGCTCTACCAGGCTGGCGAGGTGGGCAAGCATCAACTGCTCGGCCGCCTCGGCCGAATTGGCGACGGCATCGGCACCGGTAAGGTCCAGCAGATCAGGCTCTTGGGTGGTGATCGCACCGCCGATCATCACCCAGACGCCGGGAATATGCGCGCGCAGCGCCACCACCAGCCGGGTCAGCGGCAGGGTCATGTCCGGTGATGTCGCCCCAAGCGCCACGCTGATCGGGGCGCGACGTTCGATATCGGCGATCAGGCCATCATGGTCATCGTTGGACACCAGTTCTATTTCCCAGCCCCGACGGCGCAGATCATCGGCGGTCATGGTCAGGCCGATCATGTGGCCTTCCTGCGGACAGGGCGCGAAGACCGCGTGCTGTCCCGGTTTGCGGTCCGATATCTGCACGAACACATCGCGCAGATCATTCATGATCCGCCAGACCCGGTGCGAGGTGCGCAGCATCGCAGGCATTGCAATACCATCCCGCGCCCAGGTATTGCCGACCTGCTGCACCGCGCCGGCCAGCAGCCCATAATACAAGGTGTCGGCCGTCATGCCCCCCAGCCGCGCGTCGCGCACGAAATCTGCCGCAGAGGCATCGTTCTCTGACAGCAGGGCCTTGCTCAACTGGGCGATTTTCGGAGCCGTCGCTTCAACCCGGTCACGCCGCGCCTGTGCCGCAACGCGCAGAATGACCTCTTCGGCAAAGGAATGGAGACTGGCTGTCGGAGCCGCGCTGCGCTTGCCGCCGGAACGGAATGCGCTGTCGGCCTCAGCCGATGACGCTGGAAAACGTGTTGCCATGTCAGGTCACTTTAATCTTGAGCCGCGCGTTGATCAGGCCGATCGGGCCTTGTGACGCGGGGCAGTCCCCCCGGACGATTCCTGTCCTTGGATCAACTGTTGTCGAAAAGTGTCAACCTGTCCAGTCAAGTTTTGCAGAAAACCGCGCCGCACCAATTTGCTGCGGCGCAGAAATCATTGGATTTTTCGCCCTACAGCGCAATTTCCTGTGCCGTATCAAGGGCGCGGTCCATCATCGCCTGCGTCCCGCGCACAAATTCAAGCGGGCAAGGATAAGCGGCCCCGGTGCGGATGCTGCGGCCGAAGGCTTCGACCTGCAACTTGTAATGGTTGTCGGTCGGAAACCGGTCAGTGATCACCCGCTGGCCGGGCAGATGCAGTTCCACTTCTGCCACGTCATGCACATTGGCGTTGAAGGGTGCCGAGCCGACGCGGATCATGCCCTTGTCACCCTGAAACACCACTTCCTGCCGGTTGGCCAGCCGCATCGAGGTCATCGAGCGATAGGTGAACCGCCCCGTCGGCCCCTGCATCATCGCATTCACATCGGCAAAGACCTCGACCCCGGCTTCCATGATAACGCGGGCCGCCACATCCTCGGGCTCTGCGCCGGTGACAAAGCGCATGGAGCCAATGGTATAGACCCCGATGTCCCGCAGCGACCCGCCGCCGGTGTCGGGGCGGTTGCGGATATTGCCCGGCTCTGCCGCGTTGTTATAGCTGAAGGCCGCGTCGACATGGCGCAACTGGCCGATCTTGCCCTCTGCCAGCCACTCTTTCGCGCGCTGCCATTGCGGGTGATGCACGATCATGAACGCCTCAGCCGCCAGCAGACCGCTGGCATCGCGGGCAGCGATGATCTGGTCGATCTGCTCGGCGCGCAGAGCGATAGGCTTTTCGGTCAGCACATGCTTACCGGCGGCCAGCGCCTTGAGCGTCCATTCCACATGCAGATGGTTGGGCAACGGCACATAGACCGCATCGATGGTCGGATCGGCGAGCAGCGCGTCATAGCTGGAATGCACCTGCAACCCGGGGCAGAACGCGCGGAACCCTTCGGCCTTGGCGGCGTCTGACGTCGCAAGCGCCGCAAACTCGGCCCCTGCGGCAGCGTGGATGGCGGGGGCCATGTGATCACGCGCAAATTTGGCAGCGCCAAGCACGCCCCAACGAACTGGTTTCATCTGCTGTCTCTCCCTGTTAGCGCAATCAACCTAACGGCTTGCGGCCACAGGGGGAAGCCATTTTGGACCCAAGTCAGTCCTTGCGGAACCGCATCAGGGTCATCATGCCGAAGGGCGGCAGCGCCACCTCTTCGATCAGGGTCAGCCCGCGTGTCTCGGTCACGGTGCTGCGGTGGAAATCGGAATGCCAGCCCAGACGATCGGCAAAGGGCGCAAACACCCGTTCAAGCCAGGGAAGCGCGCCTTTATCCTGCGGGTCGCGGGCAAAGTGGTTCACCATGACAATGGTGCCGCAAGGGCGCAGCACGCGGGTCATCTCCGCCATCACCCGTTCCGGCTCTGGCACGACCGACATGATGTGCAAGGCAGAGATATGGTCAAAACTGCTATCAGAAAACTCCAGCGCCCGCGCATCCATCAGCCGCAGCGCCTCGACATTGGACAGGCCAAGCTCTGCCACCTTTTGCTGTGCCTTTTCCAGCATTTCGGCACTGGCGTCGATGCCGGTTACCGACACCTCGCGTCGGTAGGCCGGCAGCGACAGACCGGTGCCAACGCCCACCTCCAGAACCCGCCCGCCCAGACCATTCAGCACCGACACCGCCCGCCGCCGTCCGGCCTTTGTGATCCTGCCAAAGGTTGCGTCATAAATCGGTGCCCAGCGGGCATAGGATTTGCGGACGGCGCGGATATCCATGTCAGACGACACTCCTCAGAGAGCGGGCACTTTTGCGCCAAAGGAACAGGATGGCTGCCAGATAGATCACATCCAACAACAGCAATGTGACCCAAGGATAGGTCAACAGCGCGGCGATGAGCGCCACCGAACCCACCAGGATGAAGCGGGCATTTTCGGCATAGATCCGGACCCCCTTGAACGACGGCGTCGGCATCCGCGAAATCATCAGCGCGCCAATAAAGACCATCCAGATCGCCACGGCCCATGCGGGCAGGCGCAGGGCGTTGTCAAAGCCGTAGGCCAGATAGATCGGCAGCAGCGCCAGCATCGCGCCGGCGGGCGAGGGCACGCCGACGAACCCCTTTGGCTTTGCATCGACATCCGGTTCGCGATTGCCGACATTGAAGCGCGCGAGGCGGAGCATGCAGCAGACGGCATAGATCAGCACCGCAATCCAGCCCAAGGCCGTATCTGAATGCATGCCCCAGAAATACAGCACCAAGGCAGGGGTCACGCCAAAATTCACCAGATCGCACAAGGAGTCGAGCTCGGCACCGATAGCACTTTCGGATTTCAGCATCCGCGCCAGCCGGCCATCAATCCCGTCAAGCGCGGCGGCAAGCCCGATCAGCGCGACAGCCCAGCCAAAGCGGCCTTCCACCGCCATGCGGATCGCGGTCAGCCCGGCGCAAAGCGCGATGACCGAAATCAGGTTGGGCAATAGATGCAGAATATGCATCCGGCGGCGCAGCGGCAGTTTGGGATCTTCGGTCATTCCACACGGGCCATGGTTTGCGGCAGATCACGCCCCAGCACCGCCAGCACGGTTTCGCCCGCCACCATCGTCTGGCCCAAGGCGACCTGCGGGCTCACGCCTTCAGGCAGATAGACATCCACCCGGCTGCCAAAGCGGATCAGGCCAAAGCGTTCGCCGGTGCGCAGCCCCTGCCCTTCCGCCACCCACCACATGATGCGGCGGGCCACCAGACCCGCAATCTGCACCACGGCAATCTGGCGGCCATCGGCCAGGTCGATCCGCAGCGAATTGCGTTCATTATCCACCGACGCCTTGTCAAGCGAGGCATTCAGGAACTTCCCGGGCCGATAGCTCATGGCGCCGATCGTGCCGGCAATGGGGGCGCGGTTTACATGGCAGTTGAACACGTTCATGAAAACCGAAACCCGCATCAAGGCCTCTGGCCCCATGCCCAGTTCCGGCGGTGGCACCGCGCGTTCGATCAGGCTGATCACACCATCGGCCGGAGAAACCAGAAGGCCCGCACCCTGCGGAACAGACCGCTTGGGGTCCCGGAAAAAATAGTAGCACCAGACCGTCAAACCGACGCCGATCCAGCCCAACGGCTCCCACAACCAGAACAGCACAAGGGTAATCGCGGCAAAGATCGCCACGAACTTGTACCCCTCGGGATGCATCGGTTTGAGAAATGTGCCCAGCATGGTCATGGTTGGTCTCATCCTTTCAACCAATGGCAGATGACGTAGCCTGCCAACCACCATGGGGCAAACAAAAACGACACATCAGCCAACAAAAACGTCATCTCTTCGGCGAATGTCCGCCACAAGTGCAGGCAGTGGTACCGGTCTGAGGCGCGAAGGCCAAGGGCTTGCAGACATGCAAAAGGCGGCCCGTCGCCGGTGCCGCCTGGTGCAGACCCTGAGCAACGCTCAGCCCGGAACCACCATGCCTTTGCCCTTGGCAAGTTCGCGCATCTTGGTCTGCAGCTTTTCAAACGCGCGCACCTCGATCTGGCGGATGCGTTCGCGGCTGACCGAGTGCTTTTCCGAGAGCGTCTCAAGCGTTACCGGCTCATCCGCCAGACGGCGCTGCATCAGGATTTCCTTTTCCCGATCGTTCAGCACAGACATCGCCTGCACCAACAGGCGGCGCCGGATATCCAGCTCATCGCTTTCGGCGTAGGCTTCGGCCTGATCGCTGTTTTCGTCTTCCAGCCAGTCCTGCCACTGTGCGCCTCCGTCTTCGGACCCGACCGTTGCGTTCAGCGACGCATCGGCCCCCGCCATACGGCGGTTCATGGCGATGACCTCTTCTTCGGTCACCGACAGATCCTTGGCGATCTGGGCCACGTTTTCCGGGCGCAGGTCACCTTCTTCGAGTGCCCCCAGCTTGGCCTTGGCCTTGCGCAGATTGAAGAACAGCTTTTTCTGCGCCGAAGTGGTCCCCAGCTTCACCAGACTCCACGACCGCAGGATATATTCCTGAATGCTGGCGCGGATCCACCACATCGCATAGGTCGCCAATCGGAAACCGCGTTCCGGATCAAACCGCTTGACCGCTTGCATCAAACCGACATTCGCTTCGGAAATCACCTCGGCCTGCGGCAGGCCATAGCCACGATATCCCATAGCGATCTTGGCCGCCAGACGCAGGTGGGATGTCACCAGCTTATGGGCTGATGCGCTGTCCTGCCGGTCGACCCAGGCCTTGGCCAGCATGTATTCTTCTTCCGGTTCCAGAAGCGGAAATTTGCGGATTTCCTGCATGTACCGGTTCAAGCCCTGTTCCGGGCTTGGCGCAGGTAGATTGGTATAGGTGCTCATCTGTCGCCCCCTGTTTGCCCCGGTGCCATCAGCCCCCGGGGGACCACATCACCTAAGGTCTGCGGACCGCTCCTTCAAGGACACGGCGTATCATACCTTAGTAAACGCCGAATGAAGGCTTGTCCGTTCCGACAGGAAAGGGTTATGTCGGCATTTTCACGCGAATGTCAGTCCTTGGGCCTGCGCAGGACGTCCAAGAGCCCCGCCATATCGTCCGGCAGGGGGGACGAAAATTCCAGCCATTCATCGGTGACCGGGTGGGTAAAGCCCAAAGTGGCTGCGTGCAGCGCCTGGCGCGGAAAGGCATTGCCCAGGTCCGCCGCCAGGGATGTCAGCGCCTTGGGCGACAGCTTGCGCTTGCCACCATAGGTCTGGTCGCCCAAGAGCCCGTGCCCGGCATGCGCCATATGTACCCGGATCTGATGGGTGCGCCCAGTTTCCAGCCAGCATTCCACCAAGGCGGCCTGATCGGCAAAGGCCTCCAGCACCCGCACCCGCGTGACCGCGTGCCGGCCATCATGCCAGACCACGGCCTGACGCTGACGGTCGGTCTTGTGGCGGGCCAGCAACGTGGCAATCTTGATGATGCCGCCGGTCTCGAACGAGACCCCCTTGATCCCACGCAGGCGCGGGTCGGCAGCGTTGGGCACGGCATGGACCAGCGCGACATAGCGGCGGTTCACGTCATGGCGTTCGAACTGGGTGGCCAGCCCATGATGCGCCTTGTCGGATTTCGCTACCACAAGCAGTCCAGTGGTATCCTTGTCGATCCGGTGGACGATGCCCGGGCGACGCTCGCCCCCGATCCCCGACAGCGTGTCGCCACAATGCGCCAGCAGCGCATTCACCAGCGTGCCAGAGGGCGTGCCGGGGGCCGGGTGGACCACCATGCCGACAGGTTTATCGACAACGATCAGATGCTCATCCTCATAGATCACCGTCAGCGGAATATCTTCGGCCAAAGTATCCACACTGACCGGCGGATCGAGAAACAGGGTGATCACATCACCCGCCTCGGCCCGGATCTTGGGATCGGTCAGCGCTTCGCCCCCGCGCCAGACGGCACCATCGGCGATCATCTTCATCAACCGTGTGCGCGACAGCGCCGCTTCCTCTGGCACTGACCGCGCCAGCGCCTTATCAAGACGGTCAGCGCAGCCATCGGCAATCGTCACCTGCAGGGTGAGATCCTCGTCTTCGGTCGCATCGGCAAAAGGGCCTGACATGAACAACACTCCTGAAACCGAAGCGCTTCCGCCTTCGCTGAGACTTCTGAAATGGCTGGTGATTGTCCTCACCGCCACGATGATTGTCGGTGTCATAACCGTGGTCGGGCTGCTTGTCACCCGTATGCCGGACATCACTCCGCTGGCCACGCCCGATCAACTGGCCCTGCCCGAGGGCACGCAGGCGGCGGCTGTCACCATGGGGCGTGATTTCATCGCAGTGGTGACAGAGGATGACCGCATCCTGATTTTCGAGCGTGACGGCAGGTTGCGGCAAGAGGTTGAGGTGGTTCCGGCGCAGCCCTGAGCGTCAGAGGCGCTTGAGCCGGATCACGACATCCACACGCGAAATTTCGGTGCCCTCGGGGGCATCCGGCAAGCCGCTGATTTCCAGTTGATCCTTCGGGGCATCGGTCAGCTCTGCGGTGTCTTCCCAATAGAAATGGGGGTGGTCATCCATCCGGGTGTCGAAATAGCTTTTCGATCCGTCCACCACCACTTCATTCATCAACCCCGCCTCACAGAACGCCCGCAAGGTGTTGTAAACGGTGGCAAGGCTGACCCGGTCCCCTGACTCTACCGACAGCGCAAACAGGCTTTCTGCGGTGACATGACGATCCACGCCGTCGCCCACCAGAAGACTGGCAAGCGACAATCGCTGACGCGTCGGGCGCAATCCACCCCGTGCCAGCCATTCTGTGGATCGTTCCTGTGCCGTCATCCGCATGTGTCATCCTGTCGTTACGCCTATATAAAGCGCCTGACCTCCAGATTTCAATGGAAAAGCGGGAAAGTGCCGGCCAGGCGGCGCGCGCGGCACCCTTGCCTCTGACTCGCAGCAAGTGTTACAGCGTTGAAACGAAGGACACGAAACCGGGGGAACAATCGGCGATGGGGCACTTTCCGTCCAGCTTTGACAAAGACGCACTTCTGGCCTGCGCGCGCGGCGAATTGTTCGGCCCTGGCAATGCCCAGCTCCCCGCGCCCCCGATGCTGATGATGGACCGCATCACCGAGATTTCCGAAGATGGCGGGGAATTCGGCAAGGGCCATGTGGTGGCCGAATTCGACATCACCCCCGACCTCTGGTTCTTTGACTGCCATTTCCCCGGCAATCCGATCATGCCCGGCTGCCTTGGTCTTGACGGGCTCTGGCAGCTGACCGGGTTCAACCTTGGCTGGCGCGGCTGGCAGGGGCGCGGTTATGCGCTTGGCGTCGGTGAGGTCAAGCTGACCGGCATGGTACGGCCTGACCGCAAGATGCTGCGGTATTTCGTCGATTTCACCAAGGCACTGTCGACCCGCCGCCTGACCATGGGTGTCGCCAATGGCCGGGTGGAAGCCGATGGTGAAGTGATCTATCAAGTGACCGATATGAAAGTGGCCCTCTCGGCCAACTGATCCCCAACGAAGGAGGCGCCCATGCGTCGTGTTGTCATCACCGGCATCGGCATTGTTTCCCCCATCGGCAACACCGCCGCTGAGGTTGAAGCATCCCTGCGGGCCGGGAAATCCGGCATCGTCTTCGCCCCCGAATATGCTGAGCGCGGGTTCCGGAGCCAGGTGCACGGGCAGCCACAGATCAGTCTGGAAGACAATATCGACAAGCGCGACCTGCGCTTCATGGGTGATGGCGCGGCCTATAACTTCATCGCCATGCGCCAGGCGATCGAAGATTCGGGGCTGGAGGCGTCGGACATCTCGAACGATCGCACCGGCATCATCGTCGGCTCGGGCGGGCCATCGACCAAATCCTTCTTCAAAGCCCACAACATTGTGCGCGATTCAGGCAGTCCGAAACGGATCGGGCCGTTCGGGGTCACCAAGGGCATGTCCTCGACCAACTCCGCCTGTCTGGCCACGCCGTTCAAGATCAAGGGTGTGAACTATTCGATCACCTCGGCCTGCTCGACCAGCGCCCATTGCATCGGCAATGGCACCGAGCTGATCCAGTTCGGCAAGCAGGACATCGTCTTTGCCGGTGGCGGCGAAGAGCTGGATTGGACCCTGTCGTGCCTGTTCGACGCCATGGGCGCGATGTCTTCCAAGTACAATGACACGCCGGAGCTGGCCTCCCGCGCCTTTGACGCAACCCGCGATGGTTTCGTGATCGCGGGCGGCGGTGGTGTGGTTGTGCTGGAAGAGCTGAACCATGCATTGGCGCGTGGGGCAAAAATCTATGCCGAAGTCACCGGTTACGGTGCCACATCGGACGGGCATGACATGGTTGCCCCATCGGGCGAAGGCGGCGAGCGGTCGATGCGGCAGGCGATCTCCACGCTGCCCGAAGGGCGGAAGATCAGCTATATCAACGCCCATGGCACCAGCACCCCCGCAGGTGACGTGACCGAGGTCAAAGCCGTGCGCCGCGTGTTCGGTGACGGTTCTGTGCCCCCGATCTCTTCCACCAAATCGCTGACCGGTCATAGCCTCGGGGCCACCGGCGTACACGAGGCGATCTATTCCCTGCTGATGTTGCAGGGCAATTTCATCACCGCCTCGGCCAATGTTACCCAGCTTGACCCCGAGCTTAAGCCCGAGGAAATCGCCACCACCTACCGCGAAGGTGTGGAGATGGACTCGGTCCTGTCCAACAGCTTTGGCTTTGGCGGCACCAATGCGACATTGGTGATGAGCAAGTATCGCGCGTAAGGGACAGATGATGGCCGGATGGATGAAGGGCAAGCGCGGGCTTGTCATGGGCGTGGCGAACGAACGCTCGATCGCCTGGGGCATTGCCAAGACCCTCGCGGATGAGGGCGCAGAGCTGGCGTTTTCCTATCAGGGTGATGCTTTCGGCAAGCGGGTGGAGCCGCTGGCAGCCTCGGTCGGGTCTGATCTGCTGGTTGATGTCGATGTGACCAATGACGACAGCATGGATGCCTGCTTTGCCGCGCTGAAGGACCGCTGGGGCACGATGGATTTCCTGATCCACGCCATCGCATTTTCCGACAAGAATGAACTGACGGGCCGCTTCATCAACACCTCACGCGGGAATTTCCAGAACTCGCTGACGATCTCGTGCTTCTCTTTCATCGACGTGGCGCGCCGCGCATCCGAGATGATGCCAGAGGGCGGCAGCCTGATCACCCTGACCTTTCAGGGCTCGAACCGGGTGTCGCCGAATTACAATGTGATGGGTGTGGCGAAGGCCGCGCTGGAATCAGCCACGCGCTATCTGGCCAATGATCTTGGGCCGCAAAAGATCCGCGTGAATGCCATTTCGCCCGGCCCGATGAAAACCTTGGCAGGCGCGGCCATTGGTGGCGCGCGCGCCACCTATCGCCACACCGAGGAAAACGCGCCCTTGCGCGCCAATGCGACGCTCGATGCGATTGGCGGAACAGCCGCATGGTTGTGCTCGGACTTTGGGGCTTCGACCACCGGCGAGGTGATCCATGTCGATGGCGGATATCATGTGCTGGGCTTTCCGCAGCCCGCCAACATGTAAGCGCTTCGCCCTTATCAAAAAGCCCGGCACTCTGGCCGGGCTTTTGCATCTCTACACCGTGTGCAGATACAGATCGAAATCGACCTCTGACACGGTTCGCATCACCCGCGCATATTCGGCGGCCTTGATGGCGGTAAAGGTGCGGTGCATATCTTCCCCCAAGGCATCCTTGAGGAAGACAGAAGCCTTTGCCACCTCGATCGCCTGCCGCCAGTCCAGAGGGATTGCAGGCGCATCCTGTCCCGCCTCATAGCCGTTACCAACCGTTTCCGGCCCCGGGTCCATGCTGTGCTGCAGACCGTGACGGATACCTGCCAATACAGTTGCCGCAACCAGATAGGGGTTTGCATCAACCCCGGCCGGCCGATGTTCAATCCGTCGCGCGTTGATATCCCCCGCCGGAATCCGCAGGGCGACAGACCGGTTGTTCACCCCCCAGGTCGGGCTGACCGGCGCATAGCTTTGCGCCGCAAAGCGCCGCCAGGAATTGGCGTGTGGGGCAAAGACCAGCATCGATTCCCCCATGGTCGCGCGCAAGCCGCCCAAGGCGTGCAGGATCGTGGGGTTCCACTTCCCCTCCTCCGCCTCGACAAAGACATTCGTGCCCGTGTCATCCATCATCGAGACGTGGAAATGCATGCCGGACCCGGCGTAATCCTCATTTGGCTTGGCCATGAAACAGGCGGTCACGCCATGAGCCCGTGCCTGAGCCCGCACGATGCGCTTGAGCCGCATCAGATCATCCGCCGCCTGCATCACATCGGTGCGGTAATGCAGGGTCAGCTCATACTGGCCGGGCGCATATTCGGAAATCATCGTCTCGGCGGTGATGCCCGCCTTGGCAGCCCCGGCGTAGATATCGGAGAACAGCGGCAACATGCCGTGCAGATGGTCAACCGAGTAGACCTCGGTCTTGGACGATTTGCGCCCATCGAGCACATCCCGCGCGGGCTGCATCTTGCCATCAGACCTGCGCTCATTGGCCAACAGGAAAAATTCCAGCTCAAACGCGCCGGCCGGAAACAGGCCCTCGCCTGCCAGCGCATCGATCTGCCGCTTCAGCGCATGGCGTGGGTCCGAGGGCATTGGTTTGCCGTCCAGATCATACATCGACATCAGCACCTCACCGCGCGGCGGTGTGGTATTGTGCAAAGGCACAAGGCTGCCCGGAATCGGCCAGGCCCGCAGATCGCCATCGCCCTGATCCCAGATCAGGCCGGTTTCATGCACATCCTCGCCACAGATATCCAGACCCAGGATAGAAATCGGCAAATGCCGCCCATTCTTGTAAAATGACAACAATTCGTGGCGCCGGATGATCTTGCCGCGGCCAATGCCATTCGAATCGTGCAAGATGATGTCAAACGCTTCGATTTCCGGATGGGCGGCAAGGAAGGCTTCGGCCTCGGCGATGGTCGAACCGGAGGGGCGGTGCAATGCGGTCATGGGACACTCAGGCAAAAAGTTCGGACAGGATTTCGTCAAAGGCCAGACCCAGTCGGTCAATCTGGCGCGGTCGGGTGGCCGGGCTGACCAACATCATGTTGTGAAACGGTGCGATCAGGCAGCCCCGGTTCAGCAGCGCGGTGTGCATGGCGGCTTCGACCTGCGGCTGATGCGCGGTGGCGGCCTCTGCCCCATTGCGCAACGGGCCCGGGGCACAGATGAACTCTACCCGCGCGCCGACCCGCACCACATGCCAGGGCGCGCCATGGCTCAGGATCGACGCCTGCAAAGCCGCCGCCAGCCGGCCTGCCCCTTTGTCCATATGGGCATAGGCGTCTTCGGTCATGACCTTGGACAAGGTGGCCACAAGACAGGCAAATTGCATCGGATTGGCCGACAGGGTGGTGCCCATGCCCGAATGGCCCGCCGGTCGCGCGGCGTCATAGGTCGCAAAGCGCGCGGCAACAGGTTCGGTCATGCCCCAGACCGCTGTAGGCATCCCCCCCGCCACGCATTTGCCAACGACGAACATATCAGGCGACAACCCATGCGTCCGCGTATACCCGCCCAGACCGGTGGAAAGCGTATGGGTTTCATCCATGATCAGCAGCGTGCCATAGCGCTGCGTGAGCGCGCGCAGCCCATCGTGAAAACCTGGATCGGGCAGGACCATGCAGGAATTGGTCATCACCGGCTCGGTAAGGATGGCGGCTACGTCGCCCTTGGCCAGCGCAGCCTCAACCCCGGCCAGATCGTTGAATTCGCAGACCACAGCGCCGAGGCTCAGATCCTGCACCTGCCCGACCAGGCCGGGGCGGTTGACCGTGCGGCCCTGTGCAAGTTCGACCATCGTGTCATCCAGCGTGCCATGGTAGCAGCCGTTGAACACCAGCACCTTTGGCCGCCCGGTTACCGCCCGCGCCACGCGCACAGCAAAGCGATTGGCGTCTGTGGCCGTGGTGGCGATCTGCCAGCGGAAGGCCCCGAAACAGTCGGTCAGCAAACGACCCGCCTCCAGCGCAGATTGGGTCGGCAGCATATAGGTCAGTCCATTGCGCGCCTGTTTGCGGATCGCATCGGCCACGGGCTTGGGCGAATGGCCAAACATGCTGCCGGTGTCTCCCAGACAGAAGTCGTCGATGCCATAGCCGTCAATATCGGTGATCCGCGCCCCTTTGGCCTTTGCGACCAATGGCAGATGCGGCATCGGCCAGTCGCGCATCCAATGCATCGGCACATCGTTGAGGAAGGTTCCAGCCCCATCGGCCAGCGCCTTGGCCGATTTTGGACGCGACCGGGCATAGCGTTGCGCCTCACGCGCGGCAAAGGCCGTCAGGCGGTCGGTCGGCACTCCGGCAATGGTCTGTGACATGGTGATCCCTCTGGCTGCCGCAGTATTGCCGGGAATTTGATCAAATTCAAGAGCCGGCGATCGGCGAATGTGCCGAGCGGCAGGCCGGTTTTACCGGCACAACACTGCGTATCTGGAAACGGTGCAACTTGCAGCGGCAAAGCCAGTCCGGGTCACAGCCAGTCTGCACGGCCACTTCCGCATGCTGCCGCAACCGTTTCGAACCCGTCTCGGGCCAGCAGCGCATCAAGACCCTCGGCGATGCGGCCGGCAATGCCGATGCCTTCATAGACCATCGCAGTGTAAAGCTGCACTGCCGACGCCCCGGCGCGGATCTTGGCATAGGCCTGCTCGGCACTGCCGATACCACCCACCCCGATCAAAGGGATCTGGCCCTTGGTGGCCAGCGACAGATGCGCCAGCACCCGCGTAGACTTTTCGAACAAGGGCGCGCCGGAAAGACCGCCCATTTCGCTGCGGGATGCATTTTTCAAACCATCTCGTGACAGAGTGGTATTGGTTGCGATGATGCCGGCCAACTCGGCCGCCACCGCGATTCCCCCGATTTCGGCGATCTCATCCAGTGTCAGGTCGGGGGCGATTTTCAAAAACACCGGGATCGGCGTGACAAGCGCCTCCCGCACTTCCATCACCCGCGCCAGCAGCGCGGTCAGGGCTGCCGCCCCCTGCAGATCCCGCAGCTTTTCGGTATTCGGCGAACTGACATTGACGGTCGCAAAATCCACATGCGGCCCGCAGGTCGCAAGCACATTGGCAAAATCGGCGGCGCGATCGGTCGAGGTTTTGTTTGCCCCCAGGTTGAGCCCGATGGGCAGGGTGCGGGGGCGCTTTGCCAGACGCGTGGCAATCGCCTCCATTCCGTCATTGTTGAAGCCAAAGCGGTTGATGGCGGCCCGGTCCTCGGTCAGGCGGAACAGCCGTGGCTTTGGATTGCCAGGTTGCGGCAAGGGAGTAGCGGCCCCGACCTCCATGAAACCGAATCCCGCACGCGACAGCGGCCCGAGCGCGGTGGCATTCTTGTCAAACCCGGCGGCAAGCCCGACCGGATTGGCCAGGCGCATGCCCGCCAGCGTGCAGGCCAGACGCGGCGATGTCACCTCGCCAGGCAATGGCACCACGCCGCTGTTCAGCGCCCGTAGCGACAGGCCATGTGCTATTTCAGGGTCCAGCCGGTGCAGGATGGCAAGTCCCGCGCGTTCGATCAGGGTCACCATACACCTTCGGGAAAAATATGTCCTGTCGCGCCCAGGGGCAGCGATTTGTCCCAGACCACATCGGCCAACGTCAGCCGACGGTACAGGTGCGGGAACAGATCCCCGCCCCGCGATGGCTCCCATTTGAGGTCAGGGCCCAGCGCGCCGCTGCGAAATGCCACCAACACCAGATCGCTTTCGGTGGCGAAATGGCGCGCCGCGGTTTCGGCCACCTGTGCCGCGGTCGAGAAATGAATGAACCCATCCGCCAGATCGACGGGAGCGCCAGCGGTTTCACCGGCGGCGCGGAACGCATCCCATTCGGGGCGGCGGAAGATCTTGTAAATCAGCATGACTTTCCATGCACATTGCAAGAGCCTTGGTCAATGGCAACTGCGGCACCACCCACTGTCACCGGGCAGTTGCAAAGGTGACGCAAGGTCAGGTCTGGCGGGAAATTCGACACGGGTTTGACTCCGCCGATCTTGCGAGTCACGCTTGTCCGATCAACCAATAAGGGAGCCATTTGATGAAATACCGTTTGCTTGGGTCCGCTGCGGCCATGGCGCTGTCAGCGGGGGCGGCACAGGCCGATTACACGCTTCACGTTTTGCATATCAACGACTTGCACAGCCGGATCGAAGCGGTCAACGCGTTCGATTCAACCTGCTCTGCCGAAGACGCCGCCGAGAACAAATGCTTTGGCGGCATCGCCCGGGTGGCCACCAAGGTCAACGAGCTGCGCGACAGCCTGACCGCCGATGGTCAGAATGTGATCTTTCTGGACGCCGGTGACCAGTTTCAGGGCAGCCTGATGTACACCACCTACAAGGGCGCTGTTGAGGCCGAGTTCATGGAACAGATCAAGCCTGACGCCATGGCGCTGGGGAATCACGAATTTGATGATGGTCCCGAAGGGCTGGCGGGCTTTCTTGACAAGGTGACCTTTCCGGTGATCTCGGGCAATCTGGATGTCAGCCAGTCGAATGTGCTGGCCGGCCGGGTGCAGAACCATGTGGTGCTGGAGGTCGGTGGCGAGAAGATCGGGATCATCTCGGTGCTGGCGACCGACACGGTTGAAACCTCCAGCCCTGGCCCGTCGGTGATCTTTCAGGACGAGATTGACTCTCTGAAAGCCGATGTGGCGACCCTGGAAGCCGAAGGTGTCACAAAGATCATCGCGCTGACCCATGTGGGCTATGCGCGCGATCAAGAGATTGCCGCTGCCGTGCCCGGGATTGACGCGGTGGTGGGCGGGCACAGCCATACCTATCTGTCCGCAAGCGACCCTGATCGCGCCGGGGCCTATCCGACCTGGGTCAGCCAGGAGTCTGGGGCCATGGTGCCGGTGGTGCAGGCCTATGCTTATTCCAAATACCTCGGCCATCTGGAACTGACCTTTGCCGATGACGGAACGCTGATCCATGCGGGCGGCGACACCATCCTGCTTGATGCCAGTGTCACCCCTGACCCGGCGATTGAAGCGCGGGTGACAGAACTGGCCGGCCCGATCGAAGAGTTGAAATCGACAGTCATCGGTGAAACGGCAGAGGCGATTGATGGCAGCCGCGAAACCTGTCGTCAGGGCGAATGCCAGATGGGCAATCTGGTCACCGACGCCATGCTCGACCGGGTGAAAGACCAGGGCGTGACCATCGCCATCACCAATGGCGGCGGTCTGCGCAGTTCGATCGACGCCGGGCCTGTCACCATGGGCGAGGCGCTGAGCGTGCTGCCGTTCCAGAACACCCTGTCGACCTTTACCGTGACCGGAGAGGCGATTGTGGCGGCCTTGGAAAACGGCGTCAGCGGTCTGGAAGATGGCGCAGGCCGCTTTGCCCAGGTGGCGGGGATGAAATACACCTTCGATCCGGCGCAACCTGTGGGCAGCCGGGTTTCAGATGTGATGGTTCTGGTCGGTGGTGACGCCTGGGCACCGATTGATCCGGCGGCAGAGTACATGCTGGTGTCGAACAACTATGTGCGCGGCGGTGGCGATGGCTATCGCATGTTTGTCGACGCCAGCAACGCCTATGACTTCGGCCCCGATCTGGCAGATGTCATGGCGGAATATCTGGCAAAGTCACAACCCTACACCCCCTATCTGGACGGGCGGATCACCCGCAAATAACGGCATGCCCCACACAAGGGGCCATTGGAGACAGTGGCCCCTTACCCCACGCCCTGTTTTTGCTGATGTCCGTCAGGGGTTCCTGCGCCCCGCCGCCCCCGAAGCCGAAGCTTGCAAGATGCCCTTTTTGGGCGCATAGACTCGGCCAACGGGTGACCGGGCCCCTCTGGCAGGACTTTGCGGCAATCCTGCGATGTCGGCACCTGAACCGCAACATGCCGCGCGGTCACTTGTTCATGTCTTCCTCAGATACCCTGCAGCGCTCGTCGCTGTCCTATTTCACATGGGCCTTCATCGTCACGGCGATCGGCCTGGCTCTCGGACTCTGGCTGGGGTTCAGCACCGAGCACACCTTTGGCGGCGCCATGAAGGTGTTCTTCATTGTCAGCGTCCTGGCTGTGCTGGAAATCTCGCTGTCGTTCGACAATGCTATCGTCAATGCCAACAAGCTCAAGGACATGACCCCGGTCTGGCAACAGCGGTTCCTGACCTGGGGTATTCTGATCGCGGTGTTCGGCATGCGGATCGTGTTTCCGCTGTTGATCGTGGTGATCGCCGCCAATGTCGGCCCATGGTCGGCGCTGGTTATGGCCGCAAGCCAACCGGAAGAATACAGCCGCATCATGATGGAAGCGCATCTGCCGATTGCGGCCTTTGGCGGCACCTTCCTGATGATGGTGGCGCTGTCGTTCTTTTTCGACCACGAAAAGGATGTCCATTGGGTGCGCTGGCTTGAGGAAAAAGTGTCCACCTATTCTTCGGTCAAGGGCATCGAGATCGCCTTTGTGCTGGTGGTGATGCTGGCGTTCTCCAAGGTGATCGAAGGCCAGAAGGGTGCAGCCTATGCAACGACCTTCTTTCATGCGGCAATCTGGGGCCTGCTGACTTTTTTGCTGGTAGAGGTGCTGGGTGGTATTCTGGACCGCAGCCAGCAAGCGCTGACCGGGGCCGCCCAAGGTGGTCTGGGTGCCTTCCTGTATCTGGAAGTGCTCGACGCCAGCTTCAGCTTTGATGGTGTCATCGGGGCCTTTGCCCTGTCGTCAAACCTGTTCATCATTGCCATCGGGCTGGGCATCGGGGCGATGTATGTGCGGTCGATGACCATCATGCTGGTCGAACGCGGTACGCTTGCGCAATACCGCTATTTGGAACATGGCGCATTCTATGCCATCCTGATCCTGTCGGTGATCATGTATGTCCAGACCCTGGTCCACATTCCCGAAGTGATCACGGGTCTGGGCGGCGCAACCCTGATCGGCATCGCCCTGTGGTCGTCCATTCGCTGGAACAAGGCAAACCCGGCAGAGACATAACAGGGAAGTTGGAGCGGGCGGCGGGAATCGAACCCGCGTCTTTAGCTTGGAAGGCTAAGGTCTTACCATTACACAACGCCCGCGCTCTGCTGCCGGAAATAGAGGATCGCGCGTTCAGGGTCAACCGGCCCTGTGCGGGGGGCGGAGAAGAAAAATCTCCCTCCCCTGCGCCACGCTCCGGCCCTGCGCGTCCCGCCCCAACCCGGGGTGGCGGTCAGGGTCGGATCAACCCGGCATTGCGTGCGATCATGGCGGCATGGGTGCGGTTGCGCGCCCCAAGTTTGCGCGCCAAGGTCTTGACGTGCAGCTTGACAGTCACTTCCTGAACATCAAGGTCGCGCGCTATTTCCTTGTTGGACTTGCCGTCGCAGATCCCTTCCAGCACCTCGCGCTCCCTCCGCGTCAGATCTTCCAGCGCGGCGTTGGGCGGCGGCGGATCTTCCAGCATTGACATCGGTGCGAAAATCTCACCGGTTGCCATGCGTTTGATGGCCGCGATCAACGCCTTGATGCCCAGGGTTTTCGGAACAAAGCCGACCGCGCCGCAGGCAAGTGCCTCTTGCGCCAGGTCGCGGCGGATGGTCCCCGACATCACCGCCACGGGCAGCGCCGGAACCGCAGCCCGGATCTTTTTCAACCCCTCCAGACCGTCCATGCCCGGCATTTGGTAATCCAGCACGACCAGATCAAAAGATTGCTGCGCCAGACACTCTAGCGCGTCCTGCACCCCGGCGACCGATACAACCACAATGCCGCCATCCGCCCCCAGCATTGCCGAGACCGATTCACGGAACAGATCATGATCATCGGCCAAAAGCATCCGCACGGTGTGATTTCCCTTCGATTTGCCGCGGACAGTCGCATTTTCAGGGGCGTCACTTCGCTATGAAAATGTACTAGGATATAGTCTAGCCTGACTTTGGCCCGCAGATGCAAGGGTTGCGATGACACTTTCCCCATTCATTTCGCGCGGGCCGGTCTCCGGATCGCTGCGCACCATGGCGATTGTCGGCCTTGTGTTGGGGTTGCTGGCCATCATCGGCACATTGGCGCTGGATGTGCGCGACCGACTGGATGACCTTGATCTCGCGGACAGCGACAATGGCCAATGGGTCATGATGCAGACCGAAGTCGAGGTGCTGCGTCTGCAAAGCGCGCTGGTCAAGGCGCAGGCCGGACGGGCCAGCCTTGGCGATGTGCGGCGCTGGTTCAACGTGATGTACAGCCGTCTGCAGATGCTGGAACAAAGTCCGCTCTATGCCGGGTTCATTCAGCAGCCCGAAAACCTGAGCCGGCTGAACGCAATGCAGGCCTATGCCGATCGCTGGGTCAGCGCGATTGACGCCGATGATGCGGCGCTTATGGCAGCCCTCCCAGAAATGGAGGCGCAAAGCGTCGAGGTGCAGCGGCTGGGACGGGATCTGTCGCTCGACTCGCTGCTGATGTTTTCGGCAAACACGGATGCGTCCCGCGCCAGAGTGCAGGAGACCCTGACACTTCTTGCCATGGCCGTTGTGACCACCATCCTTTTGCTGGTCTTGCTGGCCGTCATGGCGACCCGGCTGTTCCGCGTGACCCGGCAACAGGCGCGCGAAAACCAGATCGCGGGCGAACGGCTGCAACTGATCATCGCCACCTCTCCCGATGCCATTGTGGTGACGAACCGGGGTGGGTGGGTGGTCGAGTTCAACCATGTGGCCGAGGCGATGTTCGGTCTGTCACGCGGTCAGGTTCTGGGCCGGCAGATCGTGCCCCTCCTGTTTGCCCCCGAACATCAGGAGGCCTACGCCGCCCGCCTGCGTGCCATCACCACAGCTGCGGCCAGTTCTGGCCCGCAACGATTCGAGATGACCGCCCGCCGCGCCGATGGCAGGGCCATTCCGCTGGAAGCGTCGCTGGCGATCCGCGACCTGAACCGTGGGGCTCTTGTCGTCAGCTTCCTGCGCGATATCTCGCAGCGGCTGGAAGACCGGCAGGCCCTGCAAGAGGCCCTGACACGGGCGCAGGCAGGCGAAAAGGCCAAGGCGGAGTTTCTGGCCGTGATGAGTCACGAGATGCGTACTCCGCTGAACGGGCTGATCGGCTCGATGGACCTGATGCGCAACACAAGCCTTGATGAGGATCAGCGCGAACTGCTGCGGATCATGGAAGTGTCGGGCACCATCCTGCTGGGACATGTCGATTCCGTGCTGGACTTGTCGCGCACCGCCGCCGGTCAGATCCGGCTGTCTGACACACCCTTTGCGCTGGATCAGCTGATCGAGGATTGTCTGGCCAATCAGGCAGGCATCGCCCGCGCCGGTGGCAATGTGCTGCGGCATGTGCCCCTTTCGGGCCCGCTTGGCACTGTGCGCGGCGATCCGGGACGCTTGCAGCAGATCTTGCTGAACCTGATCGGCAATGCGGTCAAGTTCACCCGCAACGGCACCATCACTGTGGAAAGCGAACGCCTGTCGCACCGGGCCGGCACCACCGCGGCCAATGCCGGGGCGCAGATGATCGAATTCCGGGTGATCGATACCGGCATCGGCATTCCACACAGCGATCTGGACCGGGTGTTTGACGATTTTGCCACCGTCGATTCCTCGTTCGGGCGCGAAGCGGGCGGCACCGGGCTGGGGCTGGGCATCGCGCGGCGGCTTGCACAGGCGATGGGGGGCACGATCGGTGCCGAAAGCGAAGCCGGCGAAGGCAGCCTGTTCTGGCTGCGCCTGCCGCTGCCCGCCGCCGAATCTGTCCCCGACCCTGTCGCCGAACCTGCCCCGCCACTGGCGCAGATGCCGGGCAGGCCCACCCTGCCCCCGCTATCCGACAAGCAGGGAATGGAGATCCTGCTGATCGAGGACAACGAGATCAACCGCTTTTTGCTGCGTCGCACGCTGAGCGATCTGAACCACCGGGTGACCGAGGCGACAGATGGGATCGAAGGTGTGGCACTTGCGGCAAAGACCCGGTTCGACCTGATCATCACCGATATTTCCATGCCCCGGCTGGACGGGATCGAAGCGGCACGCCGCATCCGGGCCGGGGGCGCATCGATGCAGGCCCGCATCATCGCCCTGACGGCCCATGCCCTGCCCGAAGATGTGGAGGCGTTCCGGCTCGCCGGGCTGGATGTGTGCCTGACCAAACCGGTCAGGCGCGAGCAACTGCTGGCGCAGCTGCACGGCGATGCGCCACTGCCTGCAAGCACGGTCGCTGATCCCGTGGAACAGACCGAGTTGGATGCCCTCGCCGACGGTGTGGGCAAGCCTTTTGCGGCCTCCCTCATTGACCGGATGCTGGCCGAAGGCGGCGAAACGATCGCCCGGATCGGCGCAGAGCTTAACCCTGATGCCGAAACGGCCAGGATCGCCCACCATCTGGCGGGCAGTTGCACCATCTTTGGCGCGACTGCCTTGCGGGATGCGCTGTCGTCCCTCGAGCGGGCCATCGACGCGGCCGACCATGAAGAGACCGCCCGACTGGTTTCGACCTTACCCGCACTCTGGTCCGACACCCGTCAGGTGCTGGCCGCGCACAGCAGATCACTGCTCGCCTGAACCCTGTGCCGCGCGGCGCAAGGCGCTTGCAATCAGCCCGGGCACCCGCGCATCACGCCCCAAGGCCGGCAGGACAGGGCCCTTGAATCCGGCCTCGCTCAGGGCCGCGGGCAAGTCGTCGGTGACATGCTCGCCTTCTGCGGCAAAGAAGGGCAGGCAAACCGCGTCGGCACGGTATCCGCTGACCTCGGCCAGCCGCGGGTGCTGGTCGATGAAGGCGGCGTCACAGCGCGCCAGCAGAAGACCTTCCTTCAACCGCCCTGCAACGGCATTGGCCACATCCGACGGGGCCGAACTGCGACCCGAGCCATGGGCCGCCAGCAAAACCTCGCCCCCCGGCGGCACCCCGGCCTCGTGCAGCACCCGCAGGGCCAGGTTCTGCACCTCCAGGTCCAGCCCGAAAGGGAGCAGGCAACGCCAGCGCGCGCAGCCCGCCGCGCCACCGCACCCTGTCCGGTCACAGTGCCCGGTGTCAAACAGGGCCTCCGCACAGGCCTTGGCGAGCCGTTCCGGCAGATGCTGCCGGGTGAACCAGCCATCCGCCATGAACATCGGATAGACCAGCCCGCCCGCATCCCCCGCCCGCAACAGGGCGTCCGCAAGCCTGCCCTCGGCCGCCAGCGTGGCCGACCCCACCTGCCAGCCGGGCAAATGCGCCGCCACATCAGCAGCAAGCGCGGCCAGCGCGGCCTCGGCAGGTTCGGGGTCGGAAGGTTGGCCATGGGCCACGATCAGGGCGGTCTGTGTCATAGGGGGTGATTTAGGCGCAGCGTTTCATGTTGCAAGCATTATCGGCCCCCGGCGTCACAGGCGGGCCAGATCACAGATCATAGGGCCATGTTGCCTGCGAAAATACGCCGCCATCGACCCAGATCGTCTGCCCGGTGACAAAGCTGGCCGCCTCTGAACACAGAAACAACAGCGGCCCGGCGATGTCATCGGGCGTGCCCACCCGGCGCAACGGCGTGACCTTGGACCATGTGGCCGCATAATCGCCCGCCTCGGCCGCCGTGCGCTCGGTCGCGATGGCCCCCGGCGCGATGCAGTTGACGCGGATACCATGCGGCCCCAGTTCCACCGCTGCGGATTTGGTGAACTGCTCGATCCCGCCCTTGCTGGCGGTGTAATCCACCAGTTTCGGGAAGGCGAGCTTGTTGCAGCCAGACCCAAGCGTCACGATGCTGCCCCCCTTGCCCGCCGCGACCATGGCCCGCCCTGCCGCCTGTGTGTTCAGGAATGTCCCGCGCAGATTGGTGTGCATCACCGCATCCCACTGATCGGCCCGCAGGTCCAGAAGACCGGCCCAGGTCTGGATACCGGCATTGTTCACCAGCACGTCCGGCGCGTCTCCGGCCCAGTCTACCGCCTCGGCATGCAGGCGCTGCACGGCCCCCTCGTCGCCCGCATCCGACTCCCACGCGCGGGCACGACGGCCCAGCGCTGCGACCTCTGCCACCAGATCGACGGCAGCTTCGGCTGCACCAAGATGGGTAAAGGCCACATCATACCCGGCCCCGGCCAGCGCCGTGACCAACCTGCGCCCGATGGCCGAAGGCCCCGCTGTGACAATGGCAAACATCTTTAGTCCTCCCTCTGCCCCATGCTTCGCGCGCGAAACATCCGGTGGCAAGGGGTAACGTCGCGGGGTCAGGCGGTCAGGTCAGGTGCCGGGGCGGCGGATCAGAGGGGCTGCATCAAGGACCAGCGGTCGCAGACCCGCGCCACCTGCATCCAGCATCTCGAACAGGTGCCGCCGCATGCGCGGCTCCCAGAAGTCATTGATATGGCTGGCCAGCCCCTCGCGCGCTTCGGCATGGGGCTTGCTTTCCATGAAACGCGCGATCTGATTGGCCATGGTGATCAGCTTCTCCTGCGGGGCCAGACGGGCTTCAAGCGACATGCGCCACCTCTTTGCAATCGGTCAGACGATAAGGATGGGTATAACAATCAAACCCGTCCGGGCGGGCATTGCCGATCAGCGTCAGTCCTGCGGCTTCGGCCATACGCACCGCCGTTGCCGTGGGCGCAGACACTGCGATCAGTACCGCGAAACCCGCCGTGCAGGCCTTCTGCACCAGATCGATCGACACCCGGCTGGTCAGGATCAGCGCCGCCCCATCGGCAGGGTGCCGCATCGCCCCCACCAGCTTGTCGAGCGCATTGTGCCGGCCCACGTCTTCGCGCGACAGCATTATGCCGGCAGGCGTCCACAACGCCGCGCAATGTGCCGCGCGCGTCGCGTCATGCAGGGGTTGGTGCTGCGGCAAAGCGGCCACCGCCGCCATCACCTGCGCCGGGGACATCACCAGCGCGCTATGCACCTGCGGCGCCTCACGCACGGCCTCTTCCAAGGATTCCAGCCCGCACAGCCCGCAGCCGACCGGCCCCGCCATGCTGCGCCGCCGCTGCATCTGCCGCGCCGCCGCGCCCTCTGCCAGCCAGATCTGCAGATCCACGCCAAGCGGCGTTTCCACCACATCGATCCGCTCGATCTCGTCGCGCGCCGCGATGCCCTCGGCCAGCGTAAAGCCGCGCGCGAAATCGGTCAGGTCGGCGGGGGTTGCCATCATCACCGCATGGGTAGACCCGTTGTAGGACAGCGCCACCGCCACTTCCGCAGGCAAGACCCGCTGGCTTTCCCGCGCGAGACCGCCCGCGAATGACAGGCGCGGAAAGGGCGCTTGCGCCTGCATTATTCTGCCGCTGGCAGAATACGCCGCGCCAGCGCTGCCTGCTCGGCATAGTCTTCCTGCCATTCGCTTGGCCCGTTGGAAGGGGACACCTGCACCGCCGTCACCTTGTACTCCGGGCAATTGGTGGCCCAGTCGCTGAAATCGGTGGTGATCACATTGGCCTGCGTTTCAGGATGGTGGAAGGTGGTATAGACCACCCCGGGCGACACCTTGTCGGTGATCTCGGCCCGCAGGGTTGTCTCCCCCGAGCGAGACGCCAGCCGCACCCAGTCACCATCCCGTATCCCGCGCACCTCGGCGTCATGCGGATGCACTTCCAGCACATCCTCGGCATGCCAGACCACATTCGCCGTGCGCCGGGTCTGTGCGCCGACATTGTATTGCGACAGGATGCGCCCGGTGGTCAGGAGCAGCGGAAAGCGCGGCCCGGTCTTCTCATCCGTCGCCACATATTCGGTGCGGATGAACCGGCCCTTGCCGCGCACAAATCCATCAACATGCATCAGCGGCGTGCCTTCGGGGTTGGCCTCATTGCAGGGCCATTGCACCGACCCAAGGGTTTCCAGCCGCTCATAGCTCACCCCGGCAAAGCTGGGTGTGGTCAGGGCGATTTCATCCATGATCTGGCTGGGGTGGGTGTAACCCCAGCCCGCCCCCATGGCATTAGCAAACAACTGCGTCACTTCCCAATCGGCGTAACCTTGATTCGGGGCCATCACCTTTCGCACGCGGTTGATGCGGCGTTCGGCGTTGGTGAAGGTGCCGTCTTTCTCAAGGAACGAACTGCCGGGAAAGAACACATGCGCGTAATTTGCAGTCTCGTTCAGAAACAGGTCATGCACGATCACGCAGTCCATTGCCGCAAGCCCCGCCGCGACGTGTTTGGTGTCGGGGTCCGATTGCAGGATGTCTTCGCCCTGACAATACAACCCCTTGAAGGTGCCCTCCACCGCCGCATCCAGCATATTGGGGATGCGCAGGCCGGGTTCATTGTCGATCTGCACGCCCCAGACCCGTTCGAACACCGCCCGCGCGTCATCCAGCTTCACATGGCGATAGCCGGGCAACTCATGCGGGAACGACCCCATGTCGCAGGACCCCTGCACATTGTTCTGCCCGCGCAGCGGGTTCACCCCCACACCCGGCCGCCCGATATTGCCGGTCAGCATGGCAAGATTGGCAATTGCGATCACGGTGGTGGAGCCTTGGGAATGTTCCGTCACCCCCAGCCCGTAGTAAATCGCGCCATTGCCGCCTTTGGCAAAAAGCCGCGCTGCCGCCCGCAGCTCTGCCGCCGGCACCCCGGTCAGCAATTCCACCGCCTCGGGCGCATGATGCGGGGCGGCGATGAACTCGGCATAGTCCTGAAACGCGTCCCAATCGCAACGGTCACGGATGAACGCCTCATCCATCAGCCCTTCGGTCACGATCACATGGGCCATGGCCGAGACCACGGCGACATTGGTCCCGGGTTTAAGCGCAAGGTGGTGGTCGGCCTTGTAATGCGGGCCTTCCACCATTTCCGTGCGGCGCGGATCAATCACGATCAGTTTGGCCCCCTGCCGCAGCCGCTTGCGCAAGCGGCTGGCAAAGACCGGGTGGCCGTTCACCGGGTTGGCCCCGATCACGATCACCACATCGGTTTCCTCGACCGAGTCGAAATCCTGCGTGCCTGCGCTGGTGCCAAAGGTCTGGCCCAGACCATAACCGGTGGGCGAATGGCACACCCGCGCGCAGGTATCGGTGTTGTTGTTCAAAAACACCGCCCGGGTCAGCTTCTGCACCAGATAGGCTTCCTCATTGGTGCAGCGGCTTGATGTGATCACCCCCACCGACTGCCGACCGTATTGCGCCTGAATCCCCTTCATGCGGGCGGCGGCAAAGGTCATCGCCTCATCCCAGGACACCTCGCGCCACGGATCAGTGATCGCCTCGCGGATCATGGGTTTCAGGATGCGGTCCTTGTGCGTGGCATAGCCATAGGCAAAGCGGCCCTTGACACAGCTGTGCCCCCGGTTGGCCTTGCCGTGCTTGTAGGGCACCATCCGCACCAGCTCATCCCCGCGCATTTCGGCCTTGAAACTGCACCCGACCCCGCAATAGGCGCAGGTGGTGATCACCGACCGTTCCGGTGTGCCGATGTCGATGATGGAATTTTCCTGCAAGGTCGCGGTCGGGCAGGCCTGCACGCAGGCCCCGCAGGACACGCAATCAGAGGTCAGCGCAGTGTCGGTCTTGGCCCCGAACGACACCCGGCTGTCAAAGCCGCGGCCTTCGATCGTCAGCGCAAAGGTGCCCTGCACTTCTTCGCACGCCCGTACACAGCGGCTGCAGACGATACATTTCGCCGGGTCATAGGTGAAATAGGGGTTGGAGTCGTCCTTCGGCACCCACTGGGGGTTGACCTCGCCGCTGGTGTTCTTGGCGCGGAAATGCGTCTCCACAGCGTCATAACGCACATCGCGCAGACCCACGGCGCCCGCCATATCCTGCAACTCGCAATCGCCATTGGCCGAACAGGTCAGGCAATCCAGCGGGTGGTCGCTGATATAGAGCTCCATCACCCCGCGCCGAAGCTTCTTGAGGCGCTCGTTCTGGGTGGACACCTTCAGCCCCGGCGCCACCGGCGTGGTGCAGCTGGCCGGCGTGCCATTGCGCCCCTCGATCTCTACCAGACACAACCGGCAAGACCCGAATGCCTCCACCGAGTCGGTGGCGCACAGCTTTGGCACCGTGATGCCCGCGATTGCCGCCGCGCGCATGATGCTGGTGCCTTCCGGCACCGTCACGTCGAACCCGTCAATCCTCAGCGTGACCATCACCTTCGACTTCGCCGCAGGCGTGCCGAAATCGCGGTCGGGAATGATGAAATCCTTCATTCGGCAGCCTCTTTCACACGGGCAAAATCATCGGGAAAATGAGTCAGGGCCGACAGCACCGGATAGGGCGTGAATCCCCCCAGCGCACAAAGCGATCCGGCCTTCATCGTGTCGCACAAATCATGCAGCAGGGGGATGGCATCGGCATCGCCGCGCGCGACCCGGTCCACCGTTTCCACCCCACGCACCGCCCCGATACGGCAGGGTGTACATTTGCCACAGGACTCCACAGCGCAAAATTCAAAGGCAAACCGCGCCTGCGCCAGCATGTCGGCAGTGTCATCAAACACCACAATCCCGGCATGGCCGATCAGCCCGCCCTGCCCGGCATAGTCTTCATAGCCAAACGGCACATCGAACAGCGCGCGCGGGAAATAGGCCCCCAGTGGCCCGCCGACCTGCACCGCTTTCACGGGGCGCCCCGTGGCGGTCCCGCCCGCCAGATCATCGACAATCTCGCGCAGCGACATTCCAAAGGCCGCCTCGAACAACCCGCCCCGCGCCACATTCCCGGCAATCTGCAACGGAATCGTACCGCGCGACCGCCCGATGCCAAGCGCAGCATAGGCCGCAGCCCCGCGCTCAAAGATCACAGGTATGGTCGCCAACGAAATCACGTTGTTCACCACTGTGGGCTTGCCCATGAACCCTTCCAACGCCGGCAGCGGCGGCTTGGCGCGCACCACGCCGCGCTTGCCCTCCAGACTGTTCAGCAGGCTGGTTTCCTCGCCGCAGACATAGGCCCCCGCGCCGACGCGGATCTCCATATCGAAGGGCAGCCCCGACCCCATGACCGACGGCCCCAGCATCCCCGCCGCCCTTGCGGCCTCGACCGCCCGGGTCATCATCGCAATCGCATCAGGGTATTCGCTGCGCAGATAGACAAAGCCCTTGCCGGCCCCCACCGTGATCCCGGCAATCACCATGCCCTCGATCAACGACAAGGGATCGCCCTCCATGATCATCCGGTCGGCAAAGGTGCCGCTGTCGCCCTCATCGGCATTGCAGACAATATACTTGCGGTCGGCCACCGCCCCCGCCACCGTGCGCCACTTGATGCCGGTGGGAAAGCCCGCCCCGCCACGCCCGCGCAGGCCCGACTCGGTGACCTCCGCCAGCCGCCCCTCCACATCCATGCCCAGCGCACGCAGCAACCCGGTGCAGCCACCATGCGCCCGGTAATCGTCAACAGACAGCGGATCAATCACCCCGCAGCGCGCAAAGGTCAGCCGGGTCTGCGCCTTCATCCAGGGCAGATCCTCCACCGGGCCAAGCGCCAACGGCCCGCCATCGAACACCTGCGCCACCGATGCCGCCTCCACCGGGCCAAAGCCCATGCGACCCTGCGCCGTCTCTACCTCGACCAGCGGCTCCAGCCAGACCATCCCCCGGCTGCCATTGCGCACGATGGTCAGGTCTATCCCGCGCCGTGCGGCCTCGGCCTGCAAGGCTGCTGCCACTTCATCCGCGCCAAGCGCCCGCGCGGCAGCATCCAGCGGCACATAGACCTTCATGCCTGCCCCCTGCCCGCAGCCGCCAGAATCCGGGCTGCATCGGCCCGCCCGATCAGCCCTCCCTTCACCTGCGCCGCCGGGGCGCAGGCGCACAGCCCCAAACAGAACACCGGCTCCAGCGTCACCGCCCCATCGGCGCTGGTCTCGTGCCAGCCAAGGCCCAGCCGCGCCTGCACCTCAACCGCCAGCCGGTCCGCCCCCATCGCCTGACAGGCCTCGGCCCGGCACAACCGCACCACGGTTGCCCCGGCAGGTGCCTCGCGAAAATCGTGATAAAAGCTCACAACGCCATGCAATTCAGCCCGCGTCACCCCGGCTCCCTCGGCAAGCGCGGGCATCGCCGCCTGCGGCACATGGCCGAATTCGGCCTGCACCGCGTGCAGCATCGGCAGCATTGCCCCTTCAAGCCCCTGATGGGCCAGCACAATCTCTGCGGTACGTGCAAGGATCGCATCATCGTCCGGCATGGCTTCTCCCGTGGCTCTGCTCTGCGCCGGAGTTTATCTGCCATGACAGCCGGATCAATAATGAAATCCCGTCAAACGATAGGCAAAGCCTATTGAACCTGCCCCTCCGCCATCCGTCTTGCGGCCTCGATCAGCGCCTCGATCAGCGGCGTCGGCGGATCGCGCCGGGCGGCAATCACCCCGACCAGATGCCCGGCCTCCGGCTCAACGATCGGCACCGCCCGCACGGCACCCGACTGCGCGAACAGATCGGCCAGCGCGCGGGGCAGGATCGACACCCATGGCCCGCTGGCCACATGGGCCATCAGGGCAATTGTTGAATTGCTCTCAATCCCCGGCACCGTGCGCACCCCGGCCTCGGCCAGATGCTGGTCCACAATGCGCCGGTTCTGCATATCGCCGGTCAGCAGGCACAGCGGCAGGCCCGCCAGATCGGCCCAGCGCACCTGCGTCCGGTCCGCCATCGGCGATTCCGGCGCACAGATCAGCCGGTAGAACTCGGTATAAAGCGGCAGGCTCGACACCCGGCCCAATGGCTCGTTGTCCAGATAAGTGATGCCGGCATCCAGCTCCAGACCCTCGATTCCAGACAGGATCTCGGCGCTGGTGCGTGACAGCACGGTGACCGAAACCGCCGGATGCCGCCGGATCAGCGGCCCCGTCAGCTGCGCCACCATCGGCAAGGCCGTGGGGATCACCCCGATCCGCAGCTTGCCCGCCAGCCCTTTCTTGGCTGACCGCATCTCGTCGCGCAGGGCCCGCACCTCGGCCACGATGCCCTGTGCCCGCTCCAGCACCCGCTGCCCCTCGGGCGTCAACCCCTGATAGCGCGCACCGCGAAACACCAGCTGCACCCCCAGCTGCTCTTCCAGCTGCCGGATCGCCGCCGACAGCGAGGGCTGCGACACGCCGCAGGCCTCTGCCGCGCGTCCGAAATGGCGCGCCCGGGCCAGCGCTATGAACATTTCCAGCTTGTCAATCACCGGCGCATCCCTCCGGCTTGCGCCTTTCCCAAGGCTGCCCGCCAGAGGCCCCGGACAGCCCCACGCGCACCATCCGACACTGGTCCGCGGCAGCGCGGCCGAGCGGGGGCTCGATGCTCCCCGAGGCTGCCCCGGGGGACAGGGTCACGCCATCACCTCGAAACGGTCCACGTCCACCATCCCCATGTCGGTAATCTTGAGATGCGGAATCACCGGCAGGCACAGGAAGGCCAGCTGCAAGAACGGCTCTTCCAGCGCCACCCCAAGCCCCTTCGCCGCCGCCCGCAGCCCGATCAGGGTATCCCGCACCCCTTCGAACGGTTCCAGACTCATCAGCCCCGCCACGGGCAGTGCCAGTTCCGCCAGCACCTTGCCGTCACAGACCACCACAAACCCGCCCTCGATCTCGCCCAGCCGGTTTGCTGCCAAAGCCATGTCATGGTACTCTGCGCCCACCACTGCGATGTTGTGATGGTCATGGCAGACGGTCGAGGCAATGGCCCCGCGCTTCAGCCCAAATCCCTGCACAAAGCCGGTCGCGATATTGCCGTTCACCCCGTGCCGCTCGATCACCGCAATCTTGATCAGGTCGCGGTCAAGGTCAGGCCGCTTGTCGCCATCAACTGGCGCTATCTCAAAGGTCAGATGCTCGGTGATGATCTTGCCCGGCAGGATACCGATCACCGGCGTCTCGACGCGGTTGCCACCGGTCCGGAAATCCGCAGCCGCCACCGGCCGCGCCCTGACCGAGCGCCGCGCCACCGGCGCCACGGTCCCCCGCGCGGCAAAGGCCGCCGCATGCGCCACCACACCGCCGGCCAGCACCAGGCTGGCGCGGCAGCTCTCCAGCGTATCGATCACTGCAATATCCGCACGCTTGCCCGGCGCAATCAGCCCGCGATCCTTCAACCCAAAGGCCTCTGCCGCCGACAGGCTCGCCGCGCGGTACACGGCCAGCGACGGGCAGCCAAGGCTGATCAGCGTGCGGATCATGTAGTCCAGATGGCCATGTTCGGCGATGTCCAGCGGGTTGCGGTCATCGGTGCACAGGCACAGATAGGGCGCGTGCCGTTCGGTCAGCAGCGGGGCCAGCGCCTGCATGTCTTTGCTGACCGATCCTTCGCGGATCAGCACCCGCATCCCCTTGCGCAGCTTTTCCAAACCCTCTTCAGCCGTGGTCGCCTCATGCTCGGTGCGGATGCCGGCGCTGATATACCCGTTCAGGTCATTCCCGCGCAGCAGGGGCGCATGGCCGTCGATATGACGGCCCTGCCATGCCTCCAGCTTGGCCATGCAGCCCGCGTCCTGCATCAGCACGCCCGGAAAGTTCATGAATTCGGCCAGCCCGATCCCGCGCGGATGGTCGCGCAGCGGCAACAGATCCGCCGCCTCCAGCCGCGCCCCGGCGGTTTCCATATGGGTGGATGGCACGCAGGACGACAGCTGCACGCGGATGTCCATCAGGCAGTGCAACGACGCATCAAGAAAGTACTGCACCCCCTTGATCCCGCAGACATTTGCAATCTCATGCGGGTCGCAGATCGCGGTGGTCACCCCGCGCGGGGTCACGCAGCGGTCAAACTCGAATGGGGTGACCAGCGAGGATTCGATATGCAGATGGGTGTCGATAAATCCGGGCACCAGGATCTTGCCCGACACGTCAATCTCACGCTGTCCGCTGTAATCTCCGAACACACCCACGATGGTGTCACCACAGATCGCAACATCGGTTTCGACCAGATCGCCGGTGACCAGATCGAACACCCTGCCGCCCTTCAGCACCAGATCGGCGGGTTGCAGCCCCCGGCCTTGGGTGATCCGGTCTGACAACGGGGCTTTGGGGGCGAGATGTGGCATGAGGCGACTCCTTTCGCTTTAGCAAATCAGACCGGCAGCCGGCAGGGAAGCCGCGATTGCACCCGGCGCGATTGTGCCGGGGACAATCCCGCCCCTTGCAGCCCCGGGCCATCCCCGCCACCATGCACCATCATGAACCCGTTGCGCGGCATTGCCCTCAAACTCATCTCGGTCCTGCTGTTCATCACGATGTCGGCGCTGATCAAGGCCACCGCCGACCATGTGCCGCCGGGCGAGGCGGTGTTCTTCCGGTCGTTCTTTGCCATTCCCGTTATCCTGATCTGGCTGATCTGGCGGCGTGAACTGTCAACCGGCCTGCGCACCAAAAACCCGTTCGGACATTTCTGGCGCGGATTGGTGGGCACCACCTCCATGTGTCTGGGCTTTGCCGCCCTTGGCTATCTGCCGCTGCCCGAGGTGACGGCCATCGGCTACACCGCCCCCTTGCTGACCGTCATCTTTGCCGCCATGTTTCTGGGCGAAGAGGTGCGTGCCTTCCGGATCAGCTGTGTCATCCTTGGCATGGTCGGTGTTCTGATCGTGGTTTCGCCCCGGCTCAGCGTGCTGAACGGCGGCGCCAATCCGGCCGAGGCGCTAGGGGCGATCATGGTGCTGAGCAGCGCGGTCTTTGCCGCATTGGCCCAGGTGTTCGTGCGCAAACTGGTGCAGACCGAACAGACCGCCACCATCGTGTTCTGGTTTTCGGCGACCGCCACGCTGCTGTCGCTTGTCACCCTGCCCTATGGCTGGGTGATCCCGACCCGGACCGAGGCCGCCCTGCTGGTCACCGCCGGATTGCTGGGCGGGCTGGGCCAGATTTTCCTGACCTCCTCCTATCGCAGCGCCGATGCATCGGTCATTGCGCCTTTTGATTACGCCTCGATGCTCTTTGCCCTGCTGTTTGGCTGGTTCTTCTTTGCCGAGGTGCCCACCGTCACCATGCTGGCCGGGGCAGCCCTGGTGATCAGCGCCGGCGTGCTGATCATCTGGCGCGAGCGTCGCCTGGGGCTCGAACGGGCCCGCCAGCGCAAGGCAATGCCACCCGGCTCATAAGCCAGCCGCATCTGGGCAGCGCGCATGGCACGCTCTGCGCCGCGCCGCCTAGGGCCAGCCGATCGACACATCCGCGGGGCGCGAGTGTGCAATGGTGCGGCGGATGTTGGGCATGTCATTGCCATCAATCCAGGCCCGCGCCGCTTCAGGCGTTTTGCCATGGTGCAGCCAACGCTGCATCAGGCGACGGTCCAATTCTGCCTCGGGCACGTCGATCCACACCGTCAAGTCAAAGGCCGGGGCCATGGCTGACCATGGCGCCTCGTTCAGCAGCAGATAATTACCCTCGATCACCAAAAAGCGGTCCTCGGCCAGCACCATATCTGCGGCAGCGCGTGACAGTTCCATGCTGCGGTCAAACACCGGGATCGCAACCTCTGCATCGTTGCGCAGACGGCGGATGAGATGGGCAAAGCCGAGCACGTCAAAGGTCTCGGGCGCGCCCTTGCGCGCGCGCAAGCCGCGCCTGTCCAGCACCGCATCATCCAGATGAAATCCATCCATCGGCACCACGCGCGCGCCTGCCCCAAGCGCCGCGACAACCGCTTCGGCAAGGGTGGATTTGCCCGCACCCGGGGGGCCGGCAAGGGCGGTCAGAAACCGCCCCTGCCCCTCAGCCCGCTGACGGATCAGATCGGCCAGCCCATCGGGTGTCATGCCGGTTCTGCCACGCCTTCGGGCAGCTTTGCCCCGGTCATATAGGCCACCGCATCCGACATCGAATGCTCGCCCGACTTGATCACGCACAACCGCTTGCCAAGGCGGTGAATGTGGATGCGGTCGGCCACTTCAAATACATGCGGCATGTTGTGGCTGATCAGGATGATCGGAATGCCCCGCCCGCGCACATCGCGGATCAGTTCCAGCACCCGGCGCGATTCCTTGACGCCCAGCGCCGCGGTGGGTTCGTCAAGAATCACCACCTTGGACCCGAATGCCGCCGCCCGCGCCACGGCAACCCCCTGGCGCTGGCCGCCCGACAGGGTTTCCACCGCCTGATTGATGTTCTGGATCGTCATCAGACCCAGTTCATTGAGCTTTTCACGGGCGAACTTTTCCATCCGGGGCCGGTCGAGCTTGCGAAACACCGATCCCATGATCCCTGGCGCGCGCAATTCGCGGCCCATGAACATGTTGTCGGCAATCGACAGGGCCGGAGACATCGCAAGGGTCTGATAGACGGTTTCAATCCCCGCAGCCCGCGCCTCGATCGGGGTAGAGAACCGCACCGGCTTCCCCTCCAGCGTGATCTCGCCCTCATCGGGAATGACCGCGCCGGAAATCGCCTTGATCAGCGTCGATTTGCCGGCACCGTTATCACCGATCACCGCCAGAATCTCGCCGGGGTACAGATCGAAGTCGCAATGGTCCAGCGCTGTCACCTTGCCATAACGCTTGACCAGATTTGTGCCTTTCAGAAGCGGTTCCATCAGCTTGCCACCTTTCTGATCCATTGGTCCACGGCGACTGCAAAGATGATCAGCACGCCGATCAGGAAGAACGTCCATTGCGGGTCGGTGCCCACCAGCCGAAGGCCCATTTCGAACACGCCCACGATCAGCGCGCCAAAGAACATACCCATGATGCTGCCCCGTCCGCCAAAGAGGGAAATGCCGCCGATCACCACAGCCGTGATCGACTGGATATTGCCCAACTGCCCGGTTGATGCGGTGGGGGACACCGACCCGAAACGCCCGATCATCACCCAGCCCGCGATGGCGCAGAAAAACCCGGCCAGCGCGTAGACCTGGATCAGCACACGTTTGGTCGGCACCCCCGCAAGTTCCGCCGCCTGCGGATCATCACCCGTGGCATAGACATGGCGGCCCCAGGCGGTGTTGCGCAAAATCCAGGCCATGATGGCGACCAGCGCGATCATCAGAAACACCGCGTACAGGATCTTGACCCCACCCGGCTCGATCGATCCGCCCCACAGCTGCAAGGCCGGGGCGTTTGCGGCAATGTCGGAAGATCGTATCGTCTCGTTCGCGGAAAAGATGAAATTCGATGCCAGCAGAACCTGCCAGGTGCCCAGCGTGACGATGAAGGGCGGCAGCTTCATCTTGGCGATCAGAAAGCCGTTCATCGCCCCCATGCCGGTGCCAAGAACCAGACCGATCAGAATCGCCAGCTCTGCCGGAAGACCGAAGCGGAAAGTGATCTGTCCCATCAGCACGGATGAAAACACTGCAATGGCCCCTACCGACAGATCGATGCCGGCGGTCAGGATCACGATGGTCTGCGCACAGCCCAGAATGCCGACGATGGCAATCTGCTGCAAGATCACCGACAGGGTGCCGGCCCTGAAGAAATTCTCCGACAGAAACCCGAACACGATCAGCGCGGCCACCAGCACGATCAGCGGCACCGCCGAAGGTGTCTGATGCAGCCAGTGCTGCAGCTTTTTCAGCAGGCTCTGCTCTTCATGAAACTCGGCCACTTTCTCGGAGGCGCCTTTCAGCCCCTCTTCGAAACTGGTCGCGGTCTTTGCATCTGATGCCATGTCGTTCCCCTCCCCGGCGCAGCCGCTCGGCTGTGCGTTGGCTGTGACAAGGGCGGCGCGATGGCCGCCCTTGACCGTAAGACTGAGGTCAGGCAACGCCGCAAATCAACTGCGCTGTTGCCAGGGTGCCAGGATCAGCCCCAGCACAGCTCCATGCCTTTGGTGGTATCGAGCGACTCGACGCCATCAACCGGCTTGTCGGTGATCAGCGCCACGCCCGTGTCAAAGAAGGCCTTGCCTTCGGTCGGGGCCGGTTTCGTGCCATCTGCGGCGAATTTCGCAATGGCTTCGACACCCAGAGCCGCCATCTGCAGCGGGTATTGCTGGCTGGTCGCACCGATCACGCCGTCCTTGACATCCTGCACGCCCGGGCAGCCGCCATCGACAGAGACGATCAGCACGTTTTCCTTGCCTGCCGCTTTCAGCGCCTCGAACGCGCCGGCGGCTGAAGGTTCGTTGATGGTATAGACCACATTGATGTCGGGGTCTTTGGCCAGCAGCGATTCCATCGCCTTCAGGCCGCCTTCTTCGTTGCCCGAGGTGACTTCATTGCCCACGATGCGCGGATCGGTTTCATCGCCCCATTTGTTCGGGTCCACCAGATCAATGCCCATGCCCTGCAAGAAGCCCTGGTCGCGCAGGACATCGACTGATGGCTGGGCGATGGACAGATCCAGGAGCGCGATCTTGGCATTGGCGGCCTCAGCCCCCAGCGTTGCATTGGCCCACTGACCAATCAGCAGACCGGCCTGAAAGTTGTCGGTGGCAAAGGTTGCATCCGCGGCATCAATCGGGTCCAGCGGGGTGTCGAGTGCGATCACCAGCACGCCTGCCGCACGGGCAGCGGCAACTGAATCGACGATTGCCTTGGTGTCCGACGCCGCAATCAGAATGCCCTTGGCCCCATCGGCCACGCAGGCCTCGACCGCAGCGACCTGGCTTTCATGGTCGCCGTCAATCCGGCCGGCATAGGATTTCAGCGTCACACCCAGTTCGGCTGCCTTGGCTTCGGCCCCTTCCTTCATCTTCACGAAGAACGGATTGGTATCGGTTTTCGTGATCAGGCAGGCGCTGGTCTGCGCGGCGGCTGCGGTTGCCATCAGCGCAAGCGCGGCCGAGCCCATAAGGACTGTCAGTGACTTTTTCATGCGGTTCCTCCCAAGGATGACAGGGGATTTACCCCTGCTGCAATCATGTTGCGCAGCCGTTCCTCCTGCTGCGGTGGGCATACAAAACCTGATTCGCGTCTTTGCGTCAACATAAATAAATAAGAGTGATTTAATATTGACAGAATGCCGCAATCGCCTGCACCTTTGGTCAGGGAGGAAGCGCTCTGGCCCGGTGCCGGGGGGCGACATACGACATGCTGATTGGTATTCCGTCCATTCTGGGGCCAGAGCTTCTGGCCGCCTTGCGCGCCATGGGACATGGCGACGAAATCGCGATCGTTGATGGCAATTATCCGGCACAAGACCATGCGCGCCGCCTGGTGCGGGCCGATGGCCACGGGCTTTTGCCACTGTTGCAGGCAATTCTGACCGTGCTACCGCTGGATACGGATGTGCCCTTCGCGCTGTTCCGTGCCAGCCTGAACAACGATCCTGCGCAAACCGGCGCGATCCATCATCAGATAGAGGCCCTGTGTGGCTGCATGAAGCCGGGTTTTGCCGTGCAGGCCTTGGCGGGCGATGATCTGTATCCGCGCATCCGCGCCGCCCACACAGTCATTGCCAGCAGTGAAACCGCGCTTTATGCCAATGTCATCCTGCGCAAGGGTGTGATCAGGGGCGACGGATGATACCATCGGGCGATATCGCAGCCATTGCCGACCGCCACGGCACCGATGACCCGGTTCTGCGCGGCACCAACCAATCCGGCATGCGTGCCCAGAACGAACGGCTGGTGCTGACCCTGCTGCGCCAGCACGGGGCGCTGGCAAAATCCGATATTGCCCGCATCACCGGCCTGTCGGCCCAGACGGTTTCGGTCATCATGCGCGCGCTGGAACAGGACGGCTTGCTGGCACGCGGCACGCCGCAGCGTGGCCGCATCGGTCAACCGTCGATCCCGATGTCTCTGGCCCCCGAAGGCGCGTATTTCTTCGGGCTCAAGATCGGGCGGCGCTCGGCTGATCTGACGCTGGTCAATTTTCTGGGCCAGGTGCTGCGGCTTGAGCGCCAGGTCTATCGCTATCCGACCCCCGGGGCCGTTGTGGATTTTGTCCGCGCCACCCTGCCCGGCCTGATCGCAGATCTGCCCGCCACGTCGCGCGGGCGCATCGGCGGACTTGGCGTGGCAATGCCCTTCCAACTGTGGAACTGGGTCACAGCCCTGGGCGCGCCGCAATCCGAGATGGATGCCTGGCGCCACCGCGACATTCAGGCCGAACTGGCCGCGCTCTCCGGATTGCCGGTCTTTGTGCAGAATGATGCCACTGCCGCCTGTGGGGCCGAGCTGGTCTTCGGCACTGGCGAACGGCCCAAGGATTTCCTGTATTTCTACTTCGGCACCTTCATCGGCGGCGGTCTGGTGCTGAACGGCCAGCTGTTCACCGGGCGCAGCGGCAATGCCGCCGGCGTCGGGCCGATCCCGGTTCCCGGCCCCGATGGCCAGACCCGACGGCTGCTGGACGTGGCCTCGATGTCGGTGCTGGCCGATGCGATGGAGGCAGCAGGCGAATCGTCCGACCATCTGTGGGCCCAGCATCTGGACTGGCAGGTCAGCCCTGCCGTTTTGGAAGCCTGGATCGACGGGGCCGCCCGCGGTCTGGCACATGCCATCCTGTCCGCCGCCGCCCTGATCGAGTTGGAGGCGGTGCTGATCGACGGCTGGATGCCCGCCAGCATCCGGGCCGCGCTGACCGCGCGCACCCATGCCGCACTGCACGCGCTGGATCTGGCCGGGATCGACCCGCCCGCGATCCGTCAGGGCACGGTGGGGGCCAATGCGCGCGTGCTGGGGGCAGCGGCCATTCCGCTGTCGCATCGGTATCTCATCGATCAGAACGCAGCGGGCCGCGACACCTAGCCGCAATTTTGGGGCTTGCGCGCGATTCGCGTGCCGAAAATGCTTTCCGTCACCGGTTATGGGCCCTAAAGGTCTTGAAAACGGTGCCGCCAAGTCTTTGATCGGCAAAAACCCGCCGCGACGCCAAAGACGCAAAAACGCCACGCCACGACGAGGGAACGTCCGCTCTATGTCACTCGCCCTGATTGCTGCGCTGCCTTTTCTGGGTGCGCTTCTCCCCGGCCTGATGATCCGCGCAGGCAAGAATGCCTGTGCCTTGGTCACAGGGTCAGTGACCGCCCTTGCCCTGCTGATGCTGGGCCTGAACGCCCCCGCCGTCCTGCGCGGCGAGGTGGTGCAGACCCGCATCGAATGGATCCCGTCGCTGGGCCTGAACGCCAATTTCTTTCTCGATGGTCTGGGGCTGCTTTTCGCGGGGCTGATCCTCGGCATTGGCCTGCTGATCATCCTCTACGCCCGCTTCTATCTCGCGAAATCCGATCCGATGGGGCAGTTCTACACCTACCTCATGCTGTTCCAGGGCGCGATGGTGGGCATCGTCCTGTCCGACAACATCCTGCTTTTGCTGGTGTTCTGGGAACTGACCTCGCTGTCGTCCTTTCTGCTCATCGGCTATTGGAAACACCTGCCCGAAGGCCGGCAAGGCGCGCGGATGGCGCTGACCGTCACCGGCGGCGGCGGGCTTGCGATGATCGCGGGCATGCTCATTCTGGGCAATATTGCGGGCAGCTATGATCTGTCGGTCATTTTGCAGAACAAAGAGGCGATTCAGGCCTCGGACTGGTATCTGCCGGCGCTGATCCTGATCCTGCTGGGCTGCTTTACCAAATCGGCCCAGTTCCCGTTCCATTTCTGGCTGCCGCATGCGATGGCCGCGCCCACGCCCGTTTCGGCCTATCTGCATTCGGCAACCATGGTCAAAGCCGGGCTGTTCCTGATGGCGCGCATGTGGCCGGTGCTGTCGGGCACGCCGGAATGGTTCTACATCGTGGCAACCACCGGGCTGATCACCATGGTCATGGCGGCCAAGATCGCGCTGTTCAAGGATGATCTCAAGGCGTTGCTGGCGTTTTCCACCGTGTCGCATCTGGGCCTGATCACCATGCTGCTGGGGTTCGGCACGGCCGAGGCGGCCACGGTGGCCGTGTTCCACATCATCAACCACGCCACCTTCAAGGCTGCGCTCTTCATGTCGGCGGGCATTGTCGACCATGAGGCGCATACCCGGGATCTCAAACGTCTTGGCGGCCTGCGCACCCTGATGCCGATCACCTTCACCATCGTGACCATCGCGTCGCTGTCGATGGCGGGCATTCCGCCGCTGAACGGCTTCTTGTCCAAGGAACTGATGCTGGAAGAAGCCGCTCATACGGCATGGATGGCAAATCCCTGGCTGATCGGGGTGCTCGCCACCATCGGCGCGCTGTTTTCGGTGGCCTATAGCTTTCGCTTCATCGCCCATGCCTTCCTTGGCCCGGTGCGCAGCGATTACCCCGCAAAACCGCATGATCCGGGCTTTGGCCTCTGGGCGGCCCCAGCCCTCTTGGCCTGCCTTGTCATCCTGATCGGCCTGTTCCCGATGCTCACCGCTGCCTGGCTGGTGAACGCGGCGGCAAGTGCCGTGACCGGCGCGCCGGTTGCGGTCAAGATCACCCATTGGCACGGGCTTTATGCCCCCGCCCTCTGGATGTCTCTGGCCGCGATCGGCGGCGGTCTGATGGCACTGGGCCTGCACCCGCGCCTGATGGCGCTGTGGACCGCCACGCCGCGGCCCGAGGCCAAGCGGATCTTTGACGGGTTGATGGAACCCTTTGCCACGCTGGCGGGCCGCATCGCCAATGGCCTGCATGACGGCGCGCTGACCCGCTATATTGCCATCGGCACGCTGGCGATTGCGGCGGTCTGTTATTACGCCTTCGACACTGGCACCCATGCCATCGGCACCCGCGATCTGATGCCTGTTCCCCCGGTTCCGGCGTTGGGCTGGCTGTCGCTGGTGCTGGCAACCCTGGCCATCGTGATCTTCCACCGCAACCGGCTGCTGACGCTGGTTCTGGTGGGGATCGTCGGTCTGATGGTTTCGGTCGGCTTCGCCTATTTCTCGGCCCCTGACCTGGCGCTGACCCAGATCTCGGTCGAAGTTGCGACCATCATCCTGATGCTTCTGGCCCTGAACTTCCTGCCCAAGGCGACCCCGGTCGAAAGCGCCCCGCTGCGCCGGACATGGGATGGTGCCATCGCGGTGATCGCCGGTGTCGGCATCGCGGCACTGGCCTATGCGTTGATGACGCGTGACCCGGCCTTCCAGGCCATTTCCGACTTCCACATCACCAATTCAAAGCCCGGTGGCGGCGGCACCAATATCGTCAATGTCATTCTGGTCGATTTCCGGGGCTATGACACGTTCGGTGAAATCATCGTTCTGGGAATCGCGGCGCTGGTGATCTTTGCCCTGACCGAGGCGCTGTTGCGTGCGGGGCCGGCCAATGACCGCCTGCTGGCCTGGAAACCCGACCAGCGGCGCGCCGGCGACCGGCATCCGATGATGCTGGTGGTGGCGACCCGGGTGATCCTGCCCATTGCGCTGATGGTCGGTTTCTTCATCTTCCTGCGCGGGCATAACGAACCGGGCGGCGGCTTCATCGCCGGTCTGATCGTCGCCATCGCGCTGGTCATGCAATACATGGCGTCGGGCTTTGCCTGGACGGCGGCGCGGCAAAAGGTGGATTACCATGCGCTGATCGCCTGCGGCGTGCTGATCGCGGCCGCCACCGGCATCGGGGCCTGGTTCAATGGACTGCCCTTCCTCACCTCGGCCTTCGGCTATTTCACCATCTGGCCGCTTGAGGAATTCGAACTGGCCACGGCGTTGTTGTTCGACATCGGGGTGTTCCTCACGGTTCTGGGCGCGGTGATGCTGGCGCTGGCTTCGCTGTCGCGGATCGGACTGCGCGCCGGAGAAACCGTGAACACGCAGCCGTTTGATATCGACCCGTCCGAAGGCCGGACCCTGAATTCCGAGGAGGCCCGCTGATGGAGGCTCTTGTCGCATCCGCAATCGGCATGATGACCGCCGCCGGCGTCTATCTGATGCTGCGCCAGCGCACGTTTCCGGTGATTGTCGGTTTGACGTTGCTGACCTATGCGGTCAACGTCTTCCTGTTCACCTCTGGCCGTCTGGCCACCAACGTGCCCGCGATCTATGGCGAAGGCGCGCCGGGCTATGCCGATCCGCTGCCGCAGGCGCTGGTGCTGACTGCCATCGTGATTTCCTTCGGCATGACGGCCGTCATCGTGATGATGGCACTGGGCGCATTTCTGGAAGCTGGCCATGACAAGGTGGATATGAACGACGACGACACCCCGGCCAATGGGGGCCAGAAATGATGTCTCACTGGATCGCAGCGCCGGTTTTGCTGCCGGCCATCATGGGTGCGCTGATCGTCCTGCTGATGCGCAACGACCTGCTGCTGCAGCGCGTGTTCTCGCTGGTGGCCAGCTTTGCCCTGCTTGCTGTCAGCCTTGCCCTACTGATCGCCGCCAGCACGGAAGCCCCCGAGGTTTACCGCCTTGGCGACTGGCCCGCCCCCTTTGGCATCGTGCTGGTGCTGGACCGCCTGTCGGCGATGATGGTCCTGCTGACGGCGGTGCTGGCCGTCTGTGTGCTGCTCTACACCATCGGCACCAATTGGGATGCGCGCGGGCGCCACTTCCACGCCCTGTTCCAGTTTCAACTGATGGGCATCTGCGGCGCCTTCCTGACAGGCGATGCCTTCAACCTGTTCGTGTTCTTCGAGGTGTTGCTCATCGCCTCCTACGGTCTGATGATCCACGCGGGCGGCAAGGACCGGCTGCGCGCAGGCGTCCAATACGTGGCCTTCAACCTTGTCGGCTCATCCCTGTTCCTGTTTGCGCTGGCGGCGATCTATTCGATCACCGGCACGCTGAACATAGCCGATCTGGCGGTCAAGGCAGCGGCCTTGTCCGAAGGGGACGCCGCCCTGTTCCGCGTGGCGGCCGTGATGCTGATGATGGTCTTCGCCATCAAGGGCGCGCTGGTGCCGCTGCAGTTCTGGCTGCCCGGCACCTATTCCAATGCCCCCGGCCCGGTGGCGGCGCTGTTCGCGGTGATGACCAAGATCGGGGCCTATTCGGTGATCCGCTTCGGGGTGCTGGTGCTGCCGCCGTCCCATCCGATCACCGGCACGCTGATCGCCGATCTGATGCTGCCCGCAGCATTGCTGACCCTGATCATCGGCGCACTTGGCATCCTTGGGGCGACCACCCTGTCGCGGCTGGCTGCCTTTGCCGCCGTGGCCTCGATGGGTACCGCCTTCATCGCCATCTCGGCCTTTACCCCGGCCTCCATTTCGGCCGCGCTCTACTACATCGTGCACTCCACCCTTGCCGGGGCCGCCCTGTTCCTGATCGTCGATCTGGTGGTGGACCGTCGCGCGCATGACTCCTTGCGCGACGCCCTGCCCCCGATTGCGCAGGCCGGGCTGATTTCGGCGCTGTTCATGGTCTCGGCCATCGCCACCGCAGGCATGCCGCCGCTGTCGGGCTTTATCGGCAAACTTCTGGTGCTTGATGCGCTGCGCGACTCTGCGGCCCTGATCTGGTCGGTCATTCTGGTGACCTCGCTGATCATGATCGTAGGCTTTGCCCGTGCCGGGTCGACCCTGTTCTGGAAGGCCCACGCCTCTGCCCCCGAAGGCGATGCGCCCCACCATCCGGCGCAGGCGCTGGCCTTTGTCGCCGTCGGTCTGCTGCTCGCCGGTCTGGTCGGGCTGACGGTGCTGGCTGGCCCCGTCATCGACTGGATCGAAGGAACCTCCGCAGGCCTGTTTGACACCAGCGCCTATATCAACGCCAATCAACTGCCCGAGGTGAAGTAAGATGCTGCGCCGCCTCTTTCCCCACCCGCTGCTGTCGATCCTGTTGTTTGCAACCTGGATGCTGCTGGTCAACGGCTTCAAGATCGGCAGTCTGGTGATGGCGCTTATCCTGGCCATCGTCATCCCCAAGCTGACCGCGCCCTATTGGCCGAACCGCCCGCCGCTCCGCAACATCCCGGCCTTTGCCGGCTATGTCCTGCTGGTGATGTGGGACATCGTCAAAGCCAATATCGAGGTTGCCCGGATCGTGCTGTTCATGCGCAATGAAAACATCCGCTCCGGCTGGGTCGCCGTGCCGATTGACCTGAAAACCCCCGAGGCGATCACCATTCTGGCTGGCACCATCACCATGACACCGGGCACCGTCACCTCTGACATGTCATCCTGTGGCCGGGTGCTGCTGATCCACGCCCTGCATGCGCCGGACCCTGACAGCATCGTCCACGACATCAAGACCCGCTACGAGGCCCGCCTGAAAAGGATATTCGAATGATCCTGAATTACGCCCTTGATTTTGCCTTCCTCTGCTTTGGCCTTGGTCTGGCGATGAACCTGTACCGCGTGTTCCGGGCCCCCGGCGTGCCCGACCGCATTCTGGCGCTTGATACGATGGTCATCAATGTGCTGGCCCTGATCGTGCTTTACGGGGTGCGCACCGGATCGGGCGTGAACTTCGAAGCGGCCTTGCTGTTTGCCATGACCGGCTTCGTCTCCACCGTGGCCTATTGCAAATTCGTCCTGCGCGGCGACATCATCGAGTGAGTGGTATGGACCAGATTGTCGAATACTTCCTTGCAGCCCTGCTGGTGATCGGCGGTGTTTTTGCCATCGTCGGCAGTTTTGGCCTGCTGAAACTGCCCACCACGATGCAGCGCCTGCACGCCCCCACCAAGGCAACCACCATCGGCGTCGGATCGGCGCTGATCTCGTCGATGCTGTATTTCTGGTTCTTTGAAGGCACGCTCAGCTGGCATGAGCTGATGATCACGCTGTTCCTGTTCCTGACCGCGCCGATCACGGCCAATTTCATCGCAAAGGCGCAGCTGCATCTTGCCGTCAAGCCGGAAGACCTGCCGCCCAGCGGCGTCGGCACCGCTTGGGCCACCTTCGACCCCGAGGTGGAATCGGTCAGTCCAACCCTGATCCGCGACCGCGCGCCTGACTGATTTCTGACCAACGGGTCAAATACGCGCAGCGTCAGGCTTGTCCGGTGGCAGCGCCCATGCCACATTACGCGAAATTTTTCGCAGCAAAGGGCCTGCCGTGACCGCGCCTTCCTCTGACATGCCCCTCTCTGCCACGCAGCTCGTGCATCTGGCCCCCGATCATCCGCCCCATGACCGCAACCCCGGCATGGCGCTGGATCTGGATTGGGTGGCCGGCGTGCAGGCCAATACCTCGGCCATCGAACGGCGCGCGGCCAGCCTGGGCGGCCGGCGATCGGTCAAGAAAGACCATCAGGCCGCCTGGCTGCTCAAGGCCATCAGCCTGATCGACCTCACCACCCTGTCGGGCGACGATACCCCGGGCCGCGTGCAACGGCTCTGCGCCAAGGCGCGAGCCCCGGTGCGCGCCGAAACCCTGCACGCCCTGGGGATGGAAGGGCTGACCGTCGGCGCAGTCTGCGTCTATCACGACATGGTGGAAACGGCAGTGCGCGCGCTGGAAGGCACCGCCATCCCCGTCGCCGCCGTTTCCACCGGCTTTCCGGCGGGCCTGTCGCCCTGGCATCTGCGCGTGCAGGAGATCCGCGAAAGCGTCGCCGCCGGGGCGCGTGAAATCGACATCGTCATCTCGCGCCGCCATGTGCTGACCGGCAACTGGCAGGCGCTGTATGATGAAATGGCAGAGATGCGCGCCGCCTGCGGCGATGCCCATGTGAAGGCCATCCTTGCGACGGGCGAGCTTGGCACCCTGCGCAACGTGGCACGCGCCTCGCTGATCTGCATGATGGCGGGCGCCGATTTCATCAAGACCTCGACCGGCAAGGAAGGCGTGAACGCCACCCTGCCGGTCAGCCTGACGATGATCCGCGCCATCCGCGACTATCAGGACCGCACCGGCATCAAGGTCGGCTACAAACCGGCGGGCGGCATCTCCAAGGCCAAGGATGCGCTTCTGTATCTGGCACTGATGAAGGACGAGCTCGGCCACCCCTGGCTGCAACCCGACCTGTTCCGTTTCGGGGCCTCCAGCCTGCTGGGCGATATCGAACGCCAGCTCGACCACCACCTGACCGGCCACTACTCCGCCGCCAACCGCCACGCGATGGGATAAGGCCATGACAATCAAAGAAATCTTCGACACCATGTCCTATGGCCCTGCCCCCGAATCCAATGCCGAAGCGCTGGACTGGCTGGCGCGGCACGATCACCGCTTTGGCCATTTCATCAACGGCAGCTTCACAGCCCCCCAAGCGCTGTTTGACAGCACCAATCCCGCCACCGGCAAGGTGCTGGCGCAGGTCAGCCAGGGGTCTGAGACCTCGGTGGATGCCGCCGTCGCCGCAGCCCGCCGGGCGCAGCCCAAATGGGCGCGGCTTCCGGCGCATAAACGCGCGCAATACCTTTATGCGCTGGCCCGTCTGGTACAGAAACACGCCCGCCTGCTGGCGGTGCTGGAAACCATGGACAATGGCAAGCCGATCCGCGAATCCCGCGATATCGACCTGCCCTTGGTGGCGCGGCACTTCTATTACCACGCAGGCCTGGCACAACTCGCCCCGACCGAGCTGCCGGGGATGGAGCCTTTGGGCGTTTGCGGCGCGGTGATCCCGTGGAACTTCCCGCTGCTGATGCTGGCGTGGAAAGTGGCCCCTGCGCTTGCAGCGGGCAATACCGTGGTTCTGAAACCCGCCGAGTACACCCCGCTGACCGCGCTGCTGTTCGCCGACATCAGCCGCGAGGCGGGCCTGCCCCCCGGCGTGCTCAACATCGTCACCGGCGACGGCGACACCGGAGCGGCGCTGGTGGCCCATCCGGGCGTCGACAAGATTGCCTTCACCGGATCGACCGCCGTGGGCAAGGGCATCCGCCGCGCCACGGCCGGAACCGGCAAGGCCCTGACCCTGGAGCTTGGCGGCAAATCCCCCTACATCGTCTTCGATGATGCCGACATCGACTCGGCCATCGAAGGGCTGGTCGATGCGATCTGGTTCAACGGCGGGCAGGTCTGCTGCGCGGGCAGCCGTCTGCTGGTTCACGAAGGCGTCGCCGACCACTTCCATGCAAAATTGAAACGCCGGATGGACGGGCTGCGCATCGGCGACCCGCTGGACAAATGCATTGACGTGGGTGCCGTGGTCGATCCGGTGCAACTGGCCAGCATCACCCGCATGGTCGATGCGTCGGATGGCGACAAATACACCGCCGACACCCCCCTGCCCTCGGGCTGCTTCTACCCGCCAACGCTGATCACCGGCCTTTCTGCCGCATCGCCCCTGATGCAAGAGGAAATCTTCGGCCCGGTTCTGGTCAGCATGACCTTCCGCACCCCCGCCGAAGCGGTGGAGCTTGCCAACAACACCCGCTACGGCCTGGCCGCCACCGTCTGGACCGAGAATGTGAACCTTGCGCTGGACATCGCCCCCAAGCTGCGCGCCGGGGTGGTCTGGGTCAACGGCACCAACATGTTCGACGCCGCCGCCGGGTTTGGCGGCGTGCGCGAAAGCGGCTTCGGGCGCGAAGGCGGCTGGGAAGGCCTGCTCGCCTACCTGCGGCCAAGCGGCAAGGCGGCGGCGCTCAAACCCGTCGCCCCGCTGCCCGCTCCGAAATCGGCCACGGTCGATACCCTCGACCGCACCGCAAAGCTGTTTATCGGCGGCAAACAGGCCCGGCCCGACGGCGGTTATTCGCAGCCGGTCTATGGCCCGAAAGGGGCGCTGCTGGGCCATGTCGGCATCGGCAACCGCAAGGATATCCGCAATGCGGTAGAGGCGGCGCAGGCCGCCAAAGGCTGGGGCCGCGCCACCGCCCATAGCCGCGCGCAGATCCTGTTCTACATCGCCGAAAACCTGTCGGCCCGTGCCGAAGAATTTGCCGCCCGCCTCAAGGCCCAAACCGGCAGTTCCGGCACGGCAGAGGTCGAGGCCGCCATTGCCCGCCTGTTCAGCTATGCCGCCTGGGCCGACAAGTTCGATGGCGCGGTGAAATCCGTGCCGATCCGCGGTGTCGCTTTGGCGATGAACGAACCCTGCGGCGTGATCGGCGCGCTGTGCCCCGATGATGCCCCGCTTCTGGGGCTGATCTCGGTCATGGCCCCGGCGATTGCGATGGGCAACACCTGCGTCCTGGTGCCGTCCCAGCCCTTCCCGCTGTCGGCGACAGATCTCTATCAGGTGCTGGAAACCTCTGATCTGCCCGCAGGCGTGGTCAACATCGTCACCGGCCCGCATGCCGAACTGGCAAAGCCGCTGGCCGGTCACATGGATATCGACGCGGTCTGGAGCTTTTCCTCCACCGATGTCTCGCAGATCATCGAGGCGGACTCGGCAACCAATCTGAAACGCACCTGGGTCAATCATGCCCGCGCGCGCAACTGGTTTGCGCCCGACGCCGAAGGCCGCGCCTTCCTGCGCCACGCAACTGCGGTGAAAACCGTCTGGGTGCCTTACGGCGAATAGGCCGTGCAGCCCCTCTGGGGCCTGGGGTCAGGCACGGCCCGCTGTCGCCGACAGTGTCAGCGGGTCAATGCCGAGCGTTTTCAACGCTCTCACCCATTTCGCGCTGTCATCTGCGGCAAAGATCAGATCGGCGGGCGCATCGGCCAAAAGCCAGTCATTGCGCGAGATCTCGGCCTCAAGCTGCCCCGGCCCCCAGCCGGAATAGCCCAGCGCAAGCAGCGCCGCATCCGGACCCTCGCCGCGGGCCAGCGATTCCAGAATGTCCAGCGTGGCCGTCATCAACAGCCCACCCGGAACCGCCATGGTTGCAGGCCCGCGCGCATAATCGGGCGAATGCAGCACAAAGCCGCGCCCGCGCTCCACCGGGCCGCCGAAATGCACGCGGATGTCACGTCCTTCCGGCGCGCGCGAAATGTCCAGATGATCCAGCAACCCGGCAAAGCTCAGATCCGGGGTCGGCTTGTTGACGATCAGCCCCATGGCCCCGTCTTCGGAATGGGCGCAAATCAGGATGACACTGCGGTCAAACCGCGCGTCCCCCATACCGGGCATCGCAATCAACAGTTTGCCGCCAAGATCCATTCTTGCCACTCCTGCCTGAGATTTTTCTAACATGGTCCTGATGCAACGCTGCCTCAAGGGGCTTGTTCCCTCCGCGTGCTACAATGGCTTCCCGTCTTTGTGACTTTCCATTCCGGGGCCAGTGCTTATCTTCCCCACCATGATCCGCGTCCTTGCCCTCTGCCTCGCCCTTGCCCCCGCCGCCGGTTTTGCGCAGGCACAGCCTGATGTGGTGCGCGGTGAATTCCGCTCGGGCTGGCAAACATCATCCGGAACCCATATGGCCGCGCTGCATCTGCGCCTGGCACCCGATTGGAAAACCTATTGGCGCGCGCCGGGCGATGCGGGCATTCCGCCACAGTTTGACTGGGCCGGATCGGAAAACCTTGGCTCGGTCCGTTTCCATTGGCCCGCGCCCGATGTGTTCCACACCAATGGCATGCAGACCGTCGGCTATCATGACGAACTGGTTCTGCCGATCGAGATCACGCCGAAAGACCCGCGCAAGCCAGTGCGGCTACAGGCGTCGATTGATCTGGGCGTGTGCAAGGACATCTGCATTCCGACCACGCTGCTGCTGGGCGGCGCGCTCACCACGCCCGGGCAGTCTGACGGCACCATCAACGCCGCCCTGCGCGCCCGCCCCGCCACCGCGTCCGAGGCCGGGCTGACCCGTATCGCCTGCCGGATCGAACCGATCCGCGATGGGCTGCGCGTCACCGCCCGGATGGACCTTCCGCTGCAAGGACACCAGGAGGCTGTGGTGTTCGAACCGGGCATCGCCAATGTCTGGGTGTCGGAATCACAGGTCAGCCGCGACGGGCGCAGCCTGACCGCGGTGGCCGAAATGGTGCCGCCCTCGGGCCAGCCCTTCGCCCTGAACCGCTCTGCCATGGTGGTCACCGTGATCGGCGGTCAGGGCCGCGCGGTGGAAATCCTCGGCTGCCCCGCCGGTTGACGCCATGCCCGTCAGCGCCTTGCCGGCCGCAAGCGCACCATCCAGAACGCCGCAAGGCTCACCCCCCCCGCGCCCAGGGCAAACACGCCAAAGGCCATGCCCAATGGCAGGGCTGGCACCGCACCGCCCAGCCAACCGTCCAGCACCGCCGGTGCCAGGGTTACGGCAAACAGCACCGCCAGCACCGCGCCCGTGCCCAGCAGAACCCCGCGCGAGCGCCCCGCGCGCAGCCCCCGTGACAGCGCCCGGAACATCTGGCCGATATCGGCCTGCACCGCCATCAACGCCGGCACCATGATCAGCACCAAAAGCATGCCAAACGCCAGACCGTAAACCAGCGTGATCACCGTAGGCTTGAGGAATTCGGCCTGCGAACTGCCCTCGAACAACAGCGGCGACAGACCGATGACGGTGGTCAAGGTGGTCAGCAGCACCGCGCGGAACCGGTCGGCCACCCCATCGACAATCGCGGGAAACAGCCCACGCTTATGCGCATAGTCGTCAATCGTCGAGACCAGCACGATGGAATCGTTGATGATGATGCCTGACATCCCGATCAGCCCCACAACCGAGAACAGCGACAGCGGCACCCCCCAGTGGAAATGCCCCCACATCGCCCCGATCAGCCCAAAGGGAATCACCGACATCACCACCAAAGGCCGGGTCCAGCTGGCAAAAATCCAGGCAAGGCACAGGTAAATCCCCATCAGGCACAGGATCACAGCGGTACCGGCATCACTGAGGAATTCGGCCTGCTGTTGCACCAACCCGCCTTGGCGGACCTCGACGCCGAAATCCTGCGCGATCCCGGGCAGAATCGTTTCGCGGATGGTGGCCTGAATCTCTGCCGCCCGCGCCGGATCATCCTCGGCCAGATCGCCTGACACCGAGACAATCCGCAACCCATTCTCGCGCCGGATGGTGGAAAACCCGGCCACCTGCTCGACCGTCACGATATCGGCCAGCGGCACATAGCTGCCGGCAGCCGTGCGCAACAACGTGGCATCCAGAAAATCTGCCGTCAGCTCATCGCGCGGCAGCTCCAGCCGGATCGCCACGGATCGTGGCCCGTCCGGATAGGTGGCCGCCTCGATCCCGTTCAGCCGGTCGCGCAGGCTGCGCCCAAGCTCGTCAATCACAAATCCCAAAGACTGCCCCAGCGGGGTCAGGTTCAGGATCAGCTCTTCCTTGTCATAGGCCAGAGAATCCTCCAGCGCCGACACTTCCGGATAAACCGCCAGCCGGGTCTTCAGCGCCTCGGCGGCGGCCTTCAGCCCGGCAGCCTCGGCCCCGAACAGATCAATCGCCAGCGCATCGCCGCCGGGGCCAAAGCGCCCGCCCCGGAACGACAGCTCTTCCATCAAAGGATGGCCGCGCACCTCTTCCTGCAGGGCCTGCACAAAGACATTGCTGGAATAGGGCCGCGAATCCGGGTCGATCAGCTCGATCGAGATGCTGCCCAACTGGTCGGCATCCTTGCCCTCGGCACTGGCCAGCCCGCGCCCACCCGATCCGCCGATTTCGGCCATGGCAAAGGTGATCGGGTTCCTGCCATGTTCGGCCTCGAACCGCGCGCCCACCGCCTCCGCCGCGCGCTGCACCTCGCGCATCATCTCCAGCGTGTCTGCCCGCTCTGCCCCCGGCAGCATCGAGAAATTGCCGGTGACCGATGCCTGTTCCGGCGCGTTGAAAAACCGAAACGGCAGATCGCCCCGGATGAACAGCGCCGCCGATGCCGCCAGCAGGCAGACCGCCCCCGCCAGCACCGGATACCGCGCCAGAAGGACCAGACGCATCAGGGGCTTGATCACATGCGCGCCCAGCCAGACCATGCCCCGGTTCACCTGCCGCGACGGCCAGTCATACCATTTTTCCACCCGCGCCGCAGCGATGGCATGGGCCATGTGATTGGGCAGTATGAGAAAACATTCCACCAGCGAGGCAATCAGAACCGCAATCACCGTGAACGGAATATCGCTGATCAGGTCGCCAAAGCGCCCGCCGATGGCGACAAGGCCAAAAAAGGCGATCACCGTGGTCAGGCTTGACGCCACCACCGGCTGTGCCATCCGCAGCGCCCCCCGCTCCGCCGCAACCACCGGGTCTTCCCCCAGGGTGCGCCCGCGAAAATCGGCGTGCTCGCCCACCACGATCGCATCGTCCACCACGATGCCCAGCATGATGATCAGCGCAAACAGCGACATCATGTTCAGCGTCAGCCCGGCCGCATACATCACCGCCACCGCCGCCAGCATCGCCACCGGAATGCCGGCGGCCACCCACAGCGCCGTGCGGGCGTTCAGAAACAGGAACAACAGCACCACCACCAGCGCCAGCCCGCTCAGCGCGTTGTCGAGCAGCAGATACAGCCGGTCGGTAATCTCTTCCGCCCGCGCGCGCACCAGATCGATCGTCACCCCCGGTGGCAACGAGAGCTGCATCGCATCGGCCACATCCTGAACACTGGCCTGCATGCGGATGGCATCGCCTTCGGCATTGCGGTCCACCCGCACGGTCATCGCCGGATTCGCGCCGACAAAGCTCGCCCGCCCAGCATCGGCCCCAATGGCGGTCACAGTCGCAATATCGCCGACCGTCAGCTTGGTGCCATCCGGCAGGCTGCGCAGCACCACCCCGCCGATTTCCGCCGCCGTCCGCCGTTCCGATCCGGTCCGCACCCGCGCCGATCCATCGCCGACATTGCCCGCCGGGTTGGTCTGCACCGCAGCGCCAATCGCCGTGGCAATCTCGCGCAGGGTGATGTCATGGCGGATCAACGCCACCGAGGGCACTTCGACCACCGTTTCCGGGTCCGCCATGCCGCGGATCGTCGTGCGGGTGACGCCCACCTGAAACAGCCGCGCCACGAATTCATCGGCAAAGCGGCCCAGCTGATCCACGCCCACCGGCCCGGTGATCACCACATCCGTCACCTGATCCCGCCATTGGTTGCGGCGGATCACCGGCTCTTCGGCCTCATCGGGCAGGTTTGTCACCGAATTGACCGCGGTCTGCACATCCTCGACCGCCTGTGCCAGATCCAGCCCCGGTTCAAACTCCAGCGAAATCCGGGCCGAGCCCTCATTCGCGCGGGAGGAGATATCGGCCACGCCATCCACCGTCAGCAACGCGGGTTCCAGCACCTGCACAATGGCGCGGTCCACATCTTCGGCTCCGGCCCCGCTCCAGGCCACCGACACGTCGATCTGGCTGATGATCACATCGGGAAAATACTGCGCTCTGATGCGCGAGGCCGAGACCAGCCCGGCCACGATCATCAGGACCAACAGCAGATTGGCCAATGTCCGGTGCCGGGTGAAATAGGAAATCAGACCGCTGCCGCGCGCCGGGGTAAGCCTTGCCATGCCTCAGCCCCCCATCCGGTCTTCAAGCCGTGTCACCATCTGGGCAGGCACCTGATCCTGCGCCAGCTGTTCCAGCAACCGCGCCTTGGCCTCCTCTGGCATCCGGGCATTGCCCTCGACATAGGCGATCAACCCGGCCCGGCGTTCGGGGCTAAGCTGGATGGTGTCGGTCACCGCTCCAGACTGGGCGCCCGGCTGCGCTGCGGGCTGCACCTGCGCCCCCGCATCCGGTGACGCGTCAGCGCCGGGCCGGATCGGGTTGATCCTGATCCCCGCGCCCAACAGGGGCGAGCGCTCCACCACCACCTCACGCCCGGCAATGCCGCGCACATCCACAATCACGTCATCCCCCTGCCGCCGCAGGACCGGCACCTGCTGCACCTCCAGCCGGTCTTCGGCCCCGACCACCAGAACCCCGCCTGTGCTGTCCACCGCCGTCGCCGGCAACAGCGCCACGCCGTCAACCTCCGGCTCGGCGATTGCCACGGTGACAAAATCTCCGGGACGGAACCCCCGCGCCCCGTCCAGCGCGGCATAGATCAGCCGCCCCGTCGCCCCTTCACCCACTGCGGCGCCCACGCGCTCCACCCGGCCCAGGGCGGCAATCTCGGCCCCCAGCACATCCAGCGACACCACCACCGGCGCGGCGGTCAGGCTGCCGCGCTCATCCAGCAGCCGCGTAAACTGCGCCGTCGACAGGCGGAACGACACTTCCAGCCGATCCGGGTCAATCAGCTCCGCCAACCGCTCATTGGCCCCGACCAACCCGCCGGCCACCACCGTGACCCCGTTCAGCCGGCCCGTAAAACTGGCGCGGATCACGGTATCGGCCAGCGCACGGTCAGCCTCGGCCAGCGCAATGCGCGCCCGTGCCAGACCCGATGCCGCCTGATCCACCCGCGCCTCGGCCTGCGCCAGCGCCGACCGGCGCGACAAGACCGCCTGCTCGGCGGATGACAGGGCCAAAGCCGCCGTTTCCACCGCCGCCGCCGATCCGACACCCCGGGCCAGCAAATCCTCTTGCCGGGTCAACGCCTGACGCCGCAATTCGGCCTGCGCGCCCGCCGCTGCCAGATCATCGCGCGCCAGCAGCAGGCCCCGGTCGCCATCGCGCACCTCGGCCTCGGCCTCGCTCAGACCCGCCTGGGCCAGATCGCGCGCCGATGTGGCATCGGCCGGGTCCAGCCGCACCAGCACCTGGCCCTCGGTCACCGTCGCCCCATCCTCGACCCCCGCCGCAATCTCCAGCACGCGCCCGCCACTGGGCGCGCGCAGCTCCAGCGTGCGGCGCGACCGGATCTCACCAAAGGCCACCGTCTGCGGGATCAGCACGCCCGGCGTCACTTTCTGCACATTGGCAGAAAACACCCGCTCCCGCGCGGGCTGGGCGGGCCGTTCGGTCGACAGCCGGTCACTCAGCGCCCCGGCAATCAGGCTGGCCCCAAGCGCCAGCAGCCCCAAGGTCAGGGCGGCCAGAAACAGGCCGGTCAGGGAACGCGCCAGAAATCGCATGAAAGCTCCGGGTCAAAGGACAACAAGACAGTAACGCGGACCGGGGTCGCGTCCAGCCACAAGCCTGTTACGCGCGGGCGGCCGCTTTCCGTCGCGGGCCTGTCCTATTTCCGGCGCAGATGTTCGTCCAGCCGCGGCATGATCTCGACAAAGTTGCAGGGCCGGTGCCTGATATCCAGCTGCCAGCGCAAAATCTCGTCCCAGGCATCGCGGCAGGCCCCGGGGCTGCCCGGCAGCGCAAACAGATACGTCCCACCCGCCACGCCCCCGCAGGCGCGGCTTTGCACGGCAGAGGTGCCGATCTTCTGCATCGACACGATGGTGAACACTGTCCCAAACGCCTCGATCTCTTTTTCATAAACATCGCGATGCGCCTCAACCGTCACATCGCGCCCGGTCAACCCGGTGCCCCCCGTGGTCAGGATCACATCAACCGCCGCATCGGCGATCCACTCCCGCAACTGCGCCGCAATCAGCGCCCGGTCATCGGCCACAATCCCCCGCGCCGCCAGCACATGGCCCGCGCCCGCAATCCGCTCCACCAGCGTGTCACCTGACCGGTCATCGGCCGCCGTGCGGGTGTCGCTGACCGTCAGCACCGCGATCCGCACCGGCACAAATGCCATCGTTTCGTCAATCCGGCTCATCGCTGCCCCCCGGCCAACCGCGCCTCCAATGCCAACAGATCATCCCAGGCTTCGCGTTTGGCGATGGGCAGGCGCAACAGCGTGTCCGGATGGATCATCGGCAGAACCGCACGCCCTGCGAACGCCTGCCACTGCCCCCGCAGCCGTGCGATGCCCTGCAGGCCCGTCAGCGCCGACAAGGGCGTATTGCCCATCACCACAATCACCTCGGGGGCCACCAGCTCGATATGGCGCTCCAGAAACGGCCGCATCATGGCCACGTCCTCTGCCATCGGCGCGCCATTGCCCAGACAGCGCCAGGGCAAAACATGGGCCAGATAAAGCCCTGCCCGCGCCGCCTCGGCCCGGCGCGACAGGCCGATCGCCTCGAACATGTCATCCAGCAAGGCCCCGGCCCGGCCCACGAAAGGCCGGCCCTCGCGGTCTTCCTCGGGCCCCGGCGCCTCACCCAGCACCATCACGCGCGCGCCGGGCACACCATCGCCAAACACCATGTTGCGCGCGCCCCGCCGCAGCTCGCACGGCTCAAATCCGGCCATCGCCGCGCGCAACGCGTCCAGCGTTGTGGCGCGCGCGGCCATCACCTTTGCTTCGGCCACCGCATCCACCTTCACGGCCTCGGGCAGCACCGCAGGGGCCGTCGCCCGCCGCCCCGACGCAGCCTCCCGCGCCGCTGGCGCAGACAGACTGTCCGGTGCCAGCATCGGCGCAGGTTTCACCGCCTCGGGCAGATCATAGCGGTTCAGCGGATCGTCCAGCAGCCAGTCGTCGATGCCCAGATCCACCTGCCACAGCAGCGCCGCCTGCGAGGCATGCCAGTCCGCCAGAATGTCTTGCCCGATTCCCATGCCGCAAAGGGTAGGCTGGCCGCCCCGCCCCCGCAAGGCACCGATCACCGTTGCCCATTGCCCGCCCCTTTGGCATAAGCACCCCAAACCCGCAGCCAGTCGTAAGGAGACACCCATGTTCCGCGCACGCCATCTGCTGGGAATAGAACACCTGTCGCCGCAGGAAATCCTCGCCATCCTCGATCTGGCGGATCGCTACGTCGATCTGAACCGCCGCACGGTCAAACAATCCGATGCGCTGGCGGGCATGACCCAGATCAACATGTTCTTCGAGAATTCCACCCGCACGCAAGCCAGTTTCGAACTGGCGGGCAAGCGGCTGGGGGCCGATGTGATGAACATGTCGGTCGCGCAAAGCAGCGTGAAAAAGGGCGAAACCCTGATCGACACCGCCATGACGCTGAACGCCATGCACCCCGATCTGCTCGTGGTGCGGCACGGATCCTCCGGCGCGGTCAACCTGCTGGCGTCAAAGGTGAATTGCGCGGTGCTGAACGCGGGCGACGGGCGGCACGAACATCCCACCCAAGCCCTGCTCGATGCCCTGACCATCCGCCGCGCCAAGGGCCGCATCCAGCGCCTGACCGTGGCGATCTGCGGCGACATCGCGCACAGCCGCGTGGCGCGCAGCAATCTGATCCTGCTGGGCAAGATGGAAAACCGCATCCGCCTGATCGCCCCGCCCACCCTGATGCCCGCCGGTGTGGGCGATTTTGGGTGTGAGCTGTTTGACGACATGCGCAAGGGGCTGGAAGGCACCGATGTGGTGATGATGCTGCGCCTGCAACGCGAACGCATGGATGGCGGCTTCATCCCGTCTGAACGCGAATATTACCACCGCTACGGGCTGGATGCCGAAAAGCTGAGCGCCGCCAAACCCGATGCCATCGTCATGCACCCCGGCCCGATGAACCGCGGCGTCGAGATTGACGGCGAATTGGCCGATGACATCAACCGCTCGGTCATTCAGGAACAGGTCGAAATGGGCGTCGCGGTGCGCATGGCCTGCATGGACCTTCTGGCCCGCAACCTGCGCGCCGACCGGGGTGCCAAAGCGGCAGAGGTCATGGCATGACCGCCCCGCTCGCCATCCCCCCCGGCCCCGAACGCTGTGTCTGGGTCTTTGTGATCGACCTGCCAGACCGCGAGGCCGAGGCCTTCGCGCGCGGGCCGCTGGCCGATGCCCTGGGCGTTGCGGCGGTGGACGCCACCCATACAGAACTGGTCGATGCCGACACCTTCACCGAATACGGCCTCTCGCGCTATCTGGCCGAAGGTCAGGGCATTGCCGAAGACAGCCTGGCCCCCGACAGGGCCACCCTTGACGCCCTGCGCGGCCCGCTTCTGCTGGTGTTCCGCGCCGCCCTTGGTCAGGGCAGCCTGTCACCGCGCGCCCCCCTGCACCTGATCGGGCGCTATGACGAGGTGCCCGCCCCGGCCCGCATTGGCCTGGCCCCCTATGACCCCGAAGCCGACCTTGCTCCGATGCAGCCCCGCAAAGGCCCCTCCGACGCCGCCATGTCGGGCCGGGTGGCCACGGTGGTGCTGATCCTGCTGGCGATCTTTGTCGCCCTGTTCGTCTGGGGGGCCGGATGACCGCGCCTGTTCTTGCCGAGGGGGAAACGCTGCGCGCCACCTTCACCCCCGACCGCCTGACCTATTGGCGCGCGCATCTGATCATGGCCGTCGTCCTTGGTGCGGTGGTCGGCCTGTGGCTCCTGTGGCAGGGCAACCCCTACCCGGTCATGGGGCCCATCGGCGCCGCTCTCGCCATTGCGGCCCGTGCCGCCTATGTCGCCTCCGAGGCGCTGACCGATCTGTGGTATCTGACCAGCCACCGCCTGATCGGCCCGCGCGGCCTGACCGTGCCGCGTGCACAGATCAAGGCCGCGCGCCCCTTCCTCGGGTCGGTGCAGGTCACCACCATCACGGGGGACCGGCACCTGATCAAATACCTCGCAGCCCCCGCCGCCGACGCGGCCCGCCTGACGCAAGCCCTGCGATGACCCCAATCTGCACAAAGGCCCGCCGATGACCCTGTTTCTGGAAAATGCCCGCATCATCGACCCCGAAGGGGACACGATCACCACCGGCAATGTGATCCTTGATGCAGGGGTGATCGCCGCCATCGGTGCGGCCTCCGCCCCCAAGGATGCTCAGGTGATCGACTGTGGCGGGGCCTGCCTGGCCCCGGGCATCATCGACTGGGGCGTCAAGATCGGCGAACCCGGCGAACGGCATCAGGAATCCTTCCGCTCTGCCGGCCTTGCGGCGGCGGCGGGCGGTGTGACCACGATCATCGCCCGCCCCGACACCTCCCCCGCCATCGACACGCCCGAAGTGCTGGAATTCGTCACCCGTCGCGCGGCCGAGGCCTCACCGGTCCGCATACGCCACATGGCTGCCCTGACCAAGGGCCGTGACGGCCGCGAGATGACCGAGATCGGCTTTCTGCTCGACGCCGGGGCCATTGCCTTCACCGATGCCGCCCGGGTCTGCACCGACCCCAAGGTGCTGTCGCGCGCGCTGACCTATGCCCGCAGTCTGGGCGCGCTGGTGATCGGCCACCCGCAGGACCCGGGCCTGTCAAAAGGCGCCTCTGCCACCAGCGGCAAGTTCGCCTCCCTGCGCGGCCTTCCGGCGGTGCATCCGATGGCCGAACGCATCGGCCTGGACCGTGACCTTGGCCTGATCGAGATGACAGGCGTCCGCTATCACGCCGACCAGATCACCACCGCCCGCAGCCTGCCCGCGCTGGAGCGCGCCAAGGCCAACGGGCTGGATGTCACCGCAGGCGTGTCGATCCACCATCTGACGCTGAACGAATTTGACGTGGGCGATTACCGCACCTTCTTCAAGCTGACCCCGCCGCTGCGGTCCGAGGACGACCGGCTGGCGATCATCGAGGCGGTGGCCAGCGGATTGATCGATGTGATCGGCAGCTTCCACACCCCAGCAGATGAGGAATCCAAACGCCTGCCCTTCGAGGATGCGGCCAGTGGCGCGGTCGGCCTGCAAACCCTGCTGCCCGCCGCGCTGCGCTTGGCGCACGCAGGCCAGCTGACCCTGCCGCAGCTGTTCCGCGCATTGGCCCTGAACCCCGCCCGCCGCCTTGGCCTGCCGCAGGGCCGCATGGCCGAGGGCGCGCCGGCGGATCTTGTGCTGTTCAACCCCGACACGCCCTTTGTGCTCGACCGCTTCACCCTGCAGTCGAAATCCAAGAACACGCCCTTTGACGGCACCCGGATGGAAGGTAAGGTTCTGGCCACCTTTGTCGCCGGCCATCAGGTTTACGGAGCCTAACGCGAAATGCCCGACTTCACCTCTGCGCCCCTGCTGCTGGCCCTGACTGCCGTGCTTGCCTATCTGCTGGGCTCGGTGCCCTTTGGCATCGTCATCACCCGCCTGCTGGGCCTGGGCGATCTGCGCGCCATCGGCTCGGGCAATATCGGGGCCACCAATGTGCTGCGCACCGGCAACAGGCCCGCAGCCCTTGCCACCCTGCTGCTGGATGCGGGCAAGGGCGGCATCGCCGTGCTGATCGCCCGTGCGGCTTTGGGGCCGGATGCGGCCCAGGTGGCGGCGCTGTTTTCCTTTCTTGGCCACCTGTTCCCGGTCTGGCTGGGGTTCAGGGGCGGCAAGGGGGTGGCGACCTTCCTCGGCACGCTGCTGGCCCTTGCCTGGCCGGTTGGCCTTGCCGCCTGCGCCACCTGGGCGGTGACGGCGGCCATCACCCGCATCTCATCGCTCTCGGCGCTGGTCGCCGCCGCCCTCGCCCCGGTCTGGCTGGCGGTGCTGGGCTATCCGCAGATGATCCTGCTGGCCATCACGCTGGGCGCGCTGATCTTTGCCCGGCACAGCGCCAATATCGCGCGCCTGCGGCAAGGCACCGAGCCAAGGATCGGCAAAAAATAACCCTCCCCGCCCGCACCTGCGACACCTGATCCGGCAGAGCGGCTGCGCCGCGCTGTTTTTATCTCGTCGCGCGGGCTGCGCCGCGTCTCCTCGGGTCGGCGCGCTCCGCGCAGGCGCAGCCCCGCTCAGAGGCTGGCGGCCCGGTAGATCGGCGTCAGGGAGTGATCCCACTCGGTCTCATAGAGCCGCAGCCAGCGGTCGGCCTGCACCTCGCCCTGCGCCAAAGACTGGTGCAGCGGCGCGAGGTAGATCTCTTCGCCAAGACCGCGCGCCACCAGACCCGCCTGCGACAGCTCCACCGCCGCACGGGCCAGCGCTTCCAGCTTCACCCCGCCCGCCTCGCCCTTCAGAGCCGAAACCGAGGCCGCAACGCGCAACCCCTCGCGGGTGGCGGCATCGAACCCCTTGGCCAGATCCCAGGCGGCATCCAGCGCGGACTGGTCATACATCAGCCCCAGCCAGAACGCGGGCAGCGCATTGATATGCGCCTCGTCGCCGCAATCGGCCCCGCGCATCTCGATGTATTTCTTGACCCGCGCTTCGGGGAACACCGTTGTCATGTGGTCGGCCCAGTCCGACAGGGTGGGCAATTCGCCCGGCAGCGCCGGCAACTCCCCTTTCAGGAAATCGCGGAACGACTGGCCCAACGCATTGATATAGGTGCCGTCGCGGTAGACGAAATACATCGGCACATCCAGCACCCAGTCGACATATTGCTGAAAGCCGAAGCCCTCATCAAAGGCAAAGGGCAGCATCCCGGTGCGGCTGTCATCCAGCCCTCGCCAGATCCGGCTGCGCCAGCTCCTGTGGCCATTCGGCTTGCCGTCAAAAAACGGGCTGGAGGCGAAGAGCGCGGTCGCCACAGGTTGCAGCGCAATCGCCACCCGCAGCTTTTTCACCATATCCGCCTCGGAGGCGTAATCGAGGTTCACCTGCACCGTCGAGGTGCGGTACATCATCTGCGTCCCATGCGTGCCAACGCGGCCCATGTAATCGGTCATCAGCCGGTAGCGCCCCTTGGGCATCACCGGCATGTCCTGATGGCTCCACTCGGGCGCCGCCCCGATCCCCATGAAGCGCACGCCCATCGGCCCGGCGATTTCCGCCACCTCCTCCAGATGCAGGCGCAGCTCTGCCGCCGTCTCATGCATGTCAGACATCATCGCGCCCGACAGCTCAAACTGCCCGCCGGGTTCCAGGCTGATATTGGCCCCGTTGCGGTGCAGGCCGATCACATTGCCGGCCTCCCGCACCGCCGTCCAGCCAAAGCGCGCCTCCAGCCCCGCAAACAGCGCCGAGATCGACCGCTCGCCCGCATAGGGCAAGGGCGCATGGCTGCCCTCCAGCCAGCCGAACTTTTCATGCTCGGTGCCGATGCGCCACTGGGATTTCGGCTTGTTGCCCGATTCCATCAGCTCTGCCAGCTGGTGAAACGATGTGATCTGACCGCCGCCGGATTGTGGGATGGACATGAATTGAGGCTCCGGCTGGGGTCATGGGTTGCGCCTCACAGGTGTCTTGCGCCGTGGCCCGAGTCAAGACGGCGCGATGCGGCACCGGCGACATATCACAAAACGTTATTGGTCCGCCGGGCGAGGGCCGCCTTGCGCCACCACGCCGCGCCCGGCCCTGCGCCAGACCACCCGGTTTTCACCGCCCGCCATCACGGCGCGGCTGCCAGTGCCGGGCACCGGCGCGAGGGCGGCCAGCAGATCGGCGCTCGACAGGCCCGGCAGGCTGGAAAACGCATCAAACAACGCCTCTGTCCCCGCTGCCTCGACCGGGATCAGCAGGGCCTGGCCGTCGGTCTGTTTCAGACGCCACAGCCGCCGCCCACGGATCGAGATCAGCCGCACTTCCACCAGATCCCGCAGACTGACAAAGCCGCCCAGCTGCGGGCCCATGTAACTGACTTGCCCCTCATCCACCTGCACCACGCCCGGGGCCTCGCCCGCCGGCACAAAGCGCAAGCGCCGCCCTGCCAGCACGGCCAGCGCCACGCCGCCCAGGCCGATCACCGCCCCCAGCGGCACCAGCAGATAGCCGCCCAGCCACATCAGCCACAAGCCAAAGCCCAGCACGGCCACGCCCACACCCACCTCGCGCCAGCGCCACAGCGCGGCCTGCACCTCGGGGCGGATCATCGCCAGTCCCCCGCCGCCATCTGCCACAGCACCAGCGCCGCCACCGCCGCCGTCTCGGCCCGCAGGATGCGCGGGCCAAGGCTGATCGGGCGCACAAAAGGCAACCCGCGCAGCAGCGCCTGTTCCGCATCGGAAAACCCGCCCTCCGGCCCGATCAGAATCGCCCCCGGCCGGCCGGCCTCAAGGCCCGCCAGACCGGCAGCACCCGGCCCGGCCCCGGCCAGCGCCTCATCGGCCCAAAACAGCGCCCGGTCCGCGGGCCAACCCGCCAGCGCCCGCTCCAGCGGCTGCACCTCGCCCACCTGTGGCACAGCAGTGGCCCCGCATTGCTCGGCCGCCTCGATCGCATGGGCCAGTTGCTTGTCCTGCCGCCAGCGTTCCCCTTGGGTGAAACGTGTCGTGACCGGCATCAGCCGCGCCACCCCCAATTCCACCGCCTTTTCCACGATGAAATTGGTGCGCTCCTTGCGCACCGGCGAGAACAGCAGCCACATGTCGGGCGGCAGCTGCAAGGGCTTGGTCTGCACCTCGCAGAGCAACGCCCCGCGCCGCTTGCCCGCATCCACCACCCGCGCCAGCCATTCGCCGTCCCGCCCGTTGAACAGCAACACCCCCGCCCCGACCGGCAGGCGCATCACCGAGAACAGATAGCTCGCCTGCTCGGGGCCAACCGCCACGGCTTGCCCCGCGCCCAAGGGCTGATCTACATAGAGTCTGACCTTTGCATCCATAGGCGCCACGCTATGACCCAATTCCCGGAAATGCCAGAGCTGGCGCAGAGCCAATTGTCTGGCGGCGTTGCCGATGCCCCAAGCGACAACTGGGTGGACCGGCATGCCCCCGCCCCGGCCCGGCCCTATCTGCGTCTCAGCCGGGCCGACCGGCCCATCGGCACCTGGCTTTTGCTGATCCCCTGCTTCTGGGGCATTGCCCTTGCCGCGGCAGTGGACGGCTATCGGCTGTGGGATCTGTGGCTGGCGGTCAGCTGCGCCGCCGGGGCCTTCCTGATGCGCGGCGCGGGCTGCACCTGGAACGACATCACCGACCGCCACATCGACGGCAAGGTCACCCGCACCCGGTCGCGCCCGATCCCGTCAGGTCAGGTCACGGTGCGGCAGGCGCTGGTCTGGATGGCGGCGCAGGCGGGTCTGGCCGCCCTGATCCTGTTCACCTACAACGGGCTGGCCATCGGCCTTGGCATCGCCTCGCTGGCCCTGGTCGCGATCTACCCCTTTGCCAAGCGCTTCACCTGGTGGCCGCAGCTGTTTCTGGGGCTGGCGTTCAACTGGGGCGCGGTGCTGGCCTGGGCGGCGCATGCGGGCACGGTTCCCTTGGCCGCCGTGGTGCTCTATGCCTCCGGCATCACCTGGACGCTGTATTACGACACGATCTATGCCCTTCAGGACCGCGAGGATGATGCCCTGATCGGGGTCAAATCGACCGCGCGGCTGTTTGGCACCCATACCGGCTGGTGGCTCAGGCTGTTCCTGCTCGCCACCGTCGCGCTGATGGGGCTGGCGGTGATCCTCGCCCTCTTGCCCAGCCGCGATCCGTTGCAACTGGCCATCGCCCTTGCCGGGGTCTGGGCCTTTGGCTGGCATATGGTGCGGCAGATGGCGGGGCTGCGCGTTGACGACCCTGCCTCCTGTCTGGTCCAGTTCCGGGCCAACCGCGATGCCGGGCTGATCGTTGCGCTGTTTCTTGCCGTTGCCGCCGCGCTTTGATTGATCACGGCGGCTGCGGCTTTTAAACCCGCAAGGGAATCATCTGCCAACGGATCGGTCACCCGGCCGCCTCCCCCTGCTCCGGCCCAAGGCCCGGCCCATCGCCCGGCCCGAACCCCGGACAGCATTCAGTCAGGAACCGAGCCTTGCCCAAGCGCCTGCTTCTTCGCACCACCGCCCTGATGTCCACCACCCGGGCGCAGCTGGACAGCGGCCATCTGCCCCATGGCGTCATCGCCCTTGCAGCGGTCAGCGGTGCGGGCGTTGTGGCAGCCCTCGCCGCCTGGGCCTCGGCGCTGTGGATCGAGACACGGTCGGAACAGGCCGTGACCTCGCGCCTGCTCGATGCCGGTATCACCTGGGCCACGGCAGAGGCCGATGGCTTGCAACTCCATCTCATCGGCACCGCCCCGAATGAGGCCGCGCGCTTCCGCGCCGTGAACCTCGCAGGCACGGTGATCGACGCCTCCCGCGTGCGCGACATGCTCGATGTCACGCCCGTCAAGGCCATCGAAGCCCCGAAATTCTCGGTCGAGATGCTGCGCAACGATGATGGAATCCAGCTGATCGGTCTGCTGCCCACCAGCGATTCCGCCGAAGCCCTGCTGGCCGAGGCGCGCGCCCTGCGGTCTGATGGCGCAATCTCCGACATGCTGGAAACCGCCGCCTACCCGGCGCCCGAAGGCTGGGACGCCGCCTTTGCCTTCGGGATGGAGGCGGTCAAACGCCTGCCCCGGTCCAAGGTCTCGGTCGCGGCAGGCCGGGTCAGCGTCACCGCCATCGCCACCAGCACCGAAGAACAGCGCCAGCTCACCAATGATCTGAACAACGCGCGCCCCGAAGGGCTGCAGGTGTCCATCGACATCTCGGCCCCGCGCCCGGTGCTGACCCCCTTCACCCTGCGCTTCGTGCTGGATGATCAGGGCGCGCGCTTTGATGCCTGCGCCGCCGATACCGACCGCGCCCGCGCCCGCATCCTTGCCGCAGCCCGCGCCGCCGGTGTGCCGGGCCGGCCCAATTGCATCGTCGGCCTTGGCGTCCCCACCCCCAGCTGGGCCGATGCGGTCGCCACCGCCATCACCGCCGTCACCTCGCTTGGGGCCGCGACCATCACCTTCTCTGATGCCGATGTCTCGCTTGTGGCCGCCGCCACCGTGTCCCAATCCGACTTTGACCGCATTGTGGGCGAACTCGACTCGGCCCTGCCCGAGGTGTTTTCGCTGACCGCCACGCTGGAGCGCAGCTCTGACGTGGCCCTGGGCCCTGCCGAATTCACCGCCACCCTTTCTGCCGATGGCCGGGTCGAACTGCGGGGCCGCGTCACGGATGACCTGCTGCGCAATGCCACCGCCAGCTATGCCAAGGCCCGCTTTGGGGTCGGCAAGGTCTATTCCGCCACCCGGCTAGACAATGACCTGCCCGATGGCTGGCCAGTCCGGGTGCTGGCCGGGCTGGAAGCCCTGGGTGAACTTGCCGAGGGCCGCCTTCTGGTGCGCGCCGACACGGTCGAGGTCGAAGGCGTCACCGGCTCCCAGGCCGCGCGCAGCCGCATCTCGCAGGTGCTGTCCGACAAGCTGGGTCAGGGCCAGACCTTCAAGGTGTCGGTCCGCTATGATGAGGAACTCGACCCCCTCGCCGCCCTGCCCACCCCGCAGGAATGCGCCGCCGATGTGACGGCCGTGCTGGAACGCCGCAAGATCACCTTCCCGCCCGGATCGGCAGAAATCGACGGCCAGACGGTGGGCATCATGGACGCCCTGGCCGAAGTGCTGGAAGACTGCACCGCCGTCCGGATGGAAATCGCCGGCTACACCGACAGCCAGGGGTCCGACAGCGGCAATCTGGCCCTCAGCCAGGCCCGCGCTGATGCCGTGCTGCTGGCGCTGCAAGGCCGCGGCGTCACCGTCGATGCGCTCAAAGCCACCGGCTATGGCGAGGCCAACCCGATTGCCGACAACGCCACCGAGGCCGGGCGCGAGGCCAACCGCCGCATCGAATTCAAGCTCCTCGACCAACCCGCCGCCACCGCTGGCACCCCCGCCAGCCCAGAGGCCGGCGCGCAGGCCAGCGCCGACCCGTCCGATGACAGCAGCCCCTCGGTCGCGCCCACAGAAAAGACCCGCCGCCCCCTTGCGCGCCCGGCGCGTGACGGCTAGGCCAAAGGTGTCAGGCCCTTGCCCCCCATGAAGCAGACCGCATGAACCGCACCGAATTCATCATCGTCACGGCCATCATCCTGATGGCGGCCTTTGCCCTGGGGTGGTTCTCGCACTGGATCATGCACCGCTTTGCCCGCGTCCCCGGCGGCGACATGAGCGAGATGGACCGCCTGTCCTCGATGCTGCACGATGCCGAAGAAACCCGCGATCAGGCGATCATCTATCTGGAACAGCGCGAAGCCGAGCTGATGAACCAGATCGCCCAGACCGAGGCAGAGCTGCGCGCCGCGATGGGTGGCCTGCGCGACGCGCGGCACGAGGCCGAGGAAATGCGCGCCTATATCGAACGCATGAACGCCAACTCCTGATCGGGCCTCCTGCCTAGATCCCGTCCAGACAGGCCGCCATCAGCGCAGACCCGGGGTCGCACAGCCCGTCGATCACGTCAAAATGATGCCGCCCGCCCTCCACCGTCCAGGGGCAGGCCCAGTTCTCTGCCAGCACCCGCGCCTGCCACAGAAACGCGGGCCGCTCCTGCCCGCCGACCCAGACATGGCAGCCCACCCCCGCACGCGGACGCAACAGCGCCGGGCTTTCCGCCAAAGCCTCCGCAGCATCCAGCCGCAGCCTTGCGTTCATGTCCGTTGCCATCAGCGGCCGCAGATCCGCCAGCGGCGAAATCGGCACCACCCGCGCCAGCTCTGGCCCATCCCCGCAAGCCATCCGCGCCGCCAGATGCCCGCCCGCCGAATGCCCCGTCACCACCATTGGCCCCGCCACCCGCGCCGCCACCGCCCGCACCGCCGCCCGGATCTCCACCGTCATCTGCGCAATCCGCGCCTCGGGTGCCAGCGTGTAGGATGGCATCGCACAGGCCCAGCCCCGCGCCACCGCGCCCGCCGCCAGATGCGACCAGTCGCCCCGGTCAAAATCCAGCCAATAGCCGCCATGCACAAACACCAGCGCGCCGCGCGGGGGGCCCTCCGGCAGAAACAGATCAAACCGCTGCCGCGCCCCCGGTCCATAGGCCACATCCAGCTCGCCCCGCATCCCCGCCCGGAACGCCGCCGCCTCTGCCCGCCAGCGCGGCACAAACCCCTCCGCGCCCGGAATGAAGGCACCATTGGCATAGGCCCGGTCCGCCTCGCTTGCAAACTCCACTGTTCCACCCCGATTTGATCAAATATCCAGGCCAGACCCCGCTCCGAACTGGACAGGCCGCCCCCGCCATGCTTTGCATGGTTCAAACCGAAATAGGAGGCCCCCATGCTCGATTCCGTGACCGATCTGGCGTCGCTGTTGAAAGACCCGACCCTGCTTGCCACCAAAGCCTATGTCGCAGGCGAGTGGATCGACGCCGATGATGGCGCGACCTTCGCCGTCATCAACCCCGCACGCGGCGACGAAATCGCCCAGGTGCCCAATCTTGGCCGGGCCGAAACCGCCCGCGCCATCGACGCCGCCAACCATGCCATGAAAGACTGGGCCGCCCGCCCCGCCAAGGAACGCGCGCAGATCATGCGCAAATGGTTCGAGCTGATGATGGAAAACCAGGATGACCTCGGCACCATCCTCACCGCCGAAATGGGCAAACCCCTGGCCGAGGCCAAGGGCGAGGTCGCTTATGGTGCCAGCTTCATCGAATGGTTCGGCGAAGAGGCCAAGCGCGTCTATGGTGAAACCGTCCCCGGCCATCAGCGCGACAAGCGCATCACCGTGCTCAAGCAACCCATCGGCGTGGTCGGCTCCATCACCCCATGGAACTTCCCCAACGCGATGATCACCCGCAAGGCTGGCCCGGCGCTTGCCGCCGGCTGCGGCTTCGTCGCCCGCCCCGCCGCCGAAACCCCGCTTTCGGCGCTTGCCATGGCGGTCTTGGGCGAACGCGCGGGCCTGCCCAAGGGCATCCTGTCTATCATCACCTCGAAGAAATCCTCCGACATCGGCAAGGAATTCTGCGAAAACCCCATCGTGCGCAAACTCACCTTCACCGGCAGCACGGAAGTGGGCCGCATCCTGCTGCGTCAGGCCGCGGAACAGGTGATGAAATGCTCGATGGAACTGGGCGGCAACGCGCCCTTCATCGTGTTTGACGACGCCGATCTTGATGCCGCCGTGGCGGGGGCCATGATGTCGAAATTCCGCAACAACGGCCAGACCTGCGTCTGCGCCAACCGCATCTATGTGCAGGCCGGGGTCTATGATGCCTTCGCCGCCAAACTGCAGGCCGCCGTCGCCAAAACCCGCGTCGGCGACGGGCTGACCGAAGACGTGCAGTTCGGCCCGCTGATCAACGCCGCCGCGATCGAAAAGGTCGAGGAACATATTGCCGACGCCACCGCCAAAGGGGCCAAGGTTGAGACCGGCGGCAAGCGCCACGCACTCGGCGGCAATTTCTTTGAACCCACCATCCTGACCGGCGTCACCGATCAGATGCTGGTGACCACCGAAGAAACCTTCGGCCCCCTGGCCCCCTTGTTCAAGTTCGACACCGAGGAAGAAGTGGTGGCCAAGGCCAATGACACCATCTTCGGCCTTGCCAGCTATTTCTACAGCCGCGACATCGGCCGCATCACCCGCGTGCAAGAGGCGCTGGAATACGGCATCGTCGGCGTGAACACCGGCATCATCAGCACCGAAGTCGCGCCTTTTGGCGGCGTCAAGCAATCCGGCCTTGGCCGCGAAGGCAGCCACCACGGGATGGATGACTACATGGAACTGAAATACATCTGCCTGTCGATCTGACCCAAAGATCGCAAACGCAGCATCTGAACCAACAAAAAGGGGGGCAAAGCGCCCCCCTTTTTCGTCAGCTGCCCACCGACCGCGTTGCCGCCGATCCGCCAAAGCCGCCCCGGCTGGCCACCGCCGCCCGTGTCATCGGCGGCTGGCCTGCGGTGGTCGGGCCCTTGGCAAAGGCCGTGGTACCCATCTTGCCGGTCGAATTCAGCCGTGAAAGCTGGGTGCCGCCGGTCGGCGTCGCATAACCGCCGCCCGCCTTTGGCACCACCGGCTGCGCCATCGCGCGCCCGCCGCCCAGCGCCTGCCCGATCAGGTAACCGGCAAGCAGCGGCATGAAGATGCTGCCGCCCCCGCCCGACCCCGCCGCCGCATCGCCACCGCAATTTCCGGCCCCGTGCTCTTGCTCACACAGCTCCTGGCTTTCATAGCGGGGGGCCGTTTCGGCATGAACGGCCAGCGCCTCGGCAAAGGTGGTTTCGCAATCCTCGCGGGTGAACCAGCCACCCTGCGCCGCCGCCGCCATGCAGCTTTCCTTGTCCGGAAAGGCGGCCGCATCGGTCTGTTCTTCCTGCTGGCAGGCGGCCAGCCCAAAGGCGGCTGCCCCCAGAATCCCCAGCGATACCGCGCGTGATCGTTTCATGGCTCTACCCCTCAATGAAATGCGGCTTGAACCGCGACAGGTCTTGCGTGATAAGCTGGCGGTCTTCGCGCACGCCCAGCCCCACGCAGGTTTCCCCGACAACCCAGGCCCCGATCACCGGGCGAAAGCCCCCCATCACCGGCAAGGGCGCATAGGCCTGCACGATCATCGGATGCCGGTCATAGGCGCGGTTGGCCGCGCGCTCCAGCACGCGGCCCTGCGCGGTAATCGTCACCGACGCCCCCTCGCGCGAAAAGATCGGCTTGGTCACATGGCCCGCCAGCATCAGATGCGCGGCATCGGCCAGCCCCTTGGTGTCATCGGCAAAAAACGCGGGCAGCAGGTTCGGATGGCCCGGAAACATCTGCCACAACACCGGCAGAATGGCCTTGTTCGACAAAAGCGCCTTCCAGGGCGGCTCGATGAAGCGGCACTGCGCGCTGGCCAGATGCGCCGAAAACTCATCGGCAAACAGGTCTTCCCAGGGGTAGAGCTTGAACAGCGTGCCGATCACCCGGTCCTCGGCATCGGTGAACTGGCCCTCTTCGCTGATCCCGATCTTCTCAAGGTCGGTGTAATGCGCCCCCATCCCGGCCTCTCGCGCGGCCCAGGCCATGGTTTCCACCGTGGCATAATCCTCGGGCGCACCCGCCATCGCGGCAAAATGCAGGTCGGTGTCGGCCGGAAAGATCTCGGCAAACCGCTCCACCAGCGCCTCATGCAACCGGTTGAACTGGTCCGACCCCTCGGGCAGCACCCGCGCCGCCAGCTGATCCTCATACCACAGCCACTGGAAACTGGCGCTCTCATACAGCGATGTCGGCGTATCGGCATTGTATTCCAGCAGCTTGGCCGGACCCTTGCCATCATAGGCCAGATCGAACCGGCCATAGACCTCCGGCTCCCCCGCCTCAAAGCTGTCGCGGATGAAGTCCCAGCGCAGGCGCGGCAGGCCCATCCGCTCCATCAGCGCCTCATCGGCCAGCACGCGGGCCACCGCCTCGCGGCACATGGCGTGCAGCTCGGTGCAGGGGTCTTCGATGCGCCCCTCGATCTCTTCCAGCGAAAAGCTGTAGGCGCTGCTTTCGTCCCAATAGGGCTCGCCATGCATATCGGCGAAGGTAAAGCCAAGCTCTGCCGCCTTCGCACGCCACTCCGGGCGTTCAGGCACGGAAATACGGTCCAAATCTCTCTCCTCTGGTCGCCCTTCATATGGCGGCGCGGACGCGCCCCGGCAACCCGGCCTGACGCATCCGTGTCGATATGTCCGCTCAGAAGGTCCGGAAGGTCATGGTGGTCAGGGTGCGGCTGATGCCGACAATGTCAAACAGCGCGGCATTCAGATACTGGCCCACGTCTTCCTCATCCGGGATATAGACCTTGGCCATCAGATCATATTCGCCGCTGGTCGAATACATCTCCGACACCACCTCACGGTCCCAGATGGCGCTGGCCACCTCATAGGTCTTGCCGGGGATGCAGCGGAACTGAACGAATACGCAGCGCATGGGGGCCTCCTGTCCTTGCCCCGCACCCTAGCGCGCGGGGGGCGTGGGGAAAAGGGCCTAGCCGTCCGCTTGCGCACTCAGCGTCAGCGGCACACTCGCCGGCTTCAGATCATCCACCACCAACGGCCCCAAGGGCCGCGCCAGCCGCGCCCGCACCACCCAGAACAGCCGCTTTTCCGCCCGGGTGATCGCCACATAGGCCAGCCGCTTCCACAGCGGCAACCCGGCCTCCGACCGTCCGGCCTGTGCGGCGGCAAAGAGATCGGGCGCAAACACCTGCACATTCTCCCACTGGCTGCCTTGCGCCTTGTGGATCGTCACCGCCGCCCCGTGCAGAAACGCCGCCCCCATGGTGGCGGCCGACGCAATAAACGGCTCATCCTCATCGGGCCGCTCGATCTTGATGATGCTGGCGGCCGATACCTGCGGATCTTCGGCCCCCACCACATGGATCTTGGCAAAGCCCGGCCGGTTGCCGGGGCCAAGGTAAATCACCTGCGCCCCCTTGATCAGCCCCCGCGCCTCCAGATCAATCCGCTTCTTGCGATGCTTCAAGGGCAATTCGATCCCGTCACAAATCAGCGGCTCACCGGGCAGCAGCGCATCATCCGGCGCACCATGCGCCGCCCGGAACGCGGTGATCAGCCGGATGCGCGTCGCATTGCGCCACACGAGGGCTGGCGAGCGCGCCATCATGTCGGCATCCACCCGTTCGGCCCAGACCACCCGCTCATCGCGCTTGGCCGCCTCCTCCACCATCCGCTCAAACCGGTCAAACCCGATATCCGGGTCCGCCAGGGCATGCGCCAGATCCAGAATCGGATTGTCCTGTGCCTGCCGGTGCACCCGGCTCAGCATCAGTTTCTTGCTCTCCCCCAGCCGGTCAAACACCATCGAGCCCGATTGCCCCACCGGGGCCAGCTGTGCCGGATCGCCAAACAGCACCAGCGTCGGGAAAATCTCGCGCAGGTCGTCAAACTGCCGCTCATCCAGCATCGAGGATTCGTCGATGAACCCCACATCCAGCGGCTCTTCGCGCCGTTTCCAGCCCTTGATGAAGTCCGACCCGCGCAGGCCCGCCGCCGCCAAAGCGCCGGGGATAGAGGCCACCTGCTGATAAAAGGCAAAGGCCCGGTCCAGCGCCAGATCGGGCAGATCCTCGATCACCGGCCTGTCCCCCACCCCGGTCAGCCATTCGGCAATCTTCTCATATTGCGGGTCATACAGCGGGGTATAGAGAATGCGGTGAATCGTGGTGGCAGGCACCCCGCGCATCCGCAGCACCGACGCCGCCTTGTTGGTCGGCGCCAGCACCGCCAGCGTCCGCCGTTCCTTGCGCCGCTTGCCCTCATAATCGCCCGAGACAATCTCGACCCCCGCCTCGATCATCGCGCGGGTCAGCTGTGCGAGCAACATGGTCTTGCCAGACCCCGCCTTGCCCATCACGGCCAGCACCGATGACTTGCCCTCCCCCGGCGGCGTCAGCCCGCCGTGGACCAGATCAATGCCCGCCGCCAACAGATCCGCCGCCACCCGGTCATGCGCTTCGGCCTGATCGTCGGAAAGGGTCAATGCGGCCGTGGCGCGTGCGAGCGTGTTCATGCGCGCGACCATAAGCCCAAGGCCCGGGCTGTACCAGAGCACAGCACGGCAAAACTCGGCCCAACCAGAACGCAGGCCCGCCTGCGCCAAGCGGTAGGGCGGGGTTCACCCCGCCATGCGCCACCAAAGGCGGGGTGAACCCCGCCCTACCGCTTGCCAACCCGGCACCCTCACCCTGTAGGGCGGGGTTCACCCCGCCCCGCGTCATCAGGATGCGCCCGCATCACCCTCGACGGCTGGCCTCCAGCGTATCGTCAAACGTCCGCAAGCCCGTCACCGGGGCCTGCACCAGCACCGCCATATTCCCCGGCTTGTGCTGGTTGCGCAGCATCTTGGTATGGGCTTTGGGCAGATCGGCCCAGGGGAACACTTCCGACATGCAGGGGTCCAGCCGCCGTTCCACCATCAGCTTGTTGGCCGCCGCCGCCTGTTTCAGATGCGCGAAATGGCTGCCCTGCAACCGCTTTTGATGCATCCACATATAGCGCACATCAAAGGTGCAGTTGAAGCCAGAGGTGCCCGCACAGATCACCACCATGCCGCCCTTCTTGCACACCAAGGAACTCACCGGAAACGTCGCCTCGCCCGGATGCTCGAACACCATATCGACATTCACACCCTTGCCGGTGATGTCCCAGATCGCCTTGCCAAAGCGGCGCGCCTCGGCAAACCAGACCGCATATTCCGGGCTGCCCACCTTGGGCAACTGCCCCCAGCACTTGAAATCATTGCGGTTGATCACGCCCTTGGCGCCCATCGACATCACGAATTCACGCTTGCTCTCATCGCTGATCACCCCAATCGCATTGGCCCCCGCCGTGTTGATCAGCTGGATCGCATAAGACCCAAGGCCGCCCGAGGCCCCCCAGACCAGCACGTTCTGCCCCGGTTTCAGGTCATGCGGCTCATGCCCGAACAGCATCCGGTAGGCAGTGGCCAGGGTCAGGGTATAGCAGGCCGATTCCTCCCATGTCAGGTGCTTGGGCCGCGGCATCAGCTGCTGCGCCTGCACCCGGGTGAATTGCGAGAAAGACCCGTCCGGCGTCTCATAGCCCCAGATCCGCTGGCTGGGCGAAAACATCGGATCGCCGCCGTTGCATTCCTCATCATCGCCGTCGTCCTGATTGCAGTGGATCACCACCTCATCCCCGACCTTCCAGCGCTTCACCTTGTCGCCGACCGCCCAGACAATGCCCGACGCATCCGACCCGGCAATGTGATAGGGCTGCTTGTGCCCGTCAAACGGGCTGATCGGCTGGCCCAGCCCGGCCCAGACGCCGTTGTAATTGATGCCCGCCGCCATCACCAGCACCAGCACCTCATTGCTGTCGATGGTCCAGGTGTCCACCACCTCCTGCAGCATCGCCACCTCCGGCTCGCCATGCCGCTCGCGCCGGATCGCCCAGGCATACATCTGGCGCGGCACATGGCCCAGGGGCGGCATCTCGCCCATCTCGTACAGGTCTTTCTTGGGTGCCTCATAGGCAGCGATGGCGGGTTGGGTGTCCAGAGCCATGGGGGCCTCCATCCAAAAGGTGAAAATGCCGCGCCGCAGAATCGGCGCGCCTTGCCCCAAGGATTATGAATCTGCGCGCAACATTGCAATAGTCTGGCGTCAGTTTTTGTAATTTTATGTCTGCCGCAGCGCAGAAAACCCTAGCCAGCCACGCCAACCCCCAGCCGCTGCTGCACGGGGGCCGCATAAAACGCCAGCAAATCCTGCATTTCCGGCACAACCGCGCCCTGTGCATCCACAACACCGCGCAGGCGCAGCATTGCCAGCCCCTCCGCCTCGGCCTGCACCGCCCCCGCCGGAGGCAGGCGCATCACCGCCCCCACCGCCTCCAGCCGCACCACCAGATCGGCCACCGACACCCCCATCACCCGCGAGGCCGCCACCAGCGGCACCGCCAGCACCGGCACCACCCGCTCCACCTCGCCCATCAGCCGCAGGCCCAGCCCCTCCAGATCCCCCCCCGCCGCCTGATGATCGCGCAGCGACACCGGCGCCCCGAACCCCGCCGCTGCGGTCCCGAACAGAAACCGCCGCCCGCCCGCCCGCTTCAGCGCAATCCGCAGCGCCTCCCACATCACCCGCAGGATGGGCGCGCGGAACCGCCGCCCGCCTTCCCGCGCCGCGCGCACCAGCAGCGCATCCTCCAGCACCCGGTCATAGGCCAGCCCCACCGGCACGAACACCACATCCCGCCCGCCCCGTTCGACCGCCGCCGCATCAAACCCGGCCCAGATGTAAGACAACAGCCCCATCCGCGCCGCGCCCACCCGCCCGGTCAGGCTCAAACCGCCTTCGGGAAACACCGCCTGCGTCGTCCCCTCGGCGGTCGTCATCTGCACATAGCGCGACAGCACCCGGCGATAGAGCGCATTATGGCTGCCCCGCCGGATGAAATAGGCCCCCATCGCCCGGATCAGCCGGCTCAGCGGCCAGACCCGCGCCCATTCCCCCACCGCATAGGAAATCGCCGTCCGCCCCGACACCAGCCAGGTCACCAGGATGTAATCCATATTGCTGCGGTGGTTCATCACAAAGATCACCGTGGCGCGCGGATCAATCTGGCGCGCCGCGCCACTCACCACTCCCACCCGCACCCGGAAAAACACCGCCGACAAGGCCCGCGCCGCCCGTGTGGCAAAGCCAAAGTAGAACAGCGCCGAAAACCCCGGCACGATCTCGCGCGCATAGTCCCGCGCCTCTTCCAGCGCCACTTCGCCGGGCACCCCGTTTTCCGCTGCATGCTCGGCCACCGCCTCCAGCACCGCCGGGTCATAAAGCAGCCGCACCACCATGTCCTGCCGGCGCATCAGCTTGAACGGCTCGATCTTGCGCTCCAGCCGGTTGTTCACGCGCGCCAGCAACCGCTCCATCCGCCGGCGGAAAAACCAGCGCACCCCCGGCCCGATGATCCGGTCCAAAGCCGCGACCCCGGGCAGCGCAAACAGCACCACCACCAGCCATACAGGGATCTCGACGGTCTGAAACATGCGCCAAGCCTAGCCCATCTCCCCCCGTTCGCAATCCATTTGCACCGGTTCAGAATAGGCCGGGGCGCGCGAGGCAGCAGCGCCCCCGCCCCGCCTCCCGACAAATGCCGCGCTGCGGCGAATTGACAACGCCAGATTATTTCCCCTATCTGGCACAAAGAGAAACATTATTGCGCATCCGAGTCGCGCAATGGAGGCCCCGATGACCAAAGACGCTCCCTGGCTGTTCCGCACCTATGCCGGGCACTCCACCGCCTCTGCCTCCAACGCGCTCTATCGCACCAACCTGTCCAAGGGGCAGACCGGGCTCTCGGTCGCCTTCGACCTGCCCACACAAACCGGCTACGACTCCGATCACGAATTGGCCCGCGGCGAGGTCGGCAAGGTCGGCGTGCCGGTCGCCCATCTGGGCGACATGCGCGCGCTGTTCGATGCCATCCCGCTGGAGCAGATGAACACCTCGATGACCATCAACGCCACCGCGCCCTGGCTGCTGGCGCTCTATATCGCGGTCGCCGAAGAACAGGGCGCGGATGTGTCAAAGCTCAACGGCACCGTGCAGAATGACCTGATCAAGGAATACCTGTCGCGCGGCACTTATATCTGCCCGCCCAAACCCTCCTTGCGCATGATCACCGATGTGGCGGCCTATACGCAAAAGCACCTGCCCAAATGGAACCCGATGAACGTCTGTTCCTACCACCTGCAAGAGGCGGGGGCGACGCCGGAACAGGAATTGGCCTTTGCGCTGGCCACCGCCTGCGCGGTGCTCGATGATCTGAAAGGGAAAGTATCTCCGGCAGATTTCCCCAATATGGTCGGCAGAATATCGTTTTTCGTCAACGCGGGCATCCGTTTCGTGACCGAGCTGTGCAAGATGCGTGCCTTCGTCGATCTGTGGGATGAAATCACCGAAACCCGCTACGGCATCCTTGAGCCGAAATACCGCCGCTTTCGCTATGGCGTGCAGGTCAATTCCCTTGGCCTTACCGAACCGCAGCCCGAAAACAACGTCTATCGCATCCTCATCGAGATGCTGGCAGTGACCCTGTCGAAAAACGCCCGCGCCCGCGCCGTGCAACTGCCCGCCTGGAACGAGGCGCTGGGCCTGCCCCGCCCTTGGGATCAGCAATGGTCGCTGCGCATGCAGCAGATCCTGGCCTATGAAACCGATCTACTGGAATACGATGACCTTTTCGACGGCAACCCGGCGATTGACCGCAAGGTCACCCAGCTCAAGGAAGGGGCCCGCGCCGAACTCGCGCAGATCGACGCCATGGGCGGCGCGGTCGCCGCCATCGACTACATGAAATCCCGTCTGGTCGAGGCCAATGCCGACCGTATCGCCCGGATCGAGTCTCAGGAAACCACCGTGGTCGGCGTCAACCGCTTCACAACAACCGAACCCTCGCCCCTCACCACCGGCGATGGCAGCATCATGCAAGCAGACCCAAAGGCAGAGGCCGACCAGATCGCCCGCCTGCGGGCATGGCGCGAAGCCCGCGACGCCGCCGCCGTCAGCACCGCTCTGGCGGCCTTGTCCGCCGCCTGCGCCGATGGCAGCAATGTCATGCCCGCCTCGATTCTCTGCGCCAAGGCAGGCGTCACCACCGGCGAATGGGGCGCCGTGGTCCGCCGCGCTTTTGGCGAATACCGCGCCCCCACCGGCGTCAGCCGCGCCCCCTCCAACCGCACCGAAGGGCTGGAGCCGATCCGCGAGGCGGTGGCCACCCTGTCGTCGAAACTCGGCCGCCCGCTGAAATTCCTGGTCGGCAAACCGGGGCTGGATGGTCATTCCAATGGCGCCGAACAGATCGCCGCCCGCGCCCGCGATTGCGGCATGGAGATCCATTACGAAGGCATCCGCCTGACCCCTGGCGAAATCGTCGCCGCCGCCGTGGACCAGGAGGCCCATGTCATCGGCCTGTCCATCCTGTCAGGCAGCCACATCCCCCTGATCACCGAAACCCTCGCCCTGATGCGCGCGGCGGGCCTCACGCACATCCCGCTGGTCGTCGGCGGCATCATCCCCGAAGCCGACGCCGCCCAACTGCGCGCGCTGGGCGTCGCCGCCGTCTACACGCCAAAGGATTTCGAGCTGAACCGCATCATGCTCGACATCGTAGGCCTGGTCGACGCCGCCCCAATCGCCGCCGAATAGACCAGCCACCACAGCGCACAAACGTCATGACGTAAGCCATACGCAAACCCGACGCGGATCAGACCCAAACCATACACGAAATTTCCTGTAACTTCAGCGTCTTACTCCACCCCCACCCCCTGCGCCGCCCCAAATGCAGGGGTCGGCGCGCCCACCCCTCCCGCAATCGCCCTTGCCCTGCCCCGCCGAACCCCGCACAACTTGGCCAAACGCAGGCACAAGGGCGCAACATGACCTTTCACATCGGCGCAAACCCCGGCGATATCGCTGAAACCTGCCTGCTGCCCGGCGACCCCTACCGCGCCCGCTGGGCTGCCGAACGCTTTCTCGACGGCGCCCGGCTGGTGTCGGAAACCCGCGGCATGCTGGCCTATACCGGCACCTGGCGGGGCAACCCGGTCACCCTCCACGGCACCGGCATGGGCATGCCCTCGCTCTCGATCTACGCCAATGAGCTGATCCGCGACTACAATGTGCAAACCCTGATCCGCGTCGGCTCTTGCGGCGCCCTGCAACCCCATATCGCCTTGCGTGACATCGTCCTGGCCCAGGCCGCCTCCACCATCGGCTCGCCCTCCACCAGCATCTTCCGCGAGATGCGCTTTGCCCCCGTTGCCGATTTCGGCCTGCTGTCAAAGGCTTACGCCGCAGCCACCGCGCCGGTTCATGTGGGCGGCATCTACACCTCCGACACGTTCTATGACGAACGCAGCGACCTGACCGATCAGTTGCAGCGCCATGGCTGCCTTGCGGTAGAGATGGAAACCGCCGAGCTTTACACCCTCGCCGCCCGCTACCAGCGCCGGGCACTGGCCATCCTCACCGTCTCCGACCACGTCCTGACCGGCGCCGCCCTGCCAAGTGCCGCCCGTGAAACCAGCTTTGCCGACATGATCCAGATCGCCCTGCACGCGGCCTTTCCCCCAGCACACCCTTAACGCCGCTGCCCCCGCCGGCGGCGCAGCCTCACGCCCTCCCCCAGAACCGGACCCAAGAATGAAACACCGCCACCTCGGGGCCAACGGCCCGAAAACCTCCGCCCTCGGCCTTGGCTGCCTGTCCTTCGGCGGCCTCTTCGGAGGCACCACCACAGACGAGTCCCTCGCCTGCCTCGACGCCGCCTGGGACCATGGCATCCGCTTTCTCGACGTGGCCAATATCTATGGCAACGGTGTGTCAGAAAGCGTGATCGGCCAATGGCTTGCCACCCGCAACCACCGCCCGCTGATCGCCACCAAGGCCGCCATCATTCAGGGTGAAACCCGGGGCATCAACAATGACGCCGCCCATCTGCGCGCCGAGCTGGAAGGCTCGCTGCAACGGCTGGGCGTCGATCATGTCGACCTGTTCTACCTGCACCGCCACGATCCCAAGACGCCGATCGAACAGGTGGCGCAGACCATGGCGGCGCTGATCGCCGCAGGCAAGATCGGCGGCTACGGCCTGTCCGAGATCGCCCCCTATACCCTGCGCCGCGCCCATGCCGTTCATCCGGTCACAGCGGTGCAGAATGAATACTCGCTCTGGACCCGCCAGCCAGACCTGGGCATGATCCAGACCTGTGCCGATCTGGGCGTGGCCTTCATCCCCTTCTCGCCGCTGGCGCGCGGGGCCTTCGGCACCCCGATGGCGGACCCCGACCTCCAGGATCTCGGCCCGTTCCGCAGCCAGATCCCCCGCTTCACCCCGGAATACTGGCCGATGAACAAGCCAAAGCTGCAAGCCTTTCAACAGCTTGCCGCCGACATGGGCCACAATGCCGCCGCCCTTGCTCTGGCCTGGTGCCTGCATCAGGGCGATCACCTGATCCCGATTCCCGGCACCCGCAGCGCCGCGCATCTGGTCGCCTGGGCGGGCGCTGCCGATATCAGCCTGACCCCCGCAGAGCTTGCGCAGATCGACTCCCTCCTGCCTGCCGGCTGGGCCTATGGCGACCGCTACACTGATGCCATGGCCGCCTCGGTCGAACGCTACAGCTGACCCATTATCTGTTCCAAAATATCCTCGGGGGGGCGCGGCACGCGCGGGGGGCAGACAGCCCCCCTCAACGGCTACCGCCCGTGACTCCGGTCATAGCCATTCGCCGCACTCACCTGCCAGCCCAGCAGCGCCGTATGGGGCTTGAACACCTCCACCCGCAGCGGAAAACAGGCCGCCTGATCAGATGAATGCACGGTCGAACAATCCCCGCCCGGGCAGGCCGACAGCCCGCCGATCAGATCCATTCCGGCAAAGAATTCAATGAAATCACCGGGCCGCACGGGGCTCGACTTCATGAAATATTGCCCGGTATCGCGTGTGAACCCGGTGCACATGAACACGTTGAGCACATCATGCACATGCGCCTCCGCTTCCTCCAAGGGCATCGCCATACGCTCGGCCAAGGCCCGTGTCAGGTTGGAATGGCAGCAGTGGTGATACTGCCCGCCCGCCAGCAGATGATGGGTATAGGGGTCGCAGCGGGTGCCGATCACATCATGCACCCCGGCCCCGAAATCGTCAAAGCCGTACCAGTCCAGCGTATCTTCGGTGATCAGGGCCATCTCGCGCAGATAGGGCAGGTTTGACCACATCCTGTCGCCCGCGCTCAGATGTGTACCGTGCAAAGCCCTTGTTTTGCCGCTGTAAAACCGTTCATGCAGGTCATGGGCATTCCACAGGTTCAGATCGCCGACCTGCGGCCCTTCAACGCTGGTGATGCGAAAGAAATGCCCCGCAGGCACGTCAAAGCACCGCGCCTCGCGCGCGGGCACCAGCACTTCGTCCACCTGCTCCCATCCCTCGCGCGCCGCCAGATAGGGGCCAAAGTCGGGCGCGGGCAGCCCTGTGACCGGATAGCAGATCACCGGCTGCACTGCGCGCCGGGCGGCGGCATCTTCGGGGGCCGCATGGGCGGGCTGGTCAGGTTTCACGTTTGGCTCCGGTCCGGGTTCCGCTCAGCCTCGCCCGTGGGGCGCGTCGTAGTCAAGCACCGGATTTATCGGGAGGATCCGGTTCGGGTTGATGGTGTCATGGCTGTAGTGATAGTGGCGCACGAAGTGGTCTACCCGCACCGTTTCCGCCACGCCGGGCACCTGATACAATTCGCGCGTGAACCCCCACAGGTTGGGGTAATCCACAATCCTGCGGCGGTTGCATTTGAAATGCAGATGATAGACCGGATCAAACCGGATCAGCGTCGGAAACAGCCGCCAGTCGGCCTCGGTCAGCCGGTCGCCCATCAGATAGCGGTTGGCCCCCAGATGCGCCTCCAGCCAGTCCAGCGAGTCAAACAGGGCCTGTACCGCCGTGTCATAGGCACTTTGGGTGGTGGCGAACCCGGCCTTGTAGACGCCATTGTTCACCGTGTCATAGACCCGCGCGTTGATGGCCTCGATCCCGTCGCGCAGGGCCTGCGGCCAGTAGTCATCGGTATTGCCGGTCACCCCGTCAAAGGCCGAATTGAACATGCGGATGATTTCGGCAGATTCGTTGCTCACAATCCTGCCGGTCTGCGTATCCCACAGCACCGGCACCGTCACCCGCCCCGACATGTCAGGGGTGTCGCGCAGGTACACATCACGCAGGAACGGCAGGGCGAACTGCCGGTCGCCGGTCGCCCCCGGGAAATCGGTCGCAAAGGTCCAGCCTTCCGACAACATGTCGGGATGCACCACGGAAATGGCAATATGCTCGGTCAACCCCTTCAGCGCCCGGAAGATCAGCGTGCGATGCGCCCAGGGGCAGGCCAGCGAGACATACAGGTGATAGCGCCCGCTCTCCGCCCTGAAACCAGCCTCCCCGGATAGACCGGCCGCGCCATCCGCCGTCACCCAATTGCGAAAGCTGGAGTCCTTGCGCTCGAACGCGCCACCGGTGGAGTCCGTGTCATACCAGTCGTCATGCCACACTCCGTCAACCAACTGTCCCATAGCACTCCCCTCGTTCTGTTGGGGCAAGGCTAACAGTCAAGATGCCGCCTGGCCACGCTTTCCCCGGACAGGCACCCTGCGCCAATGCACGGAACCTTGCGCCAGGCCGGCCAGATCAGCCTTCGGGGCGCAAGCACGCCTTAGGCTCCTGCGCACCCGGCTTTATCGCCCCGCAGGCAACACAACGCCATTGTGCTGCGGATCGTTCCTGCCGCCACCTGCAGGCGCGCGTCAGCGTGGACGTGCGCCGTGTGATCCACATATAGGCCAGAACCGCCAGCAGCAGGATCAGCAACAGCAGCGGCATGGCTCAGCCCGCCAGTTGGGCAAAGACCGCAAGCACCGTCGCCGCATCCGCGCGCTCGGGCACCCCATCCGCCACCTCCTCCCGCGACCAGATCAGGCTTGTCGCCGGATCGTCCTTCATCGCCCAGGCCCCGAACATGCGCTGATCATCCGCAATCACCCGGCACAGCAATTCGCGCACCTCAAGATGCCGGTCATCCTTGCGGATGCGGGCATAGGCTGCCTCGACCGCCGGTGCCGGACCTTCGAGCAATTGCAGGAACACATCGTCGCGGCAGATCAGGGCGCCGGTGATGTTATCGCGTGTGTTGCATCGACGGGCGTCAAACAGAATGGCGGTCAGCGTCGCCTGATCATAGCCAAAAGGCCGCGAGGCATAGACAAGTTGTAACAGCGGCATAAAGCGTTCCTTGTGACTTCGCAAAGATGCTAGCCGGATGATCCGGCAAGAACCATAGCAAAGGCATGCCCAACGCAGCCGTTTACGGATCCTTCATATCTTGCCTGCAGCATTTGGTATCTTGCCCGCTGCGACGACTGAAAAGGAAAGGATCATGCTGCCAAAAATCTCCTTGCCACCGCCGACCATTTCGATGCGGACCGCAGTGATGTTGCTGCAAACACAGGTCGCAGCGGCCAAGGCCGCACCCGATGCCCAGACAATCGTGATCGAACAATCTCAGGCCGAAAAGGGGTTGGAGATGCTGTTGCAATATGCCCGTACCGCAAAAGAACGCGCCACCCGGGCCACAATGTCGACCGGTCCGGCCACCGATCCGGCGGCGCTCCCTTGGGCAGCCGAAATCTCGCTGGCGCAGGTCAGTGCCCTGTCGGCGCTTGCGGCACCGCCCATGGCGCACCCCTCGCCGCCCAAGCTGGCCGCAGCGACGCTTTACCAGATGGTCAGCCCCACGCAAAACGGCCCCGGATCAACCGGGGCCGCTGTTCTGTCAGGCTGGCTTATACCACCCGCTCGACCATCATCTTCTTGATCTCGGCAATCGCCTTTGCCGGGTTCAGGCCCTTGGGGCAGGTCTTGGCGCAGTTCATGATGGTGTGGCAACGGTACAGCTTGAACGGATCTTCCAGATCGTCCAGCCGTTCCCCCGTCGCTTCATCGCGGCTGTCGATGATCCAACGGTAGGCGTGCAGCAAGGCGGCCGGCCCCAGATACTTGTCGCCGTTCCACCAATAGCTGGGGCAAGACGTGCTGCAGGACGCGCACATCACACATTCATACAACCCGTCCAGCTTTTCGCGGTCTTCAATCGACTGGCGCCACTCTTTCGCGGGCCGGTTGGTCTTGGTTTCCAGCCAGGGCATGATGCTGGCGTGCTGGGCATAGAAATGCGTCAGATCGGGGATCAGATCCTTGATCACCGGCAGATGCGGCAGCGGGTAGATCTTCACATCGCCCTTCACCTCGTCCAGCCCATAGATACAGGCCAGCGTGTTGATGCCGTCAATGTTCATTGCGCAAGAGCCGCAAATCCCCTCGCGGCAGGACCGGCGGAAGGTCAGGGTCGGGTCAATCTCGGTCTTGATCTTGATCAGCGCGTCCAGAACCATCGGGCCGCAGCTGTCCATATCGACGAAATAGGTATCGACCTGCGGGTTTTTCCCATCATCCGGATTCCAGCGATAGATCTGGAATTTCCGCACATTCTTGCCTTCCGGCTTCGGCCAGGTCTTGCCGGTGCGGATGGTGCTGTTTTTGGGAAGCGTGAATTGAACCATGGGTTATCCCTTCCATTCGGGGAATGAATAGAGCGGGCGGCTGGGGGCCTGCCCGGATTTCTGATAGACGCAAGAATCGTAAACCGCAGACGGGTCTCGCCCAGTGATGAAGTCTGAGGTGATGTCCATCTCAAACCGTGTGCGCATACCGCCCTCCGAGTCGAAGCCCACGGCCGCCTCACCCCGCGGCTGCTGGGCCAGACGGGCACGCTGCAAACATTCCCGCTCGGCCTGCGGCACAGGGATCGGCCCACAGGCCAGCAGCATCAGCGGCAGACCAAGGATCAGAACCCGCCTCATGTCCGCACCGGTGGCACGCCATTGGTGGCGAAACAGGCCGCCGCCTCGGGGCGCAAGGCGATGCCCCGTATCGTGGCCTTGGTGGAGGATCCGGCCACCACTGCCACATCCCGTGCCAAGGCCTGCACTTCTGCCGCCGTGGCGTTGCGCACGATGCAATCGGTCGCCCGCTGCGCCAGCGGCGTCGGCATGTCCAGCTGCACCACCGGCAGCACCACGGTCGCCGCGAGACGCCGTCCAGCCTGATCAGCCACCTGCTGCGGATCGCAGGCCGCAAGCAGCATCACAGACGCCAAGACAAACCAACGCATCTGCCCCCCCCTTTGCACAGTGTCGCGGGCAGGATGACGCAAGCCCCCCGCCACGCCAGCCCCCACCGCAGCACATTTGCGTGCAGCGGCGGAAACGGGCCGATGTGCCGGGCGCTGGGGCATCAGAACTTCCGCTCTGCCGGGGCGATTTTCTTGAGGCTGATGCCGCCTTCCGCCTCTGTCGTCAGCGGGTCGGTGTGCACGGCACGGTAGCTCAGGGTCACCTTGTTGCCATCGACATGCGCAAGGCTGTGCTTGCGCCAATTGGCGTCATCGCGCGTCGGGTAATCCTCATGCGCATGGGCACCGCGGCTTTCGGTGCGGGCATGGGCGCCGTAAATCGTGGCCAGGGCATTTGGCATCAGGTTGGTCAGTTCCAGCGTCTCCATCAGATCGCTGTTCCAGATCAGGCTGCGGTCGGTCACCTTCAGATCGGCGACACGCCCGGCAATCTCGGTCATCTTGCGCTCGCCTTCCGCAAGCGTCTTGTCGGTGCGGAACACCGCCGCATCGGCCTGCATGGTCTTTTGCATGTCCAGCCGCAGTTCGGCGGTGCCGATCGCTCCGTTTGCATGGCGCAAACCATCAAAACGCGACAGCGCCCGATCCACTTCCGCCACATTGGTTGCCGGTGTCGCCGCCTCCGGGTCCACCACCTTGCCGGCCCGGATCGCAGCCGCCCGGCCAAACACCACCAGATCGATCAGAGAGTTCGACCCCAACCGGTTCGCGCCATGCACCGATGCACAGCCCGCCTCGCCCACCGCCATCAGGCCGGGGAAGATCGCATCGGGGTTGTCTGCGGTGGGGTTGAGCACCTCACCCCAATAATTGGTCGGGATACCGCCCATGTTGTAATGCACGGTCGGCAGCACCGGGATCGGCTCTTTGGTCAGATCCACCCCGGCAAAGATGCGGGCGCTTTCAGAAATACCGGGCAAGCGCAGGTCCAGCGTTTCCTTGGGCAGGTGGTTCAGGTGCAGGCTGATATGGTCACCATTCGCGCCCACGCCCCGGCCTTCGCGGATTTCCAGCGTCATGCAGCGACTAACATAGTCGCGCGGGGCCAGATCCTTGTAATGCGGCGCATAGCGTTCCATGAACCGCTCGCCATTGCTGTTGGTCAGATACCCGCCCTCACCGCGCGCGCCTTCGGTGATCAGACAGCCCGAGCCATAGATGCCGGTCGGATGGAATTGCACGAATTCCATATCCTGCAACGGCAACCCGGCCCGCGCCACCATGCCGCCACCGTCGCCGGTGCAGGTATGGGCGCTGGTCGCCGAGAAATAGGCCCGGCCATAGCCGCCCGTGGCCAGCACCACCATCTTGGCGTTGAACACATGCATGCTGCCGTCATCCAGCTTCCACGCCACCACGCCCGTGCAGCGCCCATCAGTGATGATCAGGTCCAGCGCGAAATATTCGATGTAGAATTCAGCGTTGTTCTTCAGGCTCTGCCCATACAACGTGTGCAGGATCGCGTGCCCGGTGCGGTCGGCGGCGGCACAGGTGCGCTGTACCGGCGGGCCTTCGCCATATTCCGTCGTGTGGCCGCCAAAGGGGCGTTGATAGATCTTGCCCTCTTCGGTGCGCGAAAACGGCACGCCGTAATGTTCAAGCTCGTACACAGCCTTTGGCGCCTCACGCGCCAGATATTCCATCGCGTCCGTGTCGCCCAGCCAGTCCGACCCCTTCACGGTGTCATACATGTGCCATTGCCAGCTGTCCGGGCCCATATTGCCCAGTGACGCCGCGATGCCGCCCTGTGCCGCCACCGTATGGCTGCGGGTCGGGAACACCTTGGTCACACAGGCGGTGCGCAGCCCCTGCTCTGCCATGCCCAGCGTGGCGCGCAATCCAGCACCACCAGCCCCCACCACGACCACGTCATAGTCGTGCACTTCATAAGGATAAGCCGTCATGTTCTTTCCTTCACAACGCCATGCGCGCCAGGGCAAACAGCCCCGTCGCCGCCACGACCCACGCCAGACAGGTCACCAGAATGACGGCAACCTTCCGCGCGGTGCCCTGGGCGTAATCTTCAATCATCATCTGCGCGCCGCTGGCAAAATGCTTCATGCCCACCACCAGCAGCAAGGCTGTCAGGATCGCCGGAAACGGACGCGAGAAGGTGGCCACCACCTCTGCCTGCGTGCTGCCAAGCGCCGAGCCAAAGACATAGAGCCAGACCGGCAACAGCAAGGCCAGCCCGACCGAAGACACCTGCATGGCCCAGTGATGTTCCGTCCCGGTGCCCGAAGCGCCCCGGCCAACGGCCCGCTTACGATCGGTAAGATACCGCATCTGCCCCGCCCCTTACTGAACCAGAAAAATTGTGATCACGGTCAGCACGACCGATCCGATGATGATACCCCAGCCCAGCTTTTCCGCCGTCGGAATGTCCAGCCCCTTGCCTGCATCGAAATACAGATGCCGCAGACCTGCGAGGTAATGATACCAAACGGCCCAAAGCGACCCGGTGAACACAAGATCCCCAAACCAGCTGGTCGCCACCGCATTGGCGGTCGCAAAATACTCGGGCGAGGTGGCCGCCGCCAGCAGCCACCAGACCGCCAGCACCGTGGCTACGATCAGCGCATTTCCGGTGATCCGCGTCAGGATCGAGGTGATCGAGGTCAGCTGCGGCCGATAAATCTGCAGGTGCGGGGAAAGCGGCCGCTTGGCCTGATTGACATGTGCCATCTCGGTTTCCTTCGTCGCTGGCTGGTCCCGGGGCCGTCATCTGGTCCGGTCCGGGGCGCGCTTCGGTTGCTCTGTCACTGAATAGCGCTTTTTTCGGGCCTGTCACGTCTCGCAATGCCGCATCCGCAGCATTTTAGCGATAACACCGGAAATAATCGGCCTTTGTGATCACGAATTTTCAGGGCGTGATCACAAGCTTGCCTCACAGCGGCATCAGCGCCCAATAATCCAGATCCAGCAAGACCTCGGGCAGATACTTGCCCTGCGTGTCGCGCAAGACAAAGGGATCGCCCCCCCGCGTCGCGACCAGCCGCAACCGCACCGCGCCCACGCCCGGCGCGGCCGTCTCTGCCCGGTCGAGCACCTCTGACCAGGCGCGCACCGTATCGCCGGCAAAACACGGATTGGCATGCACGCCCGCGTTCAGCGCCACGATCATCTGCGCATTGGCCAGCCCGTTGAACGACAGCGCCCGCGCCACACTGATGATATGACCGCCATAGATCAGCCGCTTGCCATCTTCCCGCACCGTGGCGTCAAAATGCACCCGTGCCGTGTTCTGCCACAACCGCGTGGCCAGCATATGCTCGGCCTCTTCCACCGTCACGCCATCGACATGGTCGATCCGCTCGCCCACCGCATAATCGCCCCAGCGGTGCCGCTCGCCGGCCTGCGCAAAATCATAGCGGGTGAAATCCAGCCCTTTCGGCACCACCAGATCCCCGGGTGCCACAACGGATGCCAGCTTGGGCACCACCGGCGCAGGCGCAGGTGCCTCCGGCCGGCCCTTGCGCACCATCACCCAGCGCACATAATCAAGCACCGCAACGTCATCCTGATTGAAGCCGCGCGTGCGCACATAGACCACGCCCGATGTCCCGCTGGAGTTTTCCTTCAACCCGATCACCGTGCTCTGCGCCCGCAGCGTATCGCCCGGATAAACCGGATACAGCCAGCGTCCCTCGGCATAGCCTAGATTGGCAATCGCGTTCAGGCTGATATCGGGCACGGTCTTGCCGAACACGGTATGAAACGCCACCAGATCATCCAGCGGCGCGGCAGGCAGCCCGCAGCTCTGCGCAAACTGATCCGACGAATACACCGCATGCCGCGCCGGATAGAGCGCATGATACAGCGCCCGCTCCCCTCCCGATACAGTGCGCGGCACCGCATGGGAAATCACCTCTCCCAGACGATAATCCTCAAAAAACCGGCCCGGATTGGTCTTCACGCGGCACCTCCTTATCTGTTTCCAAATATCCCCGGGGGCCGCCACTGGCTCTGCCACTGGTCCGAAGAGCCAGTGGCGGCGGGGCTGGCCCCCCCGGCGCATCCAGCACGCGCATCGCTGGCCTAATGGTCGCCCAGCTTCGTCTCTGGCGTGTATTCCCCCAAGGACTCCTTCACCACCGCCTGCCCGCAGCGCATCACGCCGCGCGCGGCGTCAAAGGCATAGGTCGGGGCGCCATGCAGCACCCAGCCCTTGTTCAGCGCCGCCGTGACCTTGTGGCAAAAGGCCGATGTGTCATCCTCCGTCAGGAACCGATACAGCTTCATTTCATCACCCCCAAGGCTGAACCCCCAGCCAGTTGTGAATCAGCATCACCACCAGCGTCACCACCAGCGTAGCGCCGATCGCCACGAATTCCTTGGCCACCGGGCGCGGGTCCGGACGCACCCATACCGGCTGCGCGCGGTTGATCACGATCACCTCGACCACGGCCCAGGCCAGCAACCCGCCAAACAGCACAAAGCTGCGCAGATCGCCGTTCACCAGCAGATGCGCCACGGCCCAGAGCTTGAACCCGGTCAGCTGCGGATGCCGCACCTTGCGCGCCAGCCAGGTTTTTGACCCCGACACCGCATACATATAGACGGCCAGCACCATCAGCAGGTTGTTGATCCCCACCAGCGCCGGCGACCGCCCCCACCACACCGGCCCCTCGGCCTGACCATAGCCCCACCACATCAGCACCACGCTGAGCACCAGGGCGACCGCGACCGCCCCCTTGCCCGCTTCGCCCATCCGGGCCCGCGCGTCGGGTGCCAGCCGTTTGAAGAAATGCGCGCCCCACCAGAGCGCCACGCCAAGGATCAGGATTGTCATGGGTCACCTCCGGTTGCCTGGCCGCACCATGGCCCTAAACGCCCAGACCCGCAATCGCCTCCGCCTGTGCCAAAGTGGCCCGGGCTGTCACAATGTGCAAATTCTCCACAATCTTGCCGTCGACCACGGCAACCGCCTGCCCCTGCGCAATCGCCGCATCAAAGGCCGCGATCTGGCGGCGCGCCAGATCGATCTCGGCCGCGCCGGGGGCAAAGGCGGCATTGGCAATCTCCAGCTGCGCCGGGTGGATCAGCGTCTTGCCGTCAAAACCCATGTCGCGGCCCTGATCACATTCGGCGCGCAATCCGTCTTCATCCTTGAACGCATTGTAGACGCCATCCACGATCACCCTGTCATGCGCCCGCGCCGCCAGCAGGCACAGCCCCAAGCCCGCCATCATCGGCAGCCGGTCGGCCCGATTGCGCGACCCCAATTCCCGCGCCAGATCATTGGTGCCCATCACCATGCCCTGCAAAGCCGGATGCGCGGCAATTGCCGCCGCGTTCAGCATGCCCAATGCAGTTTCCATCATCGCCCACAGCGGCTTGCCCGGCACAAGGGCCGCCACCGCATCCAGATCGGCCGGCGTGCTGACCTTGGGGATCAGCACCGCATCAACCCCCGGATGATCGGCAAAAGCCGCCGCATCCTCTCGGCCCCACGCCGTATCAAAGCCGTTGATCCGCACAATACGCGCTCTTGGCCCATAATCGGCCCGCAAAGCCTGCGCCAGCACGTCGCGGGCGCGGGTCTTCTCCTCGGGGGCCACCGCATCTTCCAGATCAAAGATGATGGCGTCAGCAGCCAGCCCTTGCGCCTTCTCCAGCGCCCGCTCCTTCGAGCCGGGGATATACAAAACAGAGCGGAACGGACGCGCAGGCTTCGGCATTGATTCGACCTCAAGCAATAATCTTGCGCCAGAAGCTCCGATTTCGTCACAAATCGCAAGCATAAATGTGCCGCATTGCAGCATCCGCCGCCGCGCCGCGCGCGCCGTTAATCGTTTCTACGCACTCCGGGCGCAGCCTTTCCGGCAAGCCCTGATCCCGCCCCCTGCAACCCCCACCGGAAAGGCACGCTATGACACAGACGTTTCTCGCATTCTCGCTCGGTGCCGCCGGGCTCCTCCTTGCCGCCAGCCAGACCCATGCCGCCCCGCAATGCGGCACCCGGGCCCTGGTCCTTGGACAACTGACTGAAAAATACGGCGAAACGCTGCATGGCATGGGTCTGGCCAACAACAACAGCGTGATGGAGGTCTATGCCTCCCCCACCTCGGGCAGTTGGACCATCACCGTCACCCTGCCCGACGGCCGGATGTGCCTTGTCGCCTCTGGTCAGGGCTACAAGGCCTCGGCCAGCGAAATGCCGGCAAAGGGGCAGAAAGTCTGACATCCCGATTATTTCTGCACCCGCATGGAACTCCCTGCCGAAAGCCTGCGTTGATAGGGCATACAACGTTACACTTATGGAGGGAATGAACCATGAGCAGCACGAGCGACAAGATCAAGGGCATGGCCAACGAAGCCGCAGGCAACGTGAAACAAGCCGTCGGCAAAGCAACCGACAATCCGAAACTGCAAGGCGAAGGTTTCGCACAAGAGCGCAAGGGCGAAGCCCAGCAGGCTGTTGGCGATGCCAAGGATGCAGTGAAGAAGACCGTCGACAACGCATAAGGTTGACGTTCGAAAGGCTTTCCTCAAGGCCGGAAAAGGGTGCCCTCGCGGCACCCTTTTCTTATGCGTGCCAAGGGATCAAAAACCAAGACCCTCGGACGCCCCATCCCACAGCAGCTTGACCGACAAGAGCAGCAGCGCCCAGGTGACAACGCGAAAGAACGTGGCCTCCGGCAAGAGCTTCACCAGACGCACCCCGGCAAACACCGCCACCGCCGCCGCCGGCATCAACACCACCGCCACCTTAAGATTGGCCGCATTCAGCTGCCCCAGATGCCAATAGGGCACCAGTTTTACCGCATTAAGAATGGCAAAGGCGATGGTCGACGTGCCGGCAAACGCCATCTTGGACAGGCCCAGCGGCATGACATATACCTGATAGGGCGGCCCGCCCGCGTGGCTGACAAAACTGGTAAAGCCTGTGACCGCGCCCCAGAACAGCCCCGGCGCCACCCGCGCCGCACGTGGCTCCACCCGCCCCCGCCGCCGCAGCAGCAAGTTAAGCGCAAAGACAAACCCGATGGCCCCGACCAGCGCCACCACGGCCCAGCCCGGCACCAGCGACGCGGTGGCCCAGCCAAACACCACCCCCGCCACCATCCCCGGCACCAAAATGGCCAGCACCCGGCGGTCAAAGGCATGGCGGTAGGCATACAGGCCGAACATGTCCGACAGCACATAAACCGGCAGCAGCAATCCCGCCGCCGTCACCGGGTTGATCACCAGCGCCAGCACCGGCACCCCCAGCAGGCCCACCGCGGGCAGGCCTCCTTTGCTCATGCCCACCAGCACCGACGCGACCACCGCCGCCACCCAGAACGCCCAACCTTCCACCGGCACCTCCGCTTTGCGCCTACCGCTAGCGCAAACACTGCCGCGTCGCCAGCCATCCGGCACACAGACGCATACAATCCATGCCATGCACGGCTTGCCAGACGCGCCACAAGGGGCTAGGCCATGGCGCAAATCACACCAGACGGGAGAATACCCATGGCACGACCCAAGATCGCCCTCATCGGCGCCGGACAGATCGGTGGCACGCTCGCCCACCTCGCCGCGATCAAGGAACTCGGCGACATCACCGTGTTCGACATCGCCGAAGGCATGCCGCAGGGCAAGGCGCTGGACATCGCGCAATCCGGCCCGTCCGAAGGCTTCGACGCCGTCATGAAGGGCACGAACTCCTATGCCGACATCGCCGGTGCTGATGTCTGCATCGTCACCGCCGGTGTGCCGCGCAAGCCGGGCATGTCGCGCGACGACCTGTTGGGCATCAACCTCAAGGTGATGAAATCGGTCGGCGAAGGCATCAAGCAGCACGCCCCCGATGCCTTTGTGATCTGCATCACCAACCCGCTCGATGCCATGGTCTGGGCTTTGCGTGAGTTTTCGGGCCTGCCGCACAACAAGGTGGTCGGCATGGCGGGCGTGCTCGATTCCGCACGCTTCCGCCACTTCCTCTCGGTCGAATTCGACGTGTCGATGCGCGATGTCACCGCCTTCGTTCTGGGCGGCCATGGCGACACCATGGTGCCGCTGACCCGTTATTCCACCGTCGGCGGCGTGCCGCTGCCAGACCTCGTGCAGATGGGCTGGACCACGCAGGAAAAGCTTGACGCCATCGTGCAGCGCACCCGCGACGGCGGTGCCGAAATCGTTGGTCTTTTGAAAACCGGCTCCGCCTTCTATGCCCCCGCCACCTCTGCGATTGAGATGGCCGAAGCCTATCTGAAAGACCAGAAACGCCTCCTGCCCTGCGCGGCTTATGTGGATGGCGCGCTCGGCCTGAACGGCATGTATGTCGGCGTCCCCACCGTGATCGGCGCCGGTGGCGTGGAGCGTGTGGTCAACATCACGCTGAACAAGGACGAACAGGCAATGTTCGACAAATCGGTTGATGCCGTGAAAGGTCTGGTCGAGGCTTGCAAGGCGATTGACCCTTCGCTGGCGTGATCCGCTGACGGCATGACATCCGGCGCGCGCTCCGAAAGGGGCGCGCGTCTTGCATTCGGCCTTGCGCTTTTGCGGTGTGAACGTTGCGGAAACGCCTGCCCGGGGGCTGCGCCGCCCATGGCCGACCGCTTCGAATCATCTTGCGCCACGACAGGATCGCAGACCGGCCCAGGAACGTCCGTCCTTTCACGGCGGTAAACGACTAAAATTTTTGCTTAATCCTGCCCAACCCCGGTGAAAAGCGCAGCCGACTGCGAAATCACGCGGCAACACCCTTTGCATGGCGCAAAATACAACCTAAGATTGTTCACATCTGCGACTGCCGCTTTCAGGTTGTGGCAGGTGCAGGATTGCATTGCCTTCTGATTTAAAGGGACACAACGAATGTCGAAGATGAAAATGATTTTGGCGGCTGCCACGCTGGCCGTCAGTGTTGGCGCTGCCGACGCGGCGACCTACACCTTTGTCGGGAGCTGGGATGTCTACAACGACTTGGCCCCGGTCTGGACATCGGCGCCGCCGGATGGCCCGCTGGCCTATACCGCACAGGAAGCCGCGGCATTTCTGTTTGGTGGCGCGGCCTCTGACTATGTCATCTCGACAGTCAGTGACCTTGTGGCCGATATCGATTTCATGGCCTGGTATGACGTGATCGGCTATGGCGAGGCGATGTTTGCCCAGGATTATAACAACAAATACCTTGGCCAGTTCTATGGCCCGACGTCGGGCTATGGCAACGACTCGAACGGTGCCGCTTCGGCGTTCATTCGGGACAATCTGTTTGCCGGTGGCCGGATCAACTATGCTTTCTCGGTCGCGCCAAACCCTGCTGTCGTTCCGCTCCCCGCTGCGGGCATTCTGCTGGTCGGCGCACTCGGCGGTCTTGGCATGGTCGCCCGTCGCCGCAAGCCGGTCTGAACCGCAAGAAGACGGACAGGGGCGGCACCAAACGCCGCCCCTGTCCGCCCTTGCTTGGGACGACACGCACGCGGTGACACGGCAAGGAAGGGTGGTTCGACGGCGCGGCCCCGTTTCAGAGGCAAGGCCCTGATGGTCTGGCAGGTTGGCAACGATGGCACCACCAAAGCCAGGGAGCCGGCCCTACCCAAGCAAGCCATTGATTCCATTGTATCCTTCAACCAACCGCCGCGCTCCCTTGACTTCCCCGCACAGGTCTTGCCAACTCTGCCAGACCTCGAAGGAAGCCACCGATGACCCTTTTCGACGCCGAGCTGGAAACCCGCCTCACCCGCTATGCCGCCCTCGACAGCCAGAGCGATGCGGCCTCCGCCACCGGCCCCTCTACCGAAATCCAGTGGACCATCCTGCGCCTGCTGGCGGATGAGCTGAAAGCGATCGGCGCGGCCGAGGTGCAGCTGACCGATTACGGCACCGTGCTGGCCACGATCCCGGCCACGGCGCAAGGCCCGACCATCGGCTTTCTGGCCCATGTCGACACCGCCCCGCAGTTCAACGCCAAAGGCGTGAAGCCCCGGGCGATCCATGGCTACAATGGCGGCGACATCACCTTTCCCGATGCCCCCGGCCTCGTCCTCTCGCCCTCGGATTTCCCCTATCTGGCCACCAAACAGGGGCACACCATTGTCACCGCCTCCGGCACCACCCTGCTGGGTGCCGATGACAAGGCCGGTGTTGCCATCATCATGACCGCCGCGCGCCACCTGCTGGAAAACCCGTCCATTCCGCACGGCCCCATCCGCATCGCCTTCACCCCGGATGAGGAAATCGGCCGCGGCGTTGACGCCCGCCTGCCCGCCGACCTGAAGGCAGACTTCGCCTATACCTTCGATGGCGGCGCGGTGGGCGAGGTGGAATACGAAAGCTTCTCTGCCGATGGCGCGGTGGTCACGGTCAAAGGCGTATCGATCCACCCCGGCACAGCCACGGGCCGGATGGTCAACGCCATCTCGCTTGCCGCCAAGATCATCGCTGCCCTGCCGCAATCGACCATGACCCCGGAAACCACCGCCGGGCGCGATGGCTTCATCCACGCCACCGACATGACCGGCAGCGCATCGGAAATGGTGCTGCACTTCATCCTGCGCGACTTTGAACGCGAGGGTCTGGCGCAAAAGGGCGAGATCCTGCGCCAGGTCTGCGCCGCCGTGCAGGCCACCGAACCCCGCGCCGAAATCACCTGCACCATCACCCCGCAATACCGCAACATGCGCTACTGGCTGGAGACGGACATGACACCCGTAGACCTTGCCCGCGCGGCCTGCGCGCGGATCGGCGTCTCCCCGGTGTCGGTGCCCATTCGGGGCGGCACCGATGGCTCGCGTCTCACCGAAATGGGCGTGCCCTGCCCCAATCTGTTCACCGGCATGCAGAACATCCACGGCCCGCTGGAATGGGTCTCGGTGCAGGACATGGCGCAGGCGACCCAGCTATTGCTGGCGCTGGTGCAGGAAGCGGCGGCCCCCAGCACATGACCCGCGCCTGTCGAGGCCAAGCCGGATGACTCACCCGGTCTCGCCCTACCTCAAGCCCGGTTTCTACGACACCGCCCTTGCCAAAGGCCGCCACCGTGACATCGTGGGCGGGCGTTGGGACGAAACCGGCCGCATCCAGATGCAGATCCTGCAAGAGGCCGGGATGCAGCCGCACCACCACCTGCTCGACATCGGGGCCGGCAGCCTGCGTCTGGGCTGCAAGGCGGTGCCCTATCTGGCTCCCGGCCACTATTGGGCAACCGACGCCAGCCGCGCGCTGATGCTGCGCGGGCGCGCGGTGGAACTGCCCGAGCCCACGCGCCTGCCCAAAGACCAGCTGATCGAGGACAGCCACTTTGCCCTGCCCGGCGTGCCGGACGGCATAGATTTCGCCATCGCGTTCGGCGTCTTCACCCATCTGCCGCTTTGCGTGCTCCACAGCGCCCTGCACCGGATGCGGCCCCGGCTTGAGGCCGTGCAGGGCCTGTTCTTCACCGTGTTTCTGGCCCCCGAAGGTCCGCCCCAACCGTTTCGTCAGGCCGATGGCGTGGTCACCCACCCCGACCGCCCCCCCTATCACTTCCACAGCTCCGACATTGGCACCACCTGCCGCGCGACCGGTTGGTCTGCCTGCCGCTGCGACCTGATGCTGCCCAGAGGACAGGTGCTTTTCCGGGCCACACCCACCGCCGGCCCGGCCGCGAATCAGAGCTGATCCGGCCGGCAACGCCGCATTTCTGCCGAAGCGGAGGCCGCGTGATCACTGCCCGGATTTCTGTGATCACACCCTCGAAGAGTGTGATCACAAATGCCGGAATTTACCGACATTTTGCGCTAACACCCACAATCCCGTTTGGTTAACGCACGCATTCATGGCATGAGGCGTCCAAAATCACGACCCAGAGGACGCTGCTCATGAACATCCACGAATATCAGGCCAAGTCCCTTTTGCGGGCCTACGGGGTTCCCGTTTCGGACGGGCGCGTTGTGCTGCGTGCCGAAGAGGCGAAATCCGCTGCCGGTGAAATGGACGGCCCGCTCTGGGTGGTCAAGGCGCAGATCCACGCCGGCGGCCGCGGCAAGGGCTCGTTCAAGGAGGCCGAGGCTGGCGAAAAGGGCGGCGTCCGCCTGGCCCGCTCGGTCGAAGAGGCCGCCGAATTCGCCCGCCAGATGCTGGGCCGCACCCTGGTGACGGTGCAGACCGGCGAAGAGGGCAAGCAGGTCAACCGCATCTACATCGAAGACGGCTCCGACATCGAACGCGAGCTCTATCTCGCCTTGCTGATCGACCGCCAGTCCAGCCGCATTTCCATCGTCTGCTCGACCGAAGGCGGGATGAGCATCGAGGACGTGGCGCATGACACGCCCGAAAAGATCCTGTCCTTCACCATCGACCCGGCGGCAGGCTATTCCGACTATCACGGCCGCCGCGTCGCCTTTGCCCTGGGCCTCACCGGCAACCAGATCAAGCAGTGTGGCCAGATCGTCAAGAACCTCTACCGGCTGTTCGTCGACAAAGACATGGACATGCTGGAAATCAACCCGCTGGTCGTCATGAAAGACGGCAACATGAAGCTGTTGGATGCCAAGATGGCCTTCGACGGCAATGCCATGTACCGCCACCCCGACATCGCCGCCCTGCGCGACGAGACCGAGGAAGACCCCAAGGAACTGGCCGCCTCGAAATTCGACCTGAACTACATCGCGCTGGATGGCGAAATCGGCTGCATGGTCAACGGCGCCGGTCTGGCGATGGCCACCATGGACATCATCAAGCTTTACGGGGCCGAACCCGCCAACTTCCTTGATGTCGGCGGCGGCGCCACCAAGGAAAAGGTGACCGAGGCGTTCAAGATCATCACCTCCGACCCGAACGTCAAAGGCATCCTGGTCAACATCTTCGGTGGCATCATGCGCTGCGACATCATCGCCGAAGGCGTGATCGCGGCGGTGAAAGAGGTCGGCCTCAAGGTGCCGCTGGTGGTCCGTCTGGAAGGCACCAATGTGGAACTGGGCAAGGACATCATCCGCAACTCGGGCCTGAACGTCATCGCGGCGGACGACCTGAAGGACGGTGCCCAGAAGATCGTCAAAGCAGTCAAGGGCTGAGGTCAGGTGATGCGGCCGTCAGGACCTTCTCTTGCAAGTCGCGCCACTGGCGTGGGGCGCATCGCGCTCTGCGCCGGGACGTTGATGGTCCTGCCGGTCAATACCGCCATGGCGCAGCAACCCATGCTGGAAGCCGTCGCCAAGGAGGTGCTGACAGAGTTTGTCACCACCTGCGGCGCGGCAACCTCGGATCCGGCGGGGTTTGTCGCGGCCTCGGCGTCGATCCCCGGCCTGCGGCATGTCTCCAGCCCGGATGGCACCATCCTGATGATGGGATATGACCGCGGCCTGACCTCTGGCAGCATCCATGAGCTGTCTGTCGAGGTGACGATCTCTGCCATCGCCCCGGGCGTCATGCATGTGATGTGCGGTGCAGGCTCCCTGCCGGCGGTGCAGGACTATCCGGCGATTGATGCCGCGTTCCGCGCGGTGGTCGATGCCACGCCCGGCACCAGCCGGGTCGGGGGAAAGATGCCGCATTATTCCATCATCGGCGACCCCGGCGATGCCGAATACATCTCGGGCGACGACAATTATCTGTATTTTGTCACCGGCTGGTCCGCCCAACGGCCCACCCTCCACATGTATTCCGATATCGGCATGATCGGCATCGATCTCTGGACGCAGGTCCAGATCGACGCACCATGACGGCTGGAGTGGCACGATGACCCCGGTAAAGCGGATGGGAGGGAACGGGCGGATAACGGGGCAGATGGGTCTGGCACTCACCCTGCTGGCTGCGTCCCCCGCCCCTGCCCAGACCATGGCCGAGGCGGCCTGGGCCAATATGGCGGTGGCGGTGCAGTTGTGCGAGATTCGGACCAGCGATCTGGATGCTTGGGCCCAGTCCTTCCGCAACACCGGCTTTTCCGAACCGTCAGACCGGAGCGATGTTGCAGAATACATCACCCATCGGTTCACCGCACCGGCTCAAACCGTCGTGGTCGACATCAGCTATGGGGAAACGCCCGAAGAGTGCCACCTGCACAGCGCCTATCTGGACGTAACGCTCGCCTCGCACCTGCTTGACGAGCTTATCCCCAAACTGCACCCGACCTATGTGCGCAAAGTCACCAATGGCGAGGTCGGCCCCTCGGGCCAACCCGCGCTCTGCGTCAGCTATGAAGACCCCTCCACCCCCATCGGGCATGTTGTAGGTGCCTCCTCCGAACAAGGCTGTGTCGATGATGGCACCAGCCGGATCTACAGCAGCTACCGTTTCTAAGAAAAGAAGGACCACCATGGCCATCCTCGTCAATGAAAACACCAAAGTGATCTGCCAGGGCTTCACCGGAAGCCAGGGCACGTTCCATTCCGAACAGGCCATCGCTTACGGCACCAAGATGGTCGGCGGTGTGACGCCCGGCAAAGGCGGCACCAGCCATCTTAACCTTCCGGTCTTCAATTCGGTGCATGAAGCAAAGGCCATGACCGAAGCGAACGCCTCTGTGATCTATGTCCCGCCACCCTTTGCCGCCGACTCGATCCTCGAGGCGATCGATGCCGAAATCGAGCTGATCATCTGCATCACCGAAGGCATTCCGGTGCTCGACATGATGAAGGTCAAGCGCGCGCTGCAAGGCTCCAGCTCGCGGCTGATCGGGCCGAACTGCCCGGGCGTCATCACGCCGGATGCCTGCAAGATCGGCATCATGCCGGGCCACATCCACCGTCGCGGCTCTGTCGGCGTGGTCTCGCGCTCCGGCACCCTGACCTATGAGGCTGTGAAGCAGACCTCTGATCTCGGCCTGGGCCAGTCCACCGCCGTGGGCATCGGCGGCGACCCGATCAAGGGCACCGAACACATCGACGTGCTGGAAATGTTCCTGGCCGACCCCGAAACGCATTCGATCATCATGATCGGTGAAATCGGGGGTTCCGCCGAAGAAGAGGCCGCACAATTCCTCGCCGATGAGAAAAAGCGCGGCCGCTGGAAGCCGACCGCCGGCTTCATCGCGGGCCGCACCGCCCCTCCGGGCCGCCGCATGGGCCATGCCGGGGCCATCGTGGCCGGCGGCAAGGGCGACGCCGAAAGCAAGATCGAGGCGATGAAATCCGCTGGCATCATCGTCGCTGACAGCCCGGCCACGCTGGGCGAGGCTGTGATGAAAGCCATCGGCAAATAAACGCCTCCCCGGCTGCGGGTCCGCCCGCAGCCTCTTATATCGGTACGTATCTTCACACGGTCCCACCCCAGACGAGGTTATTCCATGACCGAGCAATCCCCCAACAGCCAGTTCCGCGCAGGATCCTTCCTTGATGGGGCCAATGCCGATTACATCGACCAGTTGCAGGCCCGCCATGCCGCCGACCCTGCGTCGGTCGATGCGCAATGGGCGGCGTTTTTCCGCGACCTTGGCGAGACGGAAAGCGATGCCAAGGCAGCAGCCGCCGGCCCAAGCTGGGCCCGCACCGACTGGCCGCCGATGCCCGCCGATGATCTGACCGGCGCGCTGACCGGCGAATGGCCGGTGGCCGCCCCGGCCAAAGAAGGCCGCGCCGCCGCCGCCAAGATCGCGGCCAAAGCCGACGAAAAGGGCGTCTCGCTCTCTGACACTCAGGTGCAGCGCGCCGTGCTCGACAGCATCCGCGCCCTGATGATCATCCGCGCCTACCGGATCCGGGGCCATCTGATCGCCGATGTCGATCCGCTGAACATGCGTGACAAGACCCTGCACCCGGAACTCGACCCCCGGTCCTATGGTTTCACCGAAGCCGACATGGACCGCCCGATCTTCATCGACAACGTGCTGGGCCTGCAGGTCGCGTCGATGCGCCAGATCATGGATATCGTCAAACGCACCTATTGCGGCACCTTTGCCCTGCAATACATGCACATCTCCGACCCCGAACAGGCCAGCTGGCTCAAGGAACGGATCGAAGGTTACGGCAAGGAAATCCAGTTCACCCGAGAGGGGCGCCGCGCCATTCTCAACAAGCTGGTCGAGGCCGAAGGGTTCGAGAAATTCCTGCACGTCAAATACATGGGCACCAAGCGCTTTGGCCTTGATGGCGGCGAAGCCCTGATCCCGGCAATGGAGGCGATCATCAAGCGCGGCGGCCAGCTTGGCCTGCAAGAGGTGGTGATCGGCATGCCGCACCGGGGCCGCCTGTCGGTGCTGGCCAATGTGATGGGCAAACCCTATCGCGCGATCTTCCACGAATTTCAGGGCGGCTCCTACAAGCCCGAAGACGTGGATGGTTCGGGCGATGTGAAATATCACCTCGGCGCCTCGTCAGACCGCGAATTTGACGGCAACAAGGTCCACCTGTCGCTGACCGCCAACCCGTCGCACCTTGAGGCGGTGAACCCGGTCGTGCTGGGCAAGGTCCGCGCCAAGCAGGATCAGCTGAGCGACGCAGACCGCACCAAGGTGCTGCCCGTGCTGTTGCACGGCGATGCAGCCTTTGCCGGCCAGGGCGTCGTGGCGGAATGTTTCGGCCTGTCGGGGCTCAAGGGCCACCGCACCGGCGGCACCATCCACATCGTGGTGAACAACCAGATCGGCTTCACCACCGCGCCGGCATTCTCGCGCTCCAGCCCCTATCCCACCGACATCGCCCTGATGGTCGAAGCGCCGATCTTCCACGTCAACGGCGACGACCCCGAGGCTGTGGTGCATGCCGCCAAGGTCGCCATCGAATTCCGCCAGAAGTTCCACAAGGATGTGGTGCTTGATATCTTCTGCTACCGCCGCTTTGGTCACAACGAAGGCGACGAGCCGATGTTCACCAACCCGGCGATGTACACGGCGATCAAGAAGCACAAGACCACGCTGCAGCTTTATACCGAGCGTCTAGTCAAGGACGGCCTGATCCCCGAGGGCGAGATCGAAGACATGAAGGCCGCCTTCCAGGCCCGCCTGAATGAAGAATTCGACTCCGGCAAGAGCTTCAAGCCCAACAAGGCCGACTGGCTCGATGGCCGCTGGTCCGGGTTCGAGCGGGAACGCGATGAATATCAGGCCGGCGAAACCGCGATCAAACCGGAAACCATGGCCGAAATCGGCGCGGCGCTGACCCATGCGCCAGAGAATTTCGACCTGCACAAAACTGTGGGCCGCCTGCTGGAAAACAAGTCCAAGATGTTTGCCGAAGGCAAGGGCTTTGACTGGGCCACCGCCGAGGCGCTCGCCTTCGGCAGCCTTGTCACCGAAGGCACTCCGGTGCGGCTGTCCGGTCAGGATTGCACGCGCGGCACCTTCAGCCACCGCCATTCCGGCCTGGTCGATCAAACCTCGGAAGAGCGCTACTATCCGCTCAACCACATCCGCGCAGGCCAGGCGCGCTATGAGGTGATCGATTCGATGCTGTCGGAATATGCGGTGCTCGGGTTCGAATATGGCTATTCGCTGTCCGAACCCAATGCGCTGACCCTGTGGGAAGCGCAGTTCGGCGACTTCGCCAATGGCGCGCAGATCATGTTCGACCAGTTCATCAACTCGGGCGAATCCAAATGGTTGCGCATGTCGGGCCTCGTCTGCCTGTTGCCGCATGGCTATGAAGGCCAGGGGCCGGAACATTCCTCGGCCCGGCCGGAACGCTTCCTGCAGATGTCGGCAAATGACAACTGGATCGTGGCCAATGTCTCGACCCCGGCCAATTACTTCCACATCCTGCGCCGCCAGATCCACCGGTCGTTCCGCAAACCGCTGATCCTGATGACGCCGAAATCCCTGCTGCGTCACCCGATGGCGGTGTCGGATGCGGCTGATTTCACCACCGGCTCCTACTTCCACCGCGTGCTCTGGGATGATGCGCAAAAGGGCCATTCCGAGCTCACCCTGAAACCCGATGCCGACATCAAGCGCGTGGTGATCTGCTCCGGCAAGGTCTATTACGACCTGCTGGCCGAACGCGACAAGCGCGGTGCCGATGACATCTACCTGCTGCGGCTGGAACAGTTCTACCCCTTCCCGGTGCAGTCGATGTCCAAGGAGTTGGAGCGCTTCAAAGGTGCCGAAATCATCTGGTGCCAGGAAGAGCCGAAAAATCAGGGCTACTGGACCTTTGTCGAACCCAATATCGAATGGGTGCTGACCAAGATCGGTGCCACCCAGTCGCGCCCGCGCTATGTGGGCCGCTCGGCCTCGGCCTCGCCCGCCACGGGTCTGGCCAGCCGGCACAAGATCGAACAGGATGCGCTGGTCTCCGAAGCCCTGACACTCTGAACCCCACACCCGCCGCGGGGCCAGCCGGCCCCGCAGCCCGCCACAGACATATGCGCCCGCAGCGGCGCGGAGGAAGACGAAGATGACAGACGTGATGGTCCCCGCCCTTGGTGAATCGGTCTCCGAGGCCACCGTGTCGACCTGGTTCAAGAAGGTCGGCGATGTGGTCAAGCAAGACGAGATGCTGTGCGAACTTGAAACCGACAAGGTCTCGGTCGAGGTTCCGGCCCCGGCCTCCGGCGTGCTGGCAGAAATTCTGGTGCAGGAAGGCGAAACCGTCGCCGCCAATGCGCGCCTTGGCATCATCTCCGAAGGCGCCGCCGCCCCAGCGACCAAGGACGAGCCAAAGGCCGAAAAGGCCGAGGCGGTGAATTCCCCCGGCGCCGGGCCAGAAACCATGACCGAGCGCAAGGATGTCGAAGACGCGCCTTCCGCCAAGAAAGCCATGGCCGAAGCCGGCCTGACCCGCGATCAGGTGCAAGGCTCGGGCCGCGATGGCCGCGTGATGAAGGAAGACGTGGCCAAGGCCCCCGCGCCCGCCGCCTCGCCGGCCCCGACCCCCGCCGCCATCCCGCGCGGCCCGGTCAGCACCGATGACGCCAGCCGTGAAGAGCGGGTGAAGATGACCCGCCTGCGCGCCACCATCGCGCGGCGCCTGAAAGACGCGCAGAACACTGCCGCCATGCTGACCACCTATAACGAGGTGGACATGTCGGGCATCATGGCCCTGCGCAACGAGTACAAGGACGCCTTCGAGAAAAAGCACGGTACCAAGCTGGGCTTCATGTCCTTCTTCGTCAAAGCCTGCACCCATGCGCTGAAAGAAGTGCCCGAAGTGAACGCCGAAATCGACGGCGGCGATGTGATCTACAAACACTATGTCCACATGGGCGTGGCTGTCGGCACGCCCAATGGTCTGGTGGTGCCGGTGGTGCGTGACGCCGATCAGATGGGCTTTGCCCAGATCGAGAAAACCATCGCCCAACTGGGTGCCCGCGCCCGCGATGGCAAGCTGAGCATGGCCGACATGCAGGGCGGCAGCTTCACCATCTCCAACGGCGGCGTCTACGGCTCACTGATGTCATCCCCCATCCTGAACCCGCCGCAATCGGGCATCCTTGGCATGCACAAGATCCAGGACCGTCCCGTGGTGGTCAACGGCCAGATCGTCATCCGCCCGATGATGTACCTTGCGCTGTCCTACGATCACCGGATCGTCGATGGCAAAGGGGCGGTGACCTTCCTCGTCCGCGTCAAAGAAGCGCTGGAAGACCCGCGTCGCTTGTTGATGGATCTGTGACGAACGGCGGGGTGAACCCCGCCCTACCCCAGCGATCAACGGGTGTAGGGCGGGGTTCACCCCGCCCCCCTTTCGGAGTGCCGATGCCATGACCCCCGAACTCACCGCCCTCGCCCTCGCGGGCCTGCTGCAAGCCGTGCAGTTCCTCCTTTTCGCCGTTCCGGCAAACAAGGAGCTTGGCACCGGCTACACCTCCTCCGCGCGCGACAAGCCGCCCTCACGGCAGCTGTCCATCCGGACCGCGCGGCTGCAGCGCGCGCTGAACAACCATTTCGAGGGGTTGATCCTCTTCACCCTCGCCGTGGTGGTCGTCACCCTCGGCCAGCAATCCAGCCCGGTCACCCAGACCGCCGCCTGGGTCTATCTGGCCGCCCGCCTCCTCTATATCCCCGCCTATGCCCTCGGCCTGCGCCCCTGGCGCTCGCTCGTTTGGGGCATCGGTTTCGTGGCCACCCTCACCATGATCGTGGCCGCACTGACGTAAGGCGCTTTGCCATACGTCAGCCATACATGAACCATACGCGGGCCAGACCCCCGCGATTGCCGAAAGGAAAGACCGTGGCAGAGTTTGACGTGATCATCATTGGCGGCGGCCCCGGCGGCTATGTCTGCGCGATCCGTGCGGCACAGCTGGGGCTGAAAGTGGCCTGTGTCGAAGGGCGCGATACCCTTGGCGGCACCTGCCTGAACGTGGGCTGCATCCCCTCCAAGGCGCTGCTGAATGCCACGCATCACCTGCACGAAGTCCATGAAAACTTTGAGAAAATGGGCCTGATGGGGGCAAATCCCACCGTCGATTGGGCCAAGATGCTGGCCTATAAGGATGATGTGATTGCCGGCAACACCAAAGGCATCGAATTCCTGTTCAAAAAGAACAAGGTCACCTGGCTGAAAGGCTGGGGCACCATCCCGGCCCCTGGTCAGGTCAAGGTGGGGGAAGAGGTTCACACCGCAAAAAACATCGTGATTGCAACGGGTTCCGAGCCGTCATCGCTGCCCGGCGTGACGGTGGATGAACAGGTGATCGTCACCTCCACCGGCGCTCTGGCGCTGCCCGCCGTGCCAAAATCCATGGTGGTGATCGGCGCGGGTGTGATCGGGCTGGAAATGGGCTCGGTCTACGCCCGCCTTGGCACGCAGGTGACGGTGGTCGAATACCTCGACGCCATCACCCCCGGCATGGATGCCGAAGTCGCCAAGGCCTTCCAGAAGATCCTGACGAAACAAGGCATTAAGTTCATTCTGGGTGCCGCCGTGCAAGGCGCAGAAACCACCGGGACAGGGGCGAAAGTCACCTATAAACTGCGCAAGGACGACTCTGCGCATGACCTCGAGGCCGAGGTCATTCTGGTCGCCACGGGCCGCAAACCCTATGTCGACGGTCTGGGGCTGGAGGCTTTGGGGGTCGAGCGGCTGCCGCGCGGGCAGATCAAGACCGACGACCATTTCTCCACCAATATCAAGGGCCTGTATGCCATCGGCGATGCCATCACCGGCCCGATGCTGGCGCATAAGGCCGAAGATGAAGGCATGGCCCTGGCCGAGATCATGGCCGGAAAACATGGCCATGTTAACTACAACGTAATCCCCGGTGTGGTATACACCACCCCCGAGGTGGCCTCTGTCGGCGCCACGGAAGAACAGCTGAAAGAACAGGGTCGCGCCTATAAGGTCGGCAAATTCAGCTTCATGGGCAATGCCCGCGCCAAGGCGGTGTTTCAGGCCGAAGGCTTTGTGAAAATCCTCGCCGACAAGGAAACGGACCGCATCCTGGGGGCCCATATTATCGGCCCAATGGCGGGCGACCTGATTCATGAGGTCTGTGTGGCAATGGAATTCGGGGCCTCGGCGCAAGATCTGGCACTGACCTGCCACGCACACCCCACATATAGTGAGGCGGTGCGTGAAGCCGCCCTCGCCTGCGGTGACGGGGCCATCCACGCCTGAGTGCTGCTGGCGGGGTCCCTACCCCGCCAGATGCCGCAAGCCTTGCGTCACATCGGTGCGTACCGCCAGCCGCAACCCCGGCTCATCGCCTGCCTTCAGGGCGGCGAGGATCAGCCGGTGGTAATGCGGCGGCTCCTTGCGGCGCAGCTTGGAATAGAGCGCGCGCATCGTTGGCCCCAATTGCAGCCAGACCGTCTCGCAGATTGCCAGCATCGCCGGTGCCTGCGCGCGCAGATAGAGGGTGCGGTGGAATTCCAGATTGGTGCGCACATAGGCCACCGCATCCTGCCTCTGCACCGCTTCGGCATTCAACATGTTGATCGCGGCCAGCCGGTCGATCAGGGCGAAATGCGCCCGCGGCAGGGCGCGGGCCGCCATCTCGGGCTCCAGCAGGGCGCGGATCGCGGCCAGTTCCTCGATCCGCTCCGGCGTCAGCTCCGGGGTTGATACACGGCCCGAGCTGGAAATGGTCAGCGCCCCCTCGGCCACCAGCCGGCGGATCGCCTCGCGGGCCGGCGTCATCGAGACGCCATGCTCCTTGGCCAGCCCGCGCAGGGTCATCGGCTGTCCGGGCGGCACCTCGCCATGCATCACCTGCTGGCGCAGGCTGCGGTACAGCCGTTCATGCGCGGCGGCGTTCGGATCGGTCAGGCGAGGTGTGATCGGCATGATTGCCAGCCAAGCACCGCTTTTGCCCCGGGGTCAATCCCCGGTCTGCGGACCAAAGACATAGCCGTGCAGCGCCTGACCCTCGGCATGCAGCCAGCCGCGCTGCACTTGCCAGCGGGGAAACAACTGCTCGACCACCGCCCAGAACGCGGGGGAGTGGTTCATCTGCGCCAGATGCGCCACCTCATGCGCGGCGACGTAATCCAGCACAGCCGGCGGGGCCATGATCAGCCGCCACGAAAACATCAGGGCACCATCATGCGCGCAAGACCCCCAGCGGGACCGCGTATCACGCAGCGTCAACCGGGCATAGGGTCGCCCCAGCCGCGCCGCGTGCCGGTCACAGGCCGCCGCCAGACGGTCGCGTGCCATCAGCTTGAGAAAGGCCCCCGCCCGCACCCCCGCCTGCGCCGGATCGCCAGGGATCAAGAGCGATTCGCCCTCCAGCCGGACTGACCGCCCGCTGCCTAGTTGCAGCGCCCGCATCAGCCCCTCCACCGGAATCACATCGCCCAGACCCACCACGCGACGCCCCGGCATCTGCGCCAGCGTCTGGCGGATCCAGCCTTCCTGTTCCGCCGCGAATCGCAGGGCCTCCGACTCGCGCGCGCGCAGCGGCATCGACAGGGTCACCCGGCCATCAAGCCGCGACACCCGCAAGGAAAACCGCCGTGTCCGGGCAGACCGGCGCAGGGTGATATCGACGGGGGGAAAACCGGGAAGCTGGGGCATTTGTCGCTCTTGCAAGGCCGTTACAGCATAGCCATCTTGACAATGGCGGCAATGGGGCCAAAAGCCTTTGACAGACGCGGGCCCTTGTGGCAAGCGACGCCGTTACTGCAATTCCACAGCCTTAAGGGAACCACCATGCCCAAGGAAGAATGGGGTACGAAGCGCATTTGCCCGACCACCGGCAAACGCTTCTATGACCTGAACCGCACCCCGATTGTCAGCCCCTATACGGGCGAGGTCGTGGATATCGAATCTGCCCGCCGCAAGATGGCGGCCTCGGTCATTGCCCGCGTCGTGCCTGAAAAGGACGAAGAGGTTCTGGTCGATGATCTGGAAGCCGATGACGATCTGCTGGAAACCGCGACCGATGACGCCGATCTGGATGATGATCTGCTGGAAGATGACGCCGATGACAACGTCTCGCTCGACGAACTGGCCGATGTGGCCGGGGATGAGGACGAGGCCTGAGTCGGCCCGCCGCAAGAATTTGCGGGGGCGCGGACGGGCGTGCAAAAAACCACTTGCACCCCCCCACGGCCTCGCCTAAATACCGCCCATCGAAGCGGCAACGCCTCGGCACCCGGTGGGGTCATAGCTCAGATGGGAGAGCGCTTGAATGGCATTCAAGAGGTCCGCGGTTCGATCCCGCGTGGCTCCACCAAACTCTTACTTTTCAAGGACTTAGGATAGCAGATACGCAGGTGCGGCACCACGGGGTGACACACGATGCTAGTACATGCTTACCTGACACGCTCCCGGCACAGCATATTCTACTTTCGCTGGCCGCTTCGCTCGGCTGCTGCTAACGATGGACGACGGTGTATCCGGATCTCGTTGCAGACGCGATGCCCGAGGGAGGCCACGACGCTTGCCCGTGAACTAGCTGCCTTCGGCACATCGCTAGAGCGAACGGGAGAACTCAGCACCATGCGGCATGATGAACTTCGGAAAGTCGTGCATGCGGCCTTCAAGGCCCGGCTGGTCAAGATGCTTGATGGCGTTGGCGCGGGTGGCCCGATGTCAGAACTGGCACTCGCCCCTCTCCAGACATCCCTGATGCTCGCAGAGGGCACGCCGGAGGATTTCCGCGCCATTGCCCTAGCCGATGATCCGCAGCCCTTCCTGAGCCGTTTCTGTGCCTCCAGCGGCCTGCCCCAATCCGAGGCAGAGGAACGGCCCGAACGCCTGCTGCGGGAAATTCAGATGGCTTGGCGCGACATGCTCAGGGAGTTCGATAAGCATCACTCCGCGCTCAACCACTACGACTTCAACAGCACCGATGTCCCTGCGCCGTTCACAGAACCAGCATCAGCGGCACTTGAGGGCATCAGCTTGGCAGACGCGATAGCGGAATACATCGCAGAGAACCGCCGCGCAAAGAGTTGGGAGGTTGGCACGTTCGCCAAGAAACAGGCTGCGCTTGACGCACTGACAGAATTGCTCGGCACCGACACCAAGATAGGGACCATCACCAAGCAACACGCAAGGGACGTGAAGCAGGTTGTGTCCAAGTTACCGCCGAACAGGAACAAGCAACAGGCAACCCGCCACTTGACCATAAGGGAGGCCGCAGCACTTCCCGGCATCGCGCCAATGTCCACAGTCACAGTGAACAGCTATATCAGCATCTATCAGAGTTTCTTCGATTGGGCTGAGAAGAACGGACACACTGAAACGAACCCGTTTGAGGGCATGAGGGTGTTGGGCAGTCGGAAGGAAAGCAGGGAACAGCGCCAAGCGTTCAAACCCGAGGCACTGCAAGCTGTATACGCTGAACTCACGCAGAACACCCGTGGACTTGTCAAGAAGCAGAGCCACAAGTGGGCTAGCTTGATAGGCATGTTCAGCGGCGCACGACTTAATGAGATATGCCAGATGGAAGCGGCAGACCTGCAACAGCAAGACGGCATATGGTACTTCAACCTGTTCGAGAGCGAAGACGATGTGGGCAACAAGAAGTTCAAGACTGCTGCTGCCCGCCGCAAGGTTCCTGTGCACAACCGCTTAATTGAACTCGGACTGCTCGACTATCACAGAGACATATGCAGCCGGACAACTAGCAGAATGTTCCCGGATTATAACTTCGAGCCGAAGGCAGGTTATGGCCGCGCACTCGGCAGATGGTTTAATGACGTTCTGACACCTGCACTTGGCATCAAGTCCAAGGCGCATGTCTTTCATGGCTTACGGCACACAATGGTGACGCGACTTATACAAGCTGGAGTGGAAGACCCTGTTTGCCAGTCTATCGTCGGGCATGAACGCAAGGGAGTAACACAGGGCACATATAATCGGGAAGGCTATACGCTATTGCAGTTGCAGCAGGCCATCAACAAGTACCCCGTACCTACCACTTGAGGCAGGACGTGCTATCATTGCACCGACGAGTTCCGCATTCAACTTCACAACGCTTTGCCTCGTCAAGTTCGGAACACCCGCCTGCGCAGTTGCCGCCCGCATCCGCGCCGCTAGCCCTGCACCACTTCGGCGCATTTCTTCCACAGCACCATACAGGCCGGAAGGTAGAGCGACGAAGGCAGAGTGAACTTCCAGCCCAAACCTGCTGCGTGGATCACAGAGCGCATCGAGTTCATCCGCATCAAGATGCACGAGTGCTGCAGGGCTGAGCCTGAGCCAAATCATAAGGTTAGCGGCGGTATACTCGACCGTGCCAACAGGGAGCCTCAGGCAGAATGCCCTCAGATCATCGGCAGTCCAGCAGGGGAGAGGCTGAGCAGCCCTCTGCAAGGTTTTACGAGCAACGGGCAGGCTCAAGGCTAGCGGCGCTGTACGGCCCGCGTTTCGCGCAACCAGCCGCAGAACCTGGAGCCGCCGGTTTTGCACAAGGGTGCTCGCCGTCGCTCTGCCGCAGATGAAGTCAATATGAATGGCGGTGAGTTCATCCAAGTGCAGCCACCCCTCCCTACTGCTGATGTCGTCTGCCAGCCGCCGGTCGGATGCTGACATAGCGACCTGCCTCCCGACCTGTTGCATAGCTACCTTCCATTGCAGCACGGCATGACTGAGTGTTCCGGGAGTGCGCTGCAAGATGCCCCGAACTTGGTGTTCAGTGACGCCAGACCGAAGCATAGCGGCTCGATACAAGCGAAAGAAGCCGGGCTGATGCTGATCAGATGCAAGGCGCACAGAATAGCCACTGCGTTGAAAGCAAAGATGCTTCACTCCGTCCCGTCCAGTGTGTTGCTTGACATAGGGAAGTCCAACGCCGCAGCATACAAATGCCGACATATTAACTCTGATCCTGTACATGATTGCACTATGCTGGCGCAGTCAACTAACAGCCCTAGTGGATTGATAGCTAACTGCGCCGCACAGTCAGTCGCCGTCCGGTGATAGTGTCAAGCCGCCATCCGGATGCAACCCTTTTGGCACACGGCTTATCAATGCGCAAGACAATTAATAGCACGGTCATCAAATAATTTCAAATCGTAGTTGATATACGTGCCCTGCGTGCATCCAAGATATAGCAAGTCTGATGCTAACTATGATGCCAACTCTTATACTAACTCTTATACTAACTCTTATACTAAGTACGTTGCTTGAGTTCACTACGAGTGCAATGCAAGTTAGACAGCAATACTTGAAATAGCCCTGTCTGCAAGTTCACTCCGCACGTCCATTCCTAAACGCATATGCGGGGAATTGGTATCAACAAAGCCCAATACTGCGGCAATTTCCTGCTCTTTCCTGCCCGCCTCGCCTAAGCGACGTTCAAAAGCCTTGCGCAGACCGTGGCTGCTGCACTCTGTCAACTCGGCTGCATCGCACCATTTCCGCATGTAGTTTCCAAGGGTGCCCGGAGTGGGTGCGGTCCCCTTGGCGGTTTGTAGGAAGAACTCGAACTCAGGCGGGAGACGTGCCAAACATGCGGCAAGGGCACTGTGGATCGGGATATTGACCTCAACCCCAGCGCGGGTCTTTGTAGCATTCTTGATGTAGCAGATGCGTCCGTCGCAAAGGTTCGCCCGCCCCATGCTGGCGGCATCCTTAAGCGCAGCCCCAGTGTAAAGCATGGTGGTCAAGCACGTATGCGCAACACTCCCCGGATGGTGAACGGCACAGAATGCGCTGATCTCCTGCTCCGTCCACGTGTGGAAGCCATCGTCGGGCGTGGCATACTTCTTTACGTCCCGTGCTACGTTATGCCCGATCAGCCCTGTCTCTATTGCCACATCCAAGACGAACCGAAGAATACGCAGGACATTGTTCGCGGCGTTCGGCATCCCTGCCTTTGCGGCCATCATGTCCTTGATGTGCTTATGCTGCATGGCTTGCACCATGTAATCCCCGTAGCTGCCCCTCAGTCTTTCAGCTTGGCATCGGTAGCCTTTTCGGGTGCCCTTGCCCAGTGCCTCGAAGTGCGCGGACCGATACCATGCGTCAATGAGCCGAGACAAAGTGCCCTGCTGGAAGTGCGACGGAACGCGGGCGGCAATGTCGCTTGGATGCAGAGGCGCGGAGTTCGTGGCTGCGGCGTACCTCTTGATGAACTCCGCGCTGCCATAATCCGTGCCAAGGCACGCCTGCCGCCCGTCCTTGCGATACCTCCAGCGCAGCTTCTTGTGCCGGTCGAGGAAGGATGACACGTTTGGGAACTGCTCAGGTTGGATAATACCGTTCATGCTGCAACCCTCTCCGACAACGAAGTCTTACGCGATGTTGGGAAAGCCTTGCGCTCCCTAGAGCACACCTCCCCTGTAGCAAGCCAATTGATCAGCAAGTTCCGCATGCGGGCCGAAGGGATATAGATCACTGCCTTCTGTCGCGGTCTGATGTTGTCCGGAATGGAGTTCATGCCCCCAGACCGAATGCACGACCGAAAAAGCCATTGCACGAGTTCAGACAAGGCGTAGGCATCCGAGAACTCACGCTCAGCAGTTGAGCCTTTGGGCATGCCTAGGAACAGGGTGACATTGGGATTAGGGTGTTGATCGTAAAGGTAGATTGCCGTGCCACAGTGAATGTAGTCGTTGACGCCTCTGGTGGTGTTGGCTACGAACTTCACGCCGGTTGTGCTCCAGCCGTCGGCAAAGCCTGCCTCATCGTATTCACGAACTGCGTTTCCGAAGAGCCGACTATCCTTTGCGAGTGGCCCGGCCATGGGCTGCTGCGTGTTTGAACTTCCGCACCACAGGTCTCGCGCACAGGTCAGCATCACCGTGCCCTTGTGGGTGACTGCGAGTTCCTTGCCAGACCAATGCTTGAGCGCCATGCCCACCCGGCGGGCTGCAACTTTTCCACCGGACTTGCTGAAAGTCGCCAACTGCTTGCTATACGACCAATGATAGCCTTCTAGTACCGGGATGCTCTCGATTGACAGTGCACGGCGCACGTCCTGTCGCCATGCTGCTTCGTCAACCGGAGCGAGCCGGTCAATTTCCAGCGTGAACTCGTCTGGCGTGCCTACTAGCTGTTGCTGTAGCCTTTGCATGAACCGCAGAAGGACAGTGCCGCCCGACAGATAGGTATAGATGGTAACAGACTTCGGCCTGAGCATGAGTTCCGTGGGTATGGTGAGCACAAATAGCTTGCCTTGGACCGTGTAGAGCGCACCGGATTTTGCTTGCTCGTACAGCGACCTGTCGAACGTCTGCCCACCATCCCGGTATCTGGTATCCCAGAGACCTGTAGGTGAAATCTTCCCATCCGGGCAAACCTCCACCAACCCGAGTTCGACGTAATCCTTTTGGAAGTCGTTCGGTGTCACAGTGTTGACGGTATTGAAGGGGTCGATGGCCTCATCAATGATGACGTGGAAGTCATCCAGCAGGAAGTGCTCGGCGTGCGATACCCTTACATTTTGAGGGTCACTCAAGGAACCTACAATATCCAGCGTTTCGCCGGTCTTGGTGGTGGCAAGTGTGCCTAGGCGAAAGAAAAGTTCATGGGTGCACGCCACTGACTTCCCGGCTTTAATCAGGGCGGTTACATGGTCTGTCTTTGAGCCGTGGGTGTCCACCGGAGCATACATGATGTGCTTGCTTTCCGAGGCAGCGCGTTTCACCGCCCGGTCCACTTCCGACAGGAGCGGCAGGACCGTGATGTACTTTTCACCTGCCTTGTAGCTGGAGAATATTTCTGTGCTCTTGCCCCAGCCGCATGGCCGGTCCTTGATGGTGATATGTGTCATGGGTGATGTTCCTAAGATACGTGATCGACGTGATGATGTGCTGATGTGCACTGTTCGCATGAGTGGATAACCGGGATATTTTGGCTGCCGCGCATGCCGGGATAATGGCTTGGAGCGCCACCGGGAAAACCAGCCTACGGCCCGAGGTAAAAACATATGAACCTCTTACGGCGGAGGCCATTTTTACCATTTAAAAACAATACCTTGCGACCCCCCGTGGACACCGCACCTGTCCAAGGGTCTCATTGGCAAGGTTTTGACGGCTGCCAGAAGGAGGCCGATGAGGGCATTTTCCCATAGCCGCCAGAGGTGTCAGTTAGACAATATGGCAGTCCAACTGCGGACAAATCCAACAGCACATGAATGTGTGTTGGCGGGGGTACTGCAAGTTTTGTGGACAAGGAGCGGGGCGACCACCCTGAGGGCAAGTGTATGCATTTCCTCTAGGGACGCGGGGATAAGCACAAAGGGAGTTGTAGCCTGCTATGCCGTTCGTCCAGATGCCCACCCCCCCGCGATATGCCGGGTTAGCTGTCTTAGGACGCAGGATCGGGCTTGGCTGATGCCAGGTATCTGATCCAGTGCTCTGTCTTAGGACGCGGCGTTAGGCTCGGCGATGCCGGGTTGATCTATGGTAAGGCCGGATTACCCGTGGCGGGATGCCGGTGGAAAGGGCTGTGGAAAGGCAGATGATGCCATGGCGAAAGGCCGGTTGAAAAGGAATAGATATGCCCATAAGCCCACGCAGGTTGCGCCGTGGCCTAGAGCACCGGATAACCCCGGATTTAAGCCCGCCAGACACCCGCTGGCACGATCTGGCTACCGATGCCGCATCTCTTGCCGGAGCCGCTGTGAGGGTCGCTCCGCTGGCGCTGTGGCAAATGCGCCCGAATTAGCCGTCCGCGTCACCCGGCAGGCAAAACCCGATAAACCGATGCACGACCTATGCCGAGTTGACGGGCGAACTCAGTTGACCCTACGCCTGCCTTGTGCAACTCCGCGACCTCTGCTTAGCATGTTGAGCATGTTGAGCATGTTGAGCATGTTGAGCAAAAGCCTGCCTGTCGGCGTGCCTGTGTCGATGCCTAGCCCGCAGCGTTGCGCCTTTGCTGTGATGCCTTCCAGCACGTCCAGCAATTATGCCCTCAAATGCCCCCCTGCCGTTACACCGATAGCAAGCGGAGGCCCAACCAACGAAGGGGTTCGGTCATCATGTCACCGCCCCGCGCTTCGCCAGCCTCGCCAGCGTAGATCGGGAACAGCCTGTCGCGGCGATGATGCTGCTCCAGCTTTGTCCGCCCCGTAGCATCCCGACAATTGCGGAGTTCCGCTTCACATCTTCGGGCCGTCCGCGATAGACGCCCTCGGCCTTGGCCTTCACGATGCCCTGCGCCTGTCGCCTGCGCCTATCCACGTAGTCCTTGCGGGCAATCGCAGCCAGCATGTCCAGCATCATGCCGTTAATCGCGTCCAGCATCCGGGCCGTGAACTCATCGGCCTCCGGCTGCATCAACTGGTGCGAGGTCGGCAAGTCAAGCGCGACAACACGGACCCGCTTTGCTGCGATCTGCGCCTTGAGGCGTTCCCAATCGGCCCCGTTGAGGCGGCTCAGGCGGTCAACCTGTTCCACTAGCAGCACGTCACCGGGCAGGCAGTCAGCGAGAAGGCGGAACAGTTCGGGCCGTTCCAGCTTGGCCCCACTCTCGTTCTCTGTGTATCGGGCTGCTATCGTCAGCCCCCGGTCGGAGGCAAAGTCGTCAAGATCAACAGCGGCGCGGCTGGCATCCTGATCAGAGGTTGAGGCGCGAAGGTAGGCACGGATGAACATGGCGGAAACCCATCGGTTCGTTTTGGATGGTTCGCTGATGATCGGTTCGGTATGGGTTGTCAATAGGCACTTATCAGACCGGCCTGTAGCTGGTCCTATTGAGGCATACTCAAATGGCACCGCACCAATCCTGCCCATGGCGCTGGTGCTTGGCTGATGGTTCGCATGCCCGCGCTGCGCCATGTCCGCCCCTTGCAGATGCTACTGCACCTCAAGGCTTGATGCCCTTGCTCCTGCTAGCGGCTATCGTCACGCATGCTTTAGCCGTAGCTATAGGCACGCTCGGCCAACGCTACAGAGACGACCCGGCACGGGGGCATTGACGCACGGGAGTACTGTATATCCCCCCACACAAAAATGTGTCGGAAATTCCTGCCATTCGTGCCGCACACCGAGAACGCACTTGTCCTGCTGATCCAATGACATTTGCTTCAATGAGGCAACAGCAAGACCAGGGGTGATGTTGTCGGCCATGGTTGAGACAACCCGCTAAGGCAAGGTCTAGTGGGGAAAACCCTGATCGCACTGCCGCCTAGAACAAAGCTGCCAAGGTTCATCCGCCATGTTGGCATGCCTCGGCCCCGCCGAGATGCGGGCAAGGCCACTCAAGCGTCAATTCAGGGGGGTATGGGACAAATGGAAAGTTTGAGGTGAGTAGATAGGGGCACACAAAAATGTGTCAGTTTTCCTTAGAGAGCGCACTACTGCGCTATCCTTGACGACGGGGCCTTCCAAGGCTAGCAGCCTAAGCGGGGATGGATACCACAAATAGTCGAATTATGGTAGCAGACCTTTGCACGAATTCGGACACTTTCGCCTTGCAGTCAGGCCAGCGACAAGCAATATTGGTGACTATGATACCCAAAATGGAAACGCCTCTTGGCTCACTGTACGAAGGCGACTGCATGTCGATGCTGTCGGATGTTGCGTCTGAAACTGTAGATCTTGCATTTGCAGATCCCCCCTTCAACCTCGGCAAGGCCTATAGCTCCAAGATCAACGACGCGCTCCATGAAGAGGACTACCTTGCTTGGTGCCGCCAGTGGTTGGATGAGATTATTCGCACCGTGAAGCCGGGTGGGTCTGTCTTCTTGTACAACCTGCCGAAGTGGAACCTGCAGCTTGGTGCATATGCCTCAAGGAGCCTAACCTTCCGCCATTGGATCACGGTGGACATGAAGTACAGCTTACCCATACAGAACCGGCTGTATCCGGCCCACTACTCTCTGCTTTACCTCGTCAAGGGAGATAGGCCTTCGATCTTCCATCCGGACAGACTTCCAGTGCCCTCCTGTCGCCATTGTGGTGGGGAGCAGCGCGACTACGGCGGCTACAAGGACAAGATGAACCCAAAAGGGGTAAGCCTGACTGATGTCTGGACCGATATACCCCCCGTTCGCCATGCTAAGTACAAGAAGAGGGCCGCGAACGCACTGCCTCTGAAACTGATGGACCGCATTGTTAGCATGGCGAGTGACCCAGGCTCACTCGTGCTTGACCCGTTCGGGGGTTCCGGCACAACCTTTGTTGCGGCTGAGCTTAACGGTAGACGCTGGGTCGGATCTGAATTGGACTGCGCTGACGCAATTTCTCGCTTCGAGGATCTAGAACCTGACAAAGCCCACCTCAGTGAAATCCATGCCAACAAGAATGTGCTGTTTACCGAAGCTAGCCTAAAAGCGAGGAAGAAGAACGGGAAGCCTCTATCGGACAAGTACCGTGTCCAAGTCCCTACTAGCGCAGCCGATAACCCGGAGTGTACGTGCACAAGCTGTTCTTCGGGCGTACAGGGTCAGCTATTCAGCTAGCCGACCCTTCTTCCTTCCCTGTTCCGCTCTGCCGTCCATGCCAACTGTTAGGTACGGAAAGGCTTCATCTACGGTCAGATCATCATGCTCAACAACTGTCACAGCCAGCAAACCGCGCTCTATCCCAGTGGCCATGCCCGCCCACATGTTAAGATAGCCTGACAACTCGCTGATGTTGCCGACCCTATCCGTCAAATGTTGATAGAGGGACCGACTTGGCACAATCAGAACACCAACCTGGATGATCCCCAACTGGAGCGCAATCGCTAGCTTGTTCATGCTTCGATGTGATGACGAGATATTGCCAGTCTCCCATTCGATTGCAACTTTAGCCCCTTGTGTGCCACTCGTTACAAAGTCGAAGCCACCGAAGGTCGAAGTCACTGGCTCCCTGTGGGGCATCATAGAAGGGTAGAGGCGCAGCTCTGGTGAAATAGCTTCACTCTTGAGTTGCACTAGGCCTTCGGGCAACCACCCTTCATCACCCTTCATGTGTTCAAGAAAGCGCGCCTTGAGGTAATTGACGCCATTACGGCTCCACTGGCCATTCGGCTGCCTTACTTTCTCCCTTAACTTAAGCCTTCCACTGCCCCTCGGATTATCTATTTTCGCAATGGCCCGAAGATAGCTCTGGTGCAGGTCTCCCCAGTCAGGGCTTTCCAAAACCCCGCCGCGCTCGAACAGTATCAATGTCCTTAGCCACTTCATGCGTGCGGCCCAGGCAAGCCGATAGTGAGCGTCGCAACATCAGCAGCTAGTGCGCGAGCAACCTGACAAAGGACGGTAAAGGAGATATTGCGCTCACCTCTTTCGATACCACCAACATAAGACCGGTCCAGCTCAGCATGGTGTGCAAGCTGTTCCTGCGTCATTCCGAGTTGCTTGCGCTTATCTCGGATGCGGCTGCCCAGCTCCTTAAGGCTCTCTTCATTTGTCATGGCGACCAAGAAGCTAGATGTGGACGATTAGTCCACGGACGATAGTACCCATTATGGAGAATGCAGTGCCTCGGACCACTCAGTGCACAATGCTGGCAGCACTCCTTCCTGTTACTAGAAAGACAGGAAACGAGAAGCCGCTGTGCCATTCCCTACTCGAAACCCGCGTCAGCAATTCCAGTGAGCTAAGGACTTGAGCCTTGCAAATCCCTCTATGCTGTCGCTAAGTGTGACACAAGAGGGCGACACAGGACTTAACCCCGCACTTGATTATCTTTGCGTATCAATGGCTTGAAAATGTGGTGGAGTGCCCGCGTGGCTCCACCACTTTAACAAAGCCGCCTTCGGGCGGCTTTTTGTTTGCGCTCAGTTCAGATCCCTGAGCAAGCGCCCATGGCGGCGCACTTCCGACAGGACCGCGCCGAAGGTTGCAAAGCCCCGGCCTTGCACCATCGGCAGCAATTTCAGGAAGGCCTCAGCCGTGGCGATGGTGTCGCCGATGGCCGTGTGCCGCGCCTCTTCGGGAATGGTGATGCCAAGCCGGTGCGACAGCGCATCAAGGCTGTGCACCTCATGCTGGCCATAAACCACCGCTGACAACAGGACCGTGTCAAACACCGGATTGTCGAACTTCAGGCCGATCACCGGCTCCAGCCGGCGCAGGAAGGCCATGTCGAACGGCGCGTTATGTGCCACCAGCACGGCACCTTCGGCAAATTTGTGGAACCGGATGGCAATCTCTTCAACATAGGGCGCATCCTGCACCATGGCGTCGGTGATGCCATGCACCTCGGTCGAACTGGGCGGGATCGGGCGGCGCGGATTGACCAGCGTGTTGAACACCTCGCCCTCCACCCGGCGACCATTGACGATCCGCACGGCGGCGATCTGTACGATCTCGTCGCCCTGCCCCGGCAACAGCCCGGTGGTCTCGGTGTCAAACACCACATAGGTCAGGTCCAGCAGCCGCGCATCCTGAACCGCGGCACCGCGCGCCTTGGACAAAAGGTCGAAATCATAGACCACGGGCCGCGCGATCGGGGCCGGGCGGCGCACCACACGGCGGGCCTGCGGAATCGGCATGCACAGGCTGTGCGCCCCCCGCCCCACCGCTTCGGGCCAGATATCGGTGCCATGCGTCGCCAGCACCGACCGGCGCGGGGCCGCCGTGATTCCTGGCTCCAGCGGCGCATCCAGCCAACGCTCCAGCTGCGCCACAGGCAGGGCCGCACCTTGCCAACCCAGCCGGATCAGCGCGCCGCTGCCCTCCTCCTCGATCTGCAGCCGGAAGCTGCAGGCCACACCGTCCCGCGCCATGGCCTCGGTCAGGCCCGCCAGCAGTGCAATCACCTCAAACCCGTTGCAGCGCAGCAGCAGGGCGTCGGCCTGTGTCTCGGCGGCAAGTCCCTCACTCTCCATCCGCGCGCGCAGGCCATCCAGCAGGTCAGAGGCGCGGGTCATGTTCAGCGACCAGCCCTCCCGTCCCGCGTCATGCCGCTGGCTCAGGTCGGTGACGGCGGCGGCAAGGGCCGCCACTTCTTCGCGCAGCGCGCTGTCCAGCTTGCCGGGGGCCGACGCCCCGTCGGGGATGGCCGCCATCAGCGTGGTGAGGTTGGCCGCCGGGCGGCGCACACGGTCAAACACCTCGGCCAACAACGCCTCGCGCCGGGCATGGGTGGCCTGGTCGGCGGTCACATCGCGCAGGGTCAGCACATAGCCGGGCACCGTGCCATCCTGCGCCGCCATCAGGCGCATCCGGGCCGACAGCACCCGACTGCCGGTCAGAGTGGCACACAGCAGGTCAGAGGCGGCATCCTTGTCCCCCGTGGCGATCAACCGCTCATGCGCCAGCAGGATCGGGCCTTCGCGCAGATAGTCAAACAACCGGCGGTCCAACCCCGGCGCGGCCATTCCGGCCCCGATCAGATCCACTGCCTGCCCGTTGTAGAAGGCAAGCGTATGATCCCCCGAACACAGGATGACCCCGGCATCGACATCCGACAACAGCGCCTCCAGCCGCGATTTTTCAACCGTCAGCCGGGTGGTTTCGCGCGCCACCGCTTCGGCCAGGGCATTGCGGGTTTCCGCCAAAGACGCCGCGGCCGCGGTCGCGGCGGGGGCAAGATCCCCCAGATAGGCGGCGATGGTGCCATCCATGCCGCCGGTCACATCAGCATGCGCCCGCGCCCGCAACGCCCCCGCCAAAGAGTCGATGGGCCGCGCCACATTCACATCAAACAGATACCAGACCCAGGCCACCACGCCCAGACAGGCAAAGCCAGCCAGCACAGCGGCCTGCACAAAGGCGTTCAGCGTGTCCGCATCCCCAAGACGGCGGTAGCCCAGCCAGAGCCCGGACGCCACCGCCACAAGACACGCGGCCGCCAGCCCGGCAAACAGCAAAAAGATCCGCAGCCGCAGGGACAGGCGCATCAGCATTCTAGCCCTCCGCAGTCAGAAGACGGCGCACCTCTTCACGCAACTCCTTGAGCTCGAAGGGTTTCGAGATAAACCCATCCGCCCCCAAGGCCAGCCCCTTGCGCCGTTCGATCGCCGATCCGCGCGCGGTCATCATCAGGATCTTCACATCGGCAAGCGCCGGGTCCTGCCGCACAGTCTGGCAGATCTCATAGCCCGATACCTCTGGCAGCATCACATCCAGCAACACCAGATCAGGATGCGTCTCGCGGATACGGGTCAGCGCATCGGCCCCGTTGGCGATGCGGTCATGGTCATAACCTTCGCGTGTCATCAGGTAATCCAGCGCGATGGCAATATTGTCCTCATCCTCGACCACGAGGATGCGGTGCCGTCTTTGCCCTTCCGCCATCATCCCCTCCCTTGTCAGTCAGGCAGACAGGCAGGCGGCAGCCTGAAACCCATCGCCTTCAGCCGCAGTGACCCAGTCAGCGCCTTGCAGAACACCTTCGTCAGACACTTCCACACCCTCTCTCAGCAGCACATGACGGGTCTGAGCGCAGTCGATCAGCATCAGCCCGTCCGTCACCGGCTGCCAGCGTCCGAAGTTGAAGATCTTGGCCATGCGCAGCGCATCGTTGTTCGGGTGCTGGGCCATGGACCGGGTGTCCATCGCGACAAAGCGGGTGGTGATCGGGGCAATCATCGTCCAGGGGCGCAGCGCCATCACCTCTTCGGCCTGCCAGACCACTTCGACACCTTCGGGAAGTTCCGCGCTGACGCGGTTGAACCAGTCATATTCCAGCCAGATCGTCGTTCCGATCAATCCCACAGCCCCCGCCGCCGGCACCGTCCAGCGCGGCAGGCCAAGCACGGTCACCCGGCGCAACAGATGCACGATGGCACCAAAGGCAACAGCCGCAATCAGGGCGGCAAGAAGTTCAAAAGTCATTCGTCAACTCCGGGCACCGCGGGATTGTCCCACGGCTGATTGCATGGTGCGCACCACGACGAAAGCATCGCGCAGGTGGCTTCGTTCGAAATCGGACATGTCGGACGGGGCGAGGAAATTGTCGGGCTTGCGCCCCGACCGCACCAGCCGGGCCTGATTTTCCAGCCGGGTCTGCGCGATCAGATCATAGGCCTCGATCAGGTCGCGCGCGCCAGACAGGCTGATCACGCCCGCGCCCTCTGCCGCCTCCAGCCGGGCCCGGGTGTTCACCGGCTCCAGCTGCCCGATCAGCGCATAGATGCGGCCAAGGTCCACCACCGGCACCACCCCGTTCAGCTTCATGTCGATATGGTTCTTGTGCTCACCCGACCGCACGGTGGCAAAGCCGCGCAACAGGCCAAGGGGGGGCGTGTGCTTCAGGCTGTTGCTGATCATATGGGCGACAAAGATGGAATTGCGCGACGCCAACTCCAGCGTCTCATGCTGCAAGTCCTTGAACAGGCTGGCCTGCCCGCCAATCGGGCGCAGGTCGAACATCACGGATGACAGCATCTGCGCCATCGGGTCCGGGGTCTGCACCCATCTGCGGAAATAGCTGCGCCAGACCCCCACCCTTTGGCACCATTGCGGGTTGGTCGCCATCATGTCACCGGGGCAATAGACATAGCCGCAGGCATCCAGCCCGTCCGACACGATCCGCGCCAGAGCCTGGAAATAGGCCATGTCGGCATCTGTCGCGGAATCGTCGATCATCAGGCAATTGTCCTGATCCGACACCCCGGTCTGTTCCTGCCGCCCCTGGCTTCCGCAGGCCAGCCAGAGATAGGGCACCGGCGCGGGGCCAAGCTGGGCCTCGGCCATCGCCAACAGGCGGCGGGTGACGGTATCGGCGATGTCGGTGATCAGCCGGGTCACCACCTCATGCGCATTGTGGCCGCCCATCAGCTGCAGCAAAAGCCGCGGGATGCGGGCGGTGACCGCCGCCATCTCGGCCACAGAATCGGCGGTGGCGGCATCGCGCACCAGCTGCGCCGAACTGACGGCCTGAAACCGGGTCAGATCGGTCTGGGTGATCATGCCCACCAATGCGGTCCCCTCGACCACGGGCAAATGCCCGATGCGGTGTTCCAGCATGATATGCAGGATATCCGATCCCAGCGACTCGGGCCGCAGGCTGATCGGGTCGGGAGTCATGACCTCGGCCACCCGGGTTGACGGGTCCAGCCCATCGGCCAGCACCCTGTGGGTCATGTCGCGGGTGGTGACGATGCCCAGAAACTGCCCGTCCTCCACCACCCCCAGCGAAGACACCCTGGCATCGCGCATCTTTTGCGCCGCCAGCCGGACGCTGTCCTGCGGCCCGATGATCACCGGCTTTCGCGCCATCAGGTCGCCCACCTTCTGGGTGGTCAGATCGCCACCACGCGTGTCATGCCCGCGCCCGCGGCTGAAAAAGCGTTCAAAGGCGGGATAGGTTGCGATCAGCCAGCGGAACTCCGGCACCGGCAGCAACAGCAGCACCGAGTCCTCGGTCACCCGCGCGGTCGTCACCGCCAGACCGTCGCGGGCCAGCCCCCGTTCGCCAAAGCTGTTGCGCGGCCCCAGCAGCGAAATCACCTGCCCCGACGGCTCCTGCACCTCGACCGAGCCGCGCTTGATCAGGTAAAGACCGCGAAGCGGTTCGCCGGCGTGATACACCTCTTCGCCGGCCCCATAGTCCCTGCGGCTGAAGGAAGTGGCGACTCGCGCCAATTCGTCCCGCGGCAGGGTATCGTAAGGATGGACCGTTTCCAGAAAGCCGATGATCGTCGCAACGGGATGATCCATCACATGCGCCCCTTGGTCCTTGGGAAGGCACGCGCCCCCGGATGATCCGGGGGCGCGTGTTTGACTCAGTGGCTCTGTGCCGCGCCTGCACCCTTGGGCACGCGGATCGACTGGATCAGATCCTGCACGTCCTGCGGCGGTGCTTTGGTCATCATCGAGACCAGATAGGCCGCCCCGAAGTTCAGCAGCGCACCGATCGGACCGAAGGCCGCCGGAGAGATGCCCAGGAAGTGGGCCGCCGGCGTGTTTGGCAACCAGTTGGTGCCGGGCACAAAGAACCAACCCAGGTAGATGAAGATATAGACGGCGGTCGAAACCAGACCGACCAGCATCCCCACAATCGCGCCTTCCTTGGTCACGAAGGTCGAGAAGATCCCCATCATCAGCACCGGGAAGATCGTCGCAGCCGCCAGACCGAAGGCCAGAGCCACCACTTGTGCCGCAAAGCCGGGTGGGTCAAGACCAAGCCAGGTCGCCAGCACGATGGCAAAGCCCATCGAGACGCGGGCAGCCAGCAACTCGCCTTTTTCGCTGATGTCCGGACGCAGGGCGCCCTTGATCAGGTCATGGCTGATGGCGGAAGAAATCGCCAGCAGCAGGCCCGCAGCGGTGGACAGCGCGGCCGCAAGACCACCTGCCGCCACAAGGGCAATCACCCAACCCGGCAAAGCCGCGATTTCAGGGTTCGCAAGAACCGTCATATCGGGGTTCATCGTGGTCAGTTCGTTGCCGACAAGGCCCTGTTCGGCCAAAGTGCGGCCCCCCAGCGTGGCTTCGGCCAGAACCGCGTCGCGTGCGGTGATGGCTGTGGCAACGGCGGCTTCCAGATCCGCCCGGTTGGCAGCATCGGTGGCAGCGGCAGCAAGAGCAGCCTCTGCGTCGGTAACAGCCTTGTTGGCGGCAACCAGCGCTGCGGGTTCGTTGAAGTACTGGATCAGGCCATCGCCGTTCCGGTCCGAAAACGCCAGCAGGCCGGTCTTTTCCCAGTTCCGGATCCAGACCAGATCAGGATTGCTGTCGATCTCGGCAATCGACAAGGCAGGCGCGCTGAAGGTCTCGCCCTGAATGGCGCCCGGCCAGAACGTGGTCGTGATGTTCAGACGCGCCATCGACCCGACTGCCGGAGCAACCGTGTAGAGAAGCGCGATGAACACCAGCGCCCAGCCAGCGGAAATGCGGGCATCGGACACTTTGGCCACGGTAAAGAAGCGGATGATCACATGCGGCAGACCCGCGGTGCCGATCATCAGCGACATGGTCACAAGGAACATGTTCAGCATATTGGTGGTATCAGCCGTATAGGCGGCAAACCCAAGATCCGTCACCACCTGGTCAAGCTTGTCCAGGAAGTAGACATCGCCACCGCTGGGCGCATAGCCACCGATCAGGCCAAGCTGCGGCACGAAGTTGCCCGTCACGGCCAGCGAGATGAACAGCGCCGGCACCGTATAGGCCGAAATCAGCACCACATATTGCGCCACCTGCGTATAGGTGATGCCCTTCATGCCGCCGAACACCGCATAGACGAACACCACAGCCGAGCCGATCAACAGGCCGGTCGTGGTCGACACTTCCAGAAAGCGCGCAAAGGTCACGCCCACGCCGACCATCTGGCCGATAACGTAAGTGATCGAGATCACCAGAAGGCAGACCACAGCCACCATGCGGGCCGATGTGGAATAGAACCGGTCACCCACGAATTCCGGCACGGTGAACTTGCCGAACTTGCGCAGATAAGGGGCCAGCAACAGCGCCAGCAGCACGTAGCCGCCGGTCCAGCCCATCAGGAAGACCGAGTTGTTGTAGCCGCCAAAGGCGATCAGACCGGCCATCGAGATGAACGACGCCGCCGACATCCAGTCAGCCGCAGTTGCCATGCCGTTGACCACCGGGCCAACGCCCTGACCAGCGGCATAGAATTCCGCCGTCGATCCGGCGCGCGCCCAGAACGCAATCCCGAAGTACAGCGCGAAGGACAGGCCGATGACGATAAGGTTGAGTGTAAACTGATCCATTTGCCCCCCCTTACTCTTCGACGCCGTGGTCGCGGTCGATCTTGTTCATTTTTGCCGCATAGACAAAAATCAACACGAGGAACACGTAGATCGATCCGTTCTGGGCGAACCAGAACCCAAGGTCGGCGCCGCCGATCGAAATGCCCGACAGCGCGGGCCGCAATAGAATGCCAATACCGAACGAGCAGATGAACCAGATCGCAAGTGATATCCAGATCACCCGCAGGTTTGCTGCCCAATAGGCACTGGACGAAGATTTGTCCGCCATGAGTGTTACTCCCTGTTTTTTACGTCTCCACACCCGCACCCCCTTGGGGATACGGGCCCCCCTCACTGTGCCGAGACCCCTGCCACGATGCCGCCCAATGTCTGCCGGATGGCCGCGATGTCACCCATCGCGTCGATCCGTTGCAGAACACCTTTGCCCTCGTAATAGCTGATCAGCGGTGCCGTCTGTGCGTGGTAGGCTTTCAGCCGTTCCCGCACAGTTTCGGCCGTGTCGTCAGCCCGGCGCTTGAAGCCGGTGCCGCCGCATTTGTCGCAAACACCCGCGGCTGCGGGCTGCTTGAATGTGTCATGATAGCCTTCACCGCAGCTGCCGCAGGTGTAGCGGCCCGCCACGCGGCCCACCATCGCCTCGTCATCCACCTCCAGGCTGATGGCCGCGTCAACCCGCTGACCTGATGCCGCCAGCAACGCGTCCAGATCGGCGGCCTGGCGGTCGGTCCGCGGAAAACCGTCAAGGATGATGCCGCGTGCCACATCGGGTTGTTGCATCCGGTCTTTCAGGATGGCCAGAACAATCTCGTCCCCGACCAGCCCGCCCGCTTCCATCACCGCACGGGCCTGCTGACCCGCCGCACTGCCCGAGGCCACGGCAGAACGCAACAGATCGCCGGTGGACAGCTGGACCAGACCGAAGTCCTCTTCCAGAATCCGGGCCTGCGTGCCCTTGCCGGCACCCGGCGGCCCCAGCAGGATCAGAACGGTCGGGGGTGTCATGTCGCGCACCCCCGTCAGCCCCGGTTCATCCGGTTGTCGATCAGATCATCGACCACCGAAGGATCGGCAAGGGTCGAAGTATCGCCAAGCGCTGCAAAGTCGTTCTCGGCAATCTTGCGCAGGATGCGGCGCATGATCTTGCCCGACCGGGTTTTCGGCAGGCCCGGCGCCCATTGGATCAGATCGGGCTTGGCAATCGGGCCAATCTCGGTGCGGACCCAGACTTCCAGCTCCTTGCGCAGGGCGTCCGTGGGCTCGACCCCGTTCATCAGCGTGACATAGGCATAGATGCCCTGCCCCTTGATGTCATGCGGATAGCCGACCACGGCCGCCTCGGCCACCGCCTCATGCGCCACCAGCGCCGATTCCACCTCCGCCGTGCCCATCCGGTGACCGCTCACGTTGATCACGTCATCCACGCGGCCGGTGATCCAGTAGTCACCATCCTCGTCCCGGCGGCAGCCGTCACCGGTGAAATAATACCCCCGGTACTGGCTGAAATACGCCTCTTCAAACCGCGCATGATCGCCCCAGAGGGTGCGCATCATGCCGGGCCAGCTGTCGGTGATGCAAAGCACCCCGGTGGCGGCGGTTTCGGTCTGCACCTCGGCATTGGCCGGGTCCAGCACCAGCGGCTTGATGCCAAAGAACGGCTTGGTGGCCGCCCCCGGTTTCTGCGGGATCGCGCCGGGCAGCGGCGTGATCAGATGGCCGCCGGTCTCGGTCTGCCAGAAGGTATCGACAATCGGGCAATTTCCCTTGCCGACATGGGTGTTGTACCAGTTCCATGCCTCGGGGTTGATCGGCTCGCCCACCGTGCCCAACAACTTGAGCGACGACAGATCATGCTTTTCCACCCACTCCGCGCCCATCCCCATCAGCGACCGGATCGCCGTCGGCGCGGTGTAGAACTGGGTCACGCGATGTTTGGCGCAGACCTCCCAGAACCGTCCGGCATCAGGATAGGTTGGCACACCCTCGAACATGATCGTGGTCGCGCCATTCGCCAGCGGGCCATAGATGATATAGCTGTGCCCCGTCACCCAACCCACATCGGCGGTGCACCAGAACACATCGCCATCATGATAGTCGAAGGTATACTGATGCGTCATCGACGCATAAACAAGGTAACCGCCCGAGGTATGCACCACCCCCTTCGGCCGCCCGGTGGAGCCAGAGGTGTACAGGATGAACAGCGGGTCTTCGGCCCCCACCTCGACATAGGGACAATAGGGTTTTGCGGCGGCCATCTCGGCCTTCACATCCACATCGCGCCCCTCGATCCAGGTGGTCTGGTCGCCGGTGTGCTTGACCACCAGGCATTTCACCCGGTCCGAACAATCAAACAGCGCCTTGTCGGTGTTGGATTTCAGCGCCGTCTTCTTGCCACCACGCGGCGCGAAATCGGCGGTGATCACCACCTTGGCCTCGGAATCGTTGATCCGGTTGGCAAGAGCGTCGGGCGAGAAGCCCGCAAACACCACCGAATGAATCGCCCCGATCCGCGCGCAGGCCAGCATGGCATAGGCAGCCTCCGGGATCATCGGCAGATAAAGCACCACCCGGTCGCCCTTGCCCACACCATGGGCTTTGAGCACATTCGCCATGCGCGACGTGTTTTCCAGCAACTGCCGGTAGGTGATGTGCAGCGCAGGCGTTGCCGGATTGTCCGGCTCCCAGATGATCGCGGTCTGGTCGGCACGGGTCAGCATGTGGCGGTCAATGCAATTGGCACTGACGTTCAGCGCGCCATCCTCAAACCATTTGATCGACACATTGCCATAGTCGAACGAGCTGTTCTTGACCTTGGTGAAGGGCTTGATCCAGTCAATGCGCTGCGCCTGCTCGGCCCAGAAGGCATCCGGGTCGGCAACAGATGCGTCATACATCCGCGCATACCCCTCCGCATCAATATGTGCATTGGCAATGAAATCAGCGGATGCGTGATAGACGCCCGGTGCTGAACCCTGATCTGACATGTGGCTTTTCCTCCAATGCGGACAGGCCAATGCCCGCTTCCTGCACTTTGATGGCGACCCCGCCGCCGCAAAGACATCTCCAACCCAAGACAGAGTGTAACGCGTGGATAATTTTAATGTAACCCCTTTTTATAAATGGATTATTTTGTGAAGAAATTTTCAGATCATCTGTTAATTCTGAAAACTTCCGAAAACCGCCCAAAATTTGACAAGGTTTTTCAACCGCATGCCCGTTCACGGACCGGTGATCACAGCAGGCCGGATGACCCAAGGGAAAGCGGGGGCCGTCAACCCGGCTCCAAGGCAGATGTCACAGGGCCAGACTCACAGGAACCCGCCGCGAATCATGCTTGCGCTAACGTGCAGCCTCGGCCGCATCGACACCGTCCAGATCCGCGGCAAACCGCACCAAAGGGTCACGCGCCCCCTGTGCAAGCAGCGCCAGGCGCACCTCGGGCCGGGCACCGGTCAGGTACAGCTGCCCCCCCTTGCGCGCAATCTTGTGGGCCAGAAGCTCGAACGACCGGGCCCCGCTGGAATCGATGAAGGGCACATCGCTGAAATCAACCACAAAGGCGCGCGGGTGATCGGCGATCCGGTCCAGCACCGCCCCAAGCCGCGCCGCTGCCCCAAAGAAATAAGGCCCGTGCAGACGGTAGACCACCCTGTCCCGATCTGCGCCGCCACGCTCTGGCCGGTCGGGCACAACCGCCGCTTCCACCTGCGCCGCCTCCGACATCCGCCGGATGAACACCAGCCCACCCAGGGCAAAGCCGACCACGATGCCCTCGGTCAGGTCACGGAACACCACCAGCAGGAAGGTGACGATCACCACCATCGCATCGCCCTTGGACGATTTCACCAGCGCCCAGAATTCTTCCTTCTCGGCCATGTTCCAGGCCACCACCGCCAGCAAGCCGGCAAGGGCTGCCAGCGGGATGAACGCCGCCAGCGGGGCCGCCACCAGCATGAATCCCAGCACGAACAGCGCATGCAGCATGCCCGACACCGGGCCGCGGCTGCCGGCGCGCACATTGGTCGCCGTGCGCGCGATGGTGCCGGTCACACAGAACCCGCCAAACAGCGCCGACCCGAGATTGGCCACGCCTTGCGCCACCAGTTCAATATTGCTGCGGTGCTGCCGCCCGCTCATCCCGTCGGCCACCACCGCCGACAGCAGCGATTCAATCGCCCCCAGCAGCGTGAAACTGACCGCATAGGGCAAGGCCGCCAGCACGGCCTCGGCGCTCATCTGCGGCAAGGCCGGAAGGGGCGGCAAGCGCGGCAGATCGCCAAAGCGCGACCCGATGGTTTCCACCGGCAGGCCCAGCATGGCCACACCCGCTGCCGCTGCCACAATGGCAATCAACAGGTTGGGCCATCCTGGCCTCAGCCGCTTTATCCCCAGGATCATCCCGATGGTGGCCAGTGCCACCACCAGAGCCATCGGCGTCACCGTGCCGCGCGCCTCCCACAGTGCCCCCACCTTGTGCACAATCTCGGCAGGCTCTGGCCCGGCAAGCTGCAATCCGAACAGATCCTTCATCTGGCTGGCAAAGATGATCACCGCAATCCCGGCCGTGAACCCCACTGTCACCGGATAGGGGATGAACTTGATATAGGTGCCAAGGCGCAGCGCCCCCGCAACCATCAGCAAAAGGCCCGACAGGAAGGTGGCCAGAATCAGCCCCTCAATCCCGATCTGCATCACACAGGCCGAAACCAGCACAATGAAGGCCCCCGCCGGCCCGCCGATCTGAAACCGGCTGCCCCCCAGCGCCGAGACCAGAAAGCCGCCGATGATGGTGGTGTAAAGCCCACGCTCCGGCCCCACCCCGCTGGCAATGGCAATCGCCATCGACAAGGGCAAGGCCACGATCGCCACCGTCAGACCTGCCAGCACATCGGCGCGGAAATCGCGGCCCGTATAGCCTTCGCGCAGCACCGTCATCAGTTTTGGCATGAATTCGGCGGAAGTCCCCCCCGCCATCGCAGTCTCAGTCGCCTTGTCAGTCATTTTCTGGTCCGGTCCCTTGCGTGCCGCATGCAAGCGCCTCACAACCCACCCTGTCAATCGCGTTGGAGCTGAAAATGGCCACAAGACCCGATCCCGTCCTGCCAGCAGATGATGCGGCCCGCGCGCTGTCGCGCGATCTTCTGGCCGCCACCCATGCCGCCCTGTCCTATCTGGAGCCAGAGACGGCGCTGCCCGCCATCAGCCGCATCGCCTTTGGCCTAGACCCGGCTGGCGTGCCGATGACGCTGATCTCGGCCCTGGCCCCGCACAGCGCCGCCTTGCGCGCAAACCCCGCCTGCGCGCTCTTGCTGGGCGAACCGGGGCCGAAGGGTGACCCGCTGACCCACCCGCGCCTGATGCTTCAGGCCCGCGCGCAATTCATCGCGCCAGACGACCCGAACCGCCCCACACTGCGCGATCACTGGCTGGCGCATCACCCGAAATCAAAGCTCTACATCGACTTTGCCGATTTCTCCCTTGTCCGCCTGCATCCGGTCTCGGCCCTGCTGAACGGCGGCTTCGGCCGGGCCTTCCGGCTCTCCCCCGCCGATCTGACGTAACAGGGGCGGCCCGGCGGGCCACCCCCTTGAAACGACTCAGGTCGGCACATCACAGCGCAGCGTGGCCAGCACCTTGCCCTTCACCGCCACCGGCCAGCGCACATGCACCAGATTGCGGTCTGTCCCCTGCTCATTCTGCACAAAGGGCATCACATACTGCACCACGCCCGAGGCATTGGTGATCGCGCCGTCCGCCACCAGGCTTTGCGTGTTGCGCACCCTGGCCCCGAACGGCATGAACGGCCCGCCATCCACCACCCAGGTCGCAGCTTCGGTGTTCTGCGTGTGCAGAATCGGCAAAGGATTCATCGCAATCTGACTGACGCCATTGAAGGCATTCGACCCGAAATTCACATTGCGGAACCGGCTGTAATCTAGCGTGCCATGGGTTGTGTCCACCACGTCAACCCGGTCTATAGCCCCGTTGATCGCCCGGAACGTATTGTCCGATACGGTCAGCCCCTGCACGAAATGCCCCGATCCCTTGGGCGCAATCACGATCCAGCGGAACCAGGGCGCCACGCCGCTGGCATAGAAATGATTGGCCGCGATCGACAGATTGCCATAGCCCAGCCCGGTGGTGAAATTCGGGTCCGCATCATGTTCGTTCGACCATTCGATAAAGCAGTTGTCGACGTAATTCCCGGTGAATGTCAGCCGCGGATTGGTCTGGGTGATGATCAGCCCCGCGCGCCGGATGCCCGAAGGCGCGTTGTCGCCCTGAAAGAAATGGTTGCCGCTGATCAGATGGCCCCCGCCATTCGCCACCATGAAATGCGCAAAGCGCACCACCCGGTTCGACCGGATCTTGCAGTCATTGGCGTTCACATTCAGCGCAATCGTGGTCCGGTCCTGCGCCAGCAGGGCCTGCTCGTTCGACCAGAACTGGCAGCCCTCCACGATCAGCCCCTGACACCCGGTGCCAGTCGAGGTGATGCCGCGATCCTTGGGCCGGTTGAACACACAATCCCCGATCCGCAGGGTCAGCCCGACGCGGGGCAGCATCACCGCTGAACACAGCCCGTTGCAGTTCAGATCCAGCCGGTCCAGCTCGAACCGCGACAGATCCTCAAAGCCGGAAAAATCCAGCAGATACTTGTAGCGGGTAAAGGTCAGCACCCGCGTGCCCGCCCCGCCCCACAGCGGCTGGCTGAGCGTCAGCGTCCCGGTGCCGATGTTCCGCTCGGTCACATAGACCTCACGCCCGACGCCCGGGCCGCTCACGCGTGACCCCACCGGAATGGCGGCCACATTGGCCACCGCCGTCAGCGCATTCGGATTGGCCGGGCTGTAGGTCGCCCCAGATGTCACCTCCACCGTGTCCCATCCCGGCCCGGCCACCGCGTTCAGCTGCCCGTTGGTCAGGAACCGGCGCTGCGCAAAGGTGGTCAGCCCGGATATGGCCGCCACATCCAGCGGCTCCACCAGATCAATCCGGCGATCCGACAGATCCAGCGCCACATGATCGGTAAAATAGAACAGCGCCTGCAACGCCTTGCGAAAGCCCAGCAATTCATTGCCAAAGGCACTGGTATAGGTGTCCAGATCATAATTCCGTGTCAGTGCCAGCCGCACCGTATCGGGCTGGCTCAGCGTGCCCTGAAACCGGATCGGATTGTTGATCGTCAGGTTGCCGGCAATCCGGTACACCCCGGCAGGCACCGTGATCGTGCGGCCCTGCGCCGCCGCATCGGCGGCCGCAAAGGCTGCCGTGTCATCGGTTGCGGCATCCCCGCGCGCGCCATAATCGCGCACATCCACCGCGTCAAAGATGTCGCGCAGATAGAACCCGGTGACATCCTCGATCTCGATATCGTCAATCCGCACCACACCGCCATTCGGCCCGGTCAGATCCACCCCGATATGGCTATAGGCCGCGCTCGCGCCCCAGGCCATGGTCACCCCGCTGCGCCAGCCGGTGCCGACAATCGCGGCGATTTCCACCACCTGCCCGTATTGCGTCAGCGTCTGCGACGGGCCCGACTGCACCACGCCCGGCACATTGGTGCCGTTCGACCGCCCGGCCCAGGCCGCGATCCGCACCGAGGGAAAGGCCCCCGAAATGCACTTCACCCGCACCCGCACCAGCAGATACAGCCCCGGCTGCATCGGGATCTGCTGAAAGCACCGCAGCTTCTGGGTTGCCTGGGTCTTTTGCAATTCCAGCGCCCCGCCGAAATCCTGATCCGCCGGAACGAAGGCCGCATTGGATTGCCCCGCATAAGACCCCTGCCCCGGCAGCCCATCCTCGCGCGACCACAGGTTCAGCCCCGCAGAGAACGGCGGCGGCATCAGCGCCAGCCCGTCGGTAATCGCCTTGTTCATGTCATCACCCTCGCTTGGTCCCAGCGGCCAGCGGTTGCCCCCGGCCATGCGAGGGACAGGGCTATCAACATCAGGTTAATGCCATCTCAGACCACCGTACGCTGGGGCGGCAGGCAGGCGGCGAAATGCGCCATGCGGCGCGCGAATTCCGCTTCGAAACCATGGGCTTGCGCAAAACGCAGCCCGGCTTTGGCGGCAGCGGTCACCGCCGTCCGTTCGCCCGCCAGCCGCATGATCCCCTCTGCCAACGCGCGCCGGTCGCCCAAAGGCACCGCCCAGCCGCCGCCGCTTTGCGCCGCCAGCCGCCCCCACATCGCATTGGCATAGCCCAGCACCGGCACCCCGCAGCCCAGGCTTTCCAGATAGGTGCAGGACGGGTCCGCTTGCCGGTGACAGCTCAGGAACACATCCGCCTTGGCCCGCATCCAGGGCACCAGACCGGTTTCAAACTCCACCGGCGCATGCAGGCGCAGCCGCCCGCCCAAAGCCGGAACCCCCGCGCGCAGCTCGGCCTCCAGCCCGCCGGTGCCAAAGACATCCAGCGTGAACGCCACCCCCGTGTCCAGCAGCGCGCGCGCCACCGGCACCAGATCCTGCGCGCCCTTCATCGGCTCCAGCCGCCCCGAATGCACCAAGCGCAGCGGCCCGGCATACGCCGCCTTGGCCGCCATCTCCTCCGGCGTGGCCATCATCGCCCGGCGCATCCGCCCGTCCAGATACAGCAAGGGCCGTGCGTTCAGCCCCGCATAGGCGTCAAAGGCCGGATAGCCATTGCACTGCAGTCCCGCCGCCCGCCGGAACGCGGCCCGGCGCCGGGCCTCCATCCGCAGATTCCACAGCGCAGACCAGCCCTTGCGCATCAGCCCCCGGTCGCGGTCCAGCGCCACGATGCGCAGCCGCGTGCCAATCGTGTACTCCACCACAAACACCACCGGCACCGGCCCGCCTGCCAACGCCAGCGCCTCGGCCATATCGGCCGGCGCGGCAATCAAGTCGGCCGGCACGGCAGGCAGCGCCGCACCCGCCGGCAGCACGGTCAGCGCAAACCCCAGATCGCCCGGCGCATACGCCGCGCCAAAGGGCACCGCCCCCGCCCCCTCCCACAGCACGGCAGACAGCGCCCCGTCCCACAGCGCAGCATGCGCCCGCATGCCCTCGACATATTTCACATCCAGCCGCAGCCGCCCATCAGGCAAGCGGATCACGGGCGCAGGCGCAAGCATCAGCAAATGGGGCATAAGACCTCCGGCATCATCGCCGTCATCCCGTGCCTTTCCGGCCAGATCAAGGCCGGACAAAGGAAAAGGGGCGGCCCTTGCGGACCGCCCCCAATTTCCTTGCGGAAACGACTGTTCAGATGTGCAAGCCGCAGCTTACATCATGCCGTCCATGCCGCCCATGCCGCCCATGCCGCCGCCGGCGCCGCCAGCCGATTCCTTGACCGGCTTGTCAGCGATCATGGCTTCGGTGGTGATCAGCAGCGACGCAACCGAGGCTGCATCTTCCAGAGCGGTCCGCGTCACCTTGGCCGGGTCGATCACACCAAAGGCGAACATGTCGCCATATTCTTCGGTCTGAGCGTTGAAGCCAAAGGTCACGTCATTGGACTCGCGCACCTTGCCGGCCACGACAGCGCCATCGACGCCAGCGTTTTCAGCAATCTGGCGCAGCGGCGCTTCCAGGGCGCGGCGCACGATGGCGATCCCCGCGTTCTGGTCAGAGTTCGCACCGGTCAGGCCTTCAAGCACCTTGCCAGCCTGAACCAGAGCCACACCACCGCCGACGACGATGCCTTCCTGCACGGCAGCGCGGGTTGCGTTCAGCGCGTCATCAACGCGGTCCTTACGCTCCTTCACTTCCACTTCGGTCATGCCGCCAACCTTGATCACGGCAACACCGCCAGCCAGTTTGGCCACGCGCTCTTGCAGCTTCTCACGGTCGTAATCGGACGTGGTTTCTTCGATCTGGGCGCGGATCTGGGCCACGCGGGCTTCGATCTCGGCCTTGTCGCCAGCGCCATCAACGATGGTGGTGTTGTCCTTGTTGATCGTGACCTTCTTGGCACGGCCCAGCATGTCGATGCCGACATTCTCCAGCTTCATGCCCAGATCATCGCTGATCACCTGACCACCGGTCAGGATGGCGATGTCCTGCAGCATCGCCTTGCGACGATCGCCAAAGCCCGGAGCCTTGACAGCAGCGATTTTCAGACCACCGCGCAGCTTGTTCACGACCAGCGTGGCCAGAGCCTCGCCTTCCACATCTTCCGCAATGATGATCAGCGGGCGCTGCGACTGGATCACGGCCTCCAGCAGCGGCACCATCGGCTGCAGCGACGACAGTTTCTTCTCGTGCAGCAGGATGTAGGCGTCTTCCAGATCGGCGATCATCTTGTCAGCATTGGTGACAAAATAGGGCGACAGGTAGCCACGGTCGAACTGCATGCCTTCGACAACGGTGGTTTCCGTTTCCAGACCCTTGTTCTCTTCGACGGTGATCACACCCTCGTTGCCGACTTTCTGCATCGCATCCGCGATCTGGCGGCCGATTTCCGCTTCGCCGTTGGCCGAGATGGTCCCGACCTGGGCCACTTCTGCGCTGTCCTTGACGGGACGCGAAGCTGCCTTGATCGCCGCCACAACCTTGACCACGGCCAGGTCGATGCCGCGCTTCAGATCCATCGGGTTCATGCCAGCAGCAACAGCTTTCAGGCCGTCCTTGATGATGGCCTGCGCCAGCACGGTCGCGGTGGTGGTGCCGTCGCCTGCTTCGTCATTGGTGCGGGAAGCGACTTCCTTCACCATCTGTGCGCCCATGTTCTCGAACTTGTCTGCCAGTTCGATTTCCTTGGCAACCGTCACACCGTCCTTGGTGATGCGGGGCGAGCCGAAGGATTTGTCGATCACCACGTTGCGGCCTTTCGGGCCCAGCGTGACTTTCACAGCGTCAGCAAGGATGTTCACGCCGCGCAGCATGCGGTCGCGGGCATCGGTATCAAAACGTACGTCTTTAGCAGCCATTGGGAAGCTCCTTCAAATCTGGGTTACGAAAACGTCAAGCTCAGGCGATGATGCCGAGGATGTCGCTTTCTTTCATGATCAGCAGTTCTTCGCCGTTCAGCGTCACTTCGGTGCCCGACCATTTGCCGAACAGGATGCGGTCGCCGGCCTTGACGGCAGGTGCGATCAGCTCGCCCGAATCCTTGCGCGCGCCTTCACCGACCGAGACGATTTCGCCCTCGGCTGGTTTTTCCTTGGCGGTGTCCGGGATGATCAGGCCGCCCTTGGTCTTGTCTTCGCCTTGGATGCGACGGACGAGCACGCGGTCATGCAGCGGTTTGAAAGCCATCTGGTAACACTCCCTTTAGGTTCCAGGTTAAGTCTTTTAGCACTCACCCAAGGCGAGTGCTAACGACGCTTATCTAGGAGGAACCGCCCGCGCTGTCAACCACGCCACCCCCCGCAGATGCCCGGATTTTTACTTGGCATCCCCGCCCCTGCCTGCCACCCTCCGGGCATATCCGAAGGAAAGATCATGCGTATCCTGCTGACCTCGTTGTGCCTTCTGGCCGCCCCCTTGGCCTCGGCCGCCCATGCCGCCTGCAACGGCACCAATCTGTTTGCGCAAATGGCCGCCGAAGACCGCAGCCGTCTGGAACAGGCCGCTGCTGAACAACCCTTCCATCAGGGCAATCTGTTCCGCGCCACCAAGGGCGACCAGCAGATCACCCTCGTCGGCACCTATCACCTGGGCGACCCGCGCCATGACCAGATGCTTGCCGCCGTCACCCCGCACCTTGACAGCGCCACCACCCTTCTGGTCGAGGCCGGACCCGAGGAAGAGGCCGCCCTGATGGCCGCGGTGGCGCAGGACCCCAACCTCTTCATCATGCCCGACACCACCCTGCCCGAACTGATGGAACCCGCCGAATGGCAGACCCTCTCCACCGCCATGACCGCCCGCGGCATGCCCGGCTTCATGGCCGCCAAGTTTCAGCCCTGGTACATCAGCGTCCTTCTGGCCGTGCCCCCCTGCATGATGGCCGAGGTCCAGGCCCAGGCCAGCCAAGGCCTCGACCACAGGATCATCGACGCCGCTCAAGACCGGGACATTCCGGTGCAGGCGCTGGAGCCCTATGACACGGTGTTTACCCTGTTCGACAGCTTTTCACGCGCCGACCAGATCGCGATGCTGCGCGCCTCGCTCGCCATCGAAGATCAGGCCGAAGATTACATCACCACCCTCGCCGACAGTTATTTCGCGGGCGACTCGCAGCTGATCTGGGAGCTGATGCGCGACATCTCGTTGCAGATGCCGGGCTATACCCCCGAACAGGTCGAGCAAGATCTGGAAAAGATGGAACAGGCGCTGCTGGTGACCCGCAACCGGGCCTGGATTCCGGTGATCGAGGCCGCTGCGGCCAAGGGCCCCGTCGTGGCGGCCTTCGGCGCGCTGCACCTGCCGGGCGACCATGGCATCCCGTACCTGCTGGACCAACAGGGCTGGACCGTCACGCCCCTCGAATAAGCGTAGGGCGGGGGTTCACCCCGCCATTCCGGCGGCACACAAGGCGGGGTAAACCCCGCCCTACCCATTGCATCGAAACGTGGATCACCCGGCCTGACGCGGCCAGGCCGAAACCGGCCTCAGACGCGAACGTCGAACCGGGCCGGGTCAATCCCCAGCACGCGCAGGTCTTCGGCGGCCGGCTTGCGACGGTTCTCAAACGCATTCGCAACCAAAGCAGCGGCGAAGAACACCTTGAACCCAGAGGCAATCGACGCAAACAGCCCCTGCAGCGGCATGGAACCGGACTTCAGGACTTTGGCGGACATCATGGCTTTTTTTCCTTGTGTTTCTATGCCTGCAATATAGGCGCGCCCGGCCATGCCGCAACGCAGCAATCCCGCAACCCCGCCATGTGTCCGCTGCATGGCAAGCCCTGCAGACCCCGCCCCGGTTTTGTCAAAGGCAGCCTGTCCCGGCGGGTGACAAAGCCCGGCCGCACGCCTATAAGCCGCGTCAAACCCCCTGCCCATAGGTGCCCTCCATGACCACCCTCGTCTTCGGCCACAAATCCCCCGACACCGATTCCACCGGCTCGCCCATCATCTGGGCCTGGTATCTGTCCAACGTCCTCAACACTCCGGCCAAAGCCGTGCTGCTGGGCGAACCCAATACCGAAGCCGCCTTCATGCTGACGCATTGGAACCTGCCCAAGCCCGAGATCATCGCGGATGTCACGGCCTCGGACAAAGTGGTGATCGTCGACACCAACAACCCCGCCGAACTGCCCCCCTCGATCAATGACGCGCAGATCACCGCCATCATCGACCACCACATGCTGGTCGGCGGGCTCAAGACCAAAGGCCCCATCGACATCACCATCCGCCCGCTGGCCTGCACCGCCACGATCATGCACGATCTGATGGGCGACGCGGCGGCCTCCGCCCCGCGCGAGATCAAGGGCGCCATGCTGTCCTGCATCCTGTCCGACACGCTGGAATTCCGCTCGCCCACCACCACCGCCCATGACCGCGCCGTGGCCGAGGCGCTGGCCGCCGATCTGGTCGTGTCGATTCCCGAGCTTGCCACCGCCATGTTCGAGGCGAAATCCGATGTCTCCGCCTTCACCGATGCCCAGCTGCTGCGGATGGATTCGAAAGAATACACCGTTGCGGGCAAAGAGCTGCGCGTCTCGGTGCTGGAAACCACCGCGCCCAAAATCGTGCTCGACCGCAAGGCCAGCCTGATGGCCTCGATGGACGCCGTGGCCAAAGAAGACGGCGCCGATCAGGTGCTGCTGTTCGTGGTCGACATCCTGCGCGAAGAGGCAACACTCCTCGTGCCCAATGATCTGGTCCGCCAGATGGCCGAAGCCTCCTTCGGCTGCACCGTCCATGGCGACACCGTGGTTCTGCCCGGCGTGATGAGCCGCAAAAAGCAGATCATCCCGGCGCTGAAACTCTGAAAAACGGCAGGCAAACGTTGCGCACACAGGGCCCGACGTTTGCCATACGCAAGCCATACGTAAACCAGACGCAGACCAGACCTGAAATTCCGCCGGAAAGGCCCGCCGAATGACCCAAATCATCCGCTCGCTCAACGATCTGTCGGGCCGCTACGACGCCCTGTTCTGCGACCTCTGGGGCTGCCTGCACAACGGCGTGGCCCCGTTTCCAGCGGCGGTGGCAGCCTTGCAAACCTTCCGCGCGAAGGGGGGCAAGGTCATCCTTGTCACCAACGCCCCCCGCCCGAAATCCAGCATTGTCAGACAGTTGGATGCCATGGGCCTGCCCCGCGACACCTGGGATGACATCGCCTCGTCCGGCGATGCCACCCAGGCGGCCATGCTCTCGGGCGCTGCGGGCACCAAAGTCCACCACATCGGCGCGCCCAAGGATGAACCCTTCTTTACCGATTTCGAAGATGATCTGGCCGACATGGCAGCCAACATCACCATCACCCGCGTCCCCCTTGATCAAGCCACCGGCGTGATCTGCACCGGCCTCGCCGACGACCTGACCGAAACGCCCGAGGATTACCGGGCCAAGCTGTTGATGGCAAAGACAAAAGGTCTGAAAATGCTCTGCGCCAACCCTGATATCATCGTCGATATGGGCGACAAGCGGCTCTACTGCGCCGGGGCCTTGGCCAAGGCTTACGAAGACATGGGCGGCGAAGCGCTGTATTACGGCAAACCCCACCCGCCGATCTACGATCTGGCCCGCCGCCGTCTGGGGATGGATGACGCCCGCATCCTCTGTGTTGGCGACGGGGTCCATACCGATGTGCAGGGTGGCATCGGCGAAGGGCTGGACACGCTGTTCATCACCGGCGGCATCGCCGCGCAAGAGTTTGGTCCAGATTTTCACAATCCAGACAATGACTTGCTGCTGAAATGGCTGGACGGGCACCAGCTTTCGGCCACCTATGCCATCGGCTATCTGCGCTAAGGGGCAAGTGACAGGGTAACAAAATTGCGTCTATTGTCACAAAATCGCAAATAACTTGCGCAACCGAATTGCGCTGCACTGCGGCATTTGCTAAGCTTGCACCAGCACAAGCACGGGAATCGCAAGATGTTGGACAATATGCCCCGCGGCACCATCTGCATCGAAGACCTTGAAATCGGCATGACCCGCGGCCTGTCAAAACAGGTCACCGACCGTGACATCGAGCTGTTTGCCGAGGTGTCAACCGACCGCAACCCGGTACATCTTGACGAATCCTATGCACAAGACACCATATTTGCGGGTCGCATCGCCCATGGCATGCTGACCGCCGGGCTGATCTCTGCCGTCATCGGCGAACAGCTTCCCGGTCATGGCACGGTGTATCTGGGCCAGTCGCTGCGCTTTCTGGCCCCGGTCCGCCCCGGCGATGTGGTCAATGCCGTGGTCACGGTCACGGCAATCGACCATGCAAAACGCCGGGTGACCCTTGAAACCCAGTGCTCTGTGGGTAAAACACTGGTGCTGAAGGGCGAGGCGCTGGTACTGGCACCAAGCCGCAAGTTCGACTGACGGGGCAGCTGCCCCAGACCGGGGTAGAATGCAGATCCACCATTCCTGGCAGGGGCTTCCCCCATCCGCCCGTGGCGCATCTTGTGCCATGGGCAATTTCGATGGCGTACATCTGGGGCATCAGGCGGTGATCAACCTTGCCCGTGGCTCTGCGCCCCTTGGCATCGTCACGTTTGAGCCGCACCCGCGCGAACACTTCGCCCCCGACGCCCCCCCCTTCCGCCTGATGAATGCCGAGGCCCGGCTGAACCGGCTGGCCAAGCTGGGCGTGCAGCATCTGTACGAACTGCCCTTTGATCAAACCCTGGCCGCGCTTACCCCCGAAGCGTTCGCGCGCGACGTGCTGGCGAACGGCCTTGGCATCCGCCATGTGGTCGTCGGCGCGGATTTCTGCTTTGGCCGGGGCCGTGCCGGCAAGGCGGCTGACCTGCAACGCCTTGGCAACGCTCATGGTTTCCAGACCACCATCGCCGATCTGATCACCAGCGCCGATCAGCCGATCTCCTCCTCCGCCATCCGCACCGCCCTGTCTGACGGTCGCCCGCGCGATGCTGCGGCGATGCTGGGCCACTGGCACCGGATCGAGGGCGAGGTGATCCATGGCGAAAAGCGCGGGCGCGAGCTGGGCTATCCCACCGCCAACATGTCTGTGGCAGGGCTGCACTTGCCCAAGCACGGGGTCTATGCCGTCAAGGCCGATGTGCTGGAAGGCCCGCACAAAGGCAGCTACAATGGCGCTGCCAGCCTTGGCATCCGCCCGATGTTCGGGGTGAACCAGCCCAATCTTGAAACCTTTCTGTTTGATTTCAAAGGCGATCTTTACGGCACGCACCTGTCGATCGCCTTTGTCGATTACCTGCGCCCCGAGCTGAAATTTGACGGTCTGCCTGCCCTGATCACCCAGATGGCCGCCGATTGCGACCGCGCCCGCACCATCCTTGCTGCCCTGTAACCCTTTGCCATCAGGCCTCTTCATGCGTCCGAAGTTCTGGGAAACCATCCCGCTGACAAAACTGACGCCCCAGGAATGGGAGGCGCTGTGCGACGGCTGCGGCAAGTGCTGTCTGAACAAGATCGAGTATGAAGACACGGGTGAGGTCGAATACACCCGCGTCGCCTGCCGCCTGCTGGACGGGGAAACCTGCCGCTGCAAGCATTACCCGACCCGCAAGCAATATGTGCCCGATTGCGTTCAGCTTTCCCCCAAGACCCTGCCGAAAATTGCCTATTGGATGCCCCGCACCTGCGCCTATCGCCTTCTGTATGAAGGGAAAAATCTGCCGGACTGGCACCCGCTGATCACTGGCGACGCTGAGAGCACCCACACCGCGGGGGCCTCGGTCCGGGGCTGGACGATCCCGGAGTTCGAGGTGTCGGAAGACGATTGGGAAGATTATACCATCGAGGAAACGCCCTGATGTTCTTTGCCTCAGACAACGGCGCGCCCGTTCACCCGTCGGTCTTTGCCGCGATGGAGCGGGCAAATGCGGGCTCTGCGCTGTCTTACGGCAATGACGCCGCCACCCATGCCTTGCGCGACCGGATTCGCGGGGTGTTTGAAGCCCCCGAAGCCGAGGTGCTGCTGCTGACCACAGGCACAGCCGCCAATGCTCTGGCCCTGTCGCTGCTGACCCCGCCCTGGGGCACCACCTTCTGCCATCGCCACGCCCATATTGCCGAAGACGAATGCGGCGCGCCCGAGTTCTTTTCCGGCGGGGCCAAGCTGACCCTGATCGACGGAACGAATGGCAAGATCAGCCCGGACATGCTGGAACAAGCCATTGCGCAGACCGGGGGCTCGGTCCATGTGGCGCAACGCGGCGCGCTCAGCCTGACCAATGTGACAGAGGCCGGCACCGTCTACAGCGCGACCGAACTCGCGGCACTGTGCAAGATTGCAAAGGCGCATGGCCTGCCCGTCCATCTGGATGGCGCGCGCTTTGCCAATGCCCTGGCCACCACGGGGGCCAGCCCGGCAGAGCTGTCCTGGCGGGCTGGCGTTGATGTTCTCAGCCTTGGCGGCACCAAGAACGGGCTGCTGGCAGCCGAAGCGGTGGTGCTGTTCCAGCCAACCCACGCCTGGGAGGCCGAGCTGCGCCGCAAACGCGCGGGCCATCTGAATTCAAAGCTGCGCTTTGTTGCGGCCCAGTTCGACGCATGGTTTGAAAATGACCTGTGGCTGGAAATGGCACAGCATGCCAACACACTGTCTGCCCGGCTGGCCACCGGTCTGGCGCAGATCCCCGGGGCAGAGATCCTGCACCCGACCCCCGCCAACATGATCTTCGCCCGCCTGCCCGCAGCCGCCCATGCCCGCGCCAAGGCGGCAGGGGCGGTCTACAGCCAAAGCGACGAAAGCCTGTGCCGCCTTGTCTGCGGGTGGTCCACGACGGCAGAGGATGTTGATGCCCTGCTCGCCGCGTTCCGGGGCTGAGGCGTCAGAGCTTGCCGGCCAGATACAGATCCAGATCGGCCAACCGGTCCTGCCCCCAGAACGCCTCTTCCCCCACCAGATAGAACGGCACGCCGAAGACCCCGCGGGCGACCGCCTCTTCCAGATTGGCGGCATAGGTTTCGGCACCCACCAGCAAGCCGCTATCGGCCAGTTTGGGGTCAAACCCGTTGGCAGCCAGGATATCCTTGACCACGTCATCATCGCCGATGTCGCGGTCTTCGGCCCAGACCGCCCGGCAAAACGCATGCACCAGTGCCCCCACTTCCGCGCCGGTGGCGGCAGCGGCAATGATGGCATAAGATGACGGCGCGGCATTGGTCGGAAAATACGCGGGCTTCAGGTTGAGCGGCATGCCCAACTTCAACGGCAGCCGCCGCAGCTCCTGCAGGCGATAAGCCCGGCGGCTTTCATGCCGGTCGGCCAGCACCTGACCGCCCGTCCGCGGCATCAGGGCCATCGGGTTGAGGGGCTTGTAGGTGATCGTTGCGCCATGACGCGCGGCAATCTCTTCCAGACGGGTGCCCGCAAGATAGCAATACGGCGACATGGTCGCAAAAAAGTAATCGATTTGTGTCATTTGACGAAGTCTTCCCCTGCATCGGTTTGCAAGACCCTAGTCGGGTGATAAGCGGTGTCAACGATCCGATTCCGTGGCCCCGGAGACCAGACATGCCCGCCATCACCGAACCGAAACTGATTTCCGGCAATGCAAACATGCCGCTTGCCAAATCCATAGCCCGCCGCATGTCGGTGCATCGCGGCATGTCCGTCGGGCTGGTCGACGCCCGGATCGAACGTTTCAACGATCAGGAAATCTTTGTCGAGGTGTTCGAGAATGTGCGCGGCGAGGATATGTACGTCATCCAGCCGACCTCGAACCCTGCCAATGACAACCTGATGGAACTTCTGATCATGGTTGATGCGCTGCGCCGGTCTTCGGCCAGCCGGATCACCGCCGTGATCCCCTATTTCGGCTATGCGCGGCAAGACCGCCGCGCCAAGGCCCGCACCCCGATTTCCGCCAAGCTGGTGGCCAACCTGATCGAAAGCGCCGGTGTGGACCGGGTGCTGACGCTTGATCTGCATGCCGCCCAGATTCAGGGCTTCTTCGACATTCCGGTCGACAACCTCTACGCCAGCCCGGTTTTTGCACTGGACATCGAGCACCATTTCAAGGGCCAGCTTGATCAGCTGATGGTCGTCTCTCCCGACGTGGGCGGCGTGGCCCGCGCCCGCGAACTGGCCAAGCGGATCGGTGCCCCGCTGGCCATTGTCGACAAGCGTCGCGAAAAGGCCGGTGAAATCGCCGAGATGACCGTGATCGGCGATGTAAGCGGCAAGAAATGCATCATCGTCGATGACATCTGCGACACCGCCGGCACCCTGTGCAAAGCCGCCGAAGTCCTGATGGAAAACGGCGCGACCGAAGTGCACAGCTACATCACCCACGGCGTATTGTCGGGCCCCGCAGTCGACCGGATCAGGAATTCGGTCATGAAATCACTGGTCATCACCGATTCGATCGAACAAAGCGCCGCTGCGACAGCCGCCTCCAACATCCGCATCGTTCCGACCGCACCCATGTTTGCGCAGGCGATCCTGAACATCTGGAACGGCACCAGCGTGTCCAGTCTGTTCGAAACCGAAACCCTTGTCCCGATCTATGAGGGAATGTACCAGCGCGGTTAACTTCGTCGAAACCGGCCTCAGGCCAGAGTGGCATCTGCCCCCTGGCCGCGAGGACACGATGGAAACTGCCGCGCTTATCAAGGACCGTCCTCTGCAGCCGCCCCCCGGCCCACCGGCGCGGAGCAGTTCTGACAAGATCATGGAGGAAATGGTTGCCGCCTCCATGCAGCTTGGGCACGACATTGTCGATGTGGTGGGGTTTTTCGATGGTGTCGATGATGCCGCAGCCCATCAGGTCACCCGGCTGACAGAGGTGCGCGACAGCGCCCGCAGCGTATCGCAGGCATCCGCTTCCATGGTCGGCACCACCGAACGCCTGTCCACGGTCATGGGCGGCCTGATTGAGGTGCTTGCGGCCTCCACCGCGCAACTGCACCATGCGATCGGGGCCAGCCAGCAGATCATGGGCTGGGTCAGCGGCGTGGGCGGCCAGCTCGCCCGGATTGATGAAGCCATGCGCGCCGTGCAGGCGTCAAACTCCCGCATTCTCGACATCGCGCGCGAAGTGAACATGCTCGCAATGAACGCCAAAATCGAAGCCGCCCGCGCGGGCGACCGGGGGCGCGGCTTTGCCGTGGTGGCGGATGCGGTCAATGCGCTGTCGGCCCAAACGACAAGTGCGGCGCGGGTGATCTCGGAAACCGTGGGATCTCTGGCCAATGAGATTGGCACCTTGCGCACCGAAGCGGACGGCGTCGTCGGCCAGACCGAGACGGGTCTGCGTGACCTGGCCTCGGCCGGATCAGCCTTGCAACACCTGGGGACACAGGCAACAGCAGCGGGATCGGAACTGGCCGCAATGGGCCATGATGCGCAACAGATGCGCAGCGTCATGCAAGGCTTTGGCCCAACCTTCCTGTCCCTTTACAAAGGGGTCATCGACCAGACCCAGATGATAAACGATGCGCGCCACCGCGTGTCCGATCTGATCACGCTCAGCGAGCGCATGGTCCAGCACATGTTCGAGCTTGGCGGCGCATCAGAAGACCGACCGCTGATCGATGCCGTGATGACGGCTGCCGCCCAACTGGGCGAGATCCTCGAACAGGCAATCGATGGCGGCCAGATCAGCCAGCACCTGCTGTTTTCGTCCGACTATCGCCCCATTCCCGGCAGCACACCGCCCCAGGTTATGGCCCCCTTCACCACCCTGACCGACCGGCTGTTTCCCCCCGTGCAAGAGCAGATGCTGGCGCTTGACCCAAGGGTCGTCTTTTGCGCCGCCGTGACCCGTGATGGCTATCTGCCCACGCATAACCGCAAGTTTTCGGCACCACAGGGCAATGATCCGGTCTGGAATGCCGCGAACTGCCGCAACCGTCGCATCTTTGATGATCGCGTCGGGCTGGGGGCGGGCAAATCCACAGCCCCTTTCCTGATGCAAATCTACCGGCGCGACATGGGCGGCGGGAATTTCGTGATGATGAAGGATGTTTCTGCCCCGATCAGGGTCAAGGGCAGACATTGGGGCGGGCTGCGGCTGGCCTATCGGTTCTAGGCCCATCTGTCAGTCAACTTCCCAGTCATCCTCATCCGGCACCTGACCAATCGCCATCCAATCTGCCCTGATCCGCGCCACCCGCGTGTTTCCCCAGGTTTTGAACACCAGATCAAAGCCTGCGGGGCTGATGTTTTCGGCGGTCAGATCGGCACGGGAGTTGGTCTGATGATCAATGTCCCACATTGAAATGCTGACGTGAACGGCGGGCGGCAGACGAAACCCTTGCGCAAATGCAACCGCGTGACGGCTTTCCCGATCTCCCTCACCCGTCCACATCACGCCACCATCGGCAAAATCCGAGAAAAGCATGCAAGACCCTTGCGCGATGCCAAGACTGCCGGAGGGAATCCGCTTCATGCACATGGCCTTTCTGACACTTCGCACTCTTGACGACAGGCGCGCTAAAACGAAACAGGCCCCAGCTTACGCCCGGGCCTGTTCACAATTCAACGAGGATCGATGCGCCTATTGCCCGATCGCGCTGCGCGCCGCCATCATATCAGCGACCGCCTTATCAACGGCGTCCTTGTCCTCAGAGGCACCAGCGGCCACGCGGACTTCGGCAAGCAGGCTTTCCATCAGGGCGGGCGTTGCCTCTTCCACCGGAACAGCGCGTTCGGCCAGAACCGAAACGCCTGTCGCGGTGATTTCGGCGAAGCCACCGGTCACCACAAAAGCCTTGGTTCCATCAGCGGCGACCGCTTTCAGGATACCGGGGCGCAGGGTGGTGATGGTGGGGGCATGCCCCTCCATCGCCGTCAGGTCGCCTTCGGCACCCGGAATCTGCACCTCGGTGGCCGAAGCCGACGCAAGGCGCCGCTCCGGGCTGACGAGGTCGAACTGAAATGCCATGATCCCCTCCTTATGCCGCAGCGGCGGCAAGTTTGGCGGCTTTGGCTTTCACGTCTTCGATGTCGCCGACCATATAGAAGGCCGCTTCCGGCAGGTGGTCATACTCACCGGCAACCACGGCCTTGAAGGACGCGATGGTCTTTTCCAGCGGAACCTGCACACCGTCAGACCCGGTGAACACCTTTGCCACGTCGAACGGCTGCGACAGGAAACGCTCCAGCTTGCGGGCGCGCGCGACGGCCAGCTTGTCGTCTTCCGACAATTCGTCCATGCCAAGGATGGCGATGATGTCCTGCAGCGACTTGTAGCGCTGCAGCACCTTCTGCACATCGGTCGCCACCGTGTAATGCTCGTCCCCGATGATCAGCGGGTCCAGCAGGCGCGAGGTGGAGCCCAGCGGGTCCACAGCCGGATAGATGCCTTTTTCCGAGATCGACCGGTCAAGCACGGTCGTCGCGTCCAGGTGGGCGAACGAGGTTGCTGGTGCCGGGTCGGTCAAGTCATCGGCCGGCACATACACGGCCTGCACGGATGTGATCGAGCCGTTCTTGGTCGAGGTGATGCGTTCCTGCATCGCGCCCATGTCGGTCGCCAGCGTTGGCTGATAGCCCACGGCAGACGGGATGCGGCCCAGCAGCGCCGACACTTCCGAACCGGCCTGGGTAAAGCGGAAGATGTTGTCGACGAAGAACAGCACGTCAGCGCCGGTTTCGTCGCGGAACTGTTCGGCCATGGTCAGACCCGACAGGGCAATCCGCATCCGTGCGCCCGGAGGCTCGTTCATCTGGCCGTAGACCAGTGCGATTTTCGACTTGGTCAGGTCTTCCAGATCGATAACGCCCGACTCGATCATCTCGTGATACAGGTCGTTGCCTTCACGGGTCCGCTCACCCACGCCGGCGAACACGGACACACCCGAGTGCACCTTGGCGATGTTGTTGATCAGCTCCATGATCAGAACGGTCTTGCCCACACCGGCACCCCCGAACAGACCGATCTTGCCACCCTTGGTATAGGGGGCCAGCAGGTCGATCACCTTGATCCCGGTCACCAGGATCTGGCTTTCGGTCGCCTGTTCCGCAAAGGTTGGCGCAGGCTGGTGGATCGACCGGGTCTCGGCCGCGTTGACCGGGCCACGTTCGTCGACCGGCTCGCCGATCACGTTCATGATGCGGCCCAGCGTGGCCGGACCAACCGGAACCTGAATCGGCTTGCCAGTGTCAGACACTGCCGCACCGCGCACCAGACCTTCGGTTGCATCCATGGCGACGGCGCGAACCGTGCTTTCGCCAAGGTGCTGTGCCACTTCAAGAACCAGGGTCTTGCCGTTGTTGTCGGTGATCAGCGCGTTCAGAATTGCGGGAAGTTCGCCTTCGAACTGCACGTCCACGACGGCGCCGATAACTTGCGTCACCTTGCCCGCCGCGGCAGCTGCTTCCGGTGCTTTTGCCATGTCGTTTCTCCAGTTCCTCAGAGCGCTTCAGCGCCCGAAATGATTTCGATAAGCTCTTTGGTGATCGCAGCCTGACGCGAGCGGTTGTAGATCGTCGTGTACTTCTTGATCATATCGCCAGCGTTGCGCGTTGCGTTGTCCATCGCGCTCATGCGTGCCCCCTGTTCCGAAGCACCGTTTTCCAGCAGAGCGGTAAAGATCTGCGTCGCAACGCCGCGGGGCAACAGGTCGGCCAGAATGGCTTCTTCGCTCGGCTCATAATCGTAAAGGGCGCTGGTGGTGGCCCCCTCGAACTTGGCCGGAATGATCTGCTGGGCCGTCGGCACCTGGCTGATCACCGACTGGAACCGGTTGTAGAAGATCGTGGCCACGTCGAATTCACCCGCATCGAACCGCGCCAGAACGTCGCGTGCGATGCTTTGGGCGTTGGCATAGCCGACGCGCTTCACCTCGGTCAGGTCGATGTGGCCGACCATGTTGGCTTCGAAGTCGCGACGCAGCTGCTCGCGGCCCTTTTTGCCAACGGTCAGGATCTTGACCGTCTTGCCCTGTGCCAGCAGCTCCGTTGCCCGCAGACGGGCCAGCCGCGCGATGGTCGAGTTGAAACCGCCGCAAAGGCCGCGTTCTGCCGTCATCACGACAAGCAGATGCACCTGATCCTTGCCCGTCCCGGCCAACAGCCGGGGCGCGCTTTCCGATGTGCCCACCGATGCGGACAGGCCTGCCATGACAGCATTCATCCGCTCGGCATAGGGCCGTGCCGCTTCGGCAGCATCCTGGGCCCGGCGCAGCTTTGCCGCCGAGACCATCTGCATGGCCTTGGTGATCTTGCGCGTGTTCTTTACGCTCGCGATCTTGTTCTTTAAGTCCTTAAGGCTGGGCATATCCCTGTCCTTTCAGACGCTTAAGCGAAGGTTTTGGCGAATTCAGCGATAGCGTCTTTCAGCTTTTGCTCATCTGCGCCTTTGATTTTCGGGTCTGCGGTGGTGATCCAGTCCAGAATATCCTTGCGCTGGTTGCGCAGGAAGGACAGCAGGCTGGCTTCAAACCGGCCCACATCCTTCACCGCAACCTTGTCAAGGAAGCCTGCGGTGCCTGCATAGATCACGCAGACGATTTCCGCATTGGTCAGTGGCGAATACTGGTTCTGCTTCATCAGCTCGGTCAGGCGCGCACCCCGGGCCAGCAGCTGCTGGGTCGAGGCGTCCAGGTCAGAGCCGAACTGCGCGAAGGCCGCCATTTCGCGGTACTGGGCCAGCGACAGTTTCACCGGGCCAGCCACGGTTTTCATCGAGTTGGTCTGCGCGGACGAGCCAACGCGCGACACCGACAGACCGGTGTTCACCGCCGGACGGATGCCCTGATAGAACAATTCGGTTTCCAGGAAGATCTGGCCATCGGTGATCGAAATCACGTTTGTCGGAATGAAGGCCGACACGTCGCCACCTTGCGTTTCGATGATCGGCAGCGCCGTCAGCGAACCCGAACCGAAATCGGCGTTCAGCTTCGACGAGCGTTCCAGCAGACGCGAGTGCAGGTAGAACACGTCGCCCGGATAGGCTTCGCGGCCTGGCGGACGGCGCAGCAAGAGCGACATCTGACGGTAGGCAACGGCCTGCTTGGACAGATCATCATAGATGATCAGAGCATGGCGGCCGTTGTCGCGGAAGAATTCTGCCATTGCGGTAGCCGCATAGGGGGCAAGGAATTGCATCGGGGCCGGGTCGGATGCGGTTGCTGCCACCACGATGGTGTAGTCAATCGCGCCGGTTTCTTCCAGCTTCTTCACCAGCTGCGCCACGGTCGAACGCTTCTGCCCGATGGCGACATAGATGCAGTACAGCTTCTTCGACTCGTCGTCGCCAGCCGCCTCGTTATAGGACTTCTGGTTCAGAATGGTGTCCAGTGCCACAGCGGTCTTGCCGGTCTGACGGTCACCAATGATCAGCTCGCGCTGACCCCGACCCACCGGGATCATGGCGTCAACGGCCTTCAGGCCGGTTGCCATCGGCTCATGCACCGACTGGCGCGGAATGATGCCGGGGGCTTTCACATCGGCGATCCGGCGTTCGGTCGCGGCGATCGGGCCCTTGCCGTCAATCGGGTTGCCCAGACCATCCACAACGCGGCCCAGCAGGGCGTTGCCCGCAGGCACGTCCACGATGGACTTGGTGCGCTTGACGGTATCGCCTTCCTTGATGTCCTGGTCGGACCCGAAGATCACAACGCCGACGTTGTCGATTTCGAGGTTCAGCGCCATCCCGCGGATACCGCCGGGGAATTCCACCATTTCGCCAGCCTGGACATTGTCCAGCCCGTGCACACGGGCGATCCCGTCACCCACCGAAAGAACCCGGCCCACTTCGGCCACTTCAGCATCCATGCCGAAGTTCTTGATCTGCTCTTTCAGGATCGCAGAGATCTCAGCAGCCTGAATTCCCATCACCCAACCTCTTTCATTGCATTCTGGAGAGCTGCGAGCTTTGCCTTGACCGAGGTGTCGATCATGGTGGAGCCGAGCTTGACGACAAGACCGCCGATGAGGCTTTCATCGACGGCGGTTTTCAATTTCACATCCTTGCCCACGCGCGCTTTGAGCGTCGCGGCAAGAGTTTGCGCCTGGTCTGCGGACAGGGCGGTGGCCGAAGTGACCTCTGCCGTCACTTCACCCTTTTCTTCCGCGATCATGGCCGCCAGCCGCGTCAGCACATGCGGCAAGACGAACAGCCGGCGCTTGGTCGCCATCAGCTGCAGCGTATTGGCGGTCAGACCCGACAGGCCCATCTTGGCCGCAATCGCAGCGATCGACCGGGCCTGCTCGTCACGGGTAATGACGGGCGAGGAAATCAACGTCCCGAAATCGGCGCTGCTGGACAGTGCGGCAGTCAGCGCGTCTGCGTCAGATTCAAGGGCCGACATGGCCCCCGTTTCCTTTGCCAGCTCAAACAGAGCGGTGGCGTAGCGCGCGGCGATGCCGGAGGAGATCGAAGCTGGTTCGGACACGTCATCCCTTCCGTTGTCTTGGCCCACCCTGCACGAAGGCAGGTCAGAGGCCGCCAATGGCGCACACTAGGCGTGTGCGTCTTGATTTTGCGCGTCTCTAGCAGAGCCTTTGTCACCCCGCAACCGTGTTGGTCGCCAGTTTGTGATCCATCGGCGCAGGTTTCCAATATGTTTACGCTGCACCTGCACAGCTGCGACTCTTTGGCACCCCGGACCGGGCGTTCGCCGGGTGATATCGCGCCCTTTCGGATGTCCGGATGACGCGATCAGCCGCGGGTCGGGAACGGCCCCCGAATCTCCTTTGCCTGCGTGCTGCGCCGCGGCACATGTCGGTTTACTGGCCTGCGCGGTCGGGCTCGGCGCCGCAGGGTGTGGGCACCGGCTGCCCCACCCCCTCCAGCACCCGAAGCGGGCGGCGTACCGCCGCTGCCAAGCCACCCCGCGTCGGCGCATAGACCTGCTTGGTCGCCTCCACCATCAGTACCCCGCCCACCAGCCAGGGCGCGCGCTTGCCGATCCGCTCCCAGAACTCGGCGGTGCGCAGCCAGAACCGTCCGGTCGACGGTGGCGCGAACAGGGCCGCCACCGCACGGTCTGGCGTAAAGCCATGGCGTTTGAGCTGCGCCTCCAGCTGGCTGACGCTATAGGGTCGCCCGAAGCCGAATGGCGTCCCATCGCGCCGCGCCCAAAGGCCCGACCGGTTTGGCACAATGAACAGCGCCCGCCCCCCCGGCCCCAGCACCCGGTGCGCCTCTTCCAGCACCGCGGTCGGATGTTCAGAGGTTTCCAGCCCATGCATCAGCACCAGCCGGTCCACCAGGCCGGTGGACAGCGGCCAGGCGGTTTCCTCGCACAGAACCGATACGTTCAGCATCCCGGCAGGCCAGGGCATCACCCCCTGTGGCCCCGGCATCAGCCCGATCACCCGGCGCGATTTTGCCAGATAGGGCCGCAACAGGGGCACCGCAAAGCCGAAGCCCGCCACCGTTTGCCCCGCCGCGGGGGGCCAGAATTGTACCACCTGATCCCGGATGGCCCGCTGCGCCACGCGCCCAAGCTGGGTGCGATAATAAAAGTTGCGCAGATCGAGCACATCAAGATGCATTGCGGACCATCCTTGTTCCGGGCCATGCTGGCCATCCTCGACGCAGTCATCCGACAGGACAACCATGCCCCTTGATCTTGTGACGATCCCTTGCCTGAAAGACAACTATGCCTTTCTGATCCACGATCCGGTCACCGGTGCCACCGGGGTGATCGACGTCCCCGAGGCGGCACCCATCATCGCCGCGCTGGAAAGCCGCGGCTGGCAGCTGTCCGACATCCTGATCACCCATCACCATGATGACCATATCGCGGGCGTTCCTGCGCTGCGCGAGGCGACGGGGGCCCGGGTCTGGGGGGCACACGCCGATGCGCACCGCCTGCCCCCTCTGGACCACGCTTTGGCCGAAGGCGACAGCGTCACCATCGGGCAGGAAACCGGGAGGGTCATGGACGTCTCCGGCCATACCATGGGCCATATCGCGTTTCACTTTCCGCAATCGGCGCTGGTGTTCACCGCCGACAGCCTGATGGCCGCCGGCTGTGGGCGCCTGTTCGAGGGCAGCCCTCAAACCATGTGGGCCAGCCTGTCGAAACTCGCCGCCCTGCCCTCAGAAACCCTGGTCTGTTCCGGCCATGAATACACCACATCGAACATCCGTTTCGCCCTGTCCCTTGAACCCGACAATCCTGCGCTTATCTCTCGTGCATCGCAGGTTGCTCTGGCGCGCGAGGATGTTCGCCCCACAGTGCCTTCGACCCTGTCCGAAGAACTGGCCACAAACCCCTTCCTGCGTGCAGCCTTGCCCGAGGTTAAGGCCGCAATCGGGATGGCCGGATCATCCGACGCGGATGCTTTCGCAGAAATCCGCAAGCGCAAGGACAGGTTCTGACACCGAAACGCGACTGAAACGCGCACGGGCCGATCACATTTGATGTGACAACTGTCACCAAGGCCCAAAGCGTAAATATTCTTCTTGAAGTATGGGAAATAAAACCGAACTTTAAGAGCATGAGGCAACGGTTGGTAAGGGCGATGCGTCACCCGAACCCACCCCGAGGAACAGGAGCACGCAGCAAGTGCCTTCGTTTTCAACCACTCTCGAGCAAGCCATCCACGGTGCCTTGGCCCTGGCCAACGCCCGTCGCCACGAACTCGCAACGCTGGAGCATCTGCTTCTGGCCCTTCTCGATGAACCCGACGCCGCCCGCGTGATGCAGGCCTGTTCGGTCAATCTGGTTGACCTGCGCAAAACCCTGATGGAATTCGTCGACGATGACCTGTCCACCCTGGTCACCGATGTCGAAGGGTCCGAAGCCGTGCCTACGGCGGCCTTCCAGCGCGTGATCCAGCGCGCGGCTATCCATGTGCAGTCTTCCGGCCGGAATGAGGTGACGGGGGCCAATGTTCTGGTCGCCATCTTTGCAGAACGCGAAAGCAACGCCGCCTATTTCCTGCAGGAACAGGACATGACCCGCTATGACGCGGTGAATTTCATCGCGCATGGCGTGGCGAAAGACCCGTCCTTTGGCGAAAGCCGCCCGGTGCAGGGTGCCGAAGAACACCATGAAACCCCCAAGGCCGAGGCGGGTGAGGCCAAGGAGTCGGCGCTGTCCAAATATTGCGTCGATCTGAACGTCAAGGCGCGCAAGGGCGATGTTGACCCGCTGATCGGCCGCGACGCCGAGGTGGAACGCTGCATCCAGGTGCTCTGCCGCCGCCGCAAGAACAACCCGCTGCTGGTGGGCGATCCGGGCGTCGGCAAAACCGCCATCGCTGAAGGTCTGGCGTGGAAGATCATCAACAAGGAAGTGCCCGATGTTCTGGGCGGGGCGACCATCTATTCGCTCGACATGGGCGCATTGCTCGCCGGCACCCGCTATCGTGGGGACTTTGAGGAACGGCTGAAAGCGGTTGTGAAAGAGATGGAGGATCATCCTGACGCGATCCTGTTCATCGACGAGATCCACACCGTGATCGGGGCCGGGGCCACATCGGGCGGCGCCATGGATGCGTCCAACCTGCTCAAACCCGCGTTGCAGGGCGGCAAGCTGCGCTGCATGGGCTCTACCACCTACAAGGAATTCCGTCAGCACTTTGAAAAAGACCGCGCCCTGTCGCGCCGGTTCCAGAAGATTGACGTGAACGAACCCTCGATCCCGGATGCGATCAAGATCCTGATGGGTCTGAAGCCGCATTTTGAATCGCACCACGACCTGCGCTACACGGCCGACGCCATCAAATCGGCTGTGGAACTGGCAAGCCGCTATATCAACGACCGCAAATTGCCCGACTCGGCGATTGACGTGATCGATGAAGCGGGGGCGGCGCAGCATCTGCTGTCCGATTCCAAGCGGCGCAAGGTGATCGGCACCAAGGAGATCGAGGCTGTGGTGGCCAAGATCGCCCGCATCCCGCCTAAGAATGTTTCCAAGGATGATGCAGAAACCCTGCGCGATCTGGAAAAGACGCTCAAGCGCGTGGTGTTTGGTCAGGACAAGGCGGTTGAGGCGCTGTGCTCGGCCATCAAACTGGCGCGCGCCGGCCTGCGCGAACCCGAAAAGCCCATCGGCAACTACCTGTTTGCCGGGCCAACCGGTGTGGGCAAGACCGAGGTGGCCAAGCAACTGGCCTCCAGCCTCGGGGTGGAACTGCTGCGCTTCGACATGTCAGAGTACATGGAGAAACACGCCGTCTCGCGTCTGATCGGGGCCCCTCCGGGCTATGTCGGCTTTGATCAGGGCGGCATGCTGACCGATGGCATCGACCAGCACCCGCATTGTGTGCTGCTGCTCGATGAGATGGAAAAGGCGCATCCGGATGTCTACAACATCCTGCTGCAGGTGATGGACCACGGCAAGCTGACCGACCACAATGGCCGCTCGGTAGACTTCCGCAACGTGATCCTGATCATGACCTCGAACGCCGGGGCCGCCGACATGCAGAAAGAAGCCATCGGCTTTGGCCGCGAAAAGCGCACCGGCGAAGACACCGCCGCCATCGAGCGCACTTTCACGCCCGAATTCCGCAACCGTCTGGATGCGGTGATCTCCTTCTCGGCCCTTGGCAAAGAGGTGATTTTCCAGGTGGTCGAGAAATTCGTGATGCAGCTCGAAGCACAGCTGATGGACCGTGGCGTTCACATTGAACTCACGCCAGAGGCGACAACCTGGCTGGGCGACAAGGGCTATGATGACAAGATGGGCGCGCGCCCCTTGGGCCGCGTGATCCAGGAACACATCAAGAAGCCGCTGGCCGAAGAGCTGTTGTTCGGCAAACTGGTCAAAGGTGGTGTGGTTCGTGTGACGGTGAAGGACGATGCGATCGTGCTGGAAATTGACGAACCGCAAAAGCCAAGGATCACCGGCTCCAAGCCACCGCTGCTGACGGCGGAATGATCCGGCCCTCGTGATGTGAAAAGGCCCCTGCGAAAGCAGGGGCCTTTTTTGTCGGCGGGCCTTCAAAAAACAGAAGGACCGTCACATGGACCCGCCCTCGGTCTCGCCTGTCAAAGCCTCAACAGATCAAAGGCTGGGCCGTTTGGCCAGCAATGGCATGACATCTGCCATTTCCGGCCCATGTTCCTGCCCGGTCAGCGCCTTGCGCAGCGGCATGAACAGGCCCTTGCCCTTACGCCCCGTCGCCTCTTTCACCGATGCAGTCCACTGACCCCAGGTGTCGCGGGTCCAGGGCTGGGGCGGCAACAGGTCAAACGCCTGCGCGATGAACTCCCGGTCCTCGTCGGCCACCAGCGGCACGGCCCCATCGCGGAACAGCGTCCACCACCCCTCCAGATCGGCCAGAACGGTGATATTGCCACGCGCAACCGACCAGAAACCCTCGGCCTTGTCTGCCGGCACGCCCAGATCCGCGATCCGCTGCTGCACCGCATCAAAGGGCAGGCCCTGTACATAGTGCCGAGTCAGCGGGAACAGGTCTTCGGCGTCGAATTTGGTGGGGGCAGAGCCGAAACTGCCGACCTCAAACCCATCAATCAACTCGTCCATCGAGCCGACCAGTTCCACCGGCTTGGACGACCCCAGCCGCGCCATCAGGCTCAGCAGCGCCAGGGGTTCCACCCCCCGCGCGCGCAGATCACGCAACGAAAGCGTGCCGAGGCGTTTGGACAATTCCTCCCCCTTCGCACCGGTCAGCAGCGAGTGGTGAGCAAAATCGGGCGGGGTGCCGCCCATGGCCTCCATGATCTGGATCTGCGTCGCGGTATTGGTCACATGGTCTGCGCCGCGCACGATGAAGGTCACGCCCATGTCAATATCATCGACCGAAGAGGCAAAGGTATACAGCACCTGCCCATCGGCACGGATCAGCACCGGGTCACTGACCGAGGCCGCATCGATCGACACCGGGCCAAGAATGCCATCGGTCCATTCGATCCGGTTCTGGTTCAGCAAGAACCGCCAGTAGCCATCCCGCCCCTCGGCGCGCAGCTTCGCCTTGTCGTCGTCCGACAAATTCAGCCCCGCGCGGTCATAAACCGGCGGCTTACCCATGTTCAGCTGCTTCTTGCGCTTCAGATCCAGTTCAACCGGCGATTCAAACACCTCATAGAACCGGCCCTTGGCCTTCAGGTCTTCCGCCGCCTCACGGTAGCGGTCCATGCGCAAGGACTGCTTTTCCACCCGGTCCCAATGCAGGCCCAGCCATTCCAGGTCTGCCATGATCGCATCGGCATATTCCTGCTTTGACCGCTCCTGATCGGTGTCATCCAGCCGCAGAATGAACTGGCCACCCGTTTTGCGGGCAATCATGTAGTTCATCAGCGCCGTGCGCAGATTGCCGACATGGATATAGCCGGTGGGCGACGGGGCAAAACGGGTAATGGTGGGGCGGGTCATCGGGCATCTCCTGCAACCGCTTCTCCCTGTCACAGCGCCCGCGGATTGTCCAGTTTGCGCAACTGTGGGCCGCATCTTCCCCCGCCATACCCGCGCGCCTATATCAGCGACATGACCCAGACCCCGCCAGGCGCAACCGCCCCCGACCTTGCCCAGATCGAACAACTGGCGCAGGACGCCATCGCCGCCCTGCCCGCACCGTTTCGGGCAGCGGCCATGGCAATCCGCCTGCGGATCGAGGATTTCGCGCCGGACGAGATATTGGACTCGATGCAGATTGAAGATCCGTTTGATCTGACAGGCCTGTATGAAGGCATCCCCCTGACCGAAAAATCGATCAGCGACCCGCCCCTGCAGCCTGATGTGATCTGGCTGTTCCGCCGGCCCATCCTGGATGAATGGCTGGATCGTGGGAATGTGTCGCTGCAGGATCTGGTCAGCCATGTGCTGGTGCACGAACTGGCGCATCATTTCGGGTGGAGTGACGCCGAGATCGCCCGAATTGATCAATGGTGGGAATAGGGCGTTTCGCGCGCCTGCGCACTGGTCTTTGCGCGCCAGTGCACGGCACATGACAGGTCCGTGAATGGCAGGCGTCGAGATCAGGGCTACCTACCGGCCAGAGTGCAACACCGGAGGATTCCCATGACGACGCCCAGACTGACCCGCCGCTCGGCCCTGTTTGCCGCCGCCGCCGCGCCCTTCGCCCCGGCCCTGTTGACCCGCCCCGCCCATGCGGCCGCCGAGATGATGGGGGCAACCATGCCAAGCTTCAACCGCTTCAAGCTGGGCGGCTTCGAGGTGACCACCCTGCTGGTGGGCAGCCGTCCCCTGGAAAACCCGCAGGAGACCTTCGGACTCAATGCCTCACCCGAAGAGTTCGCCGCCCTGTCCGAGGCGAATTTCATTCCGGCCGACATGAGCCAGAATTTCTTCACCCCGACCATTGTGAACACCGGCTCCGAACTGGTGCTGTTTGACACCGGGCTTGCCCCCGAGGCGATCACCGGGGTGCTGGCGGCAGCGGGCTACACGCCCGATCAGATTGATGTGGTGGTCCTGACCCATATGCACGGCGACCACATCGGCGGCATCGCGGGCGACGCCGGCGTAACCTTCCCCAACGCCCGCTATGTGACCGGATCTGTCGAGCACAACCACTGGGCGGGTGCCGGGAATGAAGGGTTTGATGCCAAGGTTGCCCCGTTGTCCGATCAGATGACCATGCTCGATGATGGCGGATCGGTCGTGTCGGGCGTGACCGCGATGGCCGCCTTTGGCCATAGCCCCGGCCATATGGCCTATATGCTGGAAAGCGAGGGGCAACAGCTGGTGCTCGCGGCCGATACCGCGAACCATTACGTCTGGTCGCTGCAAAAGCCGGATTGGGAAGTGCGCTTTGACATGGACAAAGCCACCGCAGCTGCCACACGCCGCGCGGTCTTTGGCATGCTGGCCGCTGACCGGGTGCCCTTTGTCGGCTATCACATGCCGTTCCCCGGCGTAGGCTATGTCGAGGCGATGGGCGACGGCTTCCGCTTTGTGCCGGTCAGCTATCAGATGATGCTGAACGGCTGATCTGCAAAGGGGCGGGTTTCCCCGCCCCGCAAGACCCACAGAAGGGGCGGTTCAACCGCCCCTTTTTGCTGTCAGGCTGTCAGCTTGGCCGCGATTTCCACCGTGCGCCGCGCCTGATGGCCGATCGATGCTTTCGCCTTGTCGTCAAACTCCGCCCCTTGGGTGTGGCTGTAGCCATAGGGGTTGCCGCCGGTTTCGAACAAGGCCTTGTCGGTATAGCCGGGGGCAACGATGACCGACCCCCAGTGCATGAAGGTGGTGTAAAGCCCCAGAATGGTGGCCTCTTGCCCACCATGCGGGTTCTGCGCAGAGGTCATGGCGCTGACCGCCTTGTTGGCCAGCTTGCCGCTGCCCCATTGCCCGCCCAGCGTGTCGATGAAGGCGCGCAACTGGCTGGGGGCCGCCCCGAAGCGGGTTGGCGCAGAAAACAGGTAGGCATCAGCCCATTCCATGTCTTGCGGGGTTGCAACCGGAATATCGGCCACCTTTTCGACCTGCGCCTTCCAGGCATCCTGACCGTTCACCACAGACTCCGGCGCGGTTTCGGCGATGCGCAGCAGTTTGACCTCTGCCCCGGCAGCGCGGGCGGCCTCGGCAGCGATTTCAGCCATCTGGTGATTGGTGCCATAGGTGGAATAGAACAGGATGGCGAGTTTGACAGACATGTAGGGTCCTCCGGGCTGATGGTGATCTGATATCTTCAAGCGCAGCCTAAACCTGTGCCTCCCCTGCGCGAATTACAATATTTCGCGCATAACCAGTGCAGATCCGCACATCCTGACACGGCAGGTCTGACGAAAACCCTCACCCGGCGCTTTGATCGCGGAAACGGTTGGCAATCGGATAGCGACGGTCGAGCCAGAACGCCTTTTGTGTCAACCTCGTGCCCGGGGCAGATTGGAAGCGTTTGTATTCCGCGATGTAGAGCAAATGTTCGATCTTCTTGACCGTCACGCGGTCAAACCCCTCGGCCACCAATTCTGCCACCGAAGCCTCCCGCTCCACCAACCCTTCAAGGATGGCATCCAGCACCTCATAGGGGGGCAGGCTGTCCTGATCTGTCTGGTTGGCGCGCAGTTCGGCTGAGGGTGGCTTGGTGATGATCCGTTCGGGGATCACCTCACCGCCCGGCCCCATCATCCAGTCCCGGTGGTTTTCATTGCGCCAGCGGGCGGTCAGGAACATGCGGGTCTTGTACATGTCCTTGACCGGGTTGTAGCCGCCGTTCATGTCGCCATAAATCGTGCAATACCCCACCGCCATTTCCGACTTGTTGCCGGTGGTCAGCAGCATCTCGCCATATTTGTTGGAAATCGCCATCAGCATCACGCCGCGCAACCGGCTTTGGATGTTCTCTTCGGTGATGCCTTCCTCCGTTCCCGCGAACAGGGGGGCCAGCGTTTCCCCCACCGCCCTTTGCGCGGCGGTGATCGGCACCGTGTCCAGACGGCAGCCCAAGGCCCGGGCGCATTTCTCGGCATCCTCCAGCGAATGCGCGCTGGTAAACTCCGACGGCAGCATCACACAGCGCACGTTTTCCGGCCCCAGCGCATCGGCGGCGATGGCCGCCACAATGGCCGAATCAATCCCGCCCGACAGGCCCAGGACGGCCTTTTTAAACCCGGTCTTGGCGAAATAATCCGCCACCGACAGCACGCAGGCGCGGTAATCCGCCTCACCGATCGGGGGGATTGCGGCAATCTCACCCGGATCGGCCCGCCAGCCCTCAGGGGTGCGGCGAAACAGGATCTGCGTCACATGCTCATCAAACTGCGGCAATTGCGCTGCCAGCTGACCACCGGGGTTCAGCACCATGCTCGATCCGTCAAACACCTGATCATCCTGGCCGCCCACCATGTTCAGATATACCAGCGGCAACCCCGTTTCCACCACGCGGCTGATCATCAGGTTCAGCCGCAGGTTCGGCTTGCCCCGGTGATAGGGGCTGCCATTGGGCACCAGCAGGATTTCGGCCCCGGTTTCGGCCAGCGTTTCCGCCACATCGGGGTGCCAGGCATCCTCACAGATCGGCGAGCCGATGCGGACCCCATTGATGATGAAAGGCCCATGCACATCGGCAGAGGTGAACAGGCGCTTTTCATCAAACAAAGAGTCATTGGGCAGATGGTGTTTGAGCACCAATGCGCTGACCCGTCCGCCATGCAGAATGTAATAGGCGTTGAACAACCGCCCCTCTTGCAGCGCCGGCCCGCCGATGGCCAGTGCGGGGCCATCGGCACAATCCACCGCAAGCTGATGGATGGCCGCAATGGCCGCCTGCTGGAACGCCGGTTTCAGGATCAGATCCTGGGTCTGATAGCCGGTGATGAACATTTCGGTCAGCGCCACCAGGTCCGCCCCATGGGCCCGCCCCTGTTCCCACGCGTCCCGGGCTTTGGCGGCATTGCCGCTCAGATCGCCGACGGCCGGGTTCAGCTGGGCAAGGGTCAGGCGGAACACATCGGCCATGGTGGCACCTTCTTTCATTGCGGATACGGCTGTTCTAGCAGGTTGTCCGGCAAGGGAAAGTGAATGCGACAGCCGGACCGCACTGCTTGTCAGAGCCACCCGGCCCCGCTAGGCTTTGCGGCAAAGATCGGCAGGGGGACGGAATGCGCCACAGGCTATGGATGAAGACGGGAACCCTCCTTCTGGGCCTTGCCCTGCCCTGGGGCGCGGCGGCACAGGAGGGTGAGGTCGTCACCAAGCAATATGATGACGGATCGTTCTATGAGGGCACATTCCTGAACGGCCGCCAGCATGGCACCGGCACCTACACGCTTCCCAATGGCTACAGCTATACCGGCGAATGGGCCGCCGGCGAGATCCTGGGGCAAGGCGTTGCGCGTTATCCCAACGGCTCGGTCTATGAGGGCCAGTTTGCGGCAGGCAAACCCGAAGGGCGCGGCAAGATTTCTTATGCCAACGGCGGCAGCTATGAGGGCGACTGGTCCGGCGGCAAGATGACCGGCGAAGGTGTGGCGACCTATCCCGACGGCTCGGTCTACACGGGTGCCTTTGTCGATGGCAAACACCACGGAGAGGGCATCCAGGAGGGTCCGGGCGGCTATCGCTATGAGGGTGGCTGGGCCGAGGGCCTGAAGCAAGGCAGCGGCAGAATCACCTATCCTGACGGTGCCGTCTATGACGGCATGCTTGTCGCGGGCGAACGGCAGGGCACCGGCACCCTGACCATGCCAGACGGGCTGACCTATGTCGGCGATTGGGTGGCCGGCCAGATCAACGGCACCGGCACGCTGACCCAACCCAATGGCGATCTCTATGAGGGCGGCTTTGCCGATGGGCAGCGGCAGGGGCAAGGCAAGGCCACCTATGCCAGCGGTGACGTGTTCGAGGGGCAGTTTCAGGCCGACCGGCGCAGCGGCAAGGGCATCTTCCGCGCCACTGACGGCACCGTGCTGGACGGTGACTGGGTCGATGGCCGGCTGAGTGGAACCGGGCGCATCACCTTTCCCGATGGCGCGGTCTATGTCGGCGAGGTGCAGAACGATCAGGCCGAAGGCACCGGCAAGATCACCTATGCCGACGGGTCCACCTATGACGGCACCTGGGTGAATGGCGTGATCGAAGGCACAGGCACGGCGACCTATGCCAATGGCGCGACCTATACCGGAGGTTTCAAGGCCGCCCGCCCCGATGGCGAGGGCCGATTGACCCTGGCGGATGGCTACAGCTTCGAGGGCACCTTTGTTGATGGCCAGCGGCAGGGCAAGGGCGTGGCCACCTATCCTGACGGGTCGGTCTATGCCGGCGATTTCGTCGCAGGCCTGCGTCAGGGCCAAGGCAACATCACCGGCCCTGACGGCTTTCGCTACACCGGCGCCTGGAACGCGGGCGAGATTGAGGGCACTGGCATCGCCACCTACCCCAACGGCGATGTCTATGAAGGCAGCTTCGTCAAGGGCCGTCGCGCCGGACAGGGGAAGCTGACCTATGCCAGCGGGCAGGTCGCCGAAGGGCTGTGGGAAAACGGCATCCTGATGGCCCCCACGCCGGCCGAGCCGGACGGCGCAGAACCCGACGCCCCCGCCGCCGAGGCAGCACCTGCCCCCTGACCACCCCCATCTCGCGCCCCCGCGCGGACCGTCAGACGCGTTTGCCCATGTCCAGCCGGTGCAGGAAAGCCTCCGCCTCGGACAGGGTGGTGCGCCGGCGGGCCTCATCCATCTTGTCCCAGGTCCGGTACATCTGGGCCATGCGCGGGTTTGACTGAAACCGGTCGCGGTGGCGCAGCAGGAAATGCCAGTACAGCAGGTTGAACGGGCAGGCATCCGGCCCGGTCTTGTCCTTCACCTTGTACCGGCACCCGCCACAATAATCCGACATCCGGTCAATATAGGCCCCCGAGGCCGCATAGGGCTTTGACCCCAGCACGCCGCCATCGGCAAACTGGCTCATCCCGATGGTATTGGGGGCCTCGACCCATTCGAAGGCATCGATATAGACCGCCAGATACCACGCGTGCAAAGCCTGCGGGCTGATCCCCGCAATCAAACCGAACAGGCCGGTGACCATCAACCGCTGGATGTGATGCGCATAGGCCAGATCCCGGGTCTGGGCCACCGCATGGGACAGGCAGGCCATATCGGTCTTTGCCCCCCAATACAGGTCGGGCAGTGCACGGTCGGCGCCAAGCGCGTTCTGATCCGCATAGCCCGGACCGTGCAGCATATAGATGCCCCGCACATATTCGCGCCAGCCAATGATCTGACGGATAAAGCCTTCGACGGCATTCAACGGTGCCTTGCCCGCAGCATAAGCCGCCTCTGCCGCCTGACAGACCTCCATCGGCGACAAGAGGCCAATATTCAGATAGGGCGACAGCAGCGAATGGCTCAGGGTGGGGTCATCCGCCAGCATGGCATCCTGCTCGTCGCCAAACCTCGGCAAGGCGTGCGCGGCAAACCAGTCAAGCGCGGCAAGCGCATCGGCGCGGGTCACCCCCCAGCCAAAGGGGCGCAGGCGGCCGAAATGCTGTGGATACTGCGCCTCGACCAGATCGAGCACCTCTGCCGTCGTGGCATCCGGCGCAAAGCGCGGCGGGCGCGGCCGGAACAGATCCGGTTGTGCCGGCTTGCGGTTGTCATGGTCAAAGTTCCATTGCCCGCCCACCGGCTGGTCGCCGTCCATCAGCAACCCGGTCTTGCGGCGCATCTCGCGGTAGAACCATTCCATGCGCAACTGCTTGCGGCCCTCGGCCCAGTCGGCGAATTCGGCATCGGAACACAGGAACCGGTCATCCGCAGCTTGGGTCACCGGCAGCGGCATCTCGTCCAGCGCGGTGATCAGCCGCCATTCGCCAGGGCGGGTGGCAAGGACTTCGGTCGCCCCAAACTCTGCCGCGCGGCGCAACAGCTCGCCGGGCATGGAATGGGTGTTGTCCGGGTCATCCAGCCGGGAATAGGCCACGGTCCAGCCCGCACGGCGCAGATCCTCGGCGAAATGGCGCATGGCGGACAGGATCAGCGCAATCTTTTGCGGATGGTGCGGCACATAGGTGCCCTCGGCCCGCACCTCGGCCATGACCACCACATCCTGCGCGGGGTTGGCTGCGCGCAACGCGGCCACATCGGGGGTCAGCTGATCGCCAAGGATCAGGACAAGGCGCCTCACCATGGCACTGGCTTGCCTTGCCAGTCAAAGAAGCCGCCGCTGTCGGCGGGGGTCAGCCCGTCCAGCACCCGCAGCAGGTTCTGTGCCGCCGCTGGCGGGGCGACGGTGGCATGGCTGCCCACGTATTTCAGGGTAAGCGGGGTCGCCACGGTGCCGGGGTGCAGGCAGACCACCACCGCCTGCGGATGACTTCGGGCCACCTCGATCGCGGCGGTATGGATCAACTGGTTCAGCGCCGCCTTGGCCGCCCGGTAGCTGTACCATCCGCCCAGACGATTGTCGCCGATGCTGCCCACCCGCGCCGACAGGGCCGCGAACCGGCTGGGGCGATCCTTAGGCATCAGGCGCAGCGCATGGCGCAGAACAAGGGCCGGACCGATGGCGTTCAGCGCGAACTGGGCTGCCATGGCCGCCGGGTCCAGACTGCGCAGCGCCCGCTCGGGGGCGGCCCCGTTCAATTCGAGCGCGCCGGAGGCAACAACAATGCGGTCAAAGCTGCCGTCAAGCGCGGCCAGCCCGCGGGCGATGCTGGCCTCGTCGGTCAGGTCAAACCCGTGGTCCCGACGCGACAGGCCCACGGCCTCCGGTCCGCAGGCCGCAAGCAAGGCCGACCCGATGCCACCCGAACTGCCAATGATCAATGTCCGCATGTTCTGCTCCGCTATCAGGACGGTGCAGATAGGCGAAAGTCGCAGCCCGGCAACCACCCTTTGCCAGACAGGGCCTGAAGGAAAGCGCTCAAAAAACACCGCGCCTGAAAACACGGTCTTGCCGCCGCAGATTCTTCTGCTAATCTTTGCCCATGAACAGGGGCGCTCCGTATGGCCGGGGCTGAGATGTCGGGTGCAATCCCGCGAACCCTTTAGCTGATCTGGGTAATGCCAGCGGAGCGAGGTGAAAATGTTTTCCGGCGCACAGATATCCCTGTATCCCATGTCCGATGATTTCATCGGCATCATCCTTGGTGCCCTGTCGGCACTGGACCCGTGGCGCGACCAGCTGCGGATTGAAACCGATGATCTGTCCACCCTGCTGGTCGGCCCGCCGGAAATCCTGTTCCCCGCCATGCGCGATCTGTTTGTCGCCGCCGCCCGTGGCGGTGTGCATTGCACCCTGCACGCCACCGTCTCGCGCGGCTGTCCCGGGGAACCGGATGATCCGATCTGCACGCCCTCGGGCGGCTTGCCACCCGGCACGCCCCTGCCCGACCGCATTGCCGCGGCGCAGGCCGGTGTGGCATCGGCGGCGCTGACCGGCCAGCCGGTTGCCGCGCAATTCTCGCTCTATCCGCTGGGCCTTGGCCACCATATGGACGAGATCTACGGCTGCATCGACTTTCTGAAATCCTCCGGCACGTTCGAGCGGAGCAAGAACTTCTGCACCAAGCTGCGCGGCGATGCCGGGCCGGTGTTTGAAACCCTGTCACAGGCCTTCACCGGCTTTGGCGCACAGGCGGGCCATGTGGCCCTTGACGTGACCTTGTCGGCCAACAGCCCCAGCAAGGTCTGACCTCCCGGCTTTTGCCGCTTTTCCTCAACCTACAAGAACTGGAGCTTTCCATGCCGCATACGGCTGTCTGGACCTTGCGTGAAACCCTGATCGTGGCCGTGCTGGGCGCGGTGTTCGGGGTGCTTTATCTGGGATGGGTGCAGGTCTGGCTGATCCTGCAAGCCATTTTTGGCGCGGTGACAATGGATGTGGTGATGGGCTTTTGGTTCATCGTCTCGATCATCGCCGCGGCCATCATCCGCAAACCCGGCGTGGCGCTGGTGTCAGAGGTGATGGCGGCCGCCGTGCAGATCCTGCTGGGCAGTCCGGCGGGCCTGCTGCTGCTGCTGACGGGCCTCGTGCAGGGCGCAGGTGCCGAAGCCGTGTTTGCCGCCACCCGCTGGCGGCGCTGGTCCCTGCCGGTGCTGATGGCGGCAGGTGTCGGCGCGGCGGTGGCGTCCTTTGCCTATACCTGGGTGCGGTTTGACTATGGCAGCCTTGCCCCCGGCCTGCTGATGCTGATGTTCGTGCTGCGCTGCGCCTCGGGCGCGCTTCTGGGCGGGCTGCTCGGGCATCTGATCGTCAAGGCGCTGTACAAGACCGGCGTTCTGTCGGGCCTTGCGATCGAGCGTGACCTGCGCGGCGCGCATGTCTGACGTGCTGGCCTGCGACGGGGTGGCCGTGCGCTACCCCTTCGCAGCTGCCGATGCGGTCGGCCCCCTCACCCTGCGCCTTGCACGGGGCGATCGGGTGCTGCTGCTCGGCCCCTCGGGCTGCGGCAAGTCCACCCTGCTGCAGGCCCTGACCGGGCTGATCCCCGCCGCCCTTCCCGGGGCGCGGCGGGGGCAGCTGCATCTGTTCGGGCAACCCGTGGAAAGCCGCTCTCCGGCAGATTGGGCCGCACAGGTGGCCTTCCTGTTTCAGGATGCAGACCAGACATTGGCCGGGTTCACGCTGGCAGATGAACTTGCCTTCGCCCTGGAAAACCGTGCCCTGCCGCCAGATGACATCGCCGCCCGCGTGGCGCAGGCGATGGCACAGGCCGGGTTGCACCCCGACTGGATGGGGCGGCGGATCGCCACGTTGTCAGGCGGCCAAAAGCAGATGGTGGCCCTCACCGCCGTGCTGGCGCAAGGGGCGGATCTGGTGGTCGCCGATGAGCCGACGGCCAGCCTGGCCCCCGGCGCGGCAAAGATGATGGCCGATCTGCTGCTGGCACCGGGAAAGACCGTGCTGATCGTCGATCACCGGTTGGGGCCGGTGCTGGACCGCATCGACCGGGTGGTGGTTCTGGGCCGCGACGGGCAAACCCTGGCTGAGGGTCCGCCCGACAAGGTCTTTGCCAGCCACGGTGCCGATCTGGCAGCGCAAGGAATCTGGACCCCACTGGCCACCCGGCTGCGGCTGGCACTGGCCGCACAGGGTGTCAGCGTGCCTGCCGTGGTGCAGGTGGCCGACCTCGTGGCGCATCTGCCCCCCCATGCCGATCTGGCCCCGCTCTTGCTGCCCGCAGCCTGTCAGAGCGGAACCGAAACCCTGCGGCTCAACCGGGTGGACTGCGCCCCGCCCTTCGGCCCGGTTGTGCTGCGCAATATCTCGCTGGGCCTGCGCGCGGGCGAGGTGTTGGGCATCCTTGGCCCCAATGGTGCGGGCAAATCGACGCTGGCGGCCTGCCTTGCCGGGCTGATCCCGCCCCGCGCGGGGCAAAGGACCGGGCCGCCCGGGGCCATGGCCTTTCAAAACGCAGACTCGCATTTCGCGGCGGAAACCACCCGGGCCGAGTGTCTGGCAATGGGCGTCCCCGCCGCCGATTGCGCCGCGCTGCTGGCCGGATGGGGGCTGGACCATGTGGCAACCCAGCACCCGTTTAGCCTGTCGGCAGGGCAAAAGCGGCGTCTGGCCTTGGCGCTGCTGACCGCAACCGACCGCTGGCCGGTGCTGGTGCTGGATGAGCCGACCGCAGGGCTGGACCATGCCGGCACCACCCGCATCGCCGGCCACATCCGGCGGCTGGCGGGCATGGGCAAGACGCTTGCGGTCATCACCCATGACGCCGATTTCGCGCTTTCTGTCTGTGACAGGGTGATCGTGCTGGCCGAAGGCCGGGTACAGGCCGACGGCCCCGCGCGCACTGTGCTGCGTGACACTGCCCTGTTGCAGCGTTGCGGGCTGGCCCCACCCGAGGCCGCCCCCCTGCTGCACTGGATGGACCGCACCCCATGCTAGGCAACCTTCACCCCCTGCCGAAACTGGCCCTGTGCCTGATCTGGATCGGGGCCTCGGTTCTGGTCTTTGACCTGCGGTTTCAGCTTGTAACCCTCACGCTGGCCTTTGGGCTGCTGTGGGGGCTGCAGCGCGTGGCGCTGTGGAAGCTTCTGGCACTGATGGTGCCCTTTGCGCTGTTCGGCTTCGGGTTCCTCACCACCTCGGTGCTGTTCAACGCCGAGTCGGGCTTTGCCCTGCAGATGGCGAACGAACAGGCGCTGGCCGCCCCCGACATCTCGCCCGGGCTGGTGCTGTTCACCCGGGCCTTGGCCTGCGGGATGGTGTCGGCCCTCTTCGCGCTGACCACCGATCCGGGGGGGCTGGTGCGGGCGCTGATGGTGCATCTGCGCCTGCCTGCGCCAGTGGGGTTTGCGCTGATGCAGGCCATGCATCTGGTGCCCGACCTCGCGCGCGAGATGCAGGTGCTGCGCATGGCCCGGGCGATGCGGCTGGGGCGCCCCATGCGCCGCCTGCCCGGCCCGGGTGAGGTGATGGCGCTGACCATCCCGCTCCTGGCCTTTGCCATCCGCCGCGCCACCCGCGCCGCCCTTGCGATGGAGGCCCGCGGCCTGCGCCCCAATGCCCCCCGCACCCAGCGCGAGATCCTGCCCTTTCAGACGAGGGACGGGCTGGCCTTCGGGATGGGGGTCGGGGTGCTGGCGGCTGTCCTTTGGCTGGTCTAGGTCGCGCCCGGTATCGAAGGCCAGCAATGTCCCCAGTCCCGGCCCTGGCACCTCTGCCAAATCTCCGGTGCCGCACCTGCACACATGTCATGACGTGAACCATACGTCCGCCATACGCAGACCATACGCCGATCATACCCGGAATGTCGTGCCGTTTCAGCCCCTTGCCACCGCATTCCGCCTCAGCACGCCGCGAAGGCCGACCACAGGACCAACACCCGCATCCCCGCCATGGCCAGCGGCACAGGACACCGCAAATTCCCCCCTTTACATTCCGGGCGCTGTGGCTATCGTCGCGATCATGACACGGGACACACATATTGCATGCTGGAACGGGGCCGCTGCCCTGTCTGCTGCCCGTGGTCTGCTTCTCCTTAGCCGCCTCTGAGCGTGCCCTTGGGTGCGACCGCTCGGAGGTGACAAGCACCCGCCAAGGACAAGCCTCAGATATTTCAAGGAAAAGACCCATGACCACTGCAGCCGGATCGCAGGACCGCGTTTTCATTTTTGACACCACCTTGCGCGACGGGGAACAAAGCCCGGGCGCGACCATGACGCATGACGAAAAGCTGGAGATTGCCGGCCTCCTGGACGAGATGGGCGTCGATATCATCGAAGCCGGATTTCCCATTGCCAGCGAAGGCGATTTTGCCGCCGTCAGCGAGATTGCCAAACGCGCGACCAACAGCACGATCTGCGGGCTGGCCCGGGCGAATTTCAAGGATATCGACCGTTGCTGGGAGGCGGTGAAACACGCAAAATCGCCGCGCATTCATACGTTTATCGGCACCTCGCCGCTGCACCGCGCCATTCCCAATCTGGACATGGACCAGATGGCCGAACGCATCCATGACACCGTGACCCATGCGCGCAACCTGTGCGACAATGTGCAATGGTCGCCCATGGATGCGACACGCACGGAACATGACTACCTGTGCCGCGTGGTGGAAATCGCCATCAAGGCCGGGGCCACGACGATCAACATCCCCGACACCGTCGGCTATACCGCGCCGCGCGAAAGTGCCGACCTGATCCGCATGCTGCTGGAACGGGTGCCGGGGGCCGATACGATCATCTTCGCCACCCATTGCCACAATGATCTGGGCATGGCGACGGCGAATTCTCTGGCCGCGGTCGAGGCCGGTGCGCGCCAAATCGAATGCACAATCAACGGCTTGGGCGAACGCGCCGGGAATACCGCCTTGGAAGAGGTGGTGATGGCGATGAAGGTCAGAAATGACATCATGCCCTACCGCACCGGGATCGACACCACCAAGATCATGAACCTGTCGCGCCGGGTGGCCTCTGTCTCCGGCTTTCAGGTCCAGTTCAACAAGGCGATCGTCGGCAAGAACGCCTTCCTGCACGAGTCGGGCATCCATCAGGACGGCGTGCTGAAGAATGTCGAAACCTTCGAGATCATGCGGCCCGAGGATATTGGCCTCGTGCAGAAGAACATCGCCATGGGCAAGCATTCCGGCCGGGCAGCGCTGCGGGCCAAGCTCAAGGAGCTGGGGGTGGAACTGGCCGACAACCAGCTGAACGATGTGTTCGTGCGGTTCAAGGCCTTGGCCGACCGCAAGAAAGAGGTCTATGACGAAGATCTGGTGGCGCTGGTCGCCGATGAACAGACCAATGACGCGCATGAATTCCTGCAGTTGAAAAAGCTGCGGGTGATCTGCGGCACCGATGGCCCGCAGGAGGCGGATATGGTGCTGTCGATTGATGGTGAAGATCACCACATCGACGCCACCGGCGATGGCCCGGTCGATGCGGCATTCAACTGCGTGAAAATGCTGTTCCCCCACTCGGCCCGGCTGGAAGTCTATCAGGTGCATGCGGTGACCGAAGGCACCGATGCGCAGGCGACGGTTTCGGTGCGCTTGCAAGAGGACGGGCGGATCGTGACCGGCGCCTCCGCCGACACCGACACGATTGTGGCCAGCACCCGCGCCTATATCAATGCGCTGAACAAGCTGATCGTGCGGCGTCAGAAAACCGCACCGGGCACCGATACCAAGACGGTAAGCTATCACGGCAAATGAGCCGTGGCCCGCCTCCTGTTTCGGGAGGCGGGCCCCCTTTGCAGCCTGTCTCGCCGCTGGCGCAAGCGTGCCACCTTGTTGCCAAGGTTGCATGGCCATGAGGGAGCGGAGCGCAGAAGAGCAGGCATTTCATGATTCGGATTATCGGGGCGCTGCTGGCGCTGGCGTGGCTGGCGGCCTGTGGCGAGCCTGTGTCGCAGGCAGAGGGCGCACGGATACTGGTGGTGGGAGATTCAATGCTGGCCACCAACCGCGCCACCAAGACCTCGGTGGCGGATGTGCTGGAGACAGAATTGGGCCTGCCCGTGCTGGACCGGTCGGTTTATGCGGCACGCTATTTTCACCCGCTGCCGATCACGGGCGCGGCGGGTTTGCGGCTCACCGCGCAATACCGCGAAGGGGACTGGGACTGGGTGGTGATGAACGGCGGCGGCAATGACCTGCTGTTCGGCTGTGGCTGCGGCTTTTGTGACGGGGTCCTGAACCGGCTGGTGACCCGCGACGGGCGCGGCGGTGCAATTCCTGCCTATGTGGCGCGCATCCGGCAAAGCGGGGCGCGGGTGGTTTATTCCGGTTATCTGCGCAATCCCGGCATGGGAACGCCGATCAAGCACTGCGGCCCGGCAGGCAACGAGCTGGACCGTCGGCTGACGCTGATGGCCGGCTTCGATTCCGGCGTGTTCTTTGTGCCGATGGCCGATCTGGTGCCCCATCGTGACGCCAGTTTCCATGGCCTTGACCGCATCCACCCATCGGTCAAGGGCAGCCAAGAGATCGCAAGACGCCTGGCCAGCGTCATCAAATCGGCAGCGGACCCAAAGCTGTCTGCCTCCGCGCGCCGTGCAACACCAAGGTGATTCGGGCACAGACCGGTACTGCAACACTGCGGGCAGGCGGACTGCCACAGCATCACGAATGCGAGCCTTTCGGCCCGTCATCGCGAAGGTGCAAGTCTGATTGCCACTGGTCGCCAGATCGGCGGTCAAAAGTTGCAATCTGACAAGTCTTGCCCTGTCACAGCGGATTGACGCCACGGCGATCCTTTGCTCTTTCGCCTGTGTACCCTGAGCCTTATATGAACCCGCCCCTATCGGAATTCCGAGTCGAGGGGAGTAGGGCGTATGAAAAGGACACCAACAGCATGTCGATCCTCTCGAACCTGTTTTCCTCGGATATGGCGATCGACCTCGGCACGGCGAATACGCTTGTCTACATCCGGGGCAAGGGGATCGTGCTGAACGAACCATCTGTGGTGGCCTATCACAGCAAGGACGGCAAAAAGCAGGTTCTGGCTGTGGGAGAGGATGCCAAGCTGATGCTGGGCCGGACGCCGGGCAGCATCGAGGCGATCCGCCCGATGCGGGACGGGGTGATTGCAGACTTCGAGGCGGCGGAAGAGATGATCAAGCATTTCATCCGTAAGGTGCACAAGCGCACCACGTTCAGCAAACCCAAGATCATCGTCTGCGTGCCGCATGGCGCGACCCCGGTGGAAAAACGTGCGATCCGGCAGTCTGTTCTGTCGGCGGGGGCGCGTCGGGCCGGGCTGATTGCGGAGCCGATTGCTGCGGCGATTGGTGCGGGCATGCCGATCACCGATCCCACCGGCAACATGGTGGTTGATATAGGGGGTGGCACCACGGAAGTGGCGGTGCTGTCCTTGGGCGATATCGTCTATGCCCGGTCCGTGCGCGTGGGCGGCGACCGGATGGATGAGGCGATCATCAATTATCTGCGCCGCCACCAGAACCTGCTGATCGGCGAATCCACTGCCGAGCGGATCAAGACCAGCATCGGCACCGCGCGGATGCCCGATGATGGCCGGGGGGCCAGCATGACCATTCGCGGGCGTGACCTGCTGAACGGGGTGCCGAAGGAAACCGAAATCAATCAGGCGCAGGTGGCCGAAGCGCTGGCCGAACCGGTGCAGCAGATCTGCGACGCGGTGATGCAGGCGCTGGAAGCGACGCCGCCCGACCTCGCTGCCGATATCGTCGACCGGGGCGTGATGCTGACCGGGGGCGGTGCGCTGCTGGGCGATCTGGACCTGTCCTTGCGTGAACAGACCGGCCTGTCGATTTCGGTGGCCAATGAGTCACTCAATTGTGTCGCCCTTGGCACCGGCAAGGCGCTGGAATACGAAAAGCAGCTGCGGCATGTGATTGATTACGACAGTTGATCCGGGCCTAATGGCCGGGACTTCAGGGAGAACGGCCCATGCGGGCCGGGCGTGGGAATTGGACATAGCAGACCGGCATGGCAAAGACGCGGACAGACCCGGAAGAGTTCTCCCGCCCGCTGCGGCGGGTGCTGGTGGGGCTGCTGGTTCTGGCGCTGCTAGGACTGTTCCTGCTCTGGCGGATTGACAGCCCCCGGGTGGAACGCTTCCGCGCCGCGCTGATCGACCGGGTGGTGCCATCTTTCGACTGGGTGATGACGCCGATCACCACGACTGCCGATATGATCGAACAGTTCCAGAGCTATGCCAGCCTGCACGCCCAGAATCAGGATCTGCGGCGCGAGTTGCAGCAGATGAAGGCCTGGCGCGAGGCGGCGCTGCAGCTGGAACAGCAGAACGCCCGTCTGCTGGATCTCAATCAGGTGCGGCTGGACCCAAAGCTGACCCATGTGACCGGCCAGGTTCTGGCCGACAGCGGCAGCCCGTTCCGGCAATCGGTGCTGATCAATGTCGGTGCGCGCGACGGCATTCTGGATGGCTGGGCCACGATGGATGGCATTGGCGTGGTCGGGCGCATCTCGGGTGTGGGAGAGCGGACCAGCCGGGTGATCCTGCTGACCGACACCAACAGCCGGGTGCCGGTGACGGTGCAACCCTCGGGACAGAAGGCGTTGTTGTCGGGGGATAACACCGCCCTGCCCCCGCTGGAGTTTCTGGAACAGTCCGACGTGGTACGCCCGGGGGACCGGGTGATCAGTTCGGGCGATGGCGGGATGTTTCCGGCAGGTTTGCTGGTGGGACAGGTGGTGCTGGGCAATGACCGCAGATTGCGCGTCAGTCTGAGCGCCGATTATCAGCGGCTGGAATTTCTGCGCGTGCTGCGCAGCCACCAGTTGCCACCGATCACAGATGCCGGAGCGTTGATCGCCCCGCCGGTGCAGCCTGCGGGCCCCGATACCAGCGGGGCGCTGAACACCGACGCCCAGCCCGGCCGCGGCATTCAGCCCGACGCCATGCCGGCGGCAGATGCCAGTACCGAGACGGATGGCAGCGGTGAGTGATGCGTGGCGCTCCAGCGTCTGGCTTTACCGTGGGCTGTTTGTCGGGGTTGCGCTGCTGCTGCTGTATGTGCGGCTGCTGCCCCTGGGATCGGTGGCCGGTGACTGGCCCGGGCCGGACCTTTTGCTGTGCCTGATCTTTGCCTGGGCGACGCGGCGGCCCGATTATCTGCCGGTCTGGCTGCTGGCAGGGGTGCTTTTGGTGGAAGACATGGTATTGCTGCGCCCGCCGGGACTATGGACAGCGCTCGTGGTGATCGCTGTGGAATTTGTGCGCAACCGGGTGGCTCTGACGCGCGAACTGACCCTTGTGGCGGAATGGGCGATGGTGGCTGCTTTGATGATCGGGTGCCTGCTGGCCTACCGGCTGGTGTTCACGCTATCGTTTTTGCCTCAACCCGCTTTCGGCTTTGCCTTGATGCAGGTTTTGTGGTCGATCCTGTGTTATCCTGTCGTTGTGGGGGCCAGTCGTGTGGCCTTTGACCTGCGCAAGCCCGCGACAGGTGAAGTTGACAGTTACGGACGCCGTTTATGAGGGGCAGGACGTGAGACGCAGCCCGAAAGAAACCGAAGAAAGCGCCCGGCTCACGCATCGCCGTGCGCTTTTGATGGGTGGCGCGATGACAGCGATGTTCGCGGTGCTTGGCGCGCGGATGCACTATCTGTCGGTCGATCAGGCCGATCAGTTCAAATTGCTGGCCGAGGAAAACCGGATCTCTATCCGGCTGATCCCGCCGGCGCGCGGGCTGATCCATGACCGCAACGGCAAGGTTCTGGCAGGCAATGAACAGAATTACCGCGTGGTGATCACCCGCGAGGATGCGGGTGATGTCGATGCGGTGCTGGCCAAGCTGGCACATATCATCCCGCTGACCGCCGATGATCTGGACCGCACCGCCAAGGAAATGAACCGCACCAGCCCCTTTGCGCCGATCACCGTGGCCGACCGGCTGAGCTGGGAAGACCTGTCGAAAGTGGCGCTGAATGCGCCGTCGCTGCCCGGCGTCTCGCCCGAGGTGGGGTTGAGCCGCCTCTACCCCCGCGACACAGATTTCGCCCATGTCTTGGGCTATGTCGGGCCGGTGTCGGACAATGATCTGGAGGCGCTGGACACACCAGACCCCCTGCTGACCATTCCGAAGTTTCAGATCGGCAAGATCGGGGTCGAACGCTGGCTGGAAGATCAGCTGCGCGGCAAGGCCGGCACGCGACGGATCGAGGTGAACGCCGTGGGCCGCGTCATGCGCGAGCTGGAGCGCGAAGAAGGTGATCCGGGGTCAGACGTGCGGCTGACGATCGACGCCGATGTGCAGAACTTCGTGCAGGCACGGCTTGGGGATGAATCGGCGGCGGCGGTGGTGATGGACGTGACCAATGGTGATCTGATTTCCATAGTGTCCTCGCCGTCCTTTGACCCGAACCTGTTCGTGCGCGGAATAAGCCATACCGATTACAACGGGCTGATGGAAAATGACCATCGTCCGCTGGCCAACAAGACCGTGCAGGGGGTGTATCCGCCCGGATCGACCTTCAAGATGATCACCGCCCTGGCCGCGCTTGAGGCCGGGGTGATCACCGTCAATACAAGTGTGCGCTGCCCAGGGTATCTGGAATTTGGCGGGCGGCGGTTCCACTGCTGGAAGCGCGCCGGGCATGGTGCGGTGGATCTGGAAAAGTCGCTGTCTGAAAGCTGCGATGTCTATTACTACGACATCGCCCAGCGGGTCGGCATCGAAAAGATCGCCGAAATGGGCAAGCGCTTTGGCCTTGGCATCCGCCACGAGCTGCCGATGTCGGCGATTGCCGAAGGCATCATGCCGAACCGCGCATGGAAGCGCGAACGGCACAACGAGGATTGGCGGATCGGCGACACGATCAACGCCAGCATCGGTCAGGGCTATGTGCTGACCTCGCCCCTGCAGCTGGCGGTGATGACAGCGCGGATTGCGACGGGCCGCGCGGTGGTGCCCCGGCTGGTGCGGTCAGTCGATGGCAAGGAGGTGCCGGTGGCAGAGGCCCCCAGCATCGGCATTTCCGAAGACGTCCTGCGCAAGATCCGCTCGGGCATGTACGCGGTGATGAATGCCGAGCGTGGGACGGCGAAATCGTCGCGCATTGCGGACGAGGCGCTCTTGATGGCGGGCAAGACCGGCACCAGCCAGGTGCGCAACATCACCGCCGCCGAGCGGGCGCGCGGGGTGATTTCCAACGAACAGCTGCCCTGGAACCGGCGAGATCATGCGCTGTTCGTGGGTTATGCCCCCTATGCAAATCCGCGCTATGCCGTGTCAGTGGTGGTTGAACATGGCGGCGGTGGGTCCACCGCTGCGGCCCCCATCGCGCGTGACGCCATTCTGCGGGCGTTGAGCGATGGCCTGCCGCCGCTGTCGGCCTATCCATCCAGTCAGCGCAACCGGATTGATTCGATGTTGAAGAAGCTGCCCTTGCGCGACGCAGATGGCCGCGCCCCTGACTCCAGCCGCGCATGAAGGGCAGGCCATGAGCTTTCTGGAATACCGCGTCAAGTTCGTGCCCACCGGCCTGCGCAAGGTGCTGCACCTGAACTGGCCCCTGATCGTTCTGGTCACCGCCGTGTCGGCAGTGGGCTGGTTGGCGCTGTATTCGATTGCCGGTGGCCGGATGGATGTCTGGGCCGGGCGGCAGATGCAGGTCTTTGCGCTGGGGGCGGTCTTGATGTTCATCATCGCCTTCGTGCCGATCTGGTTCTGGCGCAACATGTCGCTGATTGCCTATGTCGTCTCGATCCTGCTGCTGTTGGTGGTCGAGTTTTTCGGGGCCACCGGCATGGGCGCGCAGCGCTGGATCGACATTGGCGGGTTTCGGTTGCAGCCGTCGGAAATGGCCAAGGTCACACTGGTGATGATGCTGGCGGCCTATTACGACTGGCTGGATGTGAAAAAGACCTCGCGTATCTTTTGGGTGCTGATCCCGGTGATCCTGACGTCAGTCCCGACTGTGCTGGTGCTGATGCAGCCCAACCTTGGCACGGCACTGATCCTGCTGATGATCGGAGGCACAGTGATGCTGCTTGCAGGGGTCAGCTGGTGGTATTTCGCCGGTGTCATCACTGCGGTGGGGGGAACGATCTGGGCCGTGATGGCAAGCCGGGGAACGGACTGGCAATTGCTGCATGATTATCAGTTCCGGCGGATCGACACCTTTCTGGACCCGACCTCTGACCCCTTGGGTGCCGGGTACAACATCATTCAGGCACAGATTGCCCTGGGTTCGGGCGGCTGGGGTGGCAAGGGCTTCATGCAGGGCACGCAAAGCCGGCTGAATTTTCTGCCCGAAAAGCATACCGATTTCATCTTTACCACGCTGGGCGAGGAATTCGGCTTTGTCGGCGTGCTCAGCCTGCTGGTGCTGTACGGGCTGATCCTGTTGTTCTGCTATGTCTCGGCCATGCAGAACAAGGACCGGTTTTCGCTGCTGCTGATCCTGGGCATCGCGGCCAACTTCTTCTTTTATCTGGCAATCAATCTGGCCATGGTGATGGGGCTGGCCCCGGTGGTCGGCATTCCGCTGCCGTTCCTGTCCTATGGCGGATCGGCGATGCTGGTGCTTCTGGTAGCCTTCGGCCTGATCCAGAGCGCCCATGTCCACAGACCGAGGTAGATGATGATCACAGTCCTGTTCGCCGTCCCGGATCTTTGGGCGGATTATGCCGATGTGCTGCCCTCGGCGCTGGACGCCGCAGGGATCAGGGCACAGGTCGTGCAAGAGGCAGAGCCGGAGGTGGTGGATTACATCATCTATGCCCCAAGTGCGCCGCTGCAGGATTTCACACCGTTCACGCGCGCCAGGGCGGTGCTGTCGCTCTGGGCCGGGGTTGAACGGATCGTGGGTAACGCGACGCTGACGCAGCCCTTGTGCCGGATGGTGGACCCGTCGCTGACCGAAAGCATGGTCGAATGGGTTGTGGGCCATGCCCTGCGGCATCATCTGGGAATGGATGCGCAGATCGTGAACCCCGATCACCTGTGGAATCCGGTGGTGCCTCCGCTTGCCCGCAACCGGCCGGTGACGGTGTTGGGTCTGGGGGCATTGGGCACCGCTTGTGCAAAGGCGCTGGCGGGGCTGAACTTTCCGGTGACCGGGTGGAGCCGGACACAGAAAACGGTGCCGGGGGTGCGCTGTCTTTCGGGTGAAGACGGATTGCGTCAGGCGCTGACCGGGGCGCAGATCGTGGTGACACTGCTGCCGCGCACGGCAGACACCGAAAACACGCTCAACGCCGAAACGCTGGCGCTGCCGGCGCGCGGTGCCGTGATCCTGAACCCCGGGCGCGGACCGCTGATCGACGATGCGGCACTGCTGGCGGCGCTGGACGGGGGCCAGATTGGCCATGCCACGCTGGATGTGTTCCGGGTGGAACCCCTGCCGCAGGACCATGCCTTCTGGGCGCATCCGCGCGTAACCGTGACCCCGCATATCGCTGCCGACACCCGCCCCGAAAGTGCCTCCGGCGTGATCGCCGAGAACATCCGGCGCAGCGAGGCGGGCGAGCCCCTGCTGCACCAGGTGGACCGCGCCTTGGGCTACTGAAGCCGCGCGCTGCCGGCGACGCCTTTCGCGTCGCGGACAGAACAGACGCCCCACCCTGCCCCGCCTTTGATTGCGGCAGGTGACAGGGGGCGCGCATGCCATATTCAACCGGGGTAAAGCTGGTGCTGCTGGCAGCGCTCTTGTGGTCGCTTAACGGGCTCTTGATCCGCCAGATTGATCAGGCGGGCACCTGGGCGGTGCTGTTCTGGCGATCGGCCGGCATGATCCCGGTGCTGCTGGCGGTGATCTGGTGGCGGTCTGGCAAGCTGCTGGCCCCGCTGCGCCGCGTAGGGTGGTCGGGCGTGGTGGGTGGCCTTGGGCTGGTGCTGGCCTTTGGCGGTGCGATCTTTGCCTTTCAGGCGACGACTGTGGCCAATGCCGTGTTCCTGTTTTCCGCCTCGCCCTTTCTGGCGGCACTGATGGGCTGGCTGATCCTGCGTGAAATCGTGCGCCCGGCGACATGGGCGGCCATTGCATTGGCTGGTGTGGGCATGTTCGTGATGGTGCGCGAAGGGCTGGCAGCAGGGGCATTGGCGGGAAATGTGGCGGCCCTGCTGTCGGCGCTTGGCTTTGCCAGCTTCACCATCGCGCTGCGCTGGGGCAAGCTGTCGGACATGCTGCCCGCCGTGGTGATCGGCGGGGGGCTGTCGATGCTGGCAGCCGCGTTGGTTCTTGGCGTGCAGGGCCAAAGCCTCTGGGTTCCGGCCCGCGACATTGCGATCTCCCTTGCCATGGGCGCAGCGGTGCTGGCCACCGGGATGGCGCTTTATACCGCAGGCAGCCGGGTGATCCCGGCGGCCGAGCTCACATTGCTGTCGATGGTCGAGGTCTTGCTGGCCCCGGTCTGGGTGTTTCTGGTGTTGGGGGAAACCGCATCGACGGGCACGTTCACCGGAGGGGCGGTGCTGATGGCGGCCGTGGCCTTCAATGGCCTTTCGGGGGCAAGACTGCGGCGCGCGCCGACTCTGGGGATCGGGCGCTGATGCACGCCCCCTTTACCCCGCGCCCCCCAAGCCGTTAAGCAAAGGCGTCGGGGAGCGGGGACGGGAATGACAGGCAAGGTTCTGATCACGGGGGCGGCCGGTTTCATCGGCTTTCATCTGGCGCGCCGCCTGCTGGCAGAAGGCTGGCAGGTGACCGGATTTGACGGGCTGACTGATTACTACGACCCGGCGCTGAAACGGGCCCGGCTGGAAATCCTCACGTCCCGACCTGCCTTCGCCTTTGAACAGGGGATGCTGGAAGATCCGGGCCGCCTGACCGCCCTGGTGGCCGGCCTGCGCCCGGATGTGATCCTCCATCTGGCGGCACAGGCCGGGGTGCGCCAGTCAATTGACGCGCCGCGCTCTTATGTGCAGTCCAACCTGATCGGCACACATGAGCTGCTGGAGGCCGCCCGCGCCCACCCGCCCAGGCATCTGCTGATCGCCTCGACCTCTTCGGCTTATGGTGCAAACACCAAAATGCCCTATGCCGAAATCGACAGGGCCACGCATCCGATGAGCTTTTACGCTGCCACCAAGATCGCGACCGAGGCGATGGCGCACAGCTATGCCCATCTGTTCGGCCTGCCCACCACGATGTTCCGGTTCTTCACCGTTTACGGCCCCTGGGGCCGCCCGGATATGGCGCTGTTCAAATTCACCCGCGCCATCCTGAATGACGAGCCGATTGATCTTTACAATCACGGCGACATGCAGCGCGACTTTACCTATATCGACGATCTGATCGAAGGGATCATTCGGCTGATCACCGCCATCCCCGGCACGCGGCCGGTGGGGCCGCAAGACAGCCTGTCACCGGTCGCACCCTTCCGTGTGGTGAATATCGGCAACGGCGCGCCAGAGCATCTGACCGATTTCATCACGGCAATCGAAACCGCCACCGGTCGCACCGCGCGGCGCAACCTGCTGCCAATGCAACCGGGCGACGTGCCTGCCACCTGGGCCGATGCCACGCTGCTTCATGCGCTGACAGGCCCGCTGCCCCGCACCGACCTGCACGAGGGTGTGGCGCGATTTGTCGATTGGTATCGCGGCTGGAACGCAAGATAGGCAAGGCCGCTCTGGAGGTGCCGCGCTACAGCTGGCCCGGCACCACCTGATCCGGCGGGCGGTGGCCGTCAGCAAAGGTCTTGATATTGATGATGACCTTTTCCCCCATTTCGATCCGGCCTTCCAGCGTGGCGCTGCCCATATGCGGCAGCAGCACCACATTGGGCAATTCGCGCAGGCGGGGGTTCACCTCATGCCCGTGCTCGAACACATCAAGCCCCGCCCCGCCCAACTCACCCGCGCGCAGGCCCCGGGTCAGGGCATTCTCGTCAATCACCTCGCCGCGCGAGGTGTTCACGATCACCGCCGTCGGCTTCATCAGCTTCAGCCGCCGCGCATTCATCAGGTGATAGGTCGAGGGCGTATGCGGGCAGTTGACCGACAGGATATCCATCCGGCTGACCATCTGGTCCAGGCTTTCCCACCAGGTCGCGTCCAGGTCCGCCTCTACCTCCGGGCGCAGGCGCTTGCGATTGTTGTAATGCACCTGCATGCCAAAGGCGCGGGCGCGCCGTGCCACCGCCTGCCCGATGCGGCCCATGCCCAGAATGCCCAAACGCTTGCCCCCCAGCCGACCGCCCATATAGGCGGTGGGGGCCCAGCCCTGCCATTCCCCGGCCTGCATCACCGCAAGGCCTTCAGGAATGCGGCGGGTGACCGCCATGATCAGCGCCAGCGTCATGTCGGCCGTGTCCTCCGTCACCACCCCGGGGGTGTTGGACACCAGAATGCCACGCTGGCGGGCGGTGGCCACGTCGATATGGTCCACCCCGGCCCCGTAATTGGCGATCAGCTTGAGCTTGTCACCGGCCTGCCCGATCAGTGCGGCATCGATCTGATCGGTCACGCAAGGCACGATGACATCGGCGCGGCGCATCGCGGCCGCAAGGTCCTCACGGCTCATCTTGGTGTCCGGGTCGCGCAGTTCGACATCGAACAATTCCTTCATCCGGGTCTCGACCGGTTCGGGCAACCGTCGCGTGACTACAACACTCAACCGCTGTGCGGGCATCTTAAGCCTCCCTGGACTTGATCTTGGCGCGCGCCTGAGGGCAAAGTGACGGCAACCGGGACGGGGCACAAGACCCTATGCGATCAGCCCCGGAGTGTTGAGGAATGGCGGCCCCTTGCCGGGGCCGGTGGCAGACAGAACCAACAGACCGGGAACACGCCCGGCAACAGGCGGATGATGAACAACATGCTCAAGGCAGTGGTGACGGGTTTTGTCCTGTTGGCGGGGGCGTCAGCCGCGCTGTCGGACGTGGTCCGCCCCAAGCCGAACCCGGCGCTGTTGCGCCAAGCCGCTGCGGCCGCGGCAGCGCCGCTGTCGACGACCTCGGCAAGCCCGTCAGAACCGGCGACCACCGCACCGCCCGCGATGCGCCCCCTGGGCCCGCCGGCACCATCGGCAGTGCCAGCCGTCGCCGTGCCCCGCGATCCGAACAAAGGTGCCGTGACCAATCTGCCATTGCCCCGCTATGTTTCGCTCAAGTCGAACGAAGGCAATGCACGGCGCGGGCCGGGATTGTCGCACCGGATCGACTGGGTGTTCACCCGGGTCGGCATGCCGCTGAAGGTGACCGCCGAGCATGGTCACTGGCGCCGGGTCGAGGACGCCGAAGGCGTGGGCGGCTGGGTGCATTATGCTCTGGTCTCGGGCGTGCGGACCGTGATGGTGGATGAGGATATGGCCACATTCTTCAGCCGCCCCGACACCACGTCGCTTGCCGCCTTTCAGGCCGAGCGGGGTGTGGTGGCACGGCTCATCTCCTGTGCTGACGGCTGGTGCCGCGTCACGATCGACGGGCAAAGGGGCTGGGCCCCGGTCAGCAGCCTGTGGGGCGTGACGGCCGACGAAGTGATCGACTAGGCCAAGGCCACCGGCGGCACAGCGGCGCCGGATCGGGCCTCTGATCCGGCCTCGGCATCGGGCAAACGCCAGCAAGGACTCGCTCCTGCCTGTCATCCAGCTTGCGCTTGACCGCAACCCTGCGGTAGCGCATGCCGCTTCTGAAGCGCGGCTTGGGGGCAAAGATGGCATCCGAACAGACACGGCTGAACTTGTCGGCGGGCATTGCCTCGGTCTCGGTCGCGGGGGTTCTGGTGATCCTCAAGCTCTGGGCGCTGGGGCAGACCGGCTCTCTTTCGGTGGCGGCATCGCTGGCCGACAGTGCAATGGATCTGATGGTCAGCCTGATGGCGATGGCGGCAATCCTCTATGCGGCCAAGCCTGCCGATGAAGATCATGCCTTTGGCCATACATCGGCCGAAGACCTGGCCTCGTTGGGGCAGGCCCTGTTCATCCTGGTCTCGGCCGGGGTGATCGGGGTGGCTGCCGTGCAGCGACTGCTGGCATCCGAGCCGGAAACCCTGTCACGCGAAGGCGTGGGGATGGGGGTGATGGCCGTGTCAATCGCGCTCACGCTGGCGCTGGTGCTGTGGCAGGGGCGTGTCGCGCGGCGGACCGGCAACAAGGTGGTCGCGGCGGACCGCCTGCACTATCTGGGTGACCTGCTGCCCAATATCGGGGCCATTGCCTCGCTGTGGGCGTCAAGCGCCTTCGGGCTGACCTCGGTCGATTCGGTGGTGGCGCTCGCGGCGGCGGGCATGCTGGCGCTGGGGGCGTTGCGGATCGGGCGCGACGCGTTCCACGCGCTGATGGACCGACGCGCCGACCCGATGGTGATTGCCGGGATCGAAGGAATCGCCCGCGACTGGCCAGGGGTGCAGGGCTATCATGACATCAAGACCCGCACCGCCGGAAGCCGGATTTTCGTGCAGATCCATATCGAGCTGGACGGCGCGCAAACCCTGAACGAGGCGCATGCCATTGGCGCGGGCCTGCGCCGTGCCATCCTGCAGGCCTATCCGCAGGCCGATGTGATCGTGCACAAGGATGTATCACAGGACACCGCGCCGAAGGCCGCGCCCCCGCCCGGAAAAGGCTGATGCCCGCCGCCCTTGCGGCTTGGCATGCCCGCGCAGCGGATGTAGCTATACAAACGTATAACAAGGACGGAACATGGCCGAGGTCCATGCCAGCGATGATCCGGCGGCGCGGCTGGTGGCCTTTGTCACCGCCACCCTGCGCCCCCCGGTGATGGAAGGGGACCGCGTGCGGCTCTGGGCCGGGTTCCTGCACCATGTCCGGCGTGACCCCAGGATGCGGGCGGTCCATGAGGCCAGCTATCTGGACTACCGCGACCGGTTGCAGGCCCTGCCCGGCAAGGCCGATCCCGGACAGGCCCGAGTCTTGGCGATTGCCTGCAATGCGGTGATCGACGGGCTGTGGCTGGAGGGCGGCACGCTGCCCGACAGCTTTGCCCCCGGAGAACTGGAGCAGATCGGTCTGTCGGCGATTTCAGCCATTTTGCAAATCCCGCTGCCCCAACCCTCCCCCAGCCGCAACGAGGTTCCATGAAATACGCGCAAGTCCTTGAGGATCTGGCCGGTCTTGGCGGGGCGAAATGGGGGGTGCACAGCCGCGCGCGCGCGATGGCAGCCGCAGGGCGGCCCGTGCTGGAGCTGACCATCGGCGAGCCGGACACACCGCCCCCCGCCCCTTTGCTGGCGGCGGCAACAGCGGCACTGAGTTCGGGACGCACCGGCTATTCCAACGGGCGCGGTGAGGCGGGGCTGCTGCAAGCCCTGGCCGACCGCTACACCCAAAGCCGCGGGCGACGCTTTGAAAGCAATCAGTTCCTGTGTCTGCCGGGCACTCAGACCGTACTTTACCTGGTGCTGCGCGCCTTGGCGGCTGCCGGGGATGAGGTGCTGGTGGGAGACCCGATGTATGCCACTTATGAGGGCGTGATCCGAGCCAGCGGTGCCAGGATGGTGCCGGTACCGCTGCGGGCCGACCATGGCTTTCGCATGCAGGCGGCGGATGTCGCGGCGCGGATCACGCCACGCTGCCGGGTCTTGGTTCTGAACACGCCGCACAATCCCACCGGTGCCGTGTTGCGCCACGCCGACATTGCTGCCTTGGGTGAAGTGGCGCGCGCCCATGACCTGTGGATCCTGTCGGATGAGGTGTATGAAGAACTGGTGTTTGACGGCACGGAATTTGCCTCGCCTTTGTCGCATCCCGGGCTGGCGGACCGGGTGATTGCGGCCTCGTCCATCTCCAAATCCCATGCAGCGCCCGGGTTCCGGTCTGGCTGGTGTGTGGGCCCGGCAGACTTCATCAGCCGCGCGCTGCCGCTGGCCGAAACCATGCTGTTCGGCAACCAGCCCTTTCTGGCCGACGCAACGGCGCAAGCCATATCGTCCCCGTCACCCGTGGCCCGGGGCATGGCGGCGCGCTATGCGGCGCGGGCGCTGATGCTGGCGCAAGCTTTGCAAGGGGTAGCGGGGTTGCGGGTGCATTGCCCCGATGCCGGGATGTTCGCGCTGCTGGACATCCGTGCCAGCGGCATGACCGGAGAGGCCTTTGCCCTTGCCCTGCTGGAGGCCGAGGCTGTGGCCTGCATGCCGGGGGAAAGCTTTGGGGACGGGTTGGCAGGATGGCTGCGGATCAGCCTGACCCAGCCCGACACCGTGATTCAGCAAGCAGCGGACCGGATCGCCCGCTTTGCAACGCGGTGCGGCTGAGCGATGGCAACAGTGGGATGCGTCTGGTCGAAGGACTGGCGGTGCGCGGCGTTACAGTCGTTTTCGGCATTCCCGGAGTGCACACAGTAGAACTCGACCGGAGGCTGGCCGGGTTTCCCTTGCGCCATGTGTCCGCGCGGCATACCGGGGTGGCCTTTGTGATCACGGGGCCGTGGCTTCGTCAGGACTAAGGCGGGCTGCCGCAAGAGTGCCGAGGCAATGGCAGCCGCGGGCACGCAGGTCATCGGATGCGCCCCATCACCGCTCGATCTTGGCCCCTTTGCGCAGGCCTGCGGCCTGCCCTTTGTCAGCCTGTTGCCCGACCCGGATGATCTGCACCAGGCGTTGCAGCAACCGCACCACGGCCCCCGGCTGATCGAATACGCGTGTCGTGAAGGCTGAAAGCCCCACAAGTCACTGATTCTAAACGTGCTATCACATAGCACGGCGGCGTTTTTGCCTAGCGCGGACCATCGGCGCATATCGTTTCCCATCACAGCGGCGCTCTGCTCAGCCCCGCGATCTCTGGGAAAGGAAACCCGATGTTTACAAACGTGAAGACCGCCGCCATCGCTGCTGTCACCGCCTTGTCGATCGCCGTCACCGCCGCTGCCCCGGCGCAGGCGCTTGGGAAGAACGAGCGCAACTTTCTGAAGGGCGTCGCCGCCACCGTGATCATCGGGGCGCTGATCAATGATGCGCAGGCCCGTGCACCACAGGCCCAACCGCAGCCGGTCTATCGCCCGCAGCCACATCGGCAGCCACAACCGAAGTATCGTCACCGCGATGACCACAAACAGCACTACCGTCCGCGCCAAGAGTACAGCCACCAGTATCGTCCGCACAACGACCACTACCAAAGCACCAGCGGCCGGGTGATCGGGTCAAACAGTTCCGTGCATGCGACGGTCGCGGCGCAGACCTTCAACACCTATTCGGCCGCGCAACGCCGCGCGATCCAAAGCCGTCTGCGGGCCTTTGGCTATTACACCGGCGGCATTGACGCCTCGTTTGGTCCCGGCACCTATCGCGCCGTGGTGGCCTATGCCCGCGACAGCGGCGGCGAGCGGCAGTTGCAGACCCGCGCCGGCAGCTACGGCGTCTATGACAGCCTGATCTACTGATCAGCCCCCGGTTTTCCGCGTCTTGCCTGCGTGTCCCCAAGGGCAAGGCGCACCCGGCACCCCGGCCTTCCCCGGGTCGGGGTGTCTATTTCGCTTAAAGTCATTGAATCCGTCTGGTCCTGGTCCGGGGCAAGACGGCACCTGCGCCCCGATCACTCTCGGGTCGGGGCGCAGGATTTTTCCCTTGTTTGCGCGATGCCGTTTCATGATCTTGCCAAACCGCCTTGCTGTTGTCCCCCAAAGCAAGGCGCGTCCGGTGCCCCGGCCTTCCCCGGGTCGGGGCACCCATTTAGACCGCAGTTTATCTTCCATCTGCCAAAGCGACAGCCAAGGATTGCCCCCCGGCGCGCGTCTGACCTAATGTGATGTTGATGGACACCTCGGATGAAACCCTCGCCCTCGCGGCAGCCAGCGGCGACCACGCTGCCTTTGCGGCACTGGTGACCCGGCATTATGACCGGATCTTCGGGCTTGGCTGGCGGTTGACCGGCAGCCGGGCAGAAGCCGAAGATCTGGCACAGGACATCTGCGCCGCCCTGCCCCACCGCCTGCGCGGCTGGCGGGCCGAGGCGCGCTTTACCACATGGCTCTACCGCGTGGTGGTCAATGCCGCCCATGACGCACGCCGCCGTGCCGCGGTCCGCAACCGGGCAGCAACCGGCTGGGGTGATTGGGAAATCTCCCGGCAAGAGGCCATAGCCGAAGACCGCGCGGCGCAGGACTGGCTGGCGGAGTCCATGGCCCGGCTGCCGGTGGAACTGCGCGACACCGTGGCGCTGGTGCTGGGCGAAGACATGACCCAGGCCGAGGCCGGCGCGGTGCTGGGCCTGTCGGAAGGCACGATTGCCTGGCGGATGTCCGAAGTGAAAAAACGGCTGCGCGCCCTGGCCACCGAGGAGGCAAAGGCATGACCCGCGACCCGGATTTCGAAAGACTGCGCGCCGCATTGCAAGCGCCCCCTGCAAGCGACGCCGCTGCCAAGGCCAGGGCCATGAATCGTGCGATGGCAGCCTATGAGGACTCTGCCCTGTCACGCCAGGGATTGACGCCGCCGCTGCGCCCCCTTGCCGACCGCGCGCCGACCGTGCGGGGTGCAAGCGCGGTGCGCAGGGTGCTGAAAAGCCTGTCCGTGAAACCCTTGCTGGCCGCGACCACCTCTGCCGCGGCACTGACAGTCGGGCTGGTGGTGCTGTTGCCGCAGTCCGAGGTGCAAACGCCCGGGGGCGGACCTTCGGAACTGGCGCAGCGCAGCCAGGATATGGCGGTCCCCTCCCCCGCAGAGCCGCCAGAGGCCGCGCCCATGATGACCCGCAGGACCGCACCTGCCGAGGCGCAACCCGAGCGCGCAGCCGAATCCACGGCCGCCGAACAGGGCGATGCGGCAACCCCACCATCGCTGGCCGCGCCGGACAGCGCGCCGATGGCGGAGGGGCCAGAGGCCAAGGGTTTTGCCAATGCAGGGGTCAACCCGCTGCGCGTTACGGCAGAGGCTCCGGTCTCTGCCTTTCCGGCCAAGATCGGCACCGCGTCCTACGCCCTTGTGCGCAGCAGCCTGATGGCTGGTGCCTTGCCTAGGCCCGATGCCGTGCGGGTCGAGGAAATGGTGAACCACTTCCCCTATGCCTATCCGGCACCCGAAGCCGGAGAGCCCCCCTTCCGCGCCAACGTGACGGTGATGCCGACCCCATGGAATCCCGACACCCGGCTGGTGCAGATCGGCCTGCAAGGCCGCCTGCCCGAGGTGGCCGCCCGTCCGCCACTGAACCTTGTGCTGCTCATCGACACTTCGGAGTCGATGGATACGCCGGACAGACTGCCGCTCTTGAAGCAAGCGCTGCGCCTGATGCTGGCCGAAATGCGGCAAGAGGATCAGGTGGCCATTGTCGCCTATGCCGGAACGCCGGGCGAAGTGCTGGCACCGACCCCGGCCAACCAGAGTGCCACCATTCTGGCAGCGTTGGACCAGCTGGAGACGCGCAATCCACTGGCGGAAACGGCGGGCCTGACGCTGGCCTATAGCCTAGCCGAAGGCATGACGGCGGCAGGCGAGGTCAGCCGCATCCTGCTGGCCACCGATGGCGACTTCAACCTGGGCGTCGATGATCCCGAAGGGATGGAGGGCTTTGTGGCCCGCAAAGGCAAGACCGGGGTCAACCTGTCGGTTCTGGCCTTTGGCCGCGACGCGCTTGATGAGGCCGTGATGCAGTCGCTGGCGCAGAACGGCAACGGCAGTGCCGCCTCGGTCGCCACGCTGAACGAGGCACGCAAGGTGCTGATGGACCAGCTGACCGGGCCATTGTTCCCGATCGCCGATGAGGTGACGATCGACGTTGAATGGAACCCGGGCCAGGTGGCAGAATACCGGCTGATCGGCCATGAAACCCAGGCCCTGCAACCCGGGCAATCCACCACCGACGCGGCCGGCATGGGGGCGATTACTGCGGGCCATCAGGTGACAGCGCTCTATGAGGTGACAGCCCCCGGCAGCCCCGCCCTGCGAAACGACCCGCTGCGCTATGGCACGGCGGTGTCCGACGCAATGGCCGATGCGGCCGCCACCGGCGAGATGGCCCAAGACGCGCCAGAGCTTGGCTTTGTGCGCCTGCGCTACAAGGCCCCGGGCGAGTCAGTCAATGCCGTGATCGAGATGCCGATTGTCGCGGACACCGGCACCGGGCCCGACGCCCGCTTTGCCGCAGCCATCGCCGGCTTTGGCCAGCTGTTGCGCGCATCGGCCGATCTGGAAGATTGGGGCTGGGATCAGGCGATCACCCTGGCAGAGGCGAACCGGGGCGAAGATCCATTCGGCTACCGGGACGAGGCGGTAACGCTGATGCGACTGGCCCAGTCTCTGGCGCAAGACGCGAAATGACCGAAAAAGGCCCGCCGGAACCTGTCCGGCGGGCCTGTGTTCAGGGTGAAACCGTCATCAGACCGCAGTGCTTTCCAAAGCCTTCGCCTGCACGTCAGAGCCGCGGCCAATCTCGATCCGGCGGGGTTTCAACGCCTCGGGCGTTTCGCGGATCAGGTCGATATGCAGCATGCCATGGGCGTGCTCGGCGCCGGTCACGCGAACATGATCGGCCAAAGCGAAGCGACGCTCGAAGGCGCGCGTGGCAATGCCACGGTGCAGATAGGTTTTTCCCTCAGCCTCGGGGGCCCTGCGCGCGGTGACATGCAACGCGCCTTCCTTCACCTCGACCGACAGTTCATCCGGAGAGAACCCGGCCACAGCGACCGAAATACGATAGGCGTCGTCATCGGTCTTTTCGATATTATAGGGGGGATAGGTTGGCTGGGCCACATCGGCGGTCAGCGCGCGGTCCACAAGATCGGCAATACGGTCAAAGCCGACAGTGGCGCGATACAGCGGGGCAAGATCAAAATTACGCATGGGTCATCCTTTTCAAAGCGATGCGAGCAGAAAGGCCCCCGGTCAAGGGCGGCCAGTCAAGGTTCCGGGCCCGTTGTGGCACCCGATGACTGAAAGGTAGGAAGCGCAAAACCCGGTTTCAAGACCAGTCGCGCCGCGCGCCGCATCCAAACCACGCCCTCAGGGCTGAATGAATTTTCCGCCCGATCCGCCCGACAGAACCCGCACATTGGCCGGGCGCAGCCGCGATCCGCCCTCGGCAAGCTTGCCTTGCAAAAAGGCAATGTGGTCGGCCAAGGGCGTGCCAAGCGATACCTTGCGGCCATCCACCTCGGCCTTGGCAGAGATCACCGATACAATGCGCAAGGTGCCGTCCCTGAGCGAAAACACCGGCGCGCCCGAAGAGCCGAAATCGACATCACAGGACAGAACCAGCGTATCCAGCCCGTCGCCGATGGGCTTCAGCACCACCCCGGCCCGCAACATGGATTGCCGGCCCAGCACATGACAAACCTGCTGCAACGACGGGGCTTCGGCCCGGTCCTGCGCATAAGACACCACGCCGACCTCGTCGCCGGTGGCGGGCCGCGTGTCCGTCGAATAGGGCTGGATTGACGGCAGGCGGATCGGCTGATCCAGCTGCAACAGCGCCACGTCAAACGGCACGCGTTGCATGGCATCGCCGCCGCCATAGACATATTCCGGATGCGCCAGGGCGCGGCGCACGCCGCGATAGGCCGCCGCCCGCCCGTTGCGCCAGCCTGCCAGAAACTGGATGGTTGACGCGTCAATGCTGACACCGGTTTCCTTGTCGAACAGACAATGCGCCGCCGTCAGCACCAGATCCTCGGCAATCAGCGCCCCAGTGCAAAACCCCCGGTCGCCAAGATCAAGCCGCCCCACGGCCTCCCAGCCGCGTGAATCGTCACCGGTCTGCAGCGACCGCAACCCCTTTCCTTGCGCCAGTGCCGGGGCGCTCAGGACTAGGGCCGGCAGGATCAGGGCCAGAGCTGCGGCACCTATGGCTTGACTGAACCGCATGGATCCTCCGTTCCTACCCTGTCCGGCCTGCGCTTGCCCGGTGCATTCCTGCCCTTTGCCTGCGGAGTCTGGCAGATTTATGACCGTGTTTGGCGCGTTTGACCACAGGCCCTGCGGCACCAGCGAAGGCTTGCCCGAACCAAGCCTTCGCGCTAGCCTGTCGCGTATAGAAACCCAATCTCTCTCATTCAGGTGCCCTGATGCGATACAGATATTTGACAGCCCTTCCGGTGATTTTGGCCCTCGCCACCCCCGCTGCGGCGGACCCGACCCTCGGCCTTGGCCTGACCTTCACCTGGGGCGGCGGCTCTCGCGGCGATACCGGCATCGGCCTGCGGGTGTTTTCGGATGACGAGCGCAAGGAATTCGTCGGCTCGCTCGGCGTCGATTACATGGTGGGCTCACAATCGATCCGTCCGAATGTCGGCATCGCTTACCTGGCCCGCAACAGCTATGTCGGCATGGACATCGGCTATGACTTCGGCAGCAGTGGTGTCAGCGTCGGCGTTGGTCTGGGCGCCGCGGACACCGAAGAAGCGGCGGCCCCGGCACCCGCTCCGGTTGTCATCATCGGCCCGCCTCCCACCTGATCGGGCGGCAGGCCGCGCCCCTTGCCACTCACTCCGGCCCTACCGCGCCAAGCGCGCGGGGCCGGGGGCCACCCGTTGCCCAATCCAGCAGCTCGACCGTATGCACGACCGGCACGCCGGTCGCCGACCCGATCTGCATCATGCAGCCGATATTGCCTGCCGCGATGATGTCGGGCGCTTTCGCCTCCAGCGTCTGAACCTTGCGCGCCTTCAGTTGCTGGCTGATCTCGGGCTGCAAAAGGTTGTAGGTCCCGGCTGATCCGCAGCACAGATGGCTGTCCGCCGGTTCCACCACCGTGAACCCTGCCCGTTTCAGCAGATCCTTGGGCAGCGTCTTGATCTGCTGGCCGTGTTGCAGACTGCAGGCAGCGTGATAGGCCACCTTGATCCGCTTGGGCGCAGCTTCGGGCAGGGTCAGCTTTGAAAGCACCTCCGACACATCCATTGCCAGCCCGGCAATCGTGGCCGCGTCCTGTGCCAGGGGATCATTGCGGAACATGTGGCCATAGTCCTTGATCGTGGTGCCACATCCGCTGGTGTTGATCACAATGGCATCCAAACCGCCGCCCGTCTTCTCGGCCATCCAGGCCCGGATGTTGGCCGCGGCCGATGTGTGGGACAGCTCGGACTTGCCCATGTGATGGGTCAGCGCGCCGCAACAGCCCGCGCCCTTTGCCACCACCACCTCGGCTCCCAGCCGGCGCAGGAGGCGGATGGTGGCATCATTGATATCGGTGTTCAAAGCCTTCTGCGCACAGCCGGTCATCAACGCCACCCGCATGCGTTTGGGCGCAAGCGGGGCAAAGACCTGCGGGTCATCATTGCGGCTCACCGGAGGGATCGGCACCGCCGCCATATCCAGCATCGCCCGCAGCCTTGCATCGGGCACCAGTCTCCGGAACGGCCGCGCCAGCTTGGCCCCGAACATCGCCACCCGGAACCGCATCGGATGCGGGATGATCCGGGCCAGCACCGCGCGCAACATGCGGTCCATGAACGGGCGCTTGTAGGTCGCCTCGATATACTCCCGCGCGTGATCCACCAGATGCATGTAATGCACGCCCGAGGGGCAGGTCGTCATGCAGGCCAGGCAAGACAGGCAGCGGTCAATATGCTTGACCGTCTGCGCATCCGCCGGGCGGCCCTGTTCCAGCATGTCCTTGATCAGGTAGATCCGCCCGCGCGGGCTGTCCAGCTCATCGCCCAGCACCTGATAGGTCGGGCAGGTCGCGGTGCAGAATCCGCAATGCACGCAGGACCGCAGCACCTCATTGGCGCGAGCAATGCCAGGGTCTTTCAGCTGATCAGGGGTAAAGGTGGTCTGCATGTCATGCCCCCATCAGGCCAGAGTTCAGGATGCCGCGCGGGTCGAACTTTGCCCGCAAGCCCCGCGTCAGCGCCGCCACGCCGGGTGATTCCGGCTGAAACGCGCCCGGTCCCGCGCCACGCACCCGCGTCGCATGGCCCTCAAAGGCCCCCAATGCCGCCCGCAGATCGGTTCCCGGTTCCGCCAAAGCCCAGATCAGCCCGCCACCCCAGTCATAAAGCACCGCATCCGCCCGCATCCGCGCCACCAGCCCCGGCGCATCCGATGGCTTGACCGAGATCCGCCAGACATCGCCGTTGCGCCCATGAAACGGGGTGACATCGCGGATACCGGCCCAACGCGCCGTGCCCTCTTCGATCTCCAGCGCGCCGAAGGCCGCCAGATGCCGCCGCAACTGCGCGGCACGATAGGCCACAGACGCCGCGAACCCCTCGATCCGCAGGAAGGTTCCCTCGCCCGGCCAATGCGCGGCGCCGTTCACCTCGAAGGGCGACCCCAGCGCCGAGGCCATGGCCTGCACCGCCTGTGCATCAGACAAGCCGCGCAAGATCAGCGTCGCCCCCGTCTCCGGCACTGGCAACAGCTTGAAGCTCACCTCGCTCAGAACCCCCAAGGTGCCCCAGGACCCCGCCATCAGCTTGACCAGATCATAGCCGGTGACATTCTTCATCACCCGCCCGCCGTTCTTGATCACCGTGCCCGCGCCATCGACAAAGCGCACCCCGATCAGACTGTCGCGGCAGGCCCCCGCCTGCACCCGGCGCGGGCCGCTGGCATTGGCCGCCACCACCCCGCCCAAGGTGCTTTCCCCCGAACACCCCAGCAAACCGCGCATGTCCGGCACCTCAAAGGGCAATCGCTGCCCCTCGGCCGCAAGCTGCGCCTCGACCTGCGCCAAAGGCGTTCCCGCCCCGGCCACCAGCGTCAACGCGCCGGGTTCGTAAAGCACGACACCCGACAGCCCGCCGGTTTCCAGCACGGCACCCTCACAGGCACCGACAGACCGCGTGCCGCCGCCCCGCACCACGAACGGCCCATTGGCCACTCGAATGATCTCGGCCAGTTCGGCCTCCGTCTCAGGACGCATTCCCTGTCCCATTTCCTGTTCAAAAATATCCTCGGGAAAACTCAGCGGTTTCGCCATTGGTTCGGAAAAACCGCTGAGCCTGGGGGGCACACAGACCCCCGGCAGTTCAGGCCGCGCGACGGCTGGCCGTCACGGCCAGCGGAAACACCTTGGCCGGGTTCAGCAACCAGCGCGGATCAAACACATCCTTGACCCACAACTGCGCCTCCAGATCATCGGGCGCGAATTGCACGCCCATCAGGTCGCGCTTTTCGATCCCCACGCCATGTTCGCCGGTCAGGCAACCGCCCACCTCGACACAAAGCCGCAGGATATCGGCTCCCAAAGCCTCACATCGTTCCAGATCGCCGGGTTTGTTGGCATCGAACAGGATCAACGGGTGCATGTTGCCGTCGCCCGCGTGAAACACGTTCGCCACATCCAGCCCGATTTCCTTAGACATCTCGGCAATCCGGCGCAGCACGTAAGGCAGCGATGACACCGGAATCGTGCCATCCAGACACATGTAATCATTGATCTGCCCCATCGCGCCAAAGGCCGATTTGCGGCCCAGCCAGATGCGTTTGGCCTGATCCTCATCCGCCGCCTCGCGGAATTCCACCGGGTTGTGGCGCAGCGCGATGGTCTTGATCAGCGCCAGCTGTTCGTCAATCTCGGCGGCGCTGCCCTCGACCTCGATGATCAGCAGCGCCTCGCAATCAGGGTAGCCCGCCTTGGCAAAGGCCTCGGTCGCCTCGATGCAAGGGCGATCCATGAATTCGATCGCCACCGGCAGCACGCCGGCCTTGATGATGTCAGACACACATTCGCCCGCCACCTCGTTGCTGTCGAACCCCACCAGCACCGGCCGCGCGCCTTCTGGCTTGGGCAGGATGCGCAGGGTGGCTTCTGTCACCACACCCAGCTGCCCCTCACTGCCGCAGATCACGCCCAGCAGGTCCAGCCCGCCGGCATCCATATGCGCGCCGCCGATCTCCAGCACCGTGCCATCCATTTGCACCAGCGTGACGCCCAGCAGATTGTTGGTCGTCACCCCGTATTTCAGGCAATGCGCCCCGCCCGAATTCATCGCAATATTTCCCGCGATGGCGCAGGCCAGCTGGCTGGACGGGTCTGGCGCATAGAAAAAGCCATCAGACTCCACAGCACCCGTCACGCTCAGGTTGGTGCGGCCCGATTGCACCCGGATGAACCGATTGTCATAATCGGTCTCCAGCACTGCGGTCATCCGCGCCACCCCAAGGATCACGCAATCCGCCGTCGGCAGCGCGCCCCCCGCCAGCGACGTGCCCGACCCGCGCGGCACCACCGGCACCCCCTCTTCATGGCAGATCCGCAGCACCGCCGACACCTCATCGGTCGTGCGCGGCAAGACCACCGCCAGCGGCGGACAGCGGTAGGCGGTCAAGGCATCGCATTCATAGGCCCGGGTTTCCGCCGCATCTTCGATCACCGCATCAGGCGGCAGAACCTTTCGCAGCCGCGCCACGATCTGCGGCTTGGCGGACAGAACCAGACTGTTCGGCGCGGGCATTTCCATCGGCGGATCCTCTGACTGACGGTCACCTTGGAGCGTAGCGCAGAGATTGGTAAAATGAAATAACCAATTTTACCGTGGGAAAGCGCATGGGCTTTGGCTACTGTCGTCGCATGACATCCTTGTTCGCCACCTTCTCGCTCGACACATTGGACGGGATCGCCCTTGCGGTGCTGATCGTTATGTGGGCCGCCACCGGTTGGCTGGCCGAACATCCGCCAGCCTCGCGCCCTTCGGTTTCCGCACTTATGGCCACCTACCGGCGTGATTGGATGCGCCAGTTCGTCACCCGCTCGCCGCGCATCTTTGACGCCAATATCATCGATTCGCTGCGCCAGAGCACGGCGTTTTTTGCCTCGACCTCGATGATCGCCATCGGCGGCGGTGTCGCGCTGATCGGCAATATCACCACATTGGAGGGGCTGGCACAGGATCTGACGCTGGAACCGGCAGGGGTCCGGGTCGAGCTGAAGATCATCCTTGTGTTGCTGTTTCTGGCCAATGCCCTGCTGAAATTCGTCTGGGCCCACCGTTTGTTCGGCTATTGCGCGATCCTGATGGCTGCGGTGCCGAATGATGCGGCGGACCCGCTGGCCTATCCGCGCGCCGATCAGGCGGCAGAGATCAACATCACCGCCGCCAAGAGCTTCAACCGTGGGCTGCAGTCGATTTATTTCGCCCTTGCCGCGATCACCTGGCTGTTGGGGCCATGGTCCCTCATCGGCGCGACTGTCGTCACCTGTTTCGTGCTCTTGCGCCGCGAATTCGCCTCGCTCTCGCGCAAGGTGATGCTGGCACGCTGACTACCCAGCCCGCCGCGCCCCCTTGCGGCCTTCGATCAGCCAGGCGGTGATGGCAAAGCCCGCCACCAGCAAAAGCCAGGCCCAGCCCGGCAACAGGGCGGCCACCCGCACATCCTGTGTCACATAGGCCCCCCGCGGAGTGACCCCGATCCAGCCGCGCCCCGAGGCTGGCCGCCCGTCGCGCACCGTGCGCAGGTCCGGCATGCCGTCAGACAGACGCAAAATGCCGCCATTCGTGGCCGCCACGGGGTCGGCAAGCGGCTCATCCGAGGCAATCGTTTCCACAAATTCGCGTGGCGACGATGGGCCGACGGCGACCACCCGGCTCAATGCGCCCTGTTCCAGCCGATAGAGGCCCACACTCGGCGCTTCAAACACGCCTTCATGCCGTCCCGGAGAGATTTCCACCAGCGGCAGCGCGGTTTCCGCGCCGTCTGGCCCGGTGATGGTCACATCCCCCGGCGGAGTTTCCTCGATGCTGCGGCGGATCACGGTCAGGGTCTGGCCCGACACCGTGCCGGTCAGGGTCTCCTCTTCCAGCTCCGGCTCTTTCAGCATCCAATGCGCCAGCCGGCGCAGCAGTTCCAGCTGTGGCCCGCCGCCTTCATACCCCCGGCCCCAAAGCCAGGCATGGTCGGAGGCAAGGATCGCCACCCGCCCTTCCTCCACCCGGTTAAGGATGAGAAGCGGCCGGTTGTCCGGCCCTTCCATCACCACCTGCCCCGCACGCGGGATCACATCGACCATACGGAACCAGCGGCCCCAGCCACCTTCAGGCGCCAGATCCTCCAGTCCCTCGGTCACCGGATGGCGGCGGCCCAGATCGGTGAGTTGGGGCTGAAACCCGCCCTCGATCACCCGTGCCGTGGGGTCGGCGGGCAGGATCTCGGCCAGGGGCGAGCGCCACAGACTGTCAACCGCGCCATATTCCGGCCCGGCGGCCACCAGCACCGTGCCGCCCCCGCGCACGTAATTCACGATGTTTTCCATGTAAGACATCGGCAGGATGCCCCGCATCGAATAGCGGTCAAATACGATCAGATCGAATTCCTCGATCTTTTCCACGAACAGCTCCCGCGTGGGAAAGGCGATCAGCGACAGTTCCGAAACCGGGATACCGTCCTGCTTTTCGGGCGGGCGCAGGATGGTGAAATGCACCAGATCCACGCTCGCATCCGACTTCAGCAGATTGCGCCAGACCCGTTCGCCCGCATGCGGCTCACCCGACACCAACAGCACCCGCAAACGGTCGCGCACGCCATTGATCTGCACCACGGCAGCATTGTTGCGGTCGGTCAGCTCCCCCTCGGCACCGGCCACCGTGAATTGCAACACGTTCATCCCGCCATGCGGCAGGGTCACGGGCAGTTCCAGATCCTCACCCACTGGCACGGTATAGGTTTGTGGCGCATCGGCATCCACCGCGATGGTCAACTCCGCCATCGGGCCTATGCTCGCAGGCACCGCACCCTGATCCTCGATCCGCAGGGTCAGCATCACCTCTTCACCCAGGATGGCAAAGGCAGGGGCGTTTTTCACGATCAACCGACGGTCCCAATCCTCCGGCGCGCCGGTCAGCAGCACATGCAGCGGCGCGGGCAGGTTGGGAACAAGATCAAGGTCATGCACCTGCCCGTCGCTGATGATCACCGCCCCCGCCACCCGCGCGCGCGGCTCTTCCGCCAGCGCCTCGGCCAAGGCCGTCATTGCCAGCGTGCCAGCATCCTCGGGCCCGTCGCCCACGCGGGTCACGCGCAATTCGGTGTTGTCCAGCGCCGCGACCTCGGCCTGCAAGGCCGCCAACGCCCGCTCGGTCTGGGCGGGGCGGTCGGACAGGTGCTGGCTGGCACTGTCATCCACCACCGCGATCACGATGTCGGATTGCGGGCTGCGGTCTTCCTCTTGCAAGGCCGGGTTGGCCAGCGCCAGCAGCACCAGACCCGCCGCCACCGCCCGCAAGCCCCAGCCCGACAGCCCACGCACCACCGCCAACGCCAGCAGGACCAGGGCAAAGGCCAGTGCCCCCCAGATCAGAGGCCATGGAATCAGCGGCGCGAACACAAGGCTTTGCATCATTGGCCAAGCCTTTCCAGCAGGGCAGGCACATGGACCTGATCGGATTTATAGTTGCCTGTCAGAACATGCATGATCAGGTTGACGCCAAAGCGATAGGCCAGTTCACGCTGCCGCTCGCCGGCAAAGCCGCGTCCCACCGGCAGCAGCGGTGCGCCATTGGCCCCCACGGCCCAGGCCGAGGCCCAGTCGTTGCCGCCGATCACCACCGGCGTCACCCCGTCATTCAGATTGCGGAACGGCATGCCGTCCACCTGTTCGGCATCCGGCGGGGCGGCCTCCACCCACAGCGAGCTGCGCTGGTGACGACCGGGGAAATCCTGCAACAGATAGAAGGTGCGCGTCAGCACATGATCTGCCGGGATCTGCTCCAACGGCGGAATGTTCAGCCCGGCAGCAAGCCGTTGCAGGTGCTGCCCCTCGGGCGAAGTGCCGCCCGCAAGATCGGCGTCGCGGGTATCAAACAGGATCATCCCCCCGGTGCGCAGGTAATCGTTCAGCTTGGAATAAGCGGTGGCCGAGGGCAGCGGCTGCGCCGTGGACACCGGCCAGTACAGGAAGGGAAAGAACGCCAACTCGTCGGTTTCGATGTTCACCCCCACCGGCTGATCCGGCTCGATCGAGGTGCGTTGCCACAGGATCTCGCCCAGACCCAGCAGACCTGCCGCCGCCGTCTCGTCCAGCTGTGCATCGCCGGTCACCACATGCGCCAGCACCAGCCCCGTCGTCGCCTCCAGCGCCTTGGCATCATCGGGCATACCTTGGGCCTGCGCATCCGGGGCCAGCAACACCAGCGCCGCCAGCATCGCCGCCTTGCGGGCGAACCCGCCCAGACGGCCCGACACCCAAAGGGCCGCCAGAATATCCAGCATCAACAGCACCAAACCCCCGGACAGGAACGCACCCTTCAGCGCCTGTTCCGGCGGCGCGTCTAGGCCTTCGATCACCGTCCCCTGCGGCCATGTCGCGGCGGCCAGCGTGGTATCCGCAGCAATCACGTTCAGCGCCACCCGCCGGTCAGACCCGGCATAGAGCCCCGGTGGCTGGTCAGGCCCGGGGCCTGCCACCATCGCTTGCGCCAGCACCTCGCCGGGTTGCCCCGGCAGCTCGCCCGCCTCCTGCGGTTGGCCGTAGGCGTCCAGCACCACCTCGGGCACCCAGATCTGGCCAGCCAGATCGGCGGCCTCGGGCGCGACGGGGCGGGTGGACACCGCCAGCCGCTCCAGCATCGACATGAACAGCCCCGACAACGGCAGGGTGGACCATTCGGCATTCGCCGTCACATGCACCAGCACCACCTGCCCCTGCCCCACCACCTTGCGGGTGACCAGAGGCGTGCCATCAGCCAGTGCCGCAATCGTGCGCTCGGCCAGTTCGGGGTCAGGCTGTGCCAGCACCTGCGAGGTGATGGTCACATCCTCGGGCAAGGGCAGCCCGTGGAACGGCGAGTCTTCGGGGAAGGGTGCCAGTGTCTTCGGCTCCCCCCAGCTCATCGCGCCCCCGACCGACCGACCGCCTTCGCGCAGGCGCACCGGCAGCAGCGGGTCTTCCACCGTGCGGCTGATATCGGACGCCGCCATCTGCGGCCCGGCAAAGCGCAAGAGCAGCCCGCCCGTATCCAGCCAATCCAGCAGCGCATCGGTATCGGCCTGCGACAGCCGCGCCACATCGGCCATGATCACCACATCCGGAGAGGCCAGCAAAAGGTCGGTCAATGACCCTTCCATCAGGTCCGCCACCGGTTCCAGCGCCTGCCGCAGATAGTGCAGCGGCGACAGCAGTTGCAGACCCTCGCGGTCCGCCCCGCCGCCGATCAGCGCCACCTTGCGCCGCTTCAGGCTGTCATCGGTCAGGCTGACTGCCCCCGCCGACCGCAGGCCCGCAATCTCGAAGCGGGTGATCCGGTTGCGCAATTCGGGCGGCAACGACAGTGCCGCCTCGGCCCGTTCGGCCCCAAGGCCAAAGTCCAGCGAGATTCGCGCCAACTCGCGCTCCACCCCCGACGGATCAGGCCCGCGCGCCGACACCTCGACCGACACCGGGTCCGCCGCAGGCAGGCGGGTGGCGGCCAGCTGGATCGCCCCCTCGTCATAGAGCGCCGGATGCAGCGCAAACACCGGGCGCGGGCTTTCGAACACGGTCACCGCGCCCTTGGCCTCCAGCGCGCCCATCAGGACCGCGCGCCCCGGATGATCCAGCCCATCCGACAGCCAGAACGTATCAAACCCGCCCTCGGGCAGCGCGCCTGCCCATCCGGACAGATCGCGCGGAGCCCAGGCCTGCGGCGTCACCCCCGCCAGCCGGGTCGCCACCGCATCCGCTGCCTGAAACGCCACCTCGCCCGGCGTATCACTCAGCCGGATCAGCGCCACCGGGCGGCCGTCGCGCGCCGCCTCGTCCAGCAAGGCCGAAGTCCGGTCCAGCCGGCGCGGCCAGTCGCGCGCATCGGCCCATGTGGCATCCATCACGATCAGAAGCGGCCCGGTCCCCGCCTGCCGCGCCACCGGATTCAACACCGGCCCGGCAAAGGCGATGATGGCGGCGGCAATCGCCGCCATCCGCAACAGGAGCAGCCACCACGGCGTCTTGTCGGCCTCGGCCTCCTCGTCACGCAGACCCAGCAACAATGCCACGCCCGGGAACCGCCGCCGGATCGGCGCGGGCGGCACGGCCCGCAACAAGAGCCACAGGATGGGCAGCGCGATCAGCCCCAGCAAAAGCATGGGCGTTGCAAACCCGATGGGCCCCAGCATGAACATCAGCGGCCCCCCTGCAAGGCGGTATAGATCCACAACAGGCCCGCCTGCGCCGGTTGCCCGGTGTGATGCGTGGTCACATGCCAGCCCACCGCACGGGCCAGATCTGCCAGCCGGTCCTTGCGCTCGGCCAACCGCGCAAGGTAGCGCGCCCGCAGATCACCCGCCTGCTGCGTTTCATGCCGCACCCCGCCGCCCATCGATTCAAACACTGTCCGGCCCGAAAACGGAAACTCCTCCTCCGCCGGGTCCAGCACCTGCACCAGCGCGCCGCGCACGCCCCGGTCGGCAGCTTCGGTCAGCGCCTTTTCCAGCACGGTCAGATCGCCAAAGAAATCCGACAGGAACAGCGCCCGGCCATGGCTGACCATGCCGGTGGCCGTCGGTGCGCCGTATTCGCCCCCCTCTGCCACCCCGGACAAGACCGCCGCCAGCTTAACGATCTGCGACCGTCCCGGACGCGGTGGGGCGGCATCACCCGCCAGCCCGACCCGTTCCCCCGCCCGCAGCAGCAAGACGGCGGTGGCCAGAGCCAGCACCTTTGCGCGGTCCGCCTTCGGCGCGCGCGCCTTGTCGCCGGAAAACGCCATCGACTTGCCCGGATCAACCCAAAGCGTCACCGATTGCGCCGATTGCCATTCGCGCTCGCGCACGAAATGCGCATCGCCCCGTGCCGAGCGGCGCCAATCGATCAGCCGTGCGGAATCGCCCGCATTCACCGGGCGGTATTGCCAGAATTCATCGCCCTGCCCCGCCCGCCTGCGCCCGTGTTCGCCCATCATCACCGTGGCAGCCAGCAATTCGGCCTCGGCCATCAGCGGCGGCAGCGACTGGCCAAGCGCCTCGGCGCGGGACTGAAGGTCAAGGCTCACGCAGCCGCCTCAAGCCGCAAGGTGCGGCTGGTCACACGGTCGATGATCCCCGCCAGCGTCTCGCCCCGCGCGCGCGCGGCAAAAGACAGCGCCATCCGATGCGTCAGCACCGCCCGGCTCATCGCCGCCACATCCGCCACCGACGGGGCCAGCCGCCCATCCAGCAGCGCCCGCGCCCGCACCGTCAGCATCAGGGCCTGCGCCGCGCGCGGCCCCGGCCCCCAGCTCAGACTGCCCTCCAGATCGCGGCCCTCGGCCTCGCCCGGACGGCAGGCGCGCACCAGATCAAGGATCGCCTCCACCACAGCCTCCCCGACCGGCATCCGCCGCAGCACGGATTGCGCCGCCAGCAACTCGTCAGCGGTAAACACTTGCGTCGATTGCGCCTCTTCGGCCCCGGTGGTGGCAATCAGAATGTCCCGCTCGGTGGCGCGGGTCGGATATTCGACATCGACCTGCACCAGAAACCGGTCCAGCTGCGCTTCGGGCAGTGGATAGGTGCCTTCCTGCTCAATCGGGTTCTGGGTGGCCAGCACATGGAACGGACGGCCCAGCTTGCGGTGCTGCCCGGCGATGGTGACTTCCTTTTCCTGCATCGCCTGCAGCAGCGCCGATTGCGTGCGGGGGCTGGCGCGGTTGATCTCGTCCGCCATCAGCAACTGGCAAAAGATCGGCCCTTCGATGAACCGGAACGCCCGCGCCCCGCCATCCGCCGTTTCCAGCACCTCCGATCCCAGAATATCGGCAGGCATCAGATCCGGCGTGAACTGGATGCGGTTGGCAGACAGGCCCATCACCGTGCCCAGCGTATCGACCAGCCGCGTCTTGCCCAGTCCCGGCAGGCCCACCAGCAAGGCATGACCACCGCAGAGCATCGAGGCCAGCACCAGATCGACCACCTTTTCCTGCCCGATGAACCGCCGGTTGACCGAGGCCTTGGCCTGCCCCAGCCGGTCCCCCAGCCGCTCAATCGCCTCCACCAGATCGGTCTCGGGGGGGGAAATGGCCATGTCGACGCCTCCATTGGGGTTGCTTCGGTCCCATTAGACCCAACTATGCCGCAAGGCACAAATGGCAAAAGCAGCCAAGGGACAAATGATCGTGAGATGCGGAAGGGCACAGACGCACCGACCTGTGACCCTGCCCGAATTCTGACCAGAGCGCGCAACGGGCCCAAGCCCGCAGCCGAAGCAATATCAAGGGAGGTGGCAACCCGTGACGGAGTGCGACAGTCTGACTTTTTCAATGGTTTAGGTTGACCAACCTCTGCACTTCTCTTCGTTGAAATCGTTGGGCATATTCCAGATTTGACTAACCTTTTCTGGTCGATTGCCGTGGCCCGGCGCCCAAACGGCAGAGGTGAAAAGTCTCAACGGGCGGAGAGTGCACTTTGCGACATGGAATCGCCCTGAAGGGGGGGCAGAGGTCTGACGTGCTTACGGCCGCATTGCATCTGCGAGAGCAGCCACTCGCCACGGCGATCTCGACCAGCTGAGGTGCGAGGTGATCCTGACGGTAGATATCATATTTCTTTGCGAAAAGCGATGGCAGCAAGATTGCGTCAATCAAATCAATTGCCTCACGAAGCCTGCATTACTACTTTGCACCATGGCACGCGATCTGAACCTCAACTCCATGGCGCATTTCGAAGCCGTCGCCCGTTTGGGAGGCGTGGCGCGCGCATCAGAGGAATTGCAGGTGTCTGCCTCTGCTGTCAGCCAGCAGATCCGCTTTCTGGAACAGCAATTGGGAGTACGGCTGTTTCATCGCGAAAAGCGCCATCTGCGCCTGACGATTGATGGCGAGAGGTTGTTTCAGACCACCAGTCAGGCGTTTCAATCCATCCGCGAGGTGCGCAGCGCCATCGTCCGTCAACGCGAAAGCCACAATCTGTCGATCCGGGTCAGCCCTTCTTTTGGCGTGCGCTGGCTGGCACCGCGGCTGATCGAGTTTGTGCGCGAACACCCGACCTGGGACTTGCGGGTGGATGCAACGCCCAACTTTTCCGAGTTCGAGACCGAGGTGGTCGACTTGGACCTGCGCTATGGTGAAGGTGGCTGGGCGGGTCTTTATTCGAACTGCATCGCGCATGATCTGGTGCTGCCGATGTGCGCACCGTCGTATCTGGCGGAACTTCAGGCATTGTCGCCCGATCCGCGCGAGCAATTGGCGAAAGCGCGGCTGATCGACAGCGTGAAAGCCTATTTTCGCTGGGATTACTGGTTGCCCCGCAATGGTGTGCAGGGCGCACAGATGAGCTATTCCTATCGCTTCGACCGGTCGTCAATGTCGGTTCAACTGGCGCGGGACGGCGGCGGCGTCATTCTGGAAAGCACCACCCTGGCTTTCGAGGAACTGCGGCGCGGTCAGCTTGTGCCTTTGTCATCCCAATTCGAGGCGATCGAATTTCCCGCTTACTGGCTCGTCTGCCCCGCGCGGCATATGGCGCGGCGCTCGGTCAAATCCTTCGCGAAATGGGTCGAAACGGTGGGCGCGCGCGACACTCAGATCGCACGGCTCTGGCTGTTGGAGCGCGGACACAGCACCCGGTTCGAACGGCGTGCGGGCTTCAACGATGCCGAGACGGATGCGCTGGACGGCCTCTGAAACGCATACGGGCGGCCCGCGACCGGCCGCCCGCTGCTCTTGGCCGACCCCGTCAGTAGATCGTCAGGGCCGGGATGAAGGAAAACGCCAGCAGCACCAAAATCGCCACCAGATAGAACGGCATCAGCGCGCGGGTCGTCTCGCCGATGCCGGACCGCGCAATGGCCGACGAGATGAACAGCGTCGTGCCCACCGGCGGCGTGTAAAGCCCGATCGACAGGTTTATGACCATCATCAGCCCCAGTTGCACTGGATCGAGCCCGATGGAATTGCCCACCGTCACGAACAAAGGACCAAGGAGCAGCACGGCGGCGGGCAGGTCAAGGAACATGCCTACGATCAGCATGACGAGGTTCAGGGCAAGGATCACCATCCACGGTTCGCGCAGTGTGGCCGTGACCCAGGACGCCAGTGCCTGTGGCACCTGTTCGGACGTCATCACCCACTGGATCGTGCCCGAGGCCATGATGATGAGCATCACCGCCCCCGTCATCATCCCTGTGCTGACCAACGCGTCCCAAACCAACCGGGGTGTCATGTCGCGATAGACGAACAGCCCGATCAGCAGCGCATAGGCCACCGCCAGCACCGAGACCTCGGTGGGTGTGGCGATACCAAAGCGCAGGGTGCCGATCACGAAAACAGGCATCATCAAGGCCGGAAACGCAAACAGGATCTGGCTGCGGAACGCCCGAAATCCGCCCGGAAGCGGGGCCGCCGGAAGGCCTCGCCGCCGGGCAACCCACCAGACCGCCACCATCATCCCCACGCCCATCACCAGCCCCGGCAGGATGCCCGCCACGAACAGGTCGATGATCGAGACATTTGCCACTAACCCGAACAGGATCAGCGGAATCGACGGCGGGATCAGCACCGAGATGGTGGAGGACGAGGCATTCACGGCCGCGGCAAAGGCTGGGGGATAGCCCTCTTTGACCTGCACCGGGATCAGCGCGTTGCCCATGGCGGACGCATCCGCCACCGCAGACCCTGACACGCCCCCGAACATCACCGACCCAAGGATCGAAACCTGCCCAAGGCCACCCTTGAACCGCCCCACCAGAAGGCGGGCGATGTTCACCAGATATTCGCCGAACTTGCCGTGCATCATCAGCGTGCCCGCCAGAATGAAGAACGGCACGGCCAGCATCGGAAAGCTTTGCGTCGGGGCATAAAGGCGCTGCGCGATCACGGCCAGAGGCTTGCCCTCGATCAGCAGGGCGGCGGCGGTCCCGCCCAGCATCGCATGGGCCACAGGCACCGACAGCGCCAACAGCACGAAGAACACAAGGATCAGTATCTGTGTCATGTCAGTTCCCCCCTCAACTCAGCGACGATGCGGCGATGCCCCGCCCCGGAGTGCGGCCCATCATCAGCGTGATCAGATCGCAGGCGCAGATCACCGCCACTCCGACAAAGCCATAAACAAGGCTGGCATAGCCCCAAAGTTGGCTGACGCCCCCCAGACTGGCAATCCGCTGGAACCGCGCCGCGCGCATGATCGGAAAAGACGACCAGACCACAAAGGCCGAGATCACCAGGGTCAGCGCCAGCACAAGGAACAAAAGCGCTCGCCCCGCCACCGGCCCCAGCAAGTCGGGCAGGATCGTGACGGCTATGTTGCGGTTGTAGATGGTGGCAAGGATCAATCCCCCCGCCACCATCCAGGGCAACAAGATCGCGTGCATCTCATAGGCCCATTGCAGCCCCGCGCCAGAAGTATAGCGCAGGATCACATTGGCCAGCAGGCCTGCGAACAGGACGGTCAGTGTCAGCGCACAGATCAGCCGCGCGCTGAGGTCGAGGCCGAAAACGATTCCGCCTAGCACGCGGGGCGGGTGTGTGTCCGGCCCCCTGCCGTTGTGTGTGTGCGAGGGGCCGGAGGTCGTCATTTCGCCGCTTCCTCGCGCAGGCGTGCAACCAGATCGGGGAACCGCGCGCCCCATGCCTCATAGACCGATGCCGTGGCGTCGATGAAGGCCTGTCGGTCGGCCACCTCGGTCAGCGTCACGCCCTCGGCCTTCAACGGCTCGATCAGCGTGGTTGCCGCCTCCAGCGCCAAGCCGCGCTGATACCATTTGGCGGCCGTTGCGGCCTCTTGCACGCAAGCCTGATTTTCCGCCGAAAGACCCGACCACCAGGACAGCGAGGCCATCAGCGGCGCACTTTCGTATTTGTGACCCGTAAGGCTGATGAACTTGGTGATCTCGTGGATCTTGGACGAATAGATGTTCGTCAGCGGGTTTTCCTGCCCCTCGAACACGCCCGACTGCAGCGCGGTCGGCAGTTCCGCAAAGGCCAGCGGGGCCGGGTTTGCGCCCACAGCGTTAAAGATGGCAAGTGTCATCTCATCGGGTGGCGTGCGGATCTTCATCCCCTTCAGGTCATCCGGCGTGGTGATGGATTTCGACATGTGGCTGACATGGCGGATGCCGTTGTCCCAGTAAGCCAGCACCTTGAGGCCCGCATCCTGCGCTTTGGCGTCGATCATCGCGCCGACCTCGCCATCCAGCACGCGCCAGGCAGTCTGGCTGTCGGAAAACAGGAACGGCAGGCCGATCAGGTTGATCTCGGGCACGATCTGGCCGGTGGCGCCTTGGCTGTTGGCGGTAAGCTGCACGATACCGGCCGATGTCGAGGTGAGCAGTTCCACATCATCGCCCATCGTGCCGCTGTCGGCGATGTTCACGGTGACGGCGCCTTTGGTGCAGCTTTCGACCTGCGTGGCAAAGAGTTTCGCCGCCAGATGGCGCGGGTTGGTGGGGGCCGCACCATGGCCCAGCACGATGGTTTCGGCGTGTGCTGCCGCGGGCAGCAGGGCGCAGGTCAGCAAAAGCGACTTCAGGATAGATTTCATGGTTTCTCCTCCCATGGGTTATGATGTGTTGCAGATCCCGGCCCCACCGGGCAAGGCGTCAGTGGATCAGCGAGCCTCCGTTCACGTCCACTTCGGTTCCGGTGCAGTAGGCCGACAGGCTGGAGGCCAGGAACAAAGCGCAGCCTGCGACATCGCTTGCTTCGCCCGCGCGGCCCATCGGAATGCCCGACAGGATCGTCTCCATCATCTCGGGCGTCAGTTTTCCCGCGGTGATGTCTGTAGCGATGAAGCCGGGGCAGATTGCGTTGATGCGGATGCCGGCGGGGGCCATCTCGCGGGCCATTGCCTTGGTCAGGCCCAGCACGCCGGCCTTGGCCGCCGAATAATGCGGCCCGCCAAAAATGCCGCCGCCGCGCTGCGCCGAGACCGACGACATGTTGATGATGCTGCCCGATCCCTGCGCCTGCATCTGCGGAACAACGGCCTGGCTCATGTAAAGCGTACCGCGCAGGTTGACGTCAAGCACCGCGTCATACTGGGCGGGGCCGATGTCCATGACCTTCAGCGGTTGGGTGATCCCTGCGTTGTTCACCAGCACATCGATCCGGCCCATCCGTTCGATCACCGCCGCTGCCGCCGCGTCGCAGGCGGCCTTGTCGGTTACGTTGCAGGCCAGCCCGATGTGGCCCGCCCCAAGGTCCGCCGCCGCCGCCTCGGCCTGCGCCGGGTTCAGGTCCAGAATGGCGATCCTCGCGCCGTGCTCGGCAAACAGTCTTGCCGTCGCCTTGCCCAGTCCGCGTGGCGAGGCCGCCCCGGTGATAATTGCGACATATCCGTCCAACAGGCCCATGGCCCTCTCCTCCTCAGACTATCAGTGCGTTTGCGGGCAGCATTACAACCAGCCCTTGATCTGCTGGGCCACCTTGGCGGCCGTCAGCCCATACATCTCGTGCAGCGTGGGCAAGGCACCCGCCTCAAGGAATTCATCCGGCAGGGCGATCATGCGGAACGTGGGCGTCACACCAGCACGCAGCAGCGTGCCCGCCACCGCCTCGCCCAGCCCCCCCACAACCGTGTGGTTTTCCGCCGTTACCACCAGACGGCCCGGTTTTCCGGCCTCGGCCAGAATTGTCGCGGTATCCAGCGGCTTGATCACGGGCACATGCAGCACCGCAACATCCACACCGTCACGGGCCAGCAATTCGGCGGCATCCAGCGCCCGCATCGTCATGATACCCGATGCAATCACCAGCACGTCGCCCCCTTCGCGGATCATCTGCGCGCGGCCCAGTTCGAACTGATAGTCGGGTTTGTAGCGGGTCAGCACCGAGGGCACCTTGCCCCGCAGCAAGCGGCTGTAGACCGGCCCATCATGCGCCGCGATCACTGGCACCATCTGGGCGATGTCGGTGGCATCGCAGGGGTCGATCAACGTCATGTTCGGCAACCCGCGAAAGATCGCCAGATCCTCGGTCGCCTGATGGCTGGGCCCGTAACCCGTGGTGAGACCCGGCAGTGCGCAGACGATCTTGACCGGCAGGTTTTCCTCTGCCACGGCCATGGCGATGAAGTCATAGGCGCGGCGGCTGGCGAAGACGGCATAGGTGGTGGCAAAGGGAATGAACCCCTCGCGCGCCAGCCCGGCAGCCGCCGAAATCAGCACCTGTTCGGCCATGCCCATCTGGTAGAACCGCTCGGGCATCTCGGTGGCAAGAACATGCAGGTCGGTGTACTTTGCAAGATCAGCCGACAGGCCGACAACGCGTTCATCGGTCTTTGCCAGATCGACAAGCGCGTGGCCAAAGGGGGCCGACACGGTGTCATAGCCTTCGGCGGCCAGACTGGCGATCATGGCGGATGTCGCCACCTTTTCGCCCTGCGGCACGCGGCGGGCTTCGTATTTGCGGGCCATGGATGCGAGTGTCATGATGGTTTTCCCTCTTCCAGAACAGCCAGGGCCTTGGACCATTCGTCTGCCTCAACCCGCACGAAATGGGTGATCTCGCGCGCTTCCAGAAAAGGCACGCCCTTGCACATGGTGGTATCGAAGATGATGACGCGCGGCTTGGCCTCCGTGACCGCGCGGGCGGCGTCAAAGGCCGCGACCACAGCGTCAAGGTCATTGCCGTTCACCCGCTGTGCATGCCAGCCGAACGCCTCCCATTTTCCGCGCTCGTCGCCTTGGGCCAAGGCTGCGGTGGACTTGCCATCCGCCTGCTGGTCGTTGAAATCCACAAGGCAGATCAGGTTGCCAAGGCGATGCTGAACCGCCGACATCACCGCTTCCCAGGTCGATCCTTCGCCCAGTTCGCCATCAGACATCAGGTTGTAGACAAAGGCCGGGTTGCCCTTGCGCTGCAGCCCCATGGCCATGCCGACCGCGATGCCAAGGCCATGGCCCAGCGATCCGCCGGTGATCTCCATGCCGGGGGTATAGGAAGCCATGCCCGACATCGGCATCCGGCTGTCATCCATGCCATAGGTTTCCAACTCGTCCTCTGGCAGGATGCCCGCCTCCATCAGCACCGCGTAAAGGGCGATGGCATAATGGCCGATGGACAGCAGGAACCGGTCGCGCCCTTCCCATTCGGGGTGCTTTGGATCATGGGTCAGCGCGTGAAAATACGCCGCCGCAAGCACATCGGCGACACCAAGCGCCTGCCCGATGTAGCCCTGCCCCTGCACTTCGCCCATCAAAAGCGCCTTTCGACGGATATTCCAGGCCCGCAAAGGCAACGAAACGTTGGACGCCAAAGGCGCGCGGCTGAGTTCTGTCATGGTCTCCCCCCCATCGGCTGAACGCCATGGGAAAGTGCTACATACAACTGGTGATTCGAGATTTAATGTTCTGTTAACTATCTGTGAAGTTAAGCTACACAAATCCGGAGGCGTATAAGACATCCATAATCTTCACCGATTTCCAGACGCGAACGCCCAACGAACCGGAAAATCCCCAGATTACGTTGTTCTATGAATTCTTAAGTGTTTGGCGCGCCATGTGTGCTGCGCCGGGATAGAATGGCCAGTTTGTAGCCAGAGCACCGCTGCACACGCGAAAAGTTCAATGTCAGCTATTGGCCAAGATCGACGACCACCAGATAGCCGTGTGCATTACCGCGACTTGGCTAGGCAAATCTGTCTTTATCAACCACCGGAACTCATTGAAACCGAGCCCGTGCGACTCCCTTAAATGACCAACGTAGCCAAAAGCTATTGTTATAAAACGGAATTCAGGGAAAGTGGCAGCCCGTAGGGGAGTCGAACCCCTCTTCCCAGGTTGAAAACCTGGTGTCCTAACCGATAGACGAACGGGCCACTGGCGGGCTGAATAGGGCAGCGGGCGGCAGCGCGCAAGGGGGAAAATGACGGTGCCGCCACCGATCCCTGCGGGCCTAGCCGTCGATGCGCTTGGCCATGATGGCGATGGCCTGCTGATAGACGGTGGCCGCATTCCACTGCTCGATCACGGCAAAGTTCGGCTCGCCCTGCTGATATCCGGCCCCCGGGCGCCAACCCTTCTGGCGCAGGAAATTCGCGGTCGAGGCCATCGCATCGGTCAGGTTGTTCAGATCAACCTTGCCATCACCATTGCCGTCCACGCCATAGATCAGCGCATTGCCGGGCAGAAACTGCGTGTGGCCCCATTCGCCATGCTTGGCCCCGACCGAGGCCGAGGTGATCGCCCCCTCATCCACCAGCTTGAGCGCACCAATCAGATGCGGGCGGAAAAATGCACTGCGGCGGCAGTCATAGGTCAGTGTGGCAATGGCCGACACAATGTTGGTGTCCCCCATAAAGCCGCCAAACCCGGTTTCCATGCCGTGAATCGCCACCAGCACCCCGGCAGGCACGCCATAGCGCTGCTCGATCGCGGCAAACAGATTGGCGTTCTTTGCCTTGCGCGACCGGCCTTGGCTTACAATCGCATCCGCCCCGCGCACTTGCATGAATTTTTCCAGCGTATAGCGAAAGCTGCGCTGGTTGCGGTCGGCCGCGATGGTAGCGCCGGAATAGCTTGACCCCATCAGCGCCGCCAACCCGCGCTGGCCCACGCCTTCGGCCCGCGCCTCTGCCGCCATTTCGGTCTTCCAGGCCTCGTAGCGCCCCCCGGTATCGGAACAGGACGCGGCAGAAGCGGCCGAGGCGGCAAGGGCAAACCCGACCGCAAGGCAAAGGGATTTCAAGACAGGCATCAATACACTCCGACAGATGAATTTTCGCGCAGTGTAGTGACGCCCGGACACGGTTCAAGCGAATGCTGGCCGCAGAGGCCGGGTTCGCCGTCAAGTTTGCGTCAGAAGAGCGAGGTCACGTCAGCAAAACCAGGGAGGCTGCAGATCAGACCGCAGGTGTCTCGGTCTTGCCGCTGCCGCCCGCTTCCAGCGCGGCAATCCGCGCCTCCAGCGCCGCATTCTCTTCGCGCGCCTTGACCGCCATCGCCCGCACCGCGTCAAATTCCTCGCGCGTCACGAAATCGCGGTCCGCCAGCCAGCGGTCGATCAGACCCTTCATCGCGGTTTCCGCCTCGGTCTTGGCCCCTTGTGCGACCCCCATGGCATTGGTCATCAGATGGCTCAGGTCGTCAAAGATCTTGTTGCGGCTTTGCATCGGGCTGGTCCTTGTGCTGTCTTCTTCCTTATATGGCCCCGCACCGCCGCGCCGCAAGACGGCGCGGCAGATTGACGACCCGGGGCGCGCCGCAAGACGGCGCGGCAGATTGACAGCCCGGGCCGCGCCGCAAGACGGCGCGGCACATTGACAACCGCGCCCCACCTGCCGACAACGCGGGGGTCCGGCAACCGAGGTGTCATGTCCTATATCCCCTTCCCGCAGATCTCGCCCGAGATCTTTGCCATTGACCTGTTCGGCATGACCTTTGCCCTGCGCTGGTACGCGGTGGCCTATATTGCCGGCCTCATTGGTGGCTGGCGACTGGTGCTCGACACGCAACAGCGCCCTCAGCTGTGGAACGGCCCCCCCCCGATGAGCGCCGATCAGGTTGAACGCCTGCTGACCTGGGTGATCCTCGGGGTGATCCTTGGCGGGCGGCTGGGCTTTGTGCTGTTCTATCAGCCGGGGTTCTACCTGCAGAACCCTGCCGCCATCCTGCGGGTGTGGGAAGGCGGCATGTCCTTCCACGGCGGCTTCCTGGGCGTGGTGGTCGCAGGCATCCTGTTCTGCCGCCGCGAAGGCATCCCGATGCTGAAAGCCGCCGATGTGATGGCCTTGGCGGCCCCCTTGGGCCTGTTCCTTGGCCGGGTTGCCAATTTCATCAACGCCGAACTATGGGGGCGGCCCACCACCCTGCCCTGGGGCGTCGCCTTTCCGGGTGATGCGGCACAGACCTGCCCCGGCGTCGTCGGCATCTGCGCCCGCCACCCCAGCCAGCTGTACGAGGCGGTGCTGGAAGGCCTGCTGCTGGGCGCGGTGCTGCTGTGGCTCGCCTACCGGCGCGGCTGGCTGAAATGGCCGGGCGCGTTGACCGGGCTATTTGTGGCAGGCTATGGCGCGGCGCGCTTTGTGGTGGAATTCTTCCGCCAGCCCGATGCGCAGTTCATCACCCAAGGCAACCCCTTGGGCCTTGCGCTGCACATCGGCGGCTACGGCCTGACCATGGGCCAGATCCTGTCGTTGCCGATGATCGCCGTGGGGCTCTGGCTGGTCTTGCGCGCCCGTCCCGCATGACCAAAGCCGCCGGAACAGAGCTGGGCCGGATCATCGCCGCGCGGATCACCGCCACCGGGCCGATCACGCTGGCCGAGTTCATGGCCGAATGCCTGTTGCACCCCGAGCATGGCTATTACACCACCCGCACCCCGTTTGGTGCGGCGGGCGATTTCACCACCGCGCCCGAGATCAGCCAGATGTTCGGTGAACTTCTGGGCCTGTGCCTTGCGCAAAGCTGGCTCGATCAGGGCGCACCCGCCCCCTTCACGCTGGCCGAACTCGGCCCCGGTCGCGGCACGCTGATGGCTGATGTGCTGCGGGCGACCCGCAGCGTGCCGGGCTTTCACGCCGCAGCCCAGGTGCTGCTGGTCGAGGCATCGCCCGCCCTGCGCCGCGACCAACTGGCCCGGCTGGCCCCGCATCCCATCACCCATGCAGGCAGCATCGACTCGCTGCCCGATCAGCCGCTCTTCCTGCTGGCCAATGAATTCTTCGATGCCCTCCCGATGCGCCAGTTCCACTTTGACGGCAGCCATTGGCGCGAACGGCTGGTCGGGCTACAGGATGGGCAACTGGCCTTCGGCCTATCAGATCCGCTCACCCTGCCCTTCACCGCCCCGGCTTTTCAGACCCCCCCCCCCGGCCGCGTGGTCGAGGTCTGCCCGGCGGCGCAGCCCATCGCCCAGATCATCGGTCAGCGCCTCGCGGCGCATGGCGGGGCGGCGCTCATCGTCGATTACGGCGGCTGGCGCTCGGCGGGCGACACCTTTCAGGCGATGCGCGCCCATGCCTTTGCCGATCCGCTGGCCACCCCCGGAGAGGCCGACCTGACCGCGCATGTGGATTTCGAGGCCCTGGCCGCGCAGGCCCGCATGCCGCATGTCTTTGCCAGCCAGGGCGAGTTCCTGACGCGGCTGGGTATCGAGACCCGCGCCGCCCGGCTGGCCCAATCGCTTGCCGGAGAGGCCTTGCAATCGCATCTTGCCGCGCATCGGCGCTTGACCCACCCGCAGGAAATGGGTTCGGTGTTCAAAGTGCTGGGGCTTTACCCCCCCGGCAGCCCCCCACCACCCGGATTCGCCTGACCCCATGACCCTGGCCCCCATCACCTCCGACGCGCTGACCGTCCGGCACGGCTTCTTCACCCGCAAGGGCGGGGCCTCTTCGGGCATCTTCGCCGGGCTGAACTGCGGCGCAGGGTCCAGTGATCTGTCGGATGCGGTGGCCATCAACCGCGCCAGGGTGGCGGCAAGCCTGGATGTGCCGCTCGATCACCTCGTCGGCGTGCATCAGGTGCATTCGGCCGATGTCGTCACCGTGACCGGCCCCTTGCCGGTGCGCCCGCATGCCGATGCGCTGGTGACCGCCACCCCCGGCGTGGCCCTGTCCGTGCTGGCCGCCGATTGCCAGCCGGTGCTGTTTGCAGATTCGCGCGCGCAGGTGATCGGCGCGGCCCATGCCGGCTGGCGCGGGGCCATGGGCGGGGTGCTGGAGGCAACCCTTGACGCGATGGAGGCTTTGGGTGCCACGCGCGCCAACATCTCCGCCGTGATCGGCCCCTGCATCAGCCAGCGCGCCTATGAGGTCGGGCCAGAGTTCTTTGACAGTTTCATCGCCGAGGATCCCGACAACAGCCGCTTCTTTGCGAATGGCAGCGGCGACCGGATGGTGTTTGACCTGCCCGGATACGGGCTGCACCGCCTGCGCCAGGCCGGTGTGGGCCATGCCGAATGGACCCGGCACTGCACCTATCACGATGCCGAGCGATTCTTTTCCTTCCGACGCACCACCCATGCCGGCGAGGCCGACTATGGCCGGCTGATATCGGCGATCCGGCTGTAGCCCCCGCTGGCGCAGGGTCCGGGGCCGGAATATGGCATCAATGGGGGCAAGATCCGGAAACACGGATCTGCCACTCCGCCGAATTGCCGCTAAATTCTGCCATATCAATCAGATAACACGTCAGACCCCGCAGCAGGACCGCCCAGCCCCTGCATCCGCCTGACCACAATCTTACACAGATCACGCCGCGTCCCCGCCCCAAACCCGGGCCAGACTATGCCCCAGAGACAGTGCTTCAAGGACCAAGGGACCCTGCCATGAAAAAAGACCGCCGTTGGCTGAAATCCGCAATCGCCGCCAGCCTTGATCCGCAGATCGCTCTGCCCTGGGCGCGCGGGGTGCGCCGCAAACCGCAGGCGCTGAAGACACTCCCCACCCCTACCCGGGCGCAAGCCGCACGCTGACCGAATCGAGTTTCAAACACACGGGCCGCGCAATGCGCGGCCCGTTTGCATTTGTGCGCCGGGCAGGATTGCACGGAACAGCCAAAGGTCTTTTTCCCACCACAATTGACCGGTTTTTGTTGCCCGAAGCTCAACAATCCGGGGCATTGCCGCCGACTGATGAAAAATAACGGCCAATGACAGAAAAACTTTGACGAAGCGCCGGATTTTCGCCATGTTCCGACCATAGCGATTTACCATCGAAATGGTGGACTGGCGCACGATGTAAGACCCGCGCAACTTGCGGGGGCAGCGAAGCCAGAACGGTCGTTGCTTTGGCAAAAGCGGTCCCGGTGCTCCTCTGGCACACTAACGGGGCCGCTTTTTGCGTTCAGGGCCTCTGTCGCTCGGCAGGTGTCGCTCGGCAGGTGTCGCTCGGCAGGCCCTGTCATCGGCGCTCAGGCCGTTCTGGCCAGCCGCTCTTCCAGCACATCGAACGGCACACCGGGGTCATCCTTGGCGCAGCGGATCACCAGACTGGTTTTCACATTGGCCACGTTCTCGGCCTTCAGCAGATCGCCGGTCAGAAAGCTCTGGAACGATGACAGATCCGATGCCACGCATTTCAGGATAAAGTCGATCTCGCCATTCAGCATGTGGCACTCGCGCACCAGCGGCCAGGCGCGGCAGCGCGCCTCGAACGTCGCCAGATCCGCCTCGGCCTGGCTTTGCAGCCGCACCATGGCAAAGACCTGCACCTCAAACCCCAACTCGCGGGCGTCGATATCGGCATGATAGCCCTTGATATAGCCCGCCTCTTCCAGCGTGCGCACCCGGCGCAGGCAGGGCGGCGCCGAAATGCCCACCCGCTTGGCCAGTTCCACATTGGTCATCCGCCCGTCAGCCTGCAATTCCGCCAGAATCTGACGGTCGATCGGATCAAGCTTTGACACAGCCATGGGGCGCTCCTTTTTGCGCCTATCTAGGGCCGCCCTGTCTTCCGCGCAACAATGTTTCAACATCGCGCAGGAATATTTCGCCAACCCACCCTCTGCCAGCACAATTCTGCAGATCCGCCGCCGCATCGCAGGGGGTTTCCGCCCCGCCCGCAACCGCCTATATCAATCGCGCATGAAACCGGATGAGGGCACCATGGGCAATACACGGCATACACGCGTTCTGATCATCGGCTCAGGCCCGGCAGGTTATACGGCGGCGGTGTATTCGGCCCGTGCCATGCTCAACCCCATTCTGGTGCAGGGCCTGCAACCGGGCGGCCAGCTGACCATCACCACCGAGGTGGAAAACTGGCCCGGTGACACCCATGTGCAGGGCCCCGATCTGATGGTGCGGATGCAGGATCATGCGCAGGCCATGGGGGCAGAGATCATCAGCGATTACATCACCTCGCTCGACCTCAGCCGCCGCCCCTTCGTGGCAAGCGCCGATTCCGGCACCACCTATACCGCCGATGCCGTGATCCTCGCCACCGGCGCGCAGGCCAAATGGCTGGGCCTGCCATCCGAGGAAAAATTCAAGGGCTTTGGCGTGTCGGCCTGCGCCACCTGTGACGGGTTCTTCTATCGCGGCAAAGAGGTGGTGGTGATCGGCGGCGGTAATACCGCCGTGGAAGAGGCGCTGTTTCTCACCAATTTTGCCACCAAGGTCACGCTGATCCACCGCCGCGACTCATTGCGCGCCGAAAAGATCATGCAGGACCGCCTGTTCAAGCACCCCAAGATCGAAATGCTGTGGAATTCCGAGGTGACCGAGATCCTGGGCGATGATGCGCCCCTGTCCGTCACCGCCGTGCGCACCCGCAATCTGCTGACGGGGGAGGAAAAAGACGTGCCGTGCCACGGCTTCTTTGTCGCCATCGGCCACGCCCCGGCCTCCGAACTGGTCAAAGATCAGCTCGCGCTGCATTCGGGTGGCTATGTCACCGTGGAACCCGGCAGCACCCGCACCAGCATTCCGGGCGTCTTCGCGGCGGGCGACCTGACCGACCATATCTATCGTCAGGCGGTCACCAGCGCCGGCATGGGCTGCATGGCAGCTCTGGACGCCGAAAAATTCCTCGCCGCCCAGGACTCGGTGTTGAAAGCCGCCGAGTAGGCGCGCGCCTAGTACCGGGTGCGCGACCGCTCACGCGAGGGCAGCTCGCCACCATGGTCCAGCGCGCCAGACGGTGCAATGTTGCGCGCCTTGTCTGCCATCGCCCCCTTGCCGGGATCGGCCTCGGGGTCTTCGGGGTGCAGCGGACCTCCGTCTTCCAGCATGGCGTTGGTCTGCGCCCCCGACTGCTTCAGGTCCATCGCTTTTTCAGCCAGATCCGCTTGGCTCTCGCCAGCCTCTGCCTCGGCAGCGCCTCCGGCCCGGCGCTGGCGTTCTTGCGTCACAAGCTCCAGCGCAAGACCCAAGACCCGTGCCTTGCCTTCGCTACCCGCGTTCTGGGTGGCCGGGGCCACCCCCGCCGGGTCCGCCTTGCCCCGCGCTTCGCGGCGCTGACGGTTGGCAATCTCGCGCGCCCGGTCGCGCCGGTCGCGCAGGCGCTGCAACGTGTCGTTCAACTCTGACTGGCCGATCTGCTGCAGATCGCTGCGCCGCGCGGTTTCAACCAGCTTCGCCTCATCCTGATCCAGAAGACGCAAATCATCGGCATGAAAGGTGTGCTTGTCTTGTGCGGTCATTCTGAATCTCCTTTTGAACATATCTCCTGACAAAAACGCCCCACCGCCGCGTGGGTTCCCTATGCGCCGGGGGGGTGCGCCGCGGCGGCCCCCCCGCGTGAACGAAATCACCGGGACGCACGCGCAATGCGGAAAGGCTTCCGCTTTGCGGCGCGGATGCAGCATTTCCGCCCTCGTTTGCGGCAAACCCCCTGTTTCGCTTGAATTCAGCCGCATTCGCACGCTACAGCCCCGCGCGAATGACGAGGCTATGCCCTCGCCCGGCTGTGCATGTGAAAGGCCCGTATCCGATGTCGCTTCCCAACCTTGCCCCGATTCCAGAGCTTTATGTCTCCTACGACTCCGCCCAGAAACTGAAGGCCGAGGCGGGCAACCTGCCATCCTGGGATATGACCGCGCGTCAGATCTGCGATCTGGAACTCCTGATGAACGGCGGCTTCAACCCGCTCAAGGGCTTCATGTCGGAAGCCGATTACGACAGCGTGGTGGAAACCATGCGCACCGCCAGCGGGGCGCTGTTCCCGATCCCGATCACGCTGGATGTAAACGAAAAATTCGCCGAAACCATCGAACCGGGGCAGGACATCGCGCTGCGCGACCAGGAAGGCGTGATCCTTGCCATCCTGTCGGTCACCGACAAATGGCTGCCCAACAAGGCGCTGGAGGCGGAAAAGGTCTTTGGTGCCGACGATCTGGCCCATCCGGCGGTGAACTACCTGCACAATCAGGCGGGCCGCGTCTATCTGGGCGGCCCGATCACCGGCATCCAGCAGCCGGTGCATTACGATTTCAAAGGCCGCCGCGACACGCCCAATGAGTTGCGCGCCTTCTTCCGCAAGATGGGCTGGCGCAAGGTCGTGGCCTTCCAGACCCGCAACCCGCTGCACCGCGCGCATCAGGAACTCACCTTCCGCGCCGCGCGCGAGGCCCAGGCCAACCTGCTGATCCACCCCGTCGTCGGCATGACCAAGCCGGGCGATGTGGACCATTTCACCCGCGTGCGGTGCTACGAGGCGGTGCTGGACAAATACCCGCAATCCACCACCACCATGAGCCTTCTCAACCTCGCCATGCGCATGGCCGGCCCGCGTGAGGCCGTGTGGCATGGCATTATCCGCAAAAACCACGGCTGCACCCATTTCATCGTCGGGCGCGATCATGCCGGGCCGGGCAAGAACTCTGCCGGGCAGGATTTCTACGGCCCCTATGACGCGCAGACCCTGTTCGCCCAGCATGCGAGCGAGATCGGCATCGAGATGGTCGATTTCAAACACATGGTCTATGTGCAGGAAAAGGCGCAATACTACCCCGCCAACGAAGTGCCGGAAAACACCACCGTTCTGGATATCTCGGGCACCGAACTGCGCCGCCGCCTGCGCGAAGGCATCGACATCCCCGAATGGTTCAGCTTCCCCGAAGTGGTGCGCGAACTCCGCCGCACCTCGCCGCCCCGCGCGCAACAGGGCTTCACCGTCTTCTTCACCGGCCTGTCGGGCTCAGGCAAATCCACCATCGCCAATGCGCTGATGGTCAAGCTGATGGAAATGGGCGGCCGTCCGGTCACGCTCTTGGATGGCGATGTGGTGCGCAAACACCTGTCCTCGGAACTGGGGTTCAGCAAGGAACACCGCGACATCAACATCAAGCGCATCGGCTATGTGGCGTCGGAAATCACCAAGAACGGCGGCATCGCGATCTGCGCCCCGATCGCGCCCTATACCGCCACCCGCCGCGCCGTGCGCGAGATGATCGAGGCCTTCGGCGCCTTCATCGAGGTGCATGTCGCAACCTCCATCGAAGAATGCGAACGCCGCGACCGCAAGGGGCTCTACAAACTGGCGCGCGAAGGCAAGATCAAGGAATTCACCGGCATTTCAGATCCTTATGAGGCCCCCACCAAGGCCGAACTGGTGGTCGACACCGAAGGCACCGATGTCGATCACTGCGCCCATCAGGTGATCCTGAAACTGGAATCGCTGGGCCTGATCCGCGCCTGATCCACAGCTGCGCCGCCTCCGGCAAGGTCAGAGGCGGCGCAGCTTAACCTGTTCGAAAGCTGCCGCTGCGATGCTGGTGCCATGATTTCCTCGGCAACGGCAGGAACCATGGCGATGACAGACAGCGGCCCAATCCCTGCCGGTGCCAGCGGCGCAGAGCTTTCCCCTGTGCTTTCCCCTGTGCTCCGCCCGCGCGGCTTTGCGCCGGCCTTGCCCCCCGCCTACCGCAGCCTTGTCGCCGGCACGCAGATCCGCACCCCGGATGGCCCCATATGGATTGATGATCTGACCCCCGGCAGCCTGGTGCTGACCGCCGATCACGGCCCGCGCGTCCTGCGCCGCCTGCTGCGCCGTCGCATCGGCGGGCGCGGGGCCGCAGCGCCGGTCCTGATCATGGCAGGCACTTTCGGCACCTGCCGCGATCTGCACCTGTCACAGGATCAGCGCATCGTGCTGTCAGACCCGCGCACCACTGCCCTGCCCGGCACGCCGCAGGTCATGGTCGAGGCGCGCCATTTGCTCAACGGCACCACGGTCCGGCTCTCCCCCTGCGCGGGGGTCGACTATATCCATCTGGTGTTTGACCGGGCCGAACTGATCTTTGCCGAAGACATGTTGACCGAAACCGGCAGCGCCGACCCCCAGCCAAAAGGCGCGGCTCCGCGCCCCATCCTCAGCCCCGTCGATCTTGCAGGCCTCCTGCCAGCGCTGATCGGCCCGGCTCTGCCGCCAGATCTTCTCAAGGCGGGCCGCCCGATGGCCGCCCAACGGACCAGATCTGCGACGGCCAAGCCGCAGATCCCCTAATGTGCGCTGACCGGGGCCAGATCGTTCTGCCGCGCCAGCGAAAACGCCAGGTTGCGGTCGCGCACCAGCGCCAGACGCTCGCCATTCGGGCGGTGCACAGAATACACCGTCTCGACATCACCAATCTGCTCGCGCAGGTCATCGGGCAAATCGGCCACCATGACCGGGCGCACGTAGACGATCGGGCTTTGTGCCTCGGCAACCCCTTTGAAAGGACTGTTCATCTGCATTCTCCTTATCCGCGGCCAATACGGATGGTCTGGACCACCGCATCCGGAACCGATCGTTTCAGATCAATGTGCAACAGGCCATGGTCCATGCTGGCCCCTGCCACCTCGACACCATCTGCCAGTACAAAGCTGCGCTGAAAGGCGCGCGCGGCAATGCCCCGATGCAGGAACACACGGTCTTGTGTGTCTTCGGGCTGCCGTCCGCGCACCACAAGCTGCCGGTCCTCGACCGTTATGGCCAGATCCTCCTCGCGGAACCCGGCCACCGCCAGCGTGATCCGATAGGCATTGTCCGCCGTGGCTTCGATGTTGAATGGCGGATAGCCCTCGCCCGCGGTTTTTGCCGTCCGCTCCACCAGCCGCTCCAGCTGTTCAAACCCCAGCAGGAACGGATGCGCGCCAAAACTCAATTTCGTCATCTGTCTGATGCCCTTTGCAAAAGCGACATTATGCGGTGCAGGCCCGTCACTGGCACCTGCATCTGATCAAATATGGGGAAGGCCGCGGCAGGGTGCAAGGGTGCAGCGCCCCGGCCCGGCCCTGCGGCCCGGGCCCAGCCCGGGGCCGCCCTAAAATCCATTCCAATCCTGCCATTGTCTTTGCCGTAACGCCAAAGACACCTTATATTCTATCCACAGAATGTGACGCGACTCAGCTCCCCTCCGGCAAGCAACCCAGCAAGCGAGACCCATGAACGCGCCCAGCGAACTCAACTTCGAAGACATGCTCCGCATCCGGCTGGAAGTGCTTCGGCGTGAACATCGGGATCTGGACGAAGCGATCCACGCGCTGGAAGCGACCGGCCGCCCCGATCAGCTGACCCTGCGCCGGTTGAAAAAGCAAAAGCTGTCGCTGAAAGACCAGATGGTGAAGATCGAAGATCAGCTGATCCCCGATATCATCGCCTGATCCGTCCGGCACCGGCCCCCCGACACTTGCCCCCGGCGGCATCCTGTCGTAATCGCGCCAAGGCAGGGATCAATCGGGGGAACGCGCATGGCCGTTGACGTCGGACTCATCATGGGGTCGCAAAGCGACTGGCCCACGATGAAAGAAGCAGCCCTGATCCTTGACGAGCTGGGCATCCGCTATGAAGCCCGGATCGTCAGTGCCCACCGCACGCCCGACCGGCTGTGGTCCTATGGGCGCGAGGCGGCGGGCCGCGGGCTCAAGGTGATCATCGCAGGCGCGGGCGGGGCCGCCCATCTGCCCGGCATGATGGCCAGCAAGACACGGGTGCCGGTGATCGGCGTACCGGTGCAGACCAAGGCCCTGTCGGGGGTGGATAGCCTGTATTCCATCCTGCAGATGCCCAAGGGCTATCCGGTCGCCACCATGGCCATCGGCGCGGCCGGTGCGGCCAATGCCGGGCTGATGGCGGCGGGCATCCTGGCCCTTTCGGATGCCGCTCTGGCAGAGCGGCTGGACGCCTGGCGCGCCGCCCTGTCGGCCAGCATCCCCGAGGAGCCAAAGGATGACTGAACCGCTGCACCCCGGCGCGACCATCGGCATTCTGGGCGGCGGCCAACTGGGCCGCATGCTGTCGGTCGCCGCCAGCCGCCTCGGCTTTCACTGCCACATCTATGAACCCGGGGCCGCCCCGCCCGCAGGCCATGTCGCCGCCCGCGTCACCACCGCGCCCTATGACGACCTCGCCGCCCTGCGCGCCTTCGCGCAAAGCGTGGATGTCATCACCTATGAATTTGAAAACGTGCCCACCGCCTCGCTCGACGCGCTCGAGGCGATCCGCCCGATCCGCCCCAACCGCCGCGCTTTGGCCGTGTCGCAAGAGCGTATCGCGGAAAAGGATTTCCTCACCGGCCTTGGCCTTGCCACCGCCCCCTATGCCCGGGTGACCGACGGGGAGACGCTGCAGGAGGCCATCGCCCGGATCGGCACCCCGGCCATCCTGAAAACCACCCGCCTGGGCTATGATGGCAAAGGCCAGGCGCGGATCATGGCACCGGAAGACGCCGCCGCCGCATGGGCCGCGATGAACGGGGCAGAGTCGGTGCTGGAAGGCTTCATCGACTTCAGCCATGAGGTTTCGGTCATCGCAGCCCGCGGCCTCGACGGTTCGGTCGCCTGCTATGACCCGGGCGAGAATGTGCACCGCAATGGTATCCTGCACAGCACTACCCTGCCCGCCCGCCTGTCGCCCAGCCAGCGCAGCGACGCGGTGCTGATCGCCGCCCGCATCCTGAACGCGCTCGATTACGTCGGCGTGCTGGGGGTCGAGCTCTTCGTGACCCCGCGCGGCCTGATCGTCAACGAGATCGCCCCCCGCGTGCACAACTCCGGCCACTGGACCCAGGCCGGCTGCGCGGTCGACCAGTTCGAACAGCACATCCGCGCCATCACCGGCTGGCCCCTCGGCGATGGCACCCGCTATGCCGATGTGGTGATGGAAAACCTCATCGGTGCCGATGTGGACAAGATCCCCGCCCTCGCCCGCGACCGGAACACGCAGATCCACCTCTACGGCAAGGCCGAGGTCAAGCCCGGCCGCAAGATGGGCCACATCAACCGCGTGATCCGCGGCCTGACCTGAGCCCAGGGGCCGCCCAAGGGGGCATCGAGCCCCCCTGGGCGGCATTGCCATGGGATCGTTCTGATATCCCTGAGCTGCGGAGAGGTTGGAGCCTCCGGCGGGGATATTTAAGAACAGGTAAGGAGCCTTTTCAATCTTTGACTATTCCGGGGGTCCGGGGGCAGAGCGACCGGCGCTATGCCCCCACGCCCAGTTGCGGCAGCAATTGCACGCCGTTGATCTGCCAGCCCTCCGCCGTCTCGACCATCTGGTAGTCGAGCAAATGGGTGCGGCCTTGCTGGTCGGTGATCATCACCCTTTGCCACAGGTTGCCCGCCACCTCGCGCAGCTCCAGCATCCTGACCTCACCGGACCGGTGCACCATCGGATAGCCCTGGCGCACCATCATGCCGAAATTATCCGCTGTGCCGAACAGGCTCTTGATGGTCGGGCTGGCGAAGCTGAAGGCGGTGGCGAAATCATCCTGCCCCAGCGCGGTGAGCTGGTTGCGGATGGTGGTCTGGATCGGCTCTTCCTGCGCAGCGGCGGGCAGGGTGGCCGCAAGAACGGCAGTCACGAAAGCGGCGGTCAGCAGGCGCATGGCTGTGATCCTTGTCCGAAACATCCCCGCACAAAAGGATAGACCGGGCGCAGGCCCGGTCAATGCCATGGGGTGAGCTTTGTCTCAGGCCCTCGTCAGGCCCTTGTCAGGCCGTCACAAATGCGCCTGCCAGCCCCCGGTCGATCAGCGCGATGCTTTCCGGCACACCATAAAGCGCGATGAAGCCCCCAAACCGCGGGCCATCCGACGCGCCCAGCAGCACCTCGTAGAGCGCCTTGAACCAGTCGCGCAGCGGCTCGAACCCATGGTCCTTGCCGACAGCGAAGACCATGCTCTGCAAGGCATCGGCATCCGCCCCACCGTCCCAGGCGGCCAGCCGGTCGCGCAGATCCTTCATTGCCGCCCGCTCGCGGTCATCGGGCAGGCGGAACACCCGGTTGGGGGCGATCTTGTCGGCAAAGTAGCGCACGGCATAGCCTGCGGCGGCATCCAGATCGGGGTGGGTCTCGGGCGAGGCGTCTGGCGCATAGGCGCGGATATAGCCCCACAACCCCTTGGCATCCTTGGCCCCAGCCACGGAAGCCAGGTTCAGCAGCATCGAGAACGGCACCACCATCCGCGACCCGGGCGGCTGGCCGCCATGGATGTGCCAGACCGGGTTGTTCACGCGGCTCTCCACATCCTGATCGCCATAAGCCCGCAGCTGTTGATGATACTCATCCACCGCGCGCGGGATCACGTCGAAATGCATCCGCTTGGCGGTTTTCGGCTTTTGATACATGAAATAAGACAGCGATTCCGTCGCCGCATAGGTCAGCCATTCATCGATCGTCAGGCCATTGCCCTTGGATTTGCTGATCTTCTGCCCCTGATCGTCAAGGAACAGCTCATAGGTCATGTGGTTGGGTTTGCGGCCGCCCAGAACCTCGCAGATGCCGTCATAGATCGGGGTATTGGTGGAATGGTCCTTGCCATACATCTCGAAATCCACCCCCAGCGCCGCCCAGCGCGCGCCGAAATCGGGTTTCCACTGCAGCTTGACGTGGCCCCCCGTCACCGGCAGGGTCCATTCCCGCCCGTCCTCATCGTCAAAGGTGATCTCGCCCCGCACGGCATCGACATGCTTCATCGGCACATAGAGCACGCGGCCGGTTTCCGGATGGATCGGCAGGAAGGCGGAATAGGTCTGCTGCCGCTCTTCGCGCAAGCTTTTCAGCATGATCGCCATGATCGCCTCATAGCGTTCCGCGCACAACCGCAGCGTGTCATCAAACCGGCCCGATTTGTAGAACTCGGTCGCGCTGATGAACTCATACTCGAAGCCGAACGTATCCAGAAACCGGCGCAGCATGGCATTGTTATGATGCCCGAAACTTTCATATTCGCCGTAAGGGTCGGGGACGCTGGTGAGCGGCTTTTGCATGTGCTGGCGCAGCATGTCCTGCTGCGGCACGTTTTCCGGCACCTTGCGCATGCCGTCCACATCGTCGGAAAAGCAGATCAGCCGCGTCGGAATGTCGCTGATCACCTCAAACGCGCGGCGGATCATCGTGGTCCGCGCCACCTCGCCAAAGGTGCCGATATGGGGCAGGCCCGATGGGCCATAGCCGGTCTCGAACAGCACATACCCCTTCTCGGGGGCCTGTTTTTCATAGCGTTTCAGGATGGCGCGCGCCTCTTCAAAGGGCCAGGCCTTCGATTTCATCGCCGCATCACGCAAAGCAGACATTGCTTACATCCTTGAACCGCCCCCACGCCCCATGCGCGGGGAAGCCCCTTCCTCTATTGCCCCAACCCCGGCGCGTCAATATTGTGCGCCCGATTGCAAAAGGATTGCGCCATGCCCGATACCCCCCCATCCCTGTCTGCGCCCGATGCGCTTGTCGCCGTGATGGTGGCCGTGTCGGCGGCGGATGAACAAATGCGCACCTCGGAACTGGTCGCCATCCAGCGCATGGTCAATCACATGCCGGTGTTTGCCGGCTATGACAGTGACCGCATCCGCACGGTCAGCCAGACGGTCTATGACCTGTTTGAAGAGGAAGACGGGCTGGATGCGCTGTTCGGCCTGATCCGCGATGCCTTGCCCGAACGCCTGCGCGAAACCGCCTATGCCCTGGCCTGCGATGTGGTGGCGGCAGACGGCCGCCTGCCCGATATGGAGCTGCGGATGCTCGAAGAGGTGCGCGAAGAACTGGCGATTGACCGCCTGCACGCCGCCGCCATCGAATGGGGCGCCCGGGTGCGGCACATGAAGGCCTGAGCGACGCCGCGCAGGCCGACACGCTTTGCGCGCCGCATCCACCATCCGTAGGGCGGGGTTCACCCCGCCTTGCCCCTCAAAAAAGGCGGGGTGAACCCCGCCCTACCGCTCGCACCGCTCTCAGCTGTAAGTCTGCGACCAGCGCGCCAGCAACTGCCATTGCAGGCTGCGCGCCCGCGCCAGCCAGGCCGCGCCCCCTGCCGGGGCCTCGCGTTCTGCCTCGGGCAGGGCATCGCGGCGGGCAGTGTCGCCCAGGAAGATCGCAAAGACCAGCTCTTTGCCCTGCGGGTCGAGGATATGCCCCGACAGGGCCGAGACGAAATTCAGCGTCCCGCTTTTCGCCGTCACCCGCACCGGGGAATTGGCGATCTCGCGCCCCTTCGCATCGCGCAGCCCCAGATCGCGCAGCAAGGGCTGCACCCCCGCACCCGCCTGCCCCGCCGCTCGCATGATCCGCGCCATATCCAACGCGGTCACGCGCGAGGCCGACCCCAGCCCTGAATGATCGACAAAGCGGCAGCCGACCCCATAGGTCGCCGCCGCCCAGTCCGACATCGCCGCAGCCGAGGCCGCAAGATCCGCCGCGCCCGAGGCCCGCAGGCCCAGCGCCTCGGCGGTGATATTGGTGGAAAACCGCAGCATGTCGCGCAAGATCGTGGTCAGCGGCGCGCTGTCCACCGACGCAAGCTCCTGCCCGTCCGGCGCGCCCTGCAGCGCTTGCGGCTCCGGCAGGGTCACCCCTTGTGCCCGGGCCAGCGTGTGGAACACCTCGCCGACATAGACCGCAGGCCGCCGCACCGGCAGCCAGCGACTGCCGCCCTTGCCCAGCGCGCCTGCGGCCACGGTCCATTGCTCTGCCGCGCCCGCCGCCTCATAGGTGAACACCGGGGCCTCGCGCGCCACCACCTGCATCCGCGCCATCTTCACCGCGGGCACAAAGCGGTTGCCCCGCGCATCCATCGCCGTGGCCCAGCCGTCACTGGCCCGCTTCCATTCGAAATGCACCCGGTTGAAATTCAGGTTCAACCCGCTGATCGAGGGGTTATAGCCCACCTGCACCGGCTGTTCGGCGCTGATCTGCGCCACCGGCGGCAAGGCCCGGTCCCAGGTCAGGAAGCGCCCGGTCACCGCCGTCACGCCCCGCGCCGCCAGCGCCGCCGCCAGATCGCCCAGCTGATCGGTCTGCAAGGTCGGATCACCCGCCCCCGCCAGCACCAGATCGCCCTGCACCACGCCCTCTACCACCGGCCCCGTCGCCAGCACCCTTGTGCGGAAGCGGAACTCCGGCCCCAGCCGGTCCAGCGCATAAAGCGCCGTGACCGACTTGGCCACGCTCGCGGGCGGCATCGGGGCCTCTGGCTCGCGCTGTTCCAGCACGGTGCCGGTCGCGGCCTCCATCACCACATAGCTGGCCACCGCCGCATCCCCCAGCCGCGCATCGGCGATCAGCACCTCGGCCGAGGTGGCAGGCAGGCTGGCGACCGGCACGCCGCGCGGCATCGGCCGCACCGACCGGGCCGGCGCATCGGCCAGCACCGGCCAGGCCACCCCCGCCGCCAGGCCGCCCAGCGCCCCGCCCAAGATCTGCCGCCGTGAAATCATCATCGCCCCATCCGCTGCCCCGCTCACCCTAGGCGATGCGCCCGCCCGCAATCAACCGCCCGCCCGTTCACGTTCCCGCGCCGCGCCACGCGCCCCGCGCCCGGATCTCGCTGCTGCTGGCATCCATCATCGGCAGGTTGATGAAGGCCCAGACCGGGGGCTGCCGTCGCCCGCCAAGCCATTCCCCCCGGTCCAGCTGCTCGGCCCGGAACGCCTGCGCCGCACGGCTCAACCGCGCCTTCACCCCTGCCCCGGGCCGCGCCAGCACCGCCACTGGCACCACGCGCAGAATATCGCGCCACCGGTCCCAGCGGTGAAACTGCACCAGATTATCCGCCCCCATCAGCCAGACAAAGCGCACCCCCGGATAGATCGCCTGCAACCGCACCACAGTCTCATAGGTGTAGCGCGTGCCCAGCCGCGCCTCCAGATCGGTGATCTTCACCCGCGGATGCCGCATCACCGCCCGCCCGCGCGCGATCCGCTCCGCCATCGGCGCCGGCTGCCGCGCCTTCAGCGGATTGCCGGGTGTGACCAGCCACCACACCTGATCCAACCCCAGCCGCTTCATCGCCTCCCGCGTGATATGGGCATGCCCCTCATGCGCCGGGTCAAACGACCCGCCCAAGAGCCCCACCACCATCCCGCGCGCCGCCATCGGAAACCCGACCCGCATCCATAGCCCCCCATTTGGCGGGCCAAACTGCCCCTGCCGCGTTGCCCTTGTCCAGCAATATCGCTACATCAGGGGCAACCCAAGAACACAAGCGCGCACCCGCCGCCCCGCAGACCGGAGAGTACACATGGCCAGCTATCAATATGTCTATCACATGGAAGGCGTTTCCAAAACCTACCCCGGTGGCAAGAAATGCTTTGAAAACATTCACCTGAACTTCCTGCCCGGCGTCAAGATCGGCGTTGTCGGCGTCAACGGCGCAGGCAAATCCACGCTGCTGAAGATCATGGCCGGCATGGACAAGGATTTCAAAGGCGAGGCCTGGGCCGCCAAGGGGGCCAAGGTCGGCTACCTTGCGCAGGAACCCTATCTCGACCCCGCGCTGACCGTGAAGCAAAACGTCATGCTCGGCGTCGCCAAGCAGACCGCCATTCTGGAGCGCTACAACGAACTGGCGATGAACTACTCGGACGAAACCGCGGATGAGATGGCCGCCCTGCAAGACCAGATCGACGCCGGCAACCTGTGGGAGTTGGAAGCCACCGTCGGCGTGGCCATGGACGCGCTGCGCTGCCCGCCCGATGACGCCAATGTCGAAGACCTGTCCGGGGGGGAGCGTCGCCGCGTGGCGCTCTGCAAGCTGCTACTGGAAGCGCCCGACATGCTGCTCTTGGACGAACCGACCAACCACCTTGACGCCGAATCGATCGCCTGGCTGCAAAAGCACCTGATCGCCTACAAGGGCACCATCCTGATCGTCACCCACGACCGCTACTTCCTCGACGACATCACCTCCTGGATTCTCGAACTCGATCGCGGCCGCGGCATCCCGTATGAGGGCAACTATTCCGCCTGGCTCGATCAGAAGGCCAAGCGGATGCAGCAGGAAGCGCGCGAGGATAAATCCAAGCAAAAGGCGCTGGAAAAGGAACTGGAGTGGATCCGCTCCGGGGCCAAGGCCCGTCAGGCCAAGGGCAAGGCCCGCCTGTCGCGCTACAACGAAATGGCCAGCCAGACCGTCACCGAACGCGCCTCCACCGCGCAGATCATCATTCCCAACGGCGAACGCCTGGGCAACAAGGTGATCGAGGTTGTGGGCCTGAAAAAGGCCATGGGCGACAAGCTGCTGATCGAGGATCTGACCTTCACCATCCCGCCAGGCGCCATCGTCGGCGTCATCGGCCCCAACGGGGCCGGCAAATCCACCCTGTTCCGCATGCTGACCGGGCAGGAACAGCCCGATGAAGGCACCGTCACGCTGGGCGACACGGTGAAACTCTCCTACGTCGATCAGTCGCGCGACGCGCTCGACCCCAACAAGAACGTCTGGGAGGAAATCTCGGGCGGGTCGGAAATCATCCAGCTCGGCGACATGCAGATGAACAGCCGCGTCTACACCGGGGCCTTCAACTTCAAGGGCACCGACCAGCAGAAGAAAGTCGGCCTGTTGTCGGGCGGCGAACGCAACCGCGTCCACATGGCCAAGCTGCTCCGTTCCGGCGGCAACGTGCTGCTGCTCGACGAGCCGACCAACGATCTGGATGTGGAAACCCTGCAGGCGCTTGAATCGGCCATCGAAGACTTCGCCGGCTGCGCCGTGATCATCAGCCACGACCGCTTCTTCCTCGACCGCCTCTGCACCCATATGCTGGCCTTTGAAGGCGACGCGCATGTGGAATGGTTCGAAGGCAACTTCCAGGCCTATGAAGAAGACAAGATCCGCCGCCTTGGCCCGGATGCGCTGGAGCCGAAGCGGGTGAAGTACAAGCGGTTCAGCCGGTGAACGTGTAGGGCGGGGTTCACCCCGCCTTTCTTTCGACCACCCGGTGGTGGCGGGGTGAACCCCGCCCTACACCAAACTCAACCGGATATTCCGGTGGCGCGTCGAATGCGCCGAATCGACGGGCTGCTGTACCAATCCGCGCTTCAAGGCTTTTCCGTAGGGCGGGGTTCACCCCGCCACTCCGGCACCAACCGCCACACGCACCTCCATCGGCGGGGTGAACCCCGCCCTACTCCCCGAACTCCCCCACCTCGCACGATCCGCCCCAATCCGGCGCCACCAACCCCACCCGGATATCCCTGTGGATCGACGAGTGCGGCCAGTCGACGGGCCGCGCAACCAAACCATGCTTTACCGGATCGCCCCAACAATACCGGACATGGGCAGCGTAATCCGCCTCATCGCGGATATGGTGTTCCCAAAACCTCGGTTGCCAGAGCCCAACCTCTCCCTTGCGCCGTAGGGCGGGGTTCACCCCGCCATTCCTGCGACCCACCGGGGGCGGCGGGGTGAACCCCGCCCTACGCATCCCCATCGAGAAACGCGCCTTGATCGCCCCCCACCTCACCCCAAAATCCCCGTCCCCCACAGGCAGCTGCCACACGCAATGCAGATGGTCCGGCAGCACCACCCAGGCCTCGATCCCGAAGGGTCGTTCCGCCCGGGTCTGCGCCACTGCCTGGCGCAACCTGCCCACTTCGCGCAGCAGCAGGTCACTGCCACGCACAGCAAGGCACAGGGTGAAAAACACCCGCGCACCGGTCACTCTGGGGCGCTGATACTGCGGCATGCCATCAGTCTGACAGGACGTGCTTAACGACGCGTTACCGCCCCGGCGTTGCGCACAGCTGTCATGACCAAAGCCATACGCCGGCCATACGCCCGCCAGACGCGTCGCATACCTGAAAAACGCCACACTTTCAGACTCTTGTCACGCCCAGATCCCAGCGCGGAACCATGCCGCGGCTTTGCGCGTTGCTCCCCCAGACCCAAGGAAAGGACCCTCCATGAAAGGCGCATTGGCCTGGCTGATCGGCATTCCGATCCCGATCATCATCATCTTGTACCTGATCGACGTGTTCTGATCGGGCCGCAACCGGCCCGAAGGCGGCACCGCCGCCGGACGCCCCCCGCCTTGCCCGAGGCGGGGGGTTTTCGCATTTCCGGGCCCGCTCCGCCGTTAAAATCTGGTAAATTCCGCAAGGCCAAGCCTTTGAAAACAAAGGACACGCAAGCCTGTAACACAAGGGGAAGCCGATCAGGAGAGGAATGGTGAACCCGGAGCGATTCGAACGCCCGACCCTCAGATTCGTAGTCTGATGCTCTATCCAGCTGAGCTACGGGTCCACTATGAGGGCGGATTTAGCGACCCCCGCCGGGGTTTGCAAGGGCAAAAGTCACCGGAAGGGCAGACTGTTTTCCGAAACCTGCTTGGGCAGGTGAATCAGGAACTGCGTGCCCTCGGCATCGCTGCGCGCCAGCTCCAGCCGCCCGCCATGCCCCCGCACCAGCTCGGCCGAGATCGCCAGCCCAAGCCCCGCCCCGCCCTTGCGCGCGCCGCCCTGGAACGCCGCAAACAAATGCTCGCGGGCCTTGGCCGGCAGCCCCGGCCCGGTATCCCCGACCCGCAGCCGCCATTCACTCTCATCCTCGGCGGCAGAGACTTCCACCACCCCGCCTTGCCCCACAGCCTCCATCGCCTGCCGCGCGTTGCGCACCAGATTGGATAGCACCCGGTACAGCTGTTCACTGTCCGCGCGCAGGGTAAAGCCTGCCGGAATGTCAATCAGCGCGGTGACCTGGCTTTCGCCCAGCAGACCTTCGGCCTCGACCACTTCTTCGACCAGGGGGCGCAGCGGCAGCCGTTCCAGCCGCGGCGGCGGCTCTTCGGCCTTGCCAAAGGCCAGGGTCGACTCGCACAGGCTGACCGCACGACTGATGGACCCCACCAGCTTGGGGGCCGCACGGGCCACCATCGGGTCGGCGCTGCCCTCGATCCGGTCGGCGAAAAGTTGCGCAGTTGTCAGGATGTTGCGCAGATCATGGCTGATCTTGGCCACAGCACCCCCCAGTTGCGCCAGCCGCTCCTTCTGGCGCAACGCCCCTGTCAGCTGCTTTTGCATGCTTTCCAGCGCATCCTCGGCGGCGCGCAGCTCCACCACCGGCGATGTCGGCGCAATCACCCGGCGGGCGTCTTCGGGGGCCTCGGCATAGGCTTGCATATGGCGCACCACCCGCTGGATCGGGGTCACGATCATCCGCTGCACCGAGATGAACAGCAAAACCGCCGTCACCGCAGAGATTAGCACCGACAGCACCAGAATGCGCAACCCGTATTCCACCATGGCGGCCCGCAGGGGCCCGGTCTCCATCGTGACCTCGATCAGCAGGCCCGCCTGTTGCACCGGATTGCCGATCACCCGTATCACCCGGTTCACCGGATCGCGCATCACCACGAAAGCATCGCGGATCAGTTCCCAGGGGCCAGACATGCGCAGATCGTAGGTCCCTGATATCGCGGCCGGAATCGGCGATGACAGCGCCAGCTGCCGCACTTCGTCACGCCGCAACACCACGTTGAACACGCCCGCATTCACCAGCAGCTCTGCTTCCAGATCGGGGGCAATCACCTCATCGGTGGTCAACAGGGCCAGCGAGGCAATCTGCGCCTTTTCCAGCCGCAACAACAGATAATCGGCCCGGAACCGCGCGATGGACGGCACAAGGATCAGCACTTCGGCCAGCATGACAAAGGCAACCGTCAGCAGCAGGAACCGCCCCGAGAGCGTCTTGAAAAACCCGCCGCGCGCCGCCTTCACCCTGCTTCATCCTCCTGCCAGCCGGCTCAGGGCAAAATCTTCTGCACCAGCCGCACGAACCCCTTGAGCATAGGATTATCAAAGAGTTTGGGGGAAAAATAGGCTCCTGCCGCGCGTTTCGAGATTTCGCCCAAAGTCGGGTAAGGGGCCACCATTCCCGCGATGGCAGAAAGTTTCGCGCGCGAAGCAATGGCAAAGGCCCAAAGCCCGATCAGCTCGCCCGCCTGCAGCCCCACGATCGACGCCCCAACCGGGCGGCCCTTGACCACCATCACCTTCAGCAGGCCCTTGGGCTTGCCCTCGGCCTGGGCGCGGTCGTTATGGGCAAACGCCTGCCGCAGCACCGTCACCGCGCTGCCATGGGCCTTGCGCGCCTCGGCTTCGGTCAGGCCCACCTGCGCCAGTTCCGGGTCGGTATAGGTCACCCAGGGGATGTGGCGGGTGGTGGATTTCGCCGGCAGGCCCAGCACGATCTGCCGGACCACGACGCCGGCATGATAGCCCGCCACATGGGTGAATTGCAGCCCCCCCGCCGCATCCCCGACCGCATAGACCCGGCGGTTGGAGCTGCGCAGATCGGCCCCAACTGTCACCCCCTTGCGGTCATGTTTCACGCCCGCAGCCTCAAGGTTCAACCCTTCCAGATGCACCTTCCGCCCCACCGCCAGCAACAGATGCGTGCCCTGCACACTGCGCCCGTCCTTGAGTGCCAAGGTGATGTCCCCCGCCTGGCCGGACAGCCCGGTCACCTCTGCGCCTTCCAGAATCTCCACCCCCTCGGCCCGCAGGTTTTCCAAGACGATGGCCGCCATCTCGGGGTCGTCGCGGCCAAAGGCCCGGCCACCCTCGATGACCGTGACCTGGCACCCCAGACGGCGATGCGCCTGCGCCATTTCCATCCCGATCGGGCCACCGCCGATGATCAGCAGATGGCCCGGCCGGTCGCGCAGAGCAAAGATCGTTTCATTCGTCAGGGAGGGCACCGAGTCGAGGCCCGGAATCGGTGGCACCAGTGGCCGGCTGCCAGTGGCGATGACAAAGCGGCGCGCCTTGATCAGATATTCCCCCGCCGCCACCTCATCCGGCCCGGTAAAGCGGGCCCAGTCGCGGATGACGCGCACACCCAGCCCCTCGAACCGCTCTTGGCTGTCCACCGGGGCGATGGTTTCAATGACGCTCGCCACGTGGTCCTTGACCGCAGCGAAATCGACCTCCGGCTCTGTGGGCGTGATGCCAAAGCGCGCGCCGTCACGCATGGCCTGCGCCGCCTTGGCCGCCGCGATCAGCGCCTTTGAGGGGATGCAGCCCGCGTTCAGGCAATCGCCGCCCATCTCGCCGCCCTCGATCAACACCACGCGCGCGCCCATCTGCACCGCTCCGGCTGCGATGGACAAGCCGCCCGAGCCCGCGCCGATGATGCAGATGTCGGTTGTGATCCGGTTCATCTCAGACCCCCTTTTGAAAACGTTTCAGCACGATAGGCACCGCTGACAACGCCGCCAGCCCCAGAATCGGTCCAAGGATATGCGGTGCAAAAAGGATCGACAGATCGGGGGTCTCGCCGCGGGCAAATACCTCTCCCAGACCAGCACCCACGGAGGTGAATACGAACGTCCCCGGAATGATCCCCAGAAAGGTGGTCACCGTGAAGCGCAACAGCGATGTACCAACAAAGGCGGGCAGCAGATTGGCGATGAAGAACGGTACCGCAGGCACCAGTCGCATGATCAGCAGTGCCGACCATTCGTTGTCGCGCAACCCCTGTTGCAACCGCGCCGCTGCGCCGCCGCGTTCGGTGATCTTTGCCGCCACATCAGCCCCGAACCCGGCCCGCGCCGCCAGAAACACAGCCGCCGCGCCAAGGGTGGCCCCGCCAACATTATAAACCACGCCCGGAAACAGCCCGAACAGAAAGCCCCCCGTCAGCGTGGCAATCGTTGCCCCCGGCAGGCTGAAGGCCACGATGACGACATAGGCTGCGACAAAGCCAAGGCTGGCCAGGGCCAAATTGCTGTCCCGAAACGCCAGCAAAGAGTCGCGGTGCCGGGCCAGAGCCTCAAAGCTGATCTGATCGCGCAGCAAGACCGCCCCCAGCACCGCCACGCCAAGGATGACAAGAAAGGGCAGGCGTTTCAGCCATGGATTGGCGGCGTCTTTGGCAGGGGGGGGCATGGCATCCTCATTCTGGGTTACAGGGTCTGTTACGCGAACCGACCGGAACTTGTTTCCGCAAAGCCCAAATGCGTCAGCCCCATCACGCCGCCTTGATCAAGGGGTCAGGGTTTGACACAGGATCGGCCCTGCACCCCCCAGTGCAAGCAGATCTGCGATTGTTGTGCAAATTCCGGCGACGTTGCGTTGACTTGGGGCGCAAGCCTGCGTAAAGGACGGGCTTCAAGTTCCCTGCCCTCGAATCCTTGAGGTTCGGGCAAGCCGTCTGATGGAGAGCCGCGATGAAGCGCACATACCAACCGTCCAACCTGGTCCGCAAGCGCCGCCATGGTTTCCGCGCCCGCATGGCCACCAAAGGTGGTCGTCTGGTGCTGGCTGCCCGCCGCGCCAAGGGCCGTCACAAGCTGTCCGCATAAGGTTTCCGGCCCCGGTCAGGGCCGCTTATGAACAGGCAAGACATGACGCCGCCGGAGGAAATGGGCCAAGGCATAACTGCCGAAGCGCCCGTTGCGCCACCGGCGGTTTCCTTTTGCATCACCACCATGCGCCACCGCCCCGAATTTCTGCGCACCGCTTCGGCGCGCAGGCAGGGGGCCGGTGGCTTTCTGGTGCAGGCGCGGTTTCGGGGTGATGACAAGCCGGGCGTGCAGGTCGGCTTTACCGCTTCCAAGAAAATCGGCAATGCGGTGTTTCGTAACCGTGCCAAACGCCGGCTGCGCGAAGTGGCGCGTGCCGTGCTGCCGCATCTGGCGCAACCCGGATGGGATTATGTGCTGGTGGCGCGCCCCGGTGTCACGGTGGACCGCCCTTTTGCCCAGCTGGTGATCGATCTGGAAACCGCACTGCGCGCCATCCACGGCCCCCGTGCATGACCCCGCTGGCGCAGCTGTTGGCCCTGCCGGTGCGCGCCTATCGTCTGCTGCTGTCGCCTTGGGTCGGCCATGGCTGCCGCTTCCAGCCCACCTGTTCGGCCTATGCGTTGGACGCTTTGCAGCGCCATGGTGGCCTCAGGGGCGGTTGTCTGACAGTCAACCGCCTGTGCCGCTGCCACCCCTGGGGCGGCCATGGCTATGACCCGGTGCCAGGCGCGGACCCCGCCCATGACGCCTCACTCCAGCGTGGCGATGATCGCACGTAGGGTCTCGATCCCCTCACCCTTTTCCGAACTGGTCACCACGATTTCCGGGTAGGCCGCCGGGTGTTTGGTCAAAGACGCCTGCACCTGCGCAATCGTCTCTTCCCGTGTCGCAGCATTCACCTTGTCGGCCTTGGTCAAGACCACCTGAAACGTCACGGCAGACTTGTCCAGCAGCGACAGGATCTCCTGGTCCACCGCCTTGACCCCGTGCCGCATGTCCACCAGCACAAAGGCCCGGCGCAGCGTCTGGCGGCCCTGCAGGTAGGACCGCAGCAACGCCTGCCATTTCTCGACCACCGCCAGCGGGGCCTCGGCATAGCCATAGCCGGGAAGGTCGACCATGTAGCGCTGATCGCCAAGCGCGAAATAGTTGATCTCTTGCGTGCGCCCCGGCGTGTTCGACGCGCGCGCCAGCGTCTTGCGCCCGGTCAGCGCGTTGATCAGGCTGGATTTGCCGACGTTGGAGCGTCCGGCAAAACACACCTCGACCCTGTCGGCAGGCGGCAGGCCAGACATCGCGACCACGCCTTTGACAAAATCGACCGGCCCGGCAAACAGCAGGCGGCCCTTTTCGCGCGGTTCGATCTCCGGCAGGTCCGCAAGGGGAAAGCGTTCAGCGCTCATAGCACCTCCACTGGGTCACCAATCGCGATGGGACCGGATTTGATGACCAAAGCATAGGTGCCAAAGTCCTGATGGCCAAACGCCGCCCGCAATGCGCCAAGAGTGTCAGCATCTTCTGCCCCGGTGTCGGGATTGACGGTGGTGGCCTTGCAGCGGGTGATCCGCTCCTCGATACGAACCTGTGCCCCGCCGATGCGCAGGGTACGGCCCATCAGATCCCATTCGGCCCAAGGCTCCAACCCGTCCACCCAAAGATTGCCACGCCAGCGATGGATGGACAGATCCTGCCCCATCCGCGCGCCCAGATCGGCGTTGGAGGCAGCGTTGAGCACCGCCAGGAACGGTTGGGGCACGTCGGTCATCGCTTGCCCGGGCACATGATCCACACGCACCGGCGCGGGCTTGTCGGCGGGCCACAGCGGGCGCAGCCACTCCAGCAGCCGATCCCCGTCAGTGTCGGGCGCGACCGTGATCTCGCCGGCCACCGGATGGGTCAGTGTTACCCGGCGCGCGCCCTCATCCAGCACGGCGCGAATGGCCATCAGCTCCGGCCCCGCCACGCCGCGCAGAAAGTTCATCTTGTGAACCCATTCGCTCAGCGCGCCGACCTTGGCCGCGTCATGAAGCACCGCCCATTCCCGGTCAAACGGCAAAACGCGCCCCTCTGTCAGGGACGCGCTTGCCAGTTCCTCAAAGCCGATGGATTTGATCGGGTGGCGGCAGATCTGGGCCAGCCGCATCATTTCTTCTTCGGCTTCGCGCTCTTGTCAGCCACCGGAACAACCGCGGGCTTCTTCTTGAAACCCGATTTGATGTTGCCAAACAGATCCGGCTTGTGCCCGTGGCTGCGCATGATGGCGTATTGCTGAACGAAAGTGATCACGTTGTTGGTGATCCAGTACACCACCAACCCGCTGGCAAAGCCACCCAGCATGAACATGAAGACCCAAGGCATCCAGGCAAAGATCATCTGCTGGGTCGGATCGGTGGGGGCTGGATTCAGCTTTTGCTGCAACCACATCGAGATGCCCAAGAGGATCGGCAGGATGCCAATGAAGATCAGCGCCAGGATCGTCCCCGGCTCGGGCGCGGCCCAGGGAAGCAGACCGAAGAGGTTGAAGATCGACGAGGTATCCGGCGCCGACAGATCCTGCAGCCAGCCAAAGAACGGCGCATGACGCAGTTCGATGGTGACGAAGATCACCTTGTACAGCGCAAAGAAGATCGGAATCTGGATCAGGATCGGCAGGCAGCCCGCGGCCGGGTTCACCTTCTTGTCCTTGTACAGCTTCATCATCTCGCGCTGCATCATCTGCTTGTCGTCACCCGCACGCTCTTTGAGCGCCTCCATCTCGGGCTGCAGCTCTTTCATCCGCGCCATGCTGACATAGGATTTGTAGGCCAGCGGCAACACCAGCAGCTTGAGGATGAAGGTCAGCCCGATGATCGCCAGACCCATGTTGCCGATATTGGCGTTGAGCCAGTGCAGAACGGCAAAGATCGGCTTGGTCAGGAAAAAGAACCAGCCCCAGTCAATCGTGTCGATGAACCCCGGAATCGGCTGGCCCGCACCCTCTACCGCACCTTCGTTCTGATAGGCGCGCAGGGTTTCCCACCGCTTGGCACCGGCAAACAGGCGCTGCGTCGAGGTGACCGTCTCACCCGGCGCAACAGCAACCACCGGCTGGCGCGTTTCGGTCTGGTAAATATCGGCCTGGGGCACGTATTTGGTGACCGACGTAAAGGGCGTGCCCTGCTCCGGCACCAGAACCGTCATCCAGTATTTGTCGGTGAACCCGACATAACCATCGGTCTGCGCCTCGACCACCGTTGCCTGCGCACCTTCGCGCGCCACCAGCGGCAGGTCAGCCACATCGTCATAATCGGTCTCGGTCAGCTGGCCATCGGCACGGGCCACAACGCCTTCATGGCTGACAAAGAAGTTCTCAAGGTTGGTGGGTTTTCCGTGACGGGCGACGATGCCATAGGGAAACAGCCGCGCCTCTGCCGTGCCGGTGTTCTGCACGCTCTCGGTCACCGTGAACATGAAATGCTGATCCACCGCGATTTCACGGGTGAAGCTCAGGCCATTGCCATTGTCCCAGCGCAGGGTGACCGGCTGCCCGGGCGACAGCGTGCCACCGCCGGCAGGTGTCCATTCGGTATTGGCACCGGGAACATCCTCAAATCCCAGCGCTCCGGCAGGGCCCCAGCCGAACAGCGCATAATAGGCATTTGCCTGCCCCACCGGCGCAAGCAGGCGCACGATGCCAGAGTCGTCATCCAGCGTCTGCTGATAGGCCTTCAGCTCCAGATCGTCGATCCGTCCGCCCAGCAGCGAGATCGAGCCGGTCAGCTCGGGCGTGTCGATGGTCAGCCGCGGGGCTTCAGCGGCCGGGGCAGCGCCATCTGCGGTGGCCGTTGCCGCTGGCTGCGACGCTGCGGGGGGCGTGGTGCCATCCACCGCGGTCACTGCCGGCGCGTTCGGGTCAATCACCGGTTCGGGCGGTGGAAACAGCACGAACCAGACCATGATGACCACGAAGGACAGCACAGTTGCGAGGATGAGGTTCTTGTTTTGATCGTCCATCGGGACTTCCGCCGCCATTGTTCAGGTCAGCGGTCGTTCAACAGAAGGGGGCGGGAAAGGTCAAGCGGTTTTCCTGTTTGGCCATCAGTATTGATCCCGCTGGACCGCCGTTGGCGCAGTGCGCACAACCGTGACAAAGCCCTGTGGCGCCCTCCCCCTTGTGCCGCCTGGTGGTCACCCCCTTTGCCCGAACGGCATCGCATGCTGCCGCGCCAGTTCATGCCAGGCGATCCAGTCAAAGGTTTCCTCCATCGCCATCGGACGGGCAATGCCGAACCCCTGAACATGCCCGCACCCCAGTTGCGCCACAGTCACATGCTCTCCGGGCGTTTCGACCCCTTCGGCGACCGTTTCCAACCCCAGATGCTCACACAGCGACAAAATCGCCGCGACCATGCGCTTCTGATCCGGGTCGGTGTCGCATCGGGTGACAAAGCAGCGGTCAACCTTGATCCGCCGGACGGCAAAACGCCGGATGTTGACGATGGACGCCTGCCCGGTGCCGAAATCATCCAGATCAATACCGCAGCCCAGTTCGGCGATCCGCGCCAGATTGTGCACGATCACATCATCGTCAGACCGCGCCGCCACGGTTTCGAGCACTTCGACCGTCAGCCGTTCCGGCATCAGCGCGAAGCGGTCCAGCGCCCAGAGGAGCCGGTCAGGCAGGCGCGGATTGCGCAATTCGGCCCCGGAAAAGTTGACCGTAACCCGCGCGATGCTATGGCCGGCCTTGTCCCACCGGGTCAGGGCTGACAGCGCCCCATGAAGGATCAGCTCCCCCAAACGCTCTGACAGGCCGGTCTCCTCGGCAAGCGGCAGAAACTCTGACGGTGGAATGCCCCCGCGTTCCGGGTGGTGCCAGCGGGCCAAAGCTTCAAACCCAGTGATTTCACCGGTGTCGGTGGACAGCTGAGGCTGAAAAAAGGGGCAGATCTGCCCCTTGTCCAAGGCTTCTTCCAATCCCGCGCGCAAATCTGCCCGGTCGGCACGACGCTGGGCCAGTTCCGGTTGAAAGGCGCGCATTGCGCCGGGACCATGGCGCAGCGCCTCCTCCGCCGCGGTCCGGGCGGCATCCAGCAGCGGCGCGCCCAGCACGCCCGGTGCCCGGTCAGCCAGACAAAATCCCACCGATAGCGATGGATGCACGGTCAAATCATCAATGACCAGCGGGGCCGTGACCGCTGCCTGCAGACGCGCAGCCATCTGCACAGCGCTTTCCAGATCAAACCGTCGCATCGGCGCAAGGCTGACGGCAAAGCCGTTGCCGGGCAGCGCTGCCACCACATCGCCGTCACGCAAGGCCCGGCCCAGCCGTTCGCCTGTGCGCGACATCGCCCGGTCAAGCGCAAGCCGCCCAGTGCGGCCCGCAAGCCCGGTCAGGTCATCAAACATCAGCACAAAGCAGACGGTCGTCCTGCCCTGCGCCATGCCGCCCTCAAGCACACGATCCAGATTGGCCACAAACCACGTTTCGTTGGCCAGCGCTTCAGGTCGGCCGCCATCCGCAGGCGGGGCCACCCCGCGCCTGCGGTTGACGATCAGGGCAAAACCCGCGGTGGCAGCGATCGCGCCGGCCAGAAATCCCGCCGCGCCGCCAAGCCAGACCGCCAGGACTGCCGTGGCAGGCAACAGGATCACCCCAAGCCTCTTGGACTGTTTGCACAGCAGCGCCCCGACCGCAGATGTTTTGAACGCAATTCGGTGCATGCCCGCCCCCCGGACGCGGAGGCCCATCCTCCTGGCCGGCAAACCTAGAACGAGGGGGTATCGGAACCCTTAATCCGCATCCCGCAGGTGAGGAGGATTTTCTGCATCGGCCCGCATGGTCTGCATCAGTCCCGCAAAGTCGAACAGGCCGGGGTCGGCAAGATGCGACGGACGTACATTCATCAGAGCGCGGAACATCACCTGCCGTCGACCGGGCACCCGTGCCTCCCACTCATCCAGCAGCTTTTTCACCTGTGCGCGCTGCAAGCCCTCCTGGCTGCCACACAGGTCACATGGGATGATCGGATAGCCCATGGCCCGGGCAAACCGGTCACAATCCGCTTCGGCCACAAAGGCCAGCGGCCGGGCGACAAACAGATCGCCATCTTCATTGAGCAGGCGCGGCGGCATCGAGGCCAGGCGGCCGCCATGGAACAGATTCATGAAAAAGGTCTCGAGAATATCATCGCGGTGATGGCCCAGAACCACTGTCGAGCACCCTTCCTCGCGCGCGATACGGTACAGGTTGCCGCGCCGAAGCCGCGAACACAGGCTGCACATCGTGCCCCCCGGTTTGATCTTGTCGATCACGACCGAATAGGTGTCCTGATACTCGATCCGATGGTCTACCCCCATGCGGGTCAGAAACTCGGGCAGCACGGTGGCGGGAAAGCCGGGTTGGCCCTGATCGAGGTTGCAGGCCAGCAGATCCACCGGCAGCAGGCCGCGCCATTTCAACTCCTGCAAGACAGCGAGCAGTGTGTAACTGTCCTTGCCACCCGACAGGCAGACAAGCCACCGCTCACCTGGCTTTGCCATGCCATAGGTGTCAATCGCCTCGCGCGCTTGCTGCACCAGCCGTTTGCGCAGCTTGCGAAACTCCAGCCCTTTGGGCGCGCCGTGAAACAGCGGGTGAATGTCGTCGGCGTCATCAAGCATTGGAACCTCCGCGGGGATGCCCGGATATGCGGGTCGGGGACGCGCGCGTCAAGCGGTGCTGCCTGTGCCGCCCGCAAACGCAGGCCGCGGCCGGTCAGACATGCTGCGCGCCGTTCACCTCGATTTCGGCGCCCGAAATGTAGCTGGACTGGTCGGAACACAAAAACCAGATCACATCCGCCACCTCTTTTGGCTGCCCCAGCCGCTGCATCGGCAGCTTTTCCACAATCTTGTCGGTGCCCGGCGAGAGAATGGCGGTTTCCACCTCACCCGGCGCAATCGCATTGACCCGCACCCCCAAGGGCCCGAAATCATGCGCCATCTCGCGCGTCAGCGCGGCAAGTGCCGCCTTGGACGTGGCATAGGCCGCCCCTGCGAACGGATGCACCTTGACCCCGGCAATCGAGGTCACGTTGACCACCGATCCCTTGGCCGCCGCCAGCTCATCCTTCAGGCCGCGCGCCATGATCACCGAGGCAAAGAAATTGACGTGAAACACTTGCCCCCAGGTACGCAGATCGGTGTCCAGCGTGTTCAACCGGGCACCATCCGGACCCTTCGGGCTGATCCCGGCATTGTTGACCAGCGCATCCAGACGGCCGTTGATCCTGCTCTTGATCGTCTCGATCGCCGCGATGGTCTTGTTCGGGTCAGCCAGATCGATCTGGATATGGTTGTCCTCGCCCCCCGGCCAAGGGCAACGCGGATCGAACGGCTGGCGCGAACAGGTCAGCACGCGCCAACCCTCGGCTGAAAACCGCTTGACCGTGGCATGGCCTATCCCACGCGATGCCCCTGTCAGGACGATGGTTTTCTGCTCGGTCATGACCTACTCCTTGAGCCTGGCCAAACCCTACGCTTATGGTCGGAAAAGACAAGCCAGACCCGAGAGCGGACACTGTGCTTGGCAGGCTGCGGCAAAGGGTTTACCAACCACCCCAACCCGGAGGCCCCATGAAACAGCAGACCCTGACCATGCAAGATGCCCTGAACACCGCCAAGATGCTCTCTGAGGCCCTGCCTTACCTGCAACGCTATGCCGACTCGGTTGTCGTGGTGAAGTTCGGCGGCAATGCCATGGGCGACGATGCCGCCATGGCGGAATTTGCCCGCGACATTGTGTTGATGCGTCAGGTGGGCGTGAACCCGGTCGTCGTGCATGGCGGCGGGCCGATGATCAATGACATGCTGAACAAGCTGGGCATCACCTCCGAATTTGTGCGCGGCAAACGGGTGACCGACAAGGCCACGGTGCAGGTGGTGGAAATGATCCTGTCGGGTCTGGTGAACAAACGGATCGTGCAGGCGATCATGGATGCCGGGGGCCGCGCGGTGGGCATTTCCGGCAAGGACGACGATCTGATGGTATGCGAGGCAGATGATCCCGAGCTGGGCTTCGTCGGCCGCCCGGTCGAGATGAACGTGCAGGTGCTGCGCGATCTGTACAAGGCCGGTATCATCCCGGTGATTGCCCCCGTGGGAACCGGGATGGCGGATAACGAGACGTTCAACGTCAACGGAGACACGGCGGCCGGGGCAATTGCCGGCGCTTTGCAGGCTGACCGGCTTTTGCTTCTGACCGATGTGGCCGGTGTCAAGAACGCGGCCGGAGAGGTGATGACCCAGATCACCCCCGATGAAATTCGCCAGATGACGCGCGATGGGGTGATCTCGGGCGGGATGATCCCCAAGACCGAAACCGCGCTGCTGGCGATTGAACAGGGCACGCGGGCAGTGACCATTCTGGATGGCCGCATTCCAAATGCCTGCCTGCTGGAACTGTTCACCGACCATGGTGCGGGCAGCCAGATCCGATCGACCGAACCGCGGGTGAAACCGCTGGTGCGGCGGTGATCTGACCACGGCTTTCGGGGCCAAGGGCAGAGCCTCCGTCTGGCGGTTTTGGGAAGGGTGCAAATGGCAGAGCTGAGCCTCGACCGTCTGAACGCGCTGCTGGAGCCCCAGTTTCTGGAGGTGCTGGGTGCGTTTGACTGCACGCATGAGACAAGCTTTCCGACCTGGGCGCGCACAGTGGTGCTGCTGGGCCCGCGTGAGCCGGGGTTCTGGCCACATCTGAAGGCACAGCCGGAATGGGGCGGGGATGATCCGGTCGACCACTGGTCGCGGCGGGTGATCGGGCGGCTGGCCTGCGATCTGGGGGGCAAGGCGCGCTTTCCCTTTGGGGGCCCGCCGTATCATCCGTTCTATCAATGGGCGTTGCGGACGGGGCGTCTCTGGGCCAGCCCGGTGAGGCTGCTGGTGCATGGGACGCAAGGATTGATGGTCAGCATCCGGGGGGCCCTGGTTCTGCGTGACAGGCTGGAGCTGCCCCCTCCAGCCAAACCTTGCGACGGCTGCGCCCAACCTTGCGTGACGGCCTGCCCCGTTGGCGCTTTGGGCGCGCATGGGTATGACGTGGCCGCCTGCCACGCCTTTTTGAACCAGCCTGAGGGCGCGGACTGTCTGTCGGGGGGCTGCCGGGTTCGCCGTGCTTGCCCGGTGTCGCAAGGCTATGCAAGACTTGCAGAACAGTCGGCCTATCACATGGGCCGATTCCACAGGGCGGGGTAACCGTCTGTATCGGGGGGAGAGTGGAATGAAGCGCCTGATCTTGACGCGGCATGCGAAATCGAGCTGGGACGATCCTTTGACTCCAGACCATGACCGGCCGCTGAACGAACGCGGGCGGGGGGCGGCGGCGGATCTGGGGCAATGGCTGGCCAGCCGGGGGTATGTGCCCGGGCAGGTTCTGTGCTCGGATGCGGCGCGGACCCGCAAGACCTGGGAGGGAATTGCGCCCGCCCTGCCCGCCACGCCAGTTCTGGAACTCAAGCCGTCGCTCTATCATGCCGGGCCGGATGTGATGCTGGCGGTGCTGCGCCACGCGTCTGCCGATACGGTGATGATGATCGGGCATAACCCCGGGATTGCGGAATTTGCGGCCCGGCTGGTGGCGCATGCCCCGGTCAATCCGGAATTTGCCCGCTATCCGACCGGCGCGACGCTGGTGGTGGATTTTGTGGCGGACTCCTGGGAGGATGTCGGTCTTGGCCAAGGGGTGGTGGATGATTTCATCGTTCCGCGGGAGATCATGGCCTGAGGCTCCGCGGGCTTCCCCCTGTGTTACAGGGTGTAAAATGTAGCAAAATCAATAGGTTGACCTTCTGATCTTCATGAAATCTTAACGATTGCCACCGGATACAGCCCCTGGCGCACCGCTTGCGGCGGTGACCGGTTTCAGGCATGACGCATGATCAGACTCTGGAACAAGGCGACAGCCCATGGATTACGCAAAATCAGGCAACCCGAAACTGAGCAAGGATCAGGGCCGCCAGAAGGACCCCAGCGCCAAGCCGGGCAAGGAACTCAAGGCCAAGGCCCCGACCAAGATTCCGAACCTGCGGCCCAGCAAGGAAGAGCTGCTGGAGCGGATGAAGGCCAAGGCAACGGGCAAGAGCGCGGAATAAGGCGATCGGCCCCGGCACAGAGCCGGTCAGCCTTTGATCATGAGAAGATCTGTGCGATCTGATCTTCGTCCAGCAGCACCCACTGACCGGGTGACAGGCTCTTTGGCAGGGACAGACCGCCCAGGCGGACTCGGTGCAGGTCTTCGACATGGTTGCCGGTGGCGGCAAACATGCGGCGCACCTGATGGTAGCGGCCTTCGGTCACCGTGAGCAAAGCCTCGGTCTCCGAGAGCACCTGCAACTGCGCCGGGGCCAGAGGCTTTGCCTCACCTTCCAGCATCATATCCCCTGAGGCAAAAAGCGCGGCCTCGCTGCCCGTCAGCGGGCGGGCGAGCCGGGCGTGATAGGTCTTTGCGACATGGCGCTTCGGGCTGATCACCCGGTGCAGCAGCGCGCCGTCATCGGTCAGCAGCAACAGGCCGGTTGTCTGCTTGTCGAGCCGCCCGATGGTGGAAATCGCCGGGCTGCGCTGACGCCAGCGGGGCGGCAGACTGTCATAGACCAGCGGCCCCGCCTCTTTGTGTGAACAGGTCATGCCCAGCGGCTTGTGCAGCAGGATGACCAGCCCCGCCACCGGATCAAGCGGCTGGCCGTCGATCTTCATGCGGTTGGGCAAATCGGGTGTCACCGGAATGCGGATGGAGGCGTCTGACAGCACGGTGCCATCCAGCGTGATGCGCCCCGCCTTGGCCAGTTGCAGCATTTCGTTGCGCGAGCCATAACCCATTGACGACAGAAGCTTGTCAACGCGCGAGGTCGGGGGTTTGGCCATGGTGGTCATGCTTTCCCGGCGGGTCTGTCATTGGCCGCCCTTGCCGCTTTTCGGACAGGCCGTGGCGGGAGACAAGATGAAAAAAGGGCCCCGGAGGGCCCTTTTCTGACCGATGTGCCCCCCGCCCGGCCGGGTTCAGTGCCCCAGAATCTGCGACAGGAAGAGTTTGGTCCGGTCCGATTGCGGGTTGTTAAAGAACTCTTTCGGGTTGTTCTGTTCCACGATCTGACCCTGATCCATGAAGATCACCCGGTTGGCGACGGCCTGCGCAAAGCCCATTTCATGGGTGACGCAGAGCATGGTCATGCCTTCCTCGGCCAGTTCGATCATGGTGTCGAGCACCTCTTTGATCATCTCGGGGTCGAGGGCAGAGGTGGGTTCGTCAAACAGCATGATGCGCGGTTTCATGCACAAGGACCGCGCGATGGCCACACGTTGTTGCTGGCCGCCCGACAACTGGCCAGGGTATTTGTTCGCCTGTTCCGGAATTTTCACCTTGCGCAGATAGTGCATGGCCACCTCTACCGCCTCTGCCTTCGGGGTCTTGCGGACCCAGATCGGCGCAAGCGTCAGGTTTTCCAGAATGGTCAGATGCGGGAACAGGTTGAAGTGCTGGAACACCATCCCAACCTCGGACCGGACCTTGTCGATGTTCTTGAGGTCTGAGGTCAGTTCGGTGCCATCCACGATGATCTGGCCCTGCTGATGCTCTTCCAGCCGGTTGATGCAGCGGATCAGGGTGGACTTGCCCGAGCCGGACGGGCCGCAGATCACGATCCGCTCGCCCCGGTTGACGGTCATGTTGATGTCGCGCAGCACGTGGAAAGTGCCGTACCACTTGTTCATCTGGGTGATCTGGATGGCGACTTCGTCGCTGACCTTCATCTGGCTCGGGTCAATCTGGCGGGCAGTCAAGTCGAGGGCTGTGGCTTCGGACATGTTCCGGCTCCCTTAGCGATGATCGGTTTTGAGCTTGGATTCCAGATACATCGAGTACCGGGACATGCCGAAGCAGAACAGGAAGAAGATGGCACCGACGAAGATGTAGGGCTCCCAATAGATCCCTTTCCAGTCGGTGGAGGCGCGGACCGCGTCGGTGATGCCCTTGAGCGGATCAAGAAGCCCCACGAAGACCACCAGGGTGGTGTCCTTGAACAGTCCGATAAAGGTCGACACGATGCCGGGGATCGAGATTTTCAGCGCCTGCGGCATGATGATCAGGCGCTGCGCTTTCCAGTAATCCAGCCCCAGAGCGTCGGCGGCTTCATACTGGCCGCGCGGCAGGGCGGCGAGACCGCCCCGGACGACCTCGGCAATATAGGCGGCGGCGAAGAGCACCACCATGATGATGACGCGCAGGATGATGTCAAAATCGGTGCCCGGCGGCAGGAAGTAGTTGAGCAGCAAGGAGGCCGTGAACAGCAGGGTGATCAGCGGCACGCCCCGGATGAACTCGATGAACCCGACCGACAGCTTGTTGACGATGAACATGTCGGACTGACGGCCAAGCGCCAGCATCACGCCAAGCGGCAGTGAAAACGCGATGCCGGTGAAGCCGATGGTGAAGGCAAGGATGAAGCCGCCGAATTCGCGCGAGCGCACGCTCTCCAGCGCAATGGGGAGGAGCGATTGCAGGGCATCGGCAGCGGGACCGGCGAGGAACAGCCACCACAGGACCGGGGCGAGCACGGCCGCGATGGCGGCGATGATGGTGCCTGCGACGGGTTGCAGAAATTTGGCGGCGGCATAGCCGATGGCAAAGCCCGCGACCGCCATGACCGGAACCCAGACCGACCCGCCCCACAGCAGCCAGAAGCCGACGGCGGGGTAGACCAGCGAAAACCACAGCATCTTGCGCGGCAGTTTGTCAAACAACACCGGGGCGACGGCGACGCAGAGCAGGACGAAGGCCAGCACCGGGCGCCAGTACAGATGCGACGGGTAAAAGCCGAACAGGTATTGCGGCCAGCGTTCGCGGATCACCGCCCAGCAGGCGCCGGTGACGCCCTCACCCCAGCGTTCGGCGATGATCTGACGGCATTCGGACAGGCTGCCCGCGTTCCAGACCGAGCGTGACAGCCAAGGCGCAATGCCGATGACAAGATAGGCCACGATCACCACGCCCAGCACCGTCAGGATGCCGTTGAGGACAGAGGAAAACAGGTTTTCGCGCACCCATTTGACAGCCCCTGACTCGGTCAGCGGCGGGGCCTGTTCGGGCAGCATTTCGGTGCGGACGAAGGTGCTTGTGCTGGTGTTCATCTCAGCGCTCCTTCAGCTTGACGCGGTTGTTGTAGACGTTCATGGCCGACGAGATCAGCAGGCTGACGATCAGGTAGATCAGCATCAAGAGCATCATCGCCTCCAGCCCGCGGCCGGTCTGGTTCAGCGTGATGCCGCCCAGCGTGCCGCGCAGGTCCATGTAGCCGACCGCAATGGCCAGCGACGAGTTCTTGGTGAGGTTGAGGTATTGCGAGATCAGCGGCGGGATGATGACCCGCAGCGCCTGTGGCAGGATGATCAGGTTCATCGTGCGGCCCGGGCGCAGGCCAAGGGCAAAGGCGGCTTCGGACTGGCCGCGCGAGATGGCATTGATCCCGGCGCGGACGATTTCGGCAATGAAGGCGGCGGTATAGAGGGTCAGCGCCAGCCAGAGGGCCACCAGCGAGTTTGACACCTGCAGACCGCCGGTGAAGTTGAAACCTTGCAGGCTGGGGCTGTCGAGATGGGTGCCAAGGGCCAGCAGCACAAGGATGATCGGCCCGAACAGCGCAAGCATGCACTGCCACCAGGTGGTGGGCCGCAGGCCGGTTGCTTCCTGGATGCGGGTTGCGCGGCGCAGGATGTAACGGTTGAGCAAAAAGCCCCCGACCAGCGCCGCAACGATCGCCGTCAGATCAAGGTTCAGCCACAACGGCCCAAGGGGCAGCCAGCCCAGCGAACGGTCAAACATCAGCCAGGGAATGGCGGTGTAGCGGTTGGTGAAGGCCACCGTGTCGAACATCACCATCGACGCCGCCGGCGTCTCACCCCGGAAGGCGTTTGGGGCCGGAAATGCCTCGGTAAAGATGGTGTAGATCATCAGGATCCACAGCAGGAGCGGAATGTTGCGGAAGATTTCCACATAGACCGTCATCAGCCGCGCAATCACCCAGTTGTTGGACAGGCGCAGCACCCCGGCGATGACACCCACAACGGTTGCAGCGATACAGCCCAGAAAGGCGATCAGCAGGGTGTTGAGCAGCCCGACCAGTGTGGCGCGGGCATGGGTGCTGTCATTGGTGTATTCCACCAGTGTCTGGTTGATGTCATAGCCTGCGCGGTTCCACAGGAAACCAAAATCGATCCCCCGCCCCAGCGCGGCCAGATTGCTCAGCAGGTTGTCGATCAGCCAGGCCGCGCCGAGCATGACCAGCATCAGCACGACGATCTGGATGGTAATAGAGCGATAGCGGGTGTCGTAGATGAGCATCCCGAGCCGAAAGCCAGCTTTCGGTTCTTCCGTGACTACGGCCATTTATGTTCCCCTGAAGTCCGCGCGGTCCCGGGCTTTGCCCTTGTGTGTGGGGATGCTCCCCCGACGCTGCGGATTACCCTGTTCTTGCTTTTGGAAAGGTCCGGTTTGGCAAGGGGCGCACCGGGCAGGCGCGCCCCAAGGTCTTAGCCGATCAACGGAACGGCGGGGTGTAGAGCAGGCCGCCCTGGGTCCACTGCGCGTTCAGACCACGCGCCAGACCGATCGGGGTCGATTCGCCAATGGTGGCCGCGAAGATTTCGCCATAGTTGCCACCTGCCTTGATCGCGTTCAGAGCCCAGTTGGCCTCCAGACCGATCATCGCCCCCAGATTGTCCGAGGTGCCCAGCAAGCGCTGAACTTCCGGATTCTGCGACGAGGTTGCCAGTTCGTCGATGTTGGCCGAGGTGATGCCGAATTCTTCGGCAGCGACCAGAGCATTCATCGTCCAGCGAACCACGTCACCCCATTCGCTGTCGCCATGGCGCACTGCAGGCCCAAGCGGTTCCTTGGAGATGATTTCCGGCAGGATGACATGGTTTTCCGGGTCTGCGAACGCAGCACGGGTCGCCGCAAGGCCGGAGGCATCGGTGGTGTAGGCATCGCAGGCACCTGCCAGGTACTGCTGTTCACCCTCGGCATTGGTTTCGATCGGAACCGCCGTATAGGTCATGTTGTTGGCTTTGAAGTAATCAGCCAGGTTCAGTTCCGTGGTGGTGCCGGTCTGGATGCAGATCGTGGCGCCGTTCAGCTCTTTGGCCGAAGACACGCCCAGATCATTGCGGACCATGAAGCCCTGACCGTCATAGTAGTTCACGCCGACGAAATCCATTTTCAGGTCCGTGTCGCGCGAGAAGGTCCAGGTGGTGTTGCGGATCAGCAGGTCGATCCGGCCCGATGTGAGCTGTTCAAAGCGGTCGGACGATGTGGTCGGGATGTAGACCACTTTCGAGGCATCGCCGAAAATCGCGCCGGCAACGGCCTTGCACAGGGCGACGTCAAAGCCCTGCCAGTTGCCGCTTGCATCCGGGGCGGCAAAGCCGACCAGACCGGTGTTGACGCCACAGTTCAGTTCGCCACGGTCCTTGACGGTTTGAAGCGTCGAGGTGCCCTGCGCCAGTGCCGCGCCTGCAAGCAGGGTGGTGGCCGCGAGGGTGCCGAGGAATACGGATTGTTTCATTCTTACCTCATCCTGAGTTGTCGGCATTGTGCCGACGTTTTTATGCCCCGAGGCCGGTTGATGGGCGGACGGGGGCGAAACTAGTGGAGGTGAGCCTCTCCCAGTGGAAGCAGTTTCCTCCGAAGCGGTTTGAAAGGTCAAGCGTGTCGCGGATATTTGCCTAAAATCTTTGCAAATTAACGATTTAGAGGCTGTTACAGGCAGGCCTGCGCCGCTGTGCCTGCCTTTTAGGCAGGATTGTTACCCGCACAATGCCAAGAATCGCTCTGCGTTGAGCAAGGCGTCGCGGCGCAGGACCTCCATCGCGGCGGCCTCTTCATCTGTGCCCCAGAGCTCATTCTGCCAGGTTTCGTCGATTCGGCTGAGGGCAAAGGCCTGATCGCCGGTGAGCCGGCCTTGGGTGACGGCAAGGCCCAGAATCAGCGAGCCCGAGATCGCCACAAGGTCGTGCAACGCTGCCAGCTGAAAGGGTCCGAGCGCCGCCACATGGGCGCGCAGGCGCGCCAGACTGGGCTCGGGCTGCGGCACCGGAATCACGCCCTGGGTGACGGCCAGCGGCGCGCCAAGGGCCGTGCGGGCCCAGTCCAGCTCCGGGTCCCAGCCTGCGGCCTGGCGGTCGATCAAGGGCTGCGGTGCCGTCGCGCGATAACACAGCAGATCAGTGCTGCCGTAATTGGCAATTTCATCCACCACGCCGCCCGGGTGCGGGGCGACCTTGTCGAGGGCCGAATTGGCCGCGCGCGTCAGCGGCATGGTGTCGGGGCGGATCAGGCCCTGTTGCTGATCCCATTCGGCGGCGATGGCCTGCGCCATGGCAAGGGTCGGCAAGACCAACGGCTGTTTGGCCGGGGTCTTGACCGGACGCGCATCCAGCCGGACGGTGAAGCCGCCGTCACAGGGTTCGGCGGCTGTTGCAGCCCAGAAGCGTTTTGCCGCCCAGGTGCTCACCGCAGACTCTCGAACGGGTCGGCGGGCACGTCTTTCTCGTTCCAGTCCAGCAGCTTCCAGGTCCGTGCCATGTGTTCGGGCAAGGGTGCGGTAAAGGTCATCATTTCCTTGGTGATCGGGTGCTGGACTGACAGACTCCGGGCGTGCAGGTGCATTTTCTTGGACATCTCGCCGCCCGCCTGCGCGCCCCAGCCATCGCCCATATTTTCCTGCGCGGAGCTGCCGTATTTGCCATCGCCGATGATGGGGTGGCCGAGTTCGGCCAGATGTGCGCGCAGCTGGTGGGTGCGGCCGGTGACCGGCTCCAGCGCCATCCAGCTCATCCGGGTGCCGAGGAACCAGAGCGTGAAAAAGTCGGTGTGGGCGCGTTTGGCATCGGGGAATTCGGCCATCTTGGCGGGGTGGATGCACAGCATCTTTTCGCCCTCGCCGCCACGCCCGCCACCGGGGGCCTTCATCAGCCCGTATTTGATGCTGCCCTGACGCGGATGCGGCACGCCCGCGACCAGCGCCCAATAGATCTTGCGGGTGTTGCGGTGGCGCAGCGCCTCGGACAGGGCGCGCGCCACCCGGTCGGTGCGGGCCAGCATCAGAAGGCCCGAAGTGTCCTTGTCCAGCCGGTGGACCAGTTTGGGCTTTTCCTTGTAGCCGAATTTCAAGGCTTCGGCCAAGCCGTCAACATGCCGGTCGCCCTGCCCCGATCCGCCTTGCGACGGCAGGCCGGCAGGCTTGTTGAGAATGATGATATGCTCATCCTTCCACAGCACGGCGTTCTGGATCAGCTTGGTATCGGCCGCCGAAATCCGGCTTTCGGGTGAGCGGCTTGGGGCCTCGGTATCTGGCAAGGGCGGCACGCGGATGGTCTGGCCGGGGGCAATACGATCGGCCGCCTTGGCCCGGGCGCCATCGACCCGGATCTGCCCGGTGCGGCACATCTTTTCGACATGGCCCTGGGTCAGCTGCGGAAAGCGGCGCTTGAACCACCTGTCCAGCCGCTGTTCGCCTTCATCTTCGGACACCGTCAGGTTTAACACGCCGCTCATATCATGGACCTTGCAAGTTGGAGGCCGGCCACAAGTGCAGCAAGCGAGAGAAAGACCGAGGCCCCGACATAGCCCAGCGAAAGCCAGCTTTGCCCGCGCTCCCACAGGGTAACGGTGTCGAGCGAAAAGGCCGAAAATGTGGTGAAGCCGCCAAGGATGCCGGTCATCAGAAACGGCGCCAGTCGCAGTCCGCCCTTTTCCGCAAGCATCACCACCAGCACCCCCATCAGGAAGGACCCCGCCACATTGACCAGCAGCGTCCCATAGGGAAAGCCCGGGCCAAACACACGCAGGCTGGCAAGATTAACCAGATAGCGCAGGCATGCACCAATGGCCCCACCAAGGGCGACATGAGACAGGGTCAGGATCATAGGCGGTCTTTGCGGCGGATGGACGGATTTGTCAACGTGCGCGCCGTATCCGACCCGCCCGCTGTGCCGTCTTCGCCGGAAGATCCAAGCCCGCACGCGCCTGTCTGCCCCCTTCCACCGCCGCGCCCTAGCCGCCCTGACGTTTGGCCCGCAGCTTGGCAAAATACTCCACCCGCTTTTTCAGCTCACGCTCATATCCGCGTTCGGGGGGCAGATAGAACACCGGGCGCTTCATGCCTTCGGGAAAATAATCCTGCCCGGAAAAGCCATCCTCGGCCTCATGGTCATAGGCGTAACCCGCGCCATAGCCGATGTCCTTCATCATCTTCGTCGGTGCGTTCAGGATATGGCGCGGCGGCATCTGGCTGCCGGTCTCGCGCGCAGTTGCCCGCGCGGCCTTGTAAGCCACATAGACCGCGTTCGATTTCGGGGCGAGGGCAAGGTAGACCACCGCATTGGCCAAGGCCAGCTCGCCCTCCGGGCTGCCAAGCCGTTCATAGGTGTTCCAGGCGTCCAGACAGATCGAATGGGCCTGCGGTTCGGCCAGACCGATATCCTCCACCGCCATCCGGGTCAGGCGGCGGGCCAGAAAGCGCGGATCTTCGCCGCCTTCCAGCATCCGGGCAAACCAGTACAGCGCTGCATCCGGGTCTGACCCGCGCACCGATTTGTGCAGGGCACTGATCAGGTTGTAATGCTCTTCGCCGGACTTGTCGTATTTGGCGGCACGACGCATCAGGCGGGTGGCCAGCTGATCGCGGTCCATGGGTTTGTCGATCCGCCACGCCGCCACCTGCTCGACCAAATTAAGCAGCGCCCGCCCGTCGCCATCGGCCATTTCCAGCAGCGTTTCGCGGGCCTCCCCGGTGAGAGGCAGCACGCGCGCAAGCTCCTTTTCGGCGCGCTGCATCATGCGTTCCAGATCGGCAAGGCTCAGGCGTTCAAGAACGATGACCTGCGCGCGCGACATCAGGGCGGCATTCAGCTCGAAACTGGGGTTTTCGGTGGTGGCCCCGACAAGAAGGATCGTGCCATCCTCCATATAGGGCAGGAAGCCGTCCTGCTGTGCCTTGTTGAAGCGATGGATTTCATCGACAAAAAGCAATGTCCCTTGTCCGTTTTGCCGCCGGATCTTGGCGGATTCGAACACTTTGCGCAGATCCGGCACGCCGGTAAAAATCGCCGAGATCTGGACAAAGGCCAGATCCGTCTCTTGCGCCAACAGACGCGCGATCGTGGTCTTGCCCACCCCCGGCGGCCCCCACAGGATCAGCGACGACAGTGATCTGGCGGCCAGCATTGCCCCCAGTGGCCCCTCGGGGCCCAGCACATGCGCTTGCCCGATCACCTCGGTCAGCGTTTGCGGGCGCAGACGATCGGCCAAAGGCCGGGGGCCTTCGGCTTTGGGGGTTGCGGCGGCGGTGTCAAAAAGATCTGCCATCAGGTGACGATACCGCCCCGCGCCCGGCTTCGCTAGAGCCGGAAACGCAAACGCAGGATCTGACCGCCGCGGTTCACGTCGATGGCCCAAAGCCGGGTCTGCTCTTGCGCGGCAAGGGACACATCCTGTGGCACCGTGATGGCGCGGCCATTGATCGCCAGCAGCACATCGCCGGGGCGCAGGCCCACCTGCGCGGCAAGATCCTGCGCGCCCGTCACCACGACGCCGGTGGCATCCATCAACAGGTTCATTTCGGCCATCAACGCCGGGTTGATGCGTGCCACGCTCAGGCCCCGCAGCGCGACGCGGCCGGTGATGGTAACAGGGTCACGCGGCGGTGTTTCGGGCGGTGCGATCAGGGTGACATCGACGGTCGAGGTGCCATCCTCATGCAGATATGTCACCGGCACCGTGGCCCCGATGCCAAGGGCGGACAGGCGGAAGATCATTTCCTGCGGGGTGTTGGTCGGCTCTCCGGCGACCGACAGCACCACATCGCCGGGGCGCAGGCCAGCGGCGGCAAAGGGGCTTTCCGGGTGCAGATCGGACAGCAGCACACCATCGGGGCGCGGCAGGTTCATCGCCGCCGCCAACCCTGCATCCATCGCCTGCCCGTTCACCCCGGCCCAGGGCCGTTCAAACCGCGTGCCACCCGCCACCGCCTGCGCCACGACCGTTTCCACCAGATTGGCGGGAATCGCAAAGCCGATGCCGTTCGACCCGCCCGACCGCGTCAGGATGGCGGTGTTGATGCCCACCAGCCGCCCCTGCATATCCACCAGCGCGCCGCCCGAATTGCCCGGGTTGATGGCCGCATCGGTCTGGATGAAATAGCCGCGCCCCAGTTCCACCGAACTGCGCGCAAGGCCCGAGACGATCCCCGAAGACACCGTCTGCCCCACCCCGAACGGGTTGCCGATGGCCAGCACCAGATCGCCGACCTCTACGTCATCCGAGTTCCGGAAACTCAGCGCGGGGAGATCGGACGCATCCTGAAGACGCAGGATCGCCAGATCGCTTTCCTCATCGCCAAGGATCAACTCTGCCGCATATTCGCGGCGGTCATTCAGCACGACGCGGATTTCTGTCGCGCGCCCGACCACGTGGTAGTTCGACACCACGATGCCATCGGCCGAGACAATCACGCCCGACCCCAGCGAGTTCTGCACCCTTGGCTGGCTTTGGCCATAGCCGTTGAAGAACTGATCAAAGAACGGGTCACCGGCAAAGGGCGACAACCGCTCCTCGACGACGCGGCTGGCATAGATGTTGACCACGGCAGGCGCGGTCGATTTGACCACGGGCGCAAAGCTGAGGCTGATTTCGGCAGCATTGGCCGGGGGGCGGGTTTCGGTCTGGGCGGCCAGCGGGGCGGCGCAGAGCAAAATCAGAGCGGCAAGGCGGAGCATGGGCATCCCTTCGCGGTTGTGACAGCGATATGGCAAGGGGCTGCGCAATTTCAACCGCTTGCGCAGATCCAACGACCACTTGGAACGACAAAGCCCGCCACCGTTGCCGGGGCGGGCTTTGCGAAACTCTGGCCGGGTGGCCGGGTGGCTTATTCTGCCTCGAACGCTTCGGTGCGGGCGTGGTCGGCAGCGCCTTTGGCATTCGGGTCACGATCGACGAATTCGATGATCGCCATCGGCGCCATGTCACCGTAGCGGAAACCCGCCTTCAGCACGCGCACATAACCGCCCTGACGGTCCTTGTAGCGCGGGCCCAGGATTTCGAACAGGCGCGCGGTGTGCATGTCCTGCTTGAGCTGCGAATGTGCCTGACGACGGGCGTGCAGGTCGCCGCGCTTGGCCAGGGTGATCAGCTTTTCGATGATCGGGCGCAGTTCCTTGGCCTTCGGCAAGGTGGTCTTGATCTGTTCATGTTCAATCAGCGAACCGGCCATGTTTGCGAACATCGCTTTGCGGTGTTCATGGGTCCGGTTCAGTTTGCGGTAGCCGTTCGAGTGACGCATGGAAATCTCCTAAAGACGCGTGTTTTGCTTTGTCCGGTGCGGCCTACGTGCGGCTGCACTCACCTTGGGCTTTCGCCAGTTTTCCCCGGCACTCCGGGCATTTTGGGTAGGGCGGGGTTAACCCCGCCCTCCGCTATCAGAATTGATCTTCGAAGCGCTTGGCCAGATCTTCGATGTTCTCTGGCGGCCAGTCTTCGACTTCCATGCCCAGGTGCAGGCCCATGCCCGACAGCACTTCCTTGATCTCGTTCAAGGACTTGCGGCCAAAGTTCGGGGTGCGGAGCATCTCGGCTTCGGTTTTCTGGATCAGATCGCCGATATAGACGATGTTGTCGTTCTTCAGGCAGTTGGCCGAGCGGACAGAAAGCTCCAGCTCATCAACTTTCTTCAGCAGCAGCGGGTTGAATTCCAGCCCTGCATCGACTTCGCCCAGCTTCGCCGATTCCGGCTCGTCGAAGTTGACGAAGATCGACAGCTGGTCCTGCAGGATGCGCGCGGCATAGGCCACGGCGTCATCCGGCGTCAGGCTGCCGTCGGTTTCGACTTTCATGGTCAGCTTGTCATAGTCCAGCACCTGGCCCTCACGGGTGGGCTGCACTTCGTAGCTGACCTTCTTCACCGGCGAATAGATCGCATCAATCGGGATCAACCCGATCGGCGCGTCTTCCGGGCGGTTCTTGTCGGCCGAAACATAGCCTTTGCCGGTGTTCACGGTGAGTTCCATGAACACGTCGGCCCCATCATCCAGATGGCAGATCACATGTTCGCGGTTCAGAATCTCGATGCCGTTCGATTCCGAGATATCCGCCGCCGTCACCACGCCCGGACCCTTGGCCGAGATCGACAGGCGCTTCGGCCCCTCGACGTCCATCTTGATGGACACGCCTTTGAGGTTGAGCACGATGTCGGTCACGTCTTCGCGCACGCCAGCGACGCTGGAAAATTCATGCAGCACGTTGTCGATCTGGACGGATGTGATGGCCGCGCCTTGCAGCGACGACATCAGCACGCGGCGCAGGGCGTTGCCCAGCGTCAGGCCGAAGCCACGCTCCAGCGGTTCGGCGATCACAGTCGCCACGCGCGCCGCATCCGCGCCCGGTTTCACAACCAGTTGCGTCGGTTTGATCAGTTCTTGCCAGTTCTTATGGATCATGCTGTCGCCTCCATTCTTGTCCCATTGCCCATGTCCAGCAAGCGGTGGGACGCCCGAGGGTCCTTAAATGCCGAAATCGGGCCGTGCGAGGTCGCACGGCCCGACAGTATATCTGTCAATCAGACGCGACGACGCTTTGGCGGGCGGCAACCGTTGTGCGCCAGCGGGGTCACGTCGCGGATCGAGGTGATGTTCAGGCCAACAGCGGCCAGAGCGCGAAGCGCCGATTCACGGCCCGAACCCGGACCCTGCACTTCAACCTCTACGGTCTTCATGCCATGTTCCTGAGCCTTGCGTGCCGCATCTTCGGCGGCCATCTGGGCGGCATAAGGCGTCGACTTGCGCGAGCCCTTGAAGCCCATGGTGCCCGAGGACGACCAAGAAATTGCGTTGCCCTGAACGTCAGAAATCAGGATCTTGGTGTTGTTGAACGAAGAGTTCACATGAACAACGCCAGCGGCGATATTCTTGCGCTCTTTTTTCTTGGTGCGGGATGCTTTGGTATCGCGTGCCATAACTGTCTGCTCCCCTTATTTCTTCTTGCCAGCGATGGCTTTTGCGGGGCCCTTGCGGGTGCGAGCATTGGTATGGGTGCGCTGACCGCGGACCGGCAGGCCCTTGCGGTGACGCAGGCCGCGATAGCAGCCAAGGTCCATCAAACGCTTGATGTTCATCGAGACTTCCCGACGCAGATCACCTTCAACGGTGAAGTTCGCATCGATGAATTCGCGGATCGCCAGCACTTCGGCATCAGACAATTCGTTGACGCGACGGGCGCGGTCGATGTTGAGCGAAGCGCAGACAGTTTCAGCATTGGCGGGGCCAATACCGGTGATGTAGGTGAGGGCGATCGGAACCCGTTTCTGGGTCGGGATGTTTACGCCAGCAATACGTGCCAAACGTGTGTCCTTTTCAATGTTGCGGTTCCGTGGTGCCAGAACCTTTTTTCACAACTCCATCAGGGCATGACCCGGATGATGCTCTTCCCGGAAATGGGAAACCTCGGCACGATTCCGTGCCGGGACGCTGTGCTTTATGGGCAAACACCGCCCTCGTCAAGGGCGGCGACCGGTTTTTCAGGCCTTGTCAAGAATTTTCGCGATGTCCGCACTGACCGCGTCCATCTCTGCCAGCCCGTCAACGGAGACGAGGGCGCCCTTGGCATAGTAATAGCCGATCAGCGGTGCGGTGTTCTTGTAATACTCGCGCAGGCGCACTTCGAAGACTTCGGGCGTGTCGTCGCGGCGAACAGGCTCACCGTTCAGCCGCGCCTCTTCGGCGCGCTTCACGATACGACCGACAAGGGCCGCATCGTCGACCGAAAGCTCGATCACCGCGTCCAGAGCCAAGCCCTTGTCCGCCAGCAAGGCAGACAGAGCGTCCGCCTGTTTCAGCGTACGGGGGAAGCCGTCAAAGATGAACCCCCCGGCAGCCCCTTTGGTCAGTTGCTCGTCGATCAGACCAATCACGATCTCATCGGTGACCAGGGCCCCCCGTTCCATCACCTCGGCAACCCGGCGGCCCATGTCGGTGCCACTGGTCTTGGCCGCACGAAGCATGTCCCCGGTGGACAGCTGCACCATGCCACGCTCTTCCACCAGACGTTTGGCCTGCGTGCCCTTACCGGCCCCGGGAGGCCCCAGAAGAATGATGTTTGCCATGGGTCAGCGCCGTGTGGGGGTCTTGGGCGTGGTTTTCTTACGACCGCGCAGCTGCGATTTCTCGATCAGGCCCTCGTATTGATGGGCCAGCAGATGCGACTGCACCTGATTGATCGTGTCCATGGTCACCGACACCACGATCAGCACCGAAGTGCCCCCGAAATAGAAGGTAAACCCGAACTGGTTGCGCAGGATTTCCGGCAGCAGACAGACGGCCGCAAGATAGGCCGAACCCAGCACCAAAATGCGCGTGACCACATATTCCAGATATTCCTCGGTCTTCTTGCCGGGGCGGATGCCGGGAATGAACCCGTTCTGGTTCTTCAGATTCTCGGCCACATCCTCGACCTTGAAGGCCACGTTATAGGTGTAGAAAAAGCTGAAGAACACGATCATGCCGGTGAAGAACAGCAGATACAGCGGCTGACCGGGACCGAAATAGGCCAGAATGGTTGACATCACCGGGCCGGTCTGCGCGCCCGAGAAGGTGGAGATCGTGACCGGCAGCAGCAGCAGCGATGAGGCGAAGATCGCCGGGATCACGCCCGCCGGGTTCACCTTGACCGGCAGATGGCTGGACCCGCCGTCATACACTTTCATGCCGACCTGACGCCGGGGGTACTGGATGTGAATCTTGCGCAAGGCGCGCTCCATGAACACCACGAAGGCGATCACGGCAATCACCATCACGATCACCCCGATGATGACCACCGGCGAAATCGCGCCCGACCGGCCCTGGCTGAGGAATTGGGCGATGGCAGCCGGCAGTTCCGCGACGATACCGACAAAGATGATCAGCGAGATGCCGTTGCCGATGCCGCGCGCGGTGATCTGTTCACCCAGCCACATCAGGAACATCGTGCCGCCGACCAGCGTGATCATGCAGGCCGCCTTGAAGAACAGGCCCGGATCATGGGCAAGACCGCCCGCTTCAAGGCTGGCCGCGATCCCCCAGGCCTGGAACGTCGCCAGAAACACCGTGCCATAGCGGGTGTACTGGTTGATCTTCTTGCGGCCCTGCTCGCCCTCTTTCTTCAACTGCTCCAACGCCGGCACCATGGCCGTCATCAGCTGCACGATGATCGAGGCCGAGATATAGGGCATGATGCCAAGGGCAAAGATGCCCATCCGGCTGATCGCCCCGCCGGTGAACATGTTGAGGATACCACCGATCCCTGCCCCGGCGTCCTCCATGAAGGCGCGCAACTGCACGCCATCAATGCCCGGCACCGGAATATAGGTGCCCAGCCGATAGACGATCAGCAGGCCGATGGTAAAAAAGATGCGTTGGCGCAGGTCGGTTGCCTTGCCAAGGGCGCCCCAGCTGAGGTTCGCCGCCATTTGCTCTGCCGCAGATGCCATGTCCGGTCTCTTTCAAAGACAGCGCCGCCGGACCGTTCTCCGGTCGGCGGCGCGGGAAAACTAAAGCTGATGTAAGCGACCTTGGGGCCGCTCACAACACCCAATTGGCCCCAAGTGGCTTACTCAGCCGCTGCCGCCGGAAGAGTGATCGACCCACCAGCTGCCTTGATGGCCTCTACCGCCGCAGCGGAAGCGCCCGAAACCACCAGTTTGACGGCCGATTTGATCTCGCCCTTGTTCAGGATGCGGATACCGTCACGCTTGTGATTGGTCAGGCCAGCGGCAACCAGCACGTCCTCGGTCAGGTCCACCTTGATGTCCAACTTGCCGGCTTCGACGAATTTCTCGATCAGGCCCAGGTTGATGACCGCGTATTCCTTGCGGTTCGGCTTGGTGAAGCCGCGCTTTGGCAAGCGACGGTACAGCGGCATCTGGCCGCCTTCATAGCCACCGATGGCCACGCCGGAACGCGATTTCTGGCCCTTGATACCACGGCCAGCGGTCTTGCCCTTGCCCGAACCGGGGCCACGGGCAACGCGCTTTTGCTTTTTCGACGCGCCGTCATTGTCACGAAGTTCATTCAGTTTCATGTCGCACTCTCCATCGCCGGAACGTCCCCGCCTGCGACGGGAGGGGACAACACGGCATTTCTTGTTGATTTTGTGGACCGCAAGCGGCCACAGGTTTTGATTCTGTGGCCCGCAAGGGTCCACCGTGGGCGTATAATGGCTGCGGGGGTGTTAGGCAAGCGGATTGGCGGACTGCGGGTGGCGGGGTGAACCCCGCCCTACCGGATCATCCATGGCGCTATAGTCTCGCGGTAGGGCGGGGTTCACCCCGCCATCCCTTGCCCCCCTACCCCGCCGCCGGATAACTCCCGTCGGCGTCATGCGCCTCTTGTCCGGTCAGGGCGGGCGTGAACACGCAGATGATCCGCATGTCGCCGCGTTGCGCGCGCAGGATGTGCGCCTCGTGCCGGTCCAGCACATAGACCGTGCCGGGGGTCAGCGCAAACACCTCGCCGGTCGCCACATTCTCCACCTCGCCTTCACCTTCGATGACGTAATTCGTTTCGATGTGGTTCTTGTACTGCAACACCTGCTCGGTGCCTTCCTTGCAGATCGTGTCATGCAGGGAATAGCCAAGCCCGTCAGCAGCCAGCAAAATCCGGCGGCTTTCAAAGCTGTCGCCCGTCACATGGGCTGCGGTGTTCAGGATGGAGGCGAGGGAACGGACAATCATGAAAACCTCTGGCGCGGTGAACGCCTGATGGTGCTGTGACAGATGGCCTTGCGTCAAGACATCAGTGGCAATGCACCCGGCCTTGCGCGTTATCCATGTGGCAGCACTGACCGGGCGGCGAGCTTTTCCGGCACCCTCCACCATGGGCCTGCGCTTGCAGACCGAAAGTGGCAACACCAAGAAGAACAAGGGCTGCAAACAAAGGGCGCATGAGAAAATCCTGAATAAATGTTAACGAGTATGAACAAGCGTTAACAAACATGCGGGCCATCGCCTAATGAAAACGCCCCGAGGTTTCCCCCGGGGCGCAAGTCCTGCGGTAGGGCGGGGTTCACCCCGCCGCACCTTATCCGCGCTCTTCGATGATCTTCACAAGATGCGAGATCTTGTTGACCATGCCGCGGACGGAAGGTGTGTCTTCCAACTCGCGGGTGCGGTTCATCTTGTTCAGGCCCAGACCCTTGAGGGTCGCGGTCTGGATGGCCGGGCGGCGGGCGGCGGAGGCCACCTGCTGCACGACGATGGTTTTCTTTGCTTCGGTCATGATCAGGCCTCCTGCACTTCAGCTTCGGGCTTTTTCAGGATCTCGGCCACCTTCTTGCCGCGACGTGCGGCCACCTGGCGGGGCGAAGTCTCTGCTTTCAGACCGTCGATGGTGGCGCGGATCATGTTGTAGGGGTTCTGCGAGCCGATCGACTTCGCAACAACGTCCTGGATCCCCAGCATCTCGAACACGGCGCGCATTGGACCACCGGCGATGATCCCGGTACCCGCAACGGCGGTGCGCATCACGACTTTTCCGGCGCCGTGGCGGCCTTCCATGTCGTGGTGCAGGGTGCGGCTGTCCTTCAGCGGCACCCGGATCATCTGGCGCTTGGCCTGTTCGGTTGCCTTGCGGATCGCCTCCGGCACCTCTTTGGCCTTGCCCTTGCCGAAGCCGACGCGACCACGCTGATCACCGACGACGACGAGTGCTGCAAAGCCAAAGCGCTTGCCGCCCTTGACGGTTTTCGAAACACGGTTGATCGCGACCAGACGGTCAGCGAATTCGGGCGTTTCCTCACGGGAGTCCTGACGACGATCGCCGCCGCGGCCCCGATTTTCACGTTCTGCCATATCCAAACTCCTCAGAACTTCAGGCCGCCTTCACGGGCAGCGTCGGCCAAAGCCTTGATCTTACCGTGAAAGAGGAAACCACCACGATCGAAGAACACTTCTTCAACCCCGGCCTTCTTCGCCCGCTCTGCAATCGCAGCGCCGATCTTGGCCGCAGCCTCGACGTTGTTCTTGCCGATCAGACCCAGATCTTTCTCCAACGTGGAGGCGGACGCAACGGTCACGCCCTTCACGTCGTCGATCAACTGGACGCTGATGTTCTTGGACGACCGATGCACGGACAGGCGCAGGCGCCCGTTCGACATCGCCTTGATTTTGTTCCGGACGCGCAGGCGGCGCTTGAGGAACAGCTCTCTTTTGTTCAAAGCCATTTTGCCACCCTTACTTCTTCTTACCTTCTTTGCGGAAGATGAACTCACCCTTATAGCGGATGCCCTTGCCCTTGTACGGCTCGGGCTTGCGCCATTCGCGGATGTTCGCGGCGACCTGGCCAACAAGCTGCTGGTCGATCCCTTCCACAACGATTTCGGTCTGCTTCGGCGACGTGACGGTCACGCCAGCCGGAACGGCGAAGTTGACTTCGTGGCTATAGCCAAGCGACAGCTTCAGAACATTGCCGGCGACCGCAGCACGGTAACCAACGCCCTGAATCTCAAGCTCTTTCTTGAAGCCGGTCGAGACGCCCTGAACCAGGTTGTCCACCATCGACCGCGCCATGCCCCACTGCTGACGCGCGCGCTTCGAGGTGCCGCGTGGCGTCACCTTGATTTCGTCGCCGTCGATCGTGATGGTCACATCGTCGGTTGCGGTAAAGCTGCGGGTGCCTTTCGGCCCTTTCACTTCGACAGTCTGGCCGGACACCGACGCCGAGACGCCCTTGACCAGAGAGACGGGTTTCTTGCCGATACGAGACATTGCACCCTCCTCAGAATACGGTGCAGAGCACTTCGCCACCAACATTGGCGGAGCGTGCAGCTGCATCGGACATGACGCCTTTCGGCGTCGACACAATCGAGACACCCAGGCCATTGCGGACCGACGGGATGTCCTTGACGCCCATGTACACACGGCGACCCGGCTTGGACACGCGCTTGATTTCGCGGATCACCGGGGTGCCTTCGTAGTACTTGAGCGAGATCACGAATTCGCCCTGACCGTTGTCGGTCGGGTTCTTTTCGTAACCGCGGATGTAACCTTCCGACAGCAGCACATCCAGAACCCGGCCGCGCAGCGTGGACGCCGGCGTCGAGACAGTGGATTTGCCGCGCATCTGAGAGTTGCGGATGCGGGTCAGCATATCGCCGATAGGATCATTCACAGGCATATCTGCTCTCCCTTACCAGCTGGACTTGACCATGCCCGGGATCTGACCAAACGAGGCCAGTTCACGCAGCATGATCCGCGACAGTTTCAGCTTACGGTAGTAAGCATGTGGACGACCCGTCAGCTGGCAGCGGTTGTGCAACCGGACAGCAGACGAATTGCGGGGCAGTTGTGCCAGCTTCAGGGTCGCGCCGAAACGCTCTTCCATCGGCTTGGATTGGTCTTCGATCACCGCTTTGAGCGTCGCACGCTTGGAAGCATACTGCTTCACCAGCTTGGCGCGCTTCACTTCGCGGTTCACCATGGATTTCTTTGCCATTACTCTGGTTCCTCGCGCTTACGACGTGAAGGGCATGTTGAAATGCTTCAACAGCGCCTTGGCTTCCGCATCGGATCTCGCGTTCGTGCAGATGATGATGTCCATACCCAGAACTTCATCAACCTTGTCGAAGTTGATTTCCGGGAACACGATGTGCTCTTTCAGGCCCATGGCATAATTGCCATGTCCGTCGAAGGACGTGCCCTTGACGCCACGAAAATCGCGGACGCGCGGCAGGGCCACGTTGATCAGACGGTCCAGGAATTCGTACATCTTGTCACCGCGCAGGGTGACCTTGCAGCCCAAAGGCATCAGCTCCCGCACGCGGAAGCCGGCGATCGACTTCTTGGCATGGGTGATGACCGCTTTCTGACCGGCAATCAGCGACAGTTCTTCAGCGGCCTGTTTCACCTTCTTGGTGTCCTTGACCGCCTCGCCGACGCCCATGTTCAGGACGATCTTGTCCAGACGCGGGATCTGCATGTCGTTCTTGTACGAAAACTCTTCCTTCATCGCGGTGCGAATCTTGGAGGTGTATTCGCCTTTCAGGCGCGGGGTATATGTGGCTTGGTCGAGCATCAGATTGCATCCCCCGTGGTCTTGGCGAAACGCACCTTCTTGTCGCCGTCCATACGGAAGCCGACGCGGGTGGGTTTGCCGTTCTTGTCCACGATCGCCAGGTTCGACAGATCGATCGGCATGGACTTGGCCACGCGACCACCCTGCGAGCCCGCAGACTGCTTGGTGTGGCGGATGGCGACGTTGATGTTCTCGACAACGGCCTTGTTGGCAGTCGGGTTGACAGAGGCGATTTCGCCCTTCTTGCCCTTGTCCTTGCCGGTCAGAACGATGACGGTGTCACCCTTTTTGAGTTTCGCAGCCATCAGAGCACCTCCGGAGCCAGCGAGATGATCTTCATGAAGTTCTTGGCGCGCAATTCGCGGACAACCGGCCCGAAGATACGCGTGCCCACTGGTTCACCCTGGTTGTTCAGGATGACAGCGGCGTTGCGGTCAAAACGGATGGCGGTGCCGTCTTCACGACGAACCTCTTTGGCGGTGCGAACGACAACGGCCTTGCGCACGTCGCCCTTCTTGACACGGCCTTTTGGAATAGCTTCCTTGACCGACACCACGATGATGTCGCCCACGGATGCATAGCGGCGGTGTGAACCGCCCAGAACCTTGATGCACTGAACTCGGCGAGCGCCGGAGTTATCAGCAACATCCAGATTGGTCTGCATCTGGATCATTTGGTTTCTCCCGACCTTTGGGGACGGTCATGCAGATGACGCCCCAGGGTTTCGATTATCGCAGAACGTTTGCTGTCGGCCTCAGGCCGAAACAACCACCGTCCAACGCTTGGTTTTCGAAATCGGCGCACATTCCTCGATGCGGACAGTATCGCCAATCTTGAATTTGTTCTCTGCATCATGTGCGCGGTACTTCTTCGACTTACGCACAGTCTTTTGCAGCAGCGGGTGCTTGAAGCGACGCTCGACCAGAACCGTGATGGTCTGTTCGTTCTTGTCCGAGGTCACGACGCCTGAAAGGATACGCTTGGGCATGATAAACCTCTTACTTCGCCGCTTCGGCGGCTTTTTGGTTGAGAATGGTCAGCACGCGTGCTGCGTCCCGACGGACAACACGCATACGCGCGGTGTTCTCAAGCTGGTTCGTGGCGGCCTGGAAGCGCAGGTTGAAGGCTTCCTTCTTCAGTGCAACGAGCTGGTCGCGCAGCTGATCGGGGGACTTGCCCCGGAGTTCGTCGGCTTTCATGCCGTGTTCCTTTTCTCAATCACCAGAAAGCCCCGGCAGATGCAGGGTAACCTTGAACCCGGTGGATAATGCAAAACCAACGATTCCGAGTCGCCCGGGAACCGCAGATGGGCCCGTATAGGGGGCTTGGGAGTAGGAGGCAAGGGAAAAGGTAATAGACAATTACTCAACCGAACCGGAACATCAACGGCGGGTGCGAAAGCGGAAAGGATCAATCCATGGAGCCAGAAAGAACAGGCGCGCCTGATCTCTGGGCGTCAATGTGTGAAAGAGCAATTGCGACATGTTGCGACGATGGTCAAGAGCACGCTTTGGGTCAATCAGACCTGTCCCAGCGGCAATCAAGGCAACACCGAAATACATGCACTTTGCGAGCCCACCGAAAATCTCGGCCGTCCTGGGCTCCACCCACAGCGCCGCAAACATAAGGGTGATGAAAAGAGGTGTATTCCAGCGTGTCCAAAAATTGCTGAGCAGGGGCAGTTCAGGTGCCACCCAGAATATACCCGCCAGCCCGATCGACAGAGCCACAATGCTGAGCCACGCAGGAACAGCCCCCAGCCAAACGCCGGTGACTTCCCCGATACCAAGGCCAACCAGAATCGCAAAACCCGCCGACAGGACAAGGTAAGTCAAGCGCAACTTGCGTGTCCGCGTCTCAATTTGAGAGCGGACAAGAATTTCGGCCGCTTCACCCAAACATTCGCTGATGTGGCGCCCGCTGTCCTGGGCAAGCTTCTTTGCAAGGGTAAGGTGTCCAGGTTTCCGGTCCAACATCGCCCCTCCCTTGAGCCAGCCCCATCCATAGATCGACATCGGGATCAAGAGGCGGGCAATGTGTTTCCACAATGACGAAACCATGGCGCCGAGTAAGCAGCCAGCTTTCCCACAGCAGCACATCGCCCACCACTGGCTGCACATAAACAAACTGCCGCAACTCCTCCGGCGCGTTCTTGCGGCGCAAGGGGGACATCATCATCATCGGCAGGCGCGGGTCTTCGAGTTTGAGCGAACTCGTCCCCTCTGGCATCTGCACATAAGTGGTGCCCGAAATCACCGAATGCGGGTGGATGTGGCTGGCGCGCGTGCCGCCTTCGGGCAGAATGTTGATCCACAGCGCGTTCAGCTTCAGCTTTTTGCCATCAAGATCAAAGGCCAGATCGTCGCAGAACGCTGCCACATGCTTGTCCAGCGCGGCCTCCAGTGCCTTGAAGATTGTTAAGCGCCAAGGCAGATCGTCCAATGAGGCATAGGACGTAAAGCCCGGATAGCCATTCGCCTCACACCAATCCTGCCGAGCCTCGTCATCTTCGGCTATCGCGTTGCAGGACGCGGCAAGCTCCTGATAATCGTCCTTTTTCTTCGCCAGATCATTCAGCGCGGCGCGATAGAGGCGGGTTACAAACAGCGGTGATGAGGGCATCTCAGACCTCGGATTTGAAAAAGCCCCCACCGTTTCCGGCAGGGGCCCTGTCTGAGGGATGGCAGGGCCTTGCGGCGCAGCCTTACCAGTCTTCGCGGGCGACGACGCGGGTCAGGACCGGAAGCTTCATCGCGCCAAGGCGCAGGGCCTCGCGGGCGATGACATCCGAGACACCGTCGATTTCGAACATGATGCGGCCAGGTTTCACCTTGGCTGCCCAGTAATCGACCGAGCCCTTACCTTTACCCATCCGCACTTCGGTCGGCTTGGACGAGACCGGAACATCCGGGAAAATCCGGATCCAGACCCGACCCTGACGCTTCATGTGGCGGGTGATCGCGCGGCGGGCCGCTTCGATCTGACGCGCGGTCACACGCTCTGGTTCCGTGGCTTTCAGCGCATAAGAGCCGAAGTTCAGCAGAAAGCCGCCTTTGGCTTCACCGTGAATACGGCCCTTGTGCTGTTTGCGGAACTTGGTCCGTTTTGGTTGCAGCATCTTTCAATACTCCCTTACGCGCGTTCGCGGTCGCGACGAGGTTGACGCGGAGCCGCGCCTTCCTGTGCTTCTGCGTGACGGCGGTCATGCGCTTGCGGATCATGCTCAAGGATTTCACCTTTGAAGATCCAGACCTTCACACCGATGATCCCGTAAGGGGTCGAGGCTTCGGACAGGGCATAGTCAATGTCGGCGCGCAGCGTGTGCAGCGGCACCCGCCCCTCACGGTACCATTCGGTCCGTGCGATTTCCGCGCCACCCAGACGACCGGCGACATTCACACGGATGCCAAGGGCACCGATCCGCATCGCGCTTTGCACGCCACGCTTCATGGCGCGACGGAAAGACACCCGGCGTTCCATCTGCTGCGCGATCGACTCGGCCACCAGCTGCGCGTCGAGTTCCGGCTTGCGGACTTCGACGATATTCAGGTGCAGTTCCGACTTCGTGAACGCCGTCAATTTCTTGCGCAGCGTTTCGATGTCGGCACCCTTTTTGCCGATGATCACACCCGGACGTGCCGCGTGAATCGTGACCCGGCACTTCTTGTGCGGGCGTTCGATGATCACCTTGCTGATGCCGGCCTGCTTGGCTTCTTCGTGAATGAATTCACGCATCCGCAGATCTTCCAGCAGCAGGTTGCCATAGTCTTTCGACTCGGCGAACCAACGGCTGTCCCAGGTGCGGTTGACCTGGAGGCGCATCCCGATCGGGTTAACCTTCTGTCCCATTATGCCGACTCCCCGGACTGACGAACCTTGATGGTGATTTCAGAGAACGGCTTCATGATCTTGCCGAAACGGCCCCGTGCCCGCGGACGGCCACGCTTCATCACAAGGTTCTTGCCACACCAGGCTTCGGCAACGATCAGGCTGTCGACGTCCAGGCCATGGTTGTTTTCAGCGTTCGCAATCGCGGACTGCAGGCACTTCTTCACATCAGCCGCGATGCGGCGCTTCGAGAAGGTCAGGTCTGCCAAGGCCTTTTCAACCTTTTTGCCACGGATCAGACCGGCAACCAGGTTGAGCTTTTGCGGCGAGGTGCGCAGCATCCGGCTGATCGCCATCGCTTCGTTGTCCGCCACGCGGCGCGGATTCTTTTCCTTGCTCATGGCTTACTTCCTCTTGGCTTTTTTATCGGCGGCGTGACCGTAATAGGTCCGCGTCGGCGAATATTCACCGAACTTCTGACCAATCATCTCTTCGGTGATCGCAACCGGAATGTGCTTGTGGCCGTTGTAGACCCCAAAGGTCAGACCGACAAACTGCGGCAGGATGGTGGAACGACGCGACCAGATCTTGATCACTTCGCTTTTGCCCGACTCGCGCGATTTTTCTGCCTTTTTCAGGACATAGCCATCGACGAACGGGCCTTTCCAAATGGAACGTGACATGGATTAGCGGCCCTTTTTCTTGGCGTGACGCGAGCGGAGGATGTACTTGTCCGTCTCTTTGTTCGACCGGGTGCGGTTTCCCTTGGTGCCCTTGCCCCATGGCGTAACCGGGTGACGACCACCGGAGGTCCGGCCTTCACCACCACCGTGCGGGTGGTCGATCGGGTTCATCGCGACACCGCGAACGGTCGGACGCACGCCCATGTGGCGCTTGCGGCCAGCCTTGCCGAGGTTCTGGTTCGAATGGTCAGCGTTCGACACGGCACCGATGGTGGCCATGCATTCCTGACGCACCAGACGCAGCTCGCCCGAAGACAGGCGGATCTGGGCATAGCCACCATCACGGCCGACGAACTGGGCATAGGTGCCAGCCGCACGTGCGATCTGACCACCCTTGCCGGGCTTCATCTCGACGTTGTGGACAATGGTACCGATCGGCATGCCCGAAAACGGCATGGCGTTGCCCGGCTTCACGTCGGTCTTTGCGCCGGCGATCACCGAATCGCCAACAGCCAGACGCTGTGGTGCCAGGATGTAGGAAAGTTCGCCGTCCGCGTATTTCACGAGGGCGATGAAAGCGGTGCGGTTCGGATCGTATTCGATCCGCTCGACGACCGCTGCAATATCGAATTTACGACGTTTGAAATCCACAATGCGGTACAGGCGCTTTGCGCCGCCGCCCTTGTGCCACATCGTGATACGTCCGGTGTTGTTCCGTCCACCCGTCTTGGTCAAGCCTTCTACAAGGCCCTTGACCGGGCGTCCTTTCCACAGCTCCGAACGGTCGATCAGAACCAACCCGCGTTGGCCAGGCGTCGTCGGTTTATACGACTTGAGTGCCATGCTCTCTGTCTTCCGTCAGCTAGAGGGTCTGATGGTCAGACCCGAATTATAGGGCCCCGAAGGTCCCCGGTTTATAGGGCCCCGAAGGTCCCCGGTGGTGTGATCGGCCTGGATATACCAGCCCGATTTCGCAAAAAACCCGCGGCCCCGGAAAACCGGGGCCGCAAGATTCGCTGGCTTCTATCAGAGGCCCGTAGAGACGTCGATAGTGTTACCCTCTTCGAGCGTAACATAGGCCTTCTTCTTGTCGGACCGGACACCGGGACGACCCTTGAACCGCTTGGTCTTGCCCTTGGTGATGGTGGTGTTGACCGCCTTCACCTTGACGCCAAAGACAGCCTCGATGGCCTCTTTGATCATCGGCTTGGTCGCGTCCATATCCACCTGAAACACCACCGCGCCATGCTCCGAAGCCATGGTGGCCTTCTCGGTGATGATCGGCTTCTTGATCAGGTCGTAGTGCTGGGGTTTCGCGCTCATTTCAGACGAGCCTCCAATGCTTCGAGTCCTGCCTTGGTGATCACAAGCTGATCCCGCTTCAGGATATCATAGACGTTGGCGCCCATCGTCGGCAGAACGTCGATCCCTTCGATGTTGCGCGCGGCCAGAGCAAAGCCCTGATCCACAGCCGCACCGTCGATGATCAGAACGCGCTTCCAGCCGAGTTCCTTCGCCTGTTTCGCCAGGATCGCGGTCTTGGCTTCCGCCATCGCCAGCGTGTCCAGGATGATCAGTTCACCCGCCTTGGCCTTGGCCGACAGCGCGTGACGCAGACCCAAGGCGCGAACCTTTTTCGGCAGGTCATGCGCGTGGCTGCGCGGGGTCGGGCCCTTGACGACACCACCCTTGCGGAAGATCGGCGCCTTGCGCGACCCGTGGCGTGCGCCACCGGTGCCTTTTTGGCGATAGATCTTCTTGGTCGAGTAGGACACTTCGGCGCGGGTCAGCGTCGAATGGGTGCCAGCCTGGGCTTTCGCCCGCTGCCAACGCACCACGCGATGCAGAATGTCTGCGCGCGGGTCCAGACCGAACAGGTCGTCGTTCAGATCGACCGAACCGGCCTTGCCGCCGTCGAGTTTCAGGACATCAAGTTTCATGCTTCACCGCCTTCGGACTTCTTGGTGCCCTCGTCAGCGCCTTCGGCAGGCTCGTTGCCTGCATTCAGCGCCTCTTCGGCTGCCTTGGCTTCCAGAGCGTCCTGCTCGGCGGCCTGTGCGGCCAGACGAGCTTCTTCTGCTGCTGCGGCTTCAGCTGCTGCGGCTGCGGCTGCAGCCTCTGCGGCTTCACGCGCGGCTTTGGCAGCGGAACGCAGAGCTGCCGGGATGATCACCGAATCCGGAACCGGCTTCTTCACCGCGTCCTTGACCGTGACCCAGCCACCTTTCGATCCGGGGACAGCGCCCTTGACCATGATCAGACCACGGTCGGCATCGGTGCGGATGACCTGCAGGTTCTGCGTGGTCACGCGCACGGCACCCAGATGGCCCGCCATTTTCTTGCCCTTGAACACCTTGCCGGGGTCCTGGCACTGGCCGGTCGAGCCGTGCGAACGGTGCGACACCGACACACCGTGCGACGCCCGCAGACCACCGAAGTTGTGCCGCTTCATCGCACCGGCAAAACCTTTACCGATCGAGGTGCCGGCGATGTCCACGAACTGACCGGGGAAATAATGGTCAGCGGTGATTTCCTCACCCACGTCGATCATGCAGTCGTCGGTCACCCGGAACTCTGCCACTTTCCGCTTCGGCTCAACGCTCGCCTTGGCAAAGTGGCCGCGCATCGCAGCCGAAGTCCGCTTGGCCTTGGCCGTACCGGCACCAAGCTGAACAGCCGTATAGCCATCCTTGTCGGCGGTCCGCTGGGCTACAACCTGCAGATTGTCCATGTGCAGAACCGTGACCGGAACCTGCTTGCCGTCTTCGAGGAACAACCGGGTCATGCCCAGTTTCTTCGCAATAATACCAGAGCGCATCTGTTTCGTGCCCCCTTATACTTTGATTTCGACGTCAACGCCGGCAGCCAGGTCGAGCTTCATCAGCGCGTCCACGGTCTGCGGGGTCGGATCGACGATATCAAGAAGACGCTTGTGCGTGCGGATTTCCCACTGGTCGCGCGACTTCTTGTCGATATGCGGACCACGGAGAACCGTGAATTTCTCAATCTTGTTCGGCAGCGGGATCGGCCCGCGAACCTGTGCGCCTGTGCGTTTGGCCGTATTGACGATTTCCTGGGTGCTGGCGTCCAGCACGCGGTAATCGAAGGCCTTCAGGCGAATGCGAATGGTCTGACCTTGCATTTCTTGTTCCTTCGGAACGTAGACAGGGCAACATGCCCGGCCCATAGGTTCACATTTGTGGATGGTCTGCGGCGCGCCCGGGCTCCGGGCGCGCCGCGTGTCACTAACCTGTCATCCCCCATACAACAAGGGGATTCGGTACGATCAGGCGATGATTTTCGACACCACGCCTGCGCCGACGGTGCGGCCGCCTTCGCGGATGGCGAAGCGCAGTTTTTCTTCCATCGCGATCGGGGCGATCAGTTCGACGTTGAACTTCAGGTTGTCGCCCGGCATCACCATCTCGGTGCCTTCGGGCAGCTGAACCATCCCGGTCACGTCGGTGGTGCGGAAGTAGAACTGCGGACGGTAGTTCGCAAAGAACGGCGTGTGACGGCCGCCTTCTTCCTTGGTCAGGATATAGGCCTCGGCTTCGAACTTGGTGTGCGGGTTCACCGACTTCGGCTTGCACAGCACCTGGCCACGTTCCACGCCTTCACGGTCGATGCCGCGCAGCAGCACGCCGACGTTGTCGCCAGCCTCACCACGATCCAAGAGCTTGCGGAACATTTCCACGCCGGTGCAGACTGACTTCTTGGTGTCGCGGATGCCGACGATTTCCACTTCGTCGCCAACGTTGATCACGCCACGCTCCACACGACCGGTCACAACCGTGCCGCGGCCCGAGATCGAGAACACGTCTTCGATCGGCATCAGGAACGGCTGGTCAACCGCACGCGCCGGGGTCGGGATATATTCGTCAACGGCCTTCATCAGGGCGTGGATCGAATCTTCGCCGATGTCCTTGCGCTCACCGATCATCGCCTGATGGGCCGAGCCCTTGATGATCGGAATGTCATCGCCCGGGTATTCGTAGGACGAGAACAGCTCGCGGATTTCCATTTCCACCAGCTCGATCAGCTCTTCGTCATCCACAAGGTCAACCTTGTTCATGTAGCAGACCATGTAGGGAATGCCGACCTGACGGCCGAGCAGGATGTGCTCGCGCGTCTGCGGCATCGGGCCGTCCGAGGCCGCACAGACCAGAATGGCACCGTCCATCTGCGCCGCACCGGTGATCATGTTCTTCACATAGTCAGCGTGGCCGGGGCAGTCGACGTGGGCGTAATGACGGTTCGGGGTTTCATATTCAACGTGAGCGGTCGAAATCGTGATCCCACGGGCCCGCTCTTCCGGCGCACCGTCAATCTGGTCATAGGCGCGGAATTCGCCATAATACTTCGTGATCGCCGCCGTCAGCGTCGTCTTGCCGTGGTCAACGTGGCCAATCGTGCCAATGTTGACGTGCGGTTTGTTCCGTTCAAACTTTGCCTTTGCCATCTGGGCAACTCCTCATTCATGTGTCGGATGCGGCGGGGATCGCCCCGCCCTACGGGATTGGTAGGGCGGGGTTAACCCCGCCGCACCGTTAAGCGTATTTCTTCTGGATCTCGTCCGAGATGTTCTGCGGCACCGCGTCGTAGTGATCGAACTCCATCGAGAACACGGCGCGTCCGCTTGTCATCGAGCGCAGCGTGTTGATGTAGCCGAACATGTTTGCCAGCGGGACCATCGAAGAGATCACGTTGGCATTGCCGCGGCTGTCCTGGCCGGTCACCATGCCCCGACGCGAGGTCAGGTCGCCGATGACGCCGCCGGTATATTCTTCCGGGGTAACGACTTCGACTTTCATGATCGGTTCCAGCAGTTTCGCGCCGGCCTTCTTCAGCCCTTCGCGCATTGCGGCGCGCGACGCGATTTCGAACGCCAGAACGCTGGAGTCCACATCGTGGTAAGCGCCGTCGATCAGGGCAACCTTGAAGTCGATGACCGGGAAGCCTGCCAGCGGACCGGAATCCATCACCGACTTGATGCCTTTTTCGACACCGGGGATGTATTCCTTCGGCACCGCACCACCAACGATCTTGGTTTCGAACGAATAGCCTTCGCCCGGCTCCGTCGGCGAGATCACCAGCTTCACGCGGGCAAACTGCCCCGTACCACCGGTCTGCTTCTTGTGCGTGTAGTCGATTTCATGCTCGCGCGAAATCGTCTCACGATAGGCCACCTGTGGGGCACCGATGTTCGCCTCGACCTTGAACTCGCGACGCATGCGGTCAACGAGGATGTCGAGGTGAAGTTCGCCCATGCCCTTCATGATGGTCTGGCCCGATTCAATATCGGTTTCCACACGGAAGGACGGGTCCTCGGCCGCCAGACGGGCCAAAGCGATGCCCATCTTTTCCTGGTCGGCCTTGGTTTTCGGTTCCACCGCGATCTCGATCACCGGGACCGGGAAGGTCATGGTTTCCAGAACAACGGGGGCCGCCGGATCACACAGGGTGTCCCCGGTGGTGGTTTCCTTCAGACCGCCAAGCGCGATGATGTCGCCGGCAAAGGCTTCGGTGATTTCCTCACGCTCGATGGCGTGCATCATCATCATGCGGCCAACGCGCTCTTTGCGCTGCTTGGTCGCGTTCAGCATGCCGTCGCCCTTGGCCAGCTTGCCCGAATAGATCCGGGTAAAGGTCAGCGAGCCCACGAAGGGGTCGTTCATGATCTTGAACGCCAGGGCCGAGAACGGCTGGGCGTCATCGGCCGAACGGGCGATGTTACGGGTTTCCGACTCGTCACCCGGGGCAAAGCCCATGTAGGGCGGCACGTCCAGCGGGCTGGGCAGATAGTCGATCACGGCGTTCAGCAGCGGCTGCACACCTTTGTTCTTGAACGAAGACCCGGCCATCACGGGGATGAACTCGATCGCCAGCGTGCCCTTGCGGATCAGCTCGCGCAGCTTTTCCGGCGACGGCTCATTGCCTTCGAGATAGGCTTCCATCGCCTCGTCGTCCTGGCCCACTGCGGTTTCCAGCAGGTTCAGACGCCATTCGTCGGCTTCGTCCTTCAACTCGGCACGGATCGGCTGGCGCTTCCAGGAGGCGCCCAGATCTTCGCCCTCATAGACCCATTCTTCCATGGTCACGAGGTCGATGATGCCTTCCAGCTTGTCTTCGGCGCCGATCGGAAGAACGATCGGAACAGCATTGGCACCGGTCCGGTCCTTGATCATGCGCACGCATTTCATGAAGTCTGCGCCGGTCTTGTCCATCTTGTTGACGAACACGATCCGCGGAACCTTGTAGCGGTCAGCCTGACGCCACACGGTTTCGGTCTGCGGCTCAACCCCTGCGTTGCCGTCCAGAAGGACGACAGCGCCATCAAGCACCGCAAGCGACCGTTCGACTTCGATGGTGAAGTCCACGTGGCCGGGGGTGTCGATGATGTTGAAACGGTATTTGTCTTTTGCAGCGTGGTCCAGACCCGGATCAATGGTGCGTTCCCAGAAGGTGGTGGTCGCAGCCGAGGTGATCGTGATTCCACGCTCTTGCTCTTGCTCCATCCAGTCCATCGTTGCGGCGCCATCATGCACCTCACCGATCTTGTGGGATTTGCCTGTGTAATACAGGATGCGCTCGGACGTGGTGGTCTTGCCGGCATCGATATGGGCGATGATGCCGAAGTTACGATAGCGCTCAAGCGGATAGTCGCGTGCCATGTAAACCCCTTACCAGCGGTAGTGGCTGAACGCTTTGTTTGCGTCGGCCATCTTGTGGGTGTCTTCGCGCTTTTTCACGGCCGTACCACGGTTGTTCACCGCGTCCGAGAGTTCAGCAGCCAGACGTTCTTCCATGGTGTTCTCGTTGCGCTTGCGGGCAGCGATGATCAGCCAGCGGATGGCCAGAGCTTCGCGGCGCTCGGTGCGCACTTCGACCGGAACCTGGTAGGTGGCCCCCCCGACGCGGCGCGAACGCACTTCGACGGATGGTTTCACGTTTTCCAGCGCTTCATGGAAAGCCGAGATCGGTTCGCGCTTCAGGCGGGTTTCCACACGGGAAAGCGCACCGTAAACGATGGATTCTGCAACGGATTTCTTCCCGTCCAGCATCAGGTTGTTCATGAATTTGGTCAGAACCCGGTCACCATATTTGGCATCGGGCAGGATTTCGCGTTTTTCAGCGGCGTGACGACGAGACATGTTTCAAACCCTCACTTCGGACGCTTCGCGCCGTATTTCGAACGACGCTGACGACGATCTTTAACGCCCTGGGTATCCAGAACACCGCGCAGGATGTGATAACGCACACCCGGAAGGTCTTTGATACGGCCGCCACGGATCAGAACCACGGAGTGCTCCTGAAGGTTGTGCTTTTCGCCGGGGATGTAGCAGATGACCTCAAAGCTGTTGGTCAGACGCACCTTGGCGACTTTCCGCATAGCCGAGTTCGGCTTCTTCGGGGTGGTGGTGTAGACGCGCGTGCAAACGCCACGCTTCTGTGGGCAACCTTCCAAGTGCTGCGACTTGGACTTGCGCACGTTAGGCTCCCGCGGTTTGCGGATGAGCTGCTGAATAGTCGGCATTCACGTTCCTCGTGTTGCTGTCAATACTCGCCCCGGACCTCGGGGCACTGCTTCTCGACGTGTGCCGTGCGCGAATCGCAAAGCACAAAACCGCAATCATCCCCATCGCAGGGATGACGCGGTGGACTTCCAGAGGATCGGGGCTTTTCAGCCCGGATCTTGACCACATCAAGCATTCTGGTTCCGAAATGCCGATCTCTCTGCATGTCAGATAGGCGGGCGTATAGGGGGAGTCGCGCGGGTTGTCAACAGCGGCGCCCTTGCTGCACAAGGCAAAGCCGGGGCAGATCACCGCGCAGAGGGTGCCGGGCGGGTCTTGATCTTGCGTTCGCGCCACAGGGTAAAGATACCGGTCGCCACGACCAGTGCAGCACCCAGCAGGGTCAACGGGTCGGGCCAGGACCCGAACACCAGCCAGCCCAGAAAGATCGCCCAGATCAGCGCGGTATAGCGGAAGGGCGCAACAAAGCTGATGTCTCCCACCCGCATCACCATCACCGCAAACAGATAGCCCACCACCAGCGCCATCGACGCCGCCACCACCAATCCGCCCTGCGCAAGGGTCAAGGGCTGCCAGCCGCCAGGCAGGCTGGCCAGCCCCGCAGCCAGCGTCACGGCAATCGACGCATAAACCGCCACCATCACCGAAGGCACCGCGCGGCTGAGACTCCGTGTGGTCAGATCTCGCACCACGACAAAAGCCACCGACACCAGCCCCATCAGCGACCAGACATCAAACCCGTCCGGGCCCGGGCGAATGATGATCAGCACCCCGACAAAGCCAATCAGAATGGCCGTCATCCGCCGCCAGCCGACGCGGTCCTTGAACACCAGCGCCGCCGCCAGGGTCACCGCAAGCGGCAGCGCCTGCATGATGGCCGACAGATTGGCCAAGGGCATATGCATCAGGGCCGCCAGAAACAGGACTGTCGAGACAATCTCGGCCAGGCAGCGGACGGCGACAATAACGCCATCGCGCCGCGGCAGCGACGGCTGCCACTGCCCCATCACCCGCGCCAGCACGATCAGGCCAACCAGCATCAGCATCCCGCGCATCGCAATCGCCTGAAACAGCGGAACACCTTGGGTCAGGGCCTTCATCGCGGCGTCATTCAGCGTGAAGGCCGCCATGGCCACCATCATATAGATTGCACCGCGCGCATTGTCGGAAAGCTGCATCATCGTCTCCTGCCCCTTTTTTCTGCTTAGGTTGCAGGACGCCCGCCGGAAAGGGGCAGACATGTGTGGGGTACAATCATGGATAGGCCTGCCCTGCCCCTCGCGCTGGTCAATCCCCGTCTGCCTGCTACTGTGACCCGATGGAAACAGAGGTGCATGATGCGGTTTTTCGATTTTTCGTCCTGGCAAGGCATCCTGACCACATTACTGGGTCTGACGCTGATCACCCTGATCGGGGTCGGCATCCGGGTGGTCATGATGCTGACGCTGCAGGCCCGCCAGCAGCGGATGAACCGGCAGATCAATGAACGGCTGAAAACCCTGATCGCGGCCTATAAGGTGCTGGGCGGCTCATTCACCGGGCAATTGACCGTCAGCCCCGCCCACCTGCGCGATCTGCGCAGCCAGTCCCAGGCAGAGGGGGAAGCGGGCTCTGACAGCGCCTCCCCCGGCGCCGAACGGGCCCGCCGCATCCGCGACGCGGTCGAAGGCGCGCTGTCCGACATCCTGCTCTTGGGCACCGAAGAGCATGTGCGGCTGGCCGGTCAAGCCGCGCGCGATATGGTGGCGGGCCGCCCGATCCACACCGGCGAACTGGTGACCTCGCTGCGGACCTATATCCGCCGGGCGCTGGATCTTGATCCGGTCCCGCCCGAAGTGACCATCCCGGCCCAGGGCCCCACCCGCCCCGCCTCGAGCAGTGGCAATCGCTCCGGTGGCCGGAGCGGTGACCCGGCACGCGCAGGCGGTGGTGCGGGGGGAGGCGGCGGCGGCGGCGGGGCCGGCATGGGCATGGGCCTTGGCGCAGGCAGCCGTAGCGGGGACGACGCCTGACGCCCCGCCACGCGCCGATGACAGGGGCAGGACCACAGTCCCGCCCCCATCCCTTGCCAGCGGCGGCTCAATGCGTCGCGCCAGATCCACCGACAGCAATTATGGTATAGGGAACGCCCTCCACCGGGATCTGCCGCACCTCGGTCAGAGTCTCGGTCGAGATCATGCGCACCATCCCCTGCAACGGATCAGTGATCGCGATATGGTCGCCCGCCACCGCCAGACGCGGGCGCGGGTCGCGCCAGTGGCCATCCATCGAATAGGGGTCGGTCACTGTCACACTCTGCTTGATCTCGCCGGAAAGGATGTCCAGCAGGTGCAGCTGTCCGTCTTCGGTCAAGATATAGACGTTGCGCGCAATCACCGGGTCCAGCGCAAAATCCACCCGCCGCGTCGGCAGGTCAATCTTGCGGAACGGGGCGTCACTGCCCGGCTCGATCAGAACCACGGCATCAGGTCCATAATTGCCAAGAAAGACCTGCAGCGCCGTGCCGCCCTTGAGGGTCGAGACATTGCCCTCCCCCAGTTCAGCGGTCGGCACATGAATCAGGTCCGGTGCGGCACCCGCCTGCCCCGGCGATGCAAAGACCACGCCATCCTTGCAGCCAAAGGCAAAAACCCGCGCCGATTGCGCCTGCCCATGCACAGCGGGGCAGGGCATGACCTCGCCGATCTGCGCGCCAGCCTTGTCAATCACCTTCAACCCGACACGCGGTTGCTCGGGGTCGTCATGCGGAACCGACACCACCATGTAATCGCCCATCGGCGCGGCCAACCCGTGATGCGCCGCACCCGGCGACAGCGTTTCAGGGGCATGGCGACCCTGCAGCAGCCCCAATTCTGAAAACACCGTCACGTCGCCGGTGCCATCATCAAACAGCGCGATCCGGCCAGACCCTTCGACCACATGCGCGGGCTTTGTCCCGGTCAGGGTGATCTCCAGCAGCGCCGGATCTGCAAGCGTGATATCGGCATGGTCGCCGTGATCCTCCAGCGCGATGCCGGTATCGATCACTGCCACCTTGGCGGCATCGCCCTGCACCGCAAAGACGAAGCGCCCGCTGGCGCTGGCGGTCAAGGCCGGGGTCATGTCGATGTCAAAAGCCGCCAGGGCTTCGCCGCTTTCGGCGTCAATCGCGCGAACCACACCTTCAGCGTGGTCGCCGATGAACAGGCGATAATGCGTTTCAGCGTCTTCAGCCAAAGCACCGGCTGCCGACAGAACGGTCAGCGCGGCAGAGGCCAGAAGTCGTGAAGATACAGATGCTATGCGGGTCATACCCACCTCCGGTTTGTTAAGTCCGGTACAGTTACAGTATAACATTGCATTACACCAGAGCGGAGTGCCCCGAACCAGCCAGATACAGCCCCTCCCCGGCCCGTCCTGTGGTGAGTGTTAAAAATAGGTAAACTCAGAATTTCAACTCATTGATTTTCTTATTATAAAATCTTGTAACACAGTGGGACACCTCGGGCAGCCGGGCCCACTCCGCACAAAAGAAAACCCCCGCCGACATCACTGTCGGCGGGGGTTGATGTTTCAATGGGTCAGATCAATCCCGGCTGTCGAACGGGTCAGACAAGGGGGCGTCCTTGACCATCACGTCTTCCATCGGGGCGGCCAGAGCAGCGGCCTGTTCAGCCTCCCCCCGACGCGCCTCGATCACATCGGTGTCCCGATCGGCCGCAATCTTCTTGACCTTGCTTGTGGCCCCGCCGGTGCCAGCCGGGATCAACCGGCCGACGATGACGTTTTCTTTCAGACCGACCAGCTTGTCGCGCTTGCCCTGCACCGAAGCCTCGGTCAGCACCCGCGTGGTTTCCTGGAAGGACGCTGCCGAGATGAACGACCGGGTCTGCAAGGACGCCTTGGTGATCCCCAAGAGCACGGGTTCTGCCCGGGCTTCACGGCCACCGCGATTGCGTGCCTTCACGTTCTCTTCGTCCAGCTCGATCTTCTCGATCTGCTCGCCTTTCAGCAGCGTGGTATCGCCACCGTCCAGCACTTCCAGCTTGACCAGCATCTGGCGAACGATCACCTCGATGTGCTTGTCGTTGATCTTCACGCCCTGCAGGCGGTACACATCCTGCACTTCGTCGATCATGTAGTTTGCAAGCGCCTCGACGCCCATGATCCGCAGAATATCGTGCGGAGCCGGGTTGCCGTCCATGATGTAGTCGCCCTTCTGGACAAAATCACCCTCCTGAACCGGAATGTGCTTGCCCTTGGGGATCATGTATTCGACGGCCGTCATCGTCTCATCCACGGGTTCGACCGTGATGCGACGCTTGTTCTTGTAGTCCTTGCCGAAGCGGACGTAGCCGTCCATTTCCGCGATGATCGCGTGATCTTTCGGGCGACGGGCCTCGAACAGTTCCGCCACGCGGGGGAGACCCCCGGTGATGTCCTTGGTCTTGGCGCCTTCGCGCGGGATCCGGGCCACAACGTCGCCCGGCCGGATGTCCTGGCCCTCTTCGACAGAGAGGATCGCGTCCACCGACATCGGATAGGAAATCGGATTGCCGTTTTCGCCGCGCACCGGTTCACCCGTGGCCGGATCCATCACGATGACCTCTGGCTTCAGATCATTGCCCTTGGGCGCGGAACGCCAGTCGGACACGATCTTCTGGGTCATGCCAGTCGCATCGTCGGTATCATCGCGGACCGAAATCCCCGAGATCAGATCCACGAACTTCGCAACCCCGCCCTTTTCGGCGATGATCGGCAGAGTATAGGGGTCCCATTCGAACAGTTTGGCACCGCGCTTGACCTCGGCCCCGTCCTTGACGTGGATCTTGGAGCCATAGGTGATCTTGTGAACCGCCCGCTCCTGACCCACATCGTCGATGATCGCAATCGACATGTTCCGGCCCATCACGATCAGCTCGCCCATCGCGTTTTCCAGAAGGTTCGCGTTGCGGAACTCGATCTTGCCTTCCTGGCTGGCTTCCAGGAACGACTGCTGGCCGCCCTGCGCAATGCCCCCGATGTGGAAGGTCCGCATCGTCAGCTGGGTGCCGGGTTCACCGATGGACTGGGCGGCGATGATGCCGACCGCCTCACCGCTGTTGACCAGCGTCCCACGGGCAAGGTCGCGCCCGTAGCACATGGCGCAAACGCCCTCCTCTGCCTCACAGGTCAGCGGGGACCGGATACGCATGACGGCAACACCGGCCTGATCGATCAGGTCGGACCGACGCTCGTCGATCAGCTCGCCCGCAGCAACAAGAACCTCGTCCGTTCCCGGAACCAGCACATCATCAGCCGAGACCCGGCCAAGGACGCGGTCTGCCAGCGTCTGGATCACTTCCCCGTCGTTGACGGCGGCCTGTGCCGTGATCGCTCGGTCGGTACCACAATCATGGGCCCGCACGATGCAATCCTGCGCCACGTCCACCAGACGGCGGGTCAGGTAGCCCGAGTTCGCGGTCTTCAACGCCGTATCCGACAGACCCTTGCGGGCACCGTGGGTGGAGTTGAAGTATTCAAGAACGGTCAGACCTTCCTTGAAGTTCGAGATGATCGGCGTCTCGATGATCGCGCCATTTGGCTTCGACATCAGGCCGCGCATCCCGCCCAGCTGTTTCATCTGGCTGACCGAACCCCGGGCACCGGAGTGGGCCATCATATAGACCGAGTTCGGTTCCTGCTCCGCACCCTCTTCATTGAAGCGCGGGGCCGAAATGGTCGACATCATGGCTTCGGTCAGCTTGTCGTTGCACTTCGACCAGGCATCGACAACCTTGTTGTACTTTTCGCCCTGAGTGATCAGGCCGTCCATGTACTGTTGTTCGAATTCCTTCACCTGATCGCGGACTTCGCCCACGATGTCCCACTTGTTTTCCGGGATCAGCATGTCGTCCTTGCCGAACGAGATGCCGGCCTTGAACGCCTCGCGGAAGCCCATGCCCATGATCTGATCGCAGAAGATGACCGACTCTTTCTGACCGCAATAGCGGTAGACAGTGTCGATGACGTTCTGCACGTCTTTCTTCCGGAGCAGGCGGTTGACCAGTTCGAACGGTGCCTTCGCGTTCAGCGGAAGCAGGTTGCCCAGACGCAGACGGCCCGGTGTGGTTTCGTAGCGTTTCCACACTTCGTTGCCATGCGTGTCGATCTGCTTGATGCGCGCCTGAATCTTGGCGTGCAGATGCACCGCACCTGCGGCAAGGGCATGTTCAACTTCGTCCACATTGGTGAACATCATGCCTTCGCCGACCATGCCTTTGCGTTCCATGGTCGTGTAGTACAGACCAAGGACCATATCCTGCGACGGCACGATGATTGGCGCACCGTTGGCGGGCGAGAGCACGTTGTTGGTCGACATCATCAACACGCGGGCTTCCAGCTGGGCTTCCAGCGAAAGCGGCACGTGAACAGCCATCTGGTCGCCGTCAAAGTCGGCGTTGAAGGCCGCACAAACCAGCGGATGCAGCTGGATCGCCTTGCCTTCGATCAGGATCGGCTCGAAGGCCTGAATGCCCAGACGGTGCAGCGTTGGCGCACGGTTCAGCAGAACCGGGTGTTCGCGGATCACCTCGTCAAGGATATCCCAAACCTCGGGGCGTTCCTTTTCCACCAGCTTCTTCGCCTGTTTCACGGTGCTGGAAAGCCCCTTGGCCTCCAGCCGCGAATAGATGAAGGGCTTGAACAATTCGAGCGCCATCTTCTTCGGCAGCCCGCACTGGTGCAGCTTCAATTCCGGCCCGGTGACGATGACCGAACGGCCCGAGAAATCGACGCGCTTACCCAGAAGGTTCTGACGGAAGCGGCCCTGCTTGCCCTTGAGCATGTCGGACAGCGATTTCAGCGGGCGCTTGTTGGTGCCGGTGATCACGCGGCCGCGACGACCGTTGTCGAACAGCGCATCCACAGCTTCCTGCAGCATCCGCTTTTCGTTGCGCACGATGATATCGGGCGCACGCAGTTCGATCAGCCGTTTCAGACGGTTGTTGCGGTTGATCACGCGGCGATAGAGGTCGTTCAAGTCGGACGTGGCAAAGCGGCCGCCATCCAGCGGGACCAGCGGGCGAAGTTCCGGCGGGATGACCGGAAGCACGGTCAGCACCATCCACTCGGGGCGATTGCCGGATTCAAGGAACGACTCAACGATCTTCAGACGCTTGATGATCTTTTTCGGCTTCAGCTCGCCCGTCGCTTCTTTCAGCTCTTCACGCAGCGTGTCGGCGGTCTGTTCCAGATCGATCGCGGCCAGCATTTCGCGGATCGCTTCGGCGCCGATATTGGCAGTGAAGGCGTCTGCGCCGTATTGGTCTTGCGCGTCGAGGAAATCTTCCTCGGTCATCAGCTGACCATAGGTCAGGTCGGTGAGACCGGGTTCGATCACGACGTAGTTTTCAAAGTACAGGATGCGTTCCAGATCGCGCAGCGTCATGTCCAGCATCAGGCCGATGCGGGAGGGCAGCGATTTCAAGAACCAGATGTGCGCGACCGGGGCCGCCAGTTCAATGTGGCCCATCCGCTCGCGGCGGACCTTTTGCAGCGTGACTTCCACACCGCATTTTTCGCAGACAACGCCGCGATATTTCATGCGCTTGTACTTGCCGCACAGGCATTCGTAATCCTTGATCGGGCCAAAGATCCGCGCGCAGAACAGGCCGTCCCGCTCTGGCTTGAACGTACGGTAGTTGATGGTTTCGGGTTTCTTGATCTCGCCGAACGACCACGACAGGATCCGCTCTGGCGAGGCCAGGCTGATCTTGATCTCGTCAAAGGTCTTGACGGGAGCCACCGGATTGAACGGGTTTGTGCTGAGTTCCTGGTTCATTTCAATTCCTTAGAATAAGGGCGGCGGGGGAAGGTGCAGGGCGGGGTGACGCCCGCCCTGCTGAACGCATGTTGGGGTCAACCCCGACGCACGCTCACTCTTCCTCCGCATCCAGGAGTTCCATGTTGAGGCCCAGGCCGCGGACCTCCTTGACAAGAACGTTGAACGATTCTGGCACGCCAGCTTCGAAATTGTCCTCGCCCTTGACGATGCTTTCATAGACCTTGGTCCGGCCGGCCACGTCATCCGATTTGACCGTCAGCATCTCTTGCAGGGTATAGGCGGCACCGTAGGCTTCCAAAGCCCAGACCTCCATCTCCCCAAGACGCTGACCACCGAACTGTGCCTTACCACCCAGCGGTTGCTGGGTAACAAGCGAGTACGGTCCGGTAGACCGGGCGTGCAGCTTGTCATCCACAAGGTGGTGCAGCTTGAGCATGTATTTCACACCCACTGTCACCTTGCGCTGGAACTGCTCGCCCGAGCGACCATCGAACACCACCGACTGACCCGAGGTGTCGAACCCGGCACGCGTCAGCGCGTCGTTCACGTCCACTTCCTTGGCCCCGTCGAACACCGGCGTTGCAATCGGCACGCCCTTGGTCACGTTGCCTGCCAGCTCCAGCAGATCATCGTCGTTGCGGTCTTCAAACGCCTCGGCATAGGTTTCGTCGCCATAAGCGATCCGCATGGCTTCCTTGACCGGGGTCATGTCACCATTGCGGCGGTACTCTTTCAACGCCTCGTCAATCTGGATGCCCAGACCGCGCGCGGCCCAGCCCATGTGGGTTTCCAGGATCTGACCAACGTTCATCCGCGACGGAACCCCAAGCGGGTTCAGCACCAGATCAACGGCGGTGCCATCGGCCAGGAACGGCATGTCCTCGATCGGAACGACCTTGGAGATAACGCCCTTGTTGCCGTGACGACCGGCCATTTTGTCGCCCGGTTGCAGCTTGCGCTTCACCGCGACGAAGACCTTGACCATCTTCATCACGCCCGGAGGCAGATCATCGCCGCGACGGACCTTTTCCACCTTGTCTTCAAAGCGGTGCTCAAGCGCGCGCTTTTGCGCTTCGAACTGATCGTGCAGGGCTTCGACATCCTTGGCCTCGGCTTCTTCGCCAAGGGCAAGCTGCCACCACTGGCCGCGCGACAGCGTGCCCAGCAGTTCTTCGTCGATGGTGGAGCCTGACTTGATGCCTTTCGGGCCTTTGACAGCCGTCTTGCCCATCACCAGCGTTTTCAGACGCGAGTAGATGTTGCGCTCCAGAATGGTCAGCTCGTCATCGCGGTCGCGGGCCAGACGTTCGACTTCTTCCCGCTCGATCTGCAGCGCGCGTTCGTCCTTGTCCACGCCGTGCCGGTTGAACACCCGCACTTCGACGATCGTACCATAGGCACCGGGCGGCAGGCGCAGCGACGTGTCCCGCACGTCGGACGCCTTTTCACCAAAGATGGCGCGCAGCAGCTTTTCTTCCGGCGTCATCGGCGATTCACCCTTGGGGGTGATCTTGCCGACCAGAATGTCGCCCGGCTGCACTTCGGCACCGATGTAGACGATGCCAGCCTCGTCGAGGTTGCGCAGCGCTTCCTCACCGACGTTCGGAATGTCGCGGGTGATTTCCTCTGGCCCCAGCTTCGTATCGCGGGCCGCCACTTCGTATTCCTCGATGTGGATCGAGGTGAACACGTCGTCGCGCAGAATGCGTTCCGAAATCAGGATCGAATCTTCGTAGTTGTAGCCATTCCAAGGCATGAACGCGACGATCACGTTCCGGCCAAGGGCAAGTTCGCCAAAGTCGGTGCAGGGGCCGTCGGCGATGACCTGCGCGCGTTCCACCGTGTCACCCACCTTCACCAGAGGACGCTGGTTGATGCAGGACGACTGGTTTGACCGCTTGAATTTGCGCAGACGGTAGATATCGACGCCCGGCTCACCGGGTTCCAGCATTTCTGTCGCCCGCACAACGATCCGGGTCGCATCGACCTGATCGATGATGCCAGACCGCCGCGCCATGATGGCCGCGCCGGAATCGCGGGCAACCACGGCTTCAATCCCGGTGCCCACGAAGGGCGCATCGGCCTGCAGCAGCGGAACGGCCTGACGCTGCATGTTCGAGCCCATCAGAGCGCGGTTGGCGTCGTCGTTTTCAAGGAACGGGATCAGCGATGCCGCGACGGACACCAGCTGCTTTGGCGAAACGTCGATCAGGTCAATCGCATCTGGCGGGTTCAGCATGAATTCGCCCGCTTTACGCGACGAAATCAGGTCATCGGTGAAGCGCCCTTCGGAATCCTGTGCCGCGTTTGCCTGCGCCACCGTGTGGCGCATTTCTTCGGTCGCCGACATATAGACAACCTCATCGGTCACCTTGTTGTCGATCACCTTGCGGTACGGGGTTTCGATGAACCCGTATTTGTTCACGCGGGCGAAGGTCGCCAAGCTGTTGATCAGGCCGATGTTCTGGCCTTCCGGCGTTTCAATCGGGCACATCCGGCCATAGTGGGTCGGGTGAACGTCGCGCACTTCAAAGCCGGCACGCTCACGGGTCAGACCGCCCGGCCCAAGCGCCGACAGGCGGCGCTTGTGGGTGACTTCCGACAGCGGGTTGGTTTGGTCCATGAACTGCGACAGCTGGCTGGAGCCGAAGAATTCACGCACCGCAGCCGCAGCCGGTTTGGCGTTGATCAGGTCTTGTGGCATGATCGTATCGATTTCCACCGACGACATGCGTTCCTTGATCGCGCGTTCCATCCGCAGCAGGCCGACGCGATACTGGTTTTCCATCAACTCGCCCACAGACCGCACACGGCGGTTGCCGAGGTGGTCGATGTCGTCGATTTCGCCTTTGCCGTCGCGCAGCTCGGTCAGCGCCTTGATACAGGCGATGATGTCATCACGGTCCAGCGTGCGCTGTGTATCGGGCTTGCCCAGATCCAGACGCATGTTCATTTTCACCCGGCCAACGGCCGACAGGTCATAGCGGTCCTTGTCAAAGAACAGCGTGTCGAACAGCTGGCTGGCGGCTTCCACCGTTGGCGGCTCACCCGGACGCATCACACGGTAGATGTCCATCAGCGCGGTGTCGCGGCCCATGTTCTTGTCAGCCGCCATGGTGTTGCGGATGTAGGGGCCGACGTTGACGTTGTCGATGTCCAGAACCGGAATGTCGGTGATGCCCTGATCCAGGAGCACCTTTACGCTGCCGCCCTTGACCTCGCCGTCGCGGTCCAACTCCCACGTCAGCTCATCGCCGGCTTCAACCCAGATCTCGCCGGTTTCTTCATTGATAATGTCTTTGGCCACATAGCGCCCAAGAACATGATCAAACGGCACCAGCAGTTCGGTAACCTCTGCGTCGTCGACCCATTTTTTCACCATCCGCGGCGTGGCTTTCTCGCCCGCTTTCAAGATGACTTCACCGGTGGCCGCATCGACCAAATCAAAGGACGGACGGGTGCCGCGCACACGTTCCGGGAAGAACTTGGTGACCCAGCCTTTGTTCTTCACATATTGGTAATTCACGGTGTTGTAGTAAGCGTCCATGATCGCTTCCTGATCCATGCCAAGGGCATAGAGCAGCGTCGTCACCGGCAGTTTGCGGCGGCGGTCGATCCGGGCGAATACAATATCCTTGGCGTCGAATTCGAAATCGAGCCAGCTGCCACGATACGGAATGATGCGGCAAGCGAACAGCAGTTTGCCCGACGAATGGGTTTTGCCCTTGTCGTGGTCAAAGAACACGCCAGGCGACCGGTGCATCTGGCTGACGATCACGCGCTCGGTGCCGTTCACGATGAACGTGCCGTTCGACGTCATCAGGGGCATGTCGCCCATATAGACGTCTTGTTCCTTGATGTCCTTGACCGACCGTGCCCCGGTGGTTTCATCGACATCAAACACGATCAGGCGCAGCGTCACCTTCAGGGGTGCCGCATAGGTCATGTCGCGCTGCTGGCATTCATCAACGTCGTATTTCGGCTTTTCCAGCTCGTATTTCACGAATTCAAGAACGGCCGTTTCGTTGAAGTCCTTGATCGGGAACACCGACTGGAACGTGCCCTGAATACCTTCGCCGTCGGAAGGTTTCGGACCCTCGCCCGAATTCAGGAACAGGTCGTAAGAAGATTTCTGAACCTCGATCAGGTTCGGCATCTCCAGAACTTCACGGATCTTGCCATAATAACGGCGGATGCGTTTCTGGCCTACATAAGCTTGCGCCATGCTTGTCGTCACCTTTTTTTCTCGTGTCGCTGGCGAATGGCCGTCGGGCCACGGACATTCGCCGCTGGCGAAGGAGGGTTGGCTCTATTCATGCGATCCGTCCCGCAGGACCGCTCCCGAGCCGCGCCGCACCTGGAAAGGCGTTTTCGCGAAAACACCTTTCAAGACGCGATTGGCTGGGGACGGATCTCTCCATCCCCAGCCGTAAATCAGTGCTGCGGTATGACCCGCAACCGCGATTACTTCAGCTCGACCTTGGCGCCAGCTTCTTCCAGCTTCTTTTTGAAGCCTTCTGCGTCAGCTTTGGTCACAGCTTCTTTCACTTTGCCGCCAGCTTCGACCAGATCCTTGGCTTCTTTGAGGCCCAGGCCGGTGATGGTGCGCACTTCCTTGATCACGTTGATCTTGTTCGGGCCAGCGTCGGTCAGGACGACGTCGAACTCGGTCTGCTCTTCAGCCGGAGCAGCTGCAGCAGCCGGACCGGCAGCCATCATGACAGCGCCACCAGCAGCTGGCTCGATGCCATAGGTGTCTTTCAGGATGGTTTTCAGTTCCTGAGCCTGCAGCAGGGTCAGGCCAACGATTTCTTCGGCGAGTTTGTTCAGATCAGCCATTTTTTCATTCCGTTAATAAAGATGGGGTTCCAACGACGTGAGATCAACCCACGCGAGACGCGAAGATCAGGCGGCTGCCTTTTCCTCGATGGTCGACAGGATGCTTGCGATGTTCGAAGCAGGCGCGCCAATCGCACCAGCGATGCCCGAGCCCGGAGCACCGATGCACGACACGATCTGAGCAATAAGCTCTTCACGCGACGGCATGGATGCCACGGCTTTGACACCAGCCTGGTCCAGAACGTCATTGCCCATTGCACCACCAAGGATCACGAACTTGTCGTTCGCCTTGGCATAAGCTTCGGTCACCTTCGCCGCAGCGACAGGATCTTCCGAATAGGCAAGTACGGTCATACCCGTCAGAAGGTCACCCATTTTAGAACCGGGTTTGCCTTCAAGGGCGATCTTGGCGAGCTTGTTCTTGGCAACGCGTACGGACCCACCTACGTCACGCATTTTTGCGCGCAGGTCCTGCATCTGTGCAACCGTCATTCCCGCGTAGTGAGCAATCACCACAACGCCAGAGCTTTCGAAGATTTGGCCGAGTTCCTCGACCACTTTCTCTTTCTGGGCTCTATCCACAGTTTCACTCCAAGTATGGGGGTCTCCCCCCGGCTCAAGTTGGCCCCGATGGTCTGGGGCATTCGGGTCCGCGAAGGGTTCCGTAGGCCAAGATCACCCGAGGGTGATTTTCGTCTCGTTCCCCATCTCAGGCAGGAAGATTAAGGCCATCTGGCCACCCACCGTCTCGGACAGGACCGGGCGTCACCGCCCGGCCATCCCTTCCCCGAAGGGTTGGGAATTCAGGTGCCTCAGGCCGAAGCCGAGGTCAGGTCCACGGCAACGCCGGGGCCCATGGTGGAAGACAGCGACACTTTCTTGACGTAAGCGCCTTTTGCACCGGTCGGACGAGCCTTGGTCACCGCATCGACAAAGGCGCGCACGTTTTCGGCCAGCTTGGCCTCATCGAACGACACTTTGCCGATGCCGGCATGGATCACACCGGCCTTTTCGACCTTGAACTGCACTTCGCCGCCCTTTGCAGCTTCAACAGCCGTTTTCACATCCATCGTCACCGTGCCCACTTTCGGGTTCGGCATCAGGTTGCGCGGGCCGAGGATCTTGCCCAGACGGCCAACGATCGGCATCATGTCCGGTGTTGCAATGCAACGGTCGAACTCGATCTTGCCGGACTGGATGGTTTCCATCAGGTCTTCGGCGCCAACGATATCTGCGCCAGCAGCCTTGGCTTCATCAGCCTTGGCACCGCGGGCGAACACCGCAACGCGCACGGTCTTGCCGGTGCCGTTCGGCAGCTGGACCACACCGCGGACCATCTGGTCTGCGTGACGCGGGTCAACGCCAAGGTTCATCGCGATTTCGATGGTTTCATCAAACTTGGCCGAGGCGGCTTTCTTGATCAGCGCCACAGCATCCTCGACGGAAACCATGGACTTTCCATCGAACAGAGCGCGGGCAGCGGCGGTACGTTTTGCAACTTTTGCCATGATGATCAGCCCTTCACTTCGATGCCGCAGGACTTGGCAGAGCCAAGAATGATCTGCATCGCCGCTTCGATCGAATTGGCGTTCAGGTCTTTCATCTTGGTTTCGGCGATCTGGCGGATCTGTGCCACGCTCACCTTGCCGGCCACCATATGGCCCGGCTTGACCGAGCCCTTGGCACGGTTGCGCTTGCCCACCGGGGGCAGACCAGCGGCCTGCTTGAGCAGGAACGAGGCCGGAGCCGTCTTCAGCTCAAGGCTGAAAGACTTGTCCTGGTAATAGGTGATGATCACGGGCGTCGGGGTGCCGGGGGTGATGTCGGCGGTCTTTGCGTTGAACTCTTTGACAAAGGCCATGATGTTCAACCCGCGCTGACCCAGCGCCGGACCGACTGGCGGGGAGGGGTTTGCCTGTCCCGCTTTGACTTGCAGCTTCAGACTGCCGATAATCTTCTTGGCCATCTGGCCTCTCCTTATTCACTGCGCAGGTTTTGCGCGGTTTAGTGGTTCGGTCCGTCACTGCGACTGCACGCAGCGCTCGCCTCCCACGCGATACACTCAGATCCCCTTGGTGACCTGAGTGAATTCCAATTCGACGGGGGTCGCACGGCCAAAGATCGACACCGACACCTTGAGGCGGCTGTGCTCTTCATCCACGTCCTCGACCATCCCGTCAAAGCCCTCAAACGGCCCGTCCGTGACCTTGACCTTCTCGCCCACATCAAAGCGGATAAGGTTGCGCGGTGCGGCCTCCCCCTCTTCGACACGGTTCAGGATCTGGTTGACCTCCGAATCCCGCATCGGCATTGGCTTGCCCTGCGGACCCAGGAAGCCCGTCACCCGATTGATCGAGGAAATCAGGTGGTACCCCTTGTTCGTCATTTCCATGCGCACCAGCACATAGCCGGGCATGAAGCGGCGCTCCGATGTCACCTTCTTGCCGCGACGAACTTCGATCACCTCTTCGGTGGGGACCATAACTTCGTCAATCTCTTCGCCCAGACCCGCTTCAGCCACGGCCGTCTTGATTTGTTCGGCAACTTTCTTCTCGAAATTCGAGAGAACACTTACCGAGTACCACCGCTTGGCCATGCCTGCTTCACCCTGTCTGCCCGAGCGCCGGGGCACCCGAAATTCTTGCATTTTGAACGACTTACGTGGAAACGCGCGCCGCTTTCCGGAACAAAAAACAGCGCGCAACACGAATCATTGCGCGCCAGACTGCCCCTGAACTGGGGGCCGAATACCGCTCCCGACCTTGGAATTCAAGGGGTAACGCGATCTGCGACTGTCAGAACGATGTCAGAACCGCTGCCAGAGCAGTCCGGATACCGAGGTCAACAAGGCTGAAGAAAGTAGCCGTCAGGGCAGCCATGATGAAAACCATGATCGTGGTCAGCACCACTTCACGCCGGGTGGGCCAGACCACCTTGGCCACTTCGCCGCGCACTTGCTGAACAAACTGAAGGGGATTGGTCTTTGCCATGTGCTGTCCGGTCAAATTTGGGTCTGGGGTCAGATACGCGCTTGGCCGACTGAATTCAAGCCGGAACCGCCCAGGCCCGGGCAGATGAGGACGGGCGCCCCCCATAATAACAGAAAGGCGGCCGCGACCTTGGGCGCGACCGACCGGATCACGGGGCGTCTGGTCAGACCGTGCGACGGCGGCGCAGCCCTGGCAATGCGCCAAGACTCGCCAGCATCAACCAGCCTGCGGCAGGCAGAGGAACTGCCGCCGGGATATCACCCCCGGGAAGCTCTCCCTCCCAGGCTTGCTGGTGAACCTGACCACCCTGATTGAACGCGGCGGCAACCAGCGTCCCATGGATGTTGTTGCCATTCGTCACTGTGGCAAGCGGCGCAAGCACCGATCCGACCCAGCGGTTTCCGATGGTCAGCGACGTTGCCTCGTGGAAATTCCAGATCACGTTTGCGCCTATGCTTTCAAGCGTGTTGAAGGTCTTTGACAGATTGATCGATGTCCCGGACACGTTGATCAGGATCGACAAGGCACCGTTCAGGGTGATGTTCAATTCATTGCGATCAAGAGCCTCGGCCGCAATCGACACAACGGTCTGCTCGCCGGTCAGGCCGACGACCTGCCAACCTTGGGTGCCATTGAAGGCAGAAAGTGCAGCGTTGGCAGCCTGATCGCGGATGTCCTGCGACGCCTGCTTGAGTGTCGCCTCTAACTCTGCCGCAACAGTGCCCAGGCCCGCGACGCCAGTTTGCACAGAACCTGCATTGTTTACCTTGCCCGGCCCGACAATAGCGCCGCCGATTTGCACCGAAGCCCCGCCCTTGGTGTTGACGTCGCCCGAGCGCACATCACCCGCCACCGTCACATCGGCAAAGCCCGAAGGCGGCAGCACATAATTGGTGGTCGTCATTGAACCAGACCCACCAACCAGGTCACCGCCGACAAAGGCACGGCCGTGAACCTGCGAATTGAGGCTGTGGTCACCAAAGACCACAAGGTTGAACTGATTGAGGACTTCATCCGCGGTCAATGTTGCAGCTGAAAGCGGCGCAGCGCCAAGGAACGCAGCAGAGACGAGGCCGCAGAGGGGGATAATCAAGCGAGACATGGCAATGTCCTTCTTACACACAACAATTTGCGGCAGAATTATTTTGCATTCGAGTTTATGTAAATCACTGATCTTAAGATTGGTTAATCCAAACCATCGCGACGCCAACCGGACAAAGACTCTGAGCCGACGCAGAGAAGCACCACCGTCGATGGCGGGCCACGAGAGACACTAAAACATTATATTGGCAGGGGCAGCAGGGCTTGAACCCGCGACCTACGGTTTTGGAGACCGTCGCTCTACCAACTGAGCTATACCCCTACCTTGCCGGGTGGGTTACGGCAGAGGCCCGCGCCCGTCAAGAGGCAAACGCGGTTTCCAGCGCGCCGATGTCAGCTCCGGTCAGCGCAGGCAGCGCCCTGCGGATGCGGTCCAGCGGCTGATCCCACCATGCCAGAGTAATCAGCCGGGCAATGACCTGCGGCGCAAAGCGAAAGCGCAGCACACGCGCCGGATTTCCGGCAACGATGGCATAGTCGGGCATGTCGTGCGCCACCACCGTCCCGGCCCCGACGATCACCCCATTGCCCAGAGTCACCCCCGGCAGAATCAGCGCACCGTGCCCGATCCAGACATCATGGCCGATGACCGTATCGGGCAGGTTGCTGAAACTGTCGCGGTAATCGGCGAGCGTATCCCGGTCAAACACGCCGAACGGATAGGTGGTGAAACCGTCCATGGCGTGATTGGCCGACGCGGTGATGAATCGCGCACCATGGGCGATTTGGCAAAACCGCCCGATGATCAGCCGCTCTGGCGCGCCGGGGTAAAGGTAGGGGGCCAGATGCGCCGCCCAGTCCTGCGGCGGGTTGAAATCATTGGCGTAACTATGGTCACCGATCTGCATGTTGGGGTGATCAATCACCCGGTTCAGATGCACCATATCGGGATGGATGCGGCCGTCTGGAAACACCAGCGGATGCGTGGCGTGTGGATTCAGGAATGGCATGGGGTGCCCTTTCAGCGTGAACAGTTGCGTGAAACGGTTCAGGCGGTCTGGTCCATGTCATCCTCCCTCGGTTGCTTCAGCGGTATCACATCGGGTTCCGACTGGCCAGTCTGGCCGGACGGCACCTTGGCGGATCAGGCCGATTTCTTCACGAACTGGCACAGGATCACGATTGTCTGGCCATTGACCTTGCCTTCGATCTGGCCTGCATTGTCCTGCACCAGCCGGATGCCCCGCACCGCCGTACCGCGCTTGGCCACCATCGAAGACCCTTTGACCGGCAGATCCTTGGTCAGCACGACCGTATCACCGGCCGCCAGCAGAACCCCGTTGCTGTCACGATGCTCTACCCCCGCGACCGCCGCCCCCTGCCCCGCCTGGGCACGGGCCAGTACGTCGGGGTCGAGATACACGGTCTCCAGCAGCTCTGCCGCCCAAGGCTCTGCGGGCAGGGCTTTCAACATGCGATAGGCCGCAATCTGTGTGGCTGCATCCTCGGACCAGACGGCATCGCCAAGGCAACGCCAGCGCGGGCCCGGCGTAATATCCCCGGCCAGGCCAGCCGCGCATGTCAGGCACAGGACCGCAACATCCTGACCGGGGGTGAGGGACACCGGGCTGGCATCGGGCGCGGTACAAAGAATACAGGTCGTCATCGGCTTGGCCTTTCAGGCAATGGAAAAGGGCGCGCGGATCCCCGCGCGCCCTTTGGCTCTTACGCCGGCGTAGCAGATCAGGCGATGATTTTCGACACCACGCCTGCGCCGACGGTGCGGCCGCCTTCGCGGATGGCGAAGCGCAGTTTTTCTTCCATCGCGATCGGGGCGATCAGTTCGACGTTGAACTTCAGGTTGTCGCCCGGCATCACCATCTCGGTGCCTTCGGGCAGCTGAACCATGCCGGTCACGTCGGTGGTGCGGAAGTAGAACTGCGGACGGTAGTTCGCAAAGAACGGCGTGTGACGGCCGCCTTCTTCCTTGGTCAGGATATAGGCCTCGGCTTCGAACTTGGTGTGCGGGTTCACCGACTTCGGCTTGCACAGCACCTGGCCACGTTCCACGCCTTCACGGTCGATGCCGCGCAGCAGAACGCCGACGTTGTCGCCAGCCTCACCACGATCCAAGAGCTTGCGGAACATTTCCACGCCGGTGCAGACCGACTTCTTGGTGTCGCGGATGCCGACGATTTCCACTTCGTCGCCAACGTTGATCACGCCACGCTCCACACGACCGGTCACAACCGTGCCGCGGCCCGAGATCGAGAACACGTCTTCGATCGGCATCAGGAACGGCTGGTCAACCGCACGCGCCGGGGTCGGGATATACTCGTCAACGGCCTTCATCAGGGCGTGGATCGAATCTTCGCCGATGTCCTTGCGCTCACCGATCATCGCCTGATGGGCCGAGCCCTTGATGATCGGAATGTCGTCGCCCGGGTATTCGTAGGACGAGAACAGCTCGCGGATTTCCATTTCCACCAGCTCGATCAGCTCTTCGTCATCCACAAGGTCAACCTTGTTCATGTAGCAGACCATGTAGGGAATGCCGACCTGACGGCCGAGCAGGATGTGCTCGCGCGTCTGCGGCATCGGGCCGTCCGAGGCCGCGCAGACCAGAATGGCACCGTCCATCTGCGCCGCACCGGTGATCATGTTCTTCACATAGTCAGCGTGGCCGGGGCAGTCGACGTGGGCGTAGTGACGGTTCGGGGTTTCATATTCAACATGCGCGGTCGAAATCGTGATCCCACGGGCCCGCTCTTCCGGCGCACCGTCAATCTGGTCATAGGCGCGGAATTCGCCATAATACTTCGTGATCGCCGCCGTCAGCGTCGTCTTGCCGTGGTCAACGTGGCCAATCGTGCCAATGTTGACGTGCGGTTTGTTCCGTTCAAACTTTGCCTTTGCCATTCGCCAGCGCCCTTGAATTCGGGGGGCTCGCGCAAGATGCGTTCAGAGCCCCGTGCTACACGGGCGGCGAAGTAAGCTGTTCCCGGGGGGAAATCAAGCCTTTGTCGGCAGTTCCCAAGGGTCAGGGTGCGGAAGACGGCGCAGGCACCGGCCCACGCACCGCCGGCTGCCCAGCGGCAGACAGCGGTGCTGGAACCGGGGCAGAGACAGCTGAGACCCCGTCTGTGGCAGCCCGCGCCGTATCCGACGGCAGGCCGAACCACTCCGGGTTCTGCAAGAACCACTCCTCAACCCGCTTGACGGCGTTATAGGCAAGCGCATCCATCTGCTCTTGCTTGTTGCGCGTCAGCCCGGTGCCGATCACCGTCTCTCCCGACAGGCTCTCAAACACGGTGATCTGCTTGCCTTCGGCATTCAGCTTCAGACGGGCCGCATCATCCCAGACATTGGCGGTGACAACCAAAATCGACTTCGGTGCCGCGACGACCGGTATGCCGGGAGGGGCGAGCGCATAACCATCAACCGAAATGCCAATGTTGTACAGCTTGGTGCCCTGATACCGGCCAAAGCGGTCTTCGACGGCCTTTTTCATTGCAGCCTCCCATTCCGCTCCGCTGGCATCGCGCGAGATCGGAACCTTTTGGGTCTTGTCGGTCACCACGATGTTCAGGCCGAGGGCAAAGTTACCCAATGGCACCGGCGGTTCGGCCAGATCGTTTCGGGCACAGCCAAGCAGCAGGGTCAGACAAAGTCCAAGTCCGATCAGGCGGGTGCGGGTCATGGGCGGTTTCCTTGCAAAGGGCTCAGTCCGAATATCCCGTGGCGAGAGGTCGCGCAAGGCGGGCTGTACCGATGCAAAACGCCGGCACCGTCCTATATCACAGACAGCCTTCGGAGCCAGCATGACAGATCAACGCCCCAATGCGACCACGCAGACCCCGGTCAGGGTACCTTTGGCGACACGTCCCTTGGGTGTGTTCGGCTCGCTTGCCGCCGGGCGGCGCAATGTTCTGGAACTTATCCCCGAGATTGCCACCCATGCGCCAATCCTGTCCGGACGGACCGGAAAACGCTGGCATATGGTGATGGACCCAGATGCTTTGCGCCATATTTTGCGGGACAATGTAGAGAATTACCCCAAATCTGTGGTGACCAAGCTTATCCTGGAGCCGGCCATTGGTGACAGCCTGTTCGTGGCGGAAGGGCAAGACTGGCTCTGGCAACGGCGGACGGCCGCACCGGTGTTTTCACATCGCAACGTGGCCGCCCTTGCCCCTGTGATGACAACCGCCGCCGAGAGGGCCTCGGATCGCATCGGCAGGGGTGCGGGCCGTGCCGTCAATTGTTATGACGAAATGGTGACCGCAACCTTTGAGGTGATTTCGGATGTGACCTTTTCCGATGGCGAAGGGTTTGACCGTGCGTCGGTGCACCGGGCCATCGAGGATTACATGGCTCAGACCGCCCGCGTGTCGTTGCTTGACATCATCGGTGCCCCGGCCTGGGTGCCACGACCGGGGCGGATAGTTTCTGGCAGTGCGATGCGTCAGATGAAGCGGGTGGCCGACACCTCGATCCAACGCCGTCGGTCCGAGGGAAATGGCGGGGTGCCGGATCTGCTCGACCTTCTGCTGGCCGGCGAAGACCCGAAATCGGGCCGCAAGATGACCACGCCAGAGTTGCGGGACAATCTGCTGACCTTCATCGTGGCGGGGCATGAAACGACGGCGCTCACCCTGTCCTGGGCCCTTTATCTGTGCGCCTTTGATCCGGCGGTTCAAACGGCCGCGCGCGAAGAGGCACAGGCCCTGTTGGGCGACCGTGCCGCAACCGCCAGCGACATTGCCGGCCTGCCATTGATCCGGCGCATCATTGATGAAACGCTGCGCCTCTATCCTCCGGCGGCGTTCCTGTCGCGCACCGCCCAAGCCTCTGACACATTGTGCGGGCGCGAGGTACAGCCGGGGGATACCGTGATCCTGCCGATCTATGCCTTGCACCGCCATCATGCGCTGTGGGACCAGCCCGACCGCTTTGATCCCGGTCGGTTCGACGGGACAAAGCCGCCGGAGCGCTATGCCTATCTGCCGTTCGGTGATGGCCCGCGCGTGTGCATCGGGGCGAATTTCGCCCTGCAAGAGGCTGTCATCATCCTTGCCACCCTGCTTGCCCGCTTCCGCTTTGATCTGGTGCCGGGCAAGATGCCAGCTCCGGTGATGATCCTGACCCTCCGCCCCGAAGGCGGTGTCTGGCTGACCATCACGCCCGCCTGACCCCGGCTCATCATGTCGTGACCTTCCCAGTCAGGTGCATACCCTGTCGGCATGTGTTTTGCAGCGCGCCCGGTGGGGCGGCCAGCGCCGCCCCTTGCCGGCAAGGCTCAGACCAAGGCTGCCGCCTTGGCATGCAGATGCGCCACCAGACCCGGGTCCAGCTTCAACCGGGCGGCAAGCATGGCAAGATAGCCTTTTTCTGCCGCCCCCTCGCTGTCCACCGTCAGCAGTGACGCTGCATAAATCTCCGCGGCCTCTTCTTCGTTGCGCGCCAATGCAGCGATCCGTCCGGCATCCAGCGGCGCGTCCAGTTCTGCATTGATCATTGCCGAGGCTTCCGCCTCCAACCCCAGCGCTGCCAGTTGCGCGTCGATGCGCGCGCGTTCCTGCGGCGTCACATGGCCATCTGCCTTTGCCGCCGCGACCATCGCCTGCAACAGCCGTGCCGACAGGTCATTGGCCTGGGCCGGATCAGAAGGCAGGAACCGCGTGCCTTCGGGCTGCGGCAGTGCCATCGGCCCGGGTTCTGCGGTTACCGCCTTGCCCGCCTGCCAATCCTGATACGCCTTGTAGGCCAACCCTCCGATCAATGCGGCACCGCCAACCTGCACCCCCGTCCCCAGCACCTTGCGGCCGGTGTCAGACATGAGAATACCCAGCAAGCCACCGGCAATGGCACCCTTGCCCAAGGTGGACTGCCCGCCCCAAAGCTCTTTGGCCTTCTGACCAAGACCATCGGCGCTTTGCATCCCGACCTTGCCCCCCGTCGCCTGGCTGACCTGACCGAGCACGGAATCGAGCAAAGATTTGGCGTTGAACATGTCGACACTCCCTATAAAAGCTGTTGTGAGCCGAGATGGGGAGTGCAGAGGGTTTTCGCAACGCCTGCCGGAGGCGTTTTACGCCTGCCCCCAGCCCCCGCCCCCGGGTGTCAGCATTTCGAACACCGCGCCTGCCGGCAGATCGCGTTCGTCATTGCCCTTCAGCGGCTCGCGGCGTCCATCCGGCCAGATCACCCGGTTTTCCCCCAAGGCCCCGGCTGCGCCTCCGGCCATGCCAAAAGGCGGGATCTGACGACTGCCGCACAGCGTGGTTACAGTCACCGGGGTCAGAAACAGCATCCTTCGCAGCGCGCCATTGCCGCCGCGCCATTCGCCCGCCCCGCCAGAGCCATGGCGGATTGCGAACGCTTCCAGCCGCACCGGGAACCGCTTTTCCAGAATTTCTGGATCGGTCATCCGCGTGTTGGTCATGTGGCTTTGCACCGCATCGCAGCCACCAAAGCCCGGTCCCGCCCCGGTACCGCCTGCAATGGTCTCATAATTCTGGAACCGCGCGTTGCCCCAGACGAAGTTGTTCATCGTGCCCTGCGACGCAGCCATGATCCCCAGGGCGCCATAAAGCGCATTGCAGGCCGCCTGCGACACCTCGGTATTGCCCGCGATCACCGCTGCCGGTGCCCTTGGGTTCAGCATCGACCCCTCTGGCAGGATGATTGTCAGCGGACGCAGGCAGCCCTCGTTCAGGGGGATGGGCTTGCCAACCAAGGTCCGGAAGACATAAAGCACCACCGCCCGCGCTACGGCGGCGGGCGCGTTGTAATTGCCATTCTGCTGCGGGCTGGTGCCGGTGAAATCGATCACGGCGCTGCGGGTCGCACGGTCTACCCGCACTGACACCTTGATCGTTGCCCCGATGTCCATCGGACAGACAAAACTGCCATCTGCCAGCCGGTCAATCACGTCGCGGACACAGGCATCGGCGTTGTTCTGTACATGGCCCATGTAGGATGAAACAACTTCTGCGCCATAGGCCGCGACCACCCGCAACAACTCGCGCCGTCCCGTTTCATTGGCGGCGATCTGGGCTTTCAGATCGGCCATATTCTGATCGACAGACCGCGCCGGATAGCGCGCCGATGTCAGCAAGCTCCGCGTTGCCTCTTCGCGCAACATCCCCTGTTCCACCAGGGGGAACAGGTCGATCAGCACGCCCTCTTCCTCGATGTGGCGGCTGTCGGGCGGGGACGATCCCGGCGTGCGCCCGCCTATGTCTGCATGGTGCCCGCGCGAGCCGAGCCAGAACGCCGGGACGCCATCAACAAACACCGGTGTGATCACGGTCACATCCGGCAGATGGGTGCCGCCGTTGTAGGGGCTGTTCAGCATCCACGCATCCCCCGCACGGGCCATGCCTTGCGTTGCCGCGATCACCACTTTGACCGCGTGGGACATGCTGCCCAAATGTACCGGTACATGCGGTGCATTGGCGACCAGATCACCATGGCGGTCAAAAATCGCGCAGGAAAAATCCATCCTTTCCTTGATGTTGACGGACCAAGCCGTATTCGCCAGCGTCGCCCCCATTTGATCTGCGACCGACATGAACAGGTTGTTGAACACTTCCAGCAACACCGGGTCGGCATGGGTGCCAAGCGCAGGCGGGCGGGCCAGTGCTTCTGTCCGCTCAAGAATCAGATTGCCGGCACGATCAACGCGGGCCTGCCAGCCGGGGTCCACCACCACCGTTCCAGTTGTCTCTTGCAGGATGGCGGGGCCGGTAATCTGCGCGCCTTCGGGCAGGTGTGTCCGGTCATACAGCGGCACCTGCGCCCAGTCGCCGATCCAGACCCGTTCTGTGCTGATCGGCCCTCCCTGCCCCTGCGGCGCAACTGCGGCGGGCAGTGTCGCTCCGTCACCGATCGCCTCGACCGCCAGTATTTCGAACAGCACCGCCCGTTCGGGCGAGCTGAAGCCAAAGCGCGCTTGATGCGCCGCCTCGAAGGCTGCTTTCATGTCGGCTGCCTCGCCGAAGGCAACCTCCAGTGGCTGGTGCGAGCCGTCATAGCGCAGATGGGCGCGGGCGAGGATGCGCGGGTTGACCGCTCCCTGCGCTGCAACCTCGGCCCGGACCTGCGCGGTGATCGCCTCAAGCGTCGAACGTGCCTCTGCCATCGCCGTCAGGGGCGCATCAAATTGCACCTCATTCAGCGCGCGGATCTCGGCCAGCCCCATGCCGAAGGCCGACAAAACCCCCGCGAACGGGTGAATGAAAATCCGCGTCATCCCCAAGGCATCGGCCACGCCGCAGGCATGTTGCCCGCCTGCGCCACCAAAGCATTGAAGCGTGTAGCCGGTCACATCATGCCCGCGCTGGACCGAGATCTTCTTGATCGCATTGGCCATGTTGTCGATGGCGATCCGCAGGAAGCCACTGGCAAGCTCCTGCGGGGTCAGTGCGGCCTGGCCGGTGGCCTGTGCAATCTCTGCGCTTATCGCATGACATCGGGCCTGTGCGATGTCAGCGTCGAGCGGGTCGGTCCCCTTCGGACCAAATACTGCCGGGAAATGAGCGGGTGACAACCGACCCAGCACGACATTGCAATCGGTGATCGTCAGCGGCCCGCCACGACCATAGGCCGCAGGGCCGGGATTGGCCCCTGCACTTTCAGGGCCCACCTGCAAACGGCCATCCCGAAAGCTGCAGACCGACCCACCGCCCGCTGCCACCGTATGGATGTCCATCATCGGCGCGCGCATCCGCACACCGGCCACCTCGGTTTCAAAGCTGCGCTCATAGACCCCGGCATAATGACTGACATCTGTCGAGGTGCCGCCCATGTCGAAGCCGATCAGCCGGTCAAACCCGGCCACTGTCGCTGTCTGCACCATCCCGACGATGCCGCCTGCGGGGCCAGACAGGATCGCATCCTTGCCCATGAAACGATGCGCTTCGGTCAGCCCGCCGGAGGACTGCATGAAAAGCAGCCGCTCCGTCGCGCGGCCCATATCCAGCGCCCCTTCGACCTGCGCAACATAGCGGCGCAAAATGGGCGACAGGTAGGCATCAACCACCGTGGTATCACCGCGCGCCACCAGCTTGGCCAGACGGCTGACCTGATGCGACAAGCTGATCTGGGTAAACCCTTCCTCCGCCGCGATCTCCCCAACCCGCGCCTCATGTGTGGGGTTGAGGTAGCCATGCATCAGCGCCACGGCGACAGCCCGGATGCCTTGGCCATGCGCGGTCCGCAAGGCAGTCCGGGTGGCGGCCTCGTCCAGCGGGGTAATCTCTGTCCCTTCGGCATCCAGCCGCCCCGGCACTTCGGCCACCACCTCGTGCAGCAGATCAGGGCGTTTGATATGCAGGGCAAACAGGTCTGGCCTTGCCTGGTTGCCGATGCGCAGCAGGTCGGCAAAACCCTGGGTGATCAGCAAGAGCACCCTCTCCCCCTTGCGCTCCAGCAGAGCGTTGGTGGCCACGGTGGTGCCCATCTTGACCGCCCCGATCAGCCCGTCCGGAATGGCCTCATCCGGTCGAAGAGCCAGACAGTCACGGATGCCCTGCACGGCGGCATCAGCATAGCGTTCGGGGTTTTCCGACAAAAGCTTGCGGGTCTCCAGACTGCCATCCGGGCGGCGGGCCACCACGTCGGTGAAAGTGCCGCCCCGGTCGATCCAGAATTCCCACCTGCCCATGAACGTCCTCGTTTTCCTGCTTCCTTTGGGTGGGGCATGGGGCAAGAGGTGTCAACAGGGTGCCGGGAGGAAATTGGGCGGCGCAGTGCGGATCCCGCCGCACCATGACTTGTCTGACTGTTTCGCGGCGATGGGTTGGCCAGTCCAGATCAGGCGTGCCACACCTCTGCCCTTTGGTCGGCGGCGGATACCACAGCCGAGGACAGACCCCGCCCGCATTGAACGCAAAGGCTGGGGCTCGCTGCCCCTTCGGGGCGCAGTGAATTGGGCTTTGCGTCGATGGGAGGGCATGGCTATCGTAGGAGGCAAAATCTGGAAAGCCTGCGCAATGACCCTGCCCGCAAAAAGACTGACCCTACTTCCGGACACGCTGGCCATCGACATCGCACAAGAGGCCAAGGCGCCAGCCATCCGGGCGCTGGATCTGTCAATGTTTGCGGCGCAGGATCTGGTAAACCTGATCTTGCAGCGATCCGAAGTTCTGTTTGACATGCCACGGTCGGGGCAGGTGATCCGCGCCTGGAACGCAGGAGACGAAGGGCCCATCCGCGCATGTGTGGAGCGCTGTGGCGACGCGATTGCCAGACGGGCGGCAGGGGTCATCCATGCCGAGTATCGCCGGCTTGCACCGTTGCTCTTGGCCAATCCTCCAACCCGCGTCGCCGATATCGGCTGTGGCTATGCGCTGTTCGATCTGTTTCTGGCGCGCGATACTGCGGCGAGCCTGGTGCTGATCGACATCGAACAGAACACGCGGCGACATTTCGGCTATGCCGAGGAAGGAGCCGCCTATGCCAATTTATCGGTCGCGCGCGCCTTGTTGGAGGCCAATGGCATTGCGGCGGGGCGAATCGAGACGGTGAACCCCGAACGTGCGGATCTGGGCGCGCTGGCACCTGTCGATCTGGCCGTCAGTTTCCTGTCTTGCGGCTTTCACTACCCGGCCAGCACCTATGCGACGTACTTCCAAAACAGTGTGGTCCCCGGGGGCACGATCCTGCTGGACCTGCGTGCGGCGACAGCAACCGCCCAACTGGCCGGGCTGGAAGGCATGGGCACTGTCCGCGACCTGCCCGCCCCGCCCAAGGCACGCAGGATTTTGTTGCTCAAATCTGCCGCCTGAGCTTCGAGCCGTCAGGCAAAACGGAAGCTGGCGGACAAGGGCAACGCGCGCGCGCGGGTGCCGGTCAGCGCGAACAGCGCATTCGCCAGCGCTGGGGCAGCCGGCGGGGTGCCCGGTTCACCGATGCCACGGATCTTGGCGCCGCTTTCAAGGATCCGCACCTCAATTTCGGGGCATTGGCGCAGGCGCAGGGGCTCATAGTCCCAGAAGTTCTGCTCCTCCACATGGCCCCCGGCAAAGGTGATCTGGCCATTTATCGCAGCCGACAGGCCAAAGACCATCCCGCCCGACACCTGCGCCTCGATGTTGCGCGGGTCCAGCGCCGTGCCCACATCCACTGCTGCCCAGGCCCCGGTCAGGCGGATGCCATCCGGCGTGTCTTCCACCTCGATCACCTCGGCGGTGGGCACGCCGAAGGACAGGCAGAAGGCCACGCCAAACGCGCGGTTCGGGCGCGCCGCGCCCCAGCCTGACATCTCGGCCACAGCCTCCAGCACCTGGCGCGAAGGCAGGTGCGTCAGGTGCCGCAATCGGAAGGCCAAAGGGTCAACCCCGGCCAGATGCGCAAGTTCATCCACCGCACAATCGTGGAAGAACCCATTGTGCGAGGCCCCGACCGAGCGCCAGAACCCCAGCGGCACGGTGCGCGGCGCGCGATGGGTGATGACGCGGTAATTTGGAAAATCGTAAGGCTGTTCCCATGCGCCCTGCGACAGTGTGCTGTCAGGCCCGGCCATGGGAATACCAAACCGTTCGCCGAAGGTTTCCATGATCGAGGGAGCCGCGATGGCAAGATCGAAGGACTCGATTACGCCATCCCTGACGCTGCCCGAAAAACGGGCGGTCGCCATCGGGCGGAACGGGCCTTGAGTCATGTCTTCTTCGCGCGACCAGGTGACCAGAACCGGAACGCCCGGCAATGCGGCGGCGAGGGTTGCGGCGTGAACCGTGACATCAACCTCGCTGCGCCGGCCAAAACCGCCGCCCATCAGGGTGGTGTGCAAGGTGACGTTTTCTTCCGCGATGCCTGCCGCCTTGGCGGCGGCCCTGCGGGCAAATCCCGGTGCCTGTGTGCCGACCCAGACGGTAAGGTGGCCATCCTGCAGATGGGCAGTGGCCTGCATCGGTTCCATCGTGGCATGGGCCAGCGGCGGAACCTGATAGTCGGCCTGCAGCCTTTGTCCGGTCATCTGGGTCACGTCACCATCATCGCGGGCGGTGGCGTCGACAGTCTCGGCGGTAAAGGCCGCGGCAATCTGGCTGCGCATTTCATCACTGGTGGCGGGATAGGCGGCTGCGGTCCAGTCAAAGGTGACAGCGGCAGCCCCCTGCATCGCGGCCCAGGTGGTGGTGCCGACCACAGCAACGCCATTGCCAAGGGCAAGGACCTCTTCCACGCCGGGAAGGGCCAAGGCGGCAGTGGCATCAAAGCTGGTCATGGCCGCGCCAATGGCGGGATTCATCCGGACGGTGGCAAAGCGCATGCCGGGCAGGCGGATATCTCCGGCAAATATGGCGGTGCCTGTGGATTTCTCCACCATGTCGACACGCGGCAAAGACTTGCCCAGCAGCGTCCAGTCTGCGCGGGGTTTCAGCGGCGGCACCTCCGGCAAATCGCTGGCGGCCGCATCAACCGCCAGATCGGCATAGGGGATACGGGTGCCATCTGCGGCAATGACCGCGCCACCTTCGGTGCGCAATGTCTCCACCGAAACGCCCAGACGACGGGCGGCGGCCTGCACCAGCGCCATCCGCGCCACAGCCCCGGCGGCGCGCATCTTGTCATAGCCATCGGGGATCGAGGTCGATCCGCCAGTGATCTGCAGGGCCAGAAACTTTGCCGGGATCGCCATGGCAGAGCGGGCGGTTTCAGCCAGCCAACTTTCATCAGTGGGCGCGAAGGGCACGCCCTCCTCCAGCATGGCGGCGTTATAATAGGCCGCGGCCGGCGGGCCGTGCATCACCCGGACCTGATCCCAAGGCAGATCCAGTTCCTCGGCCACCAATGCGGCAAGGGTGGACTGGATGCCCTGCCCCATCTCGGCGCGTGGGGTGATAATGGTCACGCCCTGCGGGTCGATCAGGACATAGGGCGTGATGGCCCCGATCCCGGCGCCTGCAATCGGGTTGGCATGGGGCCTGCGATAGGCATAGGTGCCAAAGGCAACACCGCCCAGAATGGCGGCAGAGCCGATCAGAAAGCTGCGGCGGGCGATGGTTCCCAAACGGCTCATGTCACACCTCACGCAGGCGGTTGGCGGCATCGAGCACGGCGGCCCGAATGCGGGGATAGGTGCCGCAGCGGCACAGATTTCCATCCATGGCCGCGTCAATGTCCTGCACAGTAGGGTCGGGGTTTTCGGCCAGCAGGCTGGCGGCCTGCATGATCTGGCCTGACTGGCAGTAGCCGCATTGGGCCACCTGATGCGCGATCCAAGCCGCCTGCACGGCGTGCAGCGCAGCGGGAGTGCCTAAACCTTCAATCGTGGTGACAGAAGCCCCCGCCACATCACCCAGAGCGGTCTGGCACGACCGTACCGCCACGCCATCGACCATCACCGTGCAGGCCCCGCAAGCGGCGACGCCACAGCCATATTTGGTGCCGGTCAGGTTCAGCCCGTCGCGCAACGCCCATAGAAGCGGCGTGTCTTCGGGCAGATCGACCGTGGCGCTGATGCCGTTGACAGTCAGGGTCGTGGTCATGGCTGGATCTTTCTGGCAAAGGGTCCGGGCTGCCGACGACAGGCCGCCCTGACAAAATGAGCGCGAAATGTCAGAGTGTCAATTGACGGGATGCGAAATCTTCGTCACAGGAAGTAAATGCGTACTGAGATGGACAAACCGCCCCTGCAAGGGGCGGGCCGTGCGGCTGACCGTCAGGACATGATCCTTGACGCGGCCTTTCACGCCTTTGCGACCTATGGCTATCGCCGCACCACGATGGATGACATCGCGCGCGGGGTGGGGCTGTCGCGGTCGGCGCTGTACCTCCATTACCGCAATAAGGAAGATGTGTTCCGCAAGTTGGCAGAACGCTACTTTGCCGAGGCGATGGAGGCGATGGAGGCGGCGTTGATGGCCCCCGGCCAGACCCCGGAACAGGCGCTGATCGCAGCCTTCATCGCCAAGGACGGCAAGTTCATGGATGTGGTGCTGGGCACCCCGCACGGGTCGGAACTGCTGGATGCCGGCATGAGCCTGAGCCGGGATCTGGCCGATCAGGCCGAGGCGCGCAAGATCGGCCTGCTGGCGCGCTGGCTGGCGGCGCTGCCTATGGCGGACGGCATTGGATCACCCGAAGCGGTGGCGCGCACGATCATCGTGTCGGCCATGGGGTTGAAGTTCCCCGGCCAGACGCTGGACGGCTACCGGCAGGGCCAGCGACAGCTTGCGCGGCTGTTCGCGCGGGCGATCACCGGCTGACGTGGGGATACTATTCTGCCGGGTGGGGCTGCGTGGCCTGCTGCAGCTCTGCCGTCAGCAATTCGGTTTCCGCCGCACGAGAGCGCGAGAAGCCGGCAAGCAGCAGATACGCAACAGGGGTTACAAACAATGTGGCCAGCGTGGCAAGACCAAGCCCCCCCACAATGATCGCCCCCAGCACCGACCGCGCCTCCGCGCCGGCACCCGTCGCCAGAAGCAACGGCAAACCGCCCATCACGGTGGCCACCATCGTCATCATCACCGCACGCAGGCGTGTAACGGCAGCCTGCTGAATGGCGTCACGCACCGTGGCACCCTTTTCCCGTAATTGATCGGCAAATTCGACGATCAGAATCCCGTTCTTGGCCATGATCCCCACCAGCAGGACCAGTCCGATCTGGGAGTACACGTTCAGGCTGCCGCCGGTGAACAGCAGGGCAAAGATCGCGCAGGAGATGCCCAAGGGCACCGTCGCCATGACGATGATGGCAGAGACAAAGCTTTCGAACTGCGCCGACAGCACCAGAAACACCACCAAAAGCGCAATCCCGAACGTGATGACCAGCCCCGAAGACGTTTCGCCCAGCGTCGCCGCCTCGGCCAGTGGCAGAATTCGGGTGCCGTCGGTCGTCAGGTCGGCGGCCAGCAGCTGCACCTCTGTCAAGGCATCGCCCAAAGCAAGCTCGGGCGTCAGGCCCGCCGTGATGGGGACAGAGCGCATCTGCGATTCCCGCTCCAGCTGTGGCGCAACCGCGCGTTCGGTCAGGGTGACGAAGGTCGAAATCGGCACCATCAGCCCGTCGCCTGAGGGCACAAAGATCCGCTCCAGATCGCCCGGATCGTTGACCGGGTCGGCGTTCGAGACCAGACGGATGTCAAAGCTGTCATCATCCAGAAACAGCGTACCGACGGTGCGCCCATCGAGCACAGCCTGCAAAGCCTCAGCCATGCCGGCGATTTCGACCCCCAGATCTTCGGCACGGGCACGGTCAATTTCGACGAACAACTGCGGCTGCGTAGTGTCGTACCCAAGGTTGACCTGCCCGAAGCGGGGGTCGTTCTCCATCTGCTCCACCAAGGCGCGGGCGGTTTCGGCAAGAGTGTCATAATTATCGCCGGTCAGTGCAAAAGACAGCCCCCGACCTGCGCCACGGATGCCCAGCGAATTGGGCTGGATGGCGAAAGCGCGTACGCCGATAACCCCACGCAACTTGCCGGTCAGTTCCGAGGCAATCTCTTGCTGGCTTCGGACCCGGTCGGCCCAGTCCGCCAGCGAGATGACGATGAAGCCACGGTTGTCCTGCCCGCCCTGCCCCACAATCGAGAACACGCTGGTGACTTCGCCCGCATCCCGCAGCGGCGCGACAAGTTCTTCGATTTCGCGCATGCGGGCATCGGTATAGTCCAGTGACACGCCCTGCGGGGCCTGAACCGACAGCAGGATCACCGAGCGGTCTTCCGCCGGAGTCAATTCCTGCCGAAGATTGGAAAAGGTGGCGACGGAAACGGCCGCAAACAAAGCCGCCAGCGTGACGACGACCAAGGGCGCCGAAAGACAGGCGCGCAACGCCCCGGCATAGATCCGTGCCAACCGGTCGCCAAGCCGGGTCATCACGCTGTCAGGGATCTCGACATGCGGGCGCAACAGTTTGGCCGCCAAGACCGGGCACAGGCTGAGCGCTGTGACAGACGACAGCAGGACCGCAATCGCCAGGGTAAAGCCGAATTCGCGGAACAGCCCGCCGGTTTGGCCCGGCAAGAAAGACAAAGGCACAAAGACCGCCGCCAGAGTGCTGGTGGTGGCCAGCACAGCAAAGAATACCTGCTGGGTGCCCAGCACCGCCGCTGCCCGCGCGCCCATCCCCTCGGACCGCCGGCGCACGATGTTTTCCAGCACGACAATGGCATCGTCCACCACCAGACCGGTTGCCAGAACCAAAGCCAGCAAGGTGATGATGTTGACGGAAAACCCAGCCATCCAGATCGCAGCGAGCGTGCCGATAAGGGCAACCGGCATGGCGATGATGGGGATCAGCGTCGCCCGCACGTCGCGCAGGAACAAAAAGATCACCGCCGTCACGATCAGGACCGACAGGCCAAGTGCCAGCTCCACCTCATGGATGGCACCCTCGATGAAGTCGGCACTGTCTGATGTGACGAACATCTTCACATCCTCTGGCAACATCGGCTGCAGATCATCGACCACCTGCCGCACCGCTTCGGATATCGCCAGAGAATTGCCGTTGGCCTGCCGGATGATGCCGATACCGACGCCTGTCTCACCATTGGCGCGCAGGATCGACGCACCCGGGTCGGGGCCGAGGGTGACCTGCGCCACATCGCCCAGACGCACGTTGCCCGCAACCGTCAGCGCCTCGATCTGATCTGCGGTGCGGATGGCAGCAGTGGTGCGGACCAGAAGGCTTTGGCTTTCGGAGCTGAGCGCGCCGGCGGGGGAGTCAAAGGCGGCATTGCCCAGCACGGCGCGGAGATCGGCAAGGGTGAGCCCGCGTGCCGCCAACTGCATCACATCGACATCGACACGAAACGACAGGTCCCGATCGCCATAGATCTGAAGATCTGCCACGCCCGGCGCGGCCAGAAGCCGCGATTCAACCTCATCCGTGACCAGCGTGGTCAGCTCATCCGCACTGCGCCGCGACGAGGTGACGGCGATGCGCAGAATGGCATCGGCGTCGGCGTCAGATTTCACCACACGCGGCGCATCCGCATCGTCGGGAAGATTGTTGACCTGCCGGGCGACGGCATCGCGCAGGTCGGTGGCGGCCACGTCCAGATCGACGCTGTCATTGAATTCGACCGTCACCCGGCTGGACCCGAAGCGGGACGAGGATGAGATCGATTTTACCCCAGCCACCCGTCCCGCCGCCCCTTCGATCACCGCCGTTATCTCGCGGTCGATGGTTTCGGGGGCGGCCCCGGCATAACTGGTGCTGACCGAAACAACGGGTCGGTCCACCGCCGGCAGTTCGCGAACATCGGCCCCCATCAATCCGGCGAACCCACCAATGACGATCAGCGCATTCAGCACAAAGGCCAGGATCGGGCGGCGCACGAACAGGGCCGTGCTTTGACCCAAGGTTGCGGCAGCGGCGGCAGCCGTGGTGGGGCGATCATCCATCGGCATCAGCTCCTTGGTGGGGCAAGCGAGACTTCGGCCCCCGGACGCAGGGCCTGCACCCCTTCGGTCACGACAAGGTCGCCGGGTTGCAGGTCGGCTTCGATCAGCACGGCATCGGCGTTGCGTTGCAGGATGCGGATGGGCATGCGGGCTGCCTTCATCGCGCGCACGACCCAGACAAAGGCCCCGTCGGTGCCCCATTGAATGGCCAAGGGGCTGACGGCGGGAACTTCGGCCCCGGTGAATTCCATCGAGATCTGAAACGCCATGCCGGCACGCAAGGAGTCATCTGTATTGGCGATGCTGGCCTGTACCCGCAAGGTGCGGCTGGACTCATCAACCCGGTTGTCGACAGCGATCACCTCTCCGGCAATCGCATGGCCGGGGGTGGAAATTGGTGTGGCCCGCACGCTGGCGCCGGGAAGAACCTGCGCCGCGATGCGTTCCGGCACCCGGAAATCGACAATCAGGTTGGACCGGTCCTCGATCCGGGTGATGGTGGTGGTCGGGGTGACCAGATCGCCGATCTGCGGCTCGATCAACCCGACGTAACCGGCGATGGGCGCGGTCAGGCGGTGATCATCCAGATCGCGCTGTGCCGATTGGAGACCAAGATCGGCGGTGCGCAGCGCCAGCTCGGCATCCTGCCGTTGCAGGCTGGTGGTGGTGCCCGACTGCGCAAGCTGCGACAGACGGTCGATCGTCTGCTGCGCATCGGCCAGCACCAGACGCGCGCGTTCCACCGCAAGCCGGGCATTTTCGGCATCAAGTTCGGCGATCACCTCCCCCGCCGCGACTGCCTGGCCCGGGGCCACCTGCAAGGCGGTAAGGCGCCCGGTCACCCCGAAGGACAGATCCACCGACTGCGCCCCGCGCGCCGAACCGATGGCATCGATCATGTTGCTAAGCAGCCTGCGTTCCGCTTCAGCCGCGATGACCTGCGTCGCCCCGCCAGACCTTGAACGATCTTGCGCCCCGGCGGACGCCTCAGCCGCATCTGCAGGCACGACCCCCAGAGCCGTCAGCGGGCCCAGCAGCCCGGCCTGTGCCAGCCAGGGGCGGGTTCCCGGCACGAAGCGCGCGGCAAGCGGAGTGGCGATTGCGACAATCACAACGATTGCCACAAGTTGCGGCACAAGTTTCATCCGGGGTATGGTCCCTTTGGTTCTGGCGGCAGTCCTGTAAAACAGAGCGGTGCAGCGGCCTTTTGCGCAACACAGACAAATTCCTGGCCGTGAGCATAGGCCCTTGAGAGCAAAGGGGAAGAGCCCCCACCAAGATTTGACCGTTGCCGCCCGTTTGAAGGGCAATCTGCCGCCATCACATGCTGGGACAGGTCTGCTGGCCGACAAGAAGCGATAGGTTGGTCGTGAGCGTTTTCTTTCCGGTCCACAGTGTCAGCGTACCGAGAAAAAACGCTTCGTCGCAGACCAGGTCATGTGGTACAACCTATACGTGCACGATCGGACCGTAAGACTCTGCTGCCGCTTCTCTGAGAGTGGCTGATCCACAGCCTTTTAAGCAGTTCATCCACCCGACAGGACAGGTCCGAGGGGTGGTCTTAATGCATACGTTTCACCTTGACCCCGCGCCACATGGCGAAGGACGCTGGTATGAAAGTGCTGTACATTATCTTCTGGCTGATGCTCTGGGCCGCGCCTTCACGGTCAGACCCGGCAGCGCAGAGGGCCATGCTGTCCAGTCTGAAAATTCATCATGACATGGGCGGGCGGCTGGATCGGCGACAGGATGAAATTCGCAAATTGCGCCGCAGTGGTCAGGCGGTCGAATTGCGCGGCAAGTGCTATTCGGCCTGCACCATGTATCTGGGCCTGCCAAATGTCTGCGTCAGCCCGGAGGCAACTTTCGGATTTCACGGTCCACAACGCCTGTTCGGGCAGATGCCGCGGGATCTGTTCGACCATTGGTCAGACGTGATGTCCCATAACCTGCGCCCGCCACTGCAACGTTGGTTCATGTCAGAGGCACGGTTCGTGGGGCAACAGGTGATGATCCTGCCCGGGTCGGCCCTGATCCGGATGGGCTATACCCCCTGCCGTGACGCTGGCCGCGCCGTTCAGAGCGCATCGGCTGCCAGCGGGAACCCATAGACACTGCGGCTGTCCACCCCGACTGCCGAGCGCAGACTGCGGCTGCGCGCCGCGCATTCCAGTCGCATCTCGACCATGTCAGCGCGCAATTCTATGATCTCTGCCTGACGGTTGTAGAACTCCTCTTCGTTGTCCAGCAATTCAGACAACTGCCGGGTGCCCAGATCGAAGTACTGGCTGCGGTACAGCGCCCGGGTTTCCGTCACCAATGCGATTTGCCGTTCAAGCATTGACATCTTTTGCCGCGCTGCCGACAGGTTGCGCTGCAATCCACGAGACCCAAGGTCTGCGTCCAGTTGCGCCGCCTCGACACCGGCTTGAGCGCCCAAATGCGCGTTGCGCGCCGCATTGGCCCGGGCAGTCAAGGCTCCGCCCTCCAGAATGTCGGATTGCACCCCCATGTTCAGCCCGACATTGGCACCGCCATCGCCGCCGCCGCGTACAACCGGGTTGAGCGATATCTTGGGCAGGCGTGAGCGCTCGGCCCGTTCCAGTTTCAGCTGGGCCTTGGCCAGACGAAGCTGTGCCATCCGCATGTCATCGGTACCGCCGGGGGCCTGGCATGATCCGTCGGGCAGAACCACACTGCCCCCTGCCGTCAGGCCGGTCAGACGCAGCAGCCTGTCTTGCGCCTCGGCCTCGGCAAGCTGGGTGTCATGCACCAGAAATTCCGCTGCCTGAATGCGCTTTCGGGTTTCCAGAAGATCGGGGGATGTCGCAGCTCCAGTCTCGGTGCGGGCCCGGATCAGGGCTTCCAGTTTGCGCATTGCAGCCAGCTGCTCACGCCGCACGTCCAGCAGGTCGCGGTACATGCGGGTGGCGTCATAGGCTGACAATGCCGCCACAAGGGTTTCGTCAACCGTCTGCTGAAAGGCCAGATAGTTGATCTGCAGATCAATGTCGGCTGTGGTCACCGCCCGTTTCGTGTCGCCGAAGTCCAGAACAAGCTGGCGACCTTCCAGATCCAGCGCCGCGTCGCCCCTGCCCGCATCACCGATGCCGCCGCCGAGCGTCAGGCCCAGGCTGGGGAAAAGGGCCGCGCGTTGCACCCGCACATCATCTGCACTGGCAGCGACAAGACTTGCAGCCTCCCGCAGGGCCGGGCTTTTCAATAGGCCACCAGTGGCTGCATCATGGGCCGTTTCCCCCTCCGGCGATGTCAGAACCGCAAGCCCCGCTGCCTTGGCGCGGATCGCGGCCTCGGTTCCATCAGCCTCACGCAGACCGGTGCAGCCTGTCAGGGCCGCCAGCACTGGCAACAGGCACACAAGGTGCAACGGAGCCGTCCGGAACAGGCGCATCGCCAGTCGCATATGTCAGTTCACCCGCCCGGTGATCAGATCGGCACATTGCGGGCGACGCCAGACCGACCCCTGCACCTTGCCTTGGGCATCGTAGTAAATCCGATATTGGCAAACGAGCCGGTCTTGCCCGGTCAGCGACAGGGACAGGTTGTATTCCGCCATTCCGGCATCCGGGCTGATCAAGACAGGCTTACCGATCGCGGCCTCGACCATGGCTGCGTCCTGGCCCGTCGCAATCATACGTACGGCAGAAAGGGTGTCGCGCCTGCCGCTGCGGGCATAGCGGGCATCCAGATCGGGATAGTCACGCCAGACCCGGGAAAAACCGTCATCCGGATCGACAAGGTTCAGCCGGTCGGGCGCAGCTCCGCCCACACAGGCCGCGAGCAAAGGAAGCGAGAACATCAGCGCCAGAATGGCACGTTTGCTGAAAGGCCTGATCATCATGTCGGGAACCTCATTGATAAAGAACGGATATGCGCGCAGAGGCGCTTTGGCAAGGCGATGGGTCACCGTTCCCGCAAGGCCTCTTGCGCACGGTTGAAGGGTTTTATCAGGTACTGCCAGACGGTCTTTTCGCCGGTGCGGATGTCGACGGTGGCGATCATCCCCGGCACGATCGGGAACCGTGCTCCTGCGGCATTTTCCAGATGATTGGCCCGGGTACGGATGAAGATGCGGTAGTAAACCTGATCAGGTTTGACCTCATCGCGCACAGTGTTTGGCGAGATGGTCACCACTTCCCCTTCAAGACCGCCAAAAACGGCATAGTCATAGGCCGAGATCTTGACCATGGCCGCCTGCCCCGGATGGATGAACGCAATGTCGCGGGGGGAAATCCGGGTTTCGATCAGCAACTGGTCATCCATCGGCACGATGGTCAGCAATTCGCCACCGGGCGGGATCACCCCGCCGATGGTTGTCACGGCGATATCCTTGACAACGCCGCGCATCGGGGCGTGAAAGGTCAGCCGGTTCAGTTGGTCCGAGCGGCCGCGCATGACCGAAGCCTGGACTTCAGCTTCAGCCGTTACACGCTGAAGCTCTTCGCCGCTTTTCACCAGCGTATCGGCGCGCAGCCGGCCAATTTCCAGTTCTGTCTGCGCTGCCTCGCGCTGAAGCCGGATCAATTCGACCCGGCTAGATGCGCCGGAGGCCTGCAGCTTTTGGTTGATCTCCAGCTCCTGCCGGATCAGGTCGAGTCCCTCGGTCAGGCCTGCAAGGGCATCCGTCAGGCTGTTGCGGCGCGAATGGAACAGCGCCAGTTCATTGGCACGCAATTCGGCAAAGCGGTCATCGTTCAGCACGGCCGGGAACGTCACATCAGGCGCGCCGCCAATTTCCGCCCGCAGCCGGGCCGCTGCGGCGATGGCGGCATGGTAGCGCGCCGCCGCCTCCTCTACATTTGAAACCGAGCGGGTTGGATCCAGACGCGCCAGCACCTCGCCCGCCTCGACAATCGCACCTTCACTGACATCCAGTGATGCCAGAATGCCCCCTTCCAGCGACTGCACGACCTGCTCGCGGGCACTTGGAACAACCGTGCCCTGTCCGGTCGACACCTCGGCAAGCGGAAAGTAGGTCGCCCATGCCAGAAAGGCCATCAGCATGGCAAAGACTGCCCAGACCAGATTGCGTTCAGCATGGGCCGGTTGCCGCGGGCGTCGGGCGGCCTTGAAGGGTGAAGACATCGTCATGCTGTGGCCTTTCCGGCACGGAGTTGCGCCAGAACCTGATCCTTTGGCCCGTCATGGACAATGGCACCATTGGACACGACGATCAGCCGGTTCACCATGCGCAGCACGGCCGGTCGATGGGTGGCAACGATAACGCTTATGTCGCGGTCCAGCCCGGCCAGCATTTCGATCACCGCAGCCTCTGACACTTCATCCAGCGCGGCGCTGGGTTCGTCCAGCAACAGCACCTTGGGGTGACGCAGCAAAAGGCGCGCCAACAGCAACCCCTGCCGCTGCCCGCCCGACAGGCCAAGCCCGCCTTCCTGGACCATGTGGTCCAGCCCGTCCGGCAGTTTGCGGATGAAGTCGGCAAGCCGCAGACTGTCCAGCACGCTCAGAATCTCATCATCTGATGCCATCGGTGCGCCAAGTGTCAGGTTTTCACGCAATGAGCCGTGGAACAGGCGCGCACCTTGCCCCATGATGCAGATGTCGCGGCGCAGATCGGCAGGGTCCACCCATCCCATCGAGACGTCATCGACCCGTATTTCACCCGTCAGCGGTTCCAGAAGGCCGGCAAGCGCCGACAACAAGGTCGACTTGCCCGCACCATTGCGGCCCAGAATGGCGATCCGCTCGCCCGGCGCAATCTCCAGCCGGTCAACTTTCAGGACCGGGGTCTTGGCGTCATGGCCAAAGACCGCATCCCGCAGACGGAACACCCCGCGGATCACCGGCTTGTGGATGCGGCGGCTGTCTTCCGGCGCGTCGACGGGCAGCGCCATCAGCCGGTCCAGCCCTTCACGCGCAACCTTTGCCTGCTGCCAGCGGTTCAGGATCTGGGTCACCGAGGTCAGGGGAGACAGCATGCGCGACGACAGCATGGATGCGGCCACCAGGACGCCTGTGCTCATCTCGCCGGCCATTACCATCGGGGCACCGAAAAAGATGACGAAGGCGAAGACCGCCGCCTGCACCGTCTGTGCCCAGGCCGACAGTCGGCCGACCAGATCTCGCAACGCCATCGCAGACGTCGCTGTTGTTTCGTTGTAGTGGTTCCACAGGTTCTGAAACCGCGGCTCGGCCTGCAGTGCCTTTATGTCATCCATGCCCTGCACCGCCTCCACCAGCATGGCGCTGCGCAACGCACCTTCGCGTGTACTGGCCTCGGCCAGACGGCGCAGACGTTTTTGCGCCAGCAGCCCCGGAGCAATGAGCAGAACCGCAGCGATCAGCGGGATCCAGACCAATGGTCCGGCGATGTAGAAAAACAGAACCGAAAACAGCAGAAAGAACGGCAGGTCGGCGATTGCCGCAACCGTGGTCGAGGTCAGCATCTCGCGGACGTGTTCGAGTTCGCGGATCTGCGAGATAAAGGTACCAGTCGACCGGGGACGGGCCATGTTGCGCACCCGCAGCGCATGGCCGAACACCCGGTCCGAAATCCGCAGATCAGCCGCCTTGCCTGCCACATCGGTTATGCGCGCACGCGCCGTCTTCATCAGATGGGCAAAAAGGGTCGCCAGCAAGACGCCCAGGAACAGCACCTGCAAGGTCGTCATCGACTGTGACGGGACCACGCGGTCATAAACCTGCATGGAAAAGACAGTGCCTGCCAGCGCAAGCACATTGCTGACCAGCGATGCAACCATCACCGCGCGGTAAGGCGCTACATCGGACAGAACCAGCTTGCGAAGCCAGTCAGGCCGCCAGGGTTTGATGTAGTCATCGACGCGCCGGTCAGGCATCGCCGTCACCGGGCGCAGCACAAACAAGCGTTTCAGCCGTGCCGCGAGCGTCGCGTGGTCCATTAAGACCAGCAGACCCTTTTCGCCTGACACTGCCGCGCCAAAACCGGTGGCCGTTTCGGTTTCGATCACCGCGACCTCACCGCCTTGAAATTCTGCCAGCAGTGGCAGGCGCAGTCCGGTGATACTGCCCGGATCAGCCGCCACTTCCTTCAGCTGCAACCCGGCCGAGCGGGCCAGCCGCTGCAGCTGATCCTGCCCGCCTGACCATGCCAGATCCAGCCGCAATTGCTCGGGCGAAGGGGCCAGCCGGTAATGAGCGGCAATCCTTAGCACCGCCTCTGTCCAAGCCGCGGACTGCGGATCAGAGACGGGTTGGGGCAGGACCGGCTGATGAGTCACGTCTCGCATCTTTGTTTGTTCCACCCGATACCGGAAAACAACCGGCACCGGGACCATTCCAATCTGGTCGGGAGCGGCACACCCATTCCCCTCTACCAAGCCGCTGCCCCCAGACAGGGGCAGCGCTCAGGCGTTGCGTCAGGCGTGTTGCAACAGGTCGTCTTCCAGCGTCTGGCTCAGCAAGGTCCCGGACGTTGTCGACTCCCACCCGCCGTCATCGGCCAATCCACCCGATGGTCCGGCTTCCTCCTCCTCGGGCAGCAGCATCGCCAGATCGGTCGTGGTGGTGGTGAACAGCTCGGCTTCGGTCACGGGGTCTTGGGTTGCCGCAGGTTCGGCGTCTGCCTCGGGCTGGTCGTCCAGCGAAGCAAGGCCAAAGCTGTCTGATGCATCATCAAATGCCGCGAAGGACATCATCCCGGCCACCATCATGGGCGAGGTTTCTGATACAACGCCGCCCTCGAGCGTCAATGTGACCGTCGAACCACCTGCAAGCAGCCCGGTGTAGGCACCACCACCGATATTGGTCCAATCGCCCGAAAGGGTGACCAGATCTTCGTCGGTGCCCCGGATGATCAAGCTGGAGCCGGTGCCGATCATCTGCTTGACCTGATCTGGGGTCAGGTCGGCAATGCTGTTGCTTCCTGCAACCAACAGGTCCAGAACTTCGATGTTGCGCAGATTGGAGGCCAGGGCGGCTCCGGTCAGGTTTTCGCCGTAACGGATGTGGATCGTATCCTCCCCCGCCCCGGCATTGATAAGCTCTCCGGTCCAGATCAGCCGGTTTGCCCCCGTCGTCCCCAGTTGCGCCGTCAGATTGAGCACCAGCACCCCATCGACCGGAGCAGAAACATCGCTGCCGTCCACCGTCCAGGCTCGGACCTGGACAGGTCCATCAGTGATCGCGGCAATGGCCTGCACAAAGCCCAGATTGTCCAACTCCGCCTGAGACAATCCGGTCAGGGTGTAGGTATCACTGTCCCCATCATAGCTGACACCGTTGGTGCGCAGGGTGCTGCCGTTGTAGAAGGCCGCATATTGACCAAGGCCCGCGATTTCCAGCGTCACCGTCTCCTGCGATGCATCGGGCGCACCGGCGACCGACACATCCTGAGCATCCACCATCGACGCGTTGAGGTTCAGCGATATGATGGTGCCCTCGGTTCCGAACGCATTCGTCGTATCCAGTGTCAGACCATTGGCCACGGGAGTGATGGTCACCGAACCCAAAGGAATGGCCTGAACCTGCGGCGTCGGCAAAGCTGTCTCGCCTGACGTGACAATCAGGGTCAATCCGTTGCCTGCCCCATCGCCGCCCGGCAGGGTGCCGCTCCAGTTCACCGGGGGCAGGATCGCGACATAGGCAGGAAGGGGCGCACCATCCGCTGCCAGAACCCAGGTGTTGGTCCCACCGGTGCCGCCCGCATTGCTGGCCAGTGATGCAAGGCTGGCGTCTGTCGGGCTGGTTCCGGTAAAGACGATGAACCCTTCCGGCAGGTCCGACAACAGGATCGAACGGATGGTTTCTGACCCGTCGGCATCAACAAGCGCGACCGACAATCCGGTCAGCTGCACCAGAGAAGCATTGGTGGCATCCGGGGCTTCCTGCCCGGTAACGGCGGGGCTGTTGACCACCACACCATCATTGCTGATCTGCACCGGCAAAACCACGCTGCCGGTCGAGGTCACGGGGGCGGCAGCCCCCGTCTCCAGGTTCTGGACCCATGCGTTCACACTGAGCGACCCCTCGATCAGAGCGCCAGGCGGGGTATAGGTCAGGTCAATCGGTGCACCGATCGTGACGCCCGGAACCACATAATACAGGCCGTTCGGCACACCGGCCACGCCGGTCACGCTTTGGAGCAAATAGGTGCCATCCGGCCCGGTCAGCGTCCCCCCGGCCATATCAAGCGGCGAGGCATCTATCGTCAGGTACAGCTGCCCGTCCACGGTGCTGGCCCAAGCGCCATCCGCCCCGGTGCCCACCGTGATGGTGAAAGGTACCATTGTGTCGGATTCGGTCAGACGGCCATCACTGTCCGCTGCACCCAGCACAATTGCGATCGGGGCCGGATCGGTGACCGGCTCCACCGCGATCGGCGGGTTCGCTATTTCGGCAGACTCGTAGACATTGCCCCCCTGTACGGCTGTCGTCAGCCGCACATCAAAGGTGAAACCGGCAGTGTTGTTGACGTTGCTGTTTGCAGGCGGTGTGATGCTGATCGATTCCAGCAATGTCACAAGTTTCGCCTGAACCTGTTCTGGCGTATCGCCAGGCGCCGTCGTGACCGATGCCGTCCAGCTTTCCACGCCATTGATCACGGTACGGACCATGCCGCTGATACCCGTTCCCGCCGGCAGATCAGTGATCATCACCGTCAGAATGTTCGGTTGGCTGGTTTGCGCAGTCACCTGCGCGGTCACCATATCGGCCAGCAGAAAGCCGCTGTCTTCCTGCGCCGCAGGGTCCCTGAACGCCCACAGGTCGATGACGGCCGGGTCGGCATCACCGGTCCCGGCAAAGGTCGAGGTCAACTGCCAGGTTACACTGTCTGACCGCACGGCAGTGGCCGCCGCTGGCTCATCACCACGGTCCTGCACCTGCACAGTAATCGTAATCGGCACCGCGGTAAGGTTGCCCGCATTTTGTCCGATCTCAAAGGTCAGCGGCAGCGAAATCCCGCCCGCGCCGGTGATGGGCAAAGCTGCGGTACCTTCCAGCACAATCAGCCAGGTGTTCGGACCAATGGCCGCGCCATCGACAAGCGACACGCCCGATGGCACACCTTCTACGATCACGCGGATGGCCTTTTCGCTTCCATCCGCATCGGGTGACGACAGGGTGGTCGTAAGCGTCACCAGACCCGGGCCTGCGACGGTGACCGCATCCAGAGTGAAATCGAACCCTTCGGACGTACCCGTCGCGCCATCCAGCGCCAGATTGGGCTGATCTGTCACCGGAGTTGCCGTCAGCGCAAAGTCACGCACCTGCCACTCACTCGTCACAGGGGCCACGCTGCCATCGCCCGGATCGGTGATCTGATACTGGATCGGCAGTGTCCCAAGCGGTCCATCCCGATGCGGAGCCGCCTGCACCATCAATGTCGCCGCCTCCGCCGGGCTTAGGGCGTAATAATCCACCCCGCCTTCAGTGACGATGGTCAAACCGAATTCCGACAACAGTTGGGCCGGGTCGCCGAGGTACAGGCTGTAGCCCTCTGCCACCGTATCTGAAACAGAGATCCGCACCGCGGCCACAGTCTCGTCGGTATCCAGCGCACCACCGTTGCCTTGATGCACAATGCCAAACCCCAGGGAGGTCAACACGTCCTCGACGACAACCGTTGTGATCGCCACCGTCGCCTCTGGTGACGGCGTTACACTGAAGCTGACAGGCTGGGCAGCCCCGGTCAGGGAATTGCCGTCATTCTCGGTCGTCACAGGCACGACGTTGAATGTCGTCGTGCCACTATAGTTTGGCGGCACGGTCACACTGGCGATGCTCATCTGGGCCGCATTCATCACCCAGACGCGCGCATCACCGGTCTCCAGCGGGTTGAGCAGCGTGCCACCTGCCAAGGCAAAGCCCTCCGGCAATCCGGTGACACGCATGGTGAGCGTTTCCGAACCGTCGGCATCCAGCATGGTGACGCTGAACAGATCGGACAGCAGCACCGATCTGGAGCCTGCGTCCAGCGCAGCTTCGTCATAGGTTGCCGCAAAGGGCGTGATGCTGACCGGATCCGCCGCGCCTTTGACCGAAACATCCAGTGTCAGACTCTTGGTTTCGGAGGTACTGGAATAGCTGACTCCATTGATCAGGGTGGTGTCGACAGACTCCGCAGAAACGCGCAACGAGAAATCAAGGTTGCTGTTCAAGGGCGGCGTGATGCTGGTCGGCAGGTTGGAGTCGAACGCCTCGATCACGACGCGACCGAAGCCGGCAAGATCCGGATCTGGAACGATGGTCTGAGGGACACCATTATATGTCAAAACCGCTCCCGCCGGGATGCGGTCGATGGTGACCGTAAAGAGCTCGGATGGGTCCGTGCTGGACGGGCGGATCGACAGCGGAATTGATGTATCCTCGGTGCCGAAAACACGCGCGTTGATCGTCAGGGTGACATCATCGGCAACCGGCAGGATCAACAGGTTGCTCAGCACCGCACTGCCACCGACCGCTGACACTTCGGCCCCGCTGTCCGGATCGGTATCCACCGTGTAGGCCTGCACGTTGATGCGGAACTCGCCCGAAAAATCGGGCGCTGCCATGAAACGCAATGTGTCCAATGCCCCGACAGGTACGTCGATCGCCGTGCCAGTAAACGTGACCGTCTGCGTCACACCGCCGTCAACCCATTGGAACCGAGAGCCGATGGCACTGGCGTCGCTTCCATCGCCGCTGATCAGTTGGGGAGTCAGCCGGGCACAGGTGGCCTCTGAGCCATCTGCATCTTCATTTGCCCAGCCGTCGGTCATGCGGAAGAGGCCTTCCGTCCCGAGCGTGAACCAGGAATCTTCCGCGCCGGGCGTCACATAGGCGTGGCTCGGCATCATGGTCAGATCCGGCTGAGCATTGCCGTCACTGTCAGCGCCGATCTGTTCTGCTACCGGGGTGACCGTGATCGTCAGCGGATAGTCTGCCGTGCTGGTGGCAACTTCCGTGACACCCGCGACCGTTGCCGTGTCCTGGGTGGTGATCGTCAGGTTCAAGGTGCTGTCAGCGCTGCTGTGGGCGGGTGGCAGAATGGTGAAACCATCCAGCACGGCCTCGCGCTCGGCCTGCGTGCCGCTAGTGAATGTGATGACATATGCACCGGTAGCCCCATCCACAGAGGTGACGAAAACCGAGGCGTCGGCGGCAGGTGCGGTCACGGTCCACATATCGGGCACCAGGAACCTGACCTCTGTGATCACCTCCTGTCCGCCGCTTCCGGTGCTGGTGTCGACCAAGGTGACCCCGGCCAGGAAGTTGACCGAAGTGTCTTCGGCAGTGGTGACATTGGCTACCGCGACATCATTGGCAACCGGCAGGACATAGAGATCGAGGTAGACCGAGTTGTTGGTGGTATCGGCTTCCGACACACCCAAAGCATTTCCGGGCACAAGCAATCCGCTGTTCAGATATCCGTCGGCGTCCCAGTCCTGCGCGATCATCGTGACCGAAATTCCTGTCAGGTCACCACTGAAATGCGCGGTTCCACCGATCAGGATTTCGGGAAATCCGCTGACCGACGTGGAAAGTCCCGGTGCCGGAATGAGGAGCGAGGTCCCAGGCCCGACTTCGGTGTTGCCGACAACAATCGACTGCGGGCCGGAATTGGTGATGAGGAGGCTGCGCACCTCGCTGCCATCAGTGTCGAGGAAGCTTGCAGACAGCAGGCTTGACAGGTTGAAACGCCCGTCTTCGCTCAGCGTCGCACTTGCCAGAGGGCGTCCGCCCACGCCGCCGGTCGCGTCATAAACGATGGAAACAGGGCGTTCCTGAGTGTCGATCAACGCCCCCGTGGCATTGTAGGACAGCTGGACGTCATCTGTGACTGCCTGCACCACCACCTGGACCGACGTGCTTGTCGTCGCGCCGGCCACGCCGGACAGTTGCGCACCGTCAGCATCGACTTCGTAGCTGGTGACGGAGGCGTTCACGGTAAAGTTTGCCGAACTGTGTGGCGGCGGAGTCAACGTTAGGGTTTCAAACTGCGCTGCCGTCATCGACAAGATGCCGGTGGCCCAGCTGACACTGGGCTGGTCGGTCAGCAGAATCGTCACCGGGGTTCCCGACACGACGGTATAGGTGGCAGGGTCCCCGCCCGGAATGGACACGACCGTTCCTGCCGGAATGCCGGTCAGGGTGATCACGCCAAGACGCTCTGACGCTGCGTTGTTGCCCGGGCTGGTGGCAAGATCGACAATCGCCGGAACGTTCAGCCCCAATGCCACAGCGGTATCTTCAAGCGTTGCGACGCGATCAGCATCCCGGGTGAAACCGGGCGCGTCGGCGACCGGGGTTACGGTCATGGTGACCGTGGTGGTGGAAGCCGTCCCACCATCGTTGGTGGTATAGGTAAAGGTATCCGTGCCGCTGAAATTGGCCGCCGGTGTGTAGGTGATGGTGCCATCGACGTTCACCGTCACCACGCCATGCGGGATGATATAGTCCATGCCCCCCGCAGGGTTGGGCAGCGTCGACGTTGCTTCGGCGATGGTTGTATTGTCAGGCGTCGCATCAGCAGAGGTGTTGAAGGTGGTACTGCCATCCTCGGGAATTGTCCGGGCAAAGCTGGCGGTCGGCACATCGTCCTGCACGGTGATCAGAATACTGTCCGTATCACTGTCGCCATCGCTGTCGGTGACCGTGACGCCGAAGTTCAGCACCATCTCGCCCGTGCCGGAATGGTCAATCGGGCGCGCAAGGGTAAACACATAGCCCGCGTTTGCTTCCGTGGCATTGGTCAAGGCGAGGGTAAAGACCGTTTCGGTGCTGCTGCCGTCGCTGACAGTCCCCGTGAGGGTCCGAGTTGCTGCGTTCCAGCTGGTGCTGACCGGAAGGCCACCCGATGTCAGCTCGGTCACCCCATCCGGCAAACCGATCGCATCGGACAGGCTTGTGTCAAAGCTGTCTGCGCCGGGGGTCAGATTCAGACTGCCGCTGACGGTCAGCGCGCCCGGATTGGGCCCGCTTCCCAGCGGCAGGTTTGCTTCGTCGACCGTGGCGGGCGCAGGGGTTCCGATCGCTGGTACGGTATCGGTCACGATGATCTGCTGTTCGACTTGGGCAGAGATGTCACCATCACGGTCGATGACGGTAAAGCTGAAGTTGTCCTGCAGTTCAGTGTCGTTATCAGGTTGCACATGGCTGACCGTTGCCAAGGCGGCATAGGTCCATGCGCCATCGGCAAAGACCTGCAGGGTGCCACTCTGGGTCTCCACCGTCACGGTGCCGCCCGTTGTCAGCGTCGAGGTCTGTGTCACCCCGGCACGGTCAGTGTAGATGATCTGATGCACCTGACCGCCGTCGGCGCCCAAAAAGGCATCGGCCAGCAGCCCGGTCGCGGCAGGACGGTTGACGCTGGCACTTTCGGCCAGGATCAGGTCAGACGGTGCGGGCGGTGTCAGCGGCACATCATCGACCACGGCAGCGACCAGGGTATCAATCCGTGTGTCGCCATCGGTTTCGATTACGGCAATCTGGATGCTTTCACGCAACAGATTGTTCCCGTCGGCGCTCGCGTGGCTCTGGGCGGCCGTCAGGGTATAGCTGTAACTGACCACGCCGGTTACCGGGTTGTACCCGGTGATGACCATCGTACCGTAAGCAGTCGGTGCCATAACAGGCGCGCCGGAAGAGGCTGCAAGCAGGTCTGCCGCCAGAATCGATGTGCCGCCCGTGATGGTGCCACCCGTCACTGCCCCGCCGATCACAATTCTATCCAGCCCGGAAAGGTTGGCCTCAAGGGTGAAGGCAGAGTTTGCCACCGTTGGCTGCGTTCCGGGGGCGGACCCGCCGGACAGGCCGGATTCAAAGACCGTCACATGTTCCGGCTCAATCGGCTCATTGTCTGCAAGCTCAAGGCCGGACAGAGTGCGCAGAGCTGAGTCGGTGTTGCCATAAGGATCTTCGGCAGACACGCTGACGGTCACATCACCCTCTGGCAGAGGGGTTGCGGGTGTCACGCTCCAAAGCCCTGTCGGCCCGACGACAAGCGTAACCGGGTCGTTCGACCCGATGGTCACGGTCAGCGTCGCGCCGACCTCGGCAGTGCCCGTGATGGTCGGCACTTCGCCATTCACCACCAGCATCGGGTCAATTTCAACCGTGGTCACCGTATCCTTCAGGATGGTATCCGTCGTCGTGACGACGTTGCCGGCGCCGTCCTCTGCCGTCATCGTCACCGTGAGCAAGCCGTCGGGCAGCCCCGTCAGATCCGCCGTGAGCGTAAATTCTCCATCAGGTCCGGTCGTCACCGATCCCGGCGGCACCACGACGGGCTCACCACTGGTGCCACTGATGATCAGCCCCGTCACGCCGCCCCCCAGCGGGGCCTGACCATTGATGACCACCTGGGTCAGATCGTCGATCTGAGCCAACACATTGTCACCAACCGTCGCATTGTCCGGGCTGGCATCATCCAGAATATCAACGCCGACGACATTGATCACCCAGTCTGCAGTCGCAGTCGCCGTGCCAGTGCCGCTGCCGTCGGTGATCACATAGGGCAGAACAATCTCACCCAGGACGCCCGAGCCCGGGGTGAAGCTCAGGCCGCCTCGACCGTCCAGGCTGACCGTACCGCGCCCATCGCTCAACGTGATGCTGCCGCCGGGGGCGATCGGTTGACCATCAACCGTAGTAACCTGCAACAGCGCGGTCTGGCCTGCATCGATGTCGCTGTCATTGGAAACGACATTGGTCACGGCAGTCTGACCGGTCGAGATCAGGGCCCTGTCCGGTTGGGGCTGGGGTTGGTCATTGGTGCCATTGACGGTGACAGTGATGGTCGATGTCGCCGAGCCGTCCGCCGAAAGGACGGTCCAGGTCTCGGTCCGCGACTGACCAGCGCCCAGCGACTGCACCTCGGGCAAACTGTTGTCCACCCGGTAGCTCCAGACCCCGTTGGCATCAACCACAATAGTACCCAGCGGCGTTCCGACACCGTCGAATGTAACGCTGTCCGGATCAAAGGTGGATTGCCCGTCATCCGTGTCGGTGATGGTCAGTGTGCCGCTGGCCACCAGATCGCCGTCTGCGACAGCAACATCTTCGGTCACCGACCCGGTGCCGTTGGACACCACGGGCACGTCATTGGTGCCGTTGATGGTCACGGTGATGGTCGAGGTCGCGGTTCCGTCAGCCGAAGCCACGGTCCAGGTTTCGGTCAACGACTCACCACTGTTCAGCGTCTGCACCTCAGCCAGACTGTTGTCCACCCGGTAGGTCCACAGCCCGTTGGCATCAACCACAACCACGCCAAGGGCCGCGCCGCCATGGCTGCCGCCCGTGAACGTCAGGCTCGCCGGGTCAAACAGGGACTCGCCGGCATCCGCATCAGTGATTGTCAGCGTTCCGCCTGTGACCAGGTCGCCTCCGGCAACAGCGACATCTTCTGTCACAGATCCGCTGCCATCGCTTACAACCGGCACGTCATTGGTGCCGGTCACCGTGACGGTGATCTGCTGGGTGGCCGCGCCGTCGAGACTTTCAACAGTCAGAACATCCGTCGCGATCTGCCCCTCCACCAGCGCCTGTGTGGCGGCCCGGCTGTTGTCGAGGGTATACCCCCAGTTCCCGGTCATGGGGTCAAAGCTGAAGGTGCCGAAGGTGCCCTCCAGATTGGTCGGCATCTCGAAGGCCGTCGTGCCGTCATCCGGATCGTCCACGACCAGCTGACCGGCCGCTGTCGCTGTACCGGGGCTTGCGTTGTCCACGCCCCCGGCCTCGCTCACCGTGCCCGTCGTTGCCCCGACAATCACCACGGTATCGGCAGCCCCGGTCACTGTGATTGTCACGACAACCGAGGTGTATGCACCATGTTCATCCGTGACCCGCACCGGGTAGGTCAGTGTCACCTCTTCGCCCTCTGCCAGCGATTGGGTCGCGGACAAATCATTGTCCAATACAAAACGCCACTCACCTTCCGGGGTCAGTGTAAAGCTGCCATAGCGCGCATCGCTTTCACCCTCGATGGTCCAGACGGCCGTCGCGCCTGTGTCGGGATCGGTGGAAACCAGCTGGCCGGCAACCTCCGGCACGCCGGGTGTGCCGTTGTTCAGCCCTCCGGCTTCGGTCACAGCGCCGGACAGGTCACTGAGAGACGTCTCAACCACTGGCAGGTCATTGGTACCTGTCACCACGATCGTCAAAGTCGAGCTGATCGTACCGCCGCGACCATCCGACACCGTGTAGGTAAAGACCTCGGTCCCCTGCTGCCCCACCGCAAGCGCCTGAGTGGCAGCCAGCGCATTGTCGAGCGTATAGGCCCAGGTGCCGTCAGCCTGCAACACCAGCGACCCGTAAGTTCCGGCCAGCGCGGTGCCAGGCGCGGCAACTGCACCGTCCAATGCTACGCCCGTGATTTCCAATGTGGTGCCATTGCCGCGATCATTCGCCAACACATCGCCGACGGCCGAAGCAACACCCGCAAAGGCATCATTGCCGCCTGGTTCCACACCGGCCTCTTGCACTTCGGCGCTGTCAGGCTCCAGGGCGGGGCGAGAGTCCCCCCCAAGGCCACCAAGCACCGCAGCGCCGCCCGCAAGTGCAGCAAGCAACGGGCCACCGCCAAAAAAGCCCGAGGCAATCGGGGCGACCCCGCGCTCGATTTCGGCAAGCTCGAACATGGCATCAGGGCCGCTGTACTGTGCCCACCAGACGACGCCATCGCCGTCAACCAGCACAAGATCGTTGCGCTCACCTTCGGCATCGACAACGTAGAAATCTTTGATGGTAAAGGTCGTGCCATCCTTCAGTATCAGAACCAGATCGCTGCCCGACCGCCTGAACGCCTGCACCTGCGCCGGATCAAGCTGCAGCGTGACCACGCTGGGACGGTCAAGAACAACCTGCAGTGCCTCCTCATAACGGGAAGCGTCACCGGTGGCTTTCAGGGTGATCGTGGGGTTCATTGTCTGGTCCTGCTCATTCGTGACGTTGACACGTCATCATCGTTAAAATTCGCAAACATGCTGAAGCTCGCCCCAAACTGGGCGAGATCACCCCATGGCGCTGGCGGGCAGTTTTCCTGTGCTGCAGAGCCGTGCAGATCTCCGCAAAAGCCCGATCAAAGGCAACTGAGTCTTACACTTGTTACGCAAACCATCCGGCGGCGACTGTAGCCCGCCGAAACATTACAATTTAACTTTTCCGGTAACGGATTGCGCAAAATGGTAAAAATTTCAAGCGTTGAGTGTGACATCCCCATTTTTTCTTTTGCCTTTTGCAAAAGCGCCCTAACTCAGGGTCCCCATTGACATGGCGTTCAGACCAGATCTGACAGCAGTTATACCGGCAACACCCCTCTTGTTTTCGCATTTATCAGGTGGCCCCGCCGCTGGAGTGAAGGCTCAGGTCCACCGGCCCTTGCGCGTGCAGACAGGCAACACTGTCTCATTTATCGCGAAGGAGCCGCATCGGACCGCAAGGTCGTTGATGCAGCATCCACAGCCTCGAGCGTCGGGAAACCTGGGCCTCTGCGAGGCCCTTTGACCCGCTCAAATCAACAGAACAGTGCTGCACATGAGCGCGCAGCAAGGCCAGGAAGCGGAACCAACCGCCCATGCGACGGTTGACTTTGTGACCATGCATCAAGCCGCCGATGGTCGGCGTGCCATTTGCACAAGGAGGACAAAGACATGAAACTGCTTTTTGCATCAACTGCGCTTGTGACAACCTTCGCTCTGTCGACCGGAGTTTTTGCGCAGACCAATGCGACCACGGGTGCGGAGATCTTACCTAATGACGCCCCGGCAGACAGATTCATGGCGGGGCGCGCTCCGCAGGATCTGGTTGCCTCTGAGCTTCTGGGTCAGAACGTCTACGCGCGGCCCCCTGCTACGCCGGCCGCGGACAGCGGCGCAGATGCCGCCACCGCACTTGGCGCAGGTCAAGGAGATACCAATCAGACCACCGCACAACCCGAAGGTGGCCATATCCCCGAGGCTTATGCGGCGCGCAATTCCGATGGCACGAACAACCTGGCTTTGATGAGCGAGGCCGATCTGGAAGGATTGGACAACATCGGGCAGGTCGAAGATATCGTTCTGTCAAACGATGGACGGGTCGTTGCGCTTGTCGTCAATGTCGGCGGATTTGTGGGAAGCGGCGATCAGAGGGTGGCCTTGACCATGGACCAAGTCTCCTATTCGACAGACTCTGAAGATCCGAACCGCATTTACGTGGTCGTGACAACGCCATCGGACACGCTGGCCAATGCCCCGAATTTCGCGGCCGACCGGGCAACAGGCCAGACTGGCCTAGAGGGAACGGTCGCCCCATAACTGGCCATCACGCGGAGATGGTGACGTCTATCTCCGCGTGATGCCCCACAAGGGTCTTGCCAGCTCTGAAGACGATCCAAGATCTGTTCCTGCATGACGGCGAGACCGCAACAGCAGCTTCAGGTTCAACGAGCAAAATCAGCTCACGGCTTGATCTCCACCCGTAGCAAAATCTCCGCCCGTAGCAAAATCTCCGCCCGTAGCAAACGGAGGGGCCGCAACACAGGCCATGCACCTTCAGTGCTTCGCAATCAAATTTCAGAAAAGTGGTGGCGAGGGGGGGACTCGAACCCCCGACCCCGTGATTATGAGTCACGTGCTCTAACCAGCTGAGCTACCTAGCCATTGGCGGGCGTCGTATTGCGCCCGCCTTCGCGCGTCAAGGCCTATTCGTCATCACAGGCCAGCCGAGGCCGCATCTTCCTTGGCAAGGCTGCCCTGCGCGTGCGCCACGCGCGGACGACCCGAGGCCGTGACGCTCAGGATCGCTTCGATGAACATGCTGCGACCTTCAACCTCAGCCTCGCGGATCTGGCGCGTGCTGGTCAGGTGCAGATCCACGGCACCGGCACGCAAAGCGCGCGCCGAGGCATCAGCGGTCAAGGCGGCATGCAGCGCGGCAAGGGCGTCATCGCGGTCAGTAAAGCTCTCAAGCCCGCCCGGCAAATGTACGGCAAAGCGGCTCTCAGATGGGCTGGTGACGCTCCCGGTGGCACGCTGGCTGATCTGACCCACGACCGCGCCGATTGCATTGGCCACCCCGGCATGCTCGGGCAGGATCATCTCACACCCCAGACGCTCGCCCACGGCACCGTAATAGGCGGGGGCCGAGGCCCCCAAGCCTATCACCGGCACCGCCAGTCGGGCAGTGATCTGCATGACGCCGTGATGGCCGCGAAGGCCGGCGCGGGTCAGCGTATGGCGCGCAAGAATTTCGGGCGCGTCCCCGGCAAAGGTCGGGTCTTCGGCAAAGGCTGCCTCCAACAGGCAGTCGGCGGTCTGCATGGTCAACTGATCGATGATGGCCTGCGCCAGTGCCAGCGGATCGGTTGCAAACCGCTCTCCGGCCCCGGTGCGACGGCGGCCCAGCAAGCGCAGCGCCTTTGCCGAAGCCTGCGCATCCCAGACGTCCAAACGGCCAAGGGCGTGGCTGGCGTCCGAGGGCGTGACACCGGCAATCATCACCAGCCCGCGCGCAACCAGCCTGTCCAGCGCCGCCGCCTCCAACCGTGAGGTGAGCGCCTGAGCCAGAGGCATCGGTGCCGCGATACGGGCAACGAGTGCGGATTCCCGAGGGCTCAGCCCACCAGATAATCCCTGCATCGGGATCGCGAAGCGGCCATCATAGTCCCCCGCCACGTCGGCAGACAGCGCCCGGTCAAGCGCGGCATGGACCATCGCGCCGTGATCCTGCGCCAGCAACGAGACCGGCACCAACCGGCGCGGGCCAAGACGCAGGCCGCCGGTCAGCCCTTCCGTGATCAGGTGCACCTCGCTGTCGCCCCCAAGGCCGGTGGTGCGCATGGCCACCGCCTCGACCATGGTACGCAACCCCCCGACACGCGCGCCCTGCGAATCAATCTCGGGCAGGCCACCGCGCAGCAAGGCCACATCGGTGGTGGTGCCGCCAATGTCCGATACCAGTGCATCGCTTGCCCCGGTCAACCAGCGTGCGCCGACAATGCTGGCAGCAGGGCCCGAGAGGATGGTTTCAATCGGTCGTTCCCGCACCATCGCCGCAGAGATCAGGGCACCGTCACCGCGCACCACCATCAGGGGCGCGTCGATGCCGATGGCGGCAAGGTGGCGTTCGCAAGCCGCCACAAGACGATCGATCATGCCGATCAGCCGGGCATTCAGCACGGCCGTCAAGGCACGCTTGGGACCGTTCAGGCTGGCCGACAGCTCATGGCTGCAGGTGACCGGACGCCCCGTAACGCGGCGGATCAGGTCGCGCGCGGCAATTTCATGTGCCGGGTTGCGGGTGGCAAAGCGGGCGGCGACGGCATAGCCCATGACCTGATCCCCGCTGGCCTGCAGGGCCTGCTCCAATGCGGCAAGGTCAAGCGGGGCCAATTCCTGCCCGGCATGGCCATGTCCTCCGGTCAGGCGCAGGATCGGATCGCCGCGCAGTGCCTCGTCCAGCCCGCCACGCGCCTCATCGCCCGCATCAAAGCCAATGAACACCAGTGCGACCCGACCGCCCTGACCCTCGACCAGTGCATTGGTGGCAAGCGTGGTGGACAGGGACACCAGAGTGATGTCACCCGGGGAAACCCCGGCTTGCGCCAAGGCGGCATCGACCGCCCCGCCGATGCCGATGGCCAGATCATTGCGGGTGGTCAGCGCTTTGGCCTTGGCGATCACGCGGGTAGCGTCCTGATCGACAATCACCGCGTCGGTATAGGTGCCGCCCGTGTCCACCCCCAGAAAATAGCCCATCACCTGCCGTCCCCGCTGCTTTTGCCTTCAGCTAGGGCATGCGGCGGCAAAGATCATCACCGGATGCGACATCCGCAGTCGCGGATGGCTGACGGAAGGCGCAACTGCTTTTCTGTCCAGCTTCGCCGTGACCCCGGGGCATACACGCAGACCTGTCATTTGCCCTTGGCGCAGGCAGCGGTTACGCTGAGAAAAAACGGGGTAGACATGAAACAGGCAGGTATGGTCGGCGCGGCTTTGATGGTTGCGGTTCTGACGCAACCCGTGGCGGCGCAATCACTCAACACCTCCGCAGGCAACGAAACGGCTGAAAGGATACAGATGAAGGCGATCGGCACTGACCAGGGATTTGCAGATTGGCTGACAGCGTTTCGGCCCCGCGCGCTTGAGGCCGGGATTGCCCCTGACGTGCTGGACCGTGCCCTGGCACAGGCGCGTTTCGACCCGAAGATCGTCGAGCGCGACCGCAACCAGAGCGAATTTACCAAGACGATCTGGGACTATCTTGACACCGCCGTGTCTGATGACCGCATCGCGCATGGCCAGCGGGCCTTGGCAGAGCATGCGGCGACGCTGGAACAGATCGAGGCACAGTCTGGCGTGGACCGGCATGTGATCGCCGCAATCTGGGGGCTCGAGTCGGCCTATGGCAGCTTTCGGGGCGACACCCCGACGATTCAGGCCTTGGCCACGCTGGCCTATGACGCGCGCCGCGCAGCTTTCTTTGAAGCCGAGCTGATTGCAGCGCTGAAAATCATCGGCACGGGCGAAGTGTCGGTCGAGGCGATGCGCGGCAGCTGGGCGGGGGCGATGGGACACACCCAATTCATGCCTAGCAGTTGGTGGGCGCATGCGGTGGATTTCGACGGTGACGGCAAGCGCGATGTCTGGTCGGATGATCCGGGTGACGCATTGGCTTCGGCCGCCGCCTATCTGCGTCACTGGGGCTGGACCAGTGGCGCGCTCTGGGGGCTAGAGGTGCGTCTGCCCGACGGGTTCGACTATGACCAGACCACCGAACGGGTGAAAAAACCGGTCGCAGAGTGGGCCGCCCTTGGTGTTGTCCCGATGGCAGGGGGGGACTTGCCGGACCATGGGCAGGCGTCGGTGCTGCTCCCAGGCGGGGCACAGGGGGCGGCTTTTCTGATCTTTTCCAATTTTCAAGTCATCGAACGCTACAACACCGCAGATGCCTATGTCATCGCCGTTGGCCATCTGGCCGACCGTCTGCGCGGCGGGCCAGCGATTGAAGCCCGTTGGCCACGCACGTTGCGGGCGTTGTCACTGGCCGAGCGGATCGAATTGCAGGAGCGGCTAGGGGCGGCCGGATTTGACCCGATGGGCGTTGATGGCCGGATCGGGCCGAACACCATCGCAGCGGTCAAGGCGTTTCAGCGCGCGAACGGGCTGGTGCCGGATGGCTATGCCAGTCTGGATGTCCTCAACCGGCTGCGCTGAGTCGGGCCGCACAGCACCTGCGGCGGAGGTGTGACACAAGCAGCGGGTCAGGAGCGCGATGCCCAGGCCGGCTGCAGGTCTCCGGGCTGGAGCGTGGCGCTGAACACGGCGCGGGCGATGGCGCGGGCAAGGCAGGTGGCGGCGGCGTGGCCAAGCTGGAATGTGTCGGTCAGCGGATCGGTCAGGGCGCGCGCACCGGTGGCGGCGGCAAAGACCAGATCGCCATCCAGCGGGGTATGAGACGGCACAATCGCGCGGGCCATGCCATCATGCGCCGCAATGGCCATGCGCTGTGCCTGAGCCTGCGTCAGTGCCGCATCGGTGGCGACAATGGCGATCGTGGTCGACTCGCCCATGCGTTTTCGTGGGACCGGCGCGTCTTGCGGGGGCCGGCGCGGCGCAGGGCCAAGACCCCCGAATTCGGTACCCTCTTCCCAGGGCGCGGCCCAGAACTGGCGGCTGTCACCCACAGTAACCGAGCCCAACGCATTCACCGCAACGAGGGCACCGACGGTCAAACCGGCGGGCAATATCGCCGAGGCCGATCCAATCCCGCCCTTCCAGTTCTGCGTGGAGGCCCCATAGCCTGCGCCTGCGGTTCCGAGCGGGAACTCTCGGGAGGCAGAGCGCAAAGCGGCCCGGCCCATGATCGCATAAGGGTTGTGCGACCATGCCTTGTCGCCGCCGTTCAGCAAGTCAAACAGAATTGCTCCCGGTACGATCGGCACCCGCTGGTTGCCCACGGCAAAGCCGCGCCCCAAATTGCGCAACGCATCCGCCACACCCGAACAAGCATCGAGGCCGAAAGCCGAACCGCCGGACAGCACCAAGGCGTCCACCTCTTGCACAAGCCGGTCAGGGGCAAGCAGATCGGTCTCTCGCGTGCCGGGCGCGCCGCCCATCACATGTACCGCCGCCGTGAAAGGGCGATCAGCGGTCAACACCGTCACACCCGAGCGCAGCGCCGCGTCCTGCGCCTGACCGACCAGCAGGCCAGGAACATCGGTGATCAGGTTAAGTGGACCGGGACGCATCCGCCAAGGGGGCAGCAAAACAAGCTCCTTGGCAAGCCCTTTCGCCGCCGCCCACTGCGTGTCAGGATACGCTGCGGTGAAATAGCAGCGGGCGGGGCACTCTGATGCGGGACGGGTTGAACCTTGCAGGGCGTCTGCTTATCGCGGCGTTGTTTGCGGGCGGGGCGATGCAAAAACTGGCGGATCCCGCGCCTGTACAAACCATGCTGGCGGGGGTGGGGCTGCCGGCACTCCTGGTCTGGCCGGTGGCAGGATTCAATCTGATCGCATCGGTGGGGCTGGTGCTGGGCCCGCGCGTGGCACTTTGGGCTCTAGCCCTTGCGGCTTATTGCCTAGTGACCAGCGGTTTCCACTGGCAGCTGCGGGCCGACCCCTGGCAGGTGACGATCATGGTCAAGAACTGGTCTATTGCCGGGGGGCTGCTGATCCTTGCCGCCGCCGGGCCGGGGCGGTTTGTGATCCGGCACTGACTGCATCAGCGCACAGATGCCCCGCATTCTGCTGCCATTGCCGAAAACGGGCAGAGGGCCTAGGTTTTGATCCGAAGCGCGACCAATCAGGATGGGATACCAAATGACCGACACCGCTTATGTGCCGCCAAAGGTCTGGACTTGGGACAAGGAAAACGGCGGGCAGTTTGCCAGCACCAACCGCCCTATTGCCGGGGCGACGCATGACAAGGACCTGCCGCGCGGAACGCATCCGTTTCAGCTGTATTCGCTGGCTACACCCAATGGGGTGAAGGTCACGGTGATGTTCGAAGAGCTGCTGGAAGCGGGACATGCTGCCGAGTATGACGCCTGGATCATCAAGATCGGCGATGGCGATCAGTTCGGGTCTGGCTTTGTCGGCGCGAACCCCAATTCCAAGATCCCGGCCTTGATGGATTATTCCGGGGACGCCCCGGTGCGGGTCTTTGAATCGGGATCTATCCTGTTGCATCTGGCGGAAAAATTCGGCGCATTCCTGCCCGCATCCGGCCCGGCACGGACCGAGGTGATCAACTGGCTGATGTGGCAGATGGGGTCGGCCCCGTTTGTGGGCGGCGGTTTTGGCCATTTCTACGCCTATGCACCCGAGAAATACGAGTATCCGATCAACCGCTATGCGATGGAAACCAAGCGGCAGCTTGACGTGCTGGACCGGCAGCTGGCCGAGCATGAATTTGTGGCGGGCGATGAGTACAGCATCGCCGATATGGCGATCTGGCCTTGGTACGGCGGGATGGTCCTGGGCCGGGCCTATAACGCGGCCGAATTTCTGGATGTGGCGAGCTACAAGCACGTGCTGAAATGGGCCGAAAAGATCGATGCACGCCCGGCGGTGGTGCGCGGCCGCAAGGTGAACCGCGACTGGGGCGAACCGCATGAACAATTGCCCGAGCGCCATTCGGCGGCGGATTTCGATAAACTGTGATGGCAGAGGGCGGGGAGACCCCCGCCCAATCCCCTTGCGGGCAAAGTCCTGTCGCGGCATGATGTGCCCGAGCCGTGGCGATGGCGTCGCCACAGGGGCCTGCCCCCACCGCTTGCGGTTTTGCCGCTTCCGTCCTGTACGCCGGGACCTTTCGGGGTTCCGGGCGTTTGTCCGGCCCCATGATTGAGGTCTGACATGGAACTGATCCGCCCTGAACACTACCGTCTGCACAATGGCGGGGCCAAGGATGCCCTGCCCTTTGCCGATGAAGAATATGCCGAGCGTTTGGCCGGTCTGCGCGACATCATGGAATTGCACAGCCTTGACGCCGTGGTGCTGACCAGCATGCACAATGTCGCCTATTATTCCGGCTTTCTCTATTGCAGCTTTGGCCGCCCCTATGCCTGCGTGGTGACGAAGACGGATTGCATCACGGTCAGCGCCGGGATTGATGCGGGCCAGCCGTGGCGGCGGTCGGTGGGCGACAACATCACCTATACCGACTGGACGCGCGATAACTTCTGGCGCGTTGTGGCCGGGATCACCGGGACCGGCAAGGCAATTGGTTGTGAGGCGGACCATCTGACGATGGACCGGGCAGAAAAGCTGAACAGCTTTCTGAAACCCAAGCGCGGCATGGATATCGCGCCCGCCACGATGCAGCAGCGCATGATGAAATCACCGGCTGAAATTGCGCTGATCAAACACGGGGCCAATGTGGCCGATGTGGGCGGCTATGCCATCCGCGATGCCATCAAGGTCGGTGCAAGCGAGCTGGAGATCAGCATTGCCGGGCGAGATGCGATGGAGCGCGAGATTGCAAAGCGCTTTCCCGATGCCGAATACCGCGACACCTGGGTCTGGTTCCAATCGGGGTTGAACACCGATGGCGCGCATAACCCGGTCACGAATCGCAAGCTGCGCCACGGCGACATCCTGAGCCTGAACTGCTTTCCGATGATCAGCGGCTATTACACTGCTTTGGAGCGCACATTGTTTTTGGGCGAAGTGGATGAGGCCAGCAGCAAGATCTGGCAGCACAATATCGACGCCCATGAGTATGGCATGACCCTGCTGCGGGCGGGAAGCAGCTGCGCCGACATCACGGCCAAGATCAACGCCTTCCTGGCCGAGCGCGACATGCTGCAGTACCGTACCTTTGGCTATGGCCACAGCTTTGGTATCCTGTCCCACTACTACGGCCGCGAAGCCGCGCTGGAGTTGCGCGAGGATATCGAGACCGTGCTGGAACCCGGCATGGTGATCAGCATGGAACCGATGCTCACCATTCCGCACGGTGCACCGGGCGCGGGAGGGTACCGAGAGCACGATATCCTTGTGATCACCGAAGACGGAGCAGAGGACATCACGACATACCCTTACGGCCCCGATTTCAACGTCGTGGGGTAAGAAAAAAAGGCCGGGAAAACCCCGGCCTTTCACCTGCATTCAATGGTCTTAGCTGTCTGACTTGAAAAATTTCACTCTGAAACACTGGTAAAAAAGGATCACGCGCGCTTTACGAGCCGGATCAGGAACAGCAAGATCACAGCACCCAGCGTGGCGGCGATGATCGACCCCAGGATGCCCTCACCAAGGCCAAGCCCGATGGCGGGGAAGAGGAAGCTGGCAATCAGTGCGCCGACGATACCGACAACAATGTTGCCCAGCAGGCCAAAGCCAAAGCCTTTGACGATCAGGCCCGCAAGCCAGCCGGCAACAGCGCCGATCAACAGAATGATAAGAAGTGCTTCAATGGTCATCATAGTCCCTTTCTGAGACCCCGCTTGCGGGGATTATGCTCACAAACTCTTGAACGGCGAAAAAGGTTCCCGGCTAAATGTCGCCGATGTCAAATTTCACACGCCAGACATAATTGCTTCATCTGGCTTTGACCTCTTCGGCTCATGGCTCGCTTAGATTTCCGATCTGAACGAGGATGATACCGATGCCGATGAAGACACTTGGGCTGACTTCTACTTTGGCCATCTTTGCCGCCTTTCCCGCTCTGGCAGAGCTGAATTTCAACCGCATCGCCAGCTTTGCCACGCCGCAGAACATGGCGCAGGGAGAAGATGCCGCGCGCGAAACCAGTGCCGAGATCATTTCGGCATCCGAGGATGGTATGACGCTGGTCTACACCGACAGCCCGCTTGGGGTGATTGGTCTTGTCGACATCACTGACCCGAAAGCTCCAAAAGCCATGGGCAACATCGATGTGGGCGGCGAGCCCACAACTGCGGTGTTCATTGGCAACATGATCTTTTCGGGCGTGAACACATCGGAGAGCTTTACCAATCCGTCAGGCAAGCTGGTGACGATTGATCCCGCAACCCGCGCCATCACCGCCGAATGCGACATCGGCGGCCAGCCGGATGCGGTGGCAAAGGCCCCGGACGGGTCTTTCCTGGCGATCGCCATCGAGAATGAGCGTGATGAGGATGCGGGCGACGGCGGCCTGCCGCAGATGCCGGCCGGCTATGTCGTCAAGCTGCCAGTGGTGGACGGGGTCGCGGATTGTGACGCGCAGGTGCGGGTCGATCTGACCGCGCTGGCTGAGATCGGGGCCGAAGATCCCGAGCCGGAATATGTCGATGTGAACGCAGCCGGTGAGATTGTTGTCACCCTGCAGGAAAACAACCACATCGTGGTGATCGGTGCCGATGGCACTGTGGTCAGCCATTTCAACGCCGGTGAGGTTGAGGTGTCGGGTATCGATACCAAACGCGATGGCCGTCTGGAGTTCACCGAAACCAAAGGTGCTGTGCCGCGCGAACCCGATGCGATTGCCTGGATCGACGCCGATCATTTCGCCACGGCGAATGAGGGCGACTGGAACGGCGGCACGCGCAGCTGGTCGATCTTCAACAAGGACGGCACGCTGATCTGGGATTCTGGCAATACGCTGGAGCGCGCGATTGCCGAAATCGGCCATTACCCGGAACACCGCAGCCACACCAAGGGCGTGGAGCTGGAGTCGGTGAAGTTCGACACGTTTGACGGCGTGCCGATGGCCTTTGTTGCATCCGAACGCAGCTCGATCATCGCAGTCTATGACCTGACCGATCCAGCCAGCCCTGTGCTGCGCCAGCTGCTGCCCTCAGGCGTGTCTCCCGAAGGGATTGCCACCATTCCGGCGCGCAACCTGCTGATCACCGCGAATGAGGTTGACCTTCGCGCAGACGGCCTCGCCCCTGCCCATGTGATGATCTATGAGCGGACCGAGTCACTTGCCGCCTATCCGATGCTGACCAGCGCAGGTACTGATCCGCTGATCGGCTGGGGCGCGCTTTCGGGCCTCACTGCAGGCGCGGAGCCGGGCCAGCTTTATGCCGTGTCAGACAGTATTTACGGGGCAATGCCGCGCATCTACACCATTGACGCCACCCAGACGCCTGCACAGATCACCGCGGCGCTGGACATTACCCGCGGCGGCCACCCGGCGCAGAAACTGGATATCGAAGGCATTGCGCCCGATGGCAACGGCGGGTTCTGGGTGGCATCGGAAGGCCGCAGTGACCGTCTGATCCCGCACGCGATTTACAACGTGAACGACAAGGGCGAGATCAAACAGGAAATCGCCCTGCCCGAAGCGCTGCTGCCGCATGAAATCCGCTTCGGGTTCGAAGGCATCACCGTGGCCGGTGACTGGCTGTGGATGGCCGTGCAGCGCGAATGGAAAGACGATCCGAAGGGCATGGTCAAACTGCTGGCCTATAACACCGCCGACAAAAGCTGGGGTGCCGTGCATTATCCGCTGGATACGCCCGCCGAGGGAGCCTGGATGGGTCTGTCGGAAATCACCCTGCACGGCGATTGGGTCTATATTGTCGAGCGAGACAATCAGATCGCAGGCAAGGCCGTGACCAAGAAACTGTACCGCGTTCCGGTGGCAGACATGCAGGCTGCCGAGTTGGGGGGCACTTTGCCGGTGGTGACCAAGGAACTTGTGCACGACTTCCTGCCTGATTTGGCGGTGCTGAACGGGTATGCCATGGACAAGGTCGAAGGCTTTGCCATCGACTCTGCGGGCACGGGTTGGGTCGTCACCGACAATGACGGCGTGGACGACTCGTCGGGCGAGACACTGTTCTGGTCCATTGGCACGATGAACTGAGCCCTAAACACTGTGACCAAACCGGATGCGGAACGGATTTCCGCATCCGGTCCATCACAAAAGCGCCACCGATTGCTGATCCGGGCAGGAAAACCTGTCCGGGTCTTTCCGTTTTGCAAAACGGCATGCTAGGGAGGTGTGAATCGTTTTATCAAGGCGTCCCATGTCTTTTGAGCCCCTCAGCCGCCGCAGCTTTTTGTCCCTCTCCGGTTTTGCCGCCCTGTCAGCCTGTGCCCCAGCCGTGCCCGGCAGCGATCAGCCGATGTTTTCGGCCGGGTTCCTTCCCGAATACGGGCCGGTATTTGACAGCGGCTACACCTTGCCCGGCATTCCGGGCCAGTACACGCAAAGTCCGAACCGGCGCATTACCGGGCAATATCTGGGCGAACAGCCCATCGGCACCATCGACGTCGATCCCTATTCCAAATTTCTGTATTTCGTGCGCGAAGGGGCCAATTCCGTGCGCTACCCCGTGGGCGTTGGTCGCGCCGGTCTGGCATTCGCCGGCAATGGCACCATTCAGCTTAAACGCAAATGGCCGGGCTGGACGCCGACCCGCAACATGATCCGCCGTGAGCCGGAGGTTTACGGACCATTTGCCGGCGGCATTCCCGGTGGTCTGCGCAGCCCCTTGGGCGCGCGGGCGCTGTATCTCTACAAGGGCGGACGCGACACCTATTTCCGCATCCATGGCACCAATGACATGGAATCTATCGGGAATTCCGGGTCGGCAGGGTGTATCCGCATGTTCAACCAGGACATCATCCACCTGTTCGAACTGGTGCCGATCGGCACCCCCGTCCATGTCCGCACCGAGGCCGAGGCGCTGCGGGTGGACCCGGAAAACTTCAACCGTGGCGTCGACCTGCCATCCCGCACGGTGGACCCCGAGCTGATCTATGGGCCCAATGCCAACACGCAAGCGCCGGTGTTCGACGATCCGCGTGATGGCATGCCGGCGACCGGCGGCGACAACGTTCCGCTGTAATGTCAGGCGCTGCCTTTGACGTCGGCCAAAGGCAGCGTGGCAGCCCTTTTCTTTCGTCTGCGTCCCGGCAATAGTCCGCAGCATGACAGCTCCCCGCCCCCTCTGGCTGATCGCCGCCCCTGCCGTGTTTCTGGTGCTGTGGTCGGCCGGATTTGCCGTCGCCAAGCTGGGCTTGGGCCATGCCGAACCCATGACCATACTGGCGCTGCGCTACTGCCTTGTGCTGGTCGTGCTGTTGCCATTCGTGCTGTTTCTGCGCCCGCCAATGCCCGCAACGGCGCGTGGCTGGCTCGACGTGGCGGTGGTCGGCTTTCTGATCCAGGTCGGATATTTCGGCCTGTGCTATCTTGCGTTCAAATCCGGCGTATCGGCGGCCGGGGTGGCGATTGTGGTCTGCCTGCAGCCGATCCTTGTCGCGCTGATTGCTCCACGTTTCGTCGGCGAAGTGGTCAGCCGCAGGGCGTGGATGGGTCTGGCCTTCGGACTGGGCGGGGCCTTGGTGGTCATTCTGTCCCGGTCGCAGGTGCAAGCGGAAAATCCTTGGGGCCTGCTTCTGGCGGCGGGCGGATTGATCGGGATCACGGCAGGCACAGTCTATGAAAAGCGCTTTGGGGTCAGCCAGCATCCGGTGACGTCGAACCTGATCCAATATGCAGTGGGGGCTGCCTTTACCTTGCCGGTGGCCCTGCTCACCGAAAGCCAAAGCATTTCCTGGGATGCAGAGTTCATCGCCGTCATGGCCTATCTGGTGATCGGCAATTCACTGCTTGCCATGTCGCTGTTGTTGGCGATGATCCGCGTGGGCGAGGTCAGCCGCGTCTCTGCCCTCTTCTACCTTGTGCCGGCAATGTCAGCCTTGTTCGCTTGGCTTCTGCTGGGTGAAGCGATGCCCCCTCTGGCATGGGCCGGGATGGCACTGGCAGGGGTCGGGGTGGCGATGGTCAGCCGTAAGGCCAGGCCCGCCTAGACCCGGATCACATAGTCCTTGAGTGTGGTTTCGACCACCTCCCATATACCTGCGAACCCCGGGCGGATGATCAGGCTGTCACCGGCCCGCAAATGCGTTTCAGACCCATCTTCGGCGCGCAGGATTGAATGGCCAGACAGGATGTGGATGTATTCCCATTCTGCATAGGACACCCGCCACGCACCGGGCGTGGAGTGCCACAGCCCACAATAGAGCCCGTTCCCCTCTTCAAGGGACCAGGTGGTATGCACCGGATCGCCCGACACCAGCTTGGCTGGGTCAGGTCTTTCCTCTTCGGCCACGGCGCCATCTTGGGTAACGCGTTCGATCAGGGACATTGCGGCCTCCGGTGTCTGTGCTGCTGCCATGGGACATTGCAGCTGCCGTGCCGTCAAGTCCGCGCATCGCGACCTCGGCCCGATGTGCCGCAGTGCGGCGCAATATTCTTGCGCATCGCGGCGCGGTCATGCACTGATGTCGGGCAGTTTATGGACGCCCGAATGACAAGGCGTCACAGGCAGGAGACGATCATGAGCGCCACATCCCCCGTCCGCCCGGTTCTGCCGCCCGACATCACGGCCCGCAAAGGGGGACAGCCGTTGGTGATGCTGACAGCCTACACCACGCCGATGGCGCGCCTCGTCGATCCCCATTGCGATATGGTATTGGTCGGCGACTCGCTTGGCATGGTCCTGCATGGCCTGCCCTCGACCATCGGCGTGACGATGGAGATGATGATCCTGCATGGCCGGGCAGTGATGCGCGGGCTGTCAAAGGCGATGCCGGTCATCGACCTGCCCTTTGGCAGCTATGAGGAAAGCCCGCAGCAGGCGTTCCGCAGCGCTGCGCGCCTGATGGCGGAAACCGGGGCACCGGCGGTGAAGCTGGAAGGCGGGGCGCATATGGCTGAAACCATCGCCTTGCTGACCGCGCGCGGGGTGCCGGTGATGGCGCATATCGGGCTGACGCCGCAATCGGTAAACACGCTGGGGGGTTACAAGGTGGTGGGCCGCGATGCAGAGGCCGCCAAGGTGATGGCCGACGCGAAGGCATGCGAGGCGGCAGGGGCCTTCGCCATAGTCCTGGAAAAGGTGCCGCATGGTCTGACCGCCCAGATCACTGCGGCGTTGAGCATTCCCACCATTGGCATCGGCGCGGGGGGGGATTGCGACGGCCAGGTGCTGGTTATCGACGATATGCTGGGGCTGTTCACCGATTTCCGGCCGAAATTCGTCAAGCGCTACGCCGAACTTGGCAAGCTGGCCGATGAGGCCATCGCATCTTACGCCGCAGACGTGCGCGCCCGCGCTTTCCCCGGCCCTGAACATGCCTTCGCCGATGTCCTGCCCGGGAAAGCCAAGCCGTGACCTTGCCTGCAATCGTCCGCACCGTCGCCGATCTGCGCGCCTATACCGGTGCCTGGCGGGCCACTGGCCAGACCATTGGCGTTGTCCCCACCATGGGCGCGCTGCACGACGGCCACCTGAGCCTTGCCCGGGCCGCCAGGCGTGACTGTGACAGGGTGATCACCACCATTTTCATCAACCCGATGCAGTTCAACAATCCCGATGACCTGCTGAAATACCCGCGCACCGAGGCTGCAGACGCCGCCCTGCTGGCCACCGTGCCGGTGGACCTTATCTTTGCCCCAACGCGCGAAGAGGTATACCCCGAGGGGTTCAAGACCGTGGTCTCGGTTGCCGGCGTGTCGGAGCCCCTGGAAGGGCGGATGCGGCCGGGCCACTTTGACGGGGTGGCCACGGTGGTCACCAAGCTGTTGGGCATGACACAGGCTGATCGGGGCTATTTTGGCCAAAAGGATTGGCAGCAACTGCAGGTGGTGCTGCGCCTGGTGCGCGACTTGAATCTGGCGGTGCAGATCGTCGGCTGTGAAACGATCCGCGAGCCAGACGGGCTGGCCATGTCATCGCGCAATGTGCGGCTGACGGCAGAGGGGCGTAAAAAGGCCGGCGTGCTCTATGCTGCCATCACGGCAGCCGCGGATGACATTCGCGCCGGCCAATCCGACCGCATGGCCATCCGTGAGGCGGCCGAGACAATCCGCGCGGCGGGGTTTGAACGGGTGGAGTATATCGAGTTGCGCGACGCCGCGACCCTGATGCCATCAGACGATCCCGCCAGCCCCCGCCGGATGCTGGCCGCCTGCTGGCTGGACGGGGTGCGGCTGATCGACAACATCCCGGTTTGACAGGCAGCCCTCGCCCCCTTTTCGGGGTCAGGGTCTGTTCAAAAGATATCCCGGTGACCTGGCGCATCAGTGCAGTCTGCCCAAGCCACCGCATTTCGCCTAGATCCCTGCGAACTGCCCATAAACCCCTTGCGAAAACACCAGGGGCATTCCTTCACGATAAGCAGCGCGCAGAACGCGCCCCACCACGATCAGATGATCGCCACCGTCATGCGTGGCGTGTTGCGCGCATTCAAACCGGGCCAAGGCGCCGTGAATGAGCGGAACGCCTTGGGCATTCAGGTCATGGCCAAGCCCGTCAAAGCCCGCGCCATCGCGGCTGAAGCGCGGCAGCCATTCAGCGTGGGCCAGATCGAGCACGTGAATCGCATAATGCTGCGCCTGTGCAAAGGGCAAGAAACGGCTGGAGGATTTCGCCGGGGACCACAGCACCAAAGGCGGATCAAGTGACACCGCGGCAAAGCTGTTGGCGGTAAAACCCAGCGGCCCGGTTGCCGCGGCGCAGGTCACCACCGTCACCCCGGTCGCAAAGCGGCCCAGCGCGTCGCGGAACGCGCGCGGATTGTCAGCGGGGCCGAACTCCAGATCTGTCATCAAAATTCCATCACAATTGGCCGCATGCCATCACGGCACCTCATGCTCTATGGCATGGGTATAGAGCTCGAACCACGTCTGACGATCCATTTCAACACGGCAGGCGTCGGAAAGTTTTCCAATCCGGTCAAGGCTGTTGGTTCCCATCACCGGCAAAATGCGGGCCGGATGGCGCAAAAGCCAGGCCACCGCCACCGCCGACCAATCCGTGCCCTGCTCTGCCCCGATCCGGTGCAGGGCCGCGCGCAGCGGTGTTTGCGATGCCGACAGCAGGCTGCCGCCAGCCAGCGGGCTCCATGCCATCAAGGGGTGCCCGTGGCGCTGGTGATAGGCAATGTCGCCATTGGTCAGGGCGCTGTTGGCAATCAGATTGAGTTCGATCTGATTGGTCCGCAACCGCGTGGTCATCCCCGCTTGCAGCAACTCGAAATCCCAAGGACGGAAATTCGACACCCCGACAGACAACACCTTGCCAGAGGCCACCAGTGCATCCAGCGCCGCGCCGGTCTCAGCATGGTCCATCAACGGGTCGGGGCGGTGGATCAGCAGCAGGTCAATCCGGTCCGTCGCCATGTCACGCAAGGATGTCTCGACTGAGGCGGTGATATGCGCCGCCGATGTATCATAATGTTTGATCCGCGCCGCGGCATGGCGTCCGGCTGGTGCGATGATATCACATTTGGTGACGATCTCGATCTGGTCCCGCAGCGCGGGGGCGGCTTTCAGTGCTGCGCCAAGGATCGCCTCGGCCGTGTAGCCGCCATAGATATCGGCTTGATCCATCGTTGTGATGCCTTGGGCAAGGCAGGATTCAATCTTGGCCTGCACATGGGCGGGCATGGTGTTTTCATCATCGGCCAGCCGCCACATGCCATAAACAAGGCGCGAGAGCGAGACATCGGGCGAAAGTGCAATCTTTTCCATCAGCGGCGGGGTCCGTTTCCTAAAGGAGTGGCCGGGGTGCTGGCGGGCACGCGGCCATATGCGTGGGGGAGCGAGCAGGTCTTCAGCTGCGGCAGCACCTTGGTGCCAAAATGGTCACATTCATCCAGATGGGGGTAGCCCGAAAAGATGAAGGCCCTTATGCCCATCTTTCGATATTCTTCAATCTGGCTCAGCACCTGATCGGTGGACCCGACCAGCGCCGCCCCACAGCCCGACCGCGCCCGGCCAATGCCGGTCCACAGGTTCGGCTCGGTATAGCCGAACTGATCGGCCAGATCGCGGGCGCGGGCCTGATGCGCGACACCAAGCGATATGGAATCATGCGCCCGGTCGCGGATCAGCTTGCCATAGTCGTCGTCCAGTTTGCTGGCGATGTGTTCGGCATAGTCCCGCGCCTCGGCTTCCGTGTCGCGCACAATCATATGCACCCGCAGCCCATAGTCCAAGGTGCGGCCATGGGCGGCGGCGCGGGCATGCACGTCACGCATGCGTTGAGCCAGAACATCCTTGGTTTCGGGCCACATGAGGTAGACGTCGCATTGCGCGCCGCACAGCTCCAAGGCATCAGGAGAGTAACCCCCGAAATACAGCAAGGGCCCGCCGTTTTGTTGATAGGGCCTGGCCGGATCAGCGCTGATCTTGGATATCTGATAGACCTCACCACTGTATTCGATGTGGTCGCGGGTCCAGGCCTGCCGCAGAATCTCCACCACTTCATGACTGCGCCTGTAGCGGAACGCGCTTGGCGCCACCTCTCCGGGAAAGTCGGAACTGATGACATTCAGCGTCAGCCGACCTTGCAGCATATGGTCCAGCGTCGCCACGGTGCGGGCCAGCATCACCGGCTGCATCTCGCCGCAGCGGATGGCGGCGAGGAAATTTATGCGCTCAGTGAGCGGCGCACAGCCCGCAACAAAGGACAAGGTGTCCTGCCCCACCTGATAAGAGGACGGGCACAGAATGTTGCGAAACCCATGGCTTTCAGCGCGCTGCACGATGCCAGAGCAATGCGCCCAACTGGACCGCAGCGTCGGATCAGGCACGCCGAGATATTCGTAATCATCCGAACACAGGGCGGCGAACCAGCTGACCTCGCTCGCCTCAAGATCGGCCGAGGTGACGGGCACCACTGTCATCGCGTTTTCCTCCCTGAAAAGTCCGCGCATCAGAGCTACGTTTTGTCTTGCGTAGCATCGGAAATGATATAGATCAATCCTGTATCAATTTGCGGCACCGACATGCCATCCCTCGGCGCATTACCCCTGTACCAACAGATCAGCGAGCTTTTGATCCGTGACATCGCGGCAGGCCGGCTGATGGATGGTGAACGCCTGCCGCCCGAACGCGACATGGCGGCCGGTCTGGGCATTGCCGTGGGCACTCTGCGCCAAGCGCTGAAAGAACTCGCGGCAAAGGGGTTGATAGAGCGCAAACAAGGATCGGGCAATTACATCCGCGCCAACGCGGACCCGTCCTCGGTCTATGCGCTGCTGCGGATCGAATTGCGGGAGGGCGGCGGCCTGCCCACCGCCCGCGTGCTGTCGGTGGACCGATTGGCCAAGGACCCGGCCCTGCCCGCCTTTGGAACCAGCAGTGAAGGCCACCGCATCCGACGCCTGCGGTACTTGTCAGGCGTGGTGGCAGCGGTCGAAGAGATCTGGCTGGACGGCGCTTTGACAGGCAGGATTGTGCCGCAGGATCTGTCGGAATCGCTCTATCTGTACTACCGCCAGCGGCTGAACCTGTGGATCGCGCGGGCCGAAGACCGGATCGGGCTTGGGAAGCTGCCCGGCTGGGCTCCGGCCGAATTTCCGCATGCGCCCGGCACGCCGCTGCCCATGATCACCCGGATCGCAAGCGCACAGGACGGCCAGTCTGTCGAGGCGTCCCTGACCTGGTATGACCCTGACCGCGTGGCCTATGTGGCCCGCCTGAAATGAGGCTGACATGGATCTGAGATACGGTATCATCGGCTGCGGCATGATGGGGCAAGAGCATCTGCGCAATATCGCGCTGATCCACGGGGCCAGCGTGGCCGCGATCTTCGAGCCGGACGCTGCAATGCGGGCTGCGGCGGCGAGCCTTGCCCCGGAAGCGCAGATGGTAGGCAGCGTGGCCGAGGTGGTGGCGCACCCGGAGGTGAATTGCCTGCTGATCGTATCGCCCAACCACAGGCATCTGGCGCAGCTGGAGGAGATTGCCGCAATCCGGCCCCTGCCCATCCTGTGCGAAAAGCCGCTCTTCACCGATCCTGCCGACGCCCCGCGACTGGCGACCTTGCGCGCCACCTATCCGGCGCAGATCTGGGTGGCGATGGAATACCGCTACATGCCCCCGGTGGCGCATCTGATCGCCCAAGCGCAAGCCGCGACAGGCGGCATAAAGATGCTGACCATCCGTGAGCACCGCTTTCCCTTTCTGGAAAAGGTGGGCGACTGGAACCGCTTCAATCGCAACACCGGCGGCACGCTGGTGGAAAAATGCTGCCATTTCTTTGACCTGATGCGGCTGATCGCCGGCTGCAATCCGGTGCGGGTGATGGCATCGGCGGGTCAGGCGGTGAACCATATGGATGAGGTTTATGACGGGCAGATCCCCGACATCTGGGACAATGCTTTCGTGATCGTTGACTTTGAAAACGGTCTTCGCGCCATGCTGGAGCTGTGCATGTTCGCCGAAGGCGCGCGCTATCAGGAAGAAATCACGGCTGTCGGACCAAAGGGCCGGATCGAATGCCTTGTCCCCGGTCCGGGGCGGTTCTGGCCCGCGCATCTGGGTGATGCCCCGGTGCCGAAGGTCATCATCAGCCCGCGCGACCCCAAGGGTCCGCGGGAGCTTGAGGTACCAGTGGACCCGGCGCTGCTGGCGGCGGGCGATCATAACGGCAGCACATTCTATCAGCATCAGGAATTTGCCCGCGTGGTGCGCGACGGGCACACCCCTGAGGTCAGCCTGCTGGATGGCTGGTGGGCCGTGGCCATCGGCATGGCGGCACAGGAAAGTGCCGCGACAGGCCAGGCCGTTGACCTGACCCGCGCCGCCTATGTGCCGACCGCTGCGCGTGCCCGCCAGACGTGATCTGATTGCGCCCCCGCAAAGGGCAGGGACAAGCCGTTTTTTCAGGGGGCGCTGCCTCCGTCGCGCAGCGGATTTGCCGCTGGCCATCCGCTGGGCACCGGCGCGCGACTCCCCCGGAGTCCTTGGAAAAGCTGCAAACCCCGGACCGCGGCGGGCAGTTCCCGCTTGCATCTTGCCCCCGAAATCTGTTCCCTGCGGCGCAGACGGGCTGGAGACGATGATGACGGTTTTGAAGCTGAATGATGGAAACCGGATTCCGGCGCTTGGCCTTGGCATCTGGCAGATTCCCGCAGATCAGACCGGGCGCATCGTGTCTTTGGCGATCGGCATGGGCTATGGCCTGATCGACGGCGCGGCAATCTACGGCAATGAAGAGGGTCTTGGTCATGGGCTGCGCGACGCCGGCGTGGCCCGCGATCAGCTGTTTGTGACCACCAAGATCTGGAATGACCGTCAGGGTCATGACGAAACGCTTCGCGCCTTTGACGAGTCGGTGGCGCGATTGGGCACGGATCCCGACCTGCTGCTGATCCATTGGCCCTGCCCTGCCAAAGACCTGTATCTGGACACCTGGCGTGCGATGATCCGGCTGCGCGAGGAAGGGCGGGTCAAGTCGATTGGCGTTTCGAATTTCATGGGGCACCATCTGGAGCGGCTGATCGGGGAAACCGGGGTCACCCCGGTGCTGAACCAGATCGAACTTCACCCGGGCTTTCAGCAGACCGAACTGCGTGCCCTGCATGACCGGTTGGGCATCGTGACCCAATGCTGGACGCCGCTCGGCAAGGGGCAGTCATTTGAGGCGGCCCCGGTGCAGGCGGTGGCCGCGCGCACGGGCAAGACCCCGGCACAGGTGATCCTGCGTTGGCATGTCCAGCTGGGCTGTTCGGTGATCCCGCGCAGCACAAACGCCGGACGTCTGGCCGAAAATCTGGCGGTCTGCGATTTCAGCCTGACCGATGAGGACATGGCCGCCATGGCCACGCTCGATGCCGGTGCCCGCGTCGGGCCAGACCCGCTTCACTTCGGTTAGGTTTTGTCACAGCGGTTTGTCCGTGCAGGTAAATCCGCACGGCTGATTGTGCGGATCACAAAACAGCATTTGACGCCACCCCGGTCCGGGCACATCGTGCCGCGCCTGACAGGAGCGTAGCCATGACCCAGACCAAGGCCCCCCTCATCACCCCGGTGCTGATTGCCGGCTGTGTCATCCTGATGCTTGGCTTTGCCATCCGCGCCAGTTTCGGGATGTTTCAGATCCCGATTGCCGAGGAATTTGGCTGGGCGCGGGCGGAATTCTCGCTCGCCATTGCGATCCAGAACCTGGCCTGGGGGATCGGCCAGCCGCTGTTTGGCGCAGTGGCTGAACGGTTTGGCGACCGAAAGGCGATCATCGCAGGCGCGCTGACCTATGCCCTCGGGCTGGTGCTGTCCTCTTTTGCCGTGACGCCGGGCCAGCATCATGTGCTGGAAATTCTGGTGGGCTTTGGCATCGCGGGTACCGGCTTTGGCGTGGTGCTGGCGGTGGTTGGGCGGGCCGCCGCGCCCGAGCACCGGTCGATGACGCTTGGCATCGCCACCGCCGCCGGGTCGATGGGGCAGGTCTTCGGGGCACCATTGGCCGAGTTCCTGCTGCAATCCTACAGCTGGCAAGAGGTCTTCGTGATCTTTGCCGGGCTTATCCTGTGCAGCCTGTTTGCGCTGCCCTTCATCCGCTCGCCCCATGTTGCTACCCGGGCGGAGCTGGAGGAAAGCATGGGCACAGTGCTGACCCGCGCCTTCAAGGACCCGTCCTTCAGCCTGATCTTCCTTGGATTTTTCAGTTGCGGCTATCAGCTGGCCTTCATCACCGCGCATTTCCCGGCCTTTGTGACCGAACTTTGTGGCCCGATTGATCCGGCGGGGATGCTGGCGGGCATGGGCATCACCACGACCTCCGCCCTGGGGGCGGTGGCGATTTCGGTGATTGGCCTGGCCAATATCGCGGGCACGCTGACAGCAGGCTGGCTGGGCAAGCGCTATACCAAGAAATACCTGCTGACCGGCATCTACGTGGCGCGCACCATTGCCGCCGCCGCTTTCATCCTGCTGCCGATCACGCCGGAATCCGTGCTGATATTCTCTGCTGTCATGGGGTCGCTCTGGCTTGCGACCGTGCCGCTGACATCGGGTCTGGTGGCACATATCTATGGCCTGCGCTACATGGGCACGCTTTACGGATTCGTGTTCCTGTCGCATCAGATCGGCGGGTTTCTGGGCGTGTGGCTGGGGGGCAAGATGTATGACATCACCGGCGACTACACATTGGTCTGGTGGATCGGCGTGGGCGTGGGGGCGTTTTCAGCCATTGTCCACTTGCCGATCCGGGAAAAGCCGCTGGCTGCCCTGCCCGCCTGAAGCCGGACCGGTCTGAACGCTGCCTCTGCTCTCCCACGCAAAACTGGGCCGTGCAGTGCCGCCGATCCTTGCAAACGGCCCTCATCTGGACCAGTTGACCCGCCTGCACGACCCTGCAATGGTCGCGCGCCAAGACAGAGGAACACCATCCATGCGCGCCGGAATTGCCGCCCTTCTGGGGGCTTACGTCCTCAGCCAGTTTTACCGTGCCTTTCTGGCGGTGCTGACCCCGGTCCTGGACCGCGATCTGGGTGCCACGGCCAGCGATCTGGCCGCCGCCTCTGGCCTGTGGTTTCTGGCCTTCGCCGTCATGCAGATCCCGGTGGGCGAGGCGCTTGACCGCGTCGGTCCGCGTCTGACCTCTGCCGTGCTCATGGCCGTTGGGGCGGCGGGGGCGGTGATCTTTGCCATGGCGACCGGGCCGGGGGCGATCAAGCTGGCCATGGTGCTCATCGGCGTCGGCTGTTCGCCGGTCCTGATGGCGTCCTATTACATCTTCGCCCGCAGCTATGCGCCTGCGGTGTTCGGCACGCTGGCCGGGGCAACGGTCGGCATCGGCAACCTGGGCAATATCGGCGCGTCGCTGCCGCTGTCGATGGCGGTCGAGGCTCTGGGCTGGCGGGCCTCACTCTGGGGGCTGGCGGCGATCACGGGGCTGGTGGCGCTTGCGATCCTTGCCCTGTTGCGCGACCCGCCCCGCACGGCGGGGGGGCAGTCAGGCAATCTGCTGGACCTGTTGCGCATGCCTGCTCTGTGGCCGATGCTGATCATGATGGCGGTGTGCTATGCCCCCGCCGCCTCGATCCGTGGCCTCTGGGTCGGGCCCCTCTTTCGCGACGTGTTCGGGGCCGATGCCGCCTGGATCGGACAGGTCAGCCTGATTATGGGGCTGGCCATGGTGGCGGGCAGCTTTGCCTATGGCCCGTTAGAGCGCGCGCTTGGCACCCGCAAATGGCTGATCCTTGGGGGCAATGCCCTGGCGCTTGCCGCACTGGTCGGGTTGTGGCTGTCGCCACAAAGCCCCACGCTGACCATTGTCTTGCTGGCGGCCCTGGGCTTTGCCGGGGCGTCTTTCCCGATGGTCATCGCCCATGGCCGGGCCTTTATCCCGGCGCATCTGACAGGGCGGGGCGTCACGCTGCTGAACCTGTTCGGCATCGCCCCCGTGGGGCTTTTGCAACTGGCCACCGGCCGCATCCACGCCACCACCGCGCCCGACCCGGCCTCGGCCCCCACCGCCGCCATCTTCGGCTTCATTGCCCTGTTCCTCGCCGCCGGGCTTGCGGTCTATGCCTTCTCGCAAGACCGGACCGATTGACATTATCTGTTCTGAAATATCCCGGGGTGCGGGGCAGAGCCCCGCTCTTATTCTACAACCTCTTCCCCCTGCTCCCCCTTTGCGGTAGGACGCAGCGTCGTTTGACGCATGGAGGGCCGGATGGGCTATAAAGTCGTTGTCGTGGGCGCGACGGGGAATGTGGGCAAGGAAATGCTCAATATCCTCGCCGAGCGTGAATTTCCCGTGGATGAGATCACCGCACTTGCCAGCCGCAAGTCGCTGGGGACCGAAGTGTCCTTTGGCGACAAGACCCTCAAGACCAAGGATCTGGACACCTTCGACTTTACGGGCTGGGACATCGCGCTGTTTGCCATCGGGTCGGATGCCACCAAGATCTATGCCCCGAAGGCTGCCAGCCAGGGCTGTGTGGTGATCGACAACTCATCGCTCTATCGCTACGACCCGCAGATTCCGCTGATCGTACCGGAAGTGAACGCCGACGAGGTCGTGCATTACAAGAACAAGAACATCATCGCCAACCCCAACTGCTCGACCGCGCAGATGGTGGTGGCGCTCAAGCCTTTGCACGACCGTGCCCGGATCAAGCGCGTGGTGGTCGCCACCTATCAGTCGGTGTCGGGCACCGGCAAAGAGGCGATTGACGAATTGTGGAACCAGACCAAGGGCATCTATGTGCCGGGTCAGGAAGTGGCACCATCCGTCTACCCCAAGCAGATCGCCTTCAACGTGATCCCGCATATCGACGTGTTCCTCGATTCCGGGGATACGAAGGAAGAGTGGAAGATGGTGGTCGAGACCAAGAAGATCCTCGACCCCAAGATCAAGGTCACCGCCACTTGCGTCCGTGTGCCGGTCTTTGTCGGCCATTCCGAGGCGATCAACATCGAGTTTGAGGATTACCTTGATTGGGAAGAGGCCACCGACATCCTGCGCGAGGCGCCGGGTGTACTGGTGATCGACAAGCGCGAGGCCGGGGGATACATCACGCCCATCGATTGCGTGGGCGAATATGCCACCTATGTCAGCCGTATCCGGCAGGACGAGACGGTTGAAAACGGTCTGAACATCTGGGTTGTGTCCGACAACCTGCGCAAGGGGGCGGCGCTGAACGCGGTGCAGATCGCCGAAGTGCTGGGCCAGCGCTGTCTGAAAAAGGGCTGATGCCTACGGCCTGAAGCCCATAAAGCCCGCCCTCCGGCGGGCTTTTTCATCGGGGGCCTGCCGGGCGCGCTCAGAACCGCTCGGCCCGAAGCACTTCGCAATCGCTGACCGAGACCACGCCGATATGCCGCGCGACGACGGTGAATGCGGCATCCAGCAGGCTGTCCAACCGCTCGGGTCTGATCAGGCAAACCACGGCGACCATGCCGCCGCGTCCGACCTGGCCCTCCCGCGTCCAGTCGCCCGACCGGCCCGACCCACCCAGCACCGGCAAGACCGTGTAGCCCGTCACACCGGCCCGGGTCAGCGCATCGGTCAGGCGCCCCTGCATCGGGGCCTCGATAATGATCTCAACGCGTTTGGCGGCATGGGTCTGCATCGGTCAGCCTCCGGTCACGGCCTGGGCCACGGCAACATAGGCCGGAATCCCAATCGTCAGGTTGAAGGGAAAGGTCACGCCCAGCGAGAGCGTCAGATAGATTGACGGGTTCGCCTCTGGCAGGGCCACCCGCATAGCAGCCGGCACCGCGATATAGCTGGCAGAGGCCGCGAGCACCATCATCAGCGCGACACCGCCTGTTGACAGGCCCAGCAGCAACCCGGCTGCCAGCCCCGCGACGGCCCCGACCAGCGGCATCACCACACCAAACACCAGCGCGCCCGCCGTCAGCACCCCACGCGAGGCGCGCAGGCCGCGGCCCGCGACCAGCCCCATGTCCAGCAGGAACAGGCACAAGACCCCCTGAAACGGCGAGACGATGAAGCTTTCGATCCGCACCATACCATCCTGCCCGGTGACCATGCCGATCACGAAGGATCCGACCAGCAAAACGATCGACCCGTTCAGCAAAATCTCGCGCCAGAGGTCTGCATCCATCCGCTGCGCCCCACTGCCGCCACGACTGACCAGCCACAGCGCCGAAATGATCGCCGGAGCCTCCATCGCGGCGGCCACGGCCACCATATAGCCTTCAGAGGCAATGCCCTGCGAGGTGAGGACCGAGGTGCCGGTGACGAAGGTGACAATCGAAATAGATCCGTAATGCGCCGCCACGGCCGCTGCATCCGTGGTCGACATCTGTGTCAGTCCACGCAACAGGCCAAAGGCCACGAAGGGCAGCGCAAAGGACAACACCACACCAGCCAACAAGGCCGAAAGCAGCCGGGCATCGACCCCGTGGTCGGCCACAGCGACCCCGCCCTTGAAGCCAATGGCAAACAGCAGATAGATCGACAGCGCCTTGGCCGCCGCCTCAGGAACCGTCAGTTCAGACCGCGCCAAGGCCGCGAACAGCCCCAGTGCAAAGCACAAGATCATGGGTGACAGCAGATTGTCTGCCGCCAAAGAAAGAATGTCCTGCATGAAGGCTCCCCGTTTGCGGCGATATGGGGAGCGATTAATCTAAGACAAGGTCAGACTGCAACAAACCCGCGCAGCGGATCGTAATGCTCCAGCGCACCCTCGCCCGTGTCGTTCCAAAGCCCGTGCAGCGTCAGCCGGTCGTCAGTGACCGCCTCATGCACAAAGGGAAAGGTCATCAGGTTTTCCAGACTGATCAGCACCGCTTCTTTTTCCAGCGCGCGCGGGCGGTCGGCATCGGGCAGGTCGCGCACCCGTTCGAACCCCGGGCGCAGAATGTCCATCCAGCGCCCGACAAAGGAGGTCTTCTCCTCCAGCGCCGGGGCATGGCCCATGCACATGTCATGGCAGCCCTTGACCCCGCCACAATTGGAATGCCCCAGCACCACGATATGTGCGACCCCCAGCGAGGTCACCGCATATTCCACCGCCGCCGACGTGCCGTGATAGGTGCCGTCGGGCGAATAAGGCGGCACCAGATTGGCGACATTGCGGTGAATGAAGAACTCTCCCTCATCCGCGCCGAAGATCGAGGTCACATGCACCCGGCTGTCGCAGCAGGAAATCACCATCGCGCGCGGATGCTGCCCGCTGGCCGCCAGACGGCGGAACCAGGCCCGGTTGTCCTGATACGTCGTCGCACGCCAGCCATGAAACCGCTGGATCAGATAGTTCGGAAGGGGGCGGGCTGCGTCCATGCCTTTGGTACTCCGGAAATGGGCCAGACCCAGATAGGCCGCAATCGCAGAAAATTCGAGAGGGATAATTCTGCACCTGCAACCTTTTCTTCAACGAAACGGGCGCAGCCTGCCCTTGGGTGTGTATCAAAGGGTGAGGGCCATGCAGGCTGACAATGTGGTGCGGCTGTGTCCGCTGGAACGACTGCGGCAGGACGGCGGGCCGATCGCCACGATTTACCGAAATCTGGGCGCAGAATCGGCCGAGCGGGTGGTCACCCGTGCCTTGGGTGAGGTCGCGCTTACCATGGCGGGGCTGGCCACTCAGGTACAGGCGCATGACCTGGCAGATTTGGCACGGCACTTGCGCCGCTTGCAACTTATCGCAGAAAATCTGGGCATGGTTTCGCTTTCACTCGTCGCTGGGGATGCGCGGTCTTGCCTCGCCTCCGGGGATTCCACGGCTTTTGCTGCAGTCTGGGCCCGGCTGATCCGCATCGCCGAACACTCACTCGCCTTGGACAAGGCCCTGCCTGACCGCTCATTGCTGTAGCGGGGGCTTGCAGGCGGCGTGGGAACAGCTAGGCTTTGGCGACCCAGAAGGAGCCGTCAGATGCCGCCCCCGTCCACCCCTCTGCCCGCCTTTGCCCCTGCAGGATCTGCCTCCTTGCCGGTGCATGTCGTCGCCGCTGATGGCCTGCCAGACTGGCTCGCCGGACCGGGACAGGCCTGGGCTGGATGGCTGAATGCCACGCAGTTCAAGGCAGCATCGGGCGATGTGCGCCTCTTGCCTGCAGCAGATGGGCTTGCCGGCGCGATCATCGGCAGCGGCACCGCCTCCATGCGGGCGCGGGGGCGCTTTGGGATGGGCAAGGCCATCGCTGGCCTGCCGCCGGGCGACTGGCATCTGTCGGGCAGCCTGACCAAGACCGATGCAACAGAGGCTGTGCTGGGCTGGCTGCTGGCAGGCTACCGCTTTGACCGTTATCGTCCCGGCAGGGTGCCAGCTGACCAGACACGCCTCAAACTTCCAGACGGATTGGACGGCAGCTTCCTGATGGCCATGGCTGCGGGCGAATACCTGACCCGCGACCTGATCAACACCCCTGCCAATGACATGGGCCCCGAGGATCTGCAGGCCGCTTTCTTTGCTTTGGCCCAGGAACATGGAGCCACCGCATCCGCCATCGTTGGCGATGACCTGCTGGCGCAGAATTTCCCGATGATCCACGCGGTGGGACGCGCCTCGCCACGCGCGCCCCGCCTGCTTGAAATGCGCTGGGGCAGCACAGGCCCGCAGCTGACGCTGGTGGGCAAGGGGGTGTGCTTTGATACCGGCGGGCTGGATCTGAAGCCATCTGCCGGCATGTTGTTGATGAAGAAAGACATGGGCGGGGCGGCAACGGTCATGGGCCTTGCGCTGATGATCATGCGGCTGGGTCTGCCGCTGCGTCTGCGCCTGCTGGTGCCGGCAGTGGAAAACAGCGTGTCCGGTGCGGCCATGCGCCCGCGCGACATTCTGACCAGTCGCAAGGGCCTGACGGTCGAGGTCAACAATACCGATGCCGAGGGGCGGTTGATCCTGGCCGATGCCCTGACCTATGCCAGCGAGGAAGACGGCGCGACGATCCTCTCGATGGCCACTTTGACAGGCGCGGCCCGTGTGGCGGTGGGGCCGGACCTGGCCCCCTATTTCACCGACGATCCCGCCATGGCCGATGCCATCATGGCCGGGGGAACCAAAGGGTTTGATCCGGTCTGGCGCCTGCCGTTCTGGGACGCCTATGAGCCGATGATCGAACCCGGCATCGCCGATCTGGACAATGCCCCCACGGGCGGGTTTGCCGGGGCGATCACCGCAGCGCTGTTCCTGCGCCGCTTCGTCGCAACGCCGCGGTATGCGCATTTCGACATCTACGGCCATATACCGGCTGATCTGCCGGGGCGGCCGAAGGGGGGGGCCGGGCAGGGCGCGCGGGCGCTGCTCCATGCGCTGCCCGACATGCTGGGCCTGTGATGGACCGGCGCATCACCCCGTTTTCGGGCCGCTTCGCCCTGCCCTCGTTGCGGGGGCAGGTGGAGGCAACCTTTACCGAAGGTGAGGCGGCGACCGTCAAACTGCCGATCGCCGATCTGCTGGCCCATCCCGGTGGGGCGCGCGACCGCCAACTGCTTATGGGGGACGCCGTCACTGTCATCGACCTGAGGGACAATCACGCCTTTGTGCAGGCGGCCAAGGACGGTTATTGTGGTTGGCTCAAAGCCTCTGCCATCGGCCCGGCCACCCCTGCCACCCATTGGGTCGCGGCAAGGTCCAGCCATCTTTACGCGCGTCCCAAGGTTCAAGCGGCCGAACTGGAGGCATTGCCCTTCGGGGCACGGCTGACTGTCAGCCGCCTTGATGGCAGCTTTGCCGAAACGCCGCACGGCTATGTGCCGCTGACCCATTTGCGCAGCGTGAACGACCGCCCGGATGACCCCGTCGCGGTGGCCGAAAGCCTTGTCGGGGCGCCTTATCTCTGGGGCGGAAACTCGGCAGTAGGGATAGACTGTTCCGGGCTGGTGCAGACGGCGATGCTGGCCTGCGGTCTGGCCTGCCCGGGTGACAGTGACCAGCAGCAAAGCCTCGGGCAGGATCTGGCGGACAACATTCCCCTGCAACGCGGTGATCTGATATTCTGGGCCGGACATGTTGCCTGGGTCGCAGACACCCGTCGCATCCTGCATGCCAATGGCCACACGATGACAGTGGCGTTCGAGCCGATCGCAGAGGCAATCACCCGCATTCTGGCGCAGGATGGCGGCCCGGTCACAGCGCGCCGGCGTATACTGCCCGTGTGATGAACTGTCTTCCGCGGCCCGCCCGCGGCTCAGTCAATCGGCCGGATCAGCTTGCGTTCCAGAACCCGCAGCACCTGCGCCAAGTCACCACCGCGCCGCAGGATCTGGCCATCCATGCCCACCACCGCATAGATGCCCTGCTTGCCACGCAGCTTGGGCCGCTTTTCAATGCGGTACAGCGGATGCTCTGCCGTCCGCCTGTACACCTCGAACACCGCAAAGTCGCGCAAGGTGGAAATGCCGTAATCGCGCCATTCGCCCAAGGCCACCATCCTGCCATAGAGGGCAAGGATCGCCGACAGTTCCTGCCGGTCGAAACACACCTGCTCGGGCAGGGATGTGACAAAGGGGTAATGGCTCGGGGGTTGAACCGTCATCTGATCAGCTTACTGCCGGCACGGGGTAAATCAAGCCCACATCCGCTGCCCAACTTCCACCACGAAATGACCCCGGCCGCGCCCCGGGCGCACCCGATTGCCGCCACACAAGACAGCGATACCTTGTATACGTAGTGTGAGTAACTCCGGGGATCGGGTGTTGACTGCCCCCGCCCAGATGCCCGGTCCCCGGACCGTCATACCGCGACACAAAGCCCCCGTCACACTGACGGGGGCTTTTTTGTTATCCGGGTCTTTTCAGTCAGGCAAATCCTGCGGCCAGTCGAACCTCGCCCGTCGTCAACCCGCGCCAGTTCTTCTGCACGCCGGGAAGCCGCCTTTGCGCCATTGGATGATCCGCCTCCAGCACGCCCAACCGGACCAGAAGCGCCACAACTGCCGCCTCTGACGCGCGGGTCGCCCCGTCGGCAATTTTCAATGCGATGCCGATGTTCTGTTCCGGGATCATCGCCACGAACACCGCTTCTGCCCCGGTCTTGATCGCCACCCTGCCGTCCATGGCGCGCATCAGTTCGGTACAAGCCCGGCCTTCCCCGGCCACCATCTCGGGATGTGCCGCCATTGCCTGCCGCAGCCGCGCCATGGCCCGCTGCCGCCCGTCGCCCGTGTCGCGCGCGACGGCAAAGGCCTGCATGGCCCGCGCCAGCCCCGCAAGGGACATCGCGAAATTGGGGGCCGAACAGCCGTCGATGCCATGGCCCGCCACTGCCTCGCCCGTGACCTCTTCGGTGGCCGCACGGATCGCGCGTTGCAGCGGATGGTCAATCTCCACATATTCCGGCCCGGCTTTCATATGCTGGGTGGCAGTCAGAAAACCGCAATGCTTGCCCGAGCAGTTGTTGTGCAGTTGGCAGGGGGCCTCATCGGCCTGGATCAGACGGTTCCGTTCCTCCCGGTCATAGGGCTCGTGTGACCCGCAGCGCAGATCGGCCTCCGCCAGACCCAGCCCCTTCAGCCAATCCCCGGTCATGCCCACATGCAGGGCCGCTCCCTGATGGCTGGCGCAAGACAAGGCCAGATGCCGATCGGTCAGCCCGGCCGCATCCGCAGCACCACTTTCCACCAAAGGCAGCGCCTGTATCATCTTGCACGACGACCGGGGGAAGATGATCGTCGCCGGATCACCCCAGCTTTCCAGAAGACCATCCTCACCCCAGATCACCGCATGGCCGGCATGACAGCTTTCCAACTGCCCGCCCCGCCACAATTCCACCATTGGCACTGCATTTTTCACCGGCGTCCCCCGTCACAGATGCGCGATTTGTTGCCCATGGGGCTTTCGCGGATTGGTCTTTTTGCGTTACAGATGGGATATCGGGTTGAACGCCCTGCTGCCACAGGAAAAGCCGTATCGCAAAAACGGCGGCAGACGGGCAGAGGCAAAGGACAGCTTGGAGGCTGTAACATTATGACATCCATCTTCGTGCGCACCGCACTTGGCGTTGCCATGGCTCTGACAGCCACATCAGCCGTCGCGCAAGAATCGACGAACCGCGTCGCCACGCTTACGGACTGGAGTGTGTTTACAGAAGAAAACCCCAAGGAATGCTGGGGTGTGTCCAGCCCCAAGGAAACCATCAACAGCCGCGACGGCCAGCCGGTGTCGGTCCGCCGGGGCGATATCCTGCTGTTCGTGACCTTCCGTCCCGGTGCAGGGGCGCGCGGCGAAGTGTCTTTCACCGGCGGCTATCCTTTCGCCAACGGCTCGACCGTCAAGGTTGTGATCGATGGTCAAAGCTATGATCTGTTTGCCGATGGCGAATGGGCCTGGCCGGCCAGCGCCGAGGCGGACAGTGCCATTCTGGACGCCATGAAGCGCGGCGCAACGGCGGTGATCACCGGGGCGTCCGGTCGTGGCACCCAGACGCAGGATACCTTCAGCCTGCGCGGCTTTACCGCGGCCATGACAGAGGCTGAAGCCCGCTGCCGGTGACCGCGCGGCATTGGCACAAGACGGCGCCCCGGATTATCCGGGGCGTTTTGCGTTTTCAGCCCCAACAGCCTTGTGTGATTGATCGCACAGTTTCGTTTGCCTGGTTCCGTTTTCGCGCCGAATCCCCTATATGACTGCCTTACCCCGCCAATGGACATGCCGATGACCCCGACAGCCCCGATCACCCAGGATGTGCTGACCCTGCCGCGCAAGCTGCCCGAGGGCGGCCTCACGAATATCGTCGGTCTGACGCGCGATCAGCTGCGCACGGCACTGATCGCTGCCGGCACGCCGGAAAAGCAGGCCAAGATGCGGCTGGGGCAGATCTGGCAATGGGTCTATCACTGGGGCGTGCGCGACTTTGCACAGATGACCAATCTCGCCAAGGACTACCGCGCCCTGCTGGCAGACCACTTCACCATCGAGCTGCCCGAAGTGGTCAGCAAGCAAGTCTCCACCGACGGTACCCGCAAATATCTGGTCCGCATTGCGGGCGGGCATGAGGTAGAGGTGGTTTATATCCCCGAAACCGACCGTGGCACGCTGTGCATTTCCTCCCAGGTCGGCTGCACCCTGACCTGTTCGTTCTGCCACACCGGCACACAGAAACTGGTCCGCAATCTGACTGCCGGGGAAATCGTCGGGCAGGTCATGCTGGCGCGCGATGATCTGGGCGAATGGCCGGTGCAGGGCGACCCCAAGAATGAGACGCGGCTGATCAGCAACATCGTGCTGATGGGCATGGGCGAGCCGCTGTACAACTTCGAGAACGTGCGTGATGCGATGAAAGTGGTGATGGACAACGAGGGTATCGCCCTCGGCCGTCGCCGCATCACCCTGTCCACCAGTGGCGTGGTGCCGGAAATCGCCCGCACCGCGACCGAAATCGGTTGCTTGCTGGCCATCTCCTTCCACGCCACCACCGACGAAGTGCGCGATCAGCTGGTGCCGATCAACAAGCGCTGGAACATTGCCACCCTGCTCGATGCGCTGCGTGAGTATCCGGGCCTGTCGAATTCGGAGCGGATCACCTTTGAATATGTCATGCTCGACGGTGTGAATGACACGAAAGAGGATGCGCATCGACTGGTCGAGCTGTTGCGCGGCATTCCGGCCAAGGTCAATCTGATCCCGTTCAACGAATGGCCCGGCGCGCCTTACAAACGCTCCAGCGGCAACCGCATCCATGCCTTTGCCGACATCATCTATCAGGCGGGCTATGCCAGCCCGATCCGCACCCCGCGCGGCGAAGACATCATGGCGGCCTGTGGCCAGCTGAAATCGGCGACCGAACGCGCCCGCAAATCGTCTCGCGCCATCGCGGCCGAGGCAGGGCTTTCACATGGGTAAACCATGGTGGGCAAATTGCCGCGCTTGGCGCTCAATGCAGAAAATTGTAGCGTGAGTTTACACTTTTACATAGGACGTGTCAGAGAACATACACACGCCTATGACCAAGATAGCTGATCCAAACGCCGCAAGGGCCCCTGAATGACGATGATGCAGAACGACCTGGCGCAAGCCCAAGAGGCGAGCGCCAGAAAATGGGTGCCGTTGCTGGCGAAATACCGCGACCCTTCCACCAGACGCTCGCTGTTCGAACTGGCGGTGACGCTGGCTGGGTTCCTGGCCTTCTGGGCCGCCGCCTGGGCCGCCTTGTCTGTCAGCCCGTGGCTGGCACTGGCGATAGCAGTGCTCAATGGGTTCTGGCTGGTGCGCCTGTTCCTGATCCAGCATGATTGCGGTCATCAGTCTTTCTTTGCCAGCCGTGAGGTGAATGACTGGGTTGGCCGCGCCATCGGTGTGTTGACGCTGACGCCCTATACCGTCTGGAAACGCACGCATTCCATCCACCACGCCCATGCCGGCAATCTTGACCGGCGCGGCATCGGCGACGTGATGACCCTGACCATTGACGAATACAACCAGCGCAGCTGGCTGGGCCGGTTGCTGTACCGCGCCTATCGCCATCCGATCGTGATGTTCGGCATCGGCCCGGCCTATCTGTTCATTCTGGAATACCGCCTCCCGCTGGGTCTGATGACCGCGGGCTGGCGTTACTGGCTGTCGGCCATGGGCACCAATCTGGTGCTGGCAGCGCTGATCGCCGGCCTGTACCTGCTGGGGGGCTGGCAGGTGCCGGTGCTGATCTTCCTGCCCACGGTGGTTTCAGCCGCCACCATCGGGGTCTGGCTGTTTTTCGTGCAGCACCAGTTCGAGGAAACCTATTGGGACCAAGAGGCCGATTGGCAGATGCATGACGCCGCCCTGCTGGGCAGTTCGCATTACAAACTGCCGCAGCCCCTGCGCTGGATGACCGCGAATATTGGCATCCACCATGTGCATCATCTTTACAGCCGCATTCCGTTCTATCGCCTGTCCGAAATCTTGCGCGATTATCCGGTGTTGGCCGAAGCCCAGGTGCTGACCCTGCGTGAAAGCCTGTCTTGCGCCCGTCTGCACCTGTGGGATGAGGCGAACCGGCGACTGGTGACCTTCCGCGAAGCGCATCAGTCCCGTGCGGCACAGGCGGCCTGAGAAGCTGCAAGGATCTTGACCTTTGGGGCGTGGCGCGGTTCGACTGGCAGCCATGCATGTGCCGAACGCTACCGCCCGCCACCTGTTTTTGCAGCACCATGCCCTGACTGACCCGCGGCATGGCCCGGCCAAAGGCGCGGATCTGGCGGCGCTGATCGACCGCATCGGCTTTGTGCAGGTCGACAGCATCAGCACTGTCGAACGCGCACATCACATGATCCTTTGGGCGCGCCGACACAACTATCGCCCCGCAGCCCTGAAACCGCTGTTGGAACAAGACCGCGCGCTGTTCGAGCATTGGACGCATGACGCCTCGATCCTACCCATGGCGCTTTTCCCGCAGTGGAAGCACCGCTTTGCCCGGGATGCCACCCGCCTGCAGGCCAGTTGGCAGCGCTGGTTTCGCGACGGATACACAGCACAGTTTGACACCATCCTGAACCACATCGCCGCGCATGGCCCGGTCAGCAGCAGCGATGTCGGCATCGGAGAAGAACGCGGCAAAGGCGGCTGGTGGGACTGGCACCCGTCGAAAACCGCGCTGGAATGGCTCTGGCGCACTGGGCAAATCGCCGTCACCCGCCGTGACGCCTTTCGCAAGGTCTATGACCTGACCGAAAACGTCATCCCCGCCGAAATCTACCGCACCGAAACCTCGCCCCAACAGCATTGCGACTGGGCTTGTACCTCGGCGCTTGCCAACCTCGGCTTTGCCGATGAAACGGAAATCGCGCGCTATTGGCATGCGGTCGACAAAGCGGCGGTGCAGGATTGGGCGCGGGCGGAAATCGCTGCAAGCCGCCTGATCCGCATCACCGTTGAACAGGCGGATGGAGCGCTGCGCCCTGCCCTCGCCCGGCCCGATCTGTCCGCACGCGTGCAGGCCCTGCCGGATGCTCCCACCGCTCTGCGGATCCTGTCGCCCTTCGACCCTGCGCTGCGCGACCGCGCGCGGATCGAACGGTTGTTCGGCTTTCACTACCGGATCGAGGTCTTCGTGCCCGAACCGAAACGCCACTACGGGTATTATGTGTTTCCGGTGTTGGAAGGGACCCGCCTGATCGGCCGCGCCGACGCCAAGGCCGACCGCAGCACTGGCACCCTGCGTATCCGCGCCTTCTGGCCAGAACCTGGCGTCCGCATGACACAGGCGCGGATACGCAAACTCACGCGTGAGCTCGAGCGGCTTGCCGTCTTCGCCCATTGCACAACCTGCGACTACGCTTCCGGCTGGCAGCGCGACCCGCTCAGCCCCGCGCGTTGAAGGTGTCGTAGATCACCTGCGCCATCGCCTCGGAAATTCCATCCACCGCCGTCAGGTCCGATACTCCCGCCCGCGATACCGCCTTTGCGCTGCCGAAATGCGCCAAAAGCGCCCGTTTGCGCGTGGCCCCGACGCCCGGGATATCATCCAGCGGGGTTACCCCGACCTGCTTGGCCCGTTTGGCCACATGCGCGCCATTGGCCCAGCGATGCGCCTCATCCCGCAGTCGTTGCACGAAATACAGCACCGGATCGTTGCGTTGCAGGGCAAAGGGCCGCAAACCGGGACGGTGGAATTCCTCTTTGCCGGCGTCGCGGTCGATCCCCTTTGCCACGCCGATAAACGGCACGTCTTCCACTCCCAGCTCAGCCAGAATGCTGCCCACGGCCGACACCTGCCCCGCACCGCCGTCGATCAGCAACAGATCCGGCCACATGTCCGTTTTGCGGTCAGGATCTTCCTTGATCAACCGCTCGAAGCGCCGGGTCAGCACTTCTTTCATCATGCCGAAATCGTCAGAGTTTGCCCCTGCCGCGGACTTGATGTTGAACTTGCGGTATTGCGATTTGACGAACCCCTCCGGCCCCGCCACCACCATGCCGCCCACCGCGTCCGAGCCCTGGATATGCGCGTTGTCATAGATCTCGATCCGCTGCGGGGGCGCGTCCAGATCAAAGGCTTCGGCAAGGCCAGCCAGCAATTTGTTCTGGGTGCTGCTTTCGGCCATCTTGCGCGCAAGGCTTTCGCGCGCGTTGCGGGTGGCGTTTTCCACCAGCTCGGCCTTTTCGCCGCGCAAGGGCACGGCCAGTTCCACGCGCCGGCCCGCACGGTCAGACAGAGCCTGCACCACCAGATCCTCATCTTCCACCGGATGCGACAGCAAGATCAGCCTTGGCGGTTCCTTGTCATCATAAAACTGCGTCAGGAACGCGGTCAGGATCTCTGCCTCTTCTGCCCCCGCCCCGGTGCGCGGATAGAAGTCGCGGTTGCCCCAGCTTTGATTGGCGCGGATGAAGAACACCTGAACACAGGCCTGCCCGCCTTCCAGATGCAGCGCCACGATGTCCGCCTCGGCCACGCCGCGCGGGTTGATGCCTTGCGCCTGCTGTACCTGTGTCAGCGCGCGGATGCGGTCGCGCAGCGCAGCGGCGCGCTCGAACTCCATCTCCTCTGACGCTTTTGCCATCTCGGCCGCCAGATTGGCCTGCACCGTCGTCGTCTTGCCCTGCAAGAACCGCTCGGCATCGGCAACCAGCTGGCCGTACCCCTCGGCGCTGACTTTCGCGACACAGGGCGCAGAACACCGCTTGATCTGATATTGCAGGCAAGGCCGGGTCCGCGATTCAAACATCGCATCCGTACAATTGCGCAGCAGGAACACTTTCTGCAACTGGTTCAGCGTGCGGTTCACCGCGCCGGCCGAGGCGAAGGGGCCAAAATAGGCCCCCTTTTCCGTCTTCTTGCCGCGGTGCTTTTTCAGCTGCGGATAGGCATGGGTCTTGGAGATCAGGATGTTGGGAAAGCTCTTGTCATCCCGCATCAGCACATTGTAGCGCGGCTTCAGCTGCTTGATCAGGTTCTGCTCCAGCAGCAGCGCCTCCACCTCGGTGCGGGTGGTCAGAAACATCATGCTGGCGGTCTCGAAGATCATCCGCGCGATCCGCGCCGAATGTCCCGTGCCCCGCGCATAATTGGACACCCGCGCCTTGAGGTTGCGGGCCTTGCCGACATACAGAACCTCGCCCTTGGGGTTGAGCATGCGATAGACACCCGGAGAAGCATCGAGTGTCTTCAGATAGGCCTGGATCACTGTCTGACCGGTCGCCACGGCCTCGGTCTGCGGGGTTTTGTCGGTCACATCCTGTCCCTTGAAAAGATCCTGCCCGAAGGCATCGATTCTGCCCTGGCGCTGCAATGATATCGCGCTCGGGGCAAGGGGGAAGAAGTCCACCGTTTCTGTGGATAACTCTGCGGAGAAAGTTTCATCATCGCCGAATTTCCCTTGTATTTCGCCCAGTTCGTTAACATGCCTATTTTTTATGCGAAAATATAACACATTGAAAATGAACGGTATATTTTTGCATACCTGTTAAATTTCTGTAAAATCAGAGGCTTGTGTAACGCATGTGTGAACGTATTAAGAAAAGTGGACAACTTGAGCCGCCTTGTCCGTCAGGATCACTCGACACCCAGGACATCGGGTGTTTTCCAGCCCAGGTGCTGGCCGCCGTCCACCGCGATCATCTGACCGGTCACGCCAGGGGAATCGAGGAAAAACCCAAGTGCGGCCGTGATGTCCGACGGGTTCGCCCCCCGCCCCAGAACGGTCGCTGCACGCTGCGCTGCAAAGTGATGCGCCGACTGTCGCCCGCCTTGCAGAGTCGGCCCCGGTCCGATGCCATTGACCCGAACATGAGGGGCCAACCCCTGCGCCGCGGTTCTTGTCAGGGCCCAAAGCCCCATCTTGGCGATGGTGTAACTGGCAAACTCCGGCGTCAGCTTGTGGATCCGCTGGTCGATCATATTGACCACCAACCCCTGCGCCACCGGCTCGCCCTGCGCATCCGGTACCGCCTGCGGGCATTGCGCTGCAAAAGCCTGAGTCAGCACGAACGGAGCCCGCAGGTTGCTTTCCATCGCCCGGTCCCAACTGGCACGCGTGCCAGTCTGCACCGTGTCATATTCAAAGATCGAGGCGTTGTTGACCAGCACGGTCAGCGGACCCAAGGCCGCTGCCGCGCGTGAGACCAGCGTTTCGACCTGCGCCTCGTCCAGCAGATCAGCGCGCAGCGCCACCGCCCGGCGGCCCATCGCGCCAATCTCATCGACCACCGCCTGCGCTTCCTCAGCCGAGGACGCATAATGCACCGCAACGTCCTGTCCGCGCGCCGCCAGATACAGCGCCATCGCACGGCCAAGCCGCTTGCCTGCCCCGGTTACCAAAGCTGCCATGGCTCAGCCCTTCTTTTCGCAATCACAGCGTTTGCCGATCACATATCGCCCGCAGGACCGGCACACAGGCCCACGCCCAAGCGCCTTGGACTTCACCCGGTCAATCGCCGAAGGGAAGACCAGCTTTCCCACCATCCCCACCAGCACCATGGCCAGAAGGAAGATCAGGATGATCTTGACCAGCATCTAAAGCCCATAGCGCGCCCAAAGGGCACGCTCCTCGACCGATGCCATCAGCGTATCACTCATCGTCATGCCAAAGCGCTGCAACAACCCGCGCCGCTGCCCATAGGGCACCAGTCGCACCTTGTCGCCAAACATCTCTTTCATCTTGGGCACCAGATGGCCGACACCATCGGTCAGCCCGTTGTCAACGCTGGCGCGACCCACCCAGATATCGGCGTTGAACAGATCGGCGTCCGGTTTCAGCCGCGCCCCACGCCGCGCCTTGACCTGCGCAATGAAATTTTCGTGCAGAGGGGCCAGCATCGCGTTGATCCGTTCCACATCCTCTGGTCGCTCAGGCTTGAACGGGTCCGCAAAGGATTTCGACCGACCCGCAGTATGCACCCGCCGCTCCACGCCGTTTTTTTGCATCAACTCGTGAAAGCCAAAGCTGGCGTAAATCACCCCGATAGAGCCGACAAGCGAGGACTCGTCCACCCAGATCTGGTCCGCAGCCGTCGCCAGCCAATAGCCGCCAGAGGCCGCGATATCTTCGACAAAACAATGCACCGGCACAGTCTTCTCGACCGACAACCGCCGGATGCGCGATGCGATCAATGACGATTGCACCGGCGAACCGCCGGGCGAATTGATGACAAGCGCCACCGCCGCCGGTTTGCCGCGGGAAAATGCCCGTTCGATCACGGGAGCCAGGGCCTGATCCGAAAGACTGCGCCCCCCCGTTCCAATCGCCCCTTGCAGGCGGATCACAGAGACAACAGGCGGTTTGGGCATAAACGGGATGAGGTGCTTCATGCCCCAGAGGTAAGTCGGACCCCGACCCCGAACAAGGGCAAAGCGCCGTTTCTCACCGGTTTAGCTTTGTCGCACCCGGGTGTAGGTTGTCGGTCTGTCGCGGGCCAGCCGGATATAGGCAAACACCCCCGACAAAAAGCCAAACGCAGCCAGCAGGCTGGCGACCATGATCTGCGTCTGATCCTGTATATCCGCCGTCAAAGCCAGATACCCAAAGGCCCAGAATCCAGACCAGCTGACCACGCAGATCAGCGCGATGAGTTTGTTCATTCCATCCTCCAAGGCACCGCATGCCCTCCTCAAGACAGGCGTATGATCGGATGATAGCGCATTGCCCGGGCGTGTCGCGACAATTCGTCGCCGCCCGCCATCAAAGAGCGGCCAGCGTCAGCACATGGCCCCCCACCCGCAGGATGCGCCCGGCAATCCGGTCGCCGATGGCAAAGGGCGGCACACTCTGGGTGAACACCGCCACAAAACGATCCGCCTCCATCTCTATTCTCATCCCCTCAAAGCCATAAACCCTGCGGCTGACCAAGTATTGCGCCTTGAACGCGGATTCCTTGGCGCAGAACACGGCCTTGGCCTGACCCCCGGTGATCCCCAGCCGTTCTTCGGGTCGCAGGATATCATCCATCAGTTCGGGCTCCAGCGGCGTGTCGTCTTCCAGATCAATCCCGATCCCCCGGCACAGGGCACCCGGCATCACCACTGCCAGACAGTGCCGCCGGGTATGGGTGATTGACCCCACCAGTCCCGCGGGCCAGACGGGCGCACGATCCGCGCCCTGCGCAATGACCTCCGGCGCAAGGCCGATCTGCCTCATGGCGCTGCGAACTGCCGCCCGACCCGCCGCAAATTCGCGCTGCCGCAGGGGCACCGCCGCTGGCAAACCCTCGCCCTGCATCAGCGGATGATCGGCACGCGGATCTGTCCAGGCAATCCCCGCCCCCACGGGCGCGATGGCCCGCAGCGCCGCCAGCAGCCCTGCATCAGGCATCCACACCAGCCCGCCCGGCCCGCATTGCACGCCTGCGCGCCATGGCATCCGCCCGCGCCCCGGCCTGCGCCGCCAGCCCTGTGGGCGGTGCAACGCCTGCAGCCTTTGGGCTGTCCTCCAGATGGGCCGCCAGATCCGACAGCGTCGGAAAGCGGAAGATATCGGTGATCGACAGCCTGCTGGTTCCCAAGGCCGCACGGATTTCGCGATGCGCCTGCACCGCAAGCAAGGAATGCCCCCCCAGCGCAAAGAAGTTGTCCCTGGCCCCCACCCTCGGGACGCCAAGCACCCGCGACCAGACCGCCGCGATCTGCGCCTCAATATCTGACGCAGGACCCACAAATGCCGCTGGCTCAGCCCGCACCCCCGGTGCCGGCAAGGCCTTGCGGTCCACCTTGCGGTTGGGGGTGAGCGGAAATGCCTCAAGCGTCACGATATGGGCAGGAACCATATGCTCGGGCAAGGCCGCTGCCAGCGCCGCCCGCAGGCCGCTTTCCTGCGCCGCCCCGGTGACATAGCCCACCAACCGCAAATCGCCTGGACTGTCCTCGCGCGCCATCACCACAGCCTGGCGCACCCCCGGCTGTGCCTCCAGCACGGCCTCGATCTCGCCCAGTTCAATCCGGTAGCCGCGCAGCTTGACCTGATGGTCGGTGCGGCCCAGGAAATCGATCTTACCATCCGCCCGCCGGCGGACCAGATCGCCCGTGCGATACATCCGCGCGCCCCAGGGACAAGCCCGATCCGGGCTGACGAACGGATCCGCCACAAAGCGCTCTGCCGTCAGATCGTCCCGCTGCCAATAGCCACGCGTGACGCCATCCCCCCCGATCCACAGCTCCCCTGCCGTGCCTACCGGCACCGGCTCCATCGTCTCATCCAGCACATACATCTGCTGATTGGCCAGCGGCGTGCCGATGTTCGACACCGGTTCGACCGCGCCGACCTCCTCCACCGACGACCAGATCGTGGTTTCGGTCGGCCCATACATGTTCAGGATGCGCGCGCCGGATGCCGCGCGCAGATCTTGCACCAACGCACCGGGCAGCGGCTCACCCCCGATCATCATCGTCTTTACACCTGCCAAGGCAGCGCGCGAGTCGTCATTCATGGCCATCATCCGCGCCATGCTGGGGGTGCATTGCAGATGCGTCACCCGGTGCCGGATCAGTTGCGCCGCAATCGCGTAATCATCCGCCTCGACACCGCCGCCGGCATTCGCCCGCCGCACCACCTCGGCCAACGGAACCAGCCCCGCCATCACCTGATCGGGCGCAATGCCGTAATCGATCAGACAGGCGACCTCGCCCACACCGATGTGCTTGAGCTGCTCCACCCGGGCCAGCGCATCATCAACCGTTCCGAACAGGCCAGAGTCTTCAAAATAGCGCTGAAAGGCGAAATCAAGAATAGCCTCGTGTTCTTCGGCACTTAGGCTGCGCAGGTCAATGTCCATGGGGTCGGATACCCCCTGCGGCTTCTTGAATGCCGGGAAGGCCCAGGCATATTGCTTCACCAAGCCGACCGCTGACGCAAGATAGGCCTTCATCGGCGCTTCCGCCACGCGGCGCGCCTCGGCGCGGTCTTGTCCGAGATAGGTATGCAGCATCAGGGTGACCACACCGCTGTCGGGGTCATGCCCGGCCTTGGCGCGCGCCTCGCGGTAGAGGCGGATCTTGCCTGCAACCTCTTCCAGTGATTGGCCCAGCAGGTGCGTCAGCACATTCGCCCCCATCTCGCCCGCCTCGCGCCAGGTGGCGGGGTTGCCTGCGGTGGTCACCCACAGGGGCAATTCGCGCGACACAGGGCGGGGTTGAGTGACGACCGGGACCATCGTTCCATCCGCCTTGGGGAAATCCACCGCCTCACCACGCCACAGACGGCGGACCTGATCGGCAGCGGCGTACATTGCTAACTTGTTGTTTGGAGGCGTGTTTTCCGGGCGCAGCACAAAGTCTTCCGGCTGCCAGCCGCTGGCAATCGCCATGCCCGCCTTGCCATTTGTCAGGTTGTCGATCACCGCCCATTCCTCGGCAATCCGCGCGGGATGATGCAATGGCACCACGCAAGACCCGGCCCGCACGCCGATGTTTCTGGTGACCGCCGCCACCGCAGCGCCGGTGACGGACGGGTTCGGGTAGGGCCCGCCAAAGGCGTGGAAATGTCGTTCCGGCGTCCAGACCGCGACAAAGCCATGGGCATCGGCAAACCGTGCCCCGTCCAGCAGCAGCTGGTATTTACTGGCGCCAGCCCCATCATCATTGCCCCAGTAATACAATGAAAAATATATATTTTTTTCGGATCTGATCCGCCCGGAAGACATCAGTGTCCGGTTTTCATCGGATGAGATCACCACCTTGAAGCCACGGGCCAGGGTCCAGAACAGCTCTAGCACCGAGATGTCGAAGGACATGGAGGTGACGGCCAGCCACACGCCCGGATCGGTGCCGATACGATTGTCCATCCCTTTGAAAAAGTTCACAACATTCCGATGTTCGACCATCACGCCCTTCGGACGTCCGGTGGAGCCGGATGTATAGATCATATAGGCCAGATCGCCCGGCGTGACACCAGATGTGGGGTTTGCGTCAGAGGCCCCGGCGATCCGTTCATCGCTGTCCAGACACAGCGCCGCCAGTTGTTTCGGCAGCGCGCCTGCCAGATGACTGCTGGTCACGATCACCGGGCAGGCGGAATCTTCGATGAAAAGTGCTGTTCTTTCAGCGGGATAGGCCGGGTCCATCGGCACATAGGCCCCTCCGGCCTTCAGAATGGCCAGCGCGCCCACCAGCATATCAGCGCTGCGGCGCAGGTGCAGGCCGACCAGCACCCCCGGCCCCACGCCCATATCGCGCAGCACATTGGCCACCCGATTGGCCCGCGCGTTCAGCTGGGCATAGGTCAGGTCCAGCGCTTCAAAACTGATCGCCGGGGCATCGGGTGTGCGCTGCGCCTGCGCCTCGAAGGCCTGATGCACACAGTATGTTTCACGTATGGCAAACGTATGGTTCACGTCGGATAAAACAGCACGCCGTTCGTGCGCAGATAGAATGGGCAGATCGGCGACGCGCGCGGCCTCTGTGGCGGCCCCGATGACAAAGGACAGACGCTCGGCCAGCGCCCGCGCCTCGGCCTCAGACAGCTGTGACAGATCGGCCTGCAGCGCACCGTCGGAGAGTGTGATCACACTGCCCGCCACCGGCGCGCCGTGCAGAGACACCGCCACCTGCGGCATCGCCAGACCGGAGAGCGCGGCATCGCGCGTCATCAGGTCGAGCGCGAAACCCGGTGCGCGTTCGGCCAATACAACCGCCCGCGCGGCAGCGACCGTCCCATCTGTTGCCACCCGCACCGGCACCCAGCCGCTGCTGTAGCCCGCCAGGCCCGGCGCGACCGAAAGCGCCACATCGGGGCTGGCCTGTCCCGATACCCGCGCCATGGCCACCGCCAGCGTGGCGGCGTCGCCTGCCACCGCCAGCCGCAGCCAGCCGTCCCCCGCGCCCTGAGCCGCGCCCGTGCCAGCGCCAGCGCCTGCCACCACCAGTGGCGACAGCGTCGCCAGCCGCTTGCGGATCGCAGGCTCGAACGGCACCAGAGCCGCAAGCGCCGCCGTCAGCGCCTCTGCATCGGGCGGCGGGGACATATCGGTCACCGTGGACGGGCAGACCGGCAATCCGCGCCTCTGGCAACTGAGCCGGTGCAACCGGACTGCGCCCTGCGCACAAGCCACCACCACCCCTTGGGGAGAGCTGGACAGCACCGCGCCTGGCGCGCCCGCACCCTGCACCACATCTGCCGCCCCCACGTTCAGCACCCCAAAGGTGCTGGCGATCTTGGCCGTGGTCAGAGGGTTCCAGCTGCGGCCATGGTCCAGCGCCCGCACCCTGCGCGCGACGGCTTCGGCAGGGTGCGAAAAATCCAGATGCCCAAAGGCGGCGGGCCTGTCGGCGCGGGCAAAGACCTGCCGCTGGGTAAAATCCTGCGGCACCGGGCGCAGCCCGGTTTCCAGCTGGGCCATCAGCGCCGGAAAGCTGTCGAGGCCCGCCTCGAAACAGCGGGAGTTCAGGGTCAGCGCGGTTTCTGCCGGGTGCAGGTCAAACAGGCGCTGCTCCAGAATGTCGCCCTGATCGACGCCATCGGTCATCAGGTGCCAGGTGATGCCATGCTGCCGTTCGCCCGCCAGCAGCGCCCAGACCGGGGCATTGAGGCCGGCATAGCGCGGCAAGGGTCCGTCATGAAAATTCACCGCGCCTTGCGTGGCCATGGCCCGCACCGCCGCTGGCACCAGTGACAGGTTGGCGACCGACAAGAGCCAGTCGCAGGTCAGCCCTGCCAGCCGCTGGTCCAGCCCCGCCCCGGGGGGTTCCACCCGCAGGCCCTGCGCCATGGCCCAGGCGCGCAGGTCTGGCTGGCGCGTCACCACCGCCGCCAGCCGGTGCCCGCGCGCCAGCCATGCGGCACCGCAGGCCTGCGTCAGGCTTTCATTGCCGATCAGAAGCGCTGTCAGACCCATCAGACTCTCCTTGCCGCCGCAGCGGTCTTGGTCACCGGCCGGAAGCCGGACATTGCCCAGTGCATGGCATGGGCCGTCATGTCGCGCAGGTAATGCGGCGGATCGAGCACCGGCCTGCGCTGGACCAGCGCCCGCAACCGCCAGATCAGCCCGCCCGCCACATGCGCCGCCGTCGCCGCCAGCGCATAGGCGCGGCCATGCGACTTGGTATAGTAATACATCCGCGACTCGAGCCAGAAGCGCGGGATGCGCTGCCAGGTCTTCATGCCGGTCGACACCGATCCGACATGGGCCACCCGGCTTTCCAGAACGTAATCGGTGGGAAACCCGGCCCGTGCGGCCCGCAGGCAGAGGTCGGTTTCCTCGAAATACAAAAAGAAGGTCTCGTCAAACAGGCCGATACGGTCCAGCACCCTATGCCGCATCATCAGGCTGGCCCCGGCCAGCCAATCCACCCGGCCGGATGCCACCGGCAAGGGCGGAGCCACCACAGACCCGCGCAGCAGGCGGGTGATCGGGCCCAGACGGGCGGCCTGTTCAAACTCGCCCGCGATGGAGGGAAAGCGGAAGGCGGTGTGATGCGGCGCACCATCCTCGCCACAGATATGGCTGCCGGCAAAGCCGGTGGCGGGATGGGTTTCCAGATGCGCCAGCAGGGCGCGGATGGCACCCGGTTCGGGAAAGGCGTCGGAGTTGAGCAGGTAGACATAATCCGGGCGTTGCCCTGCAGGCAGACCGGCGCGGATGCCAAAATTGTTGCCCGCGCCAAAGCCACCATTGCGCCCCGATTGCAGCACCCGCACGCCATGCGGGCCCTGATCCCAGCCGCGCGCCGCCACCTCGGCGGTCAGGCGCTCGAAACTGCCGTCGCCGGAGTCGTTGTCAACGATGACCAGCGCGCCATCGATGCCCTGCATCGCCTGCAGCGCGGCGGTGGCAGAGCGCAGGGTCATCTCTGCCGTCCGCCAGTTCAGGATCACTGTCAGCACGCTGGCCATGTTATTCCGCCGCCTGCGCCAGAACGGGGGCGGTGGTTTCGGCGGCCTCTATCAGGGCGCGCAGGCGGGCGGAGAGGACGCGCACATTCGGTTCCAGCACCATGCTGTCATGATCGCCCGGCACCTCGATCACCTGCAGCGCCGGGGCGAATTGCGCAAGGTCGTTGTCGGGCAGGACAAATTCCCGCGCCGCACTGACCCAACGCCCGCCGGTCACCTGCCAGCGCCTGTCAAGCGGTGGACGGAACAAGGCCACGGCCCCCTGACGCGGGGCCATGTGATAGAGCGGCAGCGCGGCGCGGAACGCGGCCTCGATGGCACCATTGTGCAGGGCGGCTTCGTCGCTGGACCCCGCGCGCTGCGCCTGTTTCCACGCCTGTTTTTCGCGCCACCAGCGGCCCAGGAAGGCAGGCCCTTCGGCCCGCAGCTCGGCCAGCCGGATGATCAGCCTGTCCAGCTTGCTCAGGGCGGGGCGCAGCGGCAGCGGCGTGTCGAGCAGCACCAGCAGCGGCACCTGATCGCCCGAGGCTTCCAGCTGGCGGGCGATTTCCCAGGCGATCAGCCCGCCCCCTGAAAACCCGCCCAGCAGGTAGGGGCCGGTGGGTTGCACCTGCCGCATTTCGGCGATGTAGTCGCGCGCGGCGCTGACAAAATCGGTATGCGGCTGCGCCTCACCGTAAAGTCCCCGGGCCTGCAAGCCATAGAACGGCCGGTCGCCGCCCAGAAGCTGCGCCAGATGGCGCAGGTTCAGCACATTGCCGAACATGCCCGCGACAAGGAAGAAGGGTGTCTTTGCCCCGCCCCCGGCGCGCGCCTCGCCCTTGTGCATGGGCACGATATGGGTAAAGCGGCGCGGCGCGGGCCCGGCACCGGGGGTTGCACTGGGCGTGGACCGATCTTCCTGCGGGCCGATCTGCGCCTCGATCAGCGCGGCGCAGGCGGCGATGGTGGGGGCCTCGAACAGCACCGAAATCGGGAAATCGGTGCGATAGGCCTTCTTGATCATCGCAAACAGCCGCACCGCGATGAGGCTGTGGCCGCCAAGGTCAAAGAAACTGTCGCCGGTACCGACCCGCGCCACCCCCAGCAGATCCTGCCAGAAGCCTGCAAGGGTGCGTTCGATATCGCCGCGCGGTTCAACGTAATCGCTGTCCAGATCGGGGCGGTCGAAACGGGAGGTTTCGGTCGGTGCCGTGTCTGGCACCTCGGCGGCGCGGATCAGCGCGGCCAGGTCGAGCGAGGACACGATGATCTGGCTGTGGCCCAGCGCCACCGCGCGACCAAAAGCCTCGGCCCCTTCTGCCGGGCGGATGCCTTGCGAAAAGGCGTGCAGCAGCCGGTCTTCGGCGGGCGACGTGGCGCGGGGCTGCGGGTCGTCAAGCTCAAGGCTGCGCGGGTCGGGCGGCGTCTGCCGCAGGCCGCCGTCCAGCCGGTGGATGGTGAAGCCCTGCACCTCGATGCAGACCTCGCCTTCGGGCGTCGCCAGCGTCACGTCAAACACCGCCGTTCCGCGCGCGGCCAGATTGGCCCCGGCGTTGCGCACATGGCTGACAATACGGGCGGGCAGCGGGCGATAGACCCGGACGCGGCTGTAAGAGACCGGCACCCAGAGGTGATCGGGACGGTAGCCGTCGATCAGCCCCATGGCCCAGCCGGTGGCCAGATCCATCAGGGCGGGGTGGATGTGCCAGCCCTGATCCGGCTCTGCCCGGTAAGGATCGGGCAAGGCCAGATGCGCCAACCCCTCGCCGCGGCCGATGGTGCGGGAGGTCAGCACCCGCCAGCGCGGGCCAAAGTCCAGATGCGCCTCTTGCGGGCTGGGCAGGCCCGTCCCCAGCTCTGGCCTTGGCAACCGGGCCGCAAGGGCGGCCACATCGAGGCGAGGGGCAGCCTCGGCCAAGGGCAGGAGGCGGGCAGAGGCATGCTGCAGCCAGCCTGTCCGGCCCTTGACCGGCAAGGCAGACTGGACATCAACCGTGTAGCCTTCGTCACTGCGGCGCAGCCGCGCCCGCACCGGGCGGGGGGTGTCGCCGATATCGAGCGCGCGAAAGAAGGTCAGATCGCGGATTTCGAAAGCGTCGGTCTCGCCCTGCTCCGCCCATGCCTCGGCCAGCAGTTCCAGATAGCCGGTGCCGGGGATCAAGGCGGTGCCCCCCTTGAGGCGGTGCTGATCCAGCACCCAGCGGTCAAGCCCGTAGGTTGCGTGAAACACCCGGTTGCCGTGGCGGTCGAACCCGGCCTCATCCAGCAAATGCGCCTTGATCGGCACACGCGGCGAGTCGGGCGTGCCGGTGCGGTCGGCGAGCGCCTCGGCGGCCATGCCGACACCCTGCCAGATGCCCCAGTTCAGCGCGATGACGCGGGTCTTGCCGCCCGTCCGGTGTTTGGCATAGGCGTTGAGATATTCATTCGCCGCCACATAGTCGATCTGCCCCGCAGGCCCGGTGATGGTGGAGGTGGAGGAAAACAGCACCAAGAGGGCGATGGAGCCATCGGGGAACAGGCGGTCCAGCACCTGGGTTCCGTGCAGCTTGGGGGCAAAGACCTCTTCGACCTCGGCGGTGGTCTTGAGCATCATGGGGCCGTCATCGACCACGCCCGCCGCATGGATCACCGCATGGACCGGGCCAAAGCGCGCCTCACCCGCTTGCCTTGCCGCCCGCATCTCATCGAGATTGGCCACATCGGCCTGGGCGACCAGCACCTGAGCGCCCAGGGCTTCAAGCCGTTGCAGGGCGAGGATGCGCCGCGCCAGCGGATCACCCGGGGCGACCCTGGCAAGCAGCGCCGGCCAGGTGGCTCGGTCGGGCAGCGCGCGCCGTGCGACAAGGGTGATCCTGACGCCAAAGCGCCGGATCAGGGTTTCGGCCACGGTCAGGCCGATGCCGCCAAAGCCGCCGGTGATCAGGACATGCGCGCCCTGCGGCAGATCAACCCCGGCCTCGGGCAAGGGCACCGCCCTGACGCCGGTTTCGTAGCGGCGCCCCTTGCGCCACGCGGCTATGGCGGGCTGATCGGACAGCACCTCTTCCAGCACCACATCTGCCGCATCGCCGGGGCCAAGATCCAGCAGGCCGACCAGCACCCCCGGCAGTTCGCGCGGGATGACGCGGGCGGGGCCAAGCACCATGGCTTTTTCGGGATAGGCCAGGGCCTCGCCCTTCACCTGTGCCGCCCCGGTGGTCAGCACCGTCAGGCGGATCGGCCGGGGCAGGTTTTCCTCCGTCAGCGCCTGGCAGAGGAACATCAGGGCGTAAAAGCCCTGTTCGATGTTGCGGTGCAGGAAACTGGAGCCGGGACGGAAGGTTTCGCGGCCCGTCACCAGCCAGCCATGCAGGATGCGGGACGGGGCCAGCCCGCGCGCCACCAGATCGCGGATCAGGCTGTCATAGCCTTCGCGGCCGCGTTCCGGCGACAGGCGGTAATCGCCCTGTGCGTCGCGGGCAAAGGCATCGCCCGCGCGCACCCGCACCACCCGGTGCCCGGCCTGTACCAGCCGGTCGGCCACGGTGGCGCACAGGCCGGTGTCATCAAGGAAGATCAGCCAGGTCTCTGGCGGGGTGAGCGACAGGTCATCCAGATCGAACCCTGCCGCCTTGGGGTGCCAATGGGGCATGTAGCCCCAGTTGGCCAGATCGGCGATGCGGGCGGGCGGGGCCTCTGTTGCGGCCGCCTGCCCCTCTGCCGGGGCGATGAAATAGGGTTTGCGCTGAAAGGCATAGCCGGGCAGCGGCACACGCTGGCGAGGGGCGTCGCCCCAGATCTGCCCCCAGTCCACCGCCACGCCGCAGGCCCAGAGCCGGGCCAGCGTGACCATGTGCCAGGCGTCATCTGCCATGGGGTGATCGGGGTGGCGCAGGGCCGGGATAACCTGACCCGAAGGCACGCCATTGGCCTGGGCCAGCGACGACAGCGCCCGGCCCGGCCCCATTTCCATATAGACCCGCGCCGGTTCTGCCTTGAGCCACTCCATGCAGGCGCGGAAGTTCACCGTGCCGCGCAGGTGCTGCACCCAATAGTCGGGGTCGGTGGCCTGCTGCGGGGTAAGCTCACGGCCGGTGCGGTTGGAGAGGATGGGCAGGGTTGGGGGTGACAGCCGGATAGACCGGAGATAATCGCCGAATTGCGCCAGGATCGGGTCCAGCATTGCGGAATGGGCGGCGATGTCGATGGCGATGCGACGGGTCTCGATGCCTTGGGCGGTCAGTCTGGCGGCAAGGTCGGCGAGGGCGCTGTCGGGGCCGGAAACAACGCAGAGGTCGGGCGCATTGACCGAGGCGATGTCCAGCGGCGATGTGGAAGCGGGGGCCAGCCCCGTTGCCAGTGGCGCTTGAACCAAAGGCGCACCCTTGGCGACCCCCGGGATGGTGTCAGACTGAAAATGACCAGCGTCATCTAGCGCCTTGCGCAGTTCGGGTTCGGACAGCGGGACGGAGAGCATGCCGCCCGGCGCGATGGTGTCGAACAAGGTGCCGCGCAGGTGCACGAGGCCGATGCAATCTTCGAAACTCATCACCCCGGCAAGTGCGGCGGCGGTGTTTTCGCCCATCGAATGGCCGACGAGCGCGGTGGGCGTGACACCCCAGGACTCGAAGAGCTTGGCCAGCGCGTATTCGGTGATCATGATCAGTGGCAGCTGCACCGAGGGGCGCTTGAGGGCGGCATCTGCCGCCGGCTCTGCGCCTTTGGCAGGCAGCCAGAGCGCGCGGATATCGTAGTCGAGCCTGGGCTCCAGCACGGCAAGGCCGCGGTCCATCCAGTCGGCAAAGACCGGTTCGGTTTCATACAGATCGCGCGCCATGCCGGCATATTGCGCGCCGCCGCCGGGGAACATGAAGATCACCTGCGGGTCATCGCCCAGATGGTCATGGGTAAAGACGCGGCGGGGATCGTTGGTTTCGAGAAGATCGGCGGCTTCGGCATGGCTGCTGGCCACCAGCACGCGGCGTTTGTCAAAGCCGCGGCGGCCGTCTTTCAGGGTGAAGGCCACATCGGCAAGCGGCTGGCCGGGGTTGGCGCGCAAGTGGGTGGCAAGGCGCGTGGAGGCGGCATCAAGCGCGGCCTTGCTGCGGGCCGAGAGGACAAGGGGCTGAAACGGCCAGTCGCTTTGCCCCGATGCCGGGCGCGGCGGGGCCTGTTCCAGCACCGCATGGGCATTGGTGCCGCCGACGCCCAGGCTGTTCACCCCGGCGCGCAGGATGGGCGCGTCCCAGGCGGTCAGCCGGTCATTGACGCGGAAGGGGGAGGTTTCAAAGTCAATCGCGGGGTTCGGGGCCTCGTAGCCCAGAGAGGGCGGCAGTTCGCGGTGGTGCAGGGCGAGGGCCACCTTGATCAGGCTGGCCACGCCCGCGGCCGTATCCAGATGGCCGATATTGGTTTTCACGCTGCCGATGCGGCAGGTGCCCACCGCATCGGTGGTTTCGCGGAAGGCGGCGGTCAGGGCCGCCACCTCGATCGGGTCGCCCAGATAGGTGCCGGTGCCGTGGCATTCGACATAGCTGACAGAGTCCGCCGTGACCCCGGCCACCGCCTGCGCCTCGGCGATGCAGCGGGCCTGGCCGTCAACCGACGGAGCCAGATAGCCCGCCTTGCCGGCGCCATCGTTGTTGACCGCCGAGCCCTTGAGGATTGCCCAGATATGATCACCGTCGCGCAGGGCCTCTTTTGCCCGGCGCAGCACCACGCAGCCCGCGCCCGAGCCAAAGACGGTGCCTTCGGCGCGGTGATCGAAGGCGTGGCACTGGCCGTCAGGCGACAGGATCTCGCCTTCGGTGTAGAGATAGCCGCGCGCATGGGGCAGTTCGATGGTGACCCCGCCCGCAAGCGCCATGTCGCATTCGCCGTTCAAGAGCGCCTGTGCTGCGTAATGCACCGCCACGAGGCTGGTGGAGCAGGCGGTCTGCACGCTGATGCTTGGCCCCTTCAGATCAAGGATATGGCTGACGCGGGTGGCCAGGAAATCCTTGTCATTGCCGGTATGGCGCAGCAGAAACAGGCCGGTCTCCTCCACCAGATCGCGGTGCGAGCACAGGTTGAAATAGAAATACGACCCCATGCCACAGCCCGCCCAGACGCCGATGGGGCCGGGGAAGCTTTCCGGCGGGTGGCCCGCGTTTTCCAGCGCCTCCCATGCCACCTCAAGGAACTGGCGGTGCTGGGGATCGAGGATGGCGGCCTCTTTGGGAGAGAAGCCAAAGAATTCGGCATCAAACTGCTCGAACCTGTCCAGCACGGCGGCGGCGGCCACGTAATTGGGTCGCGCCATCCGGGCCGCGGATTCCCCGGCTGCCAGCAGGGCCGCCTCGTCCAGCACCCGGATCGCGCCCACCCCGGCGCGCAGATTGCGCCAATAGGTGCCAATGTCTTCGGCACCGGGCAGATGTGCGGCCATGCCGACAATGGCGATGTCGGTGTCGGACAGATCGGCAGGCGAAGGACGTTCGGGCATAATTGGCGTACTCGGCAGGCGCAAGTGGCGCGGTAGCTATGGATCAAACTTGGCTAAAATAAGGAGTATTGGCGGGGCCTGCCCCGAGGGGGCATGGGCTGTCTCATATCAGCCCGGCCCGAAGGGTGCGGGCTTTGGCAAGGACGGGTCTTGCACCCAGCGGTAGACCGAAAGGATCTGCGCGGCCTTGCGGTCCCATGTGAACAGCGCCTGCACCCGCGCGCGCGCAGCCTCGCCCTGTTGCGCCACCTCATCGGGATGATCAACGCAATAGGCCAGCTGCGCGGCCAGCCCGGCAATAACCCCGGCCCGCCCGGTGATCGGGACCTTCCAGCCGGTCGTATCTGTCACCAACTCGGCGGGGCCTGCGTAATCGACCACGATGGGGGCAAGGCCCAGCGCCATCGCCTCCAGCACCACGCCGCCGCCGAATTCACGGATCGACGGAAAGGCCAAGAGCTGGCAGCGCGCCGCGATGTGCTGCACCTGTGCATGGTCCTGCCAGCCGTGAAAGATCACGCTGTCCCCGAAGGCGGCGGCCTGCGCCCGCAACGGGGGCATCTGGTCGCCGTCGCCGATGATGTCGAGGACCAGCCTGCCGCTGCGCAGCAGGGGGGCTGCCGCCGCGATCAGCATATCGACCCCTTTCAGCGGCACCAGACGGCCGATGAAACAGGCGCGCATCGGGCCGGGCGCGTGGTGGCGGGCCGCGGCATTGAACCGCGCCGGGTCCACCGCGTTTTCGGGCAGATAGATCACCCGACCCTGATGCGCCGCAGGAATCTCGCGCGCGGTCTGGCGCGATCCGGCAAGGATGGCATCGGCGCGCAGGGTGGCCCGCCGGCCCGGCAAGGCGCGGTAGAGGCCCCGCACCTGTGACAGCCATTCGCGTTCGCGCGCCATTTCGGCCTGAAACCCCGCAGGCCAGGGCACCCCGCCGTTGATCGGCCCCAGCACGAAGGGCACGCCCGCACGGCGGCATTTCGCGGCGATCAGGCTTTGCTGCACGGGCGAGAGCGGCGTGATCCGGTGCACCACATCATACTGTCCGGCGCGGATGGCGGCGCCAAAGCGCTGCCAGACCAGACGTTCGAAATAGGGATAGCTGAGAGTCGCCACCGCCTGCTGGATCGTCCAGCCGCCGCGCCCGCCGGTCAGGGCTGTGCCCAGTTTCCACAGCGGGCGCGCAAGGGCCTCGGAGTCAATCGCGGTGAACTCCACCCCTTCGCGCAGACCGGCGCGCAGGATGGCATCGCGGTTGCGCACCTGGGTGACAAGATGCACATCGGCCACCCGGGCCAGCGCACGAGCAAGCGACCAGCCGACCAGCGGCACGGACACCCATTCGGGGTTGGCGGCTTCGGCCAGCAGCAGGACACGAGGGGTGGCGCGCGGCGGGGCGGTCATATCACGGTGCGCCCGGGCGGCAGGGCATGGTCCTTTGCCTGACGGCGCGCGGCTTTCCACGCGCTGCGCAAGGCTTCGGCATGGCCCAGCACCGCGCCCGCCATCAGCCAGGTGAAGGGGATCAGCGTGTCATTGGGCAGAAGATCCACCAGATTGACGGCAAGGATCAGCACCACCGCCGCGGCAAAGGGCGACAGCATGGCGGCGGGCTGGCGCAGGGCCTCGCGCGACATGAGCGCGATGGGCAGGGCAAGCAGGCCGAATTCGGCCACATAGCCGGCCCAGCCAAAGGTGCCCAGCGTGATGATCCAGCCGCCATCGGCGATGACATTGATCTGTCCGGTCACCGGGTCATGCAGCAGGCCGCGCCCGTAGAGGCCCCAGCCAAACCACGGACGTTCGGCGGCGCGTTCCAGCAGCAGCTCTTCATTGGCGATGCGGAAGGCCAGGGAGGCCCCGCGCTCGGCATTCATCGCGCTGGCGATGGACAGGATGTCCTGCACCGGCACCAGGTGCAACCCGCGCAGCAGCGGATAGCTGATCACCACAGCCGCCATCATCCCTGCGCACAGGATCTGCACCCGCCGGGGCAGGATCAGCACCATGGGGGCGAGCAGCAGCGCATAGAGGACCGGCCCGGCACTGCGGCACAGGACAAGCACGACCAAGAGATAGATCGCGGCAAGCAGGTATTTCGGCCGACAGGCCGCAGGCCCCACCCGCAGCAGCGTCACCGCGGCGACGCAGCACATCATCGCAAAGAAGGCGACCCACAGCCCATGGGGCATAAACACGAAGGGCCGATAGCCACCAAAGCGGATGGCCTGACTGAAATCATGCTGAAAAAACCCGTAGATCATCAGGTTGAGCTGGGGCGACATCCGCGCCTCATAGAGCATCGGCAGGGAATACAGCAGCCCGGCCATCACGAGGGCCACCAGCAGGGCCCGCATCGCCTCTTCGCTTGCCAGATAGTGGCGCGCCAGAAAGAACGGCACCAGCGCGATGGCCTGATTGGCCACCACCGCCACGCTGTCATAGATCCGCAGTGCCGGCAGGGACATGGCCTGAAACCAGATCGGGTCGTCATTGGTCAGCACGGTGGCAAAGGGGCTGAGAACGTAAAGCAGGATCAGCCCGCGCCCCAGCCGGGACACCGGCAGCAGGCCAAACCTGTGCCGCAACAGGAAAAGCACCGCCAGCACGGCGGCCAGACCGGCCACCGCATCCTTGTCGATGCCCGGCACCACCGGCAGATCAAGGGCCACGACCGGCGGCAGCAGCATATAGGCGCCCAGCACCGTCCAGATCAGCGCGCGTGCCGGATCAAGTTTCGTGAACAGGGTCCACGACACCACTGGCCACAGGGCCAGCATCAGATAGGCAAGCGTGTTTGCAATGGGCATCTGTGTCTGGGTATCTGCTGTGCGCCGGCCGCGATAGCACGGAACGGATGGCCTGTCTTGCAAGGCTTCGCGGCACGAGCGTGCCTTGAATGCGGCAGGGACAGGGCAAAGCGGCACGGGCGGCGTGGCAGGTGGCCTTGTGCGGCATCCTGCTCTATACCGCAAAGCCTTGCAGCCATCTGCGCTGTGGAAAGGGCAAAGACCATGCTTTGGGATATCCGGACGCGCATGAAACCGGCGCTGGGAATCATTGACCTCATTCCCAATGTGCACCGCACCCCGGCCCTGGCCGCGCTGCGTCGCGCGGTGCAGGAGGGGCGGCCCGCCACGATCCGCCTGTCAGAGGAGGACAGGGAACTGGCGTTTCACGACGCCCATGTGCAGCTGACCTCGCCGATCGGTGCGCGGGTCCTGAAAATCCTGCATGATGCCGGGCATCTGAAGCTGAAGAAGCCGCCCGCCAAGACCCTGCCCGCGCTGGAGGCTTATATTGCCACCGAACCCGCCTTTCGCGCCGATGTCGCCCGCATTCTGGCGGCAGAAGAGGCCAAGCGCCTGCGTCTGGCCCAGATCATCGCCAACCCGGCCTGTGCCCGGCCCGAGGAGATCAATCCTTACCTGATCGACAAGGTGATCTCGCATCACCTTGGCCACGCCGCCACCGGGACTGTGGCGATTGCCGGTCTGCCCTGCCACCGCAGCCGCAGCCCCGGCGACCCAGCAGAGGCAGAACGCACCCGCGCCGAAGACCGCCTGCTGTGCTGGTGGACCGACAGCACTGGCCAGCGCCAGGGTGAGGCCGGGTGAGGGCTGATCGCGTCAGCTCCGGGGCAGCTCAGGTCAGGATCGGCCCGCTATAGCGCATCATGCCAAATCTGAACCGCTTGTACATCTGACGGGTCAGGGCCAGAGCGACCGGTTCGTTTGCGGGGCCCGCCTCGCGCAGGCGCAGCAGCCGGATCAGACGGTCCTGCGCCGAACTTTGGACCTGCGGCAGCTGATCTGGCCCGGCATATCCCATGGCCCAGTGCGAAAACACCCGTTCCTCGACCCGCTGGCTCCACAGCCGGAGCACGCCGCTGTGACGGCTGTCGCCCAGAATGCGCATATAGCACTGTTCGACGGCCTGTCTTTCGCCCTCCAGAACCTGAAAGAACGACTGATCGTGGTAGAGCAGCACGCCGCTGATGCCGTCACGGGTGTTGTTGCGCACCGACACGTCCAGCAGATCTGCGAGGCGCGCAGGGCAGACCGGCTCGGGCGCGGCGCTGGCATAGGCAAGGTGATGTAGCATTCTGGACCGTAATTCTTGTTCTGTATCTGTGGACCCGGCGCATGCGCACCGGCCCAGCGGCCGCCGGTGAAGCGGCCAGGCGCAGGGGCGGGCCAGTCGGCGCGGCACCCCCAGACTCTGTGTGGCACAATACCCATGCCTTTCTGGTACCTACACGACACCGACTCCCCTGTCTGCCTGATGCAGGGGCTTTTAGATATTTCTGCAATAAATGATTTGATCCAGATCAATCTTTTGCGGCATCCGACGCGCCGTTTTTGGACATCGGATTCTGGCTGGCCAAACAGGTGGTCAAAGTGTTAACAAATTCTTAACACACAAAAGCCAACGCACTGAAATGTAACGGATGACGCCCTTGTAACACAGGGGGAAGCCTCGTTTGCATCCCGTATCCGCCTGGCCCCTGACCGTGACAGAAGGCCTTGGCACCCCTCGAAAGCCCGAAGCGTGCGGTTTCAGTTTCCTGACCAGGTCATCACCGTGAACATGCCCGACCAGACCTGCCTTCTGGCCGAGGTCCGGACACGGCTGCAGGCCGGCAGGGGCTTTAGCCTGGCCACCCTCAACCTTGATCACCTGGTGAAACTGCGGGCCTCGGCCAGTTACCGGCAGGTCTATGCGGCGCAGGATCTAATCGTGGCCGATGGCAATCCGATCGTCTGGCTGTCCCATCTTGCCCGCTGCCCGGTGACGCTGGTGCCCGGATCTGACCTGCTGCGCCCGCTGTTGCAAATGGCGGCGCAGGATGCCGTTCCGGTGGCCTTCTACGGCTCTACCCCCACGGTCCTGGCGCAGGCCGCCCTGAACCTGAACGCCGAGATGCCGGGCCTTCGGGTGGTGTGGTCCGGTGCCCCGGTCATGGGGTTTGACCCCAACGGAGCGGAAGCGCTGGCCGCCCTGACCGGGATGCAGGCCACCGGGGCGCGGCTGTGCATCATCTCGCTCTCGGCACCGCGACAGGAAGCCTTCGCCGCCTTTGGCCGCAGCATCGCCCCCGCCATAGGGTTTTGCGGCTTTGGCGCCGGCCTTGATTTTGTGGCGGGCCAGCAGACCCGCGCCCCGCGCTGGATGCGCAAGCTGGCGCTGGAATGGTTGTGGCGGGTGATGTCTGCGCCACGCCGGCTGATCCCGCGCTATCTGGCCTGTATCGCCATTCTGCCCGGTCAGGTGGTGGCCGCGCTGCGCCAGCGCGGACGGGCCGCATCACTTGTACTCGATCAGGCCGCGCCGCCGGCCCCGGAGCCGGTTCAGATGAAAGCCCAGCGCACCCTGCGCCTCGGCGAAGCGCCCCATCACGATCAGCACCCCCCAGGACCAGCCTGAGTGCCGCGCCAGACGCGCCACCTGCGCAGGATAGGCCAGTGCCAGCAGCCAGCCCAGCGGATGCAGGGCACCCGCCGCGATCACCGCCAGCGGGCCCGCCGCGCCCCAGATCAACGCCCGCCGGTGCTCGGCAACCCAGTGACGCTCGGCCCCCGCGCCATGCAGATGCGCCCCTTCGGCGAAGGCATGCCCCGACCGGACCATCCGCCGCCACCATTGGCCAAAGCGCAGCAGCGCCGCGTCATGCAAGGTCATCGCGGCATCAATCCGCCAGATGGTGCCGCCAGCGCGGCGCAGGCGCAGGCACAGCTCCGGCTCTTCGCCGGCGATCAGGTCGTCGCGGTAACCGCCCACGGCCATGACGGCGGCAAAGCGCATCAGCGCATCACCGCCGCAGGCCAGCGCCTGCCCCACCGGCGTGTCCCATTCCCGGTCGGCCATGGCATTGTAGACCGAGGCCTGGGGAAACCGCTCGCGCCGTCGGCCACAGACCACCACGGCGGTGGGATGCTGATCAAACGCCTGCAGCGCGGCGGGTATCCAGCCGGGGTCCAGCGTGCAATCGCCGTCGATCAGCTGCACATAATCGGGCGGCGCATCGGTCAGAACCGCCAGCCCGGCATTGCGGGCCCGGGCGGCGGTGAAGGGCTGGCCCATGTCCAGCGCGACCACCTGCGCCCCCGCCGCCGCTGCCGCGGCCGGCGACCCATCGGTGGAGCCGCTGTCGACATAGACCAGCCGCCGGACCTGACCTTGCAGCGACGCGAGACAGGCCAGCAGCCGCGCGCCTTCATTCCGGCCGATCACCACCGCGTCAATGGTCGTCCTCATCCCCGCGACCCCCGTTTTCTGCCCGCCAAGCCTAAAGCCCACCCCGGCCAAAGACCATGCCCCAAAGGCGGGGAAACGGGGAAAGCCAAAGGGGCCGGACCAGGGGCAAAGCCTTTCATTTCGGAAGACAATCTGCTAGTCATCAGGGGAACTGGACGGGGGTCCGGCGCGTTTGAAACGGTTGCAGGACACATCCGTGCCTTGCACTGGTGCAGACAAACCAAACCATCGCGGCTTGCTTGGGTGCAGGTCTGATGTGCGGCAGGCAGCCCCCGCGCTGCGCTTTTCAGGAGCGTGCCATTTCATGGCCCGACACAACAAGTTGGCGTTACCAGTGCAAAAGTCGATGAATATGGGGATTTTCACGATGGCCGAGGAGGGCGACGTCCCATCGCGGCGCCGCCGGCTGGTGCCGGCGTCGGTTTTCCGCCCGGGCAAGGCGGCCAGACGGCTGCCGGAGCCACCGGACGGGAACCTCAGTCGGGACGTGTTTTCCGAAGCCTATCCCCTTGCCCTGTTCAGCCCTGCACGGATCTGGGAATCGCTGTCTGCGATCAGCCTAGATGGCGACCATCTGGCACGAAACGGTTTGTTCACCAATCCGGACCAAAGCCTTGCGGGCACGGCATTTGACATTCTGCGCACCCGGGTGTCGCAGGCGATGATCGAGCGCGGCTGGAAGCGCATTGGCATCACCTCGCCCACCCATGGCTGCGGCAAGTCGTTCACTGCGGCCAATCTGGCGATGGCGCTGGCCCGGCGTCCCGGCAGCCGGACGGTGCTGCTTGACCTCGATCTGCGGCGACCCGGTCTGCACAGCCTGTTTGGCGCAAGCCCCAGCGGCGCGCTGCGCGCCTTTCTGGAGGGCAGCCAGCCATTGGACCAGCTGTTCGTGCGGGTAGGCAGAACTCTGGCCATCGGCTTCAACTCTGAAACCGTGCCCGATGCGGGTGACGTGCTGCACAGCGCCGAGACGCTGCAGGCGCTGGAGTCGATTGATCACCTGCTGGACCCGGAAATCATCGTGCTGGATCTGCCCCCTGCGCTGGTCAGCGATGATGTGCTGGCCATGCGGGGCAAGCTGGATGCGGTTCTGGTGGTGGTGGATGGCAACCAAAGCACCGCCAAGGATATCCGTGCCTGTGAAGCGCTGTTTGAAAACCGTATCCCCCTGATGGGCATTGTCCTGAACCGCGCGCAGGACCGTGGCCTTGGCCGGCTGCGCTATGGGCGGGACTAGCGGATGGGGCCGATCCAGACCGTTGAAGACCTGGTCAACCTGATCCGCCGCCGGTTCTGGCTGATGGCGCTGGTCACGCTGACCGGAACCCTGCTTGCGGTTTTCTATGCCAAGACGCGCCCCGATGTGTTTGAATCGACCGCCGTGCTGCAGGTGGAACTGCCGATGGTGAGCGAAGGCGGGCGGGCCGCGGCCACGCCGGTGAATGTGCTGCAACTGCTGACCAATATCGAACAGCGCCTGACCACGCGCGAAACCATGATCACCCTGATCGAACGCCACGGGCTGTTTGCCGATGCCCCCGGCCTGTCGCTGGAAGACAAGGTCGATGCGATGCGGCAATCGATCCGGTTTCAAAGCGTGACAGGACCATCGGGGGCGCTGTCGGCCTTGATCATCGTGGCGCAGGCCGGGCGGGCCGAAGATGCCGCGCGCATCGCCAATGATCTGGCGCAGAGCGTGCTGGATCTGGGGGCCGAAGGCAAGCGCGCCACCGCCGAGGCCAGCTTTGCCTTTTTCACCGAACAGGAAAGCCGGCTCTGGCAAGAGATCACGACGCTGGAGACCGAGATTTCGGATTTTCGCAACGCCAACCGCAGTGCCCTGCCCGGGGTGCGAGAAGCCCGCCAAGAGGAGATTGCCCAGCTGGAAACATCGCTGCGCGGGCTCGACCAAGAGATAACGGGCTTGCAAAGCGAGGCGGCGCAGATCGGCAGCTTGCCGACCCCGCGCGCGACAGACCGCCGCCGGCAGGAGGACATCGCGCAGCGCCTGTCGGTGCTGATGGCGCAGCGCACCCCGCTTGTGGAGCGCAAGACAGCGCTGGAGGAGACGCTTGGCAACACGGCCGAGGTGGAACGCGTGCTGTCGGCCTATGACCGGCAGATGCGGCAGTTGCAGGATCAATATGCGCTGGTGTCGCAGCGCATGGCCGAGGCGGAAACCGCCCGCAGCCTTGCCGCGCGCCAGCAGACCGAACGCTTTGCCATGCTGGAACGCGCGATCACCCCGGATTATGCGATCGGGTCCGGTGGCAGGAAAATCGCGATTGCCGGCCTGATCGGCAGTGCAGGCCTTGCGCTTGTGCTGGCCTTTGTGCTGGATCTGCTGAACCCTGTCATCCGCACCGCCGCCCAGATGGAGCGGGAGCTGAACCTGCGGCCGGTGGTGTCGATCCCCGAGGTCCCGCACAAGAACCGCAAGCCTCTGGCGCGCAGGATGATCACCTCGCTGATTGAAAACGAGGCCGGACACCTGCCGGACCTGACCGCAAAGCACCGCCGCCTGGTTCTGGGCGGAGCCGTGCTGGCGCTGGCGCTGATGGCTTTGGTGCTGCAGTGACCCGCGCAGGAGGCGTCAGATGACACCGCCGAGCGGAGCTGCAAACCCTGTGCCGCGGAGCCTGCGTTGAAAATCGGCTATCTGGTGAACACCTATCCCCGCGGTTCGCTGACCTTTATCCGGCGCGAAATTCTGGCGCTGGAACGTCAGGGCTGGGAGATACACCGCTTTGCCTTGCGGTCGGACCGGGCCGCTCTGGTTGATCCGGCGGATCTGGCCGAAGACGCGCGGACCGAACATATTCTGGACCTTGGGGCCGGAAAGCTGATGATGTCGGCGCTTGGCTGGATCGCACAGCATCCTTTGGGCGCGCTGCGTGCCTTGGGCCTGGCGCTGCGCTGCGGGGGGCGGGCCGATGGCGTCACAGCAGGCACCGGGGGGCGCTTGCGTCACCTGATCTATTTGATGGAGGCGGCGCATCTGGCGCGGCGGTGCCATGACCTGCGCCTGACGCATGTTCATGCCCATTTCGGCACGAATTCCACCACGGTGGCCATGCTCTCGGCCCTGATGGGGGGACCGGAGTATTCCTTCACCGTGCACGGCCCCGAAGAATTTGATGCGCCCAGGGCCCTGTGTCTGGGGGTAAAGGCCGACCGGGCCACCTTTACAGTGGCAGTGTCCAGTTTTGGCCGCAGTCAGCTGTGCCGCTGGAGTGCTGCGGAAACCTGGCCCCGGCTGCATGTGGTGCATTGCGGACTCGAGCCCTGGCGCTTTCCCGATCCGGCCCCGATGCCCGAGGGCGGGCCACATCTGGTGGCCATCGGGCGGCTGTCCGAACAGAAGGGCTTTGCGCTGTTGATCGAGGCGGTGGCGCGGGCGGTGCAGGCGCTGCCCGGTCTGCAGTTGACCTTGGTGGGCGATGGCGATTTGCGCCCGCAGATCGAGGCGGCCATTGCCCGCCACGCTCTGGCCCGCCACGTCACCCTGACCGGCTGGCTGGACGAGGCGCGGGTGCGTGAGGCACTGGGGCGCGCGCAGGCGCTTGTCGTGCCCTCCTTTGCCGAAGGGTTGCCGGTGGTGATCATGGAGGCCATGGCAGCGGGGCGCCCGGTGATCGCCACGTCGATTGCCGGCATCCCCGAGCTGGTGACGCCCGAGAGCGGCTGGCTGGTGCCCGCGGGCAGCGCGGCGGCCTTGGCGCAGGCGATGCAGGACATGGCAAGCACCCCGCCCGAGCGGTTGAGCGCCATGGGACGGGCGGCGCGCCTGCGGGTTCTGGACCGGCACGACATAAACCGCGAGGCGGAAAAACTGACCGAGCTTTTTGCCAGCAAAGGCCATGTGTGATGCCACTGCCTCAGCCCCTGTCGCTGACCGTTGTCTGTGCCAGCCATTCAGAGGCCATCCTTGCGGCCAATCTGGCGGCCTCGCCGATGATGGCGGCGGGGGTGCGCCTGCATGTCGAACGCGGCGCGCCTTCGGCGAGCATCGCCTATAACCGCGCGATGGATGCGACGGACAGCGATCTGATCCTGTTCGTCCATCATGACGTCTATCTGCCCAGGGGCTGGGATCTGCTGCTGGCACAAAGGCTGGCCGACCTTGGCCGGCACCATCCCGACTGGGCCTTGGCCGGGGCGTACGGGGTTGCGGCAGATTACCGGCAGTTCGGGCCGGTCTGGACCTCATCCCTGGGCGAGATCATCGGACGCGTTCCGTTGCAGCCCGAACCGGTGGTCAGCTTTGACGAGATGCTGATCGTGCTGCGCCGGTCGTCCGGCCTGCGGTTCGATGATGCGCAGCCGGGCTGGCACATGTATGGCACGGACATCGTCTGCCGCGCGCGGGCCGCCGGACAGGGGGCCTATGCGCTTGGCCTGCCCTGCATCCATAACGACCGCTTTCATGACGGGCTGGGGGCGGATTTCACACAAAGCTATCGCTGGATGCAGGCGAAATGGCCGCAGTTCCTGCCGATCCAGACCCCTGTCACCAAGCTGAGCGGGTCGGGCCTGCACCTGATGCGCGAACGCTGGAACATGCGCAAATCGCGGGCAGTGCGGGCGGGCGGCGCGGTGGATACCGGCGTGCCGCCTGCAGAGCTTGCGGCACGCTGCGGATGGGGCGACCTGACGCCACCGGCTGCTTAAAGCCGCCGGATCGCCTCGGCCACGGCAAGACCAAGGGCGGCGTGGGCCTCGGCTTCAAAGTGGATGCCATCCTGCGGGCTGACGGCGATGATCTGACCGGCATCCAGAAACCCCAGCCCACGGGCCTGCGCCAGGGCCTGATAGCGTTCGGCAAGCCCCGCGCTGCGCGCCGACGCCCCCAGAAATTCCCCTGCCAGCGGCCCCACCTCGGCCACTGGCGGCGGGCAGATCAAGAGCATACGAAAGCCGCCGTGCCGGGCCTGCATCTCAAGGCTGAGCGCGATATCGACCAGCCCCGCCACACCGGCCGTCACGGCCTCGGGCGAGGCCGAAAACCGTGCCTTCACATCATTGGTGCCCAGCATGAGGGTCAGGACATCGACCGGGCCATGGCTTTGCAGCGCGATCTTCAGCCCGTCCTGCCCGTTCATATGCGCGCCCATCACCGGATCGGGATATTGCGCCGTGCGCCCCGGCAAGCCTTCTTCGGCCAGTTCCCAGCCCACACCCAGAGCCCGCAGGCACACCTGTGGCCAGCGCACGCCCGGCCCGAACCGGTGGTATTCGCCACGCGTGACAATGGGCGGGGTGCCATGGGTGTTGCTGTCCCCAAAGGTCATCAGAAACGGCATCGCATCCTCCCACATCGCGTTGAGTGCAGGCTAGGGGCAGACTGTGCCGAGGTAAATGCCCCTCGCACCCCCTTGGCCTTTGCCCGCGCTGTGCGCATATAAGGGGCAAAGTTCAGCCGGAAGAGGGACCAGATGTTCAGCCTTGGTGACAAACCCACCCCCGCCCCGAAACAAGACCTGATCAAGGACACGACCGAGGCCACCTTTATGGCCGACGTGATCGAGGCCAGCCGCGAAGTGCCGGTGATCGTCGATTTCTGGGCGCCATGGTGCGGCCCGTGCAAGACGCTTGGCCCGGCGCTGGAGGCGGCGGTGAAGGCCGAAGGCGGCAAGGTCCGCATGGTCAAGGTCAATGTCGATGAAAACCAGATGATCGCTGGGCAATTGCGGGTGCAATCCATCCCCACCGTCTTTGCCTTCTGGCAGGGCCAGCCGGTGGATGGGTTTCAGGGCGCGATACCGGGTTCCGAGATCAAGAAATTCATCGACCGGATCAAGGCGCTTGGCGGTGATGGCGGTCTGGCCGAGGCGATCGAGGCGGCGGAACAGATGCTGACCGAAGGCGCTGCGGTGGATGCCGCCGAGACCTTTGCCGCCATTCTGGAGGAAGAGCCGGAAAATGCCGCCGCCTATGGCGGGTTGATCCGCAGCCATCTGGCCCTTGGCAATCTGGAACAGGCCGAGGTGATGGCCGACAATGCCCCCAAGGCCATTGCCACCGCCAAAGAGGTCGAGGCGGCACGCGCCCAGATCGCCTTGGCCAGACAGGCCGCCAATGCCGGACCCGAGCAGGACTTGCGCAACGCGGTCGAGGCAGACCCCACCGATCATCAGGCGCGCTTTGACTATGCTGCCGCCCTGTTGGCGGCAGGCAAGACCGAAGAGGCGGTGGATCAGTTGCTGGAACTGTTCCGCCGCGACCGGGAATGGAAAGACGGGGCCGCGCGGACCCAGCTTTTCACCATCTTTGATGCGCTGACAGCCAAGGACCCCATCGCCACCAAAGGGCGCCGCAGGTTGTCGTCGATGATATTTGCCTGATGCCGTTTCCGGCCTAGGTGGATTGGCATGATGAACATCTCTGACTTGCCCGAGACGATTCCGGTTTTCCCGCTGCCCGGAGCCCTGATGCTGCCCCGGGCGCGGCTGCCGTTGCACATCTTTGAACCGCGCTATCTGGCGATGATCGAAGATTGCATGAAAACCAAGACGCGGCTGATCGGGATGATCCAGACCCGTGAAACGCCCGGTGGGGAAAAGCGCTTGCAGTCGATCGGCTGCGCGGGCCGCCTGACCGGGTTTTCCGAAACGGAAGACGGGCGCTATATGATCACCCTGTCGGGGATGTCGCGGTTCCGGGTGAAGGAGGAGGTGCAGGGCTTTACCCCCTATCGCCGCTGTCTGGTGGACTGGTCGCCGTTCGGACGCGACCTGAGCCGCGAGGAGGAAAGTGATCCCGGCTTTGACCGCAAGGCCTTTCTGGCGGTGCTGGGCCGGTATCTGACCACATTGAACCTTGCCACCGACTGGGACAGTCTGAAAGAGGCCGAGACCGAACTGCTGATCAACTCGCTGTCGATGCTGTGCCCCTTTACCCCCGAAGACAAGCAGGCGCTGCTGGAGGCGCCATCGCTGTCAACCCGGCGCGAAACGCTGGTGACGCTGATCGAATTTGCCCTGCGCGGCGGCGCGGATGACGAGGTGATGCAATGACCGATGCCCCCCCACGCGACGCGGCATCCTCGACCGGTCAGACCGTGGACCAGCGCATGCTGGAAAGCCTGGTCTGCCCGGTCAGCGGAGCGGTGCTGTCCTATGATGCCCAAGCACAAGAACTGGTGTCGAAAACCGCCCGGCTGGCCTTTCCGATCCGCAATGGCATTCCGGTGATGCTGGTCAGCGAGGCGCGCCCGCTGGAGTGAGGTAAAACCGGCCTTGATGACGTTCTCGTGATCGGCCGGCGCAGCACAATAACGTCACTTCCGCGATGCAAGCCTGTGTCTATACTGCCTGAAAATCACCAGCCAGGAGCCAGACACGATGAAGCTAATCTCGAAAAGCCTGATTGCCGGACTTGTTCTTGTCGCCGGTGTTGCTGTTGCCAAAGAGGGGGTACAGGACCCGACCGTCAAGGCCAGGATGGACCTGATGGGGACCATCGGCATGAACGTCAAGGTTCTTGGCGACATGGCCACCGACAAGGTGGCGTTCGATGCCACCGCCGCCGCCGCCGCGCAGGAGGCTTTGGTCGCCGCTTCGGCCGATATTGCCGCGAAGTTCGAACCCCAGGCGACCGACCCGGTGGCCGAAGCCAAGCCCGAGATCTGGACCAACTGGGATGATTTCGTGGCCAAGGCCGAGGTGCTGAACGCCGCGGCAACCGCGCTGGACCCCACGTCGCTGGACGGGGTCAAGGCCGGGATGGGTGCCATCGGCGGCACCTGCCGCGATTGCCATTCCACCTACCGGATGTAGGCCACAAGGTCTGTGGCGAGGACAGGCCCCCGCAACCGGGGGCCTGTTGCGCAAGGCGCCGTCAGGTGCAATACACCCGCGAAATCCGTTCGGTCCGGTCGATATCGATGTTCAAACGGTCGGCACGGTAATCCATGGTCACCGCGGTGTCGGGGCGGATGATGCGGGTTTCATGAGCAAATCGCATGGTCTGCAGCACCGAGGCGGGCTGGCCCACCAAGGTTTGCAGCGCATCCGCGCCACAGGTGGAAAGGTCCGGGCCTTGGGATACAACCGGTTGGCATGCGGCCAGCACGGCCACGACGCATCCGGCAAAAGCTGCCTGTTTCATAGCGGTCTCCGTTCATCTGCGGCCATGATGGCGCAGGGTTACACCTATCCCTTTACTTGGCCATCGCCGCGGCTTGGCTTCAACCCCCGGCGTGCAGACCGGCGAAAGCCTGCGCAAGCCTTGGCCTTACCGCCTTGCACCGAAGTGGAAATTCCCGACGCAGGGTCTTGCCTTGGCAGGCCGTTTCCCCCAGCCTGTCGCCAAATCGAAACAGGAGAATACCCATGCGCACCCGTGCCGCCGTTGCCCTTGCCCCCGGCAAACCCTTGACCGTGATGGAGGTCAATCTGGCCGACCCCAAAGAGGGCGAGGTGCTGGTGGAGATCAAGGCGACCGGCATTTGCCATACCGACGAATTCACCCTGTCGGGCGCAGACCCCGAGGGCTTGTTCCCCGCCATTCTGGGGCATGAGGGCGCGGGCGTGGTCATCGCCTGTGGGCCGGGGGTGAAAAGCCTGAAGCCGGGTGATCATGTCATCCCGCTTTATACCCCCGAATGCCGCCAGTGCCCCAGCTGCCTGAGCCAGAAGACCAACCTGTGCACCGCGATCCGGTCTACCCAGGGACAGGGCCTGCTGCCCGATGGCACCACCCGGTTTTCCATGCTGGATGGCACGCCGATCCATCATTACATGGGCTGTTCCACCTTTGCCAACCACACGGTGGTGCCGGAAATCGCCCTGGCAAAGGTGCGAGAAGACGCGCCCTTTGACAAGATCTGCTACATCGGCTGCGGCGTGACCACCGGCATCGGTGCTGTGATCAACACCGCCAAGGTGGAAATCGGGGCCAAGGCCGTGGTCTTTGGGCTGGGCGGTATCGGGCTGAACGTGTTGCAGGGGCTGAAACTGGCCGGGGCCGACATGATCATCGGCGTCGACATCAACAATGACCGCAAGGCCTGGGGCGAGCGGTTCGGGATGACCCATTTCGTCAACCCGAAAGAGATCGAAGGCTCGGTGGTCCAGCACATCGTCGATATGACCAAGACGCCCTTCGACCAGATCGGCGGCGCGGATTATTCCTTTGATTGCACCGGCAATGTGAAGGTGATGCGCGACGCGCTGGAATGCACCCACCGTGGCTGGGGCCAGAGCATCATCATCGGCGTGGCCCCGGCGGGGGCGGTGATCGAAACGCGCCCGTTCCAGCTGGTGACGGGGCGGGTCTGGAAGGGCACCGCCTTTGGCGGCGCACGCGGGCGGACGGATGTGCCGACGATCGTGGACTGGTACATGGACGGCAAGATCCAGATCGACCCGATGATCACGCATACCTTGAAGCTCGAGGACATCAACAAGGGGTTTGACCTGATGCATTCGGGCGAGAGCATCCGGTCTGTGGTGATCTACTAGGGCCAGTGTTGACGGGGGGCTGTCTGCCCCCCGCACCCCCCGAGGATATTTTTGAACAGGAAATAGGGAGAGAAAGAGCGACAGACTGCGGATGCGCGCGCTGCTAGAGGCTTTCCTTGGGCCAACCAAAATGCGACAAGCGGCGCAATGGAGAGACCTATGCCTGAAACCCGCACCCCCCGCCTTTGCGTCCTGATCGACGCCGACAATGTTCCCGCCGGCTATGCCGAGGCGATCTTCGAGGAGATCGCCGCCTTGGGTGAGGCCTCGGTCCGCCGGATCTATGGCGACTGGTCGGCGCAGCGGTTGGGTGGCTGGGCCAAGAAGGTGGCGGCCTTGGGGCTGGTGGCGGATCAGCAGTTTTCCAATACCAAGGGCAAGAATGCGTCTGACATCGGGCTGGTGATTGCCGCGATGGATTTCCTGCATTCGGGCCTGTTCGATGGCTTTGTGCTGGTGTCATCAGACAGTGATTTCACCCGGCTGGCCGCGCGCATCCGTGAACAGGGGCTGGATGTTTACGGCATCGGCGAGAAGAAGACCCCCGAGGCGTTCCGCATGGCCTGCAAGCGGTTCATCTATGTGGAAAACCTGAACACGCCTGCCGAGGAAGCGGCCCCGCGCAGCATGTCCCGCAATGAGATGGTGGAAGACGCCCCGCCGCCGCGCCCCGGCACCAAGGAAGCCCCGTCGGGGGCGATACCGCTGATCGTGGCCGCGATGCGCGCCATCGACCCGGATGGCGAATGGTATACGCTGGGGCCGCTGGGCCAGTTCATCACGCAGGCCAACCCCGATTTCGACACCCGCACCTATGGTGCGGCCAAGCTGTCGGATCTGGTGCGCCGCCTGCCCCGGTTTGAGGTGCGGCAAAGCCCCAGCGGCCAGTTGGAACTGCGCGACCTGTCCTGAACGCGCACAGCTGCCGTGCGGGGGTGCGCCTTTGCACGACCAGCGGCCTCGCCTATGTTGTCGCAAACAACAGGAGGCCGGTATGGGCGAGATTTCCTTGGGGCTGGACACGTTCGGCGATGTGAACCGTGGCGCGGACGGGCAGATGTTGCCGATGGACCGCGTGCTGCGCGATGTGGTGGAGCAGGCGGTGCTGGCCGATGAGGTGGGCATCGATTTCATCGGGCTGGGCGAGCATCACCGCGACGATTTTGCCATCTCTGCGCCCGAGATCGTGCTGGCCGCGATTGCGGGGCGGACCAGCCGCATCCATCTTGGGACGGCCGTCACCGTGCTGTCTTCGGATGATCCGGTGCGGGCGTTTCAGCGGTTTTCGACCTTGAATGCCGTGTCCGGCGGTCGGGCCGAGGCCATTCTGGGGCGTGGGTCGTTCAGCGAAAGCTATGCCCTGTTCGGTTATGACATGGCCGATTACGATCAGCTGTTCGAGGAAAAGCTGGATCTGTTCGCGCGTCTGGTGCGCGAGAAGAAGGTGAGCTGGAAGGGCGAGACCCGTGCGCCGTTGAAAAATCAGGTGGTCTATCCGCCGCTGGGGCCAGAGGGGCTGACCACATGGGTCGGCGTTGGTGGCAGCCCGGAATCGGTGGTGCGGGTGGTGCGGCAGGATCTGCAGCTGATGCTGGCCATCATCGGCGGCGATCCGGCGCGGTTTGTGCCTTATGTCGATCTGTATCACCGCGCCGTGGCGTCGATGGACGCGAAGGTGCGCCCGATCGGCGTGCATTCCCCCGGGTTCGTGGCGGCGACGGATGAAGCGGCGCGCGAAGCGCTGTGGCCGCATTACCACGAGATGTTCGGCCGCATCGGCCGCGAGCGCGGCTGGCCCCCCGTGACCAAGGACAAGTATCTGGCAGAGGTCGAGCATGGCTCGCTTTACGTCGGCAGTCCGGAGACGGTGGCGCGGAAGATCGCCAAGACGGTGCGGACGCTGAAGATCCAGCGGTTTGACATGAAATATGCGACCGGGCCGCAGCCGCATGGCGACCTGATGGACTGTATCCGCCTTTATGGCGAGACCGTCATTCCGATGGTGCGCGACATGCTGGCCAGTGACCGCGCGGTTGCCTGAGGGCTGGGGTTGGATGCCTGCGGCGGGCGTTTTTCGGAAGCAGTAGTGCGCTTGGTCCCTTACAGAACCAGCACCATGTCACGATGGGGGATGCCAGCGTCGTCATAGACCGGGCCCACGGCAAGGAAGCCGAGGCGTTCATAAAAGCCGAGCGCATGGGTTTGCGCGCCAAGCCTCGCCCGGGTGATGCCGGGCTGGCGACGCAATTCTGCAATGGCCGCCTGCATCAACGCGGCCCCCAGCCCGGTTCCGCGTGCGGACGCCAGCACGCAAACGCGGCCGATCTTGCCTGTATCGCCTGACAGCAGCAGCCTGGCCGAGCCTGTGGGCACTCCGTTGACGGTGGCGAGCAGGTGGATGGCCTCATCATCCTTGTCATCGACCTCATCCGCCTCGGACACGCCCTGTTCCTCGATGAACACAGTGCGGCGCAACTGGCGGCAGGTGGCAATGTCGCGGGTGGGGGCGATGTGGATCATGCGAAATAATCCTGCAGGATGCGGGTATAGATGGCTTTGAGCTGGTGGATCTGCGCCACCTCGACCCGTTCATCCACCTGATGCATGGTCTTGCCGACCAGTCCGAATTCCACCACCGGGCAGTGATCTTTGACAAAGCGCGCGTCCGAGGTGCCGCCGGAGGTAGAGGCCACCGGTACGCGCCCGGTTTCTGCCTGCACTGCGCGCGCGATCAGGGCCGAGAAATCGCCGGGCGGGGTCAGGAAACTTTCGCCCGAGATCTGGATGCGCAGGTCAAGCTGCACCCCGGTGTCCTGCGCCACCGCCTTTGCATGATCCTGCAGCCATTGCGTCAGGCTGGCACCGGAATGCAGATCATTGAAGCGGATGTTCACCGTGGCCTGGCCCCGCGCCGGGATGACGTTATTGGCCGGATTGCCGCAGTCGATGGTGGTGATCGCCAGCGTCGAGGAATCGAAATGGTCGCTGCCCGCATCCAGCGGCGACTCCTCCAGCCGGGACAGCAACCTGACCAGCGCTGACATCGGGTTTTTTGCCCGGTGCGGATAGGCGGAATGGCCCTGCACCCCGGTGGCGGTGACAAAGGCGGTCATGCTGCCGCGACGGCCGATCTTCATCATCTCGCCCATCTCAGTCGGGCATGTGGGTTCGCCGACCAGACAATGCGTCATCCGCTCGCCGGATTGCGCCATCCAGTCGAGCAGGGCCACGGTGCCGTCGGCCCCGATGCCTTCCTCATCACCGGTGATGGTCAGGATCACCGCGCCATCGGGCGGGGTATCGCGCATGAAATCCACCGCCGCCGCGACAAAGGCCGCGACGCCGGATTTCATATCGGTCGTGCCGCGGCCATACATCCAGCCATCCACAATCCTGGCCCCGAACGGATCCTGCGTCCAGGCGGCGGCGTCACCCACCGGCACCACATCGGTATGGCCGTTGAAGCCGAAGCTGCGATTCGCGCCGCGTGTGCCCCAGCGGGCGAAGAGGTTGGGCACGCCGCCCCGGTCCACCCGCGTGCAGGTGAACCCGGCGTCGCGGAGCACCGCCTCCAGCAACACCAGCGCACCGCCTTCGGTGGGCGTGACCGAAGGGCAGCGGACCAGATCGGCGGTAAGGGCAACGGGGTCAACGGGACTGGGCATCATCTCTCTCCGGCAGGGCTAAGGCAGGCATAGCCACAGGACGCAAGCGCTGCAACTGCCCGCAGTGCGGCCAGATGTTGTTGCCGCCGCGACACGGATTGCCCGGCACCACAGGCCCACCACGCACTGTGGCGGAAATGTGGATGACTTGCGGCAAAAGCCTGTTAACCTTCGTTAATAACACAGTCCCAGAGGCAGGGCAGAGCAGGGTCAACGTACCCATTGGCACCAAAGGCTCCGGCAGGCACCCGCCTGACCGCCTTCAATGCTCTGTCTCCAACGGGGGGAGGCAGTCTTGGCGAGAGGCGCAGAACTGAACTACACCGTCAACGCAAACGCCATGGCAATGGCGGATGCGATGTTCGGCGATGGTGTGAAGGTGGTGGGCGCAAGCTACACCGGCGCGCGCGACAGCTCGGCCACCTTTACCAATGGCCAGGTGGCCCCGGGCGTGCTGCCGTCGTCTTCCGGGGTGATCCTGTCTACCGGCAATGTGCGCGACTTCACCCAGTCCGGCGGAGACCCGAACCGCGACAGCGATACGTCGACAGACACCTCGGGCATCGACAACAACAGCCAGTTCAATGCCGTAGCAGGGGCCCGCACCTTTGACGCCGCCTGGATCGATGTGGATTTCATCCCCGATGGCGATGTCATGACCATGCGCTTCGTGTTCAGCTCGGAAGAATACCCCGAATATGTGAATTCGGCCTTCAACGATGTGATGGGGGTCTGGGCAAACGGCACCTATGTGCCGATCTCGATCGGGAACGGCACCTCGTCGATCAACAACATCAACCCGATGACCCAGCCAAACTTGTTCATCAGCAACCTGGATGATGAATACAATACGGAAATGGACGGGTTCACGGTGACGATGACCCTGACCATCCCGGTGCAGTCCGGGGTGGTGAACTCGCTGCGCATCGGAATCGCCGATACCGGCGATGCGCGCTACGATTCAAATCTGATCATTGTGGGCGACAGCATCCAGACCACGCTGGTGGCGCGCGACGATGAAGACACCATGTTTGCCACCGGCGAGAAGACCTTCGATATTCTGGCCAATGATGAGTACAGCGGCGCGGGCGCATTGCGCGTGACCCAGATCAACGGGGCCAATGTGTCGCCCGGACAGGTTGTGACATTGGCATCGGGTCAGCAGGTGCAGCTGAATGCCGATGGCACCATCACGGTGATCGGCAATGGCGACAGTGAACAGGTGAATTTCACCTATACCGTCGCCTCGACCGTTGGCGGCCATGTCGATACCGGGATTGTCAAGATCACCACGATCCCCTGTTTTGTCGCGGGGACGATGATCCTGACCGACAAGGGGGAATGCCGGGTAGAGTCGCTGCGCCCGGGCGATCTGGTGATCACCAAGGATGACGGCCCCCAGCCGCTGCGCTGGACCGGGCGGCGGAAGGTGGCGGCGACAGGAGCGATGGCCCCCATCGAGATCCGGGCCGGCACCTTTGGCAACCACCGCCGGTTGCTGGTCTCGCCGCAGCATCGGGTGCTGGTGCATGATCCGCTGGCCGAGCTGCTGTTTGGCGAAACCGAGGTGCTGGTGACGGCGCGCGATCTGGTCAACGGAAGATCGGTCCGGGTGATGGAGGGGGGGCAGGTGGACTATGTTCACCTGCTGTTCGACCGGCATCAGATTGTGTCGTCCGAAGGTCTGGCAACCGAGAGTTTCCTGCCCGGCCCGCAATCGACGCGCCTGTTCGAGGCCGAGATCATCACCGAGATTTGCACGCTGTTTCCCGAGCTGAACCCGCTGACCGGAGACGGTTACAGCCCGGCAGCGCGGCGGACATTGCGGCCGTTCGAGGCGCAACTGCTGTTTGCAGCGGCCCAGAAGGCGGCGTGAAGCATGAGTGACTGGCTGGCGCTGTCGGATATGGACTTGCCCGAGGGGGATACCCGCCCGCTGGAACGGGGGCTGTTCATCTGCGAGATTGCCTTGCCGCTGGGCGAGGGCACCGTCGTGTTGGAATGGCATGACGGCGCGCAGCGCAGCTTTTCGGTGTTTGCCGATCCGCAGGCCGGGATTGTGGTCCTGCACCGGGCGGGGCAGATGGTGCGGCGGCATGTGTTGCAGGGGCCTTTGCCCTTTGGGCAAGGCCCTGGCCGGATCACATACGGCTGGAACCGGTTTACGGGGGCCTGGACGCTGGGTTTCGGGCGCATCGGGCGCGGTGAGGAATGCAGCAGTGCCGGTATCGGGCCGATCGCGCTGTCGCCGCACGAGCTGGCGGGTCTGTGCCGGCGCGACGGGGCGGCGCTGCGGCACCGGTCCCTGCTGTGGTTCGGAGTGACCCAAGGCGCGCGGCCGCCGGAGCGGGCCCCCTGGCTGGGCTTGCGCACCCCGGTGGACACGGCGCGAGGGCCGGTCGCGGCGGGGGCTTTGCGCCCGGGCGAGCTGGTGCGGACCGCGGACAACGGCTTGCAGCCGGTGTTGCGGGTCAGGCGCATGCGCCTGCCAGGCCGTGGCAGCTTTGCCCCGGTTGTCCTGCGCGCGCCTTATCTGGGTCAGGGCAGTGATGTGCTGTTGTCCGCGGATCAGCTGGTGGTGCTGAACGGGGCGGAGGTGGAGTATCTGTTCGGTGCCGAAGAGGTTCTGCTCAGCGCGGGGGCGCTGGCGAACGGCACAATCGGGCGGCTGGACGGGCGGCAGGCGGCGATTGACTGCGTGGCGCTGGATCTTGGCCTGCCCGAACTGCTGCTGGTGGACGGGCTGAAGCTGCTGAGCCACAGCGCGCTGGCCGAAGCCCCCCTGCCGGTGCTGCAGGCCTATGAGGCGCAGCAGTTGGTCAGCGCGGTGGCGCGGCGGAGCCTGTTCGGCGCGGCCTAGTCGTACAGCGCTGTCATCTGGGCCACGATGACCGAGTTTTCCTCGAGCGCGCGCAGCATCAGCGCCTCTTCCTCGGGCGGGATCTCGGCCCCGGCCTCTTTTTGTTCATCCAGCGAGCCATGGCCTTCGACCTCGAGCACGGCCAGTTCGGCCTGCTTGAGGATGGCCACGGTTTCGCGGACCGCCTCGGCCTCATCGACGCCGCTGGCGTAGCACATCAGCGCCCCGCCGGTGGCCTTGGCGGGCAGGTCGTCGCCGGGTTTGCGGCCGACCTGAACCAGCAGGGTATAGACCTGCTGGCGGCTGGTCTTTGCGGGCTTGTCATCGGTCATGGCGCGGCCTTTCGGGGGCGGGTGTAACACGGGGGGAAGATTCCAAAATCAAGCAATATCAATCACTTGACCTTGTAACTTTAATCAAGTTTTAACACATGCCCACAGCCCGAGGGCTGTGGGGCAGGCAAGGATCAGTCGCGCAACAGCTCGTTGATGCTGGTCTTGCTGCGGGTCTGCGCATCGACCTTTTTCACGATCACGGCGCAATAGAGGTTGATGCCGTTCTTTGACGGCATCGAGCCTGCCACCACCACCGACCCGGCGGGCACTTCGCCATACATCACTTCGCCCGACTCGCGGTCGACGATCTTGGTCGATTTGCCGATGAACACGCCCATGCCAAGCACCGAGCCTTCGCGCACGATGCAGCCTTCGACCACTTCGGACCGGGCCCCGATGAAGCAGTTATCCTCGATGATGGTCGGGCCGGCCTGCATCGGTTCCAGCACGCCGCCGATGCCGACGCCACCGGAGAGGTGCACATTCTTGCCGATCTGCGCGCAGGAGCCGACGGTGGCCCAGGTATCAACCATGGTGCCTTCATCGACAAAAGCACCAAGGTTGACGAAGGATGGCATCAGCACCACGCCTTTGGCGATATGGGCCGATTTGCGCACGATGCAGTTTGGCACGGCGCGGAACCCGGCAGAGCGGAAGTCGTCTTCGCCCCAGCCATGGAATTTGCTGTCAACCTTGTCCCACCAGCTGCTGCCCTGTGGGCCGCCCGATTGCAGGCCCATGTCCTGCAGGCGGAACCCCAGCAACACGGCCTTCTTGGCCCATTGGTTCACATGCCAGTCGCCCGTTTCGCGCCGTTCGGCGACGCGCAGGGTGCCGGCACCGAGCGCCGCCAGCGTGGCCTCGACCGCGTCACGCGCTTCGCCCTTGGTGGCGGGGGTCAGGCTGTCACGGGTGTCCCATGCGGCTTCGATGGCGGCTTCCAAGGCGGCGTTTGACATGTTGTCACCCTTTTTCGGTTGGTCCTGTTGCGCCCTGCCTATAAGGCTTGGAACACCCTCACGCAATGCAAGAGCACCTGATGAAAGACGAACCCCGCGCCCACCCGTTCCGCGACAGTCTGGAAGATGTGAAAGCGGCAGATCAATGCCCCGACACGGCGCAGACCCGCGCGCCCGCGTATCGGCTGGCCTTTGCCGACACGGATTTCATGACGCGCGAGGAATTGCGCCCGGTGCGATTGCAGCTGGAACTGCTCAAACCGCAGATGGTGATGGATGAGCGCGGGATCGAGTCGACCATCGTGCTGTTCGGGGGCGCCCGGATTCCGCCCCGCCCGGAACAGGGGCGCACGCCGGGGCTGGCGGCGCTGTCGGCCTATTACGACGAGGCGCGGAAATTCGCCTGTCTGATGACGACCCGCAGTCTGCAAAGCTATGGGCGCGAGAATGTGATCATGACCGGTGGCGGCCCGGGGGTGATGGAGGCGGGCAATCTGGGCGCGCATGAGGCGGGGGGCCAGTCGATCGGGTTGAACATCGTGCTGCCGCATGAGCAGGCCCCGAACCCTTATGTCACGCCGGACCTGTGTTTCAACTTTCACTACTTCGCCATCCGCAAGATGCATTTCCTGATGCGGGCGCGTGCGATTTGTGTGTTTCCGGGCGGTTTTGGCACGCTGGACGAGATGTTCGAGGCGCTGACCCTGATCCAGACCAAGCGGATGAAGCCCATTCCCTTTCTGCTGTTTGGCCGGGCATTCTGGGAAAAGATCATCAACTGGGAGGCGCTGGCCGAGGCCGGGACGATCAGCCCCGAGGATCTGGAGCTGTTCCGCTTTGTCGAAACCGCAGACGAGGCGGTGGCGGTGATTGACGGCTGGGGCTGACCCCGGCCGCGCTTAGTAATCGCGTTCGTAAAACAGGCCGATCCCGGTGTTGCCATCGGCCCCGACCCGGCCCTTGAGGGTGACGGTTTCGCTGATGTCGAGGTTCAGGTTGATCTGGCTTTTGCCATCCTGATCCACGACGATTTCGGAATAGACGTTTTCCGACAGGTATTTGCCTGCCGTCAGCTGTGCCGCCCCTTCGGCATCGGTCTGCACATCCAGATCATCGAGGCCGAAGCCCTGACGCAGGCGGCTGATCAGACCTTCGCCGCCGCGACCGGCGAGGGTGGCCACCGCATTGGCCAGTTGCAAGCCTTGCAGCGCCGAAAGCGACTCGAGCCGGCGGCCGAACAAAAGCTGCGACAGCACCTCTTCCTGCGGAAGTTGCGGGTTGGAGGTAAAGCTGACCTGCGGATCGCTGGCCGAGCCGTCGATCACCACCGAACTGGTCACATTGTCGTTCACGCTGCTGGCCACGACGCGCAGGCGAGGGTCAAAATCGCCTTCAAGCTGCAAGGAGGCCTCGGAAAGGTCAAGCCGGCGGCCCAGAATATCAAGGCGGCCACGGATCAGGTCAAACGAGCCTGAGGGGATGATGTCCGTGGTGGTGCCGGTCAGGCGCAGGGTGCCGCCCAGTTCGGCATCCAGCCCCCTGCCCCGGATGAAAAGCTGGTTGGGGGCCGAGATTTCGATATCCAGATCGAAGGGGCGTCTTGCCGTGCGGCGGGCGGCGTCTGCCGGATCTGCGATCAGGCCCGCGCGGCGGCGGGTTTCGCGCACCGCGGCGGGTTCGCCGATGTGCTGCAACCCGTCGATCAGCTCTTGCCCGCCAAGGCCGGTGGCGGCGATGCGGATTTCGGTCTGCGGCAGGGCGATGCGGCCTGCGATCAATGCGCCGCCGGTGAGCGGCCCGGTGATGCGGAGCTGACCATTGGCAAGGGTCTGATACAGCTGGGGATCGCGCAAGGTAACGCCGGAGAGCGTGAGCCCAAGGTCGGCGCGATAGGGCGCGGTCAGGGCGATGGGGCCGCTCAGGCTGACCCGCCCGCCGCTGGAGACGGCGGCGGTGGTGCTGATCTGGGCAGAGCCGCCAGACAGGGTGGCTGTGGCGTCGATGGATTGCAGGGAAAAGGGCAGTGTCGGGTCGGCGAAGGTGCCGCCCGACAGGCTGACCCGGCCTGCCAATGAGGACAAGGCGACGGGGCCATCAAGCCGCAGGTCGATGGCCAGCGGGCCGGAAACGACACGGTTGCCAAGGAAGGGATTGGCGAGGCCGGCCTGCGCCGAGCCCTGCACGGTCAGATTGGCGGTGTCGAAAGACCGGGCGATCTGGCCGGCAACGCGGGCGTTGATGCTGCCCGGGCCGGTGCCGGTCAACGCGACGGTGTAGGCGGCCCCCGTATCCACCGCCGTGCCGGACAGGGTGACGGGGCCGGGGAATTCGGGCAGCAACACGCCGAGATTGGCCAGGCGGGCCGACAGGTCAAGCTGACGCTGGTCGCCTGTCAGGCGGCCGGTGGCCGTGGCGGAGATCTGCGGGCTGGTCAGGGTCAGGCTGTCGAGGCGGACCAGACCATCCTCCAGCCGCAGGGCGACGCTGAAGGCAGAATCGCCCGCCAGCAGACGGTCGGCCTGCGCCTGACCGGTGCGCAGGGCATTTGCGGTGGCGTCCAGCGTCAGGGTGGCCGTTTGGGTGGTGCCGGTAAAATCGGCGGTGGCGGCGACACTGCCGCCAAGGCCCGGGCGCAGCCGGGACAGTTCCTGCACCGACAGCTGGGCGGTCAGATCGCTGCCGGCGGTGGCGAGGGTGCCAGTGGCGGCGATGCTGGCACCGGGGGTGGTGAGGTTGAGCTGTTCGATCACCAGCGCAGACCCGTCCAGATCGGCCACAAGCGACAGCTGTGACGCGCCATTGAGCAGGCGGTCCAGATCGGGCTGGCCGAGGCGCAGGGCGGTGGCTTCCAGATCGGTGACGATGCGGGCCTGACCGGTGGTCAGCGGGCCAGACAGCCGCAGATCACCGCGGATGGCACCGCCGTAATCGGGGCCAAGGCGCGACAGATCATCCATGCGCAGGGTCAGGGTCAGATCGGCAAGATCAGAGGTGACGGTGCCAGAACCATCGGCGGCCAGGGACGGCGCACGGATGGCAAAGCTGCGCAACACGGTGCCGGTGGTGTCGCGGCGGATGTCCAGCGCGATGCTGGACGCGCCTTGCAGCAGGGTGTCGGCCTGCGGGATGCCAAGGGTCAGGTTCTGGCCGGCGACCCTTGCCTGCACGTCGAAATCGCCGCCCAGCGGGCTGCCCTGTCCTTCGGCGGTGACGGTGCCGCGCCCCGACAGCGGGCGCCCGGCCAGGCCGGACAGCGGGGCAAGATCTGTCGCGTCGATGCGCAGGCGGCCACGGGTGCGGAAGCCATCTTGCAGACCGGAGATTTCCCCGCCCGCTGACAGGGTGACCGGCCCGGCGGTCAGATCCAGCGCGCCGATGCGGGTGACGCCGGAGCCTTCCTGCCAGAACAGGCGGGTGGTGGCGGTGACGGTCTCTCCGACCGCCATGGACAGGCCGGGGTCTTGCAAGGCAATGCCAGTGCCATTCAGCGTGAAGGTGCCGCCGATCACCCTGCCTTGCGTCCCGCGCGAGATCCGCCCAGAGCCGCGCAGGTCGGCCTGTGCGATCTGTGCGCCGGGGGTCACCACCTCTTGGGCGTCAATCACCGCGCGCCAGGACTCATCAGTGCGGGCGTCATAGGCAACCTCCAGCCGGGCGGCGCGGACCGAAACCCCGGCATCAAAGCCGGGGATGATGACCGGATTGCCATCGGGATCGCGCAGGAAGCCGTTCAGCGCGATCACCTCGGGCAGGCCGTCGGCGGCAATGATGGTCTGCCCGCGCAGCTCGACAGAGCGCGCGCGCAGATCAAGCGCCGACAGGTCAACGCGGCCGGTGGCCGTTCGCAGGCCGCTGACATCCAGAGACACCGCATCCCCAAGGAAGCCGGCGTATTGAGGCAGGAACAGCGGCGCCAGATCGCCGCCCAGATCGGCATTGAACCGGGTGCCGCCATCCTGCGTGCCCAACAGGGTGACGGTACCCGCCAGACGCGGCGCACCATCGCTGGTCAGGTTGACGGTGGCGGCGAAATTGTCCAGCGGGCCGGTGCCGTTGATTTGCAGCCCCACCGCAGGCGCGCCGGGCAGATCGAGCAGCGTGGCCGCGATGCCGCCCGCCTCTTCGACCACGTTCAGATCAAGCGCCAGCTGGGTGCTTGCATTGGCGTAAGAGGCAGAAAGCTCGATCAGCCCCTCTGGCCCGCTGTCGGTGCGGGTGATGGTCAGATCCGCCGCGCCTTCGCCGCCGGCCAGTGAGACCGAGGCCTGAATGCTGCCTTCGACCGGCTGGCCCAAAAGCTGTTCGCCCAGCACCACCCGATTGGCCTGCAGGCTGGAAATGTTGATCGACACCGGCAGATCGGGCAGGGAAAATCCCGAGGCTTCGGGCGTGGCCATCGTGTCATCCGACACCGGCGCGCGGGCGATGATGATTTCGCCCGCTGTCAGTTCATTGATGGCAACCCGACCGGCCAGCAGGGAGGACCGCGACCAGTCGAGCACGATGTCGTTCAGCGTGAGCCAGATGCCCTCCTCATCTGCGATGGTCAGCTGCGTGGCCGTCGCACGCGACGACAAGGCCCCTTCGAACCCGCGCAGGGTGATCTGGCGACCTGCACCTGACAGGGTGTCTTCCAGAAAGGCGACAATGGTGCCGCGATCGGTGCGTTCTGCCTCGGTCAGCGGTTCATCCGCCTGCGCAAGGGCGATGCAGGGGGCGGAGATCAGGGCAAGGGACAGAAGCCAGCGCATCAGAACGCCTGCCCCAGACCAACGTAGATCTGGACACCCTTGCCGGTATTGCCGCCGACCGGGCCGGCGACATCCAGCCGGATCGGGCCAAAGCCTGTGGCATAGCGCACGCCGATGCCCGCCCCGGCGTGCCAGTCGCCGGCGGGGTCAAAGAAGCTGCCCACATCCACCCGGCCCGCATCGACAAAGCCGACCACGCCGATATTGCCCGAGACCCTGGCGCGCAGTTCCAGCGAGCTGCCAAGGAAATGGTTGCCGCCGATCTGGTAGCTGATCGGCCCGCGCAGGACGTTGACCCCCAGCGACTGGAACGGCTGCCCCCGGACAGTGCCGCCACCCCCGGAATAGAACAGGTCATCGCGCGGCGTTTCCAGCAATCCGGCCCCGGTCACGATGCCGGCCTGAATCCGCGCGGCGACGACAAAGCGGTCATCCGCGCCAAAGCCGCGATAGCCCCGCAGATCGGCCGTGGCGCGCAGGCCAGAGCCGGTGGTGCCAAAGCCCAGGAAGGGCTTTACCTCGGCTTCGATGAAATAGCCGCGCGTCGCGTCATTGGTGTCATTGCGACGGTCCCAGGTCAGGCCGACCGGCAGCGACAGGCTGCGGAAGCGGAAATCGGTGGAAAAGCTGCGATCGTCGGAAAATTCCGTTCCGTCGATGATGCTGTAAGCCAGATCAGCCCGCCCGGTCAGGCTGTCGGAAAAGACATGGGTAAATCCGATGCCAAGCCGCGCCAGATCTGCCCGGAAATCGGGTTCGTCCAGATGGCCGATTTCGCTGGAAAAGCGGGCCGTGGTATCGGGGGTCAGGGTGGCGGGGCGGTCGATGGTCAGTTCAAGACCATAGTCCATGCCATTGTCACTGGCCCCGATATTGGTGACCGATCCTTCGAGGCGCAGACGCTCCGCCCCGCCCAAGAGGTTGCGATGCGTGAAGGCAGCGGTCAGATCCAGCCCTTCGAGGCTGGAGACTTCGGCCCCGAAGCTGAGGTTGCGGGGCTTTTCCTCCACCACGGTGATGGTGGTGCCCAAAAGGTCGGGGCGGGTGATGCCTTCATCCTCGGTGATGGTGACAGAGGCGAAGGTGCCGGTGCGGCGCAGCCGGTCTTCGGCACGGGCCACCTCTGCCGGATCATAGACCTCGCCCTGCGGGAGGCCGGCAATCTTGCGCACGCGGTTTTCGCGGGTGCGTTGCTGGCCGGTGACATCGACCGGGCCAAAGCGCAGGCGCGGACCGGGATCAAGACCGACAGCGGCGGACAGCGTGCGATTGGGATGATCCGCCACAACATTCTGACCGGTGACCCGGGCCTTGGCGTGGCCCTGCGCGCGCCAGCCATCGACCCCGGCGGTTACGGCCTGACGCACCAGCCCGCTTTGTGCGGGTTCGCCGGGCGCGAAGCCATCGGGAAGCTCTGTCTCGGGGGCCAGCGGGGCAATGGCGGTCTGGCCAAAGCGGAATTGCGGGCCGGGATCAACCCGCACCTCGATCCGCGCGACGCGCTGAGGGGCATCGAGCGGGGCGATGGCCGCCGCCTCGCGCCCGTCGAGCAGGACCGACACAACGGCGGAATAGTGACCCTGGGCATAGAGCGCCCCGACAAGGCGGCCGTATTCGGCGCGGGCGGCGGCAAGCACCTGATCAGGCTGATCTTCTTCGTTTTCGAGGGCCAGCAGGCCGGAGGCCGCGCGCAGGGCATCCTCCAGATCGTCCGAGGCGCCGGCGACCTGAAACGCAACCCGATCCAGTGCGTGGCCGGTCTGCCCCAGGGTCAGCGCGGCGGCAAGGCAGGCCACAAAGGGCAAGCGGGACAGGGCGTTTTTGCGCCATGGATGTCTGCACTGTGGCACTGGAAACCTCGCGCGTGGTTACCCCGACTATCGCAACAGCGGCAGCGATGTGCAATCAACCGCTTGTCTTGCGCGGAAATTTACCCATCACATTTTGCGTGACGCCGACACTATGGCAAAAAAGACGCGGTCGGTTTGTCCTGCGACACCCGAGGGGGGCGGGCTATTGCGCGGCGATCTCGCGGTTGGCGGCCAGCAGGCTTTCGCTGACCGCTGACAGCGCCAGCGCTGCCGCGCCATGCGCCCAGAGCCGCACGCCCCAGGCGTGAATCTCGATCGGCGGGCGGGGGCGGCCGGTGTTGATCATCAGATTGTCCATCTCGGCCAGGGTTTCGGCGGCGTAGAGATAGTCATAGCGCATCCGTTCGCCCGACAGGATGATCAGCGCCGGGTCGAACAGGTTGACGACATTGGACAGCCCCACCGCCAGATAGCGCCCGGCGCGGCGGAAGATGCTGCGCGCGGTGGCATTGCCGGCCTTGGCATGGTCGTAGAGGCTTTCCAGCAGGACGGTGATGCTCTGACCCTCCTTATGGCCCCAGTTGAGCGCGGTGGTCGCCTCGCGCGCCAGGGCATAGTCGGCCACATATGCCTCCAGACAACCACGCTGGCCGCAGCGGCACAGCGCCCCATCCAGCTGCACCTTGGTGTGACCCAGTTCCAGACCAACCCGCTGCGCGCCGCGATAGATGCGGTGGTTCATCACAAAGCCCATGCCGACGCCGTGCTCGATGGTGACCACGGCGAAATCCGACAGGCCCCGCCCGGCCCCGAACCACAGCTCTGCCATGGCCACGAGGTTGGTTTCATTATCGACCCAGACCGGCAACCCCAAGCGCGCGCCGGCAAGTGCGGCCAGGGCCACGTTGCGGGTATCGAGCAGCGGGGTCCACAGCACGACGCCCTCGGCACAATCGACAAAACCCGGAATCCCCATTCCCACACCCGACAGATCGGCCCGGTGGAGGCCGGCCGTTTCGCAGGCGCGGTCCAGCAAGGTTTCGATCACGACCAGCAGCTCGGCCACGGTCATCGGGCCGGGGCGGCGCGGGATCGACTCTTCGGCGATCAGCTTGCCGGCAAAATCGACGATCACGGCAGTCTGTTCGCGGTCCGAAATCTTCATCCCGGCCACGCGATGCGCCGAGGCCCGCACGCCAAGCGCCACGGCAGGGCGGCCGCGCACCGTTTCGCCATCGCGGGGCGGGGTGGCCACCTCTTCGATCAGGCCCGATTCGATCAGTTCAGAGGTGATCGTGGTCACAGAAGCCGGGCTGACGCCAAGATCTTTCGCCACCTGCACCCGTGGGATCAAGCCGGCGGCCCGCACGCATTCGAACACCTGTTGCCGCAGGGGGCGCAGGGTATCGGCCAGAGGCAGGATCAGCGGCCCCACGCCCTTGCGGCCATCGCCCGTGTCACCCGCTGCATATTGCGTGAACATTTATTTGTCACCCTAACAAATTCGCCGCGAGATCGTGGAGTCTTCGCCGCAGAAATGCTGCAAAGCAGCGAAAGACGGCTGCATATTTGCGCAGACCCAAGTTTGCCCATAATTTTTATTTTGACAACTGAATTTAATAAGGGCAATTTTTGCCCGTCTCGGCGAATCTGCCGAACCAGCCATACGCTGGCTGCATCCATAGGGAGGATACACATGCGTAATGCAATCGTGCTCGCCGTGATCGCGGCGACAGGATTTTCCTCTGCTGCACTGGCAGAGGGCAAAAAAATCGGCGTTTCCTGGGGGAGCTTTCAGGAGGAGCGCTGGAAGATTGACGAAGCAGCCGTGAAGGCCGCTCTGGAAGCCGCTGGCAATGAATATGTTTCGGCCGATGCCGAGTCGTCTTCGGCCAAGCAGCTGACCGATGTGGAAGCGCTGATTGCGCAGGGCGTTGACGCGCTGATCATCAACGCCTGGGACAAGGATGCCATCGGGCCGGCCATCGAGGCCGCTGCCAACGAAGGCATTCCGGTTGTGGGCTATGACCGTCTGATTGAAGACGACCGCACGTTCTATCTGACCTTTGACAACGTCGGCGTGGGCCGGATCATCGCGGAAAGCGTGTTCGCCGAAGCCCCGACCGGCAACTATGCCATCATCAAGGGCGATCCGGGTGATCCGAACACCGGCTTCCTGCTGCAGGGCATGATGTCGGTCATTCAGGCGGCCGTGGATGCAGGCGACATCACCATTGTCGGCGAAGCGTTCTCGGATGGCTGGAAGCCGGAAAACGCCCAGAAGAACATGGAGCAGATCCTGACCTCGGCCAACAATGACGTGGCTGCTGTTCTGTCGCAGAACGATGGTATGGCGGGCGGCGTTGTGGCGGCCCTTGGCGCACAGGGCCTGACCATTCCGGTCGGCGGCCAGGACGGCGACCATGCCGCGATCAACCGCGTGGCGCGTGGCACCCAGACCGTTTCGGTGTGGAAAGATGCGCGCCAGCTGGGCAAGGCGGCTGGCGAAATCGCCTCGGCCCTGGCCGAAGGTGCGGCGCTTGACTCGATCGAGGGCGCTTCGAAGTTCTCGGGTGGGGAAAAGGGCATCGAGATGAATGCCATCCTGCTGGCTCCGACCCCGCTGACCAAGGCCAACCTGAATGCGGCCATCGATGCGGGCCACATCACCAAGGAAGCGGCCTGCGAAGGCGCTGTCGCTGGCGTTGTCGGCTGCGAATAAGATCTGACGGGGTGCGGCGGCCATCGGGCCGCCGCACCTGTTTTCCGAGCCTTTACGACATCTGACCAGCGCAGAGACCCGCGCGTGACTGGCCTGCGGGCCAGCGGCACGCGGCGGCGGTCTTTGCTCGATGTCCCTGTCCCCCTAGCGTTGGACGATGCCATGACCCAGACTCCCCTTTCTTCCCCCCCCGCGTCGCCCGCCACTGCGGCCGCGCCGGCCAACCCGGTGAAACGCTTTCTGGCGGCCACCGAGATTGACACCCGGCTGCTGGGCATGCTGGCGGCGCTTTTGCTGATCTGGGGCGGCTTTCACCTCTACGGGGCCGTCGTGAACGGCAATGGCGCGTTTCTGACCCCGCGCAACCTGTGGAACCTGTCGGTGCAGACATCGAGCATCGCCATCATGGCCACCGGCATGGTGCTGGTGATCATCACCCGCAACATCGACCTGTCGGTCGGGTCGATCATCGGTGTGACGGGGATGCTGATGGGCATCCTGCAGGTGGACGTGCTGCCGCAGATCCTGGGGCTGGGGCATTGGTCGATCTGGATTCTCACCTGCGCTGCCGGCATCCTCTGCGGCACGCTGATCGGAGCCCTGCACGGCTGGCTGATTGCCTATCGCGGGATACCGTCTTTCATCGTCACGCTGGGCGGGTTGATGGTCTGGCGCGGCATGGCCTTCATTGCCAATGGCGGCAAGACCATCTCTCCCGTGGACAGCACATTCGCGCTGCTGGGTGGGGGACCAGGCGGCAATATTGGCGCGACCGGCAGCTGGATTGTTGGCCTTCTGGCCTGTGCCGGGGTGATCTGGATGCTGATCAACGGGCGCAAGCAGCGGGTCAAGCATGACTTCCCCAAACGCCCGATGTGGGCCGAGCTGACCCTTGGTGCCATTGGCTGCGCTGCCATCCTCGGGTCGGTCCTGCTGATGAACGCCTATCCGCTGCCGGTTGGCATTCTGCGCAGACTGGAGCTGCCGGAAGATGCCTTTGTCTCGCACGGCTTTGCCATTCCGGTGCTGATCATGATCGCCGTCGGCATTGCAATGACCATTCTGATGACCCGCACCCGCTTTGGCCGCTATGTCTTTGCCATCGGCGGCAACCCGGAGGCGGCGGCGCTGGCGGGGATCAACACCCGCTGGATGACGCTGAAGATCTTTGCGCTGATGGGGGCATTGACCGGGATTGCGGCGGTGATCGCCTCGGCCCGCCTGAACTCTGCCACCAACGCGCTTGGCACGCTGGACGAATTGTACGTGATCGCGGCGGCGGTGATCGGCGGTACGTCGCTGGCCGGGGGGGTTGGCACGATCTACGGGGCCATCCTTGGCGCGCTGGTGATGCAGTCCTTGCAATCGGGGATGGTGCTGATCGGCTTTGACGCCGCCATCCAGCGGATCGTCGTGGGCATGGTTCTGGTGCTCGCCGTCTATCTCGACAACCTTTACCGCGCCCGTACGAAGTGAGGAGGCAGATATGACCACGAACACAGGAACCCCTCTGGTCGAGATGCGCGACATCTCGATTTCCTTCGGCGGGATCAAGGCGGTTGACCATGTCAGCATCGACCTGCACCCGGGTGAGGTTGTCGGCCTGCTGGGCCATAACGGGGCCGGCAAATCGACGCTGATCAAATGCCTGTCGGGCGCCTATCAGAAGGATGCGGGCGAGATCTACATCAACGGCGAGAAGGCCGAGATCAGCAACCCGCGCGATGCGCGCCACTACAATATCGAGACGATTTACCAGACGCTGGCGTTGGCCGACAATCTGGACGCGGCCTCGAACCTGTTTCTGGGACGCGAGCTGGTGACGGCCGCCGGGTTTGTCGATGACGCGCAGATGGAGGCGGAGACGCGCAAGATCATGGCGCGGCTGAACCCGAACTTCCGCAAGTTCAACGTGCCGGTGTCGGCCCTGTCGGGCGGGCAGCGGCAATCGGTCGCCATCGCGCGGGCGGTGTATTTCAACGCCAAGATCCTGATCATGGACGAACCCACCGCCGCACTTGGCCCGCAGGAAACCCAGATGGTGGCCGAGCTGATCCAGGAGCTGAAGCGGCAGGGGCTGGGGATCTTCCTGATCGAGCATGACATTCACGCGGTGATGGATCTGTGCGACCGGGCGGTGGTGATGAAGAACGGACAAAGGGTCGGCACGGTGAATGTGGGCGATGTCACGGATGACGACATTCTGGGCATGATCATCATGGGCAAGAAACCGGCAAAGGCCTATTGATGTATATCGGGCTGGATCTGGGGACATCGGGGCTGAAGGGCATCCTGATGTCGGAGACGCAAGAGGTGCTGGCCGAGGTCACCGCCCCCCTGACCGTGCAGCGCCCGGCAGAGGGCTGGAGCGAGCAATCGCCGAATGACTGGATCGCGGCGGCCGAGTCGGTGCTGGATGCGCTGGCGGTGCAGGGGTTGGGCGCGGTGCGCGGCATCGGGTTGTCGGGGCATATGCACGGGGCCACGCTGCTGGATGCCTCTGATCAGGTGTTGCGGCCCTGCATCCTGTGGAACGACAGCCGCAGCCATCTGGAAGCGGCAGAGCTGGATGATGACCCGATGTTCCGGCGGCTGACGGGGAATATCGTGTTTCCCGGTTTCACCGCACCGAAACTGATGTGGGTTCAGGCGCATGAGCCAGAGCTATGGGCCAAGGTGGCCCATGTGTTGCTGCCCAAGGATTATCTGCGCCTGTGGCTGACCGGCGAGCATGTGGGCGAGATGTCGGATGCGGCGGGCACGGCCTGGCTGGATACCGGCGCGCGCGACTGGTCGGATGATCTGCTGGCCGCAACCGGGCTGAGCCGCGACCACATGCCAAGGCTGGTGGAAGGGTCCGAGGTATCGGGCACCTTGCGGTCGGGTCTGGCGGCGCGCTGGGGCCTGCCAGCGGGCGTGGTGGTGGCGGGGGGCGGCGGCGACAATGCAGCCTCGGCCGTTGGCGTCGGTGTGGTGCGCGCCGGGGAGGCGTTTGTGTCGCTGGGCACGTCGGGCGTGTTGTTTGCGGCCAATGACGGCTATCAGCCCGACCCGGCGACAGCGGTGCATACCTTCTGCCACGCGCTGCCGGGCACCTGGCATCAGATGGGGGTGATCCTTGCCTGTACCGATGCGCTGAACTGGTTTGCGCAGCTGACCGGCAGCGATGCCGCCAGCCTGACCGGCGATCTGGGGGCGTTGCAGGCCCCCGGCAAGACGCTGTTCCTGCCCTATCTGGGGGGCGAGCGGACGCCGTTGAATTCGGCTGCGGTGCGCGGTGCGTTCATCGGGCTGGAACATGCGACGAACCGGCAGGCGGCAACACGGGCCATTCTGGAGGGCGTGACATTCGCCTTCCGCGATTGCCGTGACGCCCTGGCAGCGACCGGCACCAGGCTGGATCGTCTGCTGGCGGTGGGGGGCGGGTCGAAGTCGGACTACTGGCTGCGCGCCATTGCCACCGCGCTGGACTGCCCGGTGCAGGTGCCTGTGGCGGGTGATTTCGGCGGGGCCTTCGGAGCGGCGCGGCTGGCGCTGATGGCGGCCACGGGCGCGGGGGCCGAGGTGGCCACCCTGCCCGCCATTGCCAAGGTGATCGACCCCGATCCGGCGCTGAAAGACGCCTTCGACGCGGGCCATGCCCGCCACCTTAATGCTCAATCTGCCATCAAGGGCCTGACATGACCGAGTTTTTCAAAGATATCCCCGCTGTCACATATGAAGGCGAAAGCGCCACCAGCGAATACGCCTTCCGCCATTACAACCCCGATGAGGTGGTGCTGGGCAAGCGGATGGAAGACCATCTGCGCTTTGCCGTGGCCTATTGGCACAGCTTTGCCTGGCCCGGTGGCGACCCGTTCGGCGGCCAGACCCTTGAGCGGCCATGGTTCGGCGACAGCATGGATCTGGCCCGGCTGAAGGCCGATGTGGCCTTTGAGATGTTCGATATTCTTGGCGTGCCCTTCTATTGCTTCCACGACGCCGATGTGCGGCCCGAGGGTGCCACATTCGCGGAAAGCAAACGCAATCTGGAGGCGATGGTCGATTACCTTGGCCAGAAGCAGGAAAGCCATAAGGCCAAACTGCTGTGGGGCACCGCCAACCTGTTTTCCAACCGGCGCTGGATGTCGGGGGCTGCCACCAACCCTGACCCCGATGTCTATGCCTATGCCGCCGCCACCGTGAAGGCCAATATGGACGCCACAATGCGCCTGGGTGGCCAGAACTATGTGCTCTGGGGCGGGCGTGAAGGCTATGAGACGCTGTTGAACACCGATCTGAAAGCCGAACGTGCCCATGCGGGCCGGTTCCTGCAACAGGTGGTGGAGTACAAGCACAAGATCGGTTTCAAGGGCGCGATCCTGATCGAGCCAAAGCCGCAGGAGCCCAGCAAGCACCAGTATGATTACGATGTGGCGACGGTCTACGGATTCCTGAAGGAGTTCGGGCTGGAAAAGGAAGTGCAGACCAATATCGAACAGGGCCATGCCATTCTGGCCGGGCATTCGTTCGAGCATGAGATTGCGATGGCGGCAAGTCTGGGGATCTTTGGGTCGATCGACATGAACCGCAATGATTACCAGTCGGGCTGGGACACGGACCAGTTCCCCAACAACCACGCCGAAATGGCGCTGGCGTTCTACGAGATCCTGCGCGCGGGCGGCTATACCACCGGCGGCACCAATTTCGACGCCAAGATCCGGCGGCAGAGCCTTGACCCCGAAGACCTGATCCTGGCGCATGTCGGCGGGATGGACACCTGCGCACGGGCGCTGAAATGCGCCGCCGCGATGCTGGAGTCGGACGAGCTTGAGGCCAACCGCCGCGCCCGCTATGCGGGATGGGAAAGCCCTGCGGCCAAGGCCATGCTGGCGGGCGGGCTGGAGGCAGCTGCCGCCCGGGTCGACGCGGAAGGTCTGGAACCACAGCCGGTTTCGGGTCGGCAGGAGCGGCTGGAGAACCTTTGGAACAAATACATCTGAGGAGGGTCTGATGGACCGGCGCAGGGTATTGGCTTTGGGCGCGGCGGCAGGCATTGCCGCGCTTGCGCCGGGGCGGGTGATGGCCGCCGCTGACCCGGTGCCGGTTCTGACCAACTGGACCAAGCTGACGCTGCAACTGGTGCGGCACACCGCCACCTATTCCCCGCCTGTGGCGGCGCGGGCCTTTGGCTATCTGGGCGTCATCGCCTATGAGGCCGTGGCGGCCTGTGACGGGGCGATGACCAGCCTTGCCGGGCAGGTGAACGGGTTGCCCCCTTTGCCAGCGCCGGGCGACGGCCTGCATGATGCGGCGGCGGTGCTGCAATCCGCACTTTCGGCGGGCGTCGCGCATTTCTTTTCCAACACCGGACCGTCTGGCCAGCGGGCAATGGCGGCGATGACCCGCACGTTGAATGCCAAAGTGACCGAAGGTCTGCCTGCGGAGGTGGCCGCGCGCAGTGCTGCGCTGGGGCAGGCGATTGCCGCGCATGTCTGCCACTGGGCCGATGGCGATGGCGGCGCGGTGGTGGAAAACATGGGCTTTCCGCACAGCTATACCGCGCGTGACGACGCGGCGGCCTGGGTGCCCACCTCGCTGGTGCGCCAGCAGCAGGCTCCTTTGTTGCCGGACTGGGGGAATGTCCGGCCCTTTGCGATGCCTGCGGGCAATGCCTGCGCCCTGCCCCCGCCCCCGGCTTATAGTGAAGACCCTGGCTCGGCCTTTTATGCCGAAGCCATGGAGGTTTACACGGCGACACAGGCGATCACGCCCGAACAGGCGCTGATCGCGCGGTTCTGGTCGGATGATCCGATGCTGTCATCGACACCGCCCGGGCACTGGATTTTTGTCGCCAATGATCTGATCACCCGGCGGCAGATGCCGCTGGCCGCGAGCGTGGATCTGATGGCGCGGCTGGGCATTGCGATGGCCGATGCCTTCATCGGCTGCTGGCATGACAAGACCACCTATAACCTGCTGCGTCCTGTCACCTATATCAACCGGGTGATCGACCCGGCCTGGAAACCGCTGCTGACCACACCGCCGTTTCCCGAATACCCGTCAGGCCATTCCACCGTTTCGGCGGCGGCGGCGACGGTGCTGACGGCGGCGCTGGGAGAGGGGTATGCCTATGAGGATGTCACCCATGAGCGTGAGGGGCTTGACGCGCGGCGGTATGACAGTTTCTGGCAAGCGGCCGAAGAGGCTGGGAAGTCGCGGCTTTATGGCGGCATTCACTTTCGCTCTGCCATCGCGCAGGGTCTGACGCAGGGTCGCTGCATCGGGGCCCATGCGGTGGCGCTCAGGACAGTGGCATGAGGGGCGGGCTGGTCCGGGCACTGGGTCTGGTGTTGCTTGCGGCGCCTGTGGCCCCTGTGGCCGCGCAGACCGTACCGCAATTCGTTGAAGAAACCGGAGCTTCGGGTCTGGCGCATCGGTTCACCGGCGAATGGGAATATATGGTCGGTGGCGGCGTGGCGGCGTTTGATTGCAATGGTGATGCTTTGCCCGATCTGGCGCTTTCAGGCGGCACCGCGCCTGCGGCACTCTTTGTGAACCAGAGCCAGCCGGGCGGGGCCCTGGCCTTTGCCGCCGTGGACTCGGGTGTCGAGATGGAGGCGGTCACCGGCACCTATCCGATCGACATCGACAGCGACGGGATCACTGATCTGGTCCTGCTGCGGGTTGGCGAGAATGTGGTGATGCGCGGGCTGGGGGATTGCCGCTTCGAGCGCGCGAATGAGGACTGGGGCTTTGACGGCGGTGACGCATGGTCCACCGCCTTTGCCGCGATCTGGGAGGAGGGCGCGGCGCTGCCCACGCTCGCCATCGGCAATTACATTGACCGGCGGGAGGAGGCCTATCCTTGGGGGTCGTGCACCGACAACTGGCTGCACCGGCCCGAGGGCACCGCCTATGCGCCACCCCTGCCCCTGACGCCCAGTTTCTGCGCGCTGTCGATGCTGTTCACAGATTGGAACGGGTCGGGCGTGAAGTCGCTGCGGGTGTCGAATGACCGCGAGTATTATGAGGGGGGTGCGGAACAGATGTGGCATCTGGACCCGGGCCAGCCGCCGCGCCTGTACACCGAGGCCGAAGGCTGGAAGCGGCTGCGCATCTGGGGAATGGGGATTGCCAGCACCGATCTGGATGCCGATGGCTACCCCGAATTCTACCTGACCAGCATGGCCGACAACAAGCTGCAACGTCTGGCCGACCCCGCCCCCGATGCCCTGCCCGATTACACCGATATTGCCTGGGCCAAGGGCGTGACCGCGCACCGGCCCTTTATGGGCGAAGACCTGCGCCCATCCACCGGCTGGCATGCGCAATTTGCCGATGTGAACAATGACACGCGGGCCGATCTGTTCGTGGCCAAGGGCAATGTGTGGGAAATGCCGGATTTTGCCATGGCCGATCCCAACAACCTGCTGTTGCAGGGGATGGACGGGGTGTTTGTCGAAGCCGCAGACAAAGCCGGGGTGGCCAGCACGCAGGCTGCGCGCGGCGGGGCAGTGGTCGATCTGAACGGCGATGGCGCTCTGGATCTGGTTGTGGTCAACCGCAACAGTCCGGCACAGGTCTGGCGCAATGCGGGGCCGGTCGGCACCTGGATCGGCGTTGATCTGCGCCAGCCGGGTCCGAACCCCACCGGCATCGGTGCCTGGGTCGAAGTGCGGACAGGTGAGCATCTGCAACGGCACGAGATCACCTCGGGCGGCGGCCATGTGAGCGGGATCTGGGGGCCGCAGCACTTTGGCCTTGGTCAGGCCGACACTGCCGAAGTGCGGGTGATCTGGCCTGACGGCCGGATAAGCGACTGGCGTGATGTACCGGCGAATGGGGTCGTGACGGTCAGTCCAGCGGATTGACCTGACGGTGGCGCGGGGCCGTCAGCTCGGCATTCACCGCCCCGCCCAGCAGCACCGCAAGCACCCCCAGATACAGCCACATCAGCAAGGCCACCACCGCCCCGATGGAGCCGTAGATGCGGTTGTAACTGTCGAAATTTGCCAGATAGGCGGAAAAGGCAAAGCTGACGGCCGACCATGTCACCGATGCCACCACCACCCCGACGCTGACCCATGGCCGCCCGTTGCCGGCAGGCAGGTTCGGCCCGAAATGGTACAGGATCGACAGGCAGCTGAGCACCAGAACGAACATTGCCACCCATGGCAGAATGCTCAGGAACCATTCTTCCGCCGGGCCGAAATTGAGAAATTGCAGCAAAAACGGTACCAGAACGATGGTGGCAAGCCCGACGATGATGGCGAAGATCAAGGCCAGGGTCAGCGCGATATCGACCACCCAGCCCCAGATCCAGCCGCGCGGGGGGGTGCGGTTCACCACATCGAGGCCGGCGATCAGTGCCGATACCCCGGCGCGCGCCGAATAGAGCGCAATCATCAAAGACACAAAGGTGGCCCAGCCCAATGTGGTGCGTGGCGTGGCCAAAAGCCCCATGACCTGATCATGGATCAGCAGCGCCGCATCGGTGGGCAAGAACTGTTCGCCCACATCAAGGTATTCCTGAATCACCTGCGGGTCCGCCATCAGGCTCCAGATCGCGACGCTGGCGGCAAGGCCGGGAAACACCGCGAACATGGCGTAAAAGGCCACACCCGCGGCGATCAGGCCGAAATGGCCGTCATTGATCCGGCCCCAGACTGCCGAGAGAAAGTCCCACGCTTTGAAAACCCAGCCCATCATCTGCCCATCTGTGCCTGTTGCCCGCTCTTGCAGAGGCTATCCATAAGAGGTGCACCTTGCACAACAGTACGGTCAGAGCAACTTGCACAAGCCCTGCACCAGTGAAAAGATAGCGCCAGAAGAAGGATTTCCCATGACTTACGCCCCGCATCCCGACCGCTATTCCCGCATGACCTATCGCCGCTGCGGCGTCTCGGGGCTGAAACTGCCCGCCATCAGCCTTGGGCTGTGGCACAACTTCGGGCACGACACGCCGCATCAGACCAAGCGCGACATCTGCCGCACCGCCTTTGACCACGGGATCACGCATTTTGACCTTGCCAACAATTATGGCCCGCCGCCCGGCAGCGCCGAAGAGGCGTTCGGCGAGATTCTGCGCAGCGATTTTGCCGGGCACCGCGATGAGCTGATCATCAGCTCGAAGGCTGGCTATCTGATGTGGCAGGGGCCTTACGGCGAATGGGGAAGCCGCAAGAGCCTGATCGCCTCCTGTGACCAGAGCCTGAAGCGGATGGGGTTGGACTATGTGGATATCTTCTATTCTCACCGCTTTGACCCCGACACGCCGCTGGAAGAAACCATGGGGGCGCTGGACCAGATCGTGCGGTCAGGCCGGGCGCTCTATGTCGGCATTTCCAGCTATTCCAGCGCCAAGACGCGCGAGGCAGCGGCCATTCTGAAATCTCTGGGCACGCCTTGCGTGATCCATCAGCCCAGCTACAATATTCTGAACCGCTGGGTGGAAAAGGACGGTCTGCGCGAAACGCTGCGCGAGCTTGGGATCGGGTCTATTGCCTTTACCCCACTGGCGCAGGGGATTCTGACCAAGAAATATCTGGGCGGCATTCCTGAAAACAGCCGTGCGGCACAAGGCAAAAGCCTGAACCCCGGCACCATCACCCCGCGGGCCCTCGACAGCGTGAAGGCGCTGGATGCCCTGGCACAGGCGCGCGGGCAGACATTGGCGCAGATGGCGATTGCCTGGGTCTTGCGCGAGGAAAAGATCACCACCGCGCTGATCGGCGCCTCCAGCCCAGACCAGGTGATCGATTGCGTCGGGGCCATCCACAACCTGAGCTTTACCGCCGAAGAACTGGCGCAGATTGACAGCGTGGCAGCCGAAGAGGACATTAACCTGTGGGCAAGGTCCTCGGCCGAATAGGTCCCGGAAATAGCTAAAACACCAATCGTTAAGCCCCGGTTTACCGCGCCCCTGTAGACCGGGGGCGGGTGTAGAAAATGGGTGTGTGATGGCAGGGCAAGCAAATGCCGCGCCAGTCATCATCAAGCGGAAGAAGAAAGTTGTCGGCGGTGGCCACCACGGGGGTGCGTGGAAGGTTGCCTATGCTGATTTCGTGACGGCCATGATGGCCTTCTTCATGCTGATGTGGCTGCTGAACGCGACGACAGATCAACAACGCAAAGGGATCTCGGACTATTTCAGTCCGGTCATCCCGCTCAGCCGGGTTTCTGGCGGCGGCGATGGCGCCTTTGGCGGCGATTCCATCATGTCCCAGGACACGCTGACCCAGAGCGGGACCGGCGCGGCACCTGGCGCGCCTGCGGCAAAGGAAAAGGCGCAAGGGGAGACAGGACAAGCCGGCGAGGCGGCAGAAGCCGAGGAAGAACGGCTGGCGCAGGCGCAAAAGGCGCTGTTGGCCCGCAGTGGCGAAAGCATGACCATGGAACGCCTGCTGCGCCATGTGGTGACGCGGGTGACCGATGAAGGGTTGGTGATCGAGCTGTTCGACCTGGATCAGGCCCCCCTGTTCGACGCCGAAACTGCCACCCCGACGCAGACCCTGCGCGATCTGGCACAAGTGCTGGCCGACGTGTTGCAGGCCACCCGCAATGATCTGGCTGTGGGCGGACATGTGCACAGCTACCCGATGATGATGCGCGAAAACCCGGTCTGGCCGTTATCGGCCGCGCGGGCCCAGGCGGGGCGCATGCTGTTGCAAGACCAGGGGGTGGCGGACAACCGCTTTGCCCGCGTTACCGGTTTTGCCGACCGCAAGCCACTGACCCCGGACCCTTCGGTGATCCGCAACAACCGGCTGGAGGTCATCCTGCTGCGCAACGATCGCTAGCCGGTTTTGTCAAACTGTCGCTGTTAGCTGGCTGTTAATCGCCATCCTGCAAGGTGCGAGGCACATAGAGGCATCGACCTGTAGAAAGGCGGTATAGATGACTATCTCTTCCTCGCTGAACGCGGGCGTCGCAGGCTTGAGCGCAAATGCGACCAGGCTTGCGACCATTTCTGACAACATCGCCAATGCGTCGACCTATGGCTACAAACGGGCCGCCACCGAGTTTGAAAGCATGGTGCTTTCTGCAGGCGGCGGCGGCGGCGGCAAATACTCGGCAGGCGGCGTGCGCGCCTCGAGCCAGCGGCTGATTGATGAACAGGGTGGCCTTGTCGGCACGGCCAACGCGCTGGATCTGGCAGTGGCGGGTCGGGGCATGCTGCCGGTGATGCCAGCCGTGCGCCTGACCGGCAACGCCAGCGGCGCGCAACCCATGCTGATGACCACGACCGGATCGTTCCGCATGGATAAGGATGGCGTCTTGCGCACCGATTCCGGTCTGGTGCTCATGGGCGTGCCCGCCGATCGCAACGGCAATATCCCCGATTTTTCACGCGATACGACATCGGGCCTGCGCCCGGTGGTGATCGCCACCAACCAGACCGCCGCCGATCCGACCACGGCCGTCAGTCTGGCGGTCAACCTGCCTGCGGCAGAAACCAATGTCGGGTCGCCGGGGGGCGAGATTCCTCTGCAGGTGGAATATTATACCAATACGGGGACCGCCCAGTCGCTGGGCATCAGCTTTACGCCGACCGTGCCGGTGCCACCGGCAACTGCGGCATCCAATACCTGGACGCTTGAATTCACTGACAGTGCGCTGGGCGGGGCCGTCATCGGAACATATACGCTGGTGTTCGATACCTCCGGTTCGGCTGGCGGCACGCTGGCCTCCGTCACCACGGTGACGGGCGGCGCCTATGACCTGGCGACCGGCGCGATGACCCTTCCCGTTGCCGCAACCGGCGGCCCGATCGTCATGACCATCGGCCGTATCGGCCAGCCGGGAGGGTTGACCCAGTTGGGTGACAAATTCGTGCCCGGCAATGTGTCGAAGAACGGCTCGCCCACCGGCACTTTGACGGGGCTTGAGATTGACGAAAATGGCTATCTCATGGCCAGTTTCGACACCGGTTTTATCCGCCGGGTGTATCAGATCCCGCTGGTTGATGTGCCCAATCTGAACGGGCTGACCGCGCTGAGTGCGCAGACGTTCGAAATCTCCTCCGCCTCTGGTGCCTTTTTCCTGTGGAACGCCGGAGAGGGGCCGACAGGCAGCGTTCAGGGCTTTGCCCGCGAAGGGTCAACCACCGATATCGCCGCAGAACTGACCGCACTTATCACCACACAGCGGGCCTATTCGTCAAACGCCAAGGTGATCCAGACGGTGGACGAGATGTTGCAAGAAACCACCAATATCAAACGGTAAGGGTCGCTAGATGAGCATTGCATCCGCGCTAAACTCGGCTCTGTCCGGGCTGTCCGCCACATCGCGGATGGCCGATGTCACCGCCAACAACGTCTCGAACGCGCTGACCGAAGGCTACGCCCGGCGCGAGGTGCAACTGTCGGCCAGCAGCCGCGGTCTGGGCGGTGGCGGGGTTTCCATCACCGGCATTGCCCGCCAGATCGACAGTTTGCTGTTGCAGGATCTTCGGCTGGCATCTGCGGCGATGGGCGAACGCGCCACAGTTTCGACCTTTCTGTCCCGCATGGATGACGTGATGGGAACCGCGGATCAGGACGGGTCCCTGTCGGCGCGGATTGTCACCTTTGAACGCAGCTTGATCGAGGCGGCTGCAAGGCCCGAAGTCGATGCACGGCTTGCCTCTGTGGTGGACGCTGCCCGCAGCCTGACCCAGGGAATTGGTCAGATTGCCGAGGCAATCCAGACCGAGCGGCAAGCTGCCGATACCAAGATTGCACTGGATGTCAGGCGGTTGAATGACGCGCTGGCTGGGGTCGCGGAACTGAATTTGCGCATTCAGACTTTTGCGGCATCCGGGCGGGAGACCAGTGCCCTGAAAGATCAGCGCCAAAGCCTGGTGGATTCCATTTCCGCCATCGTTCCGGTGCGCGAGGCGTTGCGCGAAAATGACAAGATCGCCCTTTATACCACCGGCGGCACCATCCTGTTGGAAGGACAGCCGGTTCAGATCTCCTTCTCGCCGACCACGATGATCACGCCTGATCTGTCACTGGCCGCCGGTACATTGTCGGGCCTGACGCTGAACGGCAAGCCGCTGACCACCACGCCTGCCGGTGGCAGGCTGGGCGAAGGGCGGTTGTCAGCCCTGTTCGATCTGCGCGACCGCGAGGCCCCGGCTGCTCAGGCCAATCTGGATGCGCTGGCCCGCGACCTGATCGAACGGGTGGCCCATCCGGCGGTGGACCCGACCCGTGCCGTGGGCGCAGCGGCGCTGTTCACCGATGCGGGTGCCAGTTTTGACCCGGTGGATGAGGTGGGGTTGGCCAGCCGCATCCAGCTCAACACATTGGTGGACCCCGAGTCAGGGGGGGCCCTGTGGCGCCTGCGTGACGGGCTAGGTGCACCGACCGCAGGCCCGCCAGGATTTTCGGAGCGGCTGAGCGCGCTTTCCAATGCGCTGAGCGCCGTACGGACGCAAGTTTCCGGCGGCTTGTCACCCGGCGCGCGCAGCCTTGCAGGCTTTGCGTCCGACATCGCATCGACACAATCGGTCAATCGGCTGAGCGCGGACTCAAGCGCCGCCTTTGCGTCGGCCCGCGCCGAAGGGTTGCGCACCGCTCTCTTGCGCGACGGAGTCGATACCGATCAGGAAATGCAGAATCTGCTTGTGATCGAACAGGCCTATGCAGCGAATGCAAAGGTGATCCAGACCGTCGATGAGCTGATCAACATTCTGCTGGGGTTGTGACATGACGATGATCGCATCGGGCGACCTGGCCCAATCCTATCTGCTGAAATCAAACACCGCCCGGCTCAAGGGCACGCTGGACCGATTGACCAAGGAGTTTGCCGAAGGTCGGGTCAGCGATGTGGGGGCCACCTTGAACGGCGATCTGACCCGCCTGACCGCCGTGTCGCGCGCGCGGGGCATGACTGAGGGCTACTTGTCGGCCGGACGGGAGGCTGCCGCCCACAGTGCAGCGATGCAGCTTGCGCTGCAATCAATTGCGGGGACAACCGGGCCAATGGTGGGCAAATTGCTGACGGCGTCCCAACTGAGCACCGATGACAATGTCGAACTGACCGGGGTAGATGCGCGCGGTCGCCTCGACTCGGTTCTTGCCACGATGAACGCCGCCTCGGGCGGACGGTCCCTGTTTGCCGGGCAAGCGATCGATCAGCCCGCCGTGGCCGATGCCGCCACAATCCTGACAGCTCTGAACGCCGCACTGGTCGGTGCCACCACGGCGGAAGACGCGATGCAGCGCATCTCGGATTGGTTCGATGATCCGGCTGGGTATGTTGCCGTGGCCTATCTGGGGGATGTGCCGTTGACCCCGGTTGCCGTCTCCGCGACTGACCGGGTCTGGATGGGTGTGACAGCCGAAGATCAGGCCTTTCGCAACATGCTCAAGGGCATGAGCGCAGCAGCCCTTCTGGATGACCCCGCCTCGCCTTTGCCGCCCGTCATCCTCAAGGACCTCGCGCGCCTGTCCGCCGAAGCCCTGATCGCCGGCAATGATGACATGACGCTTCTTGCGGCGAAACTGGGGATCAGCGAAGGCCGGATTGACGCTGCCACCAGCCGCGCTGCGGTCGACCTGCTGGCACAGGAAATGGAACAGAGTGACCTTGTCAAAAGTGATCCCGAACGCCTCGCCCTGGAGTTGGAAGCCGTGCAGACCAATCTGGAATCGCTTTATGCGATCACGGCACGGCTCTCGCGCATGTCGCTGACGGATTTCCTGCGATGATCCGCTGGCTCGTCCTTGCCCTCTGCGCGCTCTGCTGTGGCCCGGCGCTGGCAGATGAGCTCCGGTTGACCGATCAGGTGCGGATCAAGGATCTTGTGGAATTCGACGGCGTACGTGGCAATGATCTTGTGGGCTACGGTCTGGTTGTGGGGCTGGATGGCACGGGCGACGGAATCCGCAATGCGCCTTTCACCGAAGAAATCATGTCCAACCTGTTGGAACGGCTCGGCGTGAACGTGGCGGGTGAGGCCTATCGCCCCAGAAACGTTGCAGCCGTCTTTGTCACCGCAAGCCTGCCGCCCTTTGCCCGGGCGGGCGGGCGGATTGATGTGACGGTATCGGCCATCGGTGATTCCAGCAGCCTGCTCGGCGGCACGCTGGTGATGACTCCGCTGAACGGTGCGGATGGTCAGATTTATGCCGTTGCGCAAGGAACGATCATCGCTGGCGGCATTGCCGCCGAGGGGGATGCCGCGCGGGTGGTGCAAGGTGTTCCGACCGCCGGGGTCATCCCCTCCGGCGCGCGGGTGGAGCGTGAAATTGATTTTGACTTCACGATGTTGCAGTCCATTCGTCTGGCCTTGCGCAACCCGGATTTCACCACGGCCGCACGGATTGAGACGGTGCTGAACCAGGAATTCGGACAGCGATTCGCGGTGATGCTGGATTCCGGCACGGTGGAAATGAACGTGGCCGCGGCAGGTTTGCGGTCGCCCGCGCATGTGATCGGACGCATTGAAAATCTGACCATTTCCCCCGAAACAAGGGCGCGCGTTGTGGTCGACCAACGGTCGGGCACCATTGTCATCGGTCAGGATGTGCGGATCAGCCGGGTCGCCGTGGCGCAGGGCAACCTGACCCTGCGGATCGAAGAGGCCCCGCTGGTGATCCAGCCCAACCCCTTTGCCGAGGGGGAGACGGTGGTGGTGCCGCGCACCAATGCCGAAATCAACCGCGCCCCGGGCACCGGGCTGGCGGAGGTGTCTGGCGGCACATCCTTGTCAGAGTTGGTGGCCGGGCTGAACGCACTTGGCGTGGCCCCGCATGACATGATCGACATTCTGAAAAGCATCAAGGCGGCGGGCGCGCTGCATGCCGATTTTGTGGTGAATTGAGGTGGGTCGGCGCATTGGGTTGGCCTTGGATGACCCGCTTTCACCCCATGGTCTTGCCACCGCTGCCATTTGCTGGGCGGTGATAGCCGCCGCTGCGGGCCGGGGGCTGGGCACCCTCGAAGCGATGTTCCGTGCTGCGCGGTTGAACAGGCTGCGGCACCACGGGCGCAGATTTGCCACAAGCGAGCAAGGTCTGCTGTGCCGTCTGGTGGCGCGGTGCCACCTGCCCAACCTGCGCCGGATCGGGCCGTCAGGCCCAAGTCGGATGGAAACGCCCTGCCGGGGAAAGGGTAAAGATCTCGCAACCCGTGGCCGTCACGCCGACCGAATGTTCGAACTGCGCCGACAGCGATCGGTCACGGGTGACAGCTGTCCAGTCATCCGCCAGGACCTTTGTTTCAGGACGGCCAAGGTTCACCATCGGCTCGATGGTGAAGAACATGCCTTCCTCCAACACCGCGCCGCTGCCTGGCCGGCCATAGTGCAGCACATTGGGGGGCGCGTGGAACACCCGGCCCAGACCATGGCCGCAGAAATCGCGCACCACCGACATGCGGTTCGCCTCGACGTAAGACTGGATCGCATGACCGATATCGCCGAAGGTGTTGCCCGGCATCACGGCGGCAATGCCGCGCATCAGCCCTTCATGGGTGACATCGATCAGCCGCTCGGCCTTGCGGGGCAGAGTGCCGGCCACATACATGCGGCTGGTATCACCGAACCAGCCATCAACGATCACCGTGACATCGATGTTGAGAATATCGCCATCGGCCAACTGCTTGCCACCCGGAATGCCATGGCAGACCACGTGATTGACCGAAATGCAGGAGGCGTGCCGATAGCCCTTGTAGCCGATGGTGGCGGACGTGGCCCCCCGACGGTCGATGTCTTCGCGGATGAAATCATCGAGTTCTGCGGTGGTTGCCCCCGGTTTCACCAGAGCGGCCACCGCGTCAAGGATCTCGGCTGCGACCTGCCCCGCAAGGCGCATTCCGGTGAAATCGGCATCCTCATAGATGCGGATTCCGTCTTTGGTGATGCGCCCGGCAGTGTCGTGCATGTCATAGATCCCTTGCATGCTGCCCTAGATAGGCAAATCGGGGCGGCTTGACCAGAGGGGCGCGCGCCTGCAGAGCAGGGTTTGAAAAGCGGGCCGCCCGGCCTATACCCGGACAGGATCAAGAACAAGGAACATGTGATGGACAACACGGCGGCATCTCCTTCTGGAAATCCTTCCGCGGCAATGCTTGTGATTGGCGATGAAATCCTGTCGGGCCGCACGCGCGACTCCAACATGCACTATCTTGCCGGCGAGTTGACCCGCCACGGCATCCGCCTGATGGAAGCGCGGGTGGTGGCCGATGATCACGACACGATTGTTGCGGCGGTCAACGCGCTTCGCAGCGCCCATGACCATCTGTTCACCAGCGGTGGCATCGGGCCGACGCATGATGACATCACGGCGGAGGCGATTGCTGCGGCTTTTGGCGTCGGCATCAGCCAACGCGCCGATGCGCTGGCGCTTCTGGCCGCGCATTACGCGCGCGCGGGGCTGGAGTTCAACGAGGCCCGCAGGCGCATGGCCCGCATTCCCGATGGCGCGACGCTTATCGACAATCCGGTGAGCACCGCGCCGGGGTTCACGCTGGGCAATGTGCATGTCATGGCCGGTGTGCCCAATATCTTTCAGGCGATGGTGGCCAGCGTGCTGCCCACCCTGACCGGCGGCGCACCGCTTTTGAGCCAGTCTCTGCGGGTCAATCGTGGCGAGGGGGAGGTGGCAGGACCTTTCGGCCAGCTTGCGGCAGAGTTTCCCGAACTGAGCATGGGGTCATATCCCTTCATCCAGAACGGCGCCCATGGCACCAATCTGGTGATCCGGGGCACCGATGCCGGGCAGATCGACACCGCAATGACCCGGCTGGCAGCGCTGTTCGGATGACGCCCGAGGCATTGGCCGATGTGATGGAACAGACCTGGCCGCCGGCGCGGCGCTTTGCGGTCGGGCCATGGTGCATTCGCGATGGTCAAGGCGGCGGCAAACGGGTGAGTGCAGCGACTGCCGGACCGGGTTGGAGCGATGAGGCCATTCCAGAGGCCGAGTCGGCAATGACCGGGCTGGGGCAGGACCCACTGTTTCTGATCCGGGAGGGTGATGGAGCCCTGGATCAGGCGCTGCAATCGCGCGGCTACCGGGTGGTCGATCCGGTGGTGGCTTATGAAGCGCCGTGCCACGTTCTGGCTGACCCTGCCCCGCCACCGATGTCGGCCTTTGCCCATTGGCCGCCTTTGGCGATCTGCGCCGAGATCTGGGCCGAAGGCGATATCGGGGCGGCGCGGTTGGCGGTGATGCAACGGGCTGCGGGGCCGAAATGCGTGCTTCTGGGGCGGGTCAATGACCAGCCCGCCGGGGTTGCCTTTGTGGCAATGCATCACGGGGTGGCGATGCTGCATGCGCTGGAGGTCCGATGCAAAGCCCGTCGGCAGGGTTCCGCGCACCATATCCTGCGGGCAGCGGCAGGCTGGGCGCAACAGAACGGGGCAGACAGTCTGGCAATGGTGGTTACGGTCGCGAATATTCCGGCACGCAACCTCTATGCTTCCCTTGGGATGGGGGTTGTGGGACAGTATCACTATCGGCAGCGATAAGCCCAAAGAGGCAACGGCAGGTGAAACAGACCGGAAAGAGCTTTGTTGCAGCGTTCGCGCTGGCACTGGTGCCGCCCATCGGGCTGGCACAGGCGGTGACTTTGGAGATGCCGTTTCCGGCCGTTCCCAGCGTGGACAAGACTGAAGCGCTGTCCTCTTATGCCTTGCCCCTTGGCGCCTATGCCGATGGTGAGGTGCCGATCCGCACGGTCGAAGGCCCGCTGCGCCAGACTGCATGGCGGATTGATGCCGCCGGGGCCACGACCTTGGAAGTGCTGGCCCCCCTGCGCGCACAGCTGACGACAGCTGGTTTCACACCGGTTTTTGAATGTGACTCGGCAGCCTGTGGTGGGTTTGATTTCCGCTATGCGACGCAGATCCTTCCGGAACCTGAAATGCATGTCGATCTGGGCGATTACCGGTTTTACGCGGCAGAGCGTGGGGAAGAGGTGGTCAGCCTGATCGTCAGCCGGACGGCGGCGGCGGGATTTGTGCAGATGATCCATGTCGGCGGGCCGGTCAGTGCCGCGCCATTGCTGACCACATCAACCAAAACCCCTGAGGATACGGCCCTGCCGGCAAAGGTGGCCACAGGTGTTGACCCAACCCCGTTTGGCGAACGGCTGATCTCGGGCGGGGCGGTGGCGCTGGAGGATCTGGAATTTGCCTCGGGCGCGTCCACGCTGTCCGAGGGGCCATTTGCGTCGCTGACCATGCTGGCTGACTGGTTGCGGCAAAACCCGGCGGTGACGGTGGCGCTGGTTGGCCACACAGATGCCTCGGGCGGGCTGGAGGGCAATATCGCCCTGTCGCGCCAACGCGCCGAGGCCGTTCGGCAGGTTCTGATCAGCGCGGAGGGCATTCCGGCGGCACGCGTTGCGGCGCAAGGCGTGGGCTATCTGGCACCACGCAGCACCAACCTGACCGAAGACGGGCGGGACAAAAACAGAAGGGTCGAAGTCATTGTGACCTCGACCCCGATACCGCCAGCGCAGGACAGTCAGTAGCGCATCACCACTTGTCGGGGCCCTTGTCCGAGTAGCGGCGCGCCAGAAAGTCAATGAAGGCCCGAACCTTGGGCTGGGTAAACCGTCCTGGCGGGTAAACCGCATAGATGCCCAGAACCTCGGTTGGCAGGCCCGGCAGCGCTTCTTCGATCTGTCCGGCCTTCATCGCTTCGGCATAAAGAAAGCTGGGCAGATAAGCGATTCCAAGACCGGAGATTGCCGCATTCAGCAGCGACTGGCCATCATTCACCGTCAGCCAGCCTGCCGTGCGGACCTGACGCTTCTCGCCGGAAGGCGCGGTGATTTTCCAGACGTTGCCATTGGCCTGATTCGAATAATGCAGCAGCTTGTGCTCGTTCAGATCGTCGATCTTGAGCGGGCGGCCATAGCGCTGGAAATAGCTGGGCGAGGCGATCATCCGCTTGGTCGTATCGGTGAGCTTGCGGGCGCGCAACGAGCTGTCTTCCAGCTCTCCCACGCGGATGGCCATGTCAAAGCCTTCGCTGATCAGCTCGACATAGCGGTTGTTCAAGACCATGTTGACGGTGATATCGGGATATTCGAGCAGGAAATCGCCCAGAATGGGCGACAGCAGATTGACCCCGAAATCGGTGGCAACGCTGATGCGCAACAATCCAGATGGGGCAGACTGCATCGAAGTGACCAGCGCATCCGCCTCGCCGGCGTCGTTCAGAACGCGGCGGGCGCGGTCGTAATAGGCAAGACCAATTTCGGTTGGGCTGACCCGCCGGGTGGTCCGGTTCAGAAGGCGCGCGCCAAGCCGCGCTTCCAGGGCCGACACATGCTTTGACACGGCAGATTTGGAAATGCCCATCTTTTTTGCCGCATCTGTGAAGCCGCCCTGGTCAACGACCGTGGCGAAGGCTTCCATTTCAGTCAGTCGGTCCATTTTTTTCCCCAGCAGGCAGCAATACGGGTTCGTAAATTGGTATTGATCCCGAATTCGGGCAGGATCGCGGCACTTGTGCGTCCTATCCGGGGAATTCCCACACACCGTTCCGGAAGGGGAAACAGCAGATCACAGTCCATGGTTCCGCATTTGCACAATATCTGCGCAGAGTTTTGGAAACGATCGTGATTTGTGCAACAGTAATGCGGCAAACCGGACAGACAGGGCTATATGGAGAAATAAGACCACGCCTGCTGTTATGCAGATCCTGACCTCACGAGAAGTAAGCGAATGTCAATCAAGGCCGCGATCCACCATCTGACGCATTACAAATATGACCGTCCCGTCACGCTGGGACCGCAGGTCATTCGTCTGCGCCCTGCCCCGCACAGCCGGACCCGGGTGATTTCGCATTCGCTCAAGGTCAGCCCGGGCGGGCATTTTGTAAATCATCAGCAAGACCCTTTCGGCAACTGGCTGGCGCGCTTTGTGTTTCCCGAACCGGTGCGCGAGTTCAAGATCGAGGTGGATCTGGTCGCCGATATGGCGATCTACAATCCGTTCGACTTCTTTGTCGAAGAGGCGGCGGAAACATGGCCCTTCGACTATCCGGTCGATCTGACCGACGATCTGGAGATCTACCGCCGCAAGGATGCCGCCGGCCCGTTGCTGCAGGCGTTTCTGGACACGGTGCCGAAAGACCGGATTCGCAGCGTCGATTTCGTGGTCAATCTGAATGCCATGGTGGCGAACACCTTGCGCTATACCATTCGCATGGAACCGGGCGTGCAGACGCCCGAAGAAACGCTGGGTGTGCAAAGCGGATCATGCCGCGATTCGAGCTGGCTTCTGGTGCAGGCACTGCGCCACTTCGGTTTTGCGGCGCGGTTTGTGTCGGGCTATCTGATCCAGCTGAAGCCGGATCTGAAGGCGCTGGACGGGCCTTCGGGCACCGAGGTGGACTTCACCGATCTGCATGCCTGGTGCGAGGTGTATCTGCCGGGGGCGGGCTGGGTCGGGCTTGACCCGACCAGCGGTCTCTTGGCCGGGGAAAGCCACATTCCGCTGGCCGCCACTCCGCATTATCGCAATGCCGCCCCGATTTCGGGCATGGCAAGTTTTGCCGAGGTCGATTTCGCCTTTGACATGACCGTGGCCCGCGTGGCCGAACATCCGCGCATCACCAAACCCTTCAGCGATGACGCTTGGGACCAGCTGAACGCATTGGGGCAAAAGGTGGATGCGGCGCTGGAGGCGGGCGATGTGCGGCTGACCATGGGCGGCGAGCCGACGTTTGTGTCCATCGATGATTTCGAGGCGGAAGAGTGGAATACCGCCGCCGTCGGACCCACCAAACGAGTGCTGGCCGATCAGCTGATCCGCCGGTTGCGCGACCGTTTCGCACCGGGCGGTTTCCTGCATTACGGGCAGGGCAAATGGTATCCGGGGGAAACGCTGCCGCGCTGGACCTTCTCGCTCTACTGGCGCACCGATGGCCAGCCGATCTGGTCAGATCCGGCGCTGATTGCCCAGGAAGGCGCGCAGACCGGGGTGACCACCGATGATGCGCAGCGCCTGCTGGCCCAGATCGCCGATGATCTTGCGCTGGACGCCGATTGCATCCTTCCCGCCTATGAAGATCCGGCGCAATGGCTGGTGAAAGAGGCGAACCTGCCGGACAATGTGACGCCTGCCAATTCCAAGCTGAAAGACCCCGAAGAACGGCATCGTCTGGCGACCGTCTTCAACCGGGGCCTCACCAATCCGTCCGGCTTTGTGCTGCCGGTGCAGAGCTGGCAAACCCGGGCCTCGGGCCGCCGCTGGAGGACAGAACGCTGGAAGCTGCGGCGCGGCCATATGTTCCTGGTTCCAGGCGACAGCCCGGTGGGTTACCGCCTGCCGCTGGAAAGCCTGCCCTGGCTGCCGCCGTCGCAATATCCCTATATCAATCCGGTTGACCCCACGGTGGAGCGCGCGCCCCTGCCGGTGCCCAACAGCCCGGATGTGACCGAACAGCGGCCCCAGACCTCGGCGAGCTTTACAGCCGCCTCGGCGCAGGGGGCACAGGTCGAACAGGGCAGCGGCGAGACGGAGCTGGACGGCCACATCCGCACGGCCCTGTCGGTGGAACCGCGCGACGGGCGGCTGTGCGTGTTCATGCCGCCAGTTGTGTCGGTCGAGGATTACCTTGATCTGGTGCGCGCGGCAGAACAGGCGGCCAAGAAGTTGGGCCTTCAGGTCCATATCGAAGGCTACGCCCCGCCGCATGACCCCCGCCTGAACGTGATCCGCGTTGCCCCCGACCCGGGGGTGATCGAGGTGAACGTGCATCCGGCCCATAACTGGCAGGACTGCGTGGATATCACATCCGCGGTGTATGAGGAGGCACGCCAGTGCCGCCTTGGGGCCGACAAGTTCATGATCGACGGCAAGCATGCCGGAACGGGAGGCGGCAACCATGTGGTTGTTGGCGGTGCCACGCCGAACGACAGCCCCTTCCTGCGCCGCCCGGACCTGTTGCGCAGCCTGATCCTGCACTGGAACCGGCACCCGTCACTGTCTTACCTGTTCTCGGGCCTGTTCATCGGGCCAACGTCACAGGCCCCGCGCATGGACGAGGCGCGGCATGACGCGCTGTATGAAATGGAAATCGCTTTGTCGCAGATCCCCGCCCCCGGGCAGGGACCGGCCCCGATGCCCTGGCTGGTGGACCGTCTGCTGCGCAACATGCTGACCGATGTCACCGGCAACACGCACCGGGCCGAGATCTGCATCGACAAGCTGTTTTCCCCCGATGGCCCGACCGGGCGGCTGGGTCTGGTCGAGTTCCGCGGCTTTGAGATGCCGCCCGATCCGCGCATGAGCCTGTCGCAACAACTGCTGATCCGCGCGCTGATCGCCCGGTTCTGGGCCAGCCCGGCGCAGGGCGAGATGACCCGCTGGGGCACCGCGCTCCACGACCGCTTCATGCTGCCGCACCATGTCTGGCAGGATTTCCGCGACGTACTGGCAGATCTGGCGCAACACGGCTTTGCGCTGAGTGAAGACTGGTTCAAGGCGCAGGCCGAGTTCCGCTTTCCGTTCTGCGGCGAGGTGGAATATGAGGGCGTGCATCTGGAACTGCGTCAGGCGCTGGAGCCGTGGCATGTCTTGGGCGAAACCGGTGCCATCGGCGGCACGGTGCGCTATACCGACAGCTCGACCGAGCGGTTGCAGGTCAAGCTGACCGCGCCCGACCCGTCGCGCTACCGCGTGCTGTGCAATGGCCGCATGATGCCGCTGACCGATGTGGGCGCGGGCGAGGCTGTGGCAGGTCTGCGCTACAAGGCTTGGCAGCCCTCATCCGCCATGCATCCGGTGCTGCCGGTGGATGCGCCGCTGACCTTTGACATCCATGACACCTGGTCCGGGCGGCCCTTGGGCGGCTGTGTCTATCACGTCGCCCATCCGGGCGGGCGCAACTATGACACCTTCCCGGTGAACGGAAACGAGGCAGAAGCACGCCGCCTGGCACGGTTTGAAGCAAGCGGCCACCGCCCGGGCCATCATCCGCGCCCGGTGGCCGAACGCCCGCACCGGGAATTCCCGCTGACGCTTGACCTGAGGCGGCCCATGGGTCTCTAGTCCCCCGATGGACAGCGCAGGAACGGACAAGGTGAAACCGACAGGCACCGGCAAGATGCGGGACCGCGGCCTGTCGGCCTATCGCCCCTTGCCCGGCGTGCCGGATGAGCTGGTGAAGGCAGACGGCACGCTGCGGCCATTGTGGCAGCCGCTGATCGACCATCTGCAAAGCCTGACAGATGAGGGGCTGACCCGCGCCACCGGCCGGGCCGATCAATATCTGCGCGATTCCGGCGTGTTTTACCGGCAATACGGGTCAGGCCAGTCGGTCGAGCGACCCTGGCCACTGAGCCATATTCCCGTTGTGATCGACGAGGCCGACTGGGCCGAGCTGACCCCGGCGCTGATCCAGCGCGCCGACCTGCTGGAAGCCGTCATGGCGGATCTGTATGGAGACAACCGGTTGGTGGCCGAGGGCCACCTGCCCGCGGCCCTGGTTGCGGGCAATCCGGAATGGCTGCGGCCCCTTGTGGGTGTGCGTCCGGCTTCGGGGCACTTTTTGCATTTTGTGGCGTTTGAAATCGGGCGCGGCCCGGATGGGCGCTGGTGGGTGCTGGCCGACCGCACGCAGGCGCCTTCGGGCGCGGGCTATGCGCTGGAAAACCGGGTGGCCACCTCGCGCGCCTATACCGACGTGTTTGCCGGCCAGAACATCCATCGGCTGGCTGCGTTTTTCCGCGAGTTTCGTGATGCGCTGCTGGGCCTGCGCAGCGCGCGCGACGGTCGGGTTGCCATCATGACCCCCGGCCCGCTGAACGAGACCTATTTCGAGCAGGCATGGATCGCGCGCTATATGGGCGTGTCGCTGGTGCAGGGCGAAGACCTGACCGTGGCCGATGGCCGGTTGATGGTGCGCACCGTATCGGGGCTGCGGCCGCTGGATGTGCTGTGGCGGCGGCTGGACGGCAGCTATGCCGACCCGCTGGAGCTTGACCCCGCCTCGCGCATCGGCACGCCCGGGATGGTGGCGGTGTTGCGACAGGGCGGGCTGACCATGGTAAACTCGCTGGGGTCCGGCATCTTGGAGACCCGGGCCTTGATGGCCTTTTTGCCCAAGCTCTCCCTGCATCTGACCGGCACCAAGCTGGCCATGCCCAATATCGCGACCTGGTGGTGCGGCGGCCGTGCCGAACAGGCACAGGTTATGGCCGCGCGCGCGCGTCTGGTGCTGTCAGCGGCGCTTGGGACCGGCCTGCCCTTCGACCGGCAGGGCGAAAGCACGCCAGCGGCGACCCTGACCCCGGAAGAGCTGGCGCAGCGGTTGGCGCAGGAAGGGCCGGATCTGGTGGCGCAAGAGGCGGTTACCCTGTCGACCACGCCCGCGCTGATCGACGGCAGGATCGTCCCCCGCCCGATGAGCTTGCGGGTGTTTCTGGCCCGCACGCCCACCGGCTGGCAGGTGATGCAGGGCGGCTTTGCCCGGATCGGTGCTTCGACCGACCCGACCGCGCTTGCGATGCAGCGCGGGGGCAGTGCAGCAGATGTCTGGATCGTCAGCAAGGATGAGGTGCCCGCTGTCACCATGGTGGCCGCAGCCGATGCGCCAGACCGCCGCTCGGTGCCCGGTGCCCTGCCAACGCGGGCGGCGGACAACCTGTATTGGCTGGGCCGCTATGTCGAACGGACCGAGGGCATCATCCGGCTGTTGCGCGCCCGCCACATCCGGCTAGCCGAAGGCGGACGCGCGGCTCTGCCGCTGCAAAAGCAGATGGATGCGGTGCTCAAGGGCTATGATGTCGACGGAACGGCTGGCCTGCCGCCCGGCCTGCTGGATACCCTGCGGGCCGCCGTGGCCACCGCCGGACAGGTCCGCGACCGCTTTTCCCCGGATGGCTGGTCCGCCCTGAACGATCTGGACAAGACCGCGCGTCGTATGGCGGGCAACGTGACCCCGGGCGATGATGCGGCCCGCGCTTTGTCGGCGCTGCTGCGCAAGCTTGCGGGGTTTTCCGGTCTGGTGCATGAAAACATGTACCGCTTTTTCGGGTGGCGCTTTCTGTCGATCGGGCGGCAGTTGGAGCGGTCTTCCTCGATAACCGGCGCGCTTGCTGCCTTTGCCGATGCCAAGTCGGCGGCGGGCGGCCTTGATCTGTGTATCGAACTGGGCGACTCTGTTCTGACACACCGCCGCCGCTTCAGCGTGGCGTCGTCGCGCGAGTCCGTGATCGAACTTCTGGCGCTTGACCCGATGAATCCGCGCTCGCTGCGCCATTTGTTTGACGGGCTGAACGAACAGGTGCAGACCCTGCCCGGAGCGGCGACGCACGGGCAACTTTCACCCCTGGGCCGCGCCATGTTGCGCTGTCAGGTCGATATTGCCACCGCCACGCCGGACACGCTCACAACCGCTGCCCTGCAGGACATGCGTGGCAAGATCGCCGGAATTTCCGATCTTCTCACCGAGGCTTATTTGCGGTGACGCTCTATGCCGTGCGCCAAACCATACACTATGATTTCGCGCGCCCAACCGGGGCCGGGCGGCAACTGTTCCGTATCCTGCCCGCCGATATTCCGGGCCGGCAACGGCTGCGCGAGGCGGGCTACGCCTTTCAACCCGATGTGGGCGAGCGCGGCGAATTCCGGGATTTCTTCGGCACCAGCGTGATCGAGGCCGCCATGCCGCCCGGCCTGACCCGTCTGGCGCTGACCATGCATTCGGTGGTCGAACGCATCGCGGATGACGCCTTGCTGGATCTGTCGCCCCGCTTGCGAGGGCTTGCGGCAGAGTTGGCGGCCCATCGCACGGTGGGGCCGCGCGCACCGCATCACTTCACCCTGCCATCCCGCCGCATTGCGGCCACCCCCCGGATTGGTGCCTTTGCGCAGGATTTGCGCTGCGATCAATGCACGGTCCGGGACATGGTGGAAACGCTGGGCCTGGCCTTGCACGAGCATATGACCTTTGATTCCAAGGCAACCAGCGTCAACACCACGCCCGAGGATGCGTTTGTCCAAGGTCGGGGGGTGTGTCAGGATTTTGCGCAGATCATGATCGGGGCCTTGCGCAGGCTGGGCATTCCTGCCGCCTATGTCGCCGGCTATCTGCGCACCCTGCCCCCACCGGGCCGGCCCCGGCTGATCGGGGCTGACGCCATGCATGCCTGGGTCCGCGCCTGGACAGGTGAGGAAATGGGCTGGGTCGATTACGACCCCACCAATGCCTGTTTTGTCCGCACCGACCATATCGACGTGGGCTTTGGCCGCGATTACGACGATGTGGCCCCTGTCACCGGACGGCTGAGGCTGGACGGGCACCAATCGGGCAGCCACAGCGTTGATATCGAAGAAATCACGCCCTGATCTCCGCCCCCCGCAGACGGGCTGGCTGGTGCGGCCCGGTCGCGGCGCGTGCAGCTGATCTCAATAGACCGGGAACCTGATGGCGGGTCTGGTCGTTGCCTCCCTAGAACATAGTCCGTCGGGCCAGACAGACCTGCCACCCGGGACATCACGCCGGCTGGCGCAGTCTTGGACGGGCGAGCAAAGAGTTTTCACACGGGGGCAAGATCGACGATGGCCGATGACACCAAAAGCGGATTGAACAGGACAACCAGCGTCATTGCGATTGCCGCTGTGATCGGCTGGATCGGCACCATCTATTTCTACTCTCAGCAGCGCGACGCCGCAGACCAGCTGGAAGCGGCTCTTGCAGATCGCACCACACTTCAGCAAGACCTTGAAGCCCAACGCGCCGCGTCGGGCACATTGTCAGAGTTGAACGCTTCCATTGCGCAACTGTCCCCCGAAGTGGAGGACCGGACCGCCCAATTGGCAGCCGTACAGTCCGAACTGGACCAGTTGACCCTGCAGCGCGATGAGGCGCAGGCGGCCCTCACCACCTTGACCCAGGCGCAGGAGGCCGGCCAAAGCGCGCTGGACGATCTGGAGGCCCAGGTTCAACCGCTGCGAGACGAGCTTGCGGGCTATGAGCAGCGCCGCGCCGATCTGGAAGCGCAGGTCGCGGCGCAGACCGAGGAGATGGCACTGGTCGGATCACGGCTGGAAGACGCCCGCGCGCGCGAGGCCGAGGTGCGCCAGGTGTTGTCTGATCTTGCAACTGAGTCCGCCACGCTGAGCGAGACAGCGGCCGAAGCCGAAACCCGGCTGCAAACCGTGCTTCAGGACGCCGCCGCGACGGAGGAAACAACCGCGCAGTTGCGGCAAGAGGCGCTCCGGCTGGAGGACCAGTCGCGCAGCCTTACCGATGAAGTCGCCCGCCTGACTGCCTTGCAGGCCACCCTGACCGAGGATGTGACAGGCCTTCAGGCCCAGCGTGAAGACAGGCAGGCGGTGCTGAGCAGTCTGACGGATGATGTTGCAATCCGCTCGCAAGATCTGTTGCGGATCGAGCAGCAGGTGGAAGCCCTTATGGCGCAACAGAACACGCTGATCACGCGCGGCTCTGACAGTTTCGAGCGTGCGGCTGGCCAGGCGGACGGCGACGCGCCTGATGGTGGAGCGGGGACCGAGACAGAGCAGCCCGACGATGCCGCTTCGGCACAAGACCCGGTGACCGACACGCCCCAGACCGCCAGCCCCTCTGAGCCTGAAGACGGTGCCGCAGCGCAGACCGATGGCTCGGGGGAAGCCGAAGCTGGTGTGGAAGGTGAAGCCGCAGAGCCACAGGATGACGCGGTGACTGCCGAAACTCAGGGCAGCGAGCCAGATCAGAATTCGCCGTCCGACAGCACAGCCCCAGAGGATGGTGCGGCAGAGGCTGACCCGACCCTGCAGTCCGGCGAATATACCTCCGATGGCATGAGCCTGGTGCTGACCGATGCGGGAGGCTTTCAGATGACGGATGGCGATCAGTCGCTGTCCGGCGCTTACTCGGTAAACGGCGAAACCTTGCGGCTTGAACCTTCGGCAGAGTCCGCTGGGACGGCTGCCCCGCCGATCGACTGCGATTTTACCATGGCTGAGGCTGGCGGCTTTGATGTTGCCGCTGACCAAGCCGGCTGCGAAATTCTGGCCGGACGGAGCTTTTCTGCGGCTCAGACAAGTCCCTGACGGGAGGGCGGCTTTGACCGGAAGACGCCGCCCTTCCACGACGAACGTGAAGACCAACCTTCGACCAACGTCCGCGCGGCCTCACCAGCCGCAGGCAGCTGCACGTCATCAAGCATGGAGGGAGCATGGGAAGTTTCATCCCACCCCAAGACGACATGGCGCAGGGTTGGGAAGGGATCACCGGGCGTTGTCGCTGCTATGTCCTGTGACTGCGTAGTTTCCGAGGCTGCACAAGCCCCGCTCATACAGGCAAAAGGAGGTACGATCTGTCAAACTAACGAGTGTTGCGAAAATCCGGAAAGCCGCGACGAGACCGGAACCGGGCGGTGCGCAAGCCCCCTGACCGTACCGACCCGTTCTTACCCCGGACAGTCCAGCTTTCCGGATTTTCTCAAGTCTTCACGCTGCACGCAGGCCGCGCGCCTGTGCTGCGTGATCCGCCTTGCCGATGGCACGCCAGCGCATCCCCTGGCACGGCATCGTTCCCCCCAATCGAAGGAAATACCCCATGAATCAGATCATCTACATCGTCGGCGCAGTTGTGATCGTGCTCGCCCTGCTCAGCTTTGTCGGCCTGCGCTGATTTGCGCGCCTCAATACAAGGAAACCAGACATGATGTCAGATACAGTGCCCCCCCGTCAGCCTGTCAGCACCACGCCGGTGCCCGCAGAAGGGTCTTACGTGGACTGGGCCGCCATTCTTGCCGGGGGGATTTTTGCCCTGGCACTTTCGCTTTTGCTGATCACCTTTGGAACCGGACTCGGACTTTCACTGACCTCTCCCTACAGAGGGGAGGGCGTTTCAGCCGCCTGGGTGGCCATCGCGGCTGGCATCTGGTTTGCCTGGGTCATGGTGACAGGATTCGGAGCGGGCGGCTATATTGCGGGCCGCATGCGCCGCAAGGCAGGTGACGCGACCGCATCCGAAGTCGAAACGCGTGACGGTGTGCACGGGCTGCTGGTCTGGGCCACAGGCGCGCTGATCGGCACCATTCTGGCCACGTTCGGCGTTGGCGGATTGCTCAATGCTGGTGCTGCGGCAACCTCGACGGCGGTGGAAGTGGCCGGTGAGGCCGCCTCATCGGATTACTTTGCAGATCTGATGCTGCGTGGCACGGCGGCGGCGGACACCCCCTCGCAAGCGACCGGACCCGCCTCCACTGACCCCGCGGTTCAGCGGGAGGTTGCCGCTATCCTGGCGCAAAGCGCAGTGGCCGGAGACATGGCAGAACGTGACAGCGCCTATCTTGCGCAGATTGTCGCAGCCAACAGCGATCTGGATGAAGCCGCAGCGCGCGCGCGGGTTGATGAGGTCAATTCAGAGATCGCCGCGGCACGTGACGAGGCTGTTGCCGCCGTCGAAGCAGCCCGGGTGACCGGAGTGGTCTTTGGCTTTATCGCCGCCGCCACCCTGCTGATCGGTGCCGTTGCTGCCTTCTTTGCCGCCGCGGCCGGTGGACGTCATCGTGACGAAGGACTGGGACTGGACGTTCTGATGGTGCGCCGCTGAGGCAGGACCGCCCGTTCCCCCGATACAGAAGAAAGGAAAGATCATGCCCGCTCTTATTGCCTGGCTGCTCGGAGCGCCGCTCCTCGTTGTCATCATCATAGCTGTTCTGCTCTGAGCTTGGCCTGCTGCGGCTTCCACAGGAAAGGCTCTCATGGGCCACCCCTTGGCAAAAGTCTTCTGCAGCAGGTCAGTCAAAACTTCGAGGCCGGGCGGCACAGCCCGGCCCTCTCCAGGGGGCGGTCGCAATCGGCACTGCCCCCTGAAACAGAACACGGGACCGTCAAGGCTCTTGCCAGACCGGGACAAGAACACCTGAAGGCCGCAGCAGAAGTTCAGCAGGCATTGGGTCTGCCAAGTCCCTGCCCTGCGCGGCGGTCGTGCCAACCCACGCGATCAGACCGACATCAGACGCCGTGGCGCGTTCTGCCTTGGAAAAGGTTAGGGGCCTGCCGGGTCTTACCGAAAGCGAGACGCATCCCATGCCAGACATGCATCCTTTCCACGCGCTTTTGCCCTTGCAAACCGTGGCCCTGCGCCGCCGGGCGCTGACGCTGACCTCGAACCCGCATCGGGCCGAAGATCTTGTGCAGACGACCCTTCTCAAGGCATGGAGCAGCCGTGACAGCTTTCAGCCGGATACGAATTTGCGCGCCTGGCTGTTCACCATTCTGCGCAATACCTTCTTTTCTGAGATCCGAAAATATCGCCGCGAGGTCGAGGATGTCGACGGGATAGGCGCAGAGTCCCTGTCGGAAGAGCCGAGACAGGAGCACGCCGTGGCGCTCACCCAATTGCTTGGGCTGATTGCGCGGCTGCCCCTCGATCAACGCCGGCCATTGGTCTTGATGAGCGTGCTGGGATTTTCCCAGCAGCAAGCGGCGCAGGTCTGTGGCTGCACGGTCGGCACGATCAAAAGCCGGGTAAGCCGCAGCAGAGACGCTTTGGAACGGCTGATGGGACAGGACGATACGCTAAGCCAAAACCGGTTGCGACGCTCAGGCGGTGCATCACCCGGGTCTACACAACCGCCCAGCTGTTTTGCCGAAAGGTGAGACTGCCAGCATGGACTGACAGGGCACTGGACTCCACGAGATTACGCCTGACTGGGTTGAGACATGACAGCTGCCCTGTTTGTCCGCGGGTCCCTTCTGGCGCTGGCGGCGCCTGGCACCACATCTTTCACCCTTTCTATGGAACCAAGCGGGCCATCGCGCGTTAACCCTTCTGCAATCGCGCCGCAGGAGGCAGCAGGTCATGAACACGCAGCCGTCGCTTTTCCGGGCCAGCCTTCGGGCTGAGGCCGAAAAGCCTGCTGGCCCCCGCCCAGCCTTGGTCTGCTTTTCGCACCTGAAGTGGGGGATTGTGCGTCAAAGACCACAAAACCTGCTGGCCGAGGCTGCCCGCGACTACAGGGTTTACTTTGTCGAGGAGCCGGAAGTCGCACAGGGACCGCCGCATTTTCGGGTGAAAACCGCACAATCGGGCGTAACGGTGTTGACGCCTGTGTGTGACGCGACCTGCGATGTCCTGCGCGAGCAGCGCTTGCTGGTGGAGGAGTTGCAGAGCCTGCTGGACCCGTCGCCACTGGTTCACTGGTATTTCACACCCATGGCCTTGGACTTCAGCCGCCATCTTCCCTGCGATCTGCGCATCTATGACATCATGCAGGAGCCCTTGGCCCTTGGCGTCGACCAAGCCAAATTCGCCGAACTGGAGGCCGAGCTGTTGGCCTGTTCCCACCTTGTCTTTGCGGAGGGCCAAATCCAGGTCGCGGCCAAAGCGCGGTCGCATCGGCATGTTCACTGGGTTCCCGGCGGCGTTGACACCAGCCATTTCGCGCGCGCGCGGTCGCGGATCGAAGATCCGTCCGATCAGGCAGAAATTCCTGCGCCTCGCGTCGGATTTGGCGGTGTGATCGATGACCGCATCGACCTGGATCTGATTGCCTCATCGGCCAAAGCGCTTCCGTCGATCCATTTTGTGATGATTGGTCCGATTGCCAGAACCCACCCGGATCCTCTGCCACAGGCTCCGAACATTCATTGGCTTGGACGCAAGACCTATGATGAGCTGCCCGGTTACATGGCCAACTGGCAGGCCGCCTGGATGCCCTTTGCGTTGAACGATGCGACGCGGGCGGTCCGCCCCAGCGAGACTCTGGAGCTTTTGGCGGCGGGCTTGCGTGTCACGTCCACGGCCGTGGCTGATCTGGTGGAAACCTATGGCAAAAAGGGTCTGGTCTCTATTGCCGATGCACAGACCATCGTGCCGACGCTCAAAACCATGCTCGGCATTCAACCCGAAGGCTGGCGGCAAGCGGTGGACAAGGAGCTTGCCCGGCAGTCGCGGAAGGAAACGTGGGACGCGATGCACCATCTGATGCAGGCGCAGTTGAAGCCGGTGCAAGGTTAAACCTCTGCCATGGATGTCAGGTTGAACACTGCGAGCCCACTTTGGTTGGCCGGTTCGCATACCGGCGGGGCCGTGGTAAATCGCTTCTCTAAAGCGCCATCAAGGCTCTTCGCCTCACAGGGAACAAGGCGGCCCGCAGACCGTTGTAGATCTGTAGCCCGGGTCAAATGCTCTGCCACAGCACTGGACCAACATCATGGTCTGACAACTTTTGAACGCCCGCAAGGCGATGAACCCACGGGCAAGGCCCGAAAGCGGCCATCGCCGCATCTCTTGCCCTGCCGCCGGCGTCAGGCCGGCTAAAGGACGCCCCCCTAGTCTTTGGAGACCACTATGAAATCCGCCATCATCCCGTTTGCCATTGCATCCCAGCTGCTCGCTTTCGGAGCCGTTGCACAAAGCAGCGCGGCAAACGACACCACCACCCCGATCAGCTTTGGCAGTGATTGGTCCACATCACTCGGAACAGCCATGTTCGGCGACGATGGAAGCACTGTGCGCCCCTCGGCTGAACTGGCCGCGCAGTGGATCACCTTGTCAGAAGAAGACAAGGCCATGGTCCAGCGCGATTGTGCAGCTTATGGGCAGCATTCCAGCGGGCCGGCGGATGCAACCGTGGCGTCGGCCGGCACGGCCGGAGCAAGCGATGCCGCCGCAATGGACGGTGACACCACGGTTGCAGAAGGTCCCACGGTTCCCGGGATGCCATCGGTCGATTCACGCATTCAGATTTCCGTGTCGATGGACCAGATGGAAGAGATCTGCACAGCCGTGGAGGATATGTAAGGCTAACGGACCCTCGCGGCCGGACAAAAAAACTGCGGGCGGGCAAAACGCCCGCCCGCAGTTTTGTTTCGCGGTTTTGTTTAGGTGGCGGATTTATCGCCGGATTTTGCCTCACCGGTGGCATGATCGTAGATCCGGGTAGCAGCGACAGCGGCGCGGTCTACAATGACGTCGCCGGCAGATTTGCCTTCGGGCAGCAGGTTGGCAAGATCCGAACCTGCCTCCTTGATTTCGCCCTTTACATCCGCCGCCACGGTTCTGGCCATTGCCATGGCTTTTTCCCGTTCGCTGTAAAACAGGTCCTGGGCCTCGGCGAACAACCGGTCGCTGCTGTCACCAAGCGTATCGTCTTCTAGCTTGCTGTGCGGCAGCACTCCGCCAATCGCAGCGCCCAAGGCGACCGCAAGCGCACCCACCACCAGAGGCTGATCTTCAAAGAAGCCGTTGGCCGAACGCATGCCTTTTTGCATGGCTTCCGTGGAGGCAATCCGCGCGTCATGCGCGGCACGGCGGGCGGCAATAACGCGGGCGCGCGCCTCTTCCGACAGGTCCTCTAGCCCATGCGACAACCGCTCCGTCAGGTCGGCTGCGGTGGTGCTGACATCTTCGGCCATGCCTGACACCGCAGAGCGAATGGACTCGGCCGTACCATGGGTGCCGCCATACTCTTCCGCTTGGCCGGAATGCCCTGCCCGATGCCTATGGATGCGGCCCCGGTCCATATGATGCACGCCATACCAATGCTGATCGGCATCATCCATGTCTTCATTGCCAGAGCGAATGGTTGGGCCAACCTCTCTGCGCCAACGGTCATCACTGCCGCGGGAGGGGCGATAGGCGGGCGATCTGTCCCAGTCATCATCATGACGCGAGGAGGACCGGTTCTGGCCAAGGAACAGCCAGGCAAGACCAACTCCGACCAGCGCCACCGCAGCCGGGTTGCGCCCGACGGTCTGGGTGACGACGCGCCCGATGTCGTCGCCTTGCATACGGAACATCGATCCGATGTCATTCACGATGGCATCCACCGAAAACTTCTGTTGCAGATTGTTGATCGACTCGCTCATCCGCTCCCGTTCTTCGCGGATGTCGCGCTCGATGTCGTCGGAGCTTCGGGTATCAACGGTCATTGAGGGATTCCTTTATGGCTGCAACATCGCGCGATACATTTCGCGCGGTGCGGGTCGGCACGAAGCCGATCTGTTTCAGGGCAGACTTGGCAGAGGCGAAGACTGCAAAGGCAATGGCCAGTAAACCAAGCCCGACAAGCACACTGGCCCAAAGTGGCTCCAGACCCATCTGCACCAGCAAGGCAACCAGAGCTGCGGCAAGGACATTCAACGCGGTTATGGCCAACACCAGCGCCACTGCCATCGACCCCAAAGAGGCACCGGCCTTGGTCAGGCTTTCGCCGATCTCTGCACGGGCGAGATCCGTTTCATTGCGGACCAGATTGCTGACATTGCCCATGATGTCTGCCATCATTTCGCCCGTAGATTTGGGGCCGGTCACGCTGCACCCGGTGCTTGACCATCCGGGCCCCCACGGACAAAGGACGCCGCCGGACGGGCTCCCTGCTGTGTGCCGGAGGTGGTGCCAGACGGGCCACTGCCTGTGCTACTGGCTTTGGCATAGCGGCTGGCGGCAAACCCCAGAAGAGCGGCACCGCCCAGGAACATCACAGGATGTTCGCGCGCGACCTTGCTGACCATCTGGGCGATCTGGCCCAGATCCTTGTCGCGGATCTGATCCGAAACATCGGCAAGGCTGCTGGCCAGCGTGCCAAGCGTGCGCTCTTGGGCAGACCCGCCGCGCAGCTCTTGCGATGCACGGCGCAGAGCCTGCGCCACATCATTCACTTCATTTGCGACGCTGTCCTTGGCATCACCGGTTCTGGACCGGACCTCGGCCATGGCCTCGTCGAGTTTCTGGGTTGCCGCCGTCTTGATGTCGGAAGCGACACTGCCAACCATCGACGCCTCTTCCTGTCGGATGCCGGTGTGTGGGGTGTGGGACTCAGTCATTGCTTTGGCCTTTCTGGCACAAATCGCCGGTTGATAGGTCGAACACGACGCGGCAGACCCAAAGCGGTGAAAGTCTGCTGTCATGTTTCGCTGCTGAGACAACCTTTGGCCTTGCCTTTTGTTCCCCGCGTTTTTGGGTCCGGGCCCCTTGCAGCCTTCACATGCATCAAGGCCGGCCTTGGCATTGCGCGCAATCCTGTGGTGACCCGAGAAGAAGCGGAACAACCCTGCGCCGGCGGTGTTGTCTTGGCACAGCCGGCTCGTGGCACGAATGCGGTCCGGATCACCTGATGCCACTTTTGCGCGCAATCGGCTCCGGTCGGCTGCCATCTGCGAAGGTGCATCTGCACCCAGGGACATGACCATGACCAAGACACCGCGCCAGACTGCCAGCATCGAAGCTTTGACCTCAAAGCGGGGTGCGGGTGGAGAGATCCATCAGCACGCCGTTGGCCAGGACGAGCGCCTGACCACCGCGCAGGGGGTGGTGATCGCTGACAACCAGAACTCGCTGCGCGCCGGCGCACCGGGGCCCACGCTGATGGAAGATTTCGCCTTGCGCGAAAAACTCTTTCACTTCGATCATGAACGCATTCCTGAACGCGTGGTTCACGCCCGTGGCTATGGCGCGCATGGGACGTTCACCTGCACCCGTGACCTGACAGACATCACCCGCGCCGCACCCTTTGCCAGCAGCGGCAAGAAGACCGAGGTTTTCGTTCGGTTCTCGACCGTCGCGGGCAGCAAGGGCTCGGCCGATCTGGCCCGGGATGTGCGTGGGTTTTCGGTGAAATTCTACACCGACGAAGGCAACTGGGATCTGGTTGGCAACAATATCCCGGTGTTCTTCATTCAGGATGCCATCAAATTTCCCGATCTGGTCCATGCCGTGAAACCCGCACCAGACCGGGCATTTCCACAGGCCCAGTCGGCGCATGACAATTTCTGGGATTTCATCTCGCTGACACCGGAATCCATGCACATGGTGATGTGGCAGATGTCAGATCGCACCATCCCGCGCTCGTTCACCACAATGGAGGGGTTCGGGGTCCACACCTTCCGCTTTGTGTCCACCGAGGGCGTTTCCACCTTTGTCAAATTCCACTGGAAGCCCCGGATGGGCCTGCAATCGGTGATGTGGGACGAGGCGGTGAAAAGCAACGGTGCCGATCCCGACCGTCATCGCCGCGATCTGTGGGATGCCATCGACCGGGGCGATTTCCCGGAGTGGGATCTGGGCGTACAGATGTTCGATCAGGACTTCGCTGACAACTTTGCCTTTGACGTGCTGGACCCGACCAAGCTGATCCCCGAAGAGGACTGCCCGGTCGAGATCATCGGCACCCTGCGGCTGGACCGAGCCGTGGACAATTTCTTTGCCGAAACCGAGCAGGTGGCATTCTGCACCGCCAATGTCATCCCGGGCATAGATTTCACCGATGACCCGCTGCTTCAGGGCCGGAACTTTTCGTATCTGGACACCCAGCTGAAACGTCTTGGCGGGCCGAACTTTACCAAGCTGCCCGTCAATGCGCCCAAAGGCTGCCCGGTCAGCAATTATCAACAGGACGGCCACATGCAGACCGCCGCCCGCAAGGGCCGGGTGAATTATGAACCCAATGGCTGGGGCGAAGGCCCCCGCGCGCATCCGCTGGAAGGCTATGTCAGCTACCGTGCACCGGTCACCGGACCAAAGACAAGACTGCGGCCCGAGAGCTTTGCCGACCATTACAGTCAGGCACGGCAGTTCTACATCAGTCAGACTCCGTCCGAGCAGGAACACATCCTGTCCGCGCTGGTGTTTGAGTTGTCGAAATGTGCGGAACCGGCCATTCGCAGTCGCATGGTCAGCCACTTGCTCAATATCGACCTTGGGCTGGCACAATCTGCCGCTGACCGTCTGGGGCTTGGCACGACCCCGAAGGCGGCTCCCACATCACAACCAACGCAAATGAACCTGGCCCCTTCCCCGGCGCTGAGCATTCAGCAGAACCCTCCGGGCAGCTTCAAGGGCAGAATGTTGGGCGTTGTGCTGAGCGACGGCTTTGACGGCGCGTTGCTGGCAGCGCTTGAAAAGGCAGTATCCGAGGCGGGAGGCGTGATCAGGACAGTGGCCCCGCGCATTGGCGGTGTCTTGTGCAGCAAAGACAATCTGCATCCTGTGACGGATCAGATCAGCGGGGCACCCTCCGTGTTGTTCGACGCTGTCGCGGTTCTGCCGGGGGTGGACGGCCTGGCATCGACCCCGGCCGCAGTCGATTTCCTGAAAGACGCTCATGTGCATTGCAAGCACATCGGGCTGAGCGCGAGCGCGGCAGAGCTGGTCGAGGCCTGCGGCCTTGCCGGCGCGGCGGACGACGGCATCCACACCCTGCGGGATGCCGCCTCTGCCCGGTCCTTCCTTGGGGCCTGCAAAGGCCTGCGCGTATGGGGCCGGGAAACCCTGTTCGCGGGATGAACACTGACAAACCCTGTACGCGAGTCTTGCGTGCAGGGTATAAAACATCCATATACCATCCACACGGATGGTATATGGAGCATTCATGGCCGAGTTCAGCGCGGAAGACCGGGTCGCAAAACCACCGGAATCCGAAAAGATCACGATCAATCTTGGCTTTGTCGACCTTGGCCAGATCGAGCTTCTGGTGCAGGAAGGCTTCTATTCCAATCGCAGTGACTTCATCCGCACCGCGATCCGAAACCAGATCGAGCGCCATGCCGACACCGTCCGGCAGATCGTGATCCGAAAAAGCGTCGATCTTGGGTTGCGGCATATCACCCGTGACGAACTGACGACCGCACAGGCAGAGGGCCAGATGCTGGATATCCGAGTTCTGGGTCTTGTCGTCGTGGCCCCGGATGTCAGCGCCGATCTGGCGCGTGCCACGATTTCCGCCCTGTCTATTCTGGGTACCTTCCACGCGTCCGCTGCGGTCAAGGCCGCACTCGCAGACCGCATTAGTTAAGATTTAACCCCAAAAGGTAACCCCATGACAAAATCTTTCATGCAAGGCATGTCCCGCGCCTCGGACCTGACAAGATCCGGCAAGCTGACCGAGGCGACGGCGCTGATCCAGTCGCTGTTGTCGGGCAACGCCGAACCCGCCGACCCGCAGCACATGGCTGCCGGACAGGTGCCGCTCGCCGATAAGGACGTGATCGAAGGCACCTTCAGCCCTGTCGATGAAAAAGCGCCCAAGTCAGCCGCCCCGCCTTCGTCAAAGCCAACCAAACGCGCCGCCCGCCCCGGCAAAAGCCTGAGCGAGACGTTGCGGACCATCGCAGCGGGCGGGATGCCGCAGACGATCAAACCGGCCTCAGCGCCGCCAGATCTGCCAGAGGGAGCCAAGCTGCTATCCCTGTCCCACACGAATGCGCAAGGCAGCCGCGACTACCTGCTCTATGTGCCGGCCAAAACATCAGCCAGGCCGATGCCGCTGATCGTGATGCTGCATGGCTGCACCCAGACACCGCAAGATTTCGCGACCGGGACCAATATGAATGCCCTGGCCGAGGACGCGGGCTATCTGGTGGCCTGGCCTGCGCAACCGCAGGGTGCAAATGCGCAGAAATGCTGGAACTGGTTCCGCCCCGAAGACCAGGCGCGCGACCGGGGGGAACCTGCCGTGCTTGCCGGGATCATCCGCGACATCCTGCGGGATCATCCGGTAGATGCCAGCCGGGTGTATGTGGCCGGCCTGTCGGCGGGCGGGGCGGCGGCGGCCATCATGGGTGCCGCCTACCCTGATCTGATCGCAGCGGTCGGCGTGCATTCGGGGCTGCCCGTCGGCGGAGCGCAAGACGTGATGTCAGCGTTTTCCGCCATGCGCAGCGGATCACCCGGCAAAGCACAGGCCAAGGCGATACCGACAATCGTGCTGCATGGCCTTGCCGACAGCACGGTACACCCAAGCAACGGCACGGCCGTGATCGCGCAGGCCACCAAGTCTTGCAAGGGCCTGAAGCGGGTGCAGGGCTCTGGCGCAACAGATGCCGGGCGCAGCTATCGCCACACACGGCACGAAGACATGGCGGGCCGCAGCTTTGCCGAACATTGGGAAATTGACGGCGCGGGCCATGCCTGGTCCGGTGGAAGGCCCGGCGGCAGTTATACCGACCCGACCGGCCCCGATGCGTCACGCGAAATGTTGCGGTTCTTCGCCCAGCACCGGAGGACATAGCGCATGGCAGATCGGAACAGCCGCGCGAGGCCTTTGGATGGTGCCCGTAAGCCCCATGTACGACCCGATGACTATGTGTTGGGCCGCGCTAGGTTGACGCGCAGGGCCTGACCCCTAAGCATGAAACGTGGCAGTTTGCCGCCGGGCTCATCCGACCGGCAGCCCCCACCGAAAGCAGTCTGGAAAACCATGGCAGCAGATCAAAGCGTTCACGCATCGGCTCCCGTCTTTCTGACCGACGGGCAAGCTTTGTCAGAGGGGCTGCGTCTGGGCGGCGCTGGGGTGTGGCGCTGGAAAATTGACAGCAATGCTCTTGAGTGGACGCAAAATCTCGAAGCGGTCCACGCCCTTCCCGCAGGGTCTTTTGACGGAACTCTGGCCAGTTTTCAAAACGATCTGCATCCCGATGACGCGCAGGCCGTTTGGCAGGTGATCAAGGCCAGCGTAGACACGGGCAAGCCCTATCGTACGGTATACCGCTGCGCGCCCCGCGCGGAAGCGCCTGATATCTGGATCGAAGCCTCGGGTGGGGTCGTGACTGCCCCGGACGGGACCCGCTACCTGACCGGGATCTGCTACGATGCCACGGCCCGCATCAAGAACGAGCACCTGCTCAAGCGCCGCCTTGCCCAACAATCTGCGGTTGCCAGCTTTGGCTCCTTCGCCCTGAATGAACCCGATCTGCAAAAGGTCATGGACCGTGCGGTCCAGATCGCCACCGACGTTCTGAAGGTTCCGCTGACCAAGATCCTGCAGTTTTCCGACACGGCAGATCATCTTGTGCTGCGGTCAGGCATAGGCTGGCGGGAGGGCTTGGTTGGGCACGGCAAAGTGGGTATCGAGCGTGAATCGCAGGCAGGGTATACACTGATCGCAGACGGGCCGGTGCTGGTTACCGACCTGCGCAGCGAAACGCGGTTCGACGGTCCGCAACTGTTGCACGACCATGGCGTGGTCAGCGGCATTTCCGTCATCATACCGGGGTCCGGTCTCCGGCCCTTTGGTGTGTTTGGCATTCACGCGCGCGAATTGCGGGATTTCGATCTGACCGACGCCGATTTCCTGTTGTCGCTGGCCAACATCGTCGCGGGCGCGGCGCGACAGGTGGCCGCGATGACGCATCAAAGCCTGCTGGTGCGCGAAATGGCCCATCGTGCCGGAAACATGCTGCAACTGGTCAACAGCATCGCCGGTCAGACCCTGAACAACGCCGCAGATCCAAAGACAGCCCGCCATTCGTTCAGCGAAAGGCTCAGTGCGCTGGCCCGGTCAAACTACATCGTCTCGCGCGGGGGGTGGAGCTCGACCCGGTTTGCAGAACTGGTCACAGAGGCTTTGAAACCGTTTGGCGACCGGATTGTTTCCTCTGGCCGGGATGTGCTGCTGCATCCGGATCTGTGTTTCGACATGGGCCTTGTCTTGCATGAGCTGGCCACGAACTCGATGAAATACGGCACTTTGGGACGGGCTGAGGGCGTTATTCGTGTCAGTTGGAGCTATCGCGTCGACAGCGAAGGGACACGGATGTTCAGCTTTGACTGGAGCGACCCCGGCTCCTCTGCGCCAGCCGTATCGCAGGGCACGGGGTTCGGGTCAAAGATGGTTCGCGCCCTAATCGAACAGAAGTGGCATGGCGGAATCACCATCGGCAGCGCCCCGCATTTCAATATCCGGCTGGATATTCCCTATCCAGACGAGGGCAAGACCGCAGCCCCCGAAACACGGGTCTGACGCATACCCGCCATCGCCTGCCGCGCCACATCCCCCAGGACCGGCAGACCCACTCAAATGTGGCGAAACAGTGGCGACATCCCCGATTCAAGGCGCGCGTCGGCCACATTTGTTTCCAGATTAGCGGACAATGTCGGGTCAGGTTAGCTATTGGAGTGGAACAGTGACCAAATCAATGTTCGGCAACACGGCTCGGAAGATCGATGCGGACCCGGAAAGGTTCGTACAGGTGGCTGAAGATCTGCATCTTACTCTGTCACAGCTGGATGGTGCCCATGTGTCCCTCGGATGGGAGGGTATGACCACGGCGATCTTCACCGTGGCGGATGTCCGGATCGTGTTGAGAACGGCCAACTGCCCCGGCGACGCGTTGACCCACCTGACGGTCGCGGTCGACCTCTCCTCCGACGGATCACCTGCCGGTCTCGGCTCCGTCTGCGAAGAAACCTGTGCCAGCGTGATCGATCACCTGCAACGACGCTACCCCGGGGTGACCACCGTGAAACATCGGCCAGCCGATCCTGTCGCGCCTTCTGTGCAAGATCACCGGCTCGCCGCAGTGGCATCCCTCCCGCAGAAGCCCGGCGTTCCCGCATTTGAGGGCGTCTCAGATGGCCTTGCCTCCGATGGACCAGATCCCGAGAAAGATACTGGCGCATTGCCGGCGCAGCTGGGCGATGGTCCGATCGCTCCACGACAAAGCACCCGGGCCTCTGTCGCCAGATCGAAAAGCGCCGGTGCACGTGCGCGGGCAGCCTCCGCACGTGCAAGGGGCGGGGCCTATTTTGCCACTTCGGGCGGCGCCAACGGTCCCTTCCCCCGAATCGTGGACGAACCGTCTCTGCCCGAGTCGCATAACGTTGCCTTTGCCCGCGTCCGCAGCGCCTTCAACTATGTCGAGCCTGAAGCGCCCCCTCCGCGCCTCAGCACACCCCTGCGCCTTACGACTCATGCGCTCAACGCGTCGCTCATCATGGTATGGGCTCCGCTTGGAGCAGGCGTGATGGCCTATGCGCTGGTCAAGGGCGAAAATACGCGGTTTTCGGGCCAGATGGTTGTGCTCACCGGCTTGTTTGCAGCCGCGTTGAACACGCCTATCGGTCAATACATGTCGGCAATGATCGGGGCCTGAACGGCACCGAGCATTGCCAGAAGCAAAGGCCCTGCAACAGCACAGGCGTGCGCAAAACACACCCGCCTGTGCTGATCGCCCTCAAAGACCGCGCGCTGCCAGCCACGCGTTCATCTGTGCGATCTCGGTTTCCTGCGCCGCGATCACCGCTTCGGCCAAGGCACGGATTTCAGGGTCTGTACCGAACTCCAGCTGGACACGCGCCATGGCCACTGCCGCTTCGTGATGCGGGATCATGCCCTTGACGAAGTCAACATCCGCGTCCCCGGTATAGGGGATCATCATATCCTTCATCATCACGTCCATGGCGGCCGCATAGGCCTGTACCGCCGGGTTGTCGGCCAGTTCAGGCGGGATCATACTGCCGTGGTCCATCATCCCCATGCCCTCCATCCCGGCCATGCCGGAATGGCCCATCGCGGAATGGTCCATCCCTTCCATGGTGGATGTCTGCGCAAGGGCCAACCCGCCCACGATGGCAATTGCGCCTGCAATCACGGCAAGAGTCCGCTTTTTCATCATCATCTTCCTTTTGCTATTCATTACGCAGGCGCAAAGCCGGCATCCGCCAGCACGGCGGCCAGTTTTTCACGCGGGGCAGTGGAGATTACGTCGACCTTGCGGGTCGCCGGGTCTGCCGCGACCTGGGCCGTCGGATCGACGGACTGGATGACCTTGGTCACGCTGCGCACGCAGCCGCCGCAGGTCATGGTTTCGATATGGAACTGCATGAGTACCTCTTTCTGACTGTCGCCTCACGCCATCAGAGATAGGGCTTCCAACGGTGGGAAGGTCAAGAGCACATGGCCGTGATGGCATTCTTTTGCCAAAGCCCTTGACCTTACCATCATGGGAAGCATTACCTGACACAGCGGAGCAAGGCAGCAAAGGTGATCCGCCATGACAATCAGCCCCAGAAACAGGGTGCTTCCGGCTGGCGACGCAGCGAGGATCGTCCTCGAGGTCGACGGCATGACCTGCGCGTCCTGTGTCGGGCGGGTAGAGCGTGCTCTGCTGGCCGTTCCGGGCGTCCAAGCGGCCTCGGTCAATCTGGCAACCGAGCGGGCCGAGGTTGCAGGCACCGATCTCGACCGGGCCGCGCTGGTAAAGGCGGTGGAAGATGTGGGCTATGATGTCGTCTCTGCCCCCGTGGATCTGGTGATCGAAGGGATGACCTGTGCCTCTTGCGTTGCCCGGGTGGAGCGTGCGCTGAACGCGGTGCCGGGCGTGACAGGAGCCAGCATCAACCTTGCGACAGAACGGGCGCATGTGACGGGGCAGGCCGATGCAGCGGCCCTGATCCGGGCCATCGAGGCCGCAGGCTATGATGCGCGGCGGGCGGTGTCGGCCAGCGCCGTATCGGAAGAGGTAACATCCCGCAAACTGGCTGAAGACGCCGCGTTGAAGCGCGATTTGTGGATCGCCGCAGCGCTGTCCTTGCCGGTCTTCGTTCTCGAAATGGGCTCACACCTCTTTGTGGCGGTTCATATGGCGGTAATGAACACCCTCGGCATGCAGGCGGCCTGGCTGGTGCAATTTGCGCTGACCACGGCCGTTCTGCTTGGCCCGGGCCGGCGGTTCTATGTCAAAGGCTTTCCCGCGCTGATCCGGCTTGCGCCAGACATGAACAGCCTTGTCGCCGTCGGCACACTTTCGGCCTATGGTTATTCGCTGGTGGCGACCTTCGCCCCCGGTCTGCTGCCCGCAGGCACGGTGAACGTCTATTACGAGGCCGCGGCGGTGATCGTGACCCTGATCCTGCTGGGCCGCTATCTGGAATCCCGCGCCAAGGGCCGCACCTCGGAAGCGATCAAGCGGCTGGTGGGGTTGCAGGCAAAGACAGCCCGCGTGATCCGTGATGGTGCGCTGCGCGAGGTGCCGATGGCCGAGGTGCGGCCGGGCGACCTGATCGACCTGCGCCCCGGTGAACGTGTGCCGGTGGATGGTGCGGTGACCGAAGGCCAAAGCTGGATCGACGAAAGCATGATTTCGGGCGAACCTGTTCCCGTGGAAAAGACCACCGGCAGCCCCGTCACCGGCGGCACCGTCAACCAGACCGGGGCCTTGACCTTTCGCGCCACAGCGGTTGGTGAGGCGACCATGCTGGCCCAGATCATCCGCATGGTCGAGGCGGCGCAGGGCGGCAAGCTGCCGATTCAGGCCTTGGTGGACCGGGTAACGATGTGGTTCGTGCCAGCCGTCATGGCGCTGGCCGGGCTGACCTTTGCCGTCTGGCTGGTCTTTGGCCCCGACCCTGCGCTGACCTTTGGTCTGGTCAATGCCGTGGCTGTCCTGATCATCGCCTGCCCCTGTGCGATGGGGCTTGCCACGCCGACCTCGATCATGGTCGGCACCGGGCGGGGTGCGGAACTGGGGGTCCTGTTCCGCAAGGGCGAGGCGTTGCAGGCGTTGCAGGATGTGCGCGTCGTGGCCTTTGACAAGACAGGCACACTCACCATGGGCAGGCCGCGCCTGACCGACCTGCATCTTGCGGCGGGCTTCACGCGGGCACCGGTGCTGGCGGCAGTGGCAGCGGTGGAGGCAAAGTCGGAACACCCGATTGCCCGCGCCATCGCGGCAGCGGCAGAAGAAGAAGGTCTGACCCTGCCGGAGGTCAGCAACTTTGCGTCAGTCACCGGCTATGGCGTTGTGGCGCAGGCCGGGGGCCAGCGGGTAGACATCGGTGCCGACCGCTATATGGCTCAGCTCGGTCTGGACGTGGCACCTTTTGGCAGCATCGCAATACAGCTCGCGGATGAGGGCAAGTCACCGCTTTACGCCGCCATCGACGGGCGGCTGGCCGCCATTCTGGCCGTGGCCGACCCGATCAAGGACAGCACACCGCAAGCCATCGCCGCGCTGCATGCGCTTGGCCTGAAGGTGGCGATGATCACAGGCGACAATGCCCGCACCGCGCAGGCAATTGCGCGGCAATTGGGGATTGACGAGGTGGTGGCCGAGGTGCTGCCCGACGGCAAGGTGGCTGCGGTAGCCCGGTTGCGCGCCCTGGGGCCGCTGGCCTATGTCGGCGACGGCATCAACGACGCCCCGGCGCTGGCGGCGGCCGATGTGGGGCTTGCCGTGGGCACCGGCACCGACATCGCGATCGAAGCGGCGGATGTGGTGCTGATGACGGGGCGGCTGACGGCCGTGCCGGACGCCATCGCGCTGTCCAAGGCCACGATGCGCAATATCCGGCAGAACCTGTTCTGGGCCTTTGCCTATAATGCGGCGCTGATCCCGGTGGCGGCGGGGGTGCTCTGGCCCGGGTTCGGCATTCTGTTGTCGCCGGTCTTTGCGGCCGGGGCGATGGCGCTGTCTTCGGTCTTTGTTCTTGGCAATGCGCTGCGCCTGCGCCGCTATGCCCCAGTTGCATCGGAAGGAGCAAGGTCATGAACATCGGTGATGCCGCCAAAGCCTCGGGCGTATCGGCCAAGATGATCCGCTATTACGAGTCCACCGGCCTGATCCCGGCACCGGGGCGCACCGGTGCAGGGTACCGGGTCTATTCAGACAGCGATGTGCAGATGCTCCGCTTCGTCCGCCGGTCGCGGGATCTTGGGTTCCCCGTCGAAAAAATTGCCGATCTGCTGGCGCTTTGGCGGGACCGATCGCGTCACAGCGCCGATGTCAAGCGTCTGGCACAAGACCAGATCGACGGGCTGGAGCGAAAGATTACCGAGTTGCAGGCGATGAAGGAAACGCTGCAGCATCTTGCAGATGCGTGCTGCGGCGACCACCGGCCCGACTGCCCGATTCTGGCGGACCTCGGAAAAGGGCCGATCCTGTCAAAGGTCTCACCGCGATAGGACAAAGAGCATCGCACTGCGGGCCAGCCAGCTCATGCCTGAGCCGCCGGGCAGGCCCGGCGCGCTGCGCGTGTGCGCGGCCAGTTCAGTCAGCGCAGGCCAAAAAAGGAAAGAATGGCAAGGACGACAACGACAAGACCGACAATATAGATAATTCCGTTCATGATGACCTTCAGAAGAATGCGCCTTGACGGCGGGTTGTTTGCCCCCCTCAACGCATCACTGTCTGAAAGGGTTCCCTGTTTCGGCCAAGCCCGGTCATGGACCCGTGCTCATTGGTCAGCCTGCCCGCACCCGCGCCACAAAGGCCCTTGCCTCAACCGGTGCCTGCCCCAATCCACCAGTTGCCAATTGCTCTGCCCAATCAGTGCCGGGAAACCGCGCGCTTGCCAGTGCGCTCAGCGCGGTCTGCGTCGCCTGAGCTTCAAGACACATCTCTTTCACCGCGGCCATCGCGTCCGGGCGCGGCATCTGCCGGGCCAGGGCAAAGGTCAGCGCCTCGGCATGGATCAGGCCCTGGCCCTCCTCCAGCAGCAGGGTCATGGCAGCGCCATCGGGCACCAGCGTTTCTGCAATCTCGCCTGCCAAAAAGAGCATGCGGCTGGTGCTGATGCACAGTTGCGGCAGGCTGAGCCATTCGCTGAACCAGGCTGCCCCGTCACGCTGCTGCCGGTGAAGCGCGGCCCCCTGCACCAGGCCGGCCAGCCCGATCACCTGCCGCGCCAGAGCCACCAGTGCTGACGCCGCCACCGGGTTCTGCTTTTGCGGCATGGTCGAAGACCCGCCCGCCCCGCCCCGAAAGCTGACCTCGCCCAGGCCAGATTGCGACAGCGCCAGCACATCTTCGCCCAGTTTGCCCAGACTGCCCGCAAGCCCCGCAGCAAACCCTGCCAGCTGGCCCGGCGCGCTGCGGTCACTGTGCCAGCTGTGACCCGGGTCCGCCAGACCCAGCTCACGCGCGAGCTGTTCTCGCACCTGCGGCCCTGCATCGCCCATGGCCGACAAGGTCCCTGCGGCACCCGACAGCGAGACCTTGAGCACATCTTCGCGCAAGGTCGCCAGCCGCGTGCGCCAGTCCAGCAGGGGCCAGCCCCAGCCCGCCACCACCGCCCCAAAGCTGGTGGGGGTGGCGAACTGGCCATAGGTCCGTGCCGCCATCGGCAGTGTCGCCCCGTCTTCGGCAAGGGTTGCAAGATGGCCCAGCACCCCCTCCAGCCGGGTGTTCCACAAGGCCAGCATCGGGCGCAGGCGCAGGGCGAAAGCCGTATCCATGATATCTTGACTGGTCGCGCCCCAATGCAGGTATTGCATCAGCTCGGGGGCCATCGCCGCCTTGCGGAAGGCGGCCAGAAAGGCTGGCACCGGCACCCCGTTGCGCGCCGTTTCATCCGCCAGTGCCGACGGGTCGATCTGCACCTCATGCGCGGCGCGATCAATGAACGCGGCCGCATCGGCCGGGATCAACCCCAACGCGCCCTGCACCCGCGCCAACGCCCCCTCGACCAGCAGCATCGCCCGCACCTCGGCGCTGTCCGAAAACAGACGGGCCACCTCGGCATCCCCGAACAAACGGCCATAGAGTGCGGAATCGGCTGGGGCTGCGGGCATCAGGGGCACTCTCTCGCTTCAGGGGACTGGATTTGATCAGGCAACAGGGCTCTTCAACCCAAGGATGGCACGCGCCTGTTGCCAGGTGGCGACGGGGCGTTCGTATGCGTCACACAAATCGACCACGCGCCGGACCAGTGCCGCGTTTGACGGCGCAAGCGTGGTCTTGTCCAGCCGCACATTGTCTTCCAGACCGGTGCGCGCATGCCCGCCCAAAGACACGGCCCAGTCGTTCAGCACAATCTGGTTCGGCCCTATGCCTGCCGCACACCATGGTGCATCCGGCCCGAACAGACGCTGCACCGTCTTGATGTAATACTCGAACACGTCACGGTCTGCGGGCATGGCATTCTTGACGCCCATCACAAACTGCACATAGGGACGGTCCTTGATCTGGCCCTTGTCCCACATCTCTCGGGCTTTCAGAATATGGGACAGATCAAACGCCTCGATCTCTGGCTTGACCCCGTAGGTCAGCATCTCGGAGGCCAGCCAATCCACCAGATCGGGCGGGTTTTCATAGACCCGGGTGGGAAAGTTGTTCGACCCCACCGACAGGCTGGCCATATCGGGGCGCAGGGGCAGCATGCCGCCCCGGGCCTGTCCCGCGCCCGACCGCCCCCCGGTCGACAGCTGCACGATCATGCCGGGGCAGTGCGTTTCCAGCCCCTCTTTCAATGCGGCGAATTTGTCAGGGTCCGATGACGGAGTTTCGTCATCGTTGCGCACATGGCAATGGGCAATCGTGGCTCCGGCCTCAAAAGCCGCATGGGTGGAGTCGATCTGCTCGGCCAGGGTGATGGGCACCGCCGGATTGTCGGCCTTGCGCGGCAGCGACCCGGTTATGGCCACGCAGATGATGCAGGGGGTGGTCATGGTCTACACATCCAGAAACACGGTTTCACCATCGCCTTGCAGGCGGATGTCAAAGCGGTACTGACCCGCTGCGGTCTTGCGGGCGATCAGGGTCGCGCGCCGGTCCACATGCTCGATCAGATTGATCACCGGATCGGCATGATTGTCTTCGTCGTCGAAGTACATGCGGGTGTGCAGCCCGATGTTCAACCCGCGCGCCACGATCCACAGGCTGATATGGGGGGCCATGGGGCGGCCGTTGCGGCCCATGACCGATCCCGGCTTGATGGTGTCAAACGCCCAGATCCCGGTTTCAAAATCGGTGATGATCCGGCCCCAGCCTCGAAATCCCGGCGCGCAATGCGCCTGGCGCGGGTCTTCGGGATGGGGATAGATGCCTGCGGCATCGGCCTGCCACGCCTCCAGCAGCACATCCTTCACCGGGGCACCGGTGCCGTCGAACACCACGCCTTCCACCTGGATCCGCTCACCCGGGGCGTCCGGGCCGGCAATGTCCCGCCCCAGTTCCTGCCGGTAAATGTCAAATCCCGCAGCCCCCGGCGCAAGCCCGATATGCACATAGGGGCCCGCCGTCTGCGATGCGGATTCCTTGGAATAGGTCAACGGCTGCGCCATGTCAGTTCCCCTCTGGCCGGTTTTCGAACATCGTGGAGCGCCGTCCGCGCAGCACGATGTCGAACTTATAGGCCAGACAATCCAGCGGGACCGCCGCGTTCAGGTCCAGCGGTGCGATCAGCTGATCGATCGCGCTTGGATCGGGAATGGTGTTGACGATGGGGCATTTCGCAATCAGCGGGTCGCCCTCAAAATACATCTGGGTGATCAGCCGCTGGCAGAAGGCCGCCCCAAAAACCGAGATGTGGATATGCGCAGGGCGCCAGTTGTTCACCCAGTTCCGCCAAGGGTACGCGCCCGGCTTGATGGTGCGGAAGGCGTAATGGCCGTTCTCATCCGTCAGCGTGCGGCCGCAGCCGCCAAAATTCGGGTCCAGCGCGCCAAGATAGGTGTCTTTCTTGTGCCGGTAACGCCCCGAAGCATTGGCCTGCCAGATCTCGACCAGCGTGTGCGCCACGCCACGCCCGTTTTCATCCAGCACCCGGCCATGCACGATGATGCGCTCACCCACCGGATCGCCCGTTGTCGCGTAATTCCGGATCAGGTCATTGTCGATGGCATCAATGTCCGTGTGGCCAAAGGTCGGGCCAGTGATCTCGGACAGAGATCCCTCCAGCGACAGCAGGGCCAGACGCGGGCTGCGCGCCACCGAGGTCTTGTAATCGGGCGTCAGCGCAGGCGGCTGCCACAGACGGTCGCGCTGATAATATCCGGCAGGGTTCATATGTCCTCCTCTGCCATGGCGGCAAACGTCTCTTTGGCAATCTTGATGGCGTGATTGGCGCGCGGCACTCCGGCATAAATGGCCACGTGAAGCAGCGCCTCCATCACATCGGCCTGGGTCGCCCCGGTGTTGCGGGTGCCGCGGATGTGAAGCGCAAGTTCATTGTCGTTGCCCAGACCGGCCAGCAGCGCAATCGTCATCATCGACCGTTCCCGCAGGCTGATGGTGTCACGGCCCCAGACATGACCCCAGGCCGCATCGGTGATCAGCGCCTGAAACGGCGCATCAAGATCGGAGGCCATCGCCTCGGACCGGTTGACATGCGCATCTCCCAGCACGCGGCGGCGGGTGGCTTTGCCCTTGGCGGTCAGATCAGTCATGACAAACATCCTTTCGCATGGTGTGTGCAGTCCGCCAGATCAGGCCCGCGGCATTCCCGATGGCCGGGTGCTGCGCTTTTGCGCGGCGATGCGGAACGGGGCATTCGCGGCGCCGTAGCCCTGATAATGGCCCTGCCGCTGCACGATTTCAAAAAACAGCCCGTCCGGGCGCGATGCAGAATACAGCTGAAAGAACTGCCCGCCCGCATCTTCATCATACAGCACATTTGCAGCCTGCATCCGCGCGACATGCGCAGGGTCCAGCCCGAACCGCGCCGCGATATCCTCATAATAATTCGCGCCGATTTCCAGCACCGGAAAGCCCCGGCTGGCAAGCTCTGCCGCAGTGGCAAAGATATCCGGGGTGGCAAAGGCGATATGCTGCACCGATGCACCAAAGGTATCTTCCACAAACCGGCCCGCCAGCGTGCGGCGTGCCTCTGCCCCATTCAGGGTGACCCGCAGCCCCCCGGACTGCACCGCCTGACTGCGCACCAGACCATCCGGATCTGCCACATCTACCATCGGTGCCTTGGCCGCGCCGAAGATCGAGGTGTAATACAGCGCCCAGGACAGCATTTCATCATAGGCCATGGTCTGGCCAAGGTGATCAATGCCTGTCAGCCCGGCCCCCGCGCCGCTGCGTGTGGTGCGGAAATCCACCTCCCAGATCCGGGCCAGCTCAGACCCCGAATCCAGCAGACGGATCATGCTGCCGCCCACACCGCGAATGGCGGGAATCTCGAGCTCGTTCGGGCGGGCGGGCGGGGCATGATCTTGCGCCAGCAGGGCCAGCGCACGGGCATGGGCGGCCCGCGCATCCGGCACCATCAATCCCACTTCCGAGACCGTGGTGCCATGCGCCACATAAGAGGTGCGCGCAAAGCCCTCGGCATCGGTGTTTACCAGAATGTTGATCCCACCTTGGCGCCACAGCGTCACGGGGCGCGACACATGCGTGCCACTTTGCGTGAACCCGGTCGCCGCCAGAAGGGCGTCCAGCGCCGGGGCATCGGCAGAAGCGGTGGCAAATTCCAGAAACTCGATCCGCTCGACCGGGGCCGCAGCGGGGAAAGCGGGCAGGTCCACTGTCAGACTGGGCTCTGTGCGGCGCACAGTGTCCATCAGCGAGATCAGGCTGCGATGCCCATCAGTCGCCACCAGACGCGGCACACCGGCCCGGAACTGATCGTTGAAGATCTCAAGGCTGAGCGGGCCCGCATAGCCCGTTGCCGTCACCGCGCGCATGAAACCGGTGACATCCAGATCCCCCTCGCCCGGCATGTTGCGAAAGTGGCGCGACCAATACAGCAGGTCCATGTCGATGGCCGGCGCATCGGCCAGCTGCACGAAAAAGATCTTGTCGCCGGGAATGCGGCGGATGGTGTCAGGGTCAATCTTGCGGCCCAGCGTGTGGAAGCTGTCAAGGATCAGGCCGACATGGGGGTGATCGGCGCGGCGCACCACCTCCCAGGCGTCGCGGTGATCGTTGACATGCCGGCCCCAGGCCAGGGCCTCAAATCCGACACGCACCCCGTGGCTGGCCGCCAGATCGCCCAGATCGCGGAAATCCTGCGCCATGCGGTCTATGCCGCCAATGGCCTCGGGGTGAACCGATGAGCAGACCAGAACCAGATCGGTGCCCAGCTGGTTCATCAGGTCGAACTTGCGCGCGGCACGGGCAAAGGCCCGGCTGCGCAACGGTTCGGGCAGGCCTTCAAAATCGCGGAACGGCTGGAACAGGGTGATGGTCAGCCCGTGATCGCGCACCATCTCCCCCACTTCGGCAGGGGTGAAGTCCGAAGCGATGAAATCCTGTTCAAAGATCTCGATCCCGTCAAATCCTGCGTCCGCGATAGCGGTCAGCTTTTCGGCAAACCCGCCCGAGATCGACACCGTGGCGATCGAGGTCTTCATGTAACGTCCTTTCCCTCGGCCAGCTCGCGTCGCATGCGGGCCTCATCCAGGGGCAGCCCGGTGAAGAGACCCCAGGCATCAACACCCTGGCCAAAGAACAGCTCATAGCCGGAAATGACCTGCAGACCGGCAGCGCCGGCGTCCTGAAGAAACCGGGTCTCCACCGGGGTGTAGACCGCATCAAAGACCCATTGACCCGCGGCAAGATCTTCACGCGGCAAGGGTGTGCCCTCATAGCCCACCATCCCCACGGGGGTGCAGTTGATGATCCCGCTGACCCCCGCCGCCATGATGGCAGCCTCGGTGCCTGCCTGGGCGGTAAGCCCCGGACGCGCGGCGCTCAAAGCCCCGGCCAGGGCCTGCGCCTTGGGCAGATCGCGGTCGGCAATGCGGATCTCCGTCAGGCCGAGCGCCACCAGCCCAAAGGCCACCGCCTTGCCAACGCCGCCCGCTCCGATCATCAGCACCGGGCCGGGCAAGGCAGCGCCGCGCACCCGCCGATAGGCTGCGATGAAGCCTGAATAATCAGTGTTGAAACCATGCGGCCCGCCCTCATCGAACAGCACCGTGTTCACCGCGCCGATCCCCCGCACCAGCGGATCATCGATCCTCACCTTGGCAACCGCGCGCTCTTTGTAGGGATAGGTCACATTGACGCCGCGATACCCAGTGTCGCGCACCCAGTCGAACAGCGCGTCGAACGGCAGGCCGCGCTCTGCCGGGACCAGCTGATCATAGATCACCCGCCGCCCGTTCTGTGCCCCAGCCAGACGATGCAGCCGGGGAGATTGCGATTTGGCGATATTATCGCCGATCAGGCCCAGGTGTATCGGCTCGCGCATGCAGACCTCTTGCGAAAAACACATCCCCCATGACGGGGAATACCAGAGAACGGACAGGACCAACCGCAGCAGCAACCACACCCGTTCCGGCCCGGACTGATCGGCGGCACCTCAGCTATCCCTATCACCCTGCACGGGGTAACGGCAAATCCCGATCCATCTCATCTGGCGAGACCAAGGCTGCACCCGCAAGATCGGATCGGTCCGGGCAGAGCGAAAGCGGTCGGCCGCGCTCCGGGTAAAAGTCGACGCAGAAACGACCGGGCTTTTCCACCCCGCAAACAGAAGGTTCCGCCCTTTGCCTGCGCTTGGGCCAAGGGCGGGCAGCGCAGCCCGTATGCGTCGCGCAGCCTTGGCCCGCGTTCCACCGCCCGTAGCCCAGGGCAAAGCGGCGGCGGCCCGTGTCAGGCCGCACCCAAGCCTTGCCAGACCTCACCTTGCCGCGCCTCCACAGGCATCCAGCGTCAGCCATTTCGCACCGGCACTGCCAGGCAGCACCTTTTGGCTGACGCCCCCTCTGGCCCTTGCCGCTAGCGCAGGTCTTGGGGGAGGAGGGCGGTTGGCAGGTTCTGATAGCAGACCGGGCGCAGCCAGCGGCGGATCGACAATGTGCCGACCGAGGTGGCCCCGAAATTGGTGCTGGCCGGATAGGGCC